>CAVTFO010000019.1:0-107910 GCA_963733995.1 uncultured Thermoleophilia bacterium
CGAGTGCGCCTGGCATCCGGCGGCCACGTCGTTGGCACGGCGCGCTCGTCACCCTGACCCTGCGCGGATTGGCGGTTATCCTCGCGATTCCATTCACCTCGGCGGTTGCCACGCTCATGGACGTCCTTGTGCTCGGTCACGAGCCACCACCCACCGAACGGCCTCGCCGGTCGCTCCGGCTCCGTCGCTCCGGATGACGCATTCAAGCCGGCACGCCGCGGACCGGCCGCGTCGGCCCGTGTTGTTCGTCAACCCGAAGTCCGGTGGCGGCAGGGCGACACGCGTCGGCCTCGCCGAGCGGGCGCGCGAGCGCGGCATCGAGGTGATCGTCCTGCGCCGAGACGACAAGCTGGCCACGCTGGTCGACGAGGCTGTGGCGGGCGGCGTGGACGTGCTCGGGGTCGCCGGCGGCGACGGATCGCTCGCCGTCGTCGCTGCGGCAGCCGTTCCACACGGGCTTCCGTTCGTCTGCGTCCCCGCCGGCACCCGTAACCACTTCGCGCTCGACCTGGGCATCGATCGCGGCGATCTGATCGGGTCGCTCGACGCGTTCACCAACGGCGCCGAGCGCCGGATCGACGTGGCGGAGGTGAACGGCCGGCTCTTCCTCAACAACGTCTCTCTCGGGATCTACGGCGAGGCCGTTCGGCAGCCGACGTACCGCGACGCGAAGGCCCGCACGCTGCTCGAGACGGCGGCGGAAGTACTCGGTCCGAGCGCGGCCGCAGCCGACCTCCTGCTCGCGGACGACCGCGGCGACGCGCATCGCAACCCGTCCGTCGTGCTCGTGTCGAACAACCCCTACGCGCTCGACCCGCCGCACGCACCCGGCACCCGGCCCACACTCGACTGCGGGCGCCTCGGGGTGATCGTCCTCGACGCGCCAGGCCCCGCCCGCAGTCCGGGGCGAGCGTGGACCGCGACGCGTCTCGAGGTGACCGCCCCCGCGCCGGTCCACGCCGGAGTCGACGGCGAGGCGATCGATCTCGCACCGCCGCTCCGGTTCGTCATCCGGCACAACGCACTCCGAGTGAGGGTCCCGTCGAGTCGCGCCGTCACGTCCCCGCTTGCCAAGCTCCCGTGAAGGTCGAAAGCCCGCCGACCTCTCGGCCGGCGGGCTTCGACGACCCGGCAGACGGCCCGCGTCGTCAGGAGACCTGCAGCTTCTCCTTCAGCTTGCCCACGCGCACCTCGACACCTGCGTGGACCTCGGCCTTGCGCTGCTCGCGCAGGGTTCGCCGCGCCTCACGCGCAGCCGCGTCGGCGGCCTCCTCGGCCGCCTCGAGCTCGCCCATGACTTCGGCGGCCGACCGGCGGGTCACCTCGCCACCCAGCTTGGACATCTCCGCGTCGATGACCTCGACCGCGGGCTCGACCACTTGCGCGATCACGGCGGTCGAGTCCGGCGGAATCGCCCTACCGAGAACCGTGAGCGCCTCGTCGGAGGTGACTGCGCGATCCACGTCGAACGCGCCGCCCATCAGGGCGCCGGCGCCCCAGCCAACCAGAGCACCGACCGGCCCCCCGAGCACGCCGATGAGCATCCCGATCAGCGAGCCGCTCGCCGTGCCGACGGGACCGATGTTGTCGGCGCTCTCCGGGATGCGCAACTCGCCCTGCGGCGTGCGCTCCACGACGGCCGCGGACTCCAGACCAATGCGACCCTCAGCGTCGCGACTCCTTCAGCGCGCTCAGCGCCTGGTAGGCCTTGCTCGGCTCCGTGAACCGAACGACCACCACGTTTTCCTGAGCCATTGCCACTCCTTTCAGTCGAACATCGATGACGACCAGAACCTGTCGCGCATCGCTGCCAAACCGATGCCAGACCGCGCCGCGCCGCTGCCACCGCCGTCGCGCACGAGCGAAGCCCACAGGAGCAGACGCCGGCGGAACGCTCCGGCTCGAGGTGACGGCGACGAACGCCAACGGCAATCCCGCCGCACGCTCACCCGCTGCTTGTGCGCTGGCGCTTCCGCTGCGCCGTTGCGCGCCCGGCCGGGCCAGGTGGGAGTGGCTGTCCCTCGCGCGCACGCGCGCCCGATGCTGGATGAGCCGCCGCGCGTTCATTGACAAGGGCGTCGACCGACGGGAACCATTTTCCCGGGCCGACCCCACCCGCTCGGTCGAGTCAACGAGCTCCCCCTGGCGCTGCCTCGGGCCAGATCGTCGTTCCGGCCACCTCGACGTCCGGGCGGCGCGCCGCCGCACGACTACTGATAAGCACCGATAACGCGATGGTCAGCCGTGGGCCGAGTCGCGCCCGGTCGTGCGGCTCAGCGAGTTCTCAAAACAACCCGACTACCGCTGTTTCAGGAACCGTTGGGTCGCGGGACCGCAGCCATGGTGTTCAGGCATCGGCAGCGGCAACGCCCTGACGACACTCGGCCCGAGGATTGTCGGGCCAGACCGCGGTCTTGCCAGGCCCGGCGGCTAACACCTCCTTCCATTGGCGGGGCCGAGGTCCAGGTCAGGAGATGATGTCGCGGGTGCGGAACACAGCAAGGGAGACAATGACGGCGATGACGCCGTAGAGGACGACCAGCCCGAGCGCGGCACCCCAGGCGAGTTGGTCGTTTCCGCCGGCAGCGAGCGTGTCCAGCGTGCCGCCGGGGAGATAGGAGCTGGCGCTCGGCGCGATGATGGAGATCAGGCCCTCCGCGACCAGCAGAAAGCCGAGCCCGATGCCGATGGCGATGGCCGAGCTGCGGGTGAGCACGGCGAGCATGAGACCGATGAGCCCCCAGACGAGCCCTGCGATCGTGAAGTCGAAGAAGCCCTTCCCTAGCTCGGACGCAAAGTCGGTCTTCCATGCCTCGATCGGGATGCCCTCGAGCTTGGCGAGAGGCCGCGCGAAGAGGACGACGACGAGCGTCGTCACGGTCGTGGCGAGCAGCGTGAAGACGCCTAGGGCGGCGATCTTGCCGCCTAGGAGGCGCGTCCTGTTCGGATGTGCCTGGGTGAGGATGCGGATCAGTCCCGTGCTGTAGTCGGTGGCCACCGCGATCGCCCAGAGCGCGAGCAAAATCACCCCGGCCAGCGTGCTCACGGTCGGCAGGGCGGTGAGGAAGCCGCCCGGGCTGGCGATCTCGGCGACGGTGTACGCGCCGGGGCCCTGTCCGGCTTGCGGCGGAGCAGCGGGTGCGCTCTCGGCCGACGTGAAGATGAAGACCGAGACGATGCCCGCGAACAGCGCCATCAGTCCGATGCCTCCGAAGAGAAATGCCGGCCGCTGAATCCGGATCAGCTCCGAACGGAAGGCACGCATCAGCCGCCGTTCCCGTGCCGCTGGACGCGACGCTCTTCGGACAGCTCAGTGTCAGTCGCACCGGTCAGCCGCAGGAACACCGTCTCGAGCGTGTCAGCCTCTGGATTGAGCATTCGCAAGGTGAGCCCCGCTGCGGCAGTGGCCCGGTACAGATCGGCAGACCGCTCGCCCGGCATGGTGACGATCACCTCGTCATCGGAGGTCTCGTACGTCCAGCCGTTGTCCTCGACGATCCCGACCAGGCGGGGCATGTCGGATGCCGGCTCCGGCGCTGCGACCACCCGTTCGGTCGCGTGCTCCATAAGGCCCTTGAGGCTGCCCGCATACACGAGCTCCCCGAACCGGATCACGACCAGGCTGTCCACCATCGCCTGGAGCTCACCGAGAAGATGCGAGGAGACCACCACCGTCCGGCCGCCGGCGGCCAACGATATGAGCAGCTCGCGAATCTCGACGATGCCGGCCGGATCGAGCCCGTTCATCGGCTCGTCGAGCACCAGCAGTTCCGGATCCGGCAGCAACGCAGCCGCGATACCCAGCCGCTGCTTCATGCCGAGCGAGTAAGTCGAGGCCTTGTCGTGCTCCCGCCCGGCCAGACCCACGATCTTGAGCACTTCGTCAACGCGCTTGGCGGGCAGGCCGCGCAGGGCAGCCAGACTGCGCAGATTGTCCCGCCCCGATAACGACCCCACAAACGCGGGGGCTTCGATCAGCGCGCCCACCCGGTCGGCGAAGCTCTCCGGCTGCCGAATCGACTCGCCCAGAACCGTCCCCGAACCGGCGCTCGGCTCGATCAGACCGAGCAAGACGCGGATCGTCGTCGACTTCCCCGAGCCGTTCGGCCCCACAAACCCGACCACACCACCGGCAGGAACCTCGAACGTCAGGTCGTTCACCGCCACGAGATCCCCGAAGCGCCGAGTCAACCCATCTGCCGTCAACGCGTTCATCAGCCGGCGGTGGTACTCGATCCCGCGAGCGCTCGCAGCGCGGGCTCGGAGGCCCCTGCTGGGGCCTGCGTCGTCTCGCGCAGGGGCACGTCGCGCAGGCGCCAGCTTAGCGCGAACGCGACGACCATCACGGCGGCCGCCGTCTGGAAGACGGGGTGGAGCGCGGCGGCGACGGCTGTGGTGTAGATGGTGTTGATCGCGGTAGGGAGGTGCTCGATCGCGGCGGGGGTTGCATCGGTCGGGACGTCCGCGCCGGGTGGGAGGCGGTGCGCGAGCTCCACGCCGAGGCGGTTCGCGAAGATCGCGCCGAAGACGGAGACGCCGATCGAGCCGCCGACCTGCCTGAACAGCGTCGCGCCCGAGGTGGCGACGCCGAGGAGCCGGTAGCCGACCGCGTTCTGCGCGGCGAGCACGAGCACCTGCATCACCAGCCCGAGCCCGAGACCGAGGAGCAGCATGTACAGGGCAGCGACCCACGTCGGGGTTCCCGGCTCGAGCGTCGAGAGCAGGTAGAGCGCGACCGCCGCGAGCGCCGTGCCTGCGCGCGGGAAGCGGCGATAGCTCCCGTAGCGCGAGATCAGGTAGCCGCTCGCGGTCGAGGTCACCAGCACGCCGAGCATCATCGGCGTCAGCAGCAGCCCCGAGCCGGTGGCGCTGTAGCCCTTGACGAGTTGGAGGTAGACCGGAATGAACGTCACGGAGCCGAAGAGCGCGAACCCGATCACGAAGCCGATCGCGCTCGTCGTCCGGAAGGTGGCGTTGCGGAAGAGCTCGAGCGGCATGATCGGCTCCGCGGCGCGCGCCTCGACGAGCGGGAAGAGCGCGAGCAGCGCAACGCTGGCGGAGATCATCACGAGCATCCACGGCGCGTCCCAGGCGTAGCTCGTCCCGCCGAGGCTCGTGTAGAGGATGACCCCCGATAGCCCCGCCGCGAGCACGAGCGTGCCCAGCCAGTCGATCCGGCACCGCTCCGTCACCTGCCGCGAGTCGAGGACGCTCGAGATCACCGCCAGCGCGACGAGGCCGAGCGGCAGGTTGATGTAGAAGATCCAGCGCCAGGAGAGGTTGTCGACGAAGAAGCCGCCGAGCAGCGGGCCGGCGACGACCGCGACGCCGAGGACGCCGCCGAACAGGCCCTGGTAGCGGCCGCGCTCGCGCGGCGCGACGATGTCCCCGACGACCGCCATCGAGACGACGATCAGGCCGCCGCCGCCGAGTCCCTGCACCGCTCGGAAGACGATCAGCTCCAGCATGCTCCCGGCGAACCCGGACAACATGGAGCCGGCGAGGAAGATCACGAGCGCGGCCTGCAGGACGCGCTTGCGCCCGTACATGTCGCCGAGCTTCCCGTAGATCGGTCCGACCACCGTCGATGCCAGCAGGTACGCCGTCACCACCCACGAGAGCTGCTCGAAGCCGCCCAGCTCGCCGACGATTGTCGGCAGCGCCGTCGAGACGATGGTCTGGTCGAGCGCTGCGACGAACAGTACGAGCAGCAGCGCGCCGAAGACCAGGCGCCGCCCTCCCACGGGCGTCTCAGTCAACGACCTCGCGCCGTTGATCGGTGCCACCTTTCCGTTGCGGTCGGACATGTCTTCTCCTTCGTAGCCGTCGCCGAACGATGGGCAGAGCCGCTGCCAAACGGCTGCCAGCCGTCGCCCCTTCTCTGCCGCGGCGGGTCACATTTGGTCAGCCAGGCACCGCCGCGGCGGGGCGGCGTCGGTCGTCGTACCGCCGGGATCGACGTTGAAGCTGTCGCGGAACAGGTTGCGCGGGCGCTCCGCCGTCGAACTACGTCGACGTCAGCCGACCGTACGCGGGATCGCCCGGCTTCACGGCGGCGTCGGGTGCGAGCGGCCGCCGTGGCAGTAGCAAGGCCCAGCCTGGCATCGGTTTGGCAGCGACGCCCGACAGGGTGCGGTCGTCAGAGCTGGTCGAACGAAGGGGAAGCGATGGCTGAGGACACCGATGTGATCGTTCGGTTCACGGAGCCCGGCGGGGAACTCGACGGGCGCCGGTCCGGAGCGCAGTGATCGCCAGCGGCAACGTTCTCGGTGGCCTTTGGGACTGGGTCGTCGGCGTCGTCGAGCGGATCGGAGACGTTTCCGTTTACTGGCTCGCGCTCGCCCTTGTGCTGAAGACGGCCGAGTCGGCCTTCATCGGACTGAGCTGGCGCAACATCCTGCGCGTGGCGTACCCGCGAAGTGGCCTTTCGTTCAAGACGGCATGGGCGGCATCGCAGGGAGGGACGGCGATCAACGCGGTGGCGCCGGCGCAGGCGGGGACGGTCGCCATGATCGGCATCTTCCGGACGAGCATCCCCGGATCGTCGGTCGCGGGCCTCGCTGCAGCCACGGCCGCCCAGGCGCTCTTCTTCACGGCGGTTAGCGTGATGATGCTCCTTGGCGTCGCGGTACTCCTCCCGCGCGTGGTCTCGAAGGGCTCACCCTCGGACGAGACCGCCGGCTTCTTCGCGTCTCACCCCGTCCTGATTCCAGCCGTCGTTGTCGCGGCGATCGTGATCCTCATCGTTCTCTGGCCGCGGTTGAAGCCGTGGCTCCGCGAGCAATGGCGAAAAGGGAAGCAGGGCCTTGCCATCTTCAGCGACTGGCGTCGCTACGCGAGCGAGGTGGCTCTTCCGTCCGGCGCCTCGTACTGCTGCCGCATCGGTGTCAACGTCGTCTTCATGGCCGCCTTCGACATCCCCGTGACCGTGTACACCGTCGCGCTGGTTGCCTCTTCGCACATGCTCTCCGGGCTCTTCGCGATAACACCGGGTGGGGTCGGGCAGACGCAGGCGCTCGACGTTGCCACGCTCGGCCGACACGCTCCGACCGGGAACGTCGCCGCATTCTCGGTCGCGCAAGACTCGGTTCTGATGATGTGGAACGTCGTTCTCGGCGTCGCGCTCATGCTCTGGGCCTTCGGCTACGCGGAGACGAGGCAGTTGCTCTCAAAGACACGCCGGCAGCAGGCGCAAGGGCAAGGCGCCGCGTGAACGAGTCGCTGCCAAGACCGGGATCGCGGTTGAGCGAGATCGATACGGGCGTCTCCTCTCCCGAAGACGAGCTCGTCCGCGCCGAGCTCGACGAGGCGCGCCGGAAGCGCCGCACGGGACGCGCGCGGACCGTCGGCACCCTTGTCTCCGTCGCTGTCGTCGCCGCGGTGTTCGCGTTCGCACTGCCGCGCATCGCGGACTACGGAGACGTCTGGGACGAGATCAGCAAGCTGTCGTGGCAGTGGCTCGCCGTGCTTGGGCTCGCGACGCTCCTCAACCTGGCCACCTACGGCCCGCCGCTCATGGCCGCGCTTCCCGGGCTCTCCTACTTCCACGCGTCGCGCGTCACACTCGCGTCGACGGCGCTCTCCGTGATCGTTCCGGGCGGCGCCGCGGCCGGCGTGGCGACGACGGTCGCGATGCTGCGCGCGCGCGGCTTCAGCGGCCGCCCCGTCGGACTCGCCGTCGTTGTCACGAGCGTCTGGAACCAGTCGGTGATCCTCGGCTTCCCGATCATCGCCGTCGCAGGCCTTGCGGCGCAGGGGGCCCGAAACCGCACGCTGGAGATCGCTGCACTTGTCGGCCTCGCCGTCTTCGCGGTAATCGTCGCGGGGTTCGCGATCGCCCTCTCGAGCGAGCGGCTTGCACACCGGGTCGGCGACCGCGCCGCACGTCTTGTCAGCGCGGCTGGGCGCCTCCTCCACAAGGCCCCGGTCACGTGGAACGGCGCGTCCTTCGTCCACTTTCGCGATGAGTCGATCGAGCTCATCCGCGGGCGCTGGCCCTTTCTCACCGCCGCGACGCTCGCCGGGCACCTGACGGTCTTCGTCGTCCTGGTCGTCTCACTGCGCGCCGTCGGCGTCACGCACACCGAGGTGACGATTGTCGAGGCCTTCGCGGCGTGGACGCTGGCGCGCATCCTCGGCGCAATCCCGATCACGCCCGGCGGCGTCGGGTTCGTCGAGCTCGGTCTCACCGCGGTGCTGGTCGCCTTCGGCGCGAGCAGCGCCGAGGCGGTCGCGGCGACGATGATCTACCGCTTGCTGACGGTCGCGCCGACGGTCCTCCTCGGGCTCGTCGCCGCCGGGGGGTCGGTGGTCTGGCGGAAGCCAGGCGAGACGGCCGTCACTAAGCCAGCAACAGAAGCGTCCCGGCTCTGGCCGCGACCCACGCGCGCGTGAAGTGATCGCGGGCAGCCGGGTATAGCCTCAGCCTCACGTGCGTGCCGCCCCGGATCCCGACGACGTCGCCTGGTACGACGCGCAGGCGGCGCGGGCGATTGGCGGGCCGCGTCCGCTGACGGGGCCGATCGAGCTTCGCGAGTACGACCCGGCCTGGCCTGAGCACTACGAGCGTGAGGTGGAGCGGATCCGCAGTGCTCTTGGCGACCGCGTCGTCCGGGTCGAGCACGTCGGCTCGACATCCGTGCTGGGGCTTGCGGCGAAGCCGATCATCGATGTCGCGCTCGAGGTGGCGGACTCACGTGACGAGGCTGCGTATGTGCCGGCGCTCGAGGCCGCCGGGTACGTCCTCCGGATCCGCGAGCCGGACTGGTACGAGCACCGGCTCTTCAGGCGCGAGCAACCGAGCGTGAACCTGCACACGTTCTCGCAGGGCTGTGCCGAGACCGATCGCATGCTTAGGTTCCGCGACCACCTTCGCAGCGACACCGACGATCGGGCGCTGTACCTGCGCGCGAAACGCGAGCTGGCCGCACGCGACTGGAGATACGTGCAGCAGTACGCGGACTCGAAGACGCCGGTCGTCCAACAGATCCTCGCCCGCGCCGTACGAGCGCGGGCCTGACGGACGGCCTCGCACCGTGCAAGGAGTGTCACGCACCTGATCCTCGGTCGGGCCGCGGGACGTCGCCGTGGCCGATCCCGCCGTATCGCGCGCGGAGTGTCCAGCGTGCGGGAGGTGTGCATCCAACGGCCACGCCATCCGACTCATCCGACCCAGACCCGCGCCTGGCCGAGCCGCTTGCTTCGCCGGCATCCCGCCGGGCACTGGCGACGAGTCGCCGTTGGCTCCTCGCACACCTCCCGGCTAGCGTTCGGCTATGGAGTTCGCCGTGCTCGGGCCCTTGGAGGTTCGCGAGAGCGGACTCGTGGTTCCCCTTGGCTCCGCGAAGGAGCGCAGCCTTCTGGGTCTGCTCTTGCTCCACGCGAACGAGCCGGTCTCGATCGACCGGATCGTGGACGCGCTCTGGGGCCCGCACCCGCCGCCGAGCTCGGTCAAGCTCGTCCAGGGGTATGTCTCGTCGCTACGTCGGCGGCTCGGCCGTGACCGGCTGTTGACGCGGCCTCCGGGCTATGCGGTCCGGGCCGACGCAGGCGAGCTCGACGTGTCGACGTTCCAGCAGCTCGTCTCGGACGCGCGCGACGCCGCGCCCGCGGACGCTGCCCGCAGCCTGAGGGCGGCGCTCGCGCTCTGGCGTGGTCCAGCTCTCGCCAACGTGCGCCTCGAGGATGCAGCCGAGACTGGCGTCGAGCGGCTGAACGACGAGCGCCTGGCAGCCCAGATCGCTCGGATCGACGCCGACCTCGCGCTCGGCCGTCACAGCGAGCTGATCGGCGAGCTAGAGGCGTTGTGCGCTGCGCATCCGCTCAGCGAGCGGCTGAGGGTGCACCTGATGCTCGCCCTCTACCGGGAGGGCCGGCAGGCCGATGCGCTCCAGGTCTACCGCGAGACGCGGCGGTCACTCGCGGACGACGTTGGCCTGGAGCCGAGTCCCGAGCTGAAGGCGCTCGAGCGGCAGATCCTCGACCAAGATCCTGCTCTCGAGCTCGTGCCACGGCGCCCTCGCGCTGCGGAGCTCGAGCTGCCGGGTCCGCTGCGGGTGGAATCGCCCTTCCCGTTCGTCGGCCGCGTTCGGGAGCTCGCTCTGCTCCGGGAGCTCTTGCCGACGGCGCCCGGGGACGGACGCCGAATCGTGCTGGTGGAAGGTGAGGCGGGGTGCGGGAAGACGCGCCTCGTCCGCAGGTTCGCACGGGACGCCGCAGAGGCGGGCGCTCTCGTCCTCTACGGCGCCTGCGACCCTGACGTGCGGACCCCCTACGGTCCCATCGCAGAAGCGCTCGCCCCGCTGCTCGCGCCCGATGGAGCCGACAGTCGCGGTGACGAGCGGCCGCTGACGAGGCTCCTGCCCGAAGTCGACCGCACGCTCGACCCCAACACGGAGCGCCACCGTCTGCACGTCGCGGTCGCCAACCTCTTGGCGCAAGCGGGCCGCCGGATTCCATTGCTCCTCGTGATCGAGGACGGGCACTGGGCGGACACGCCCACGCTTCTGCTGCTGCGCCACTTGGCGCGTGCACCGGCGGACGCGCGGATCATGGTCTTGACGACCGTGCGCGACACGGAGACGGAGGTTTCCGCTCAGCTCGCGGACGCGGTCGCCGATCTCCGCCGCACCGGCGAAGCGGTGCGCCTGCATCTCTCCGGCCTCCGCGTCGAGGACGTGGCCGACTTCGTCGCCGCCTCCACGCCCCGTGGCGTCTCATCGCCCACGCTCGCCGTCATGCTCAGCGATCTCACCGGTGGCAATGCCTTCCTGCTCTGCGAGGTGTGGCGGACGCTCGTCGACACGGGCGCGGTCGAGCTGGACGGAGAAAGGCTTCGGCTGACCCGCCCGCTGGAGGAGCTGGCGTCGCCTCACAGCGTGCGCGAGGTGGTCGGCCGGCGTCTCGCGGCGTTGCCCGAGCAGACGAGAGACCTCCTCGACCTCGCCGCCGTCGTGGGGCCGGAGTTCGGGCTGGAGCTCGTCCGGGAGGTGGCGCCGGAGGGAGCCGCGGGGCTCGACGCCCTGGAGCCCGCCGAGCGCGCCGGAGTGATCGAGTCGATTCCGCCCGGCCTCGTGCATCGCTTCACTCACGAGCTCGTCAGGCGCGCGGTCTACGACCGGCTCTCGAGCGTGCGCCGGGCACGGCTCCACCTTCGGGTTGCCGAGGCGCTGGAGCGCCGTGGCGACTCGGCCTCCGATCGCGGGGTCGCAGACCTCGCGCACCACTTCGCCGCGGCGGCGATCCTCGGCCAGCGCGACCGTGCAGTCGACTACAACCTGCGCGCTGCGCACCTGGCGACGGAGTCCTTTGCCTTCAAGGAGGCGGCCGGCCGTCTCGAGACTGCGCTGGCGATCGGCGTCGGCGACGAGCCGCGCCGCGCCGAGACGCTGCTCGACCATGGCGCGGCCTCGTTTCGCATGGGTGAGCTGCCCCGCTCGATCGAGTCGTACCGCGGGGCAGCGCAACTCGCGCGTGAGATCGGCGACCCAGAGCTGCTGGCCCGGGCGGCCATCGGACTCGAAGAAGCGTGTCGTCGAGGTCTGATCGTCGGCGACGAGGTGGTCGAGCTGCTCGAGGAAGCGTCCGCTGCGGTGGGGCCGGGCGATACGCAGCTCCGTGTGCAGGTCCTCGGGGCGCTCGCGCGCGCGTCGGCATTCCGGGGCAATGCCGAGAGAGGAAGCGTCGTCGGCGCGAACGCGGTTGCGATGGCCCGCCGGCTGGGTGATCGCCGCAGCCTCGCCCTGGCGCTGTTCAGCTCCTACTGGGCGCGAGGCGGCATGCCGCCCGAGCGAGTCGCCGCGCTGCTGGACGAGGCACACGACCTCGCCGGGGAGGTCGGCGATCTCGAGGTCGGCGCCCAGGCGACGATGTTCGCCATCTCGGCGCTCGCCGCCGCCGGTGCGATCCCCGCAGCGCGGGCCCGCCAGGCTCGCGGGCTGCAAGCGGCGGAGCGGCTCCGTCAGCCCTACGTCCTGCACGCGATGGAGCAGCTGGGCTCCGCCCTGTCACTGCTCGAGGGGCGTCTCGCCGATGCCGAAGCCGCCGCCGAGCGCGCCCACGACTGGGGGATGCTGCTCACTGGACCGCCGGCCCACGCCTCATACGGGATCCAGATGTTCGGGATCAGGCGTGAGCAGGGGAGGCTCGAGGAGCTCGCGCCGGCTGCGCGCGCTCTCGCTCCGGGCAACGCCGGCGGCGCTCTTTGGCGTCCGGCGCTCGCCGCCCTGCTCGCCGAGCTCGGACTCGAGGAGCAGGCGGCACGTGAGCTCGAGCACGTTCGACGTGAGGGGCTCGAGGGTCTTCGGCAAGGGCTCTGGCTGGGCTCTCTCACGTACCTCACGGACGCGTGCGCTGCAATTGGCGACCGCGACGTCGCGGCGCTCATCTACCCCGAGCTCGCCGCGTATGAGGGAGGCAACGTCGTGATCGGCTACAGCGTCGCGTTCTACGGTGCGACCGACCGCTATCTCGGGATGCTCGCTGCGACGCTCGGCGACCGTGAGCGGGCGCAGCGGCACTTCGCCGCAGCCCATGAGCTCAACCGTCGGACCGGTGCGGCGACCTGGCTCGCCCGCGGGTGCTACGAGCACGGCCGAATGCTTGCGGTGGCAGGAGAGCACGCGGACGCCCAGCCGTTCCTCGAGGAGGCGAGTGCGCTTGCGGAGGAGCGCGGCCTCGGCTCGCTTCTGGCCCGCGTTCGAGCAGTCCGGCGCGCCGGCGAACCCGTCCGCCGCGGCGCGAACGGCGAGCTTTCGTCCCGCGAGACCGACGTTCTCCGCCTCGTGGCGCGTGGGCGCTCGAACCGCGCGATCGGGGCCGCTCTCTCCATCAGCGAGCACACGGTCGCGAATCATCTGCGCTCCATCCTGCGCAAGACGGGGGCGGCGAACCGGACCGACGCCGCCTCGTGGGCGCACCGGATGGGTCTGGTCGAGCTCGATCCCTCGGACTAGGATCAAGCCGTGCCTCTGTACGTCATCGAGCGGCAGTTTGCGGAGCAGCTGGAGCTCACGGACGAAGGTGTCAGGCTGATCGAGGAGATCAACGCGGACGCGGGTGTGAGCTGGCTGACGTCATTCCTGACGGCGGACCGCCGGAGGTCCTATTGCCTCTACGAGGCACCCTCGCCCGAGCCGATCATCGCCGCCGCGCAGCGGGCCGGGCTACCGGCCGACGTGGTCACCGAGGTCAACCGCGTCTACGGCTGATGCTCAGATCGAACTAGTCCGCCTCGACCCCGCTTGAACCGGCCCTGAGCATCCTCCGGACCGACACGAGTTCCACGGACTCGGGTGCGGGTTCGTCACCTGCGCTCGGACAAGGAGGAAGAGATGTCGGTACTCAGGCGGAAGCACGCGTGGCCGCGCAGAACCCGCGGGCTCACGCGCGTCAAGGGCGCCATCGTGGCGGGTGTGGCCGCCGTGGTCACTCTCGGGGCACTCGGCGGCGTCGCGGTCGCGACCCCTCCCGCGGGTCTCAGCGCGACGCCCATCGGCGCAGGCGACCTCGCGCACGCCGTTCGCGTGAAACTCAAGGACCATGGGGGCTTCGGTGACGGCGTCGACGTCACGCGCATCCAGATGACCCGGTTCGAGCTCGCACCGGGTGGCACCTTCGGGTGGCACCAGCACGGCGGGCCTGTGTGGGTCGTCGTCGCTCAGGGCACGCTCACGCTCTATGCGGGTGACGAGGGCTGCGCTGCGACGACCGTGAGCGCCGGCGGGGCCTTCCTCGACCCCGGAGATCACACGCACAGCGCCGTGAACCTCGGCGATCAGGCGGTCATCGTCTACGCGACCTTCCTGCTCCCGTCGGGTGGGGCAGCCCGCGTGGATGTGCCCGATCCAGAGGTCTGCTGAGCGCTGGGCCGAAGGCAGCGGCCTGTCTTCGGAGGTGGGCGAGCGGCGGACGATCCGGTCGAGTCATGGGCGGGTCGTTCGCCACTCTCACGTCGGGTGGCCGAACGCAATCGTGCCGGGCGAGTGACGAACCAGCTAGCCCCTCAACGTGCGCTAGAAGTCGTGGCCTCGACGATGTGCTCCGCTGCTCTATCCACTGAGCTACGGGGGCCGAGGCGCACGCAGTGTAGAGCCGCTCCGGGAGGCGTAGGGTTGCCGCAACCGACGAGGAGGCCCTGATGGCGCTTGCACGAGTCGTGACCTTCGAAGGAGTCAGCGCGGAGCGGATGGAGTCGATGCAGGCCGAGATGCAGGACGCCGAGCGTCCGGAGGGCGTGCCCGCGACCGAGATCGTCGTCCTCCACGATCCCGAGGCCGAGACCTCGGTCGTGATCGTCTTCTTCGACACCGAGGAGGACTACGCGCGCGGCGATGCGGCGCTCAACGCAATGCCGACCGGTGACACGCCCGGGCGCCGCGCATCGGTCGCGAAATATCGCGTTGCGGCCCGTATGAGCGAGTAGCGCGCCTCGCCTGGAAGCCCGGGAACTCCTGCATGCAGCTGCCGCGCGTCCTGGTTGCCGTCGTCGCCTCCTCCGCGGTCGTGGCCGTGTCGCCGACGGGGCCTGGTGGCCTCTCCGCAGCACAACCGCGCGCTTCGACGGTGCCGAAGGTTACGAGCTACTTCCGCGTCGACGCCGGGTGGACGAAGTTCTGGCAGGACTGGCGGCCGGAGGTGGTCGCCCGCGACCTGCGCCGGGTGAAGTCGCTGCGTGCCGACACCGTGCGGGCGATCATCGCGCCCGGTCTGTTCGGGTATCCACGCCCGAGCGCGACCTACACGCGCCGTCTGCAAGCGTTTGTGGCGCTCGCGGCGGCCAGCGGGCTCCGCGTGCAGCTCACGCTCTTCGACTGGTGGTACGAGTGGGACGACGTGCGCGGGTCCCGAACGTGGGCCCGCGCATTGCTTGCGCCCTACGCCGGCGACCGACGGATCGCGTCCGTCGAGCTGAAGAACGAGCTCGTCGTCAAGCCGCACACAATCGCCTGGGCGCGCGCGATGATCCCGTTCCTCCGCGGGCTGATCGGCCCCGCGACGCCCGTCACCGTGTCGGTGTCCGGCCGGAATCCGGTGGGCCAACTCGCGCGACTGGAGCGCGGTCTCGGCGCCGTGCGGCCGGACGCATTCGACGTGCACTACTTCGGCGGCGGCGGCGAGCTCGCCCTCCACGTCCTCACGCGCGCGAAGGCGATCGCCGCGCCGACGCCGTTGCGCGTCGGCGAGATCGGCTATCCGACCACGACGACGCTCAGCGGGTTCGGCGGCGTTCCGCGGACACGGCCTGCGCAGGAGGCGGCGCAGGCCCACTTCCTCGCCGCGCTGGCGTGGGGCGCGCGAGCCGCCGGCGTCCCGCCGCCCGGCGTGTGGCTCCTCGACGACCTCCGCTCGGAGGCCGTGCCCGACCGGCGCGTCTCCGAGAGCGACCCGGAGCTCCACTTCGGCCTCTTCCGGACCGACGGCTCGGCCAAGCCCGCGGCGGCCGTTGTCCGCTCGGCCTTCTCGAACGCGACGCGCTTCCCGTTCAACGCCGGGTTCGAGCGCGCGGTCGCCGCCGAGACCGGCTCGGCTGTCCCCGCCGAGTGGTCGATGCAGGGGGCGCATGTGGCGTTCGCCGTCGACCTGGACATGGCGAAAGAGGGTCGAGCGTCCGCGCGGATCACGCCGGACGGGATCGGCTCGGGCTCGTTCGCGATCACACCGCCGGACGGCGGGCTCCGCGGCGGCGAGCGCATCGCCGCCGAGGCGTGGGCGCGCCGGGCGGCGCCGGGCGGCCGCGTGTTCGTCGTGGTCGAGTGGCTCGATCCCTCCGGGCGCATCCTCGGGCGCGCGACGTCGGCTCTGCTCCCGGCGGTGTCGACGTGGCGCCGCCTCCGCGCCGTCGGCCGTGCGCCGCGGCGAGCCGCCTACCTGCGCATCGCGCTCGTGGCGGATGCGGTGACCCGCCCTGTGTGGTTCGACGGCGTCGGCTTCGCGCGGCCCGCGATCGCGCGCGGTTGAAGTCGTTTCCTCGCGGGGCACTGACACGGCGTGCTCGCCGACCTCTGGTACAAGAACGCGCTCGTCTACAACCTCGACGTCGAGACCTACCTCGACGCCGACGGCGACGGCGTCGGCGACTTCGAAGGGCTCATGCGCCGGCTCGACTACCTCGAGAGCCTCGGCGTCGACGTCGTCTGGCTCGCGCCGTTCCAGCCGTCGCCGAACCGCGACAACGGCTACGACGTCGCCGACTTCTACGGCGTCGACCCGCGCTACGGCTCCTCGGGCGACTTCGTCGAGTTCGTCCACCGGGCGCGGAGCAACGGCATCCGCGTCATCTGCGACCTCGTCGTCAACCACACCTCCGACCGGCACCGGTGGTTCCGCGAGGCCCGCGAAGGCCCCGGCTCGCCGCGCTTCGACTGGTACGTGTGGTCGAAGAAGCGGCCCGCGACCTGGCGCAAGGGCACCGTCTTCCCCGGCCACCAGCAGGCCACGTGGACGCGCGATCCGGAGGCGAAGCAGTGGTACTTCCACCGCTTCTTCGACTTCCAGCCCGACCTCAACATGCAGAACCCGGCGGTTCGCGAGGAGATCAGGCGGATCATGGGCTACTGGCTGGAGCTCGGCGTCTCCGGCTTCCGCGTCGACGCGGTGCCGTTCATCATCGAGGAGCCGCCGACGGGGACGGGGCCGCCGGCGCTCCACTTCGAGTACCTCGAGGAGCTCCGCGACTCCCTCCAGTGGCGCGTCGGCGACGCCGTTCTCCTCGGCGAGGCGAACGTGCTGCCGAAGGAGGTGCAGGGCTACTTCCGCGACGGCGACGGCATCCACCTGATGTTCAACTTCTGGGTCAACCAGCACCTCTGGTACGCGCTCGCGAGCGGCGACGCGCGGCCACTCCAGAAGGCACTGCGCGACACGGCAAAACTGCCGCCGAGCTGCCAGTGGGCGCACTTCCTCCGCAACCACGACGAGCTCGACCTCGGCCGCCTGACCGAGGAGCAGCGGGCGACCGTGTTCGAGCGCTTCGGCCCGGACGAGGGCATGCAGCTGTACGGGCGAGGGATCCGCCGGCGGCTGGCGGCGATGCTCGGCGAGCGGCCGCTCGTGGAGCTCGCGTTCAACGTCCTCTACTCGCTGCCCGGGACGCCGGTGCTCTGGTACGGCGACGAGCTCGGGATGGGGGACGACCTGCGCCTGCCGCAGCGGGACGCCGTGCGCACGCCGATGCAGTGGTCGGCCGAGCGCAACGCCGGCTTCACCAAGGCGGAGAAGCCGTTCCGGCCCGTGGTCTCGCGCGGCCCGTACGCGTTCGAGCACGTGAACGTCGAGCACCAGCGGCGGCACGACGACTCGCTGCTCCGCTGGAACACGCGGATGATCCGGCTGCGCAAGGAGTGCCCGGAGATCGGCTGGGGCGACTGGCGCCTGCTGGGGACGCGGAACCCGGCCGTGCTCGCGCTCCGCTACGACTGGCGCGGCGACGCCCTCCTCGTGCTCCACAACTTCGCGCCGGAGGCGTGCGAGGTGACGTTCGCGACCGAGGCCCGGCCCGGCGAGCCGCTGTCGAGCCTCACCGAGCCGGTCGAGGTCCCGGCCGTCGGCGACGGCCGTTACCGCGTCGCGCTCGAGGCGTACGGCTCGGCCTGGTTCCGGATCGGCTCGCTCGACTACGCGCTCGACTAGGAGACCACGGACTCGCGCACGCGCGGGTCGAGCGCGGCGTGGACGATGTCGACGACGAGGTTCGCCACGATCACCGTGATGGTGAGGACGACCGTCAGGCCGAGCACGAGCGGGTAGTCCCGGGCGAGCACGGCGGCGGTGTAGTAGCGCCCGATCCCCGGGATCGAGAACACGTACTCGACGACGAACGAGCCGGTGATGAGGTAGCCGACGATCGGGCCGAGCGCGCTGATCAGGGGCACGAGCGAGTTCCGGAGGACGTGCACCGAGACGATTCGCGAGCGCCGCAGGCCCTTTGCCGCGGCGGCGCGGACGTACTCGCTGCCGAGCGTCTCGAGCATCGCGCCGCGGACGAGGCGGACGCACCACGCCATCGGGAGCAGCGCGAGCGTGACGGTCGGGAGGATCTTCGCGCTCCAGGAGTCCCAGCCGTTGGTCGGGACGAGGCCCCAGCGGACGGCGACGAGCCAGATCAGCAGCGAGCCGACGAGGAAGGCCGGAGTCGCCGCCGCGCTCATCGTCACGAAGCGCGTGATCCCGTCGACCGTCGTGCCGCTGCGGAGCGCCGCCAGCACCCCGAGCGGGACACCCACCGAGACGGCGAGCAGGAACGCGAGCAGCCCCAGCTCGAGCGACACCCGCCCCTGGCGCTCGATGATCGAGTTCACCGTGAGCGTGCGGTAGCTGAACGTGTTCCCGAAGTCGAAGCGGACGACCGCCTCGAGGTAGTTCACATACTGCCGGTACCACGGCAGGTCGAGCCCGAACTTCCGGTTCATGTTCCGCTCGATCGACTCGGGCCGCCAGTCGCGCGGACTTCGACCAGTACACGTTCGAGATCCCGACGAGCTGGCCGCGCCGGAGGGGGCTCCCGCCGATCGATCGCATCATGAAGAAGAGCAGCGTCACGACCAGCAGGAGCACCGGGATCGTCCAGAGGACGCGCCTGAGTGCGTACGTCAGCACTAACCGATAAGGTAGCAATCAATGGTTAGTGAAGAGACGTCCTACTCCCGGCTGTTCGACGGCGTCGAGCTCCCCGCCGAGCTGGGCGGGCATCCCGCGCTCGAGCTGTGCAACACGCGGGCGGGCTGGGGGGAGGACGATCCCGAAGGAGTACCTCGCGAGCTACCGCCACCTGGTGGCGCTCGCGCGGGCGGTCGGGCTCGTCTCGGCGCCGGCTGCGGCCGCGCTTCCGGACGACGCTCCCGACGTGCTACGCGCGGGCGCTGCGGTTCAGGGACGCGCTCTACGTCACGCTGCGCGAACCGGCGCCGAGCGCCGCGTGGGACGACGTCGCCGCCGAGGTCGAGCGTGCCGCAGCCGCGGCGAGCTTCACCCCGGACGGCTGGTCGTTCCCGCGGACGCCGGAGCTGCCGCTGCTCGTGTTCGCACACGCGGCCGGCGACCTCATCGCCTCGCCGCACCCGCCGATCCGCGCGTGTCCGGGCAGGCGCTGCGGGTGGCTCTTCCTCGACCCGCGCGGGCGGCGCCGCTGGTGCACGATGGCGACCTGCGGCAACCGCGAGAAGGCACGGCGTCACGCCGCGCGGGTGCGGGCGACGAGCCCGGCGTCTAGAGCTCGCTGACCTCGGCGTGGCGATCGTCCACGCAGGCCATCGCCCACGCGGCCGATGCCGCGGCGATGCGCTCGCCGTCGACCCCGTTCGGGATCTCGACGCGCACCTGGTACACCGCCGCCTCGGCCTCCCGTCCGACCTCGTGCCGGTGCTCGCCGACGACGGATGCGTGCCCGAAGTCGCGGACCAGCATGTGCGCGAGCTCGTCGAGCTCGGCCGGCGTCGCCTCGCGTCCGGCGAACATGCCGAAGTTCACGCGCACCTCGGGCTCGGCGTCCAGTCCCGGGGCGACGAATGCGATGAGGGTGTCGATTTCCACGTTTCAACGCTTACCCGGGCGTTCCGAAGGTCTAACGCTCGACCGGGGCCCAGCGGAAACGCGTGGCCGCGACGACGAAGCCGAGGATCCCCCAGGCCGCCACGGCCGCGATCTGGCCGGGCAGGTCCCACAGCGCGTCGCCGTCGAGGTACGTCGCGCGCACGAGCTCGAGGAAGTGGCTGAGCGGGAGCACCTCGGCCACGCGCTGGAGGATCTCCGGGTAGCCGTCCGTGTCGCCGAAGGAGCCCGAGAGGAACGCCATCGGCAGGACGATCACGTTCACGATCGGCGACGCTCCCTCCTCCGAGCGGATCACCGAGGCGCAGCCCGAAGCCCATCCCCGCGAACGCCGCCGCGCCGAGCACGAGCGCGCCGAGGAGCGAGGCCCAGGCCTCGGGCAGCTCCGCGTCGTAGAGCGTCGTCCCGAGGACGATGATCGCGACGGTCTGGATCGCGAACACGACGAGCGTCGAGACGACGACCGCGGCGAGGTACGTGGGCGCGGGCAGCGGTGTCGAGCGGAGCCGCTTCAGGATCCCGGCCTCGCGCCGCAGCACGAGGAAGATCGCGAGCCCGCCGAGCGCCGTGTTCGCGACGCCGTAGCCGATCATCCCGACGAGCAGCCAGCTCGAGGCGGGGTGGCCGTCGATCTCGCCGTCGTAGACCGCGCCCAGCAGCAGCAGGAGCATCACGGGGAAGAGGAAGACGAAGATCGCGGCCTCGCGGCTCCGCCAGAAGAGGAGCTGCTCGGAGCGCACCTGGTGGACGAACACGTTCACGCGTCGTCCTCCTCGTCGAGCAGAGCGAGGTAGACGTCCTCGAGGCTCGGGCGGCGCACCTCGAGCCCCTCGAGCTCGCGCCCGTCGGCGAGGGCCTCGGCGGTCAGGTCGTGGAGCGCCCGCGTCGGCTCGGACGTGCGCAGGACGACCTCGAGGCCGTCGCGCACGTAGCGGATCTCCGCCTCGTCGCCCCCGGCCCGCAGCTCGCCGGGCGTCCCGAGCCGCACGATCTCGCCGGCGCGCAGCACGGCGACCCGGTCGCAGAGCTGCTGCGCCTCGTCGAGGTAGTGGGTCGTCAGGAGGATCGTCTTGCCGAGCGACCGCAGCGAGCGGACCATCTCCCAGGCCGCGCGCCGTGCCGCGGGGTCGAAGCCGGTGGTCGGCTCGTCGAGGAAGACCAGGTCGGGGTCGCCGACGAGCGCGACGCCGAGGTCGAGTCGGCGCTTCTGGCCGCCCGAGAGCGTCTTCGCGAGCGCGTCGCGCTTCTCCTCGAGCCCGACGAGGCGGATCGTCTCGTCGACGTCGCGCGGGTGCGGGTAGTAGCGCGCGAACATCGCGTGGGTCTCGCGGACGGTGAGGTTGAGGAACGGCTCCGCCTGCTGGAGGACGACGCCGATTCGCGCGCGGAACGCCCGCTGTGCGCGGGCCGGGTCGAACCCGAGCACGGTGACCTCGCCGGCGTCGCGCGAGCGGTAGCCCTCGAGGATCTCGACCGTGGTCGTCTTGCCCGCGCCGTTCGGGCCGAGCAGACCGAACACCTCGCCCGGTCTCGATGGAGAAGTCGATCCCGCGCACGGCCTCGACGCCGCCGTAGGCCTTGCGCAGGCCGCGGACCTCGACGGCGGCGGTCACAGCTCGACCACGCAGTGACCGCCCGGCGGGAAGCGCACCTCGCCGGCGCCGAGCCGTGACGCCACGATCCCGCAGTCGGGCTGGTGGCCCACGACGACGACCGTCTCGCCGCGGCCCTCGATCGCCTCGAGGACGCCCTCGTCGGACGCGCCCGGCGCGAGCCGCTCGTCCGGCTCCGGCTCGAGCCCGTGCGGGCGCGCGAGCAGCGCTGCCGTCTCGCGGGCCCGCAGCAGCGGGCTCGTCAGCACCGCGTCGGGCCGCGGCAGACGCTCGCCCAGCTCGCGGGCCTGCTCGCGGCCGCGCGGCGTCAGCGGCCGGAGCTCGTCCGGCTCCCCGGGAGCGGCCTCCGCGTGCCGGACGAGGATCAGACGCACGGCGGCATCCTAGGCGGGTCGCGCGGATCCTGAGGCGATGGGAAAAGGCTTTGTCCACATTGTTCGTCGCATTGCCCGTCGAGCGGTCTCAATGAGCGCGCGAATCGTGGATCCAATTCCTTGCCAAACCCGCGCGCGGTCAGGTACCGTCGACGCCAATGTCCATGACGTGCACCTACACCGGCTTTGCGCCGACCAAGCTTGCCCGCCCGGCGACGCCGTGGGTCGGGGCCAACCTCGGTATCGGGGCAATCCACGTCCTCGTACGGAGGCGCATGCGCTAGCGAACTAGCGACATAGCACCTTCTGCGAGGGCGACCAAACGGGTCGCCTTCGTCGTTTCGGAGGCGAGAAGCGCAAGGAAAGGAGGTCAGCACCACCGACAGCCGATCCGCACCATCAGCCGAAGCAACTCGCGAGGCCGCCCGCGCTCGCGCCGCCGAGACAACGACATTCCAAGTCGCGTATTTCACGCTGTCTTTCGCAGTGCGATTCCCGTGCGGCCTCGCTCCAACCAAGGAGCGATTGCGAAAGGAACGACCATGATCGACCACGATCCACACGCCAGAAGACAGCTGGCCCACGAACGGGCCGAACGGCTGGCCGACGACCATCGGCGGGCACGGCGCATTCGCGCAGCGGCGGATCGCGCCGGCTATCCGCCGCCTGATCGCGGCTGCACCCCCTGTCCTGCGCCGGCGCCGCGCGGCCCACGACCCGGCCTACCGCCACTGATGGCCACCGATCCACGCATCATCGCCGCGCGCCTCGGCGTCGACGAGCTGACCGTTCGGCGACTCCAGGCGCGCGGCCACCTGCTCCGCCTCGACGTGACCGAGGAGCAGGTGCGCGCGCGCCTCCTGGCCGCGAACGTCCGCGCGCTCCACCCGCGCGACGCGCCGCCGGAGGACCCGCGCCCGGCCGCCTGATGTAATCCGGGCGTGCCGACCTTCCGCTACGTCGTCGCCGACGTCTTCACCGACCGCCCGCTCACGGGCAACCAGCTCGCCGTCTTCACCGACGCGCGCGACATCCCCGAGCACCTGCTCCAGCCGCTCGCGCGGGAGATCAACTTCTCGGAGACGGTGTTCGTGCTGCCGGCCGAGGGCGACGGGCCACGCGCGGATCCGCATCTTCACGCCGAGCGCCGAGCTCCGGTTCGCCGGCCACCCGACGCTCGGCACGGCCTTCGTCCTGGCGGCGCCGATGCAGCTCGGGACGATCGTGCTCGAGACCGGCGTCGGGCCCGTTCCCGTCGAGCTGACGCGGGACGAATCCGGGAAGATCGTCTTCGGCCGGATGGCGCAGCCGGTGCCGACCGTGGAGCCGTTCGACCGAGCGGACGAGCTCCAGGCCGCGCTCGGCGTCGAGTCGGTGCTCCCGGTCGAGCTGTACGACAACGGCGTGCGGTTCGTCTACGTCGGGCTCGAGAGCAAGGAGGCGGTCGCGGCGCTGCGGCCGAACGTCTCGGCGCTCGAGCCGTTCGGCACCGTCGGCATCGACTGCTTCGCGGGGTCGGGGTCGTCGTGGAAGGTGCGGATGTTCGCGCCGTCGTTCGGCGTCACCGAGGACCCGGGCACGGGCTCCGCGGCGGGGCCGCTCGCGTGCCACCTCGCGCGGCACGGCCGGATCGAGTGGGGCCAGGAGATCGAGATCGAGCAGGGGACGGAGATCCAGCGTCCGTGCCGGATCGTCGCCCGGGCCGACGGCGGCGGCGGTCTCATCGACCGGGTCGAGGTCGGCGGCTCCGCCGTGACGGTCGCCCGCGGCGAGTTCCGGCTCTAGTCGTCCGCGAACGCCACCGCCGCGATCTCCGGCAGCTCGAGCGCGAGCGCGTGCCAGAAGCGGCCGCCGTCGCTCGAGAGGTAGAGCCGGTTCCGCGCCGCGTAGAGCATCGTGTCCGGGTCGTCGTCGCGGATCGCGACCGCGCGGCCCGGCGGGAGGCCGCGGCCGGCCTCCGACCACGTCGTCCCCGCGTCGTGGGACACCGCGAGCGGCGGCTTGCGGTCGAGGACGGCGACGACGGTCGATCCCGCTGGCGGCCGCCGCCACCACGCGCGGGAGCCCGACCGCGGGTGCGGGCTGGGCCGGGAGCTCCTCGTCGGCCGGGCCGAGCACGGTCTCGTCCTCCAGATCGACCGCCCAGACGGCGTCCTCGGTGCGGACGAGCGCCCTCACCGTCGGCGGCTGCGCCGGATCAGCATCTCGGCGACGATCGCGGTCGCCCGTCGAGCGGCGGACACCGGGGCCGAGCCCGGCCGTGCGCGAGACGAGGTACGCAACGGAGAAGGCGTCGCCGGCGCCGGTCGGGTCGGCGGACGGCACCGCCAGCGCGGGAACCTCGTCGGCGCCGCCTGCGCGTGACGATCACCGCGCCGGCCTCACCGCGGGTCAGGACGACCTCGGGCACGCCGAGCGCGGCGAGCGCGTCCGGGTCGGTGCCGCCCGCCAGGACGACGGCCTCCTCCTCGGCGAGCTTCAGGATCGAGACGTGGCGGAGGAGCGAGCGGTCCTCGAGCGGCTCGAGCCGCAGCGGGCCGGCGCCGGCGGCGCGGACGAGGCCCTGGCCGTCGAGCGAGAGCCGGCGGCCGCGTGCGAGCGCCGCGAGCGTCTCGTCCGGGAACTCGCCCTGCGCCAGCGCGCCGACGTGGACGGCCTCGCAGCGGCGGAGATCGTCGAGCCACGGCCCCGGTAGCCACGGCTCCGCGGTCTCCTCGACGGCCATCGTCCGCGTGCCGCCGTCGTAGGAGAAGCGGTACCGGAACGTCCGCTCGGACGGGTGCCACTCGACCGGCGCTCCCTGGGCGACGAGCGGGGGGAGCAGGGCGGAGCGGTCGCGCTCGGCGCAGCGCGTGACCACGAGCGACGGCCGGCCGAGGAGGCGCAGCGCGGCGGCGGCGTAGAACGGGGCGCCGCCGACGCGCGGGGCGCCGTCCGCGACGACGTCGCTCGCCAGGCTGCCGACGACGGCGACGTCGCGCACGGCGGAGAGCCTATGCGGTGCTCTCGGCGGCGCGCCACCGTCGCCCGGCTGCGCCGGCGCCTGCGGCCAGCGCGAGCGAGACGGCGAAGCTCGGGATCGTGGAGCCCACGGCGAGGTCGGGCGGGTTCGTGTGGGCGAGCAGATCGGTCCACCAGGAGGGGCCGAGCGGGTGCAGCCACTGGTAGAGGGCGAAGCCGACGAACCAGGCCGCGAGCTGCACCGGGCGGAAGGCCGGGCGCGCCGAAGATGTCCTGCTCCGCGTAGTGGGCCGCCGCGCGCGAGCCAGTCGCCGAGCAGCACGCCGAAGAGCGGGACGAAGAACGAGCCGAGGAGCAGCAGGAACGACTCGTACGAGGCGAGGTCGATCACCAGCGCGCCGAGCGTGGCCACGGCCGCGACGGCCGTGACGAGCAGCCGCTGCGGGACGCGGGTCGCGGCGTTCTGGAGCGAGACGCCTGCCGAGTAGACGTTCGCGAAGGCCTCGTCGGTCTCGTCGACGGTGACGGCCAGCAGCGCGAGCGCGCTCGCGAGCCCGGCCGTGGCGACGGCGGCCGGCAGCGAGGCGGCGTCGTCGAGGCCCCGGCCGAGGACGAGGACGACGCCGAGCAGGAACATCCAGGCGGAGGCCACGAAGTACCCGACCGTGACGCCGGCGAGGGCGCTGCGCCGGTCGCGCGAGAAGCGGGTGTAGTCCGCGACGAGCGGGATCCACGAGACGGTGAGCGCGACGACGAGGTCGATCGCGACCCAGAGCGGGAGGCCGCCCTCGCCCGGGCGGTCCCAGGCCGCGCGGAGGTCGGCGCCGTCGATCGCCCACCAGGTGAGGTAGACGAGCGACGCGAGCACGGCCCAGACGACGACGCGCTTCAGGATCTTGCGGACGACGCTGATCGGGCCGGCCCAGGCGAGCGCTGGCCGCGATCGCGCCGAAGACGAGCGTCCAGGCCCACTGGGCGCGGAAGCCGAGCAGCACGTCGGAGAGGGCCGCGGCCGCGGTCGCGATCACGATCAGCTCGAAGATCGCCCAGCCGAGGCACTGCGCGGCGTTGATCGCGGTCGCGGTGTAGGAGCCGCGGCGGCCGAGCGGGGCGCGGAGGAGCACCATCGCCGGCACGCGCCCGTCGGCGCCGATCGCGCCCGCGACCCCGAGCATGAGGTTGCCCACGAGGCAGCCGACGAGGACGGCGACGACCGCCTGCGGCAGCGACAGCGCCGGCACGAGCAGGGCGCCGGCGACGAGGACGAGCAGCGACACGCCGAGGTTGCCCCAGAGGACGGTCGTGTCGAGGAAGCCGAGCACCCGCAGGCGCTCGGGAACCGGCTCGATGCCCCAGTTGGGCGTGCTCTCGCTCAACTCACGCTCCCTTCGCCGGCATGACCCGGATCAGGTTCAACGGGTGTGATCTCAGCCCCTGGCGGGACACCCCGGTCACGACAGGGTAGTCGGGGCCGCGTCGCGCGCGGCGGATCGTCCGGGAGACACGCGCGCGGGTAACCCAGGGACCCGACCCTCCCGCCTGCCTGGCTCCGAGCCTACGCCGAAAACACGCCCGCGTCTGTAACGGCTCGGAGTCGGATGTGTGCCGGCGACACCCTGCGTAGGCTGCGCCCGTGCAGGTGCGATCCCGCGAGGACGCCGACGCGTTCACGACGAAGGACGGCTCCACCATCCGCGAGCTGCTCGGAACGCAGCACGGCACCGCGAACCAGTCGCCTCGCCGAGGCGACGCTCGAGCCGGGGCAGGCGACGCAGCGGCACTACCACGCGCGCACCGAGGAGCTCTACGTCCTGCTCGAAGGCGAAGGGGAGATGGAGATCGACGGCGCGCGCCGCCGGGTCGGCCCCGGCGACGCGATCCTGATCCCGCCCGGCGCCTGGCACCAGATCACAGCCGGCCGAGGCCGCCGCTGCGCTTCCTCTGCTGCTGCGCGCCGCCGTACTCGCACGACGACACGTACTTCGACTAGGCGCTAGCGGAGGGGCGTGGACGCGAAGACCCGCGTCGCCGGTCGCCTTGAAGCGACGCCGTCACGACGAGGCCGGGCCGGAGCTCGAGGCGCTCGGCCGAGGCGGCCGTGATCTCCGCGACGACGGGGCCCGACCCGCACGCGCACGCGGTTCCCGAGCGGGGCGATCGAGGACACGGGCGCGCGTGAGGTGGTTCAGGCCGAGTCGTCCTCCCGGCTGCGCCGAGCGACACGTCCCACGGGTGGACCACGACGCTGACGGGGCCGGCCGCCTCGTCCGCGTCCACGCGATGTCGCCGCTCGTCGAGCACGACCTCGGTCAGCCCGTCGCGCGGCCCGTCGCGTGACCCGGCAGGAGCATCGCGCCGCTGAGGCTGGCGACGAACGGGTCGACCGGTGCTCGAGACGAGCTCCTGCGGCGTTCCCGTCTGGAGGATCCGCCCCTCGATGAGGACGCCGACGCGGTCGGCGAGCGTCGCCGCGTCCTCGAAGTCGTGCGTGACGAGGAGCGTCGGGAGCGCAGCTCGTCGGAGGAGCGTCCGCAGCTCGGCCCGGACCGCCGACTCGCGTGTGCGCATCGAGGGCGGACAGCGGCTCGTCGAGGAGCAGCACCGCCGGGTCGCGCGCGAGCGCGCGGGCGAGCGCGACGCGCTGCCGCTCGCCGCCGGAGAGCTCGCGCGACACGCGCGCGAGCGAGATGCGCCGATCCGGAAGCGCTCGAGGAGCTCGTCGACGCGCGTCGCGCCCCGCCGAACCGCACGTTGGCGAGACGTACAGGTGCGGGAAGAGCGCGTAGTCCTGGAACACGTAGCCGACGCGGCGCGTCGCTCCGGCGGGACGGTCGACGCCCCGCTCGGTGTCGAGCAGCACGCTCGTCGCCGAGCGTGACGCGCCCCGTCTGCGGCCGCAGCAGCCCGGCGACGGCCCGAAGCATCGTCGTCTTCCCAGCGCCCGACGGGCCGACGAGCGCGAGCGTCTCGCCCGCGCTCGACGGTCAGCTCGGCGGACGCGACGAAGTGCGAAGAGGGTGAGAGAACCGGACCCGGAGCGCCATCTGGCATGAGCTTGACGGCGAGGAGGACGACGCCGCTGACGAGGATCAGGAGCGCGCTGATCGCGAGCGCCACGTCGAAGTCGAGGTCGAACTGCTCGTAGATCGCGAGCGAGAGCGTCTGCGTGACGCCCTGGAGGGAGCCGGCGAACATGATCGTGGCGCCGAACTCGCCGAGGCCGCGCGCGAACGCCAGCGCCGCGCCCGCGCCGAGGCCGCCCCGGCGAGCGGGAGCATGACGCGGAAGAACACGCGGCCGCGACCCGCGCCGAGCGTGCGGGCCGCAGCCGGCAGCGTCGCGTCGACCGCCTCGAACGCGGCGATGGCCGTGCGGAGGTAGAACGGGCTCGCGACGAACGTCACCGCGAGGACGACCGCGGCCTGCGTGAACGCGAGGTCGATGCCGAGCGCGTCGAACGTCCCGCCGAGCAGGCCGAGGCGGCCGAACGCGGCGAGCAGCCCGATCCCGGCGACGGCGGGCGGCAGCACGAGCGGGAGCTCGACGAGCGTGACGCAGCGACGTCCCGAACGCGCCGCGCCGCCCGGAGCCAGTACGCGGCCGGCGTCCCGAAGCCGAGGATCAGCGCCATCGCGAGGCGTTCGTCTCGGCGTCACCCGGATCGCGTCGAGCGCGGCCTCGCTGCCGAGCGCCGAGACAGGTCGCCCGGCGGGACGTGGAGGAAGACCGCGACGACCGGGAGCAGCAGGAACGAGCAGCGCGACGCCCGTCGTCAGGACGAGCGGCGCGCGAAAGGCGCGGTCACGCGTCGCCTTGGGCAGCGGGAGGAAGCCGGCGTTCCGCAGCGCCGTCTGCCCTTCGCCGCGAGGAGCCTGTTGATCCATGCCTGTGCGGCCGCCTTGTTCGACGACTTCGACACGACGGCGATCTCGTAGCGGATGTGCGGCTGCGCCCAGGCCGGGATCCGGATCACGGTCACGCGGTCGGCGACGGGGCGGGCGTCGGTCGCGTAGACGAAGCCGGCGTCGCGCCTGCCCGAGCGCGACCTTGCCATGACGGCCTTGACGTCCGGACTCCTGGCTCACGACCTTCGAGAGCACGGACGTGAGCCCCATCTGCCGGAGCACCGTGCGCGTGTAGCCGCCGATCGGCACCGCCGCGCCCGCGATGACGAGCTTCACGTGCTTGCGGCGGAGGTCGAAGATCGAGCGGATCTCGGCAGGGTTCGACCTCGGCACGATCAGGACGAGCCGGTTCGGCGTGAACGTGACCGGCCGATCGACGAGTCCGGTCGCGGAAGAGGCGCTGCGTGTTGAGCGGCGCGGCGGAGGCGAAGACGTCGGCCGGCGCGCCGTTCCGGATCTGGGTCTCGAGCGGGTTCGAGCCGGCGAAGTTGTAGCGCTGGGCCGGGTCGATGCGTGGAAGACCTCGGTCAGCGAGGCGGCCGCGTAGATCGACAGCGGACGGCCGCCGCGCGCGCGTCGGCGCCGGCGGCGAGGGCGACGCCGCGACGAGATCGCGATCGTGCGGCGGCGATGCGACGTCTCATCGTCGACCTCCTAACCCAGGTACGGCTCGAGGATCCGGCTCGCGGCCTCGATGTCCATGGCGACGGGGAAGGGCTCCGCGCCGGCCGGCGCCGAGAGCGCCGACAGCGCGCCGATCTGCTGGCCGAGGCTCGCGCCGAGGGCGGCGAACAGCGTGCGGTAGTCCGGGGTCGAGGCCAGCGCCGCGGCGGTCTGGTACGCGCCGAGCAGTGCCCGCAGCAGCGGTGAGACCGGTCGCAGGGTCGCGGCTGCGTCCGGAACGCCTCTCGCGGCCACACGAACTCGAAGTCCTCCTCGACGGGGGCGGTCCGCCGGCGCCGGCGAGCAGCGGGGCCAGCGCGGTCGACGTGCCGGACCGCCGCCGGTGCGCCCGCTGCGCAGCACGGTAGGCGCGGGTCGGAGGCGTCTTGCGGGCCAGCGCTCGCGCGTAGAAGTCCTTCAGCAGCAGCTCGGCGGAGACTCCGAAGTTCGCGAAGGCCGAGATCGTCCTCGGTCGCCGCGCCTGCGACGGTCCCGGCCAGGGGCCGCCGAGCGCCGCCGCCGACGCGCCTGCCGAACCCAGGAGAAAGCGTCTGCCGGTTCATGCCCGGCGACCCTAGCACAGCGGTAGAAACGTATTGATACCGAGGGAGGCCAGCGCGATCAGCGACGCGTCGCGCGCAGGGCCGTCCCCGGCGACCGAGCCGTCGCTCGTCGAGTGGGCGGCACTCGGCGTGCTCTGCGAGGCGCCCGCACACGGCTGGGCGGTCGCGCGGGAGCTCGGCTCGGCCGGTTCGGTCGGCCGCATCCACTCGTGGTCGCGCCCGCTCGTCTACCGGGCGCTGAGCCAGCTGCGCGAGGCACGTCTCGCCGAGGCGCGCGGGACGGCGACGAGCGACGCAGGACCAGAGCGCACGACGCTCGGCCCGACACGCCGCGGCCGTTCGGCGTTCGTCCGCTGGCGCGGGAGCGCCGTCGACCATGTCCGCGATCTGCGCTCCGAGCTCATGCTGAAGCTGCTCTTCCACGACCGCGCCGGGCTCGACCCGGGGCCGCTGCTCGGCGTGCAGGCGACCTGCTCGCCCGCACCGAGCGGGCGCTCGAACGCCCGGTCCATCGGCGGCCGGGTTCGACCGGACGCTCGCGCTCTGGCGGCTGTCGGTCTGTCGCGGCGCGCTCTCCTTCGTCGAGGCGCTCGGCGACAGCCGGAGCGCCGCGCCCGTCGTCTACCGCCGATCGGCGAGGTCCGCTCGCCGCACGCCGACGTCGCCGGCATGCCGCTCCAGCCGATCGCCGACACGTCCGGGACCGTCGCGGATCGAGGTCTCCAGCCACACTCCGGCTGCCTCGCCGACCTCGACGGCTTCACCCACGTGTGGGTGCTCGCCCACCTCCACGAGACGCTCGGCTGGGAGCCCGAGGTGCGCGCGTTCCTCGACGACGACGCTCGCACGGGACGTCGCGACGCGGTCGCCGCACCGGCCGAACCCGATCGCGCTCTCGCTCGCACGGATCGTCGCCGGGAGCCGAGGCGCGTCGTGTCGAAGGGCTCGACCTCCTCGACGGCACGCCGGTGCTCGATCTCAAGCCCGTTTGTACCGCTGTTCGACACGCCCGTCGGGCGACGTCCGCTCGGGCTGGCTCGAGGGCCGCGCCGAGCGCGTGTTCACGCGGACGTCCGACGACCGGTTCGCACTCCGCAGCCGTCGCGGCGGCGGGAGCGCCGACTGACGCTCAGCGAACGCCGCCGAGCGCGCCGCGCTCGACCGTGATCGCGCCGTCCCCGGCGGCGCAGGTCACGACCGCGGCGCGGACGCGGCACGAGAAGGGGCCGTCCCACCAGCTCTCGGCCGCGAGCAGGACAGGCGTGCCGTCGTCCCAGTCCACGTCGACATCTCCCGGGTGCGACGAGCCGTCCGCGGCCAAGACGGCGGCCGCGTCGCTCCCGGCGGCCCGGCAGGCGAGCGGTGTCGCCGTCGAGCGAGCCGGCACCCTGCCGACCCGTCCTCGAGCCGGAACGCCGCCGGCGCAGGCTCGCCGCCCGCGCTCGTTCCGGCGACGCCCGACACGGCCGCCAGCCCGGTCGCGACGGCGACGCCGCACAGCGCCGCCGACCACCTGAACCCCGTCCTCGGACCCCGCATGCCTCACTGCAACGCGCCGGAGGCCTCGTCGGGTGCGGCCGACCGGGTCAGTCGCGCAGGAGCCGCCGCAGCACGTACGGGAGGATCCCGCCGTGCCGCAGGTACTCGCGCTCGCGCGGCGTGTCGAGCCGCACGCGGGCGCGGAAGGTCGTGTCGTCCGCGCGCACGGTCACCTCGTCCGCCTCGCCGTTCTCGAGCCCTCGATCGCGAACTCCTCGCGGCCGCTGAGCCCGAGCGACTCGCGGTTCTCGCCGGGGAGGAACTGCAGCGGGAGGATCCCCATCATCAGCAGGTTCGAGCGGTGGATGCGCTCGTAGGACTCGGCGATCGCGGCGCGGACGCCGAGCAGGTTCGGGCCCTTCGCCGCCCAGTCGCGCGACGAGCCCGAGCCGTACTCCGCCCCGGCGATGACGATCAGCGGCGTGCCCTCCTCGAGGTAGCGGCACGACGCGTCGTAGATCGTCATCTCCTCGCCCGACGGGACGTGCACCGTCCAGGTGCCCTCCGAGCCGGGCACGAGCTGGTTCCGCAGGCGGACGTTCGCGAACGTGCCGCGCACCATCACCTCGTGGTTCCCGCGGCGCGAGCCGTACGAGTTGAAGTCCTTCCGCTCGACGCCGTGGTCGACGAGGTAGCGCCCGGCCGGCGAGTCGGGCTTGATCGAGCCCGCGGGCGAGATGTGGTCGGTGGTGACCGAGTCGCCGAGGACGACGAGGCAGCGGGCGCCCGAGAAGTCCTCGACCGTGCCCGGCTCGTGGCTCATGCCGTCGAAGTACGGCGGCCGCCGCACGTAGGTCGAGGCCTCGTCCCAGGCGAACAGGTCGCCCTCGGGCGTGTCGAGCGCGCGCCACTCGTCCGGCCCGGTGAAGACGTCGGCGTACGTGCGCCGGAACATCTCGCCGTCGATCGAGCTCGCGATCGTCTCCTGCACCTCGAAGGAGCTCGGCCAGAGGTCGCGGAGGTAGACGTCCTCGCCGTCCGCGTCCGTCCCGAGCGGCTCGGTCGTCAGGTCGAGGTCCATCCGGCCGGCGAGCGCGTACGCGACGACGAGCGGCGGCGAGGCGAGGTAGTTCGCCTTCACCTCGGGGTGGATCCGCGCCTCGAAGTTCCGGTTCCCCGAGAGGACGGAGCAGACGACGAGCTCGTTGTCGACGACCGCCTTCGAGATCGGCTCCGGGAGCGGGCCGGAGTTCCCGATGCAGGTCGTGCAGCCGTAGCCGACGGTGTGGAAGCCGAGCTCCTCGAGGTACGGCGTGAGGCCGGACTTCGCGTAGTACTCGGTCACCACCTTCGAGCCCGGCGCGAGCGACGACTTGACCCACGGCTTGCGCGCGAGGCCGCGCTCCACGGCCTTCTTCGCGACCAGGCCGGCCGCGACCATCACGGCCGGGTTCGACGTGTTCGTGCAGGACGTGATCGCGGCGATCACGACGGATCCGTGCCGGAGGTCGAACTCGCTGCCCTCGTAGCTCACGCGCGCGGTGCGCGGTCGCGGCGCGACCGGAACGAGGACCTCCGCCGGCTCCGTGTGGGTCGCGCCGTTCCCGGGCGACTGCTCGCTGGTCGGGTCGCTCGCCGGGAAGGTCTCGGTCAGGCCCTCGTCGTGATCCGCGTACTCGACGCCGAACGTCTCCAGCGACCCCTCGAACGCGCGCCGCGCGTCCGAGAGGGGCACCCGGTCCTGCGGGCGCCGCGGGCCCGCCAGCGACGGCTCCACCGAGGCCAGATCGAGCTCGAGCACCTGGGAGTAGGTCGGGTGGTGCTCCGGGTCGTGCCAGAGCAGGTTCTCCTTGCAGTAGGCCTCGACGAGCGCGATCCGCTCGTCCGGGCGGCCGGTCAGGCGCAGGTAGCCGAGCGTGACCTCGTCGACCGGGAAGAAGCCGCAGGTGGCGCCGTACTCGGGGGACATGTTCCCGATCGTCGCGCGGTCGGCGAGCGGCAGCGTCCCGAGGCCCGGGCCGAAGTACTCGACGAACTTCCCGACGACGCCGGCGCGGCGCAGGATCTCGGTGACCGTGAGCACGAGGTCGGTCGCCGTCGACCCCTCGGGCAGCTGTCCGGTGAGCTTGAAGCCGACGACCTGCGGCACGAGCATCGAGATCGCCTCGCCGAGCATCGCCGCCTCGGCCTCGATCCCGCCGACGCCCCAGCCGAGCACGCCGAGCCCGTTCACCATCGTCGTGTGCGAGTCGGTGCCGACGAGCGTGTCCGGGAAGGCGCGGCCGTCGCGCGACTCGACGACGCGCGCGAGGAACTCGAGGTTGACCTGGTGGACGATCCCGGTGTTCGGCGGGACGACCGAGAAGTTGTCGAACGCGGTCTGGCCCCAGCGCAGGAACGCGTAGCGCTCGCGGTTGCGCTGGAACTCGAGCTCGGTGTTGCGGCCGATCGCGCGCGCCGAGGCGTACTCGTCGACCTGCACGGAGTGGTCGATGACGAGCTCGGACGGCAGCAGCGGGTTGATCCGCGCGGGGTCGCCGCCGAGGTCCTGCATGGCGGCGCGCATCGCCGCGAGGTCGACGATCGCCGGGACGCCCGTGAAGTCCTGCAGGAGCACGCGGGCGGGCGTGAACGAGATCTCCCGCGACGGCTCGGCCTTCGCGTCCCACGTCGCGACCGCCTCGGCGTCCTCCTCGCTGCCGTGCCGCAGCGCGTTCTCGAGCAGGATCTTCAGCGTGTACGGCAGCCGCTCGACGTCGTAGCGGGACTGCAGCGCGTCGAGGCGGAAGATCTCGTACGACGCGTCGCCGACTCTCAGCTCGGAGCGTGCGGTGCTCACGCTCCGATTAGAGCACTTAGTGGTTGCGCAGCGCGCTGATCAGCTCGCGCTTGTTCATGTCCGAGTAGCCCTCGAGTCCGATCTCCTTCGCGCGCTGCTGCAGCTCGTCGACGGTCCAGTCCTCGTAGTCGCCGGCCTTGCCGCCGCGCCGGCCGACCTCCGACCGGCCCTCGTTTGCGGCCGCGTTGGCGATGCGCGCCGCCTTCTCCTTGCTCGCGCCCTCCTCGCGGAGCTCCTCGTAGAGCTCGTCGTCCTTGATGCTGGGGCCGTGGTCGCTCTTGGGCATCGTGTCCTCCTGTTCGCTCGTGCGGCCCCCGGTGATGCTTCCGCCGCGTGCCCGTCGTAAACGTCGCTACAGCGACCGCGCGAAGGAGCCGCCGCCGAGGATCCGCTCCGCGCCCGGGACACGCGCCTTCAGGCCCCGGTCGGAGGTGACGACCCAGACGGGTGTGCCCGCGGCCGCGAGCTCCTGGGCCGTCGCGGCGATGCGGTCGTCGGCGGGCTCCCAGACGACCCGCACCTCGTGCCCCTCCCGCTCGCCCCACGCTTCCGCACGGCGCTCGAGGTCGTCGTGCGCCAGGTTCGGCCAGAGCGAGCGGCGCACGTTCTCCCCGTCGACGAGCACGACGGCCACGGCGACAAGGCTTGCAGTGCCTTAACCCGTGCGCAACCGGCCGTTCCGGACCACCCTGCTACAAGGTGCGCGTGCTACCCCGGAACACGCTCCGCACGGGCCTCCTCGCCGTCGCCGCAGGGACTGCGGGCGCCGCCCTGGCGCTGCTCGGGCAGGAGGTGGTCGGCGGCGGCACCGTCACCACCGTGCGCGAGGTCGCCCGCGTCCCGCCTGCGGCCGTGCTCCCCGTCGTCAGCTCGCGGACGGAGGGACTCGCGATCCGGGACATCTACGCGCGCTCGCGTCGCGGCGTCGTCCAGGTGAACGCGACGCGCGTCCTCCGCGGGATCGGCGCCGACCCGTTCTTCGGGCTCCCGTTCAGCGAGCAGCGCCGCCTCGGCTTCGGCTCCGGGTTCGTGATCGACAAGGCGGGACACGTCGTCACGAACCTGCACGTGATCGACGGCGCGGACGAGGTCAGCGTCAGCTTCTCCAACCGCGACCGGGTGCGGGCGCGGGTCGTCGGCACCGATCCCGACACCGACCTGGCGGTGCTGCAGGTGGATACGTCGGCGAACGCACTGACGCCGCTCGCGGCTCGGGAACTCCGACGACGTCGAGGTCGGCGACGCCGTGGTCGCGATCGGCAACCCGTTCGGTCTCGACCGCACCGTGACGGCCGGGATCGTCAGCGCCCTCGCGCGGCCCCTGACGGCGCCGAGCGGCGTCGAGATCGACGAGGTCATCCAGACCGACGCGGCGCTGAACAGCGGCAACTCCGGCGGACCGCTCCTCGATGCGCGCGGCCGCGTGATCGGCGTCACGACCGCGGTCGCGGTCGACGAGGAGGGCGGCGTCTCCGGGCTCGGCTTCGCGGTGCCCGTGAACACGGTCAAGCAGGTCGTCGCCCAGCTGCTCGACGGCGGCGCCGTCGTGCGCCCGGCGCTCGACGCCTCGATGCTGGCGCTCGACGCGCAGCTCGCGCAGCTCTTCCAGCTCCCGGTCGAGCGGGGGTCTGCTCGTGCAGTCGGTCGAGCCGGACGGCGCCGCCGCCGACGCGGGCCTCCGCGGCGGGGACACGAACGTCGTCGTCGCGGGCGAGAGCTACACGCTCGGCGGCGACGTGATCCTCAGCGTCGACGGGAAGCGCATCGGCACGCTCCGCGAGCTGCGGAACGCGGTCGACGCCAGGCACCCGGGCGACCGGGTCCGCCTCGAGATCCTCCGCGACGGACAGCGCCGGACGATCGACGTCACGCTCGGGCGGCAGTAGCCGTCCGCCGCGTGGAGTTCCCGCCCGCCTGCCCGGGGACTCCCGCGCGGGGGCGAAGCCCGAACGCCGCCGGTCCGGCGCTACCTTTCCGGCCGTGGAGCCGCTGGAACCGGGACGTACGGTCGTGTACGAGGAGGAGCTGCTCGAGGACGAGGAGCTCTGGGTCGACGACACCGGCGCGGACCACGCGGGGTGGTACTGCGTCGCGACCGATCCGTTCCCGTGCCCCGCGGACGGCTGCTCGTTCGTCGCCGAGCACATGACGGCCGCGCACCTCATCCTCGTCTGGCAGGAGCGCGACGACCCGAACCTGCTGCGCCACGCCGGGCGCGCGATGGCGGTCGGGCGCAACCCGCACGTCGTCACGTACGAGCCCGCGTTCGGCCCCAGCGCGTCGTACTACGCCTGGGAAGCCGCCGGCCGCCCCGTCCACGGCGTCAAGAAATGACCTCGCACTCCTGGCGCGCCGCCGGGCGTCCCGGAGGGAGGGGGAACAGTGCTGGAGCACGGGCCCCCGACTGGAGGGCGGCCGGCGGCGTGAGGCGCGTGGCGGAGCCGGGCTTTGCCCGGCGGGAGCCGCACGCCGGCCAGGAGCGCGAGGGGTGATCGAGGCCCACTGGGGCGAGAGCACGCCGCTCTCGCTCGGAGTGGAGGAGGAGGTCATGCTCCTCGACGCGGAGACGCTGCTTCCCGCGCCCGAGGTCGCCGCGGTGCTGGCCGCCGCCGACGGTCGGCCGCTCCCGGGGCGGCTCAAGACCGAGCTGCACGCCTCGATCGTCGAGCTCAACACGGACGTGTGCGCCGACGCGCCGGAGGCGCTCGAGGCCGTGCGCGCGCTCCGCGCCGCCGCCGACGAGGCCGCGCGCGCGAGCGGGGTCCGGATCGCCGCCGCCGGCGCGCACCCGACCGCTGCACTCGAGTCGCTCGAGGTCGTCCAGGAGCCGCGGTACCTCGAGATGCTCGAGTACGCCGGCCACACCGCCCGACGCCAGGGCGTGAACGGGCTCCACGTCCACGTCGGGATGCCCGACGGCGACGCGTGCATGCGGGCGCTCGAGTTCGCGCTCCCGTGGCTGCCGGTCGTGCTCGCGCTCTCGGCGAACTCGCCGTTCCTCGCCGGCGAGGACACGGGCTTCTCGTCGAACCGCGGCCCGATCCTCGCCGAGCTGCCGCGCTCCGGCGCGCCGCCCGCGTTCGCGTCCTACGAGGAGTGGGAGACCTATGTCGAGCGGCTGATGGCGCTCGAGCTCCCCCGCGACTACACCGCCTTCTGGTGGGACGTGCGCCCGCATCCGCGCTACGGGACGCTCGAGCTGCGCATGCCCGACCAGCCGACCGCGGTCGAGCGGACCGGTGCGTTCGTCGCGCTCCTCCAGGCTCTCTGTGCCGTCGCGCTCGAGTCTCCGGCACGCGACGGCGACGCCGCCGGCCGCGGCCTCTACGCGCAGAACCGCTGGGCGGCCGCACGCTTCGGGCCGCAGGGGCTCCTCGTCGCGCCGGATCGAGACCGGCTGGCGACGGCCGCGGAGCTCGGCGCCGAGCTGCTCGAGCTCGTCCGGCCCGCGGCGGAGGCGCTCGGCTCGGCGTCGCTGCTCGAGGCGCTCGATCCCGAGCGGTGCGAGGCCGACATCCAGCGCGAGGCGGGCGTCGAGGGCGCCGCGGCTTCGATCGCCGAGCGGACGCTACGATCGCCGTAGATGGCGACCCGGAGCGAGGTCATCGAGGTGACGGGGATCCGCTGCGAGCGGTGCGTGCTGCGGCTCGGCGGCGCCCTCGGCGGGCATGCCGGCCTCGAGTCCGCGCACGCGAACCTGGTGGGCCAGGTGACGCTGGCGTGGGACGACGAGCAGACGTCGCGCGAGGCGCTCGTGGACGCGCTGGCCCAGGCGGGCTTCCGCGAGGTCGCGGCCTAGATCCCCACGCCGACGAGCCGGAAGAACCAGACGGCGCTCGTGTACCAGACGCCGATCAGCGCGGTGAAGACGAGCCCGCCGGCGACCGGCAGCGTCGGACCCGGGAAGCGCTTGAGCTCCACGATCGTGACCTTCGCGGCGAAGGCGCCGTAGAACGCGCACCCGAAGAGCGAGTGCCAGAGCACGCGCGAGGAGCCGCTCTGGAAGCCGAGCTTGAAGATGCAGTGGTAGGCGATCGGCAGCGTCACGACGAAGACGAGCCGTCCGGACCAGCGGTGCACGGGGTTCACCCAGGCCGGCTTGTCCCACGGCAGCCGGTGGAAGATCCACGCGGCCGTGAACAGCTGGAAGACGGCGAGCGCCACGGCGAGCGTCGCGAGCCACGCCTTCATGTGGATCGTGTCGCTGAAGAAGAGCTCGAAGTAGCCGCCGGCGCTCGGGGCGAACGCCTTCGCGAGAAGGCCGGCCAGCAAGGCGACGAGCGCGAACGCGAGCAGCGGAACGAGCAGCCAGCGCGGCGACCGCTTCGGCCGCGCCGCGGGGGCGGTGGATGCCGCCGCCTCGGTCACGCAGCGCACACTGGCACGTTCGACTCCCGCTGTCCACGGGAATCAGCCGCGCACTCTGTGCGTTTCGAGACGTGTCAGGAACACCGGCTGCTAGGGTCGCGCCGCTGATGAGCGAGACCGACCCCGAGGCACGCCGCATCGCAACCGAAGCACGCGACCGCGTGCGGTTCGAGGAGGACGCCCTTGCGCTTGCGGATCAGGTCTATCGAGTCGCCCGGCATCTCGTCGGCTCCCGCGAGGAGGCCGAGGACCTGATGCAGGAGGCCTACGCGCGGGCGTTCCGCTCGTGGCGCTCCTTCCAGCCGGGGACGAACCTCCGCGCCTGGCTCCTCCGCATCCTCACGAACCTCAACATCGACCGCGGCCGGCGCATCCAGCGCGGGCCGGACATGCAGCCGCTCGAGGCCGGCGACTACTACCTCGTCGACCGGCTCGAGGAGAACGGCGGGCCGATCAGCGAGGAGGAGCGGGTCGACCAGCGCCTCTCGCAGGACAACATCGTCTCCGCCCTCGCCAACGTCCCGCACGACTTCCGTGACGTCATCGTCCTCGTCGACCTCGGGGACTTCAGCTACCAGGACGCCGCCCAGATCCTCGACATCCCCATCGGGACGGTGATGTCGCGGCTCCATCGTGGCCGCCGGATCCTGAAGAAGCAGCTGGCCGAGGAGGCCGTTCAGTGATCGCTGACTGCGACAAGTGCGAAGAGCTACTCCAGCCGTACCTCGACCGCGAGCTCACCGACGGCGAGCGCGTCGAGGCGGAGACGCATCTCGCGCACTGCTCCTACTGCGCGCGCCGCTACCGCTTCGAGGCGGAGCTGCGGATGTTCGTCCGCCAGGCGACGGCGGACGAGCCGATGCCACCGGAGCTCAAGGAGAAGCTCGCGAACCTGCGCATCGCGCTCTAGCGCCCATGGTCGCCGCGGTCGTGCTCGCCGCCGGGGCGTCGAGCCGCTTCGGCACTTCGCCGCCGAAGCAGGCCGTGTTCCTGCCCGAGGTGCTCGCGCGCCTGCGGGCCGCGGGGTCGGTCGAGGACGTGGTCGTCGTCCTCGGGGCGCACGAGGTGGAGGCGGACGCCCGCACGGTGCGGTGCGAGGACTGGGAGCGCGGGCCGGGCGCGTCGCTGCGGTGCGGGCTGGCGGCACTCGGAGCCGGGGTCGAGGCCGCCGTCGTCGTCCTCGCGGACGGGCCGGAGCTGGCGCCCGAGGCGGTCGAGCGCGTGGCGGCGGCGTGGCGGGACGGCGGCGGCGACGTGGTCGCGGCGTCGTATGCCGGCGTCCGCGGCCACCCGGTGCTGCTCGCCCGGGCGGCGTGGGAGTCGGTGCCCGACGAGGGCGCGCGCGCGCTCGAGCCGGTGCTCGTTCCGTGCGACGACCTCGGCTCTCCAGGGGATGTGGACCGACCGTCGATAGAGAGGAGGGCTACCGTTGGTCCCGAACGCCATAGGCCGTCCCCCGTGATCGAGCTCGTCCGCCCCCTCGAACCAGTCCGCGACGATGCGCCGCTCGTGCGTGCCCGTCTCGCGCGGCAGCTGACGCGCGAGGAGGCGGCGAAGCGTGCCGGCCTCCCGGTCGAGCAGGTCGAGTGGCTGGAGGAGGGCCGCGTCTACCGGTTCGCGAACGCGGACGAGGCCCTCACGACGCTGCTCGTGTACGCGTCGGCGCTGGGCGTCGACCACCGCGAGGCGCGCGAGCTGGCCGGCCTGCCGGTGCCGCCGAAGCCGTTCGAGCCGTCGAATCGCGTGCGGCTGCTCGGCCTCGTCGCGCTCGCCGCGGCGGCGGCCGCCTTCGCGGCGTTCCTCAGCCTGCCGGGCCCCGGCGAGCGGTCGCAGCAGGCGGCCTTCCAGGAGGTGACGGCGAAGCTCCCGCCCGCGTGGAAGCTCCAGGTCGAGGTCCTGAACGGCGGCGGCGACATCAACTGGACGCGTCAGGTCGCGAGCAAGATCGGCGCGATGGCGTACACGATCGACCGCGTCGGCCGCGCCGACCGCTTCGACTACCAGGAGACCGCGGTCTACTTCGAGCCCGGCGGCCGCGACGTGGCCGTCCGGCTCGCGCGCCAGCTCGGCGTCGAGACCCGCCCGCTGCCCGGCGGCACCAATCCACGGCACCTCCTGGTGATCGTGGGCCCGCAGCGCGGTCCCGGCTCTAATCGGTTCAAAGCGACAAAGCAACAGTCTGTTACTAGTCGCTTTCAAGCCGTATCACGGTCCGGAGCGATCGGACGGGCGGGATCGCCGCGTGCCCCGTCCAGGGGCACGCGCATCCCGCCGTCACGACACGCCAGTCCATTGAGAGCAGGTCCTGGCCGGAGCGCCCGCACCGAAGGTGCGCGCGCGCAGGCCGCGACCACGTCTCCTACGTCCTACCGTGAGCGGATCCGGGCCGAGGGCGGTTCATCCGCCCGGGAGGCCACCCCAGGTCCGAACGCCACTCAGGAGAAGGAGGGGGCTCGTGGGGACCATGGGTTCCCCTACGTGAGTCGATGTGATCGACTCGACGACCACGGGCTGCGTCGGCATCTCCGTGCTCGGGTCGCCGAGCGTCCCGATCTTCGTGACGACGTCGCTGCCCTCGGTGACGGTGCCGATCACGGCGTACTCCGGCGGCAGCTGCGCGTCCGGCGCGGTCACGACGAAGAACTGGCTGCCCGACGTGCCCGGCGCCTCGGCCGCGGCCTTCGCCATCGCGACGGTGCCGAACGGGTACTTCGTCGACGGCGCCGGCGGGTCGACCGTCTGGTAGCCGGGGCCGCCGGTTCCGGTCGCGGTCGGGTCGCCGCCCTGGATCACGAAGCCCGGGACGATGCGGTGGAAGACGGTGTCGTCGAAGAAGCCGTCCTCGGCGAGCGCGACGAACGACGCGACCGTGTTCGGGGATGCCGCCGGGGCGAGCGCGATCGTGAACTCACCGCAGTTCGTGGTCACGACGGCGCTGTAGTCGCCCGTGCCGAGCGGCTCGGTCGGCGCCTTCAGCGTTCCCTCCGGCCGCGGCTCCGGCGCCTCGACGTCCTGGCACTCGACCTCGCCGCCGCCGGTGGTCCCGGACGCAGCCTGGGTCGTCGCGGCCGACTCGGTGTCGTCGTCGCCCGCCGCACGCGGCGCAGACGAGCAGCGCGACGGCGACGAGGAGGGAGACGGCGAGGCGTGGCCGCATCGGGCGCGGATCGTACGCGATCACAGCGCCGCGACCGCGCGGCGGACGAGCGCGCGGGCGACGTCGACCTTGTACGCAGTCCCGGGCAGCGGCGTCGCGTCGTCCAGCGAGCCGGCGAGGAGCCACGGCACGGGCGCGACGCCCGCGAGCGCGACTCTCGTCTCGCCGTCACGCCTCGCCGCCGCGACCCCGACGAGCGCGAACGCCCACCGCTTGCGGTCCATCGCCTTCAGGTAGACGCTCGCCTCGGCCGGCGGGACGTCGAGCTCGAGGATCAGCTCGTCCGGCTCGAGCGTCGTCACGTCGCGATTTCCCTCGTCCGGCAGCCGGTACAGCTCGCCGAGCGGGAGCTCGCGCCGGTCGGTCCGCACGGTCGCCCCGAGCGCGAGCAGCGCGGCGGCCGGGTCGGACGGGTGCGCCGAGGCGCAGAAGTCGTTGGCGAAGATCGCGTGCTCGCGGTGCTGGCCCTCGCGCGCGTGGCAGCGGTCGCCGCCGTGGAGCCGGCACGGGAACGCGAGCCGCCAGTACCAGCACCGGGTCGCCTGGAGGAGGTTGCCGCCGATCGTCCCCATGTTCCGCAGCTGCGGCGAGGCCGCGAGCCGGCACGCCTCCCGCAGCGCCGCCGGCACCTGCGGGTCGGCCTCGAGCTCCGCGAGCGTGGTCCCCGCGCCGATCCGGAGCGGACTTTGTGGCTCTGAGCCACTAACTCCGACGCCGCGCGGCACGGCGTCCGCGACATGGACGAGCGTGTCGGCCCGGACGAGCCCGTCGCGGGTCAGCGGCACGAGCTCGGTGCCGCCCGCGAGCGCGCGGCCGCCGGCGCGCAGCGCCTCGACGGCCTCGGCGACGGAGCTAGCGGACCGGAGCTGCAACCTTCGCGTTCTCCCGTTCCCGCGCCTCGCGCAGCGCGCGCAGGATCTCCTCGCGGGTCAGTGGCAGCGACTCGACCTCGGCGCCCGTCGCGTCGCGGATCGCGTTCGCGATCGCGGCCGCGGTCGGGATGATCGGCGGCTCGCCCAGGCCCTTCGAGCCGAGGTTCGTGAGGTGCTCGTCGGGGACGTCGACGAACTCGCAGACGATCTCCGGCACGTCCGCGATCGTCGGCAGCTTGTACGCGTCGAGCGTCCGCGTCAGCACGGTGCCGTCGCCCGGGTCGTCGAGCCGCACCTCCGAGAACGTGTGGCCGAGCGCCTGCACGATCCCGCCCTCGACCTGGCTCTGCGCGCCGAGCGGGTTGACGATCCGGCCGACGTCGTGGATCGCGACGATCTTCTCGACGACGACCTCGCCCGTCTCGACGTCGACCGCCACCTCGGCGACCTGCACGCCGAAGGTGAGGACGCGCATCCCGGCCGGGTTCGGCCCGCGCGCGCCGCGGCCGAGGATCTGCCCGTCGCCGAGCAGGCCCGTGATCTCCTCCAGCGGCCACGAGCCGCCGTCCGACGCGACGATGCGCCCGTCCTCGAGCGACAGCACGCCTTCCTCGCGCTCGAAGCGCTGCGCCGCGATCTCGAGGATCTGCCGCGCCGCGTCCGCCGCGGCTGCGCGCACGGCCGGGCCCATCGACGGCAGCGTCGACGAGCCGCCCGACACGACCGCGAACGGCCCGCGCGCCGAGTCGCCGAGCTGCACCTCGACGCGGTCGAGCGAGAGCGCGAGCTCCTCGGCCGCGATCATCTGCACGGCCGTGCGCGTGCCGGTGCCGATGTCCTGCATCGCCGTGACGACGTTCGCGCGGCCGTCCGAGCCGACGCGGACCCAGGCGTACGACGGCGGGCCGCCGCCGCCGTACCAGATCTGGCTGGCGAGGCCCATCCCGCGCTTCCAGATCTCGTCGGAACGCGCGCGCACCTCGTCGCGGCGCGCCCAGTGCGCCTCGGCGCGTCGGTAGCACTCCAGCAGGTGCTTGGACGAGAACGGCCGCCCGTCGATCGTGTCCACTGCGGCGTGATTCCGGCGGCGAAGCTCGAGCGGGTCGACGTCGAGCGCGGCCGCGAGCCGGTCGAGCAGGCACTCGAGCGCCCACGTGCCCTCGGCGAACCCGGGCGCGCGGAAGGCGTCCATCGGCGGCAGGTTCACCTTCGCGCCGTACTCGACCGTGCGGACGTTCTCGCAGGCGTAGAGCATCTGCATCGGCCCCGCGGTCGACGGAAGCCAGCCGTCCCAGCCCAGCGAGGCGACGACGTCGGACTCGAGCGCCGTCAGCGTGCCGTCGCTGCGAGCCGCCGCGCGGACGCGCTGCCGGGTCGCGTTCCGGTTGCCGCCGACGAGGTTCTCCTCGCGCCGCGAGAGCGCGCAGCGGACGGGTCTCCCGGTGCGGCGTGCGAGCTCGGCGGCGAGCAGCGTGTGAGCGCCGGCGCTGGCTTTCGCGCCGAAGCCGCCGCCCATGAACTCGCAGACGACGCGGACGCGGTCGGCGGGCAGGCCGAACGCCTCCGCGACCTCGTCCCGCACGCCCCAGACGTACTGCGTCGAGATGTGGACGTCGAGCGAGTCGCCGCGCCACTCGCAGACGGCCTGGTGCGTCTCGAGCGGGTTGTGCAGGACGGTCTGGGTGCGGTACTCGGCCTCGACGACGACGTCCGCCGCGGCCATGCCCGCCTCGACGTCGCCGCGCGCGTACCGGCGCGGCTCGTCGAGCAGCGACTCGCGCGCGACTGCCTCGTCCGGGTCGAGCAGCGGCTCCAGCTCCTCCCACTCGACCTCGATCAGCTCCAGCGCGGCACGTGCGAGCGACTCGGTATCCGCCGCGACGACCGCGACCGGCTCGCCCTCGTAGGCGGGCTCGGCTGTCAGCCAGCGCGCGTCGTCGGGCCCGAGCACGGCGCGCACGCCCGGAGCGGCGGCGGCGCGAGCGAGGTCGATCCGCATCACGCGCGCGCGCGCATGCGGGCTGCCGAGCAGGGCGGCGTGGAGCATCCCCGGGAGGCGGACGTCGTTCGTGAACCGAGCCTCGCCGCGCGCCCGCGCGTGGCCGTCGACCCGCGGCGCCGGTCGGCCGACCACGGCGAGCGGCCCGGCCGGCCACTGGTCGAGCGCATCCTCCTCGACGATCACCCACGTCTCCGTGTAGCGGCCCTCGACCTCCTTCTCGGTGCGGATCAGGCGCGCCAGGTCGCGATCGCCTCCTCGATCCGGCGGTAGGCGCCGCAGCGGCAGAGGTTGCCGGCCATGCCGTGGCGGATCTCCTCGCGGCTGGGCTCCGGGTTGGCGGCGACGAGCGCCGCGGCCGAGACGATCTGCCCCGGGGTGCAGAAGCCGCACTGCAGCGCGTCGTGCGCGACGAACGCGTCGACGAGCGGATGGTCGCGCAGCCCTTCGATCGTCGTCACCTCGCGCGCTCCGACGGTGTGGACGAGGGTGATGCAGGAGAGCACGGGCACGCCGTCGAGCTGGACCGTGCAGGCGCCGCAGTGGCCCTCGCCACAGGCGACCTTCGTCCCCGCGCAGCCCGAGGTCGTCGCGGAGGACGGACGCGAGCGAGCGCCCCACCGCCGCCTCCACCTCGTACTCGCCGCCGTTGACCCGGAGGTTCACGTGCCGGCGGTCACCGCCAGGATGTCGGCCACGTGGATGAGGCGGAACGCCGCCCGCCCGGTCTGGATCACCTCGGCGTCGTCGTCGAGGTCCGGCATGGCCCGCCAGAGGTCGCGAGCGGCCATGAGGAGCTCGCGGATCTGGTCGGTCTCCGTCCGGTGCCCGTTGCGCTCCTCGGTCGCGTTGAGCGCGAGGCCGAGCACGCCGATCGTGTCCGGCTGGCGCGTCCACAGCATCGGCGTCGCCATCGAGAGGTACTGGTGGATCCGCGCGAACGTGAGGGGCTGCGCGAAGCTGTCGGCGCCGACCGGGCCGCGTCGGCTCGAGCGCGGCCTCACCGGCGAGGATCCGCCGCGCGTTCCCCGCGAAGAGGGCCCGCAGCTGCTCGTCCGAGTAGCCGGCGAGCTTCGCCGTCCGCAGCGTGAGCAGCAGCGACGAGGGCTGGCTCCCGTACGGGTAGTCCGAGGCGTAGACGACCTGCTCGGGCGCGACGAGGCGGTAGAGGTCGAGCAGGTCGAGCGGGCTCCAGACGGAGGTGTCGAAGAACACGCCGGCCTTGCCGCCGAGGTGCCCGGCGAGACCGGCCATGTCCGCGATGCCGGCGTGCGCGACGATCAGCTGGCCGTTCGGGTACCGCTCGACGAGCCGGGCGAGGTCGTCTGCGATCGGCGGCAGCCCGCGGCCGCCGTGGATCAGGATCGGGACGTTCCGCGCCTCCGCCAGCGCGAACACGGGCGCGAGCAGCCGTCGGTGAGCATGAACTTCTGCGCCCGCGGGTGGAGCTTGATCCCGCGCGCGCCGAGGTCGAGGCAGCGCTCCGCCTCGGCGATCGGGTCCGGCCCCGCGAGGTCGAGGCGGACGAACGGGACGAGGCGCCCGCCGGCCTCGTGGGCGTAGGCGAGCGTGCGGTCGTTCGCGGCGCGGAACGCGGGCTCGCGGTCGGGCTCGTCGAGGCAGAAGACGAAGCCCGCCGAGATGCCGTAGCGGTCGAAGAGGCCGAGCAGCTCCTCCGGCCGCCCCTGCATCCCGTCGATGTCGTTCCCGAGGTGGGTGTGCGCGTCGAAGAGCTCGATCCCTCGGGCAGGTCGCGCCGCAGCTCCCCGTCGTAGGCGTCGAGCAGCGACCGGGCACGGGCGAGGACCTCCACGACCGGAGTCTACGGTCTTGCGGATCCCGCGAGATCTCGGCGCTACAGCTCGCCGTCGGGCACGACGCCGCGTCTGAAGGCGGCCACCTGCTCCTCCGTGAACGGCGGGTCCCCGAGCTCGTCGCGCAGATGAAACGCGCGGAAGAGATGGGCGATGTAGTGCATCCGCTGCGGCAGCTCGGACCAGTCTCGCGCGCCGCAGTCGTCGTCGGCGGGCGGCGCCGGCTCGACACGCTCCAGGAACGCGATCAGCTCCGCGTCGGCCGGCTCGCGGAGCGAATCGGGGTACTCGTCCGGCAGGTGCACGCCGAGCTCGAGCACGCGTCCCGGCAGCGAGAGGGTCAGGAACGACTCCGTGATCACCTCGCGCGCCAGCCTGCTCGACGCCCGCTGCACGCCGGCGGCGACGGCACCGGCGACGGCGGCGGCCGGGCGACCGGCGATCGGCCACCAGCGCACGGCGGACGGGAACAGTGCGGTGAGGGCCCGGCGCCCGAGGTCCTGCTTCGTCGCGTACGGCGCGTCGAGCCCCTCGCGGATCTCCGGCTGGAGGCGCGTCTGCTCGTGGAGCCCGATCTCGAGGTTCGCCAGCACCGCCAGCTCCATGCGAGTCCGCTCGTCACTCGCCTCGGCGAGGCGGTGGTAGCGGGTGAACGCCTGGCGCAGGAGCTGCTGTCCGTCGGGTGGCTCCCCCGGTTGCAGGCTGTCGACGAAAGCGCTCCAATCGCGCAGCGTCGCCGGGCGGGCACTCGCGGAGGTAGCGCGCGAACTCCAGCCCGATCTCGGCGAACACCTTCCGGTTCCCGCGCGCGACGGCGTCGGCGGCGAGCTCGAAGGCAGTCGAACGGCGTGTGCAGCTCGCCGGTCAAGCGGCCGATCCGCGACTCGGGGTCGAGCAGCCCGCGGCGGAGCAGTCGGCGCCAGAACGTCCGGATCGGGTGCCGCAGCCACGCCCCCTGCCGCAGCTCCCGGCCGAGCCGGTCGCCGAGATCCTCGCCGCGGATCGTGCGTCCGGCCTGGCGCGACGCCCACGTCGCGTACGTGCACCAGTTCGCCCCCGTGCCGCTCCGTTCCGCGAACGCCGCGGAGAGCAGCGAGTAGCAGTGCGTGATCTCGAGGTTGCGGACGGCGGGGTTCGCGATCGCCGCAATCCGCCGGACGTCGTCGACGTCGGGCGCCGTCGCCTCGCGGATCCGCATCGCCGTTCACCGCGACAGCGTCTCACGCTGCCTCATGCGGAGGCGGAACCTTTACGATGCCGATCCGTGGCCGACGTCCTCATGTTCGCCGACACGCTGCGCTCGAAGGAGCTCCGGCACGAGATCCCGCTCGGGCTCGCGGATCCGATCGTCTACGCCGAGCGGGACGGCAGGCGGCACGTCGTCGTCACCGCGTTCGAGCACCCGCGGTTCGAGGCGGCCGGGATCGACGCCGAGATCCATCCGCTCGAGGAGTTCGGCTGGGACGAGTTCGTCCTCAGCGGGCTGACGACGGACGACGCGCAGTACCAGCTCGCGGCGCGCTTCTGCCAGGAGGTCGGGCTCGAGCAGCGCGGTCGTCCCGTACGGCTTCCCGCTCGGGCTCGCCGACCTGCTGCGCAGCCGCGGCATCCAGGTCACGGCCGACCAGAGCCTCTTCGACACGCGCCGCCGCGTGAAGAACGCGCACGAGCTCGCCGGGATCCGCCGCGCCCAGGCCGCCGCGGAGGCGGGCATGACCGTCGTCGCGCGGATGCTGCGCGAGGCCGAGGCCGCGAACGGCGCGCTGCAGCACGACGGCGAGACGCTCACCTGCGAGCGGATCAAGGCGGCGGTCGACCAGGCGTTCACGGCCAGCGGCGCCGCCGTCGACGCGATCATCGTCAGCCACGGCGCGCAGGCCGCGATCGGGCACGAGGAGGGCTCCGGCCCGATCCTCCCCGGCGAGACCGTGATCGCCGACCTCTTCCCGTTCGACAAGGAGACGGGCTGCTACGCCGACATGACGCGCACGTTCGTCGTCGGCGAGCCGTCGGACGAGGCGCGCGAGTGGCACCGGCTCGCCCGCGAGGCGCTCGACCGCTCGCTCGAGGCGATCCGTCCCGGCGTCGAGGGCAAGGCGGTGCACCGCGTCGCCTGCGAGGTCTTCCAGGACGCCGGCTACCCGACGCAGCTGACGAAGCAGCCGGGCGAGGTGCTCCTCGACGGCTTCTACCACTCCCTCGGCCACGGCGTCGGCCTCGACGTCCACGAGGAGCCGGGCCTCGGCCGGAACGGCACCGCGCTCGTCGCCGGGGACGTCGTCGCCGTCGAGCCCGGGCTCTACCGCCAGGGCGTCGGCGGGTGCCGGCTCGAGGATCTCGTGCTCGTCACCGAGGACGGGTGCGAGAACCTGACGAGCTTCCCGTACGACTTGCAACCGTAGGAGGGACCGCGATGGCGCAGTCCGAGGAGAGTCGTCAGGCGATCGACACGCTCTTCCTCGAGGAGCGCCGGTACGAGCCGCCGCCGCGCCTTCGCCGAGCAGGCGAACGCGCAGCCCGGGATCTACGACGAGGACGTCGAGGCGTTCTGGGAGCGCGAGGCGCGCGAACGGGTCACGTGGTTCGAGCCGTGGGAGCGGCTGCTCGAGTGGGAGCCGCCGTACGCCAAGTGGTTCCTCGGCGGGAAGCTCAACATCGCCTACAACTGCGTCGACCGGCACGTCGAGGCCGGGCACGGCGACCGGGTCGCCTACCACTGGGAGGGCGAGCCCGAGGGCGAGCGGCGCGACGTCACCTACGCCGACCTCCAGCGCGAGGTGACGATGCTCGCGAACGCGCTCAAGGGCCTCGGCGTCGGCAAGGGCACGCCGGTCGGGATCTACCTCGGGATGGTCCCCGAGGCGCCGATCGCGATGCTCGCGTGCGCGCGGCTCGGGGCGCCGCACACCGTCGTCTTCGGCGGCTTCTCCGCCGACTCGCTCTCCGACCGCCTCCACGACATGGAGTGCGAGGTGCTGATCACGCAGGACGAGGCGTGGCGCCGCGGCACGACCGTGCCGCTGAAGCGCACCGCCGACGAGGCGCTCGAGCGCGGCGCCGTCCGTGCGCGCGACGGTCGTCCTCCGCCGCACGGGCAACGAGGTGCCGATGCAGGAGGGCCGCGACCACTGGTGGCACGAGCTCGCGACGGACGAGTCCGACTGCCCGCCCGAGCCGATGGACGCGGAGGACCTGCTGTACCTCCTCTACACGTCCGGGACGACCGCGAAGCCGAAGGGGATCGCGCACACGACCGGCGGCTACCTCGTCGGCGTGGCGACGACGCACCACTACGTCTTCGACCTGAAGCCCGACGACGTCTACTGGTGCGCGGCCGACGTCGGCTGGGTCACCGGCCACAGCTACATCGTCTACGGGCCGCTGTGCAACGGCGCCACGAGCGTCCTGTACGAGGGCACGCCCGACTTCCCGGACAAGGACCGCTGGTGGGAGATCATCGAGCGGTACGGCGTCACGATCCTCTACACGGCGCCGACCGCGATCCGCGCGCACATGAAGTGGGGGCCGGAGCACGCGCGCAAGCACGACCTCTCCTCGCTGCGCCTGCTCGGCTCGGTCGGCGAGCCGATCAACCCCGAGGCCTGGGTCTGGTACCGCGAGCACATCGGCCTCGACCGCGTGCCCGTCGTGGACACGTGGTGGCAGACGGAGACCGGGATGATCATGATCACGCCGCTGCCCGGGGATCACGACGCTGAAGCCCGGCTCGGCGACGCGCCCGTTCCCGGGCGTCGACGCGGCCGTGGTCGACGACGCGGGCAACGAGGTCGAGGAGGGCGGCGGCTACCTCGTGCTGCGGCGGCCGTGGCCCGCGATGCTGCGCGGGATCTACAAGGCCGACGACCGCTACCGCGAGACGTACTGGTCGCGCTACCCCGGCGTGTACTTCGCCGGCGACGGGGCGCGGATCGACGAGGACGGCGACTTCTGGCTGCTCGGCCGCGTCGACGACGTGATGAACGTCTCCGGCCACCGGATCTCGACGATCGAGGTCGAGTCGGCGCTCGTCGACCACACGGACGTGGCGGAGGCAGCGGTGATCGGTCGCGCCGACGCGCAGACGGGGCAGGCGATCGTCGCGTACGTGACGCTGAAGGGCGGCGTCGAGGGGTCGGTCGAGAAGCTCGCGGAGTTGCGCGAGCACGTGTCGCGGAAGATCGGCCCGATCGCGAAGCCGGCGAACATCGTCTTCACGCCGGAGCTGCCGAAGACGCGGAGCGGCAAGATCATGCGGCGCCTGCTGCGCGACGTGGCCGAGCACCGGCCGCTCGGCGACACGACCACGCTCGCCGACCCGGCGGTCGTGTCCGAGATCCAGCAGCGGGCGGACACCGAGACCTCGGAGGACTGATGCGGCGGGCCGCCGTCGCGGCGGTCGCGGCGCTCGCGCTCGCGGCGGCGACGGCCGCGCCCGGCGGCGAGCCGCGTTCCCCGGGCGCGCAGGAGGCGTTCTTCGGCTCGGTCACCGCCGTCGCGCCGCGGGGCGCGACGCGGGTCGAGCTGTTCGTCGGCGACCGGCGCGTGCGCTCGGCCGCGGTCGCGGGACGCCGCGTGTCGCTGCACGTGCCTCGCGCACCCGGCCGCTACGACCTGCGACTGCGTTTCGAGCGAGGCGGCCGCCTGCTGCGGCGCGACGAGGCGCTCGGCGCGTGGCTCCTCCCGGCGAGCGGACAGGCGTTCCGTCGGGAGCGGAGCCGCGACGCGCGGCTCGCGCGCCGCTTCGCCGCGCTGGGCGCCGCGTACCCGGGCTGGGCCGCGATCTGGACGCACGACCTCGCGCACGGGCGCGACCGCCGGCTGGAACTCCGACGCCAGCTTCCCGGCGGCCTCGACGGTGAAGCTCGCCGTGCTCGTCGCGGCGCTGCGGCGCTACGGGCCGCGCCCCGAGCGCTCGTCCGCGTGGCCGCTCATCCGCGACCTCGCGACGTGGTCGTCGAACGAGGCGACGAACCGGCTGCTCGTCCTCCTCGGCGGCTCCGAGGCCGGCGGCACCGCCGTCGTCAACGAGACGCTGCAGCGGCTCGGCGCGACCTCGTCCTGGTTCACCGGCAACTACCGGATCGGGACGGGTCCGATGCGGCGCGCTCGGCGACGCCCCGAAGCCGCTGCCCGTCCTCACCTTCCGCCGCACCACGGCGCACGACCTCGGCCGCATCCTCGCGGAGCTCCACGGCACCGCGGTCGGCAACGGCCTCTCGGCGCGGCGCACCGGGCTCGACCGCCACGAGGCGCGCCTCGCGCTCGGGCTGCTGCTCTCCGCGGTCGAGGGCGAGAACGTCGGCCTGCTCCGCCCCTCGACGCGCGTCCCGCTCGCGCGCAAGGAGGGCTGGACGACGAAGGTCCGCCACACGGCCGCGATCGCCTACACCGCCGCCGGCCCGCGGATCGTCGTGGTGCTGACGTTCCGGCCCGACGAGGTGCGCCCGGCCGCGTCCCGTGCGCTTGGGGGGGACGTGAACCGGTCGCTCGGCGTGTAGGAGTCGTCCGCCCGCGGTGTAGAAACGCTCTGTCAGATCGTCGTCCGGGTCGAAAGCACCCTGACGGGCGAGGCCGGATCAGGTGCTAACTGGCCCGCCGACCAAGGACGACGCTCTGTCAGCCGAACGATGTCACGGGAGGCCGCTCCCGGTGCGTAGTGTCGGCGTGCTCCGGGCTACGCCGAGCAGCGCGCTGGAAGCGCTCGGCGTCGTCGAACGGGCCGATCAGCGCCAGGTTGAGGCTCGTTGCCGCCGATCACGTCCTGCGCCACGCGCTGCACGTCCTCCGCGGTCACCGCGTCGAGGCCCGCGAGCACGTCGGCGGGGTCGATCGCCTCGCCCTCGAGCACCTCGCGCCGCAGCCCGAAGAGGATCGTCCCGTGCGGGCTCTCGAGCTGGAGCACGAAGCGGCCCTTGGCCGAGTTCCGCGCCTTCTCGAGCTCGTCGGCCGGGACCGGCTCCTCGGCGATCTTCCGCAGCTCGGCGACGATCGTCTCGACCGCGTCGTCGATGCGGTTGATGTCGACGCCGGCCTGCGCGTACAGCGAGCCGGCGTCCGTGTAGCTGTTGTTCGTCCCGAAGACGTAGTAGGCGAGGCCGCGGCGCTCGCGCACCTCCGTGAAGAGGCGCGACGACATGCCGCCGCCGAGCACGGTCGCGAGCAGCTGCAGCGCGTAGCGGTCGGGGTGCCCGAGCGCGTAGGAGCGCGCGCCGAGGATGAGGTGCGCCTGGTCGGACTGCTTCGTGTGGACGCGCACCTGCGGCCCGCCGTTCGACGGGATCCGCACGCCGTCGCCGGCTCGGGCGTCTCGGCCGCCGGGACGTCGCCGAGCAGCTCCTCGAGCCGCTCGTGGAGGCCGTCGCCGATCTGGCCGCCGAGGCCGACCACCATGCGCTCCGGCTTGTACCAGCGGCTCGAGGTAGTCGAGGAACGTGTCGCGCGTCGCCGAGCGCACCGTGTCCTTCGTGCCGATGATGTCCCAGCCGAGCGGCTGGTCGCCGTAGAGGAGCTCGTCGTACACGCCGCCGATGAAGTCGCGCGGCGTGTCGAAGTACATGTTCATCTCCTCGACGATCACGCCCTTCTCGCGGTCGATCTCCTCGGGGTCGAACTTCGAGTTCCGGAGCATGTCGACGAGCACGTCGAGCGCGACGTCGCGCTGCTCGGCCGCGCACTTGACGTAGTAGCCCGTGTACTCCTTGCCGGTGAAGGCGTTGAACTCGCCGCCGATCGCGTCGATCTCGCTCGTGATGTCGCGCGACTGCGGGCGCCGCTCGGTGCCCTTGAAGAACATGTGCTCGGCGAAGTGGGCGATCCCGTTGGTCTCCTTCGTCTCGTACCGCGAGCCCGCGGCGTAGAAGAGGAAGCACGAGACGGACTGCGCGTGCGGCATCGCCGCGGTCAGGACGCGGACGCCGTTCGAGAGGGTCGTGCGCTCGAAGGTGGCCATCGGCGGCATGGTATAGACGCATCGATGGAGCACACCCGGAGGGCCGTGTACGCGCAGCCCGAGTGGCTCGCGCAGGTCCCGCGGGACCGGCGGCTGCCGCGCGAGCCGACCGTGCTGACCGGCTGCGGCACCTCGTTCCACGCCGCCCAGACCGGCGGGCGCGCGGTGCAGGCGCTCGACGCGGTCGTCCACCAGCCCGAGGCGGACGTCATGGTCGCGCTCTCGCACGAGGGCACGACGGCGCTGACGCTCGAGGCCGTGCAGGAGTTCGACGGCCAGCGCTGGGTCGTGACCGCGAAGGAGGACAGCCCGATCGCGCACGCGTGCGACGAGGTGGTCGTCGCGACGCCGGCCGTGGAGGAGAGCTGGTGCCACACGGTCGAGCTACACGTGCGCCGTGGCGGCGCTCGCGGCGCTCCGCGGCGACGACATCGGCTGGCTCCCCGACGCGGTCCAGGAAGTGCTCGACGGCGACCGCCTCCCGGTCTCCGCGCACGAGCGCTGGCTCGTCGCCGGCGCCGGGCCGCGACTGGCCGACCGCGCAGGAGGCGGCGCTGAAGCTCCGCGAGGGCTGCTTCGTCGCCTGCGAGGCGCACCAGACCGAGCAGCTCCTCCACGGCCACCTCTCGGCGATCGACGAGTCGGTGCGGTGCCTCGTGCTCGAGGGGGAGGGCCGGGCCGCCGAGCGGGCGCGCGACGCGGTCGCGGCGCTCGAGGAGCTCGGCTGCGACGTCACGCTGATCCCGACGCGCCACCCGGTCGTGGACATCGTCCATGTCCACCTGCTCGTCCTCGATCTCGCGGAGGCACGCGGCGTGAACCCGGACCGGATCCGCCGGGACGACCCGCGCTGGGCCGCGCGCCGCGGCCCGCCACGGCGGCGCCGAATAGCTTCCCGAGCGCTGACGGAATCCTCACACCGCAGGGCTACCGTGCGAGGGTGAAGATCCTCCTGCTCGCAGCGTTCGGCTTCGCGTTCGCGAGCGCCGGCGCGACCGCGGCCGTGGAGAACGGCCCGATCGCGTACTCCACCGGCGACGCGATCTTCGTCCTGGGCGACGGCGCCGAGACGCCGCTCACCGGCGCGTCGGGCGGGAGCTGGCCCGCGTGGTCGCCCGACGGCACGAGGGTCGCGTACACGTCGATCCGTCGCGACGGCCTGTTCGTGATGAACGCGGACGGGACCGGCGCACGTCGCGTCACGCGCAGCCCGACGATCGACCTGCAGCCCGCGTGGTCGCCGGACGGCCGGCGCCTCGCCTTCGCGCGCACCGTGCCGGGCTTCAACACGGAGATCTACGTCGTCAGCGTGGACGGGAAGGGGCTGCGGCGCCTCACCCACAACCGCGGCCAGGACGCCGAGCCGTCGTGGGCGCCGAACGGGAAGCGGATCGCCTGGTCGTTCGGCGCGACGCGGACCGGCTCGACCTCGGGCATCTACACGATGAACCCCGACGGGCTCGGCCAAGCGGTTCCGCGGCGCGGGGCTCGCGCCCGACTGGTCGCCGGACGGCCAGCGCTTCGTCTTCGCCCTCGACGGCGACCTCTGGACGTCCCTGGTCACCGGAGCCGAGCGCGAGCCGCTGGCGATGGCGCCTGCCGTCGACGCGCGCCCGCAGTGGTCGCCGGACGGGACGCAGATCGCCTTCCTCTCGAGCCAGGGGAGCCCGACCGACCAGTACCGGCTGTGGCGGATCGACGTCGGCGGGACGAACCGGCGGCTGCTGACGCCGGCGCGCGACACGGTCTCGTCGTTCTCCTGGGGCCGGCGGACCTAGCCCGACCGCTCGCGCCAGGCGGCGAGGAGGTCGCGCTCCTTCGCGGGGTCGAGGCCGACGCCCTCGGTGCCGCCCATCGCGGCCGTGCCTGCGCCGCGTTGCGTCCGAGCCTCGGACCAGGCGCGGGTGTCCGCGACGGTCTCGGCCACGGGGCGCATCCGCAGCCCGGCGTCGCGCGCCCGGCTCGTGTCCGCCGTGTGCAGCGCGCCGAGCTCGCCGTCCGGCGCGACCCAGAGCGGGAGCTCCATCCACTCGCCGACGCCGTGCTCGAGCAGGAACGCGTCGTCGACCCAGGTCGCGTCGGCGCCGGCGAGGACCTCGCCCGCCGTCGACGAGTTCGTCACGTTGAACGGGCCCGGCAGGCGGCGCTCCGCGACGTCGAGCGCGAATGCGGCCCCGTCGCGGACGTCGACGAACTGCCACGCCCGGTCGCGGTGCGCCCGGGGCGAGCATCTCGCCGCCGCGGGCGACGCGGTCGGGCCAGTACGTGAACCGGTCGGTCGGGTCGTGCGGACCCACGATCAGCCCGAAGCGGAGGTGCGCGGCGCGGTCGCCGAACACGTCGTCGACGACGCGCTCGCACGCGGCCTTGAGCGCGCCGTAGTGCGCGCGGACGTCCTCCGTCTCCGGGTCCTCCAGCTCCTCCACCGGGATTCGACTCGTCGTAGCCCGGCGGGAGCTCGGCGTACACGGAGATCGACGAGACGAAGACGTAGAAGCCGGAGTCGCGGAGCGCTTCGGCGGAGGCGCGCACGATCCGCGGGACGTAGCCGGAGGTGTCGATCACCGCGTCCCACGTCCGGCCCTCGAGCGCGGAGAGGTCGCCGTCGCGGTCGCCGCGGAGCCGCTCGGCCTCCGGGAACAGCTCCGGGTTCGTCTCGCCGCGCGTGAACGTCGTCACCTCGTGGCCGCGCGCGAGCGCCTCCTCGACGATCGCGCGCCCGAGGAACTTCGTCCCGCCGAGGACGAGGAGCCTCACAGCGACCCCAGGGCCTCGAGGAGGCGGTCGACCTCGTCGGCGGTGTTGTAGTGGACGATCCCGACCCGCACGGCGCCCTCGGGCTCGAGGCCGAGGCGCCGCATGATCTCGACGGCGTAGTAGTCGCCGTGCCAGACGGCGAAGCCGCGCTCGCCCAGCTCGGTCGCGACCGCCTCCGTCGCCCGTCCCTCGACGCTGAGCGCGAAGGTCGGGACGCGGCCGTCCATCGTCGCCAGGCCGTGGAGCGTGCAGCCGCGCGGGGAGCCCGTCGAGGAAGCGCTGCCCGAGCGCCCGCTCGTGCGCGGTGATCGCGTCCCACCCCAGCGAGCCGAGGTAGTCGACGGCGGCGACGAAGCCGGCGAGCAGCTCGAACGCCGGCGTGCCGGTCTCGTAGCGCCCGCCGACCGGGGACTCCGGCGCGGGACGCACCTTGTACGGCCGCCACGACTCGAGCAGCTCCCGCCGCCCGAACGCGAGCCCGAGGTGCGGCCCGAAGAACTTGTACGGCGAGCAGAGCAGCACGTCCGCGCCGGCGGCCGCGACGTCGATCGGGCCGTGCGGCGCGTAGTGGACGGCGTCGACCCAGGCGAGCGCGCCCGCCTCGTGCGCGAGCGCGGCGATCCCGGCCACGTCCTGCACCGTCCCGACCCCGTTCGAGGCCCACGGGAACGCGACCACGCGCGTCCGGTCGGAGAGCCGGCGGCGCAGGTCGTCGAGGTCGAGCGTCGTGTCGTCGTGGACGTCGACGAACTGGACGCGCACGCCGACGTCGTCGCGGAGCTGGAGCCACGGCGACACGTTCGCGTCGTGGTCGAGCTTCGTCACGAGGATCTCGTCGCCGGGCCGCAGCTCGCGGGCCAGCGCCCGCGTGAGGGCGAAGTTCAGCGTCGTCATGTTGGCGCCGAAGGCCACCTCCTCCTGGTCGCAGCCGAGGAAGTCGGCGGCCGCGAGCCTGGCGTTGGTGACGAGCGCGTCGGTGGCGCGGCTCGTCGCGAAGGCGCCGCCGGAGTTCGCGTTCGCCTCCCGGAAGTGCGCGGAGACCGCGTCGACGACCTCGTCCGGGACCTGCGTCCCGCCGGGGCCGTCGAAGAACGCGAGCGGGCCGTCGAGCGCGGTGTACCGCGCGCGGACGGCCTCGACGTCGAAGGCGGTCGCGGCCACGCCTAGCGCCGCACCTCGTGGCCGTTGACCGTCCACGCGTAGACGGGCTCGGGTCGGAGCGAGCCGCCGATGAAGCAGCCGCGCTCGGCCTTCGCGAGCAGGTCGAGCAGCGTCTCCTCGTCCGGCTGCGGCAGGAGCTCGACGTCGGCCCGGCACTCGAGCTCGAGGAAGCCCCAGGAGCCGTCGTCGCGTCGCCCGACCGTGCCGGAGGCGTGCGCGGTGCCGACGAGCTCGAGCGAGTGTCGAGACGCGTGGATGCGGAGCGCGCCGACGCAGCAGCGGGCGAGCGCGGCGAGCAGGAGGTGCTCGGGCGTCCACTCGTCCTCGAAGCGAATCGCCTCGTTCCCCTCGGCCGCGATCGTCCCGTCCCGCTCGAGCGTGACGGCGTACGGGATCTGCTTCTCGCGGATCGCCACGGCCTGACCGTACCCGCGCCGCGTGCCGTCCGCACCGCGTCCTACGCTGCGAACGTGCGACTGCGCACGTTGTCCGAGGCTGAGTGCTACGCCCGGTGCTACGGCGGGTCCGACGACGCCGTCACGGTCGTGCGCCTCGTGCGGCTGACCTCGCTGCGGCCGGCCGCGTCGCTGAGCGGCGAGGAGATCCGGCGCCTGTTCGAGGACCGCCTCGACCGGCGCGAGCCGGAGCTCGACGCCGCGTAGCCTCCTCTCCGTGGAGACGCCGAGCGACGTTCCGGACGTCCTCGCGCCCGGGCTGCGCGCGGTCTTCTGCGGGATCAACCCCGGACGCGTCTCGGCCGCGGCCCGCGCGCACTTCGCGAACCCGCGCAACGACTTCTGGCGGCTCCTGCACGACGCCGGCTTCACGCCGCGGCGGCTCGACCCGCAGGAGCAGTTCGAGCTGCTCGAGCTCGGCTACGGCGCCACGAATGCGGCCTACCGCACGACGCCGGGCTCGGGCGACCTGCGGCGGGGCGACTTCGCCGGCTCCGCCGAGCGCCTCCGCGCGCTCGCGGCCGAGCTGCGGCCGCGCGTGATCGCGTTCGTGGGCAAGGAGGCGTACCGCGGCGCGTTCGGCGAGCGGCCGGAGCTGGGGCTGCAGACGCGGTCGCTCGGCGACACCGCGCTCTTCGTCCTGCCGTCGACGTCGCCGGCCAACGCCGCCGTGCCGTACGCGGAGCGGCTGCGCTGGTTCGCGTCGCTGAAGGCCTGGCTCGACACGCCCCGGGTGCGCGAGGCCGTGCGCGGGGTCGTGCTCGACTCCGACGACCGCGTCCTGCTCGACGCGCTTCGTCTTCCCGAGCGGGGAGGAGCTGTGGGCGACGCCAGGCGGCGGGGTCGAGCCGGGCGAGTCGGACGAGCACGCGCTGCGGCGGGAGCTCGCGGAGGAGACCGGGCTCGACGACTTCGAGCTCGGCCCGCTCGTGTGGACGCGCCTCCAGGACTGGGAGGACCTCAACCCGCGCTGGGACGGCCAGCGCGAGCGGACGTACCTCGTGCGCGTGCCGCCGTTCGAGCCGGCGCCCCGGCTCACGGCCGAGGCGCTCGCGGCGGAGTTCGTGTTCGAGCTGCGCTGGTGGTCCGGTCGAGGAGCTCGGGTCGAGCGGCGCCGGCTTCGCGCCGGCGTCGCTGCCGGAGCTCGTCGCCGCCCTGGTGCGCGAGGGCGCGCCGGCCGGCGCCGATCGACGTCGGCTAACGTTGTTCGCCGTGGCCGAGCTCTCCCCGCGCGGGCAGGAGATCGTCGACGCGGCGCGCGAGCTCGTCGAGCGGGAGGGGTCGTCGGCGCTGACGATGCGCGCGCTCGCGGCCCGTGTCGGCGTGCGCGCGCCGTCGCTCTACAAGCACCTGCCCGGGAAGGACGAGCTCGAGGCGCGCGTCGTCGACGCCGTTCTCGCCGACCTGTCGCGCTCGCTCGAGCAGGCGAAGGGCCTGGAGGGCATCGCGCACGCGTATCGCCGCTTCGCCCTCGCGCGCCCGCACCTGTACCGGCTGGCGGCGTCGTCGCCGGCCGCGTCCGAGCGCTTCGAGCTCGCCGCCGCTCCGCCGCTCCTGCGCGTGCTCGGCAGCGCCCGCCGCGCGCGCGCCGCGTGGGCCTTCATGCACGGCATGGCCGACCTGGAGCTCGCCGGCCGCTTCGCCACGGACGCGGACGTGGAGGCGGCATGGGAAGCGGGCATCGACGCCTTCCGTCCCCCGACGCTGCTGACCCAACGCAGCCGCATCTGAGTTAGTGGCTCAGAGCCACTAACTCCCCGGCTTCAGTCCCTCCAGGCGTTCGTGATGGGCGTTCGCCGGTCCCGGCCGAAGGCCTTCGGGTGCAGCTTCGGCCCGGGCGGGGCTTGCCGGCGCTTGTACTCGGCGCGGTCGACGAGGGCGACGGTGCGTTCCACCACGTCCGGGTCGAAGCCCTCGGCGAGGAGCTCCTCACGCGAGCGGTCCTCCTCGACGTAGAGCTTCAGCACCGCGTCGAGCACCTCGTAGGGACGGCAGCGAGTCCTCGTCGCGCTGGTTCTCCCGCAGCTCGGCGCTCGGCGGTCGCTCGATGATCGACTCCGGGATGAGCTCGCGGCCCGCCTGCTCGTTGAGGTAGCGCGCCAGCCGGAACACGTCGGTCTTGTAGACGTCCTTGAGGAGCGCGTAGCCGCCGGCCATGTCGCCGTAGAGCGTCGAGTAGCCGACCGAGAGCTCCGACTTGTTCCCGGTCGTGACCACGAGCCAGCCGAACTTGTTCGAGAGCGCCATCAGCAGGACGCCGCGGATCCGGGCCTGGAGGTTCTCCTCGGTGAGGTCGGGCCCGCGCCCGTCGAACGCGCCCGACAGCGTCCCGGTCAGGGCCTCGTACGACGGCCAGATCGGCAGCTCCCGGAACGACGTCCCGAGCGACTCGGCGAGCCGCCGGGCGTCGGACTGCGTTCCCTCCGGACGAGTAGCGCGAGGGCATCGACACGCAGTGGACGCGGTCGGCACCGAGCGCCTGCACCGCGAGCGCGGCCGTCAGCGCGGAGTCGATGCCGCCGGAGACGCCGAGGACGACGTCGCGGAAGCCGTTCTTCTCGACGTAGTCGCGCAGGGCGAGCTCGAGGCCGCGGCGCATCGACTCGAGCTCGTCGAAGGGCTCGGCGAGCGGCGGGCTCGAGCGCCGCGTCAACACCGGGCGAACGCTTCCCACCTCGATCACCGGCGCCTCGGGCGCGCCGCCGCGCTCGCGCGCCAGCGCCCGCCGACGGACGTCGGTCAGAGCGTCGCCCGATCACCTCCGACGGCTCGACGTCGACCACGAGCAGCGCCTCCTCGAACCCGGGCGCCCGCGCGACGACGACGCCCTCGTCGTCGATCACGCACGAGTGGCCGTCGAAGAGGAGCTCGTCCTGCCCGCCGACGGCGTTGCAGAACGCGAGGTAGCACGCGTTGTCGCGCGCGCGTGTGACGAGCATCTCCTCGCGCTCGCGTTCCTTGCCGACGTGGAACGGCGACGCGGAGAGGTTCGTCAGCAGCTCCGCACCGGCGAGCGCGAGGTCGGTCGCCGGCGGCCCCGGCTGCCACACGTCCTCGCAGATGGTCGTGCCGACGAGCGTCTCCCCGAGCCGGAGGAGGAAGAGGTCGTTCCCGGGCGCGAAGTAGCGGTCCTCGTCGAACACGCCGTAGTTCGGCAGGAAGCGCTTGCGGTACACGGCCCGGACTGCGCCGTCGGCGAGGACGAAGCAGGCGTTCGAGAGGTCTCGGTCGTAGTGCGGAGCGCCGACGAGCGCGACGATGTCGCGGCACTCGGCGGCGATCCGCTCCACGGTCGCCTCGGCCGCGCGCACGAACCCCGGCCGCAGGAGCAGGTCCTCGGGCGGGTAACCGGTCACGGCGAGCTCCGGGAAGAGGACGAGGTCGGCGCCCTCGTCGCGCGCCTCGGCGAGGCGCCGGACGATCCGGTCCCGGTTGCCGTCGAGGTCGCCGACGACGGTGTTGATCTGGGCGAGCGCGAGCCGCACGGGTTTCTGCCTCCGAGTCTAAAACATAGGCTACCGGTCGTGCCGACGATCGACCCGCGCTTCAACGGCCCGCCCGGCTCCGGCAACGGCGGCTACGCGTGCGGGCTCGTCGCGGGCCTGCTCGGCGGGCCGGCGGAGGTGACGCTCCGCCTCCCGCCGCCGCTCGGGACGCCGCTCGCGTGGGACGGCGAGCGCCTGCTCGACGGGGAGGCGGTCGTGGCCGAGGGCCGCCCCGCCGAGGTCGACGTCGAACCGCCGCCGCCCGTGCCCGTTCGCCGAGGCGGAGGCCGCATCGCGCCGCTACCCGGGGTTCGAGCGGCACGCGTTCCCCACGTGCTTCGTCTGCGGGCCCGAGCGGGAGGACGGCGACGGGCTCCGGATCTTCGCCGCGCCGGTCGAGGGCCGGGACGTCGTCGCGGCGCCGTGGATCCCGCACGAGGTCTCGGAGGCGCTCGTCTGGGCCGCGCTCGACTGCCCCGGGGCGATCGCCGTCGGCTGGGACGCGCGCGGCGTCTCGGTGCTCGGCCGGATGGCTGGCGAGGTACGGGAGCTGCCGCGCGTCGGCGAGAGGTGCGTCGTCGTCGCGCAGCCGCTCGGGGAGGACGGGCGGAAGCTCTACGCCGCGACGGCGCTCTACGGCGAGGACGGCCGGCTCCTCGGTCGTGCGCGCCAGACCTGGATCACGCCGCGCACGTGAGCACGCGCCTCGCCGCGACGCTCGCGATCCCGATCCTCGGCCTGCTCTTCCTCCTCGGCGGCATCGCCTACCTCACGGGCGAGGTCGGCGTCGTCCAGTACCAGGGCCGGGCCTACCAGGAGTCGGCGTCGGCGATCTCGACGACGGGCTTCGTGCCGACCGAGGACCGGATCGGCGACCGCCAGGTGTTCGTCCCGGCGCGCCGGCGCCAGGGCCCGCCGCCCGCGATCCTGCTCCAGGCCGCGGACGGGGAGCTCGTCGCGTACCGCTTGCAAGCGGACAAGTGACAGTCTGTTGCTTAGTCGCTTTCGCGCCGTAAACGGATCGCGTTCAGATCCTCGGCCAGGATCCGGTCGACCCGCGCCTCGAGCTCGTCCACAGGGTCGTGCTCGGCGTGGAGGTAGCGGCCGGCGAGCGCGTCGAAGCGGCCCGACGCCAGCTCGCGCACGAGGCGCGGGGCAAGCTCCGGCGGCGTCCAGGGGGCGTTGTCGGGGAACGCCTCCTCGGTCATCTCCGTCCGCACCAGCCCGGGCGAGATCACGAAGACGGGGATTCGCCCCTCGAGCTGCCCGGCGAGCGTCTCGCCGTAGCGCCCGACGGCGGCCTTGCTCGCCGCGTACGCGCTGCTCGTCGAGCCCGGCAGGTACGAGGCCCCGCTCCCGGTGATCACGATGCGTCCGCCGCCGCGCTCGAGCATCGACGGGATCACCGCCCGGCAGCACAGGTGGACGCCGAGGACGTTGACCTCGAGGACGTGCCACCACTCGTCGGCCGGCACGTCCCACGCCGCACGTTCCCAGATCGCGATGCCGGCGTTCGCGACGAGCAGCTCGACATCGCCGGCTTCCGCGACCATCCGCGCGACGTCCTCCTTCTTCGAGACGTCGCCGACAACCGCGTGGCCGCCGATCTCCCGGGCGACGGCCTCCACCTCGCCGCCGGTGCGCCCCGTGACGACGACATGCCAGCCGGCGCCGGCGAGCTCGCGCGCGATGTTCGCGCCGATCCCGCGGCCGCCGCCGGTGACGAGGGCGATGCGCTCAGAGTGCACGACTGATCTCCTCCAGTGACTCGGGGTTCTCCAGGGACGACAGATCGCCGGGATCCGTGCCGAGTGCGCGCGCCCGGACGGCCCGGCGGACGATCTTCGCCGACCGGGTCTTCGGCAGCGCCGTGACGAAGACGATCCGCTCCGGCCTGAACGCCTTCCCAAGGACTTCGCCCACCTTTGCGGCCACCTCCTCTTCGGACGGCTCCTCGCCGGGACGCGGCACGCAGAAGATCCACGCGACCTCGCCCTTCACCTCGTGCGGCACGCCGATCGCGGCGGCCTCCGCGACGGCGCCCGACGCGATCGCGGCCGATTCGAGCTCCGCCGGCCCGACGCGCTTCCCTGCGATGTTGAGCGTGTCGTCCGAGCGGCCGTGGAGGAACCAGTATCCGTCCTCGTCGATCGGACGCCCAGTCGCCGTGCGTCCACACGCCGGGGAAGCGCCGCCAGTACGTGTCGAGGTACCGCTCCGGGTCGCCCCAGAGCCCGCGCGTCATGCCGGGGAACGGCCGCCGGCAGACGAGCTCGCCGACCTCGCCGCGCACCGGCCGCCCGTCCGCGTCCACCACGTCCATGTCCTCGCCGAGCGCGGGGAAGCCGAGCGAGACGGGCTTGATCGGCTCCGTGATCGCGACCGAGAGGAAGCAGGCGCCGACCTCCGTGCCGCCGGACAGGTTCACGATCGGGACGCGCCCCCGCCCGACCCGCTCGTGCAGCCACAGGTACGGATCGGGGTTCCACGGCTCCCCGGTGGTGGCGATCGCCTGCAGCGAGGAGAGGTCGGCCTCCGGGTCGCCCTTCGGGATGAGCGCCCGGATCAGCGTCGGCGAGACGCCGAGCATCGTCACGCGTTCGGCCTCGACCGTCTGCCACAGCCGGTCGTCGGGCCAGTCCGGCGCACCCTCGGCGAAGACGATGGACGCGCCGACGGCTCCGCCGCCCACGACCGTCCAGGGCCCCATGATCCAGCCCATGTCGGTGGCGAAGTGGATCCGCTCGCCCTCGTGCACGTCCGTCTGATACGCGACCTCGCGAGCGATCGAGACGAGGAAGCCGCCCTGCACGTGGAGGACGCCCTTCGGCTGGCCCGTCGTACCGGACGTGTACGTCAGCAGGTACGGGTGCTCCGAGTCGACCTCGAGCGGCGGCAGCTCCCCGGGCTGACGGCGGACGAGCTCCGGCCACGACTGCGACTCCCGCTCCCAGGCGATCACGTGCCGGTCGCCGACGACCTCGTCGAGGGTCGCGCGCATCTCCATCCGCCGGCCCCGGCGCATCGACCAGTCGGCGCAGATCACGACCTTCGCCTCCGACGCCTCGAGCCGCTGGCGCACGGCCGGCGCGGCGAAGCCGGAGAAGACCGGGACCTGGACCGCCCCGACGTGCGCGCACGCGTGCGACGCGACCGCGACCTCCGGGACACATCGGCATGAAGATCGCGACGCGGTCGCCCGGCTCGACGCCGAGCTCGACCAGCGCCTCGGCGAGCTGCGTCGTCTCGTGTGAGAGGTCGGACCACGTGTGCTCGCGCCGCGTGCCGTCCTCGCCGAGGAACACGGCCGCGGTCTCGTCGGGCTTCCGAGCCGCCCAGCGGTGCACGCAGTTCCGCGCGACGTTCACCCGTCCGCCGACGAACCACGTCGCCCACTCGATCCCGCGCGAGGTGTCGAGCACGCGGTGCCACGGGTGCGTGAACTCGAGCCCGAGGTCGTCGACGACCTCGGGCCAGAACCGCTCGGGCTCGTCGATCGAGATCCGGTGCAGCTCCGCGTAGCGCTCGACCCCGAAGCGTCGCATGAGGCGCGTGAGGTTCGCGCGCTCGAGGCGCGCCTCGTCGGGGCTCCAGACGAACTCGCGCAAAGGTGCGGCCAACCGTACCTCCCGCCCGGGGTCGGTCCGGTAGGTTAGCGACCGCTAACCTCGCAAGCTCCCCGTCAGGAGGCACCCCATGCGAGCCTCGATCTTCGACCCCGCGACACGGAAGTGGTGGACGCTCGCCGCGGTGTCGTTCGGGCTCTTCATGATCATGCTGGACAACACGGTGGTGAACGTCGCGCTGCCGTCGATCCAGCGCGAGCTCGGGATCGGCCTGTCCGAGCTCGAGTGGATCGTCACCGGCTACGCCCTCAGCTTCGCGGCGCTGATGCTCACCGGCGGCAAGCTCGCCGACATGGTCGGCCGCCGGCGGATCTTCGTCCTCGGCATCGTCGTCTTCACCGTCGCCTCGCTCCTCTGCGGCATCGCGGAGTCGAGCGAGATGCTCATCGGCGCGCGCGTGCTCCAGGGCGTCGGCGCGGCGCTGATGAATCCCGCGACCCTCTCGATCATCTCGGCCACGTTCCCGCCTGCGCAGCGTGGGATGGCGATCGGGATCTGGGCCGGCGTGTCGGCACTCGCACTCGCGATCGGCCCGCTCGTCGGCGGCCTGCTGACCCAACACGTCGGCTGGGAGTGGATCTTCTTCGTCAACGTGCCCGTCGGGATCCTCGGGATCGCCGCGAGCTACCTCTTCATCGACGAGTCGAAGGACACCTCGCACGAGCAACGGCTCGACCTGCCCGGCCTCTTGACCTCGGGGATCGGCCTCTTCGCCCTGACCTACGGGCTGATCGAGGCGAACACGTACGGCTGGACGTCGGGCCGGATTCTCGGCGCGTTCGCCGTCGCGGCGATCGGGCTTGTGAGCTTCGTCCTGCTCGAGCGGCACCAGCGGCTGCCGATGCTCGACCTCACGCTGTTCCGCAGCGGAACCTTCGCCGGCGCCAATCTCGTCATCCTGCTCGTCGCCTTCGCGATGTTCGGGATCTTCCTGTTCGTCTCGCTCTACATGCAGAACATCCTCGGTTACTCGGCCGTTCAGGCCGGCGCCGCGTTCCTGCCGATGACGATCCTGATCATCCTCATCGCGCCGATCGCGGGGAAGACGACCGACCGCATCGGCTCGCGCTGGCTGATGACGGCGGGGATGACGCTCATCGCCGTGCAGCTCTTCTACTTCTCGACGCTCGGCGTCAACGCGTCGTACTGGGATCTGCTCCCGGCGTTCCTCATCGGCGGCATCGGGATGGCGCTGACGATGACTCCGAGCGCGGCGGCAGTGGTGCGGTCGGTGCCCGTCGACAAGTCCGGCGTCGGCTCGGCGGTGCTCAACTCGTTCCGCCAGGTCGGCGGCTCGATCGGGATCGCGGTGATGGGCGCGATCGTGGCCCACGAGGTCGGTGGGCGCCGGACGCCCGAGGCGTTCGTCGACGGGTTCTCGCGCGCGCTCGAGGTCGCGGGCGTCATCGCCGTCGTCGGGGCGGTCGTTGCCGCCGTCCTCGTTCGCTCGCATGCGGGCGAGGAGCGGCCCGGGCACGAAGAGGCCTTCGAGGTGGCCGCGGGGTGACGGTGCCCGCGGGGACTCGCCTGCCGGCCGCCGAGCGCCGGCAGGCGATCCTGGAGGCGGCGATGCGGGTCTTCTCCCAGGGCAGCTACGCCGGTGCGACGACGGCCGAGATCGCCCGCGAGGCGGGGGTGACCGAGCCCGTCCTCTATCGCCATTTCGCCTCGAAGCGCGACCTCTACTTCGCCTGCCTCGACGAGGCGTGGACGCGGCTGAAGGAGGCCTTCGCCGCCGTGATCGCGGAGGTCGGGCCTGCGCAGGCGCCGCTCGCCATCGGCCGGACGGGCCTCGGGCTGCGCGCGCTCCGCGTGCTCCCGCCGAACCTCTGGATCGCCGGCATCGTCGAGGCGGGAGAGGACGAGGAGATCGCCCGGCACGTCCGCGCGCACATGCGTGAGGTGCACGACTTCATCGCCGACACATTGCGCAAGGCGCAGGAGCTCGGCGCCGTCCCCGCCGACCGGGATCCCGAGGCCGAGGCGTGGATCTTCGTCGCCGGCGGCCTGCTCGTGACGATGGGCGACCGGCTCGGTGGGCTGCTCGGGCACGACGACTTCACCCGGGTCGCGACGGCGCGGTACACGTGGCTCTTCGGCAAGCCGCCGCCGGAGTCCCCGCAGGGCCTGTGGAGCCGCTGAAGCGGTCTCGGCACGGAGTCGTGTCGCACCTGCGCGTGTTTTCGGCGTAGGCTCGAAGCCAGGCAGGCGGGAGGGTCGGGTCCCTGGGTTTCTCGCGCGCGTGAGCCAGATCAACCGCGACGGTGAGGAGAGCGCCGTCGCCGCCGAACCGCGCTAGACCCCGCATGAAAGTACGGAGGGGCCCCGCTGCGGCTCGGGGCCCCTCCGTGGAAGGCGGGCCACGCCGGTGGGCGGATGCTGAAACCTTGACTCTGCGGCCCAGCCAGGTTTCCTACGTCCGTCCCCACCTTGTTGGCGGGCCCCCTGCATCCGGGCCTGGCGTCCGGCTCGGCTGCGAGGTGACCTCACTGTATGGACGTCCGAGGGGGCTGTCAAGTACCTCGGTCAAGTGATTTGCCAGAAGACCGCTTCACGCACTTTCGGCCACAAATGACCCATCTGGGGGATGGCCGGATGGGCTACCTTGCACTTCGGTCAAGTATGGAGAACACTTCCGATCCGATGACGAACGCCGCACGCACCTCCAGCGCCCGCACCGGGCACGCCGCCGCGACTCGCCTGGGCGAGCGCCTGCGCCAGCTTCGCGTGGGCGCCGGCCTCACGCAGACCGACCTCGCCGGCGACCGCTTCTCCAAGGAGTACGTCTCGCAGATCGAGCGCGGCAAGACGCGCCCGACCCAGGAGACGATCGACTGGCTCGCGTCGCGCCTCGGCGTCGACCCGGGCTTCCTCGCCAACGGCGTCTCGACGGACGCGCGCGACCGCGTCGAGGCCTCGCTCGCACGCGCCGAGGCGCTGCTCGAGGCCGGCGAGATCCCCGACGCGGCCGCGGCGTTCACCGACGCCGACGACCGCGGTCGCCGCCACCGGCGACGTCCAGCTCGAGGTCCGGCGGCTCGTCGGCCACGGCCGTGCGCTCGTGATCGACGGCGCCGTCCGCCAGTCGCTCGACCTGCTCGTGAAGGCCCGCGGGCTCGCGGAAGGCCCCGACTTCAGCGACGTCGACCGGGCAGACATCCTGTTCCGTCTCGGCGTCTGCCGCTTCCAGCTCTCGAGCATCTCCACCGCGATGGCCCTGTTCAACGAGGCGCTCGAGCTCGCCGAGCGCTCCGGGCTCCCGTGCGATGCGCTCCGCGCATCGATCCTCGACTGGCGCGCCCGCTGTTACCGCCACCACCGCGACTTCGCGGCCGCACGCGAGGACGTGGAGCGCGCGCTCGAGCTCGCGGAGGGTCTCGCCGACCACAAGACGATGGGGCACCTGTACTTCCAGGCCTCCCTCGTCGCCGAGCGCCAGGGCCACATGGTGCTCGCGCGCACGTACGCCGAGCGCGCGAAGGTGCAGTACGAGCAGATCGCTGACCGTCTGAACCTCGGCCGCCTGCTCAATAACCTCGGAGGTCTCAACTTCCTCCTCGGCAAGCCCGAGGACGCGGTTCGCTACCTCAAGGACTCGATCGCCACGTCGTTCGACGTGGGACGCGACGACGACGCCGCGCGCGCAATCACCTCGCTCGCCCAGGTGCACCTCGGAACCGGCGACGTCTCGCTGGCCGAGGAGCAGGCACGGCACGCGCTTCGGATCCTCGGAGACCGCGACGATCTTCTCGACGAGCTCGGCGGCGCGAACCTCGCGCTCGGCCGGGCGCTCCTCGTGCAGGACCGCCTCGACGAGGCGGGAACGGCCTTCGCCCAAGCGGAGTCCGCGTTCGACCAGCTTGGCTCTGCGAGTCATCGCGCCGCGGCGTGGATGGCCCAGGGCGATCTTGCGGCCAAGTCAGGCGACGACGCGAGGGCGTCGAGGCTGTATCGCCGAGCGGCCGAGATTCTCCAGGATCTCAAGTTCTAAGCGAAGGGAGGTGACTCACACATGCTGAAGGCTCGCGTGATCACCCTTGCGGTACTCGTCGCGTCGTTCGTGGCCGGCGGCGGCTGGACCGGCTGGTCCGGCGGCGGCTGGTAGGCGGCTACCCTGGAGGCCGATGCGCCTCCGGGTCTGGCTGATCGCCGTTCTGCTGCTCGTCGCCGCCGGATGCGGAGGCTCGTCTGGCGAATCCGGCGGCACAGCGGACGGGGGTTCGCTCGAAAGCCTGTGGCAGCGGCCGGGAGAAGACGTGGCCGTGATCCCGGGTACGAGCGACTACGCCCCCGGCGACGTTCGCGTGTCGTTTCTCGTCGTCGCAGGCGACGGCAAGCTCATCCAGCGACCTCGAGCGCGGGTCTGGCTCGCTCCGAGCCGGACCGCCGCGCCGATCCAGGAGGCGGAGGCCCGGCTCGAGCCGGTCGGAGCCGAGGGCTCGGAGGCCGCCGCCGGGGACGTCCGGTACCTGTTCGTGACGACGCTGCGAGTGCCGCGGCCGGGCACTTGGTGGTACGTCGCCGAGCCCGTCGGCGGCTACCGGATCCAGGCGCTCGGCCAGCTCCAGGTGAAGCCGGCCACGTTCTCGCCGGCGATCGGCGCGAAGGCGCCCGCCTCCGATACCCCGACGCTCGCCAGCACGGGCGGCGACCTGGCCAAGCTCTCGACCGCGACCCATCCCGATCCGCAGCTCTACGAGCATTCGGTGGCGCAGGCGCTCGAGGCGAAGAAGCCGTTCGTGGTCGCGTTTGCGACGCCGAAGTTCTGCGCGAGCCGCGCCTGCGGGCCCGTCGTGGACGTGGTCGACGACGTGCGCAAGGAGTTCGCATCCCGCGGCGTCCAGTTCATGCACGTCGAGGTGTACAAGGACAACGACCCCAACAAGGGCGTCAACCGCTGGATGCGGGAGTGGAAGCTCCAGACCGAGCCGTGGGTCTTCGTCGTCGACGCCGACGGGAAGATCGCCGCGAAGTTCGAGGGCTCCGCCTCCGCCGACGAGCTCCGCGCCGCGATCGAGCCGGTCGCCAAGCCCGCCTAGGGCTGCCGCAGGCCGAGCCAGCTCAGGACGGCGAGGACGCGCCGGTTCTCGTCGGAGCTCGGCGGGAGCCGCAGCTCCTGGAAGATCCGGCGCACGTGCTTCTCCACCGCGCCGTCGGTGACGAACAGGGCGCGGGCGATGCCGGCGTTCGAGCGGCCCTCTGCCATGAGCGCGAGGACCTCTCGCTCCCGCTGCGTGAGTCCGTCGAGCGGGCCTGAACGGACAGAAGCTGCCTGACGACTTCGGGGTCGAGCGCCGTGCCACCCTCGTGGACGCGCCGTAGCGCTTCGACGAACGCGGCGCCGTCCGTGACCCGGTCCTTGAGCAGGTAGCCGAGCCCGTCCGACCCGTCGGCGAAGAGCTCGCGCGCGTACCGCTCCTCGACGTCCTGGGAGAGCACGAGGATCCGCACGCCGGACGGCGCCGGCGGAGCTCGACGGCCGCGCGGACGCCCTCGTCCGTGAACGTCGGCGGCAGGCGGACGTCGATGACGTACGCGTCCGCGTCCTCGGCGTCGTCGAGGCCGGTCGCGTCCCCGAGCGCCGCGGCGACCTCGATCCCGTAGTCGGCGAGCAGACGCGTCAGCGCATCGCGCAGGAGCCCGGAGTCCTCGACGATCACGACGCGCACGGGAGCCTCGCGACGATCGTGGTGCCCGCGCCCGCCACGCTTGTGATGTCGAGCGTCCCGCCGAGCGCGCCGACGCGCTCGCGGAGGCCGGCGATCCCCGTGCCGAGCGCCTCGTCGGCGCCGCCGAGGCCGTCGTCGGCGATCTCGAGCACGAGCCGGTCGCGTTCGACCCGCGCGCCCAGCCGGATCCGCGTCGCGTCCGCGTGGCGGTTCGCGTTCGCGAGCGCCTCCGAGGCGACGAAGTACGCCGCGGCCTCGACGTCCGCGGGCGCGCGCTCCGGCAGGTCGGCCGACAGCGCCACCGGCACGGCCGAGCGTGCGGCGAGCGCGGACAGCGCCGCGTCGAGGCCGCGGTTCGTGAGGATCGCCGGATGCACGCCGCGCGCGAGGTCGCGGATCTCGCTCAGCGCCGTCTGCGCCTGCTCCTGCGCCGAGCGGACGAGGGCGAGCGCCTCCTCCTCGGAACCGCCGTCCTCGAGCCGGTGTCGGCGCGGTCGAGGTCGACAGCGAGGGCGACGAGCCGCGCCTGGGCGCCGTCGTGGAGGTCGCGCTCGATCGCGCGCCGGTCGCGCGAGGCGGTCGCGACGGCCTGGTCGCGCTCGGTCCCGGCCTGCTGGGCCGCGCGCTCGAGCTCGCGGCGCGTCGGGCCGACGAGGCCGCGCATGAGCGCCACGTGCGTCCACACGCAGCCGCGGACGAGCCAGGGCGCGAGCAGCGCGGCCGTGACGCCGCCGACGACGACGAGCGCCCATTCCCACGGCGAGTCGAGCTCGTTGCCGTCCCAGAGGAAGTCCGCGTCCGGCACGGCCCACCACCAGAACGGCGCCGACAGCAGCAAGAGCGCGATCGACCACGGGATCACGCGCGACGAGGAACTCGACGAGTCCGAGCGGGAGGAGCAGGAGCAGGTAGAGCGACCGACCGCCAGCGCCGCTCGTCGACGAGCAGATGGAGGACGCGGCGCCACGCCTCCCTGCCCTCGTCGGGCGCCGCCGGCGGCTCGTCGATCGCGCGCCAGCAGCAGAGTCCGCGGGCGAGCCACCGCTCGAGACGGGCGCCCCAGGCGCGAGGAGAAGCGTCAGCGCGAGGATCGGCAGGCCGACGATCGTGATGGCGAGCCCGAGCCCGATCGCGAGCAGGGTCACGAGCACGACGAACCAGAACAGGCCGATCCGGAGGGCGAGCAGCGCCCACGCCGTCTCGCGCCAGGTGCGTAGGCGGAACGGCTCGGTCAGGACGGTGCGCATGCGGACACCGTAGACCCGGCTCCGGCGGCGGCGACACGAGGCTGCCACCCGGATCTCCGGTCCGGTTTTCCTACCCGGGCAGCCCGTCGCCGTAGGCGCCCATGCGCTCGACGACGATCTCCGGCACGCGCGCGTACGGGCTCAGGCGCAGGACGGCGCGGACGAGCTCGGCGCAGTCCTCGGGGCGGATCATCCGCTCGGCCGGGACCCCCGACCACGACGCCATCGGCGTGTCGACGAACGCGGGCGCCAGCGCCGTGCAGCGCACGCCGTCGGCCTCGAGCTCCGCGTTCAGCGAGCGCGTCAGCGCGAGCACCGCCGCCTTCGTCGCGCCGTAGACGGCGAGGACGGGCGTCGGCTGTGTCCCGGCGATCGAGGCGAGGTTGATCACGTGCCCCTTCGACTCCTTCAGCAGCGGCAGCGCCAGGCGCGTGACGACGAGCAGGCCGCGGAGGTTGACGCCGAGCTGGAGGTCGACGTGCTTCGCCGGCTGGTCCTCGATCTTGCCGCGCGATGCCGATCCCGGCCGAGTTCACGAGCACGTCGAGCCCGCCGTACCGCTCGCGGTGCGCCGCGACGAGCCGCTCGCAGTCCTCCTCGCTCGACACGTCGGCCGCGATCCCGAGCGCGCCGAGCTCGGCCGCGGCCGGCTCGACCTTCTCCGCGCGGCGCGAGGCGAGGGTCAGCTCGTAGCCGTCCTCACGCAGCGCGCGCGCGATCGCGAGGCCGATCCCCGACGAGCCACCGGTGACGAGTGCGCTCCGCGGCATCGGGGATTCCTACAGGCCCGAGCCGGAGGAAGGTCAAGACCTGCCCCGAACACCCGCCCTCGAGGAGCGTCGGAGACGCTTCGAAGCTCCTCCTCTCCCCTGAGAGGCCGCCGCGGCTCGACGCCGCGGCGGCACTATGCTCGTGCGGTGGAGCTCACGTCGCTCGTCACCGCCGGCGGCTGCGCGGCGAAGTACTCGGCGGCGCGGCTCGAGCAGCTGCTGCGCGGCTTCGTCCCGGCCGAGGCGGAGAACCTGCTCGTCGGGCTCGACCCGGCCGACGACGCGGCCGTCTACCGGCTCGACGACGAGCGCGCGATCGTGTTCACGCTCGACTTCTTCCCGCCGCTCGTCGACGACCCGCGCGCATTCGGCGCGATCGCCGCGACGAACGCGCTCAACGACGTCTTCGCGATGGGCGGCGCGCCGCTGCTCGCGCTCTCGGTCGCCTGCTTCCCCGAGGAGCTCGACGGCGGTCGTGCGCGCGGTCTTCGCCGGCGCGGACGAGCAGGTGCGCGCGGCCGGCGCGCTTCCTCGCCGGCGGTCACACGCTCCGGGACGACGAGCCGAAGTACGGCCTCGCCGTGGTCGGCACCGTGCATCCCGACGCGCGTCTGGCCCAAGGCCGGCGCCCGGCCCGGCGACGCGCTCTTCCTGACGAAGCCGCTCGGCACCGGGCTCGTCCTCCACGGCCACAAGCGGGGGCTGGCCGACGACGACGCGCTCGCGGCCGCGGTCGACTGGATGCGACGCTGAACGGCGACGCGGCCGACGCGCTGCGGCCGTTCGAGCCGAGCGCCGTCACCGACGTGACCGGGTTCGGGCTGCTCGGCCACGCGCACGAGATGGCCTCGCGGAGCGGCGTCCGCATCGAGCTCGACGCGGCGCCCTGCCCGCCCTCGCCGGGCGCGCTCGAGCACGGCGCGTGCCGGCGAGCGGACGGGCGGCGACGCCGCGCAACCGCGACTTCGCCGGCGCGCACGTCGACGCCGACGCGTCGACGACGACACTGCTCGCGCTCGCGTACGACCCGCAGACCGCCGGCGGGCTGCTCGTCTCGCTGCCGGCGCGAGCGCGGCGCGGTGCTCGAGGCGGCGTTCGCCGTCGCGGGCCTCTTCCTCGCGCGCATCGGGCGCGTCGACGGACGGGCGCGGGCGTCGTCGCTCGGTAGCTCGCTACACTCGAGCATGGCCGTCGAGTCCACGCGCGCCGTGCGCGTCCGCGCGCGCGAGCTGTCGCCGACGGGCCTCCGGCGACTCGCGGTCGCGACCGCGGTCGCGCTGTACCTGATCGTCATCCGGGCGGCGCTCGTGCGGCTGACCGTCGTCGGGGCTCGGCTGCGAGTCCTGGCCCGGCTGCGAGGCGGGATCGTTCTTCCCGGAGGAGAGCCACCACGCGTTCGTCGAGTTCGGCAACCGGGTCTTCAGCCTCTTCCCGATCGTGCTCTCGCTCGCGCTCTGGCTCGCGGCCTGGCGCGCGTCCGGGCCTGCCGCGCTGGGTGACGTGGGCGGCCGGCGCTCACCTTCCTCGGCACGATCGGCCAGGCGCCGCTCGGGATGGTCACGATCTACTCCGACCTGCACCCGCTGCTCGTCATGTCGCACTTCCTGCTCGCGCTCGTCGTGCTCGCCGGCGCGATCGTCGTCGCGGTCGAGGCGCTGCGGGCACGAGCGCGGCTGCGGCGCGGCCGGAGCTGCCGCGCTGGACGCGGCCGGCGTCGCTCGTGCTCGCGCTCGCGTGCGTCGTCCTCGTCGTCACCGGGACGTTCTCGACGGCGGCGGGCCCGCACTCCGGCGGCGCGGACATCCGGCGGCTCGGGAACCTCGTCGACTCGGTCTACGTCCACGTGCGCGCGACCGCGGTCTTCGGGATCCTCTTCGCCGCGCTGCTCGCGCTCCTGCTGGCGCCGCCGCGCGCTCGTGCCCGGCGTGGCGAAGGTCGCCGCTCGTGCTCCTCGGCCTCCTGCTCGTGCAGATGGCGGTCGGCGAGATCCAGTGGCGCAACGCGCTGCCCTGGGGCTCGTGCTGGTCCACGTCGCCCTCGCGGCGGCCATCTGGGCGCTGACGGTGCTGCTCGCGGCCGTCGTCTGGCGCACGCCCGCGCCGCTCGCCCGGACGTAGACTGAACCGATGGCGAGGAGCTGCGCATCTCGGAGCGCCCGACGCTGCGCCGGCCGGTGCTCGTGGCCGCGTTCCGGGGCTGGAACGACGGCGGTCAGGGCGCGACGCTCGCGGGCGGGTACCTCGGCCCGGGCGTGGGACGCGACGCGCTTCGCCGAGATCGACCCCGAGGGCTTCTTCGACTTCCAGGCGACGCGGCCGCACGTCTCGCTCGTCGACGGGCTGTCGCGCCGGATCGACTGGCCCGAGAACGCCTTCTACTACGCGTCGATGGCCGGACCCGAGCCGCGACGCCGTGCTGCTGCATCGGGATCGAGCCGAACCTCCGCTGGCGCACGTTCACCGAGCTCGTCGTCGGCCTCGCCCGCGACCTCGGCGTCGAGCTCGTCGTGACGCTCGGCGCGCTCCTCGCCGACGTGCCGCACACGCGGCCGGCGCCGGTGAGCGGCAGCGCGACCGACCCGGAGCTCGTCGAGCAGCTCGGGCCTGCAGGCGTCGCGCTACGAGGGGCCGACGGGCATCGTCGGCGATGCTGCACGACGCGTGCCGGCGCGAGGGGCTCGACTCGGTCTAGCTGTGGGCGGCGGTGCCGCACTACGTCTCGCTCGCGCCGAGCCCGCGCGCGGCGCTGGCGCTCGTCGACGCGCCTCGGCGAGCTGCTCGGGACGACGGTGCCGACGCGCGAGCTCGAGGAGGCGTCCGAGCGCTACGCCGAGCAGGTCAGCGAGGCGGTCGTCGAGCGACGCGGAGACGGCCGCGTACGTCGAGGAGCTCGAGCGGCGCTCGCGACGAGATCGACGAGGACGACCTGCCGTCCGGCGACGCGCTCGCCGCGGAGCTGACGCGCTTCCTGCGCGAGCGGGAGGACGGCGAGGACGACGGCCCCGACGTGGCCCGCGGCCAGTAGCCGCTAGCCGAACGTGAACGCGTAGCCCTCGACGCCGCGCGAGAACCGGAGGTCCAGGTCGCCCTCGACCTGCTTCTGGAGGTCGAGCAGGGTGTAGAGCCGGTCGCCGTCGACCCGCACGGTCCGCAGCCGCCGGCCCGGCGAGCGACACCTGACCGTGCCGTGGCCGCCGAGCACGAGGTGGACGTCCCGCCCGACGAAGCGCAGCCGCAGCCGTGCGTCCCGCCCCGCGACGGCGCGCTCCTCCTCGACGCGCCACCGGCCCGCGTAGGCGAGGTGGTGCACCGGCACCGCGGTCGCCGGGAAGCGCGTAGCGCGCGAGCTCGTCGGGCTGCACCGGGCCGTTCCGACGTAGCGGTCGAGCCGCGCGTAGCCGAGGTACGTCTCGGGCGTGATGTGGCCGTACGTCGGCTCGCCGTGCCGGCCGCGACCGTCGCCGTCTGCCCGACGCGCGTGGCCGCCCTCGGCGAGCAGCGTCCGGATCGCGTCCTCGGTCTCGCGCGTACTCGCCCTCGCCGAAGTGCGCGAAGCGGACGTGGCCCTTGCGGTCGACGAGGTACTTCGCCGGCCAGTACTGGTTGGCGTAGGCGCGCCAGGTCGCGAAGTCGTTGTCGAGCGCGACCGGGTAGCGGATGCCGAGGTCGCTCCACCGCGCTCGCTCACGTTGTCCGGCGACGCGCTCGAAGGCGAACTCCGGCGCGTGCACGCCGACGATCGTCGAGGCCGCCGGCGCGGTACGCCTCGTCCCAGCGCTTGAGGTACGGCAGCGTGCGCAGGCAGTTGACGCACGAGTACGTCCAGAAGTCGATCAGGACGACGCGGCCGCGCAGCGGCGGCGCAGCGTCGTCGGCGCGCGTGTTGAGCCAGTTCGTCGAGGCCCTGGAGCTCCGGCGCCGGGCCGTAGTCGGCGAGCCGCGACTCGCTCGCCGCGCGCGCGCGCCGGTGAGCCGCTCGCAGCTCGCGCTCGGCGACGCCGCTGCGCTCGACGCGCTCCTGGAACGCCTCGGTGTAGCCGGGGACGAAGGTCTGGAAGCGGCGGTCCTCGCCGAGCGCGATCGCGAGCGCGGTGACGGCGACGACGCCGGCGAGCACGGGCCGGAGCCAGCGCGGGCGCAGAGCGCGTCGGCGACGCGCCGGCCGCCGAGCGCGATCGCGAGCATCGGCAGCGCCGCGCCGACCGCGTACGCGAGCAGCGTCGCCGAACAGGCGGACGCGAGACCTCGCTCGTCGCCGCGAGCACCGACGACGGCCGCGAGCACCGGCCCCGCGCACGGGACGAAGACGACGCCGAGCGAGAGGCCGACGACGAACGCCGCCCGCCTCGTCGCCCGGCGCGTCGGCGCGTCAGCCGGTAGCAGCGGGCGCTCGAGCCAGTAGCCGAGCTGCGGCCAGGCGAGCGTCGCGGCGACGAGGAAGAGCATCGCGATCGCCGAGGTTCCGCAGCAGGTCCTCCGGCAGGCCGAGCGCGTCGAGGAGCGCGGCGCCGAGGAGCGTGACGAGCGTGAAGCTCGTGACGAGGCCCGCGACGAGGAGGTACGGCCGCCGCCGCCCGCCGGTGGCGCTCCCGGCGAGCAGGATCGGCAGCACCGGCAGCACGCACGGCGACAGCGAGGTGATCAGGCCGGCGAGGAACGCGACGACGAGGAGAGCCGCCATCCGCCTTCGAGATTACGCCGCGCGGCGCACGTCGTCAGCCGTCCGTCTGGACGGGCTCGGCCGGCGCGTCGGCCTCGGCCTCGGCCGCGGGCCGCGCCGTCGCCGTTCGCACGCGCTGCGGCGAGCGCCGGCGCCGCCGGCGCCGCGGCTTGGGCTGCGGCGCGGCCTCGCCGCTCCCGCCGGGCAGTCTCCGCCGTCCGGCGCCGCGCCGTTCACGGCCTCGGCCGGCGCCGCGCCGTTCGCCTGCGCCTCGGCGCCGCCCTTCTTCTTCCGCCGCCGCCGCCGGCGCTTGCTCGGGCGCGGCCTTCGGCGCGGGCAGGTTCTCGGCGAGCGCGGCCGCGACCTCGGGCAGCGGCGCGATCTGCTCGCGCGCCTCGTCGATGAGCTTGTTCGCGCGCGGCGTGTAGCCCTCGGCCGAGGCGAGCAGCGCCACGCCGACCGGGAGCGGCTGCGCGAGCGCCGCCTGGACGAGCCGCGCCGCGTTCTCCTCGTGCCGGTGCCCGCGCGAGTTCGCGAGCGCGCCGAGCAGGCGCTTCGCCTCCGGGAACTCCGACGATCGCGCGCCGGTCCTGCGCCTTGCGCGAGGCACGGGCGAGGCGCCACGTCCAGCGCCCGAGCGTCTGCTCCGGCGCGATCGGCGTGCCCTCGCGCGATCGCGCGCAGGAGCGTCCGGATGCCCGGCAGCCGGTCCTTCTCCCACGGCGGCGCCTGCGTCACGAGCGTGACGAGGTCGTCGAAGTCGGCGCTGTCGCTCCGCATCGAGACGCGGTCGGCGAGCGCCATCATCCGCAGCCGCCGGTTCGGGTTCTCGGCCGCGCAGGTCGCGAGGAACTTCTCCAGCGCCGCCTTGCTCGCGCCGCGGTCCATCAGCTTCTGGACGAAGGCGGCGCGCTCGTCGAAGCGGATCTGCCGGCCGGCGATCGACGGCCCAGAACTGCTGCTCGTCGCCGTCGAGGAACTTCGGGTCGACGCGCTGCCACTCGCGCTGGATCACGGCGAGCCGGCGCGCGACGTCGGGCGTGACCGGGACGAGCCACGGCGCCGGCGAGAGCTTCCGGCGGGCGCGTCGCTGGTGGCGGCGGCGCGGCGCCGGCGTGACGCGCGCGCCCTCGCGGTAGAAGTCCGCGTCGAGGAGCGAGTGGAGCGAGACGACGCGCTCGGAGTGCGTCGCGCCCTTCGGGACGAAGTCGACGACGATCCCGGCCTCCTTGCGCGGGTGGAGGCGCATGACGCCGGCCGATCCGCTGCTGGTAGACGCGGCGCGACGCGGTCGGCGCGAGGTGCATGCAGACGGTCGCGCGCGGCGAGTTCCAGCCCTCGGCGAGCAGCTGCGCGTTGATGAGGATGTTGATCTCGCCGCGCTCGTAGGCGGCGAGCGTCTCGGCGAGCTTGACCGGCGGCGTCTTGCCGCTGACGGCCTCGGCCTTGAGCCCGGCGGCGCGGAACTCCTGCGCGAGGTTGTAGGCGTGCTCGACGCCGGCCGCGTAGACGATCCCCGGCGTGTTGTCGAACCGGTCGCGGTAGAGCGACGCGGCCGCCTGGTTCAGCGCCTGGTGGTCGAGGGTCTTGGCCAGGAGCTCCTGGTCGAAGTCGCCGCCGACGATCGGCACCGAGTTGATCGCCGCCACGGGCGGGACGCGGAGGTCGCGGAGCGGCGCGATCAGGCCCCGGCGCGCGGCCTCGGCGAGCGGGAGGTCGTCGACGGAGGCGGGGAAGACGTCCGAGACCTGCTTCGCGATCAGCTGCTCGGTCGCGGTCATGCCGATGTAGATCGGCTCCGAGTACGCGCGGATGGCGCCGGAGGTCTTCTCGCCGAGCGCGGTGTGCGCCTCGTCCGCGATCACGAGGTGGTACGCCTCGCGGCGAGAGCTCGCGGTGGTGCCGCGCGAACCAGGCGTACGTCTGGATCGTGAGCGGGTTCGCGGACCTTCGGCTTCTGGCCCTCGAGGATCGCCTCGGCGAACCGGGTCGCCGTAGCCCTCGTCGCGCAGGTCGCGGGTGAACTGGTCGACGAGCAGGCGGCGGTGCGTGAGGATCAGGACGCCGAGGGTGCGGCCGGCCTCGACGAAGCCCGCCGCGGCGATCGTCTTCCCCGACGCGGTCGGGTGGCGGAAGCGGAAGCGGCGCACGGCGCCGGGGTCCTCGCCCTGGAACTCCGCCTCGTCCGGCTCCTCGTCGAGCGCCCCGGCGAGCCCCAGCTCGTCCTCGGGCTCGTCGTCCTGCTCGGCCTCCGGCTCGGCGGCGTGTCCGTTGCCGTTGCGTCGTCGGCCGCGGTCTCCTCGTGGAGCGCGATCAGCTCCGTCAGCATCCCGGCGAGCGCGTCCACCTGGTGGCGGCGCAGCTCCGTCCCGGACGCGAGCGACGGCGTCTCCTGGCCGAGCACGCGCTCGAGCCCGAGCATGAGGCCCCAGTCGACCTTCCACCGCGGCGACGGCGCCGCGAGCCCGGCCTCCATCTCGGCGAGCGCGGCGTCGAGCGCACGGCGGCGCGCCGTCCCGGGCGCGAGGCCCGTCGCGGGATCTTCGCTCGGCCGCAGGAACGGCTCGCCCGCCCAGCCCTCCGCCCGCTGGGCGGCATCGGCAAGGGCGGCAAGCGCCTCCGGCGTGATCGTCGACTGCTCTGTCGTGGCTTGCATCGCGGCAGCGCCCGGTGGCGCTGCTGTCCCTACTGAGGAAATCGCCGCTCGCGGTGCTCAACCCCTGAGTACGAGCGTCGCATCCGCAGCATAACCGACGGAACGGCTTCTTGTACGCGGAACCGCGCCAAAAAGCGCTTTGGAATGCGCTATGCGGGTGCGCCGGCGCGGATCTCGGCCAGCGGCATGCCCGCGACGCGCTGCGAGACCCCGGTCTGGTCGAGGTGCTTCGTGATCCCGCCGAGCCAGAACGGGAAGCCGGCGCCGAGCAGCAGGCCGAGGTCGACGTCGGCCGCCTCGGCCGCGACGCCCTTCCTCGAGCAGGTGCCGGATCTCGTCGGCCATCGCCTCGAGCGCCGCGTCGCGTGATCTCCTCGACCGTGCTTCGGCGCGTGCTCGGCGACGACGATCTCGTCGCTGCCGTCGGCGAGGTTGCGCAGCGTCGGGCGAGAGCGGGAAGCGGTCGGGATACGCCTCGTGCATCGTCTCGAGCACGTGGTTCGCGACGCGCGGGCCGACCATCTGGAGCAGCACCGAGGGCGCCATCGGCAGGCCGAGCCGGAGGATCGCCTCGTCCGTCTCCTCGACGGTGTTCCCGTGCTCGAGCGCGTCCATGAGCACGCGCGTCATCCGCGTCAGCACGCGGTTGACGACGAAGCCGGGCGCGTCGCGACGAGGATCGGCGCGCTTGCGCAGCTCCTTCGCGAACGCGTTCGCCGTCGCGAGCGTGGCGTCGTCGACCTCGCGCGTGCGGATCAGCTCGACGAGCGGCATCAGCGCGACCGGGTTGAAGAAGTGGACGCCGACGAGCCGCTCCGGGTGGCGCGAGGTCGGCGCCCATCTCGGTCACCGACAGCGACGACGTGTTCGTCGCGAGCACGCAGTCGTCGCGGACGACCGCCTCGAGCTCGGCGAAGACCTGCTTCTTCACGTCCAGCTCCTCGAAGACGGCCTCGAGCACGAGGTCGCAGTCCTCGAAGCCGTCGTAGCCGGTCGTCGCCGTGCACGAGCTCGCCGAGGAAGCGGGCCTTGCCCTCGGGGTAGCGGCCGCGGCGCCTCGAGCCCGGCGAGCTCGCCGCGGATCGCTCTCGAGCGCGCTCGTCGACCCGCGCCTGGTCGACGTCGCGGATCGCGACCGGCACCTCGAGCCGGCGCACGATCAGGGTCGCGAGCTGCGTCGCCATCAGGCCCGCGCCGACGACGCCGATCTTCCCCAGCTTCCGCGGCTCGGCGTCCGGGAGGCCGACGGGCTTCTTCGAGCGGAACTCGACGAGGCCGAACGCGTAGACCGACGCCTGCGCCTGCGGGCCGGGCAGGAGCTCCGCGAACGCCTCCTCCTCGGCGCGCATAGCCCTCCTCGAGCGTCCAGCCCGAGCACGCGCCCTCGATGAGGTCGAGCGCGCGGTACGGCGCCGGCGCCGCGCCGTGGACGGAGTCGTCGAGCCGGAGCCGCGCCTTGCGGATCACCTCGGCCGCGTCGGACATGTCCGGTCGTCTGAGACCGGTCATGGCCCTTCTCGACGATGCTCGACCGCGAACGCGAGCGACTCGTCGAGGAACTCGACCGGCTCGAGCAGCCGGTCGGCGAAGCCCGAGCTCGAAGGCCTTGCGGCCGTCGAGCATCCGGTTCTGGCGCATCGGGTTCTCGACGATGAACGTGACCGCCGTCTGCGGGCCGACGAGCCGCGGGACGAGCTGCGTGCCGCCCCAGCCGGGGATGATCCCGAGGAAGCACTCGGGCGCGGCGAAGTGGCGCACCGCCGTCGAGATCGTGCGCGCGTCGCAGTGCAGCGCGATCTCGACGCCGCCGCCGACGCACGCGCCGTTGATCGCGGCGAGCGGTCGGGTACGGGAGCGCGCGCGATCCGGCCGAAGAGCACGTGCCCCGCGCTCGCTGCCCTCGCGCGGCGAGCTCGCGCGTCGCGCGCAGCGGGAACTCCGAGATGTCGGCGCCGGCGGCGAAGACGAACGGCTTGCCGGTCAGCACCAGCGCCTCCCAGTCGCCCTCCTCGAGCTCGGGGAGGAGCGCCAGCAGCGACTCCATCGCGCCGCGGCCGAAGACGTTCGGCTTCCGGTAGTCCTCGCCGTTGTCCATCGTCACGAGCGCGACCGGCCCGACGCGCGTGTCGACGCGGCGCGAGGCGGAACTCCGTCGTCGGCTCAGCCATGCCGCAGGTTCTCCCAGACGATGCTCGCGCCCATGCCCATGCCGATGCAGAGCGCCGTCATCCCGTAGCGCACCTCGGGCCGCTCGCGGAAGCCGTAGGCGAGCTGCGCGAGCAGGCGGACGCCGGTCGCGGCGAGCGGGTGCCCGAACGCGATCGCGCCGCCGTACGGGTTCAGCCGCGGGTCGTCCGGGTCGACGCCGAGCTCGTCGCACCACGAGAGCACCTGCACGGCGAACGGCTCGTTCAGCTCGAAGAGGCCGATGTCGTCGAGCGAGAGGCCGGTCTGCGCGAGCACCTTCCGCGTCGCCGGCACCGGCCCGATGCCCCATCAGCTCCGGCTCGACGCCCGCGTAGGCGAAGCCGACGAGGCGCATCGTGCGGCTCGAGCCCGAGCTCCGCCGCCGTCTCCTCGGCGGCGAGGAAGCAGGCGGTCGCGCCGTCGGTGAGCCCGGCGGAGTTGCCGGCGGTGACGCGGCCGCCGGCGCGGAACGGCGTCCGCAGGCCGGCGAGCCCGTCCAGCGTCGTGTCCGGGCGCAGGAACTCGTCGCGGTCGGCGACGCGCCAGCCCTGCGTCGCCGTAGACGCTCATCGGGCACGACCGTGTGCGCCATCACGCCGTTCTGCCAGGCGGCGGCGGCCTTCTGCTGCGACGCGACGGCGAAGCGCGTCGGCGCGCTCGCGCGTGAGCGCCGGGAAGCGGTCGTGGAGGTTCTCCGCGGTCGCGCCCATCGTCACCGCGCTCTGGTCGATGAGCCGCTCGGCGACGAAGCGCGGGTTGAAGTCGACGTCGGCGCCCATCGGGTGGTGGCCCATGTGCTCGACGCCGCCCGCGATCACGACGTCGGCCGCGCCCATCGCGATCTCGCCTGCGCCCGCGGTCACGGCCGTGAGCGCGCCCGCGCACATGCGGTCGACGGCGAAGCCCGGGCACGGTGTGCGGCAGGCCGGCGAGGAGGCCGACGTCGCGGCCGAGGGTCAGGCCCTGGTCGCCGACCTGGGCCGTCGCCGCCATGATCACGTCGCCGACGCGCTCGGGCGGGATCGCCGGGTTCCGCCGCAGCAGCTCGCGCACGGCCTTGACGGCCATGTCGTCGGCGCGCGTCTGCCAGAAGAGGCCGGACGGGCCCGCCTTGCCGAAGGCCGTCCGGACCCCGTCGACGAACACCACCTCGCGCAGCTCGCGTCCCATCGAGGCGGAGTCTATCCGGCCGATTGACCGGTCAGTCAATCGTGGCGAAAGGGCTAGCGGACGACGAACGGGCGGCTGACGAAGACGCTCGTCCGAGCCGGGTTCATCGTCGCCGCGAGCTCGACGCGGTAGACGTACGTGCCGCGCCCGAGGCGGCGCGAGGGGAAGACGACGCGCGGCGTCCAGTGCGCCCGCACCGTCCCGGCCGCCGGCAGCGCGGCAGGCGCAGGCGTCGCTTGCAGCGCCCGCAGCGCCGCAGCGTGCCGCTTCGGGTTCGCCGGGAGCCGGTGGATGCCCGCGCGGAACGTCGCCTCCTCCGCCGGCGGTGACGCCGAAGCTCCACGCCGTCCGCTTCCAGAAGCTCGGCCCGAGGTCGCCGAAGCTGGCGGCCCCGCCGACGACCGTCGTCGCATGCCGCCACGTGACCGGCGTGCCGGTGCAGCGCCCGCCCGTCTCGGCGAGCGCCGCCCGCACGGCGTCGAACGCGGGCCGGCGCGAGCCGTCCGCCCGGAGGAACGCGGCCTGGAAGCGGTCGAGGTCGGGCTCGTCGACGAGGCCGAAGAAGATGGACGGCCGCGATCGCCGGGTCGCACGCCGCGCGCCGCACGAGCTGTCCGTAGATCTCGGCCTGCGCGGCCTCGTCCGTGACGGGCACGTTCTCGGCTGCCGTGGTAGCTCGCGGCGGCCGAGGGGACGACGCCGACCTGCCAGCCGGTCTCGCCGATCCGCAGCCGGAGCCCGTCCTCGACCGTCGGCTGCCCGGTGCCGGCGAAGGCGTCCCAGATCGCCTGCTTGAGCCGGTCGACGTTGCCGAAGCCGACGCTCGGCCACGCGTACGCGCGCGTGAGCGGGTCGCGCGGGCTCTCGGGGTAGGGGTGGAAGTCGAGCTCGTCCATCAGCGGCGCCGTGCGGCCGCTCGCCCGGTAGGCGGCGCCCAGGTCGCGGAGGAAGCGGACCGGCGACGTCGAGGCGTTGCTCGGCGCGCTCGGGTTGTCGTTGCCGCGCTCGGAGAGGCCGATCCCGATCACGCGGATCGCCGGATCGACCGCCTTCAGCGCGTCGTAGGCGCGCCAGAGCGCCTCGAAGAAGGTCGCGGCCGCGACGCGCGAGCCGTCGGGGCCGAACTGCGGCTGCCAGAAGCGCGGCTGGTTCGGCTCGTTGCCGATGACGAAGTGCTTCACCTGCGGGTACGTGCGCGCGAGCTGCGCGGCGAAGGCGGCGAACTGCGCCGGCGCCGTCGGGCGTCGCGGTGACCCCGGTCGGCCGCGACGGGTAGACGGCGAAGACGACGCGCGTCCCGGCGGCCGCCGCCCGCGGCAGCGAGCGGTCGAGGAACGGCTTGTCGACGATCGTCGTCGGCCGCGACGCGTCCCACTGCACGGTGATCCGGTTCTCGCGCGAGCCCGAGCTCGCGGAGCGTCCCGAAGAACGAGGCGCCGCCGTCCTCCGCGTACTTGCCGCGGTCGTCGGCGACGCCGACGGCGAGGTCCGCGTGCGCGGTCGAGGCGCACGTAGCCGCGGCCGCGACGGCCGCGCAGGGTTGCCGCAGCTCTCCTCATCCCGAGGCGCTATCGGCACCGCGAAGGGCGTGCTGGACCCCTGTCCGCGATACTCCGCGCCGTGCCGGACTGGGACGAGCAGGCTCGGGCGGCGGAGGCGAGGTACCGGGACGGCGAGGCGCGGCTCCCGGACGACGCCGGACCCGCGCCAGCGCCAGCTGACACGGATGGGGAACGCGGCCTGGGCGGCCGGGCTCGCGCACGCGATGGCCGGCCGCCGGGACGAGTCGCGCGAGTGGCTCCTGCGCGCCGCCGCGCGCTACCGCGAGAGCTACGCGGAGGCGCCGCCCGGGAGCTGGGGCCGCCCGATCGCCGTCCTGAAGGCGCTGCTCCTCGCCGGGGAGGACGCCGGCGGAGGCCGCCCGCTGGACGCTGGCCGAGGGCGCGGACGCGGCGGAGTCGCCGATCGGGCGCTACGCCGCGGCGCTCGCGCACGCGGTGCTCGGCGAGTGGGCGGACGTGCGCGTCCTGGCCGACGGCCTGCGCACCGGCGACGGCTTCCCGACCGACGTCGCCGACGCGCTCGCGTTCCTCGCGGCCGAGGACGTCGTGGGCTACGCCGGGGCGGTCGCAGGAGGTGCTCGCGTCGTTCGTGCGGGCGCGAGGGCTACCTCGAGGACGTGGCCGTCGCGGACACCGTGCTCGTGCTCCAGGCGCTCGCGGCGCGGCGCGGCATGCGCCGCCGACCTCAGCTCGCCGCTGCTCCGCGCTACGTGACTAGGTCTCGCCGCCCGCGTGCGGGTGCGCGAAGACGGTGATCAGCATCGGCTCGCGCTCGGCGTCCTCGTACTCGTCGAGCGCCCGCGAGAACGCCTCGAAGGCGTCGCGGATCCGGTCGGGGTCGATGCGCACGGTGATCTGCGCGCTGCGGAACTCGCCCTTGTCCGCGTACGCCTGCCAGCCGCGCTGGACGGCGTCGAGCATGGCCGCGCGCATGTCGTTGACCTCGCCGGTGGAGATGCAGCTCGGGCGCGACGCGGATGCTGCTCGCGACGGCGCGGTACGGCTTCTCCCGCCGGCCCTGGCCCTCGACGAGCTCGATGAGGCCGGCGCTGAGGAGCATGCGGACGTGGAAGTGGAGGTGCCCCGGATCGACGCCCAGGCGCTGGGCCAGCTGCCGGTTCGTCAGCTGCTCGCCGCTCTCGCCGAGGACCTCGAGCACGCGGAGTCGGAGGGGGTGGCCGAGCGCCTTCAGCTGGTCGGGGCGGCCGATCGTGAGCGCGCTGGGGGCGGCGGACACGCGCTCTATATAGGGATTTGCAGCTATGAATGCAACCCGGAGGCGGCGTCGGCGTCGAGCAGGACGACCGTGCTCGGCGGCCCCGCACGAGGCTCGCCGGGGCGTCCTGCCGACGGCTCCTCCGCGAACGCGCGGCGGACGGCGTCGGCCTTGTCCGCGCCCGTGATGACGAAGACCATGAGCCCGGTCTCGGCGAGGAACGGGATCGTCGTCGTCACGCGCGGGACGAACGGCTCCATCCCCGCCTCGGCGGCGACCGCGCGCCGTTCCCGCTCCGCGAGCTCGGGCCCACCGGGGAAGAGCGAGGCCGTGTGGCCGTCGGGGCCGACGCCCATGACGGCGAGGTCGAAGCGGACGCCGTCGAGCTCCGCGTCGTAGCGCGCCGCGGCCTCCTCCGGCTCCAGCTCGCCCTGGATCAGATGCACCGCGCGCGGCGCGCCGCTCGAGCCGGTCGAGGATCGTCTCGCGGACGATGCGGGCGTTCGAGCGCTCGTCGTCGGGCGGCACGCAGCGGTCGTCGACGAGCCAGAGCTCGGCGGGCGACCAGTCGGGCACCTGCGTCGCGGCGAGCTCGTAGGCGCGACGCGGGGTCGAGCCGCCCGACGAGCCCGATCGATTGCCCCGCGCGCACGGCCTCGACGAGGAGTCGCGCGAGCTCGCCGGCAGGGTCGTCGACGACCTCGATCTCGACGTCGCTCACCGCTGGTCGCCGGCCGCGAGCTCCCGCGAGCGGTCCATCGCCGCCTGGATCGCGTTGAGGAACGCGGCGCGGACGCCGGCCATCTCCAGCACGCGGATCGCGGCGATCGTCGTCCCGCCGGGCGAGGTCACCATCTCGCGGAGCTCGACCGGGTGCATGTGCGTGTCGCGGAGCTGCTTCGCCGTGCCGAGCATCGTCTGGACGACGAGCTGCGTCGAGATCTCGCGCGAGAGCCCGAGCAGGATCCCCGCTTCGATCATCGCCTCGGCGAGCAGCGCGAAGTACGCGGGTCCGGAGCCCGAGACGGCCGTGACGGCGTCCATCTGGTTCTCCGGGACGCGGACGACCCGGCCCAGGTGCAAGAGGACCTCCGACGCGGCCGCAAGGTGCGTCTCCGCCGCGTGCGCGCCGCCCGCGATCCCGGCAATCCCTTCGTGCACTGTCGACGGCGTGTTGGGCATCGCCCGCACGACGGGCACGCGCGCGAGCAGGTGGCCCTCGATCAGCGAGGTCGGGATCGCCGCCGCGATCGAGAGCACGGTCTGCTCCTCGCCGAGCAGGCCGCCGATCTCGCCCAGCAGCGCCTCGATGTCCTGCGGCTTCACGGCCACGACCACGATCGCCGCGCCCGAGACGGCCTCGGCGTTCGAGGTCGTCGCGCGGATCCCGTAGCGCTCGCTCAGCTCGTCGACGCGCTCCTGCCGCCGCGAGGTGGCCCAGAGCTCGGCCGGCTCGCGCCAGCCGGAGCTGACGAGGCCGCTGATCAGCGCCTCGCCGATCTTGCCGGCGCCGAGGATGGCGATGCGCCGAGCTTCCACGGCCATTGGCGGGAGTCTAGGGACGGCCTACGCCGCGTGCCGGAAGCGCGCGGGCGGCGGCGACGGGAGCGGCAGCAGGCCCCGGCTCCAGCCCTTGAGCAGGTAGAGGCTCGCGAGGCCGGCCCACTCGCCGTACGGCGCGAGCAGCTCCTCGGTCTCCCACGCCTCGACCCAGCGGCCGCGAATCGCCGCCAGGAGCTTCATCAGCCCGAGGTCGCCGACGAGCCCGCGCTCGTGCCGGCCGAGCCCCTCGAGGCAGACGACCGCGGCCGACCAGGGCCCGAGCCCGCGCTCGCGCTCGAGGAGGCGCACGACGTCGTCCGTCGGGACCGTGTGCAGGCGCTCGGGGTCGAAGCTCCGGCAGAGACGGACGAGCGCGGCGCCGCGGCGGGCGTGCAGTCCCAGCGCCCGCAGCCGTGCGGGCGCCAGCACGCCGAGGTCGGACGCGGTCGGCGGCGCATGGAGCTTCGTCCCGGCGACCGTCGGCGTCGCGGCGCGGACGATCGCGCCCTCGATCGCGCGTGCTCGCCGCGACTCGATCAGCTGGCCGCAGAACGCGCGCAGCAGCGCCTGCGCGACCGAGCCGACCCGGGCCTGCCGCATGCCCGTCGAGCTCCCTCGTCGCCTGCCCGATCAGCGGATCGCGCCGGAAGCGCCGCAGGAACTCGGCGTGGTCGTCGTCGAGCGCGAGCTGGAACCGCAGCGCCTCGACGGCGTCGTCACTCGTTGCGCGCACGAGCACCGTCCCGTCGGAGAGATGTCGCGCCGAGGCGAGCTCGACACGGTCGCCGACACGGACCGCCGCGGTGTAGGCGTCGTCCTCCCAGCGACGGGTCGCGTCGCGGGACATGGCGGTGAGCCGCAGCGAGTAGCGTCCGCGCGGCCGCAGCGCCCGCTCGACCGCGGTCACGCCTCGGTGCGTGCGTCGGCGGGCCGTCCCGCGGCGAGGTCGGCCGCCTTCTCGAGCGCATCGAGCGCCTCGGCCTCGCGTCCCTCGCTCCGGAGGAGCCGGCCCCAGGCGCGGTACGCCCTTGCCTCCTCCTTCGGCTTGCGCGCCCGCTCGTAGGCGTCGACCGCGCGGGCGAATGCCTCGGTCGCCGCCGGCACCTCGCGCTCGAGCACGAGCCCCTCGGCGAGCGCGAGCCAGGCCGTGCCCTGCTCCTCGGGGAAGGCCTCGCCGGTCGCGTCGATCGCCTCGCGCGCGTACGCGACGGCCGCCGCGCCGTCGCCGATCGCCGCCGCCCGCCGGGCCTGCTCCGCGCGCAACGCCGCCAGGTCGTTCGGCTGCGGCTTCGGCCCGAGCAGCCGCTCGGCGGCATCGAGGTACGGCCCGGACTCCTCCGGGCGGCCGTTCTCGATCAGCGACCACGCGCAGGAGATGTGCGCCCGCGCCAGGTGGACGGTGTCCTCCGTCGCCTCGAGCAGCGTGATCGCGCGGCGGAGGTGCTCGAGCGCGTCCTGCGGCCGGCCCTGGTGCCCCGCGAGGCGGCCGAGCGACCAGTGGACGCGCACCTGCGTGTACGGGTCGACGAAGGCCTCCACCTCGGCGAGTACGTCGTGGAGGACGCTCTCGGCGCGGTCGAGGTCGCCGAGGTCGGTGAGCGCGAAGCTGAGGTAGGTCGAGAAGCGGACGCGCGCCGGGAGGTCGGAGGGGGACTCCTCCTCGATCACGGCGATGCAGCGCTCGAAGAGCTCCGCGGCGTCGGCGGAGCGTCCCGACATCGCGTACGCGCGGCCGAGGGTCCCGAAGACGTCGGGTCGCAGCGTCGGCGAGACGTCGTCCTGCTCCACGGCCCGCTCGAGCGCCGCGACGGCATCGGCGGTGCGGCCCGACTGGAACGCCGCGAGGCCGACCGCGATCCGGGCGCGGCGAGAGGCGACGACGTCGCCCGCCTCCTCCGCTTCGGCCAGCAGCTCGCGGAGTCGCTCGTACGCCGAGTCGGAGTCCTCCGAGAGGCGCAGGTCGAGCTCGGCCTGCGCCAATCGCAGCTCGCGGAGCTCGTCCTCGCGCATGTCCGAGCCGGTTTCCAGGTACTCGGCGGTGACGCCGAGCTTCCGCGCCAGCTTGCGCAGCGCCTTCACCGACGGCTGCCGCGTTCCGGCCTCGATCCGCGAGATGTAGGCGTACGAGACCCCGGGGGACGCGAGCTCGCGTTGGGACAGGCCGCGCTCGGTCCGGAGCCGCCGAAGGCGTGCGCCGACAGTCTCCTCCGGTGTGCCGCTCACCGTCACAACTCTCCCATACTCCGCCGTCGGAACGCTAGCGTCAACGAGGCGTGTGAGCGAACGCACGCAATGTCCGCCCTTCCGAGGACAATCGGCAGCACCACCGAATCTCGCCGCCCGAAAGGAGGTGGGTGCATGACCCGGCTGTTCGCCACGGTCGGCGTCGCCCTCGTCGCCGCGTTCTCAGCGGTCGTCGGCAGCAACCCCTGGGGTCCGTAACCTCGGGCGTCTCTCCGCGGGGCGGGCGTCTCGCCCGCCCCGGGTACCCTCACCCGCCATGGAGCGCGACATGCGCGAGACATGGGACGCGCTCGCATCCGGGGACACCGCGACGTACGTCGGCGATCCCGCGCGTGGGCGGGAGGAGCTCGACGCCCTCTTCGGCCGGCTCGGCGCCGACCCACGCGGCGGCTTCGCGGTGGAGGTCGGATGCGGACCAGGCCGGATGACCGCCGGGCTCGCCGAGCGGTTCGACCGCGTGCTCGGCCTCGACGTCTCGCCGGCAATGGTCTCCCGCGCGCGCGAGGCCGTGCCGCTCGCGTCCGTCGAGTTCCGCGCGATCGCGGGCGAGCGCCTCGAGGGCGTCGCGGACGGGAGCGTCGACGCGCTCGTCTGCTACCTCGTGCTGCAGCACCTGCCGAGCGTGGGCCACGTGCTCGGGTATCTGCGCGAGTTCGGCCGCGTCCTCGCGCCGGACGGCGAGGCGTTCGTGCAGCTGCCCGTCCTCGACCCCGGCCTCGTGCCGCGGCTCTGGCGCGCTGCCCGGACGGCCGCGCTCCCGCTTGCCCGCCGCGGCGCCGACCGCTCCGCCGCCTTCCGTGGCACGCGCGTGACGGACGACGAGCTGGCGCGCGGCCTGCGCGAGGCCGGCCTCAGCGTGCTCGCGCGCGACACGGGCCCCGACGCGCCGTACCGGTTCGCGACGGACGTCTTCCTGCGCCTCGGCCGCGCCTGATGGCCGCGACGCTCGCGCTCCTCGTCTACCTGCCCGCGCTGGCCGTCGGGCTCGTCGCCGTCTGGCGCCGGCCCGTGCTGGCGCTCTACGCGTTCGCCGTCGGGCTCGCGTTCCACAACCTCGTCATGGCGCTGCTCTACGGCGCCGGCGTCACGGGCTTCCCGCTCGACCTGATCCAGGCGTGGAAGGAGCTGCTGCTCGGCGGCGGCGCTCGGCCGCGTCGCGGTCGACGCGGTGCGCGCCCGCGCGCTGCCGTTCCGGCCGGGGCTCGTCGACCTGCTCGCGCTCGCGTTCGGCGGGCTCGTCGTCCTCTACGCGCTGATCCCGCAGGACGCGCTGGACGGGGAGGCCGGGCGCGAACGCGATCCTCCTGTCCGCGCGGCACGCGCTCGCTCCGGTGGCCGCGTACCTGCTCGGCCGCTCGCTCGTGCTCGGCGGCGCGGAGCTGCGGCGGCTCGCGTGGACGATCCTCGGCACGGCCGCGGCCGTCGCGGCGATCGGCCTGGTCGAGGAGTACGCCGTCTCGGTCGAGACGTGGCGCGACGCCGGCGTTCCGGCCTACTTCCGCGACGAGCTCGGCTTCGAGTACCGCGGCCCCGCGCGCATGCCCGAGAACTTCGCCTTCAACTCCGGCGGCGGCGAGCTGCACCGGCGGCTCGTCGGGACGTTCGTGAGCCCGCTCGCCTCGGCCTTCCTCTTCGCCGTCGCGCTCCTGCTCGCGGCGGCCGGCGGCTTCCTCCGCAGCCGGCTCGGCGCCGCGCTCGCCGCGGTCACCTTCGTCGGGCTCCTCTTCACGATCTCGCGCTCGGCCGTCCTGGCGCTCGCCGGCGGCCTCGTCGTCCTCGCCGCGATCCAGCGGCGCGCGTGGCCGGTGGCCGCCGCCGCGGGCGTCGTCGCGGCCGGGCTCCTCTTCACCGCGACCTTCCAGGAGCTCGCCCCGGAGACGCACTTCCTCCCGGCCGAGCTGGCCGAGCAGGCGCGGATCGCCCGCGAGCAGGGGGACGTCGAGGGCGGCGCGACGTCGCTGAACGAGCCGTCGATCCGGAGCCACCTCGAGAGCCTTCGCGCCGGGCTCGAGACGGTCGCCGAGCACCCGCAGGGCTACGGGCTCGGGAACGCCGGCGCGGTCGCGCGCCGTGAGGACGTCGACCTCAAGGCCGGCGAGTCGAACTACACCGAGATCGGCGTCGAGACCGGCGTGCTCGGCCTCGCCGTGTTCCTCGCGTGGAACGTCGCGCTGTTCCTCGTGCTCGCGCGCGCGGGTCGGCTCGACTGGGCCGCGGCCGGGGTGGCGGCCTCGCTCGCGACCGTCCTCGCGCTCGCCGATCCAGACCGACGCGTACGGCGTCCCGTGGCTCGGCTACGTCGTCTGGGGCCTCGGCGGCGCGCTCGCCGCCACGGCCGCCGCACTCGCCCCGCGGGGCTCGCCGGAGCGCGACGGCCCGATTGCCCTGCTACCGTGAGGGCTACGGGCGGCGGAGTGCCGTCCGGTGAGATTTGGCTCTCTGTTCCTCCTGGAGTTGCGGGGCAGGCAGATCTCGACCCGCAGACAACCGAGAGGAACCACTTGACTACGCAGTCCTTTGCCGCGCTCGGCGTGAGCGCGCCCGTCGTGGAGGCGCTCGCCGCCCGCGGCTACACAACCCCCTTCCGGATCCAGACGATGGTGCTGGAGGACGCCCTCGCGGGCCTCGACGTGCTCGCGAAGGCGCCGACGGGCTCCGGCAAGACGCTCGCCTTCGGCGTGCCCGTGGTCGAGCGCACCGGCGCCGACGACGGCAATCCCAGCGCGCTCGTCCTCGTCCCGACCCGCGAGCTCGCCTCGCAGGTCTCCGACGAGCTCCGCGCGGTCGCGAGGGCCCGCGGCCTGAAGGTCGAGGCCGTCTACGGCGGCGCCCCGCTCGGCGCGCAGGCGAAGCGCGCGAAGGGCTCGCACGTCCTCATCGCCACTCCCGGCCGCCTCACCGACCTGGTGGAGCGCCGGCTCGTCTCGCTCGACCGCGTCCGCACGCTCATCCTCGACGAGGCCGACCGGATGCTCGACATGGGCTTCAAGCCGCAGGTCGAGCGGATCATGCGCAAGCTCCCGCGCGACCGGCAGACGATGCTCTTCTCCGCCACGCTCGACGGCGAGGTCGGCGAGCTCGCGCGGCAGTTCACGACCGCTGCCTCGCGCTACGAGGCCGGCGCGCCGCAGGAGTATGCGCAGGGCGACATCGACCACCGCTTCATCGCCGTCACCGCCCAGAACAAGGTCGAGCGGCTGGTCGAGGAGCTCGGCCGCGACCGCGGGCTCGCGCTCGTGTTCGTGCGGACGAAGCGCGGCGCCGACCGGCTCGTCCAGAAGCTCGACCGGCACGGCGTGCGGGCGGCCGCGCTGCACGGCGACATGCGCCAGTCGCAGCGCGAGCGCGCGCTGGCGCAGTTCGACGCCGGCAAGGTCACGACGCTCGTGGCGACGGACGTCGCCGCGCGCGGGCTCGACCTCGAGCACATCACGCACGTGATCAACTTCGACCCGCCCGAGGAGGACAAGGGCTACGTCCACCGCACCGGGCGGACGGGCCGCGCCGGCCGCAGCGGCGAGGCGATCACCTTCGTCATGCCCGACCAGCAGGCCGACGTCAGCCGCGTCGCCCAGAAGCTCGGCCACACCGAGCAGTTCGCGGCCGAGGGGATGGCGATGGCGCGCCCGCGCGTCGTCTACACGAGCCGGAAGGGCCGCCGCTCCAAGTGGTAGGCCGCTAGGGAAGTCGTCGCACGGATCGAACACGACAAGGGGTCTCACATGCGTCTCGTCGTCTCGCTCACCGCTGCCGCGGCGCTCGCGGCCGTCCTCGCGCCCGGCGCGCTCGCCTTCCGCTTCACCGACGAGGCGCGCCTCGTCCCGGTCGGCGTCGTCGGGCAGCCGTACTCGCACCAGCTCTCGATGGCGGGTGGCTGCCTGCTCGTGACGATGCGGATCGGCCCCGGCTCGCTGCCGCCCGGCCTCCACCTCGCCGGCGGGCCGAGCGACCAGACGCAGAACAGCTGGCGGATCGAGGGGACGCCGACCACGGCCGGCGAGTTCCCGTTCTGGATCATCGCCGGGAGCCTGTGGCCCGAGTGCAGCAACGACAGCACCGAGGAGGACTGGGTCATCCGCGTCACGGGCTCGGGCGGCGCGCCGCCGCCCCCGGTGAACCCGCCCGCGCCGGCGCCCTCGCTCGCGATCCACCAGAGCCTCGGTCCCGGGCGCCGACACCGGCGCCGCGTACTCGACCCGGCTCACCGCCTCGGGCGGCGGCTCGCAGTCGTGGAGCGTCGTCGGCGGCGTGCTTCCCGTCGGCATCCAGCTCGCCGGCGACGGGACGCTCAGCGGCCGCGCCACGATCGCGGGCGACTACACGTTCACGGTTCGCGTCCAGTCCGGCGGCGGCGCGGCGCAGAAGACGTTCACGATCGCCGTGCGCGAGGGCGTGACGGCCTCGATCCAGGCGACGAAGCAGGCCGAGCAGGGCGTGGCGCTGGCGCTGCGGCCGGCGTTCGCCGGCGGCGTCGCGCCGCACACGTGGTCGCTCGCCTCGGGCTCGCTGCCCGCCGGTGTCTCGCTCGACGCGGCGACGGGCGCGCTCACCGGCACGCCGACGCAGGCCGGGACGTACGCGCTCGCGCTCAAGGTCGCCGACCGCGACGGCCGCAGCGCCACGGTGCAGACGCAGCTCGTCGTCAACGCGCCGATCGCGCTCGCCACCCGCTCGCTCCCGCTCTACGTCCGCGGCATCCGCACGCTCGTTCCAGCTCGCGACCGAGGGCGGCGTCGGCAAGAAGCGCTTCCAGATCGTGTCCGGCCGGCTGCCGGTCGGCCTGCGCCTGCAGGTGAACGGCGTGCTCGTGGGGACGCCGCGCGCCCTCGGCCGCTTCCGCGTCGTCGTGCGGGTGACCGACGGCTACAAGGTCACGGCCACGCGGGCCTACACGCTGCTCGTCCGCCGCTAGGCCGCGGCGAGCAGCAAGCGATTCCCGGACGGGTCGCGCACGAGCGGCCCGTCCGGCGTGTCCTCCGCGTCGAGGCGCCCGGCGAGCTCGTCGCGCGCGCCCTCCGGGAGGATCACCGTCGCGTGAAGGAGGCGCGCCGTGCCCTCGGGGGCCGGCGGCGCGCCCAGGCTCTGCCACGTGTTCGCGCCGACGTGGTGGTGGTAGCCGCCGGCGGCGAGGAAGGCGGCCTGGTCGCCGTAGGTCGCCATCAGGTCGAAGCCGAGCGTGTCGCGGTAGAAGGCGATGCTCTGCGGGACGTCGGCGACGCGAAGGTGCACGTGGCCGACGGTCGTCCCTGCCGGGAGGCCGTCGAACGGCTCCGTCTCCGGGTCGTCGAGCTCGCCGAGCAGGTCGTCGACGTCGAGCGGGAGCGTCGTCAGCCGCTCGACCTGCCCCTCCCACGACTCGCGCGGGCGGTCGGCGTAGATCTCGATCCCGTGCCCGTCCGGGTCGCCGAGGTAGATGGCCTCGCTGACGAAGTGGTCGGACAGGCCCTGCAGCGGGATCCGGTCGCGCCCCGCGTGCGCGAGCCAGGCGGCGAGCGCCGGCCGTTCCGGCACGAGCAGGGCCACGTGGAAGAGGCCGGTGAAGCCGTGCGCGGGCCGGGCGCCGGGCTCCTCGACGAGCGCCAGCAGCTCGCGGCCGTCCGACCCGAGCGACGCGCGCCCTGCGCCCTGCTCGAGCACCTCGAGGCCGACCGCGTCGCGCCAGAAGTCCACCGAGCGCGCGAGCTCGGAGACCGTCAGGTGCACGGCGCCCATCCTCGTCTCGGCCGGAAGCGACACGATCGGTCCGAGCGTACCCTTCGGGACATGCCGCGCGGCTACGAGGAGGGACCGGTCGCCGAGGAGGCCGAGCGCCGCCGCGACGACGCCGAGCGTGGCCCTCGGCCGACGAGCGTGGCGCAGGAGTGGCCCGCGGTCTTCGGCAGCACCGAGGACAACCGCGAACGGCACTTCCTCGGCTGGCTGGGCGAGGTCGATCCGGACGAGCTCTTCGCCTCGGGCGAGGCGTGGGGGCTCACCGTCGTCCGGACGCGCGTCGGCGCGGAGTGAGCTAGCGGGTCGGCTGCGTCGGCGCCGCCCAGGTCTCGCGGCCCTCGACCTTGTCGGCGAGGCGGAGCAGGGCGGAGGTGACTGCGCGGGAGAGAGCGGTCTTCATGTCCGAGAATCTAGGCTCGCAGGTCTGAGCCAGGGGTTCGATTTCGGTTAAGGATTGGCGACGTGACGGACGTGCTTCGAGGCGAGCGGGTGACCCTGCGGCCGGTCGCGCCGGAGGACGGGCAGCGGCTGCGGGAGATCCTGCGCGAGCCCGAGGTCGCGCGCTGGTGGGGCGTGGACGACGAGCTGGACGACTCGCCGTCGTTCGTGATCGAGGTCGACGGCGAGGTCGCGGGCGCGATCCAGTACTGGGAGGAGGACGAACCCGACTACCGGCACGCCGGCATCGACGTCTTCCTCGCCACGGCGTTCCAGGACCGAGGCCTCGGGCCGGACGCGGTGCGCACGCTCGCGCGCCACCTGTTCGAGGACCGGGGGCACCACCGCCTCACGATCGACCCGGCCGCGGCGAACACGCGCGCGATCCGCGCCTACGAGCGCGTCGGCTTCAGACCGGTCGGCGTGATGCGGCAGTACGAGCGCGGCCCCGACGGGACGTTCCACGACGGGTTGCTCATGGACATGCTCGCCGGCGAGCTGCGGGAACCCGATTCGAAAACGGACAAGTAACAGACTGTCACTTTGTCGGTTTCGGCTCGGGAAACCGATCTCGGCGATGAGCGACGAGGGCGCTGCTACGGTTGAGCGAAGGATGTCCGCCCAGAAGCCGGTGCAGGAGCTCGACCGCGTGATCATCAGGTTCGCGGGCGATTCCGGTGACGGGATGCAGCTCACCGGGGACCGCTTCACGGCCGAGACGGCGATGCGCGGCAACGACCTCGCCACGCTCCCGGACTTCCCCGCCGAGATCCGCGCCCCGGCCGGCTCGCTTCCGGGCGTCTCCGGCTTCCAGCTCCACTTCGCCGACCACGACATCCTCACGCCCGGCGACCAGCCGAACGTGCTCGTGGCGATGAACCCGGCCGCGCTGCGCACGAACGTGAAGGACCTGCCCGAGGGCGGCACGCTGATCGTCAACCGCGACGCCTTCAGCGAGCGCAACCTGAAGAAGGCCGGCTACGACGCCTCGCCGATCGAGGACGGCTCGCTCTCCCAGTTCAAGCTCCACGCGATCCCGCTGACCTCGATGACCGTCGAGGCGCTGAAGGACGTCGAGGGGATCACCTCCCGCGAGGCCGAGCGCTCGAAGAACTTCTTCGCGCTCGGGCTGATGTCGTGGCTCTACGGCCGCCCGACCGAGCACACCGTCGACTTCATCGCGACGAAGTTCGCGAAGCGCCCGGAGATCGTCGAGGCGAACACGCGCGCGTTCATGACCGGCTACCACTACGGCGAGACGAGCGAGGACTTCGTCGTCTCGTACGAGGTCAAGCCGGCGAAGCTCGCGCCGGGCGTCTACCGGCAGATCACCGGCAACACCGCGCTCGCGTACGGCCTGATCGCCGCCTCGGTCAAGAGCGGCCTCGACCTCTTCCTCGGCGCCTACCCGATCACGCCCGCGTCCTCGATCCTCGAGGAGCTCGCGCGGCACAAGGCCTTCGGCGTGCGCACGTTCCAGGCGGAGGACGAGATCGCCGCGGCCGGCGCCGCGCTCGGCGCGAGCGTTCGGCGGCGCGCTCGGCGTGACCACTTCGGCCGGGCCGGGGATCGTGCTCAAGTCCGAGACGATCGGCCTCGGCGTGATGCTCGAGCTGCCGCTGCTCGTGCTCGACATCCAGCGCGCCGGCCCCTCGACCGGGATGCCGACGAAGCCGGAGCAGGCCGACCTGCTGATGGTGCTCTTCGGCCGGAACTCCGAGTCGCCGGTGCCGGTCCTCGCGCCCGCGACGCCGTCGGACTGCTTCGACGTCGCGATCGAGGCCGCGCGGATCGCGCTCACGTACCGCACGCCGGTCTACCTCCTCTCGGACGCGTACCTCGCGAACGGCGTCCGAGCCGTGGCTGATCCCCGACGTCGACTCGCTGCCGCCGATCGACCCGGCCTTCACGACCGACATCCCCGAGGACGGCGAGTTCCTCCCGTACCTGCGCGACCCGGAGACGCTCGCGCGGCCGTGGGCGATCCCGGGGACGCCGGGCCTCGAGCACCGGATCGGCGGGCTCGAGAAGCAGGACGGGAGCGGGAACGTGAGCTACGACCCCGACAACCACGACCGCATGGTGCGGCTGCGCGCGCAGAAGGTGGCCGGGATCGCGGCCGACATCCCGGAGCTCGAGGTCGACGATCCCGACGGCGACGCGGAGCTGCTCGTGCTCGGCTGGGGCGGGACGTACGGGCCGATCCAGGCCGCGTGCCGGCGTGTCCGGAGCGACGGGAGGAAGGTCGCGCACGCGCACCTGCGCTACCTCAACCCGTTCCCGCGCAACACCGGCGACGTGCTGCGCAGCTACCCGAAGGTGCTCGTCCCGGAGATGAACCTCGGGCAGCTGCTGAAGCTCGTGCGGGCCGAGTTCCTCGTCGACGCCGTGGGCTACAACCGCGTGCGCGGCGTGCCGTTCCGGTCCCGGGAACTGGCCGAGGCGATCGAGGCTGCATGCTGTGCCACGTCGTCGACGCCTCGCCGCCCGCTGACGCAGGAGCTGCTCGCCTGGGTCGCGTCCCGCCCGCGGACGTACGCGGAGCTCGTCGAGGCGTGGACGAGCAACTGCCCGCGGCATCCCGCCTGGGACGACGCGGTCAGCGACGGCCTCGTCGAGGTGCGCGGCGGCGTCGTCGCGCTGACGGCGCCGGGCCGCGAGTTGCTCGCGAGGGAGGTGCCGTGACGACGTTCACGTACCGCGAGACGAAGGCCGGCGAGGTGCACATCGACTGGCAGGGCCGCACGGTGACGACGCTGCGCGGCGCCAGGGCGACGTCGTTCCTCGCCCGCGCGGACGCGGCCGACGAGGACGCGCGCCAGGAGCTCCTGCGACGCGCCACGGGCAACTTCAAGCGGGGGAACGAGCGATGAGCGAGGGCAACGGCGGCGGCGTGTCGCTGACGGCGAAGGACTTCAAGACCGACCAGGAGGTCCGCTGGTGCCCGGGCTGCGGCGACTACGCGATCCTCGCCGCGGTGCAGGGCTTCATGCCCGAGCTCGGGCTCGCGCGCGAGAAGATCGTGTTCGTCAGCGGGATCGGCTGCGCCGCGCGCTTCCCGTACTACATGCAGACCTACGGGATGCACTCGATCCACGGCCGCGCGCCGGCGATCGCGACGGGCCTCGCGACCTCGCGCCCCGACCTCTCCGTGTGGGTCGTCACCGGCGACGGCGACGCGCTCTCGATCGGCGGCAACCACCTCATCCATGCGCTGCGCCGCAACGTGAACATCAAGATCCTGCTCTTCAACAACGAGATCTACGGGCTGACGAAGGGCCAGTACTCGCCGACGAGCGAGCGCGGGAAGGTGACGAAGTCGACGCCGATGGGCTCGATCGACCAGCCGTTCAACCCGCTGTCGCTCGCGCTCGGTGCCGAGGCGACGTTCGTCGCGCGCACGATCGACACGGACAAGAAGACGATGACCGAGGTGCTGCGCAAGGCCGCCGCTGCACAAGGGCTCGGCCTTCGTCGAGATCTACCAGAACTGCAACATCTACAACGACGGCGCCTTCGACGTCGTGCGGGACGACGCGGCGAACCGGATCGTGCTGAGGCAGGGCGAGCCGATCCGCTTCGGCGAGGAGGGCGAGAAGGGCGTCGTCCAGCGCGACGGACGGCTCGGCGCACGTCGTGGACGTGGCGGAGGTGGGCGAGGACGCGCTGCTCCGCCACGACGAGCACCACGAGGAGCCGTCGCTCGCGTTCGCGCTGTCGCGGCTGACGCTGGGCACGGTGGGCGCGACGCCGATCGGCGTGTTCCGCGACGTCGAGCGCCCGGTCTACGACGAGCTGATGGCGTCGCAGATCGAGCAGGCGCAGGCGGAGCGGGGCAAAGGGGATTTGCGGGCGCTCGTGGCGTCCGGGGACACCTGGCAGATCTCGTAGGAGGTGGTCATGTCCGTCGACCGCAACGTCGACGTGCTGCGGCAGGTGCTGGCCGCGTTCAACGCCCACGACCTCGCGCTACGACGCTCGCGCGGGAGTGGGAGCCGGCGAGGGGAACTCTTCGTCGTCCAGTCGGCCAAGTACGCGTTATGCAGGTTCTGCGGGACATGTAGGCCGTGAGCGATGCCGGTCTCATCGAGGAGGTCTACGTCATGAACGCCGACGGGAGCGGGCAGCGGAGGCTGTGACGGGGCGGCCGCTGACGGCGACGGGAGGTCGGTGCTCAGAAAGCGTTCGCGGCAGACTTCCACTCGCGGAGGCGCTGCGCGATGAGCTCGGCCCGCTCCTCCTCGCTCCCGCCGTCGAGCACCTGCAGGTCTGAGGGGTCGGCTCGAAGGTAGACGCCGGCGGTTCGGGCATTCAACCCGGCGTCGCGATCCGACCGGGTCGTCCAGTACCCGCTGGCGCGGTCGGTGGCCTCGACCCTGATCTCACCGGTGCCCTCGAGCTGCGGGGCATTCGGGTGCCGAGGGCGCTCGCCCCTCCAGAAGTAGAAGATCCCCGCCGGATCCCTGCGCTCCTTCGCAGCCTCGCTCCAGTAGCGGGCCGACAGGGTGCCGTCCTCCTGCCACGCCCGGCCGGTCACGTCCAGGCCACCGTCGCGGTCCCGCGAGATGCGCAGGAGGCTCACCGCCGACGGTTCTTCCTCGCTCCGCACGGTGAGCGAGAGCTGCCACCACAGCCCCTCGACCGGCGCGCGGCGACCCTCGGTCTCGATCGCCTTGCGGAGCTTCTGGTTGATCGCGCGGACCTCCGCCGGGCTGGTGGCCGGGTCGTAGCGGACGGAGGTCAGGCCGAGCAGGTCGGTCGGCAGCTTCGAGCCGTTCGCGTGGAGGATGAACGTGCGCCGGATCCCGAGTGCGCCGCCGAACAGCCCCGCCTCGAACACCACGTTGTCGCGCGGCGACGCCTGGCCGGACTGGGACGCGTCCGTCGTGGTCCAGTCGTCCTGGGCGAACACGAACGCCGCGAAATCGACCTCCTGGGAGAGCTCGACGAGCCGGTCGAGGGTGGACCTCCCCGGGTTGAACGTGGTCGTCCAGGGCTCGACGTCGGCGACCTCCTCGAGCCCGCGCGCGATCGCCTGGAGCAGCTTGGCCTGCTTGCCCGACGACCCGAGGAAGATGCGCGGCTTGTTCATGCGCGATTCACCGTTGCGGTCACGCGACGAGGGCCAGCGTAGCGCTCAACGAGCGGCGCGTACGACCGATGAAGTCACTGGACGGCCCGCATCGAAGAAGCGTCACGCCGAGTCGAATGCCTCGGACCCGAGACGTACCACTCGCCGAGGCAGGCCGCGCGATGATTCCGGAGCGCCCCCGCCGTCTACAGCGCGTCACCCCGCACACGAGAGGAGCGAGTCATGAGCATCGCAGTCACCGAGTTCATCAGCCTCGACGGCGTCGTCCAGGCCCCCGGCGGGCCCGACGAGGACCGCGACGGCGGCTTCGCCCACGGCGGCTGGTCGCACCCGTTCTTCGACCCCGAGGTGATGGGGCCGGCGTGGGACGAGGCGCTCTCCGGCGCCGACGCCCTCCTCTACGGGCGCCGCACCTGGCAGGGCATGGCCGCGGCGTGGCCCGGGCGCGCCGGCGACCCCTTCGCCGACAAGATGAACGCGATCCCCAAGTACGTCGTCTCCGCCAGCCTCGGCGACGACGACATGGAGTGGAACACGACCCGGATCCCGGGCGAGCAGGCCGTCGACCGCATCCGCGAGCTCCGCGAGAGCTCGAACCTGCTGATCATGGGAAGCGCGGCGCTCGTGCGCACGCTGCTCAGCGAGGGGCTCGTCGACGAGTTGCGGCTGATGATCGAGCCGGTGCTCCTCGGCGGCGGCAAGTCGATCTTCCCCGAGGACGGCGGGCTGCGGACGCTCGAGCTCGTCTCGACGGTCACGGCCGCGACCGGCACGAACGTGTGCGTCTACCGCGCCGCGGGCACATAGGTTTCCCGGCGATGGCGACGCGGGAGGCCGCCTGTCACTGCGGACAGCTTCGCCTGGAGGTGGACGGCGATCCGTTCGTCGGTCTCCGTGTGCCACTGCCTCGCGTGCCAGCGCCGGACCGGCAGCGCCTTCGGCATGCAGGCGGCCTTCGGACCGGAGCAGGTGAAGGTCGTCGGCCGCTTCAAGGACTACTCGCGGATCTCCGACGAGGCGGACCGGAAGGAGCACGTCTTCCACTTCTGCCCGGACTGCGGCTCGCAGGTCTTCTACACGGAGCCCTCGGAGCCGGATCTGATCGTCGTCTCGGTCGGCTCGTTCGCCGACCCGTCGTTCCCGCCGCCGACGGAATCCGGCTACGAGTCGCGTCGGCATTCGTGGGTGACGCTCCCCGACACGATCGTCCGCCAGGATCCCGGAGTCTGGGACGAGGTTCACCCGCTGTACGCTGCCGGCGAGTACGCGCAGGCCGCCGACCGCGGCGTCGAGTTGCTCGCGGCGAATCCGCAGGACGGGCAGCTGCTGTACAACCTGGCGTGCTGCGAGGCGCTCGTCGGGCGGAAGGAGGACGCGATCGAGCACCTCCGGCGGGCGATCGCCGTGGCGGAGCGTTGCCGCGCGCTTGCTGCCGGCGATCCCGACTTCGACCCGATCCGGGACGAGCCGGCGTTCGCCGATCTGGTCGGCCGCTGACCCGCGCGCGTCGGCTCAGCTGCCGACGAGCTCCTTGAAGCCGGGTTCGTCGCGCACCGCGTCGAAGTCGGAGTCGCCCTTTGCGTACTCGCGGCTGCGCTCGTTGAGCGCGATCGACTGGCGCAGGTGCTCGATCGCGTCCTCCTTGCGGCCGGCGAGCGCCTCCGCGCAGGCGAGGTTGTAGAGCAGCGTCGGGTACTGCGGGTTCTGCGCGATCAGCTCTCGGCCGCGGTCGGCGACGCCGTCGTAGTCGCCCGCGTCGAAGAGCGGGCGCAGCTGCGACCAGATCTCCCAGCCGTCCGGCACGTACGCCTCGCCGGGCGCGCCGCCGATGACGAGGAGCGTCGTCCCGGGCTCCTCGGCGAACGCGGTCCGCATCACGCCCCGCTCGACGAAGACGAACGTGCCCGCGGGCGCGTCCTTGCGCTCGCCCGCCAGCTCGAAGACGGCACGGCCCGCCGTGACGAAGTAGAGCTCCTCCTGCTCGTTCTCCTCGTTGTGCTCGTTGATGATCCGGTCCCCGGCCTTCTTGCCCGTCCAGGCGTTGACGCCGAAGGACGTGATGCCGAAGTGGTGCCGGACGGGCCGCAACGGCTCGCGGCCGTCGGTGATCTCGTCGATCTCGTCGAGGTGGGCGATCGCGTATCCGCTCATCGAACCTCCGTCGGGTCGTCGGTCTCGTCGCCGGTACGCTCGCACACGGTGATCGGTCGTCGCCCGGATGAGGTGTCGCTCGCCGGTGGCGTGACGAACGAGGTCGTCCGCGTCGGCGACACGGTTCGGAGGCCCTCGAACGCCTCGTCCCCGCTCATGCGCAACGTGCTCCGGCAGCTGGAACGCGCCGGGTTCGACGCCGCGCCGCGGTGGCTCGGCGTCGACGACCAGGGCCGTGACGTCCTCAGCTGGATCGACGGCGACACCCACACCGACCGCGGCCGGATGCACCCGTACGTCGGCGATCCTCCGACTCGCGTCACGTTCTCGACCGGGCAGGTCGCCGCCGCGCTGAGCTTGCTGCGCCGCTACCACGACGCCTTCGGCGACGAGGTCGTCTGCCACGGGGACTTCGGGCCGTGGAATCTTGTCTGGCGCAACGGCCTGCCCGTCGGCCTGATCGACTTCGATGCCGTCCACCGTGGCGACGCCTCTGAGGACGTCGCGTACGCACTGCGCATGTTCATCGGCTACGGCTTCGCGGCCGAGCCGGCGCCTGAGCTCGTCCGTCGAACACACACGGCGCTGGACGCTTATGGGAGAACGTTCGACGTGCCGACGATCCTCGCGCGCGAGTACGACGGCGCCGAGGAGCGTTGCCGCCGGAACGGCTGGGATCGGCAACTGGCGCGGCTGCCGGTCGAGCGGGCCTGGCTTGACACGAACCGCGGCCGGTTCTAGGCCGTTCCGACGTACGCGACGATCGACGGGTCCGCGGTCTCGTGCTCGTCCACGATGCGGAAGCCCGAGCGCTCGATCAGCTCGCGCAGCTCGTCGCGCGCGTACGACCGCATGGTGAGCTCTCGCGTCTCCGCTGCCACGAGTCGGCCCTCTGGATTCCACTTCCGTGCCCAGATCTCCAGCGTCTCGCTGCGGTCGGCCTCGTCCACGGACACCCTGCGCACGCGGAGCTCGTACTCGCTGCCGTCATCGGCGCGCCGGCGGTCGCCGCGCTCCGGCCACGGCTTCGGGAGCGGTGTCGTCACGTCGAACTGCCCCGGCCGCGCCACCTCGTGGTCGAGGATCAGCGTCCCGCCCGGCTCCAGCGCCTCGCGGAGCAGACGCAGCGCGAACTCGTCCTGGGCGGGTGTGCTCCCGAGGCCGAATGTCCCGCAGCAGACGATCGTGCGGTAGTGCCGCGGCGCGCGGAGGCCGTGCAGCGGCGCGACCCAGAGCGTCGGCTCGAATCCCTCGCGACGGGCCCGCTCGCGGCAGCGGTCGAGCATGTCCTCCGACACGTCGCAGCCGGCGACGTCGTAGCCGGCCCGGAGCCACGGCACGAGGAGTCGGCCCGCACCGCAGCCGGCGTCGAGCGCAGGTTGTCCCGCCGCGACCACGCGGCCGTACTCCTCGATCTCCGGCCCGTCCTTGTTGAAGTGCGCCCACCACTCGGCGATCAGGCCGTGATGCCAGGTTCGGGTCTGCTCGACCACGCGCCGACGATACTCCGGAGGAGGGCGGAGCTACGATGGCGTCATGTTGGCAGCCGACACGGATCGCGAACGGGTCGAGGTCGCGTTGCGCGAGCACTATGTTCGCGGTCGGCTGACGCTGGAGGAGTTCACCGAGCGCGCAGGGCGCGTGCTCACGGCCAGGTCGCGAGCGGAGCTTCGCGGCGCGCTCTCCGGCCTGCCCGCACTCCCGGACGTGGACGACATCGCGACGCCGATCCGGTCGGCGGCGCGCGTGGCGATCCGCGGCGCGGTGCTCGTCGTCGCCACCGGTGCCTACGTGCTGTTCAGCGTGATGCTGCTGGTCGTCCTCGGGTTCACGCTGCTCTTCGGGGCCGCGTCGGCCGCCGTGCTCGTCGCGTTCCTTGCGATCTGGCTCGTGCCGACGGTCCTGCTCACTCGGCTCTGGCACGTGCACCCGCGCCGGCGCGCGAGCACCTAGCGCTCGCGCACGACCGAGTACCGCGCCGCGACGAAGTCGCCGTTCCGCCCCGTCTCCTCGAGCCGCAGCTCCACGCGAGCCGGCAGCAAGGGACGCCCGGCCCCGAGCGTCACGGGCGCGACGGTCACGAGCACCTCGTCGAGCAGCCCCGCCTCGGCGAACTGCGCGACGAGCGGGCCGCCGCCCACGATCCAGACGTTCGCCTCGCCGGCGGCCACTGTCATCTCGGCGTGCACCGGCGTGACGTCGCCTCGGACGAAGCGGACGTCCGCGCCCTCCACCGGCCGCTGCTCGCGCGAGGAGAAGACCCAGCTCGGCACCGAGTACGGCCAGCGCTTCGCGTGCTCGAGGATCCACTCGTACGTGGTCGAGCCCATCGCGACCGCGCCGACGCCCTCGTAGAAGCGCTCGTAGGCGAGCGGCCCGTCCTCGTCGCGGGCGCGGGTGAAGAGCCAGTCGAGGGAGTCCTGCTCGTCCGCGATGAACCCGTCCAGGGTCGTCGCGGTGTAGTACTGGGTCAGGCCCAGGAGGCCGTCCCTTCCGGCTCCGCGGCCAGGACGTCCGTCCGCCCGTAGTGCCCCACGACGTCGAACCACCGCTTCGCGTGGAAGCCGCGCCGCAGGTCGCAGTCGGCGAAGACGATCCCCTCGCGGTCGTAGAGCGGCCCCGCGACGATCTCGCCCGAGGATGGCTCGCACGCGGCCGCGCCGCCGCGCCCGAAGACCTCCGGTCCTCCGGAAGCGGCACCGGGAAGTCATCCGGGAAGGCCGAGGCCGGGATGTACTGCGGCACCGAGATGACGTAGGCGCCCGACTCGATCGCGATGTGGCGCATGCTCGCGAGCCAGCCGTCGGAGTCGTCGGCCGTCGGCGCGACCCAGAGCTGCGGCCCGCCCTGATAGACCCGCCAGCGCGCGAGCGGCATGCGGTTCTCCCAGCAGATCAGGCCGCCGATCCGGCCGACGGGCGTCTCCGGTGACGGAGAGGTCGTCGCCCGCGCCCACGCCGTGGAAGAGGCGCTCGTGCTGGGTCGGCATCAGCTTCCGGTGTTTTCGCGAGGAGTCCCGGACGGGCCGATCGGTGAGCATCGCGTTGTAGAGCGACCCCGGCCGGTCGCGCTCGCGCTCGTTGACGCCGACCACGACGTGCAGCTCGCGCTCCCCCGCAGACGTCGGCGAGGCGGTCGACGAGCGGGCCCGGCACGTCGACGCTGTTCTCCCAGAGCCGCTCCCAGAACTCGTCCCAGCCGCCGAACGGACGACGCGCCTCGCGCCCAGGCGTTCGACGGGTAGAGCGGGACAAACGTCTCGGGCAGGACCGCGAGCTCGGCGCCGCCGTCCGCCGCCTCGTGGAGCAGGCGAGACCGCCTTCTCGACAGTCGCCGCCGCGTCGAGGATCACCGGCGTCGCCTGGATCGCGGCGACGCGTACGGACCGCGGCTGCATGCGCCGGAGCCTAGCGGTACCGTCGCTGCATGAAGCCCAATCGCTCGATCCCGTCGGCGACCGTGATCCCCGTGCTCGTCTACCCCGACGTGCGTGAGGCGGTCCACTGGCTCGGCGAGGCGTTCGGGTCGAGGAGCGCGTCCGGATCGGCGAGGCGCACCGCTCGCAGCTCCGCGTCGGCGACGGGGCGGTGATCGTCGCCGACGTGCATGGCGAGCGGAACGCCGCACCGCCCGGGCGAGGCGACGCACCGCGTCGATGGTGCACGTCGACGATGCCCATGCCCCATGCGAGCGGGCGCGGGTCTACGGCGCGCGGATCGTGATCGAGCCGACGGACTTCGAGTACGGCGAGCGGCAGTACGAGGCCGAGGACCCGATGGGTCACCACTGGACGTTCTCCGAGACGCTCGCGGACGTCGCGCCCGAGGACTGGGGCGGGACGCTCGTCAGCCCGAGCTAGTCGAGCCAGCCGTCAAGGTAGCGCGTCCACGCGACGTCCGGGAAGCGCGCGTACGCCTCCTCGACGTCGCTCGTCTCGCGCTCGACGGAGACGCCGTGCCGCGCGGCCGTCCCGTCGACCGGATAGCCGCCCCAGGTCTCGTCGTCCACGTGCTCGCGCGCGCCGACGGCGAAGACGACGCACGGGCCGCTGCCGGCGCCGAGGATGATGTGGTCGCCCCGGCGGGCAGTGGACGAGGTCCCATTGCCGCAGCGGGCGCTCCTGGCCCTCGATCAGCAGCAGCGCCTCGCCTCCGAGCACGAGGAAGTCCTCCTGGTTCGCCTCCCCCCCCATCCTCCCCCCCCTCCCTCCCCCCCCCCCGGAACGCCGCCAGCGCGTCCGCGACGGCCGCCGGGTCCTGCAGCTGGAGGAAGTGCGAAATGCCCGGAAGGACGGCTCCCTCGCCGCGTGGCAGCCACTCGAGCAGCAGGCGGTACGTCTCCTCGAAGCGCGGGTGGAGGGCGGCGCTCGCCTCGCCGATCACGACGAAGGCCGGCTGCGCGACCCGTCTCGCCTCCGCCTCGCCGAGCTCGGAGGAAAGGCCTCCCGGGAGGTCGACCTCGAAGCACGTCGCCGCGTCCGCGACCGCCTGCTCGAACGCGCCGGGGAGCGTCCGGTCGAGGTGCGCGGCGTAGTCCGGCCAGCGCAGGCGGAAGAACTCGTCGACGGCGTTGCGCGGGCCGACCGCGCGGTACCGGGCGATGGAGTCGCGCAACCCCTGTCGATCCAGGTCGGCGCTCTCGCCGACGAGGAGTCCCGCTTCAGCAGGGTGACGGTGCCGACGAGCTCGGGCACGTCGAGCGCAAGGCGGAGGGCGACGACACCGCCGAACGAGTGCCCGACGACGTGCGCGCGATCGACGCCGAGATGCGTGAGCACCCTGCGGCAGTCGGCGGCCTGCTCCGCGAGCGTCAGCGGCTCGTCGGCCGGGTCGCTCTCGCCGTAGCCGCGTCGGTGGTACGAGACGATGCGGTAGCGGTCGGTCAGGCGCCGCTCCGAGAGCAGTGGCCGAAACGCGTCGGCGAGGAACGCGCCGTGGATGCAAACGACGGCGTCGCCGGCGCCGGCCTCCTCGTAGGCCAATCCGATGCCGTCGACGACCGCGCGGTTCA
>CAVTFO010000020.1:0-336447 GCA_963733995.1 uncultured Thermoleophilia bacterium
CCGCCCGCAGACCCTGTACGGCATTGCGGACTCGCCCGTTGGCCTGGCCGCCTGGCTTCTCGACCACAACGACGCCGACGGCCAGCCGGCCGCAGCTGTGGCCGCTGCTCTCGATCGCACGCAGAGCGCCACAGGTGAGCTGACACGCGATGAAGTGCTCGACAACATCACGCTCTACTGGCTGACGAACACCGGGGTCTCCGCGTCCCGCCTGTACTGGGAGTACAAGGGAGGCTTTTTCAACGCGAAGGGCGTCTCGATCCCCGTCGCCGTGACCGTCTTCCCCGGCGAGCAGTATCAGGCGCCACGCAGCTGGGCGGAGCAGGCGTACCCCGAGCTCATCTACTTCAACGAAGTCGACAGGGGCGGCCACTTCGCCGCCTGGGAACAGCCGCAGCTCTTCACCGAGGAGCTCCGCGCGGCGTTCCGTTCGCTGCGCCCCTAAAGGAGGTCGTCATGAGCACCACAGTCGAGACAGCAACCCAGATTCGTTCGTTCCACGTCGACATCGCGCAAGACGAGCTGGACGATCTGCGCCGGCGCATCGAAACGACGCGCTTGCCCAGTAAGGAGCTTGTTGACGATCGCTCACAGGGTGTGCAGCTGGCGACGGTGCAGGAGCTTGCGCGCTACTGGGCGGAGGACTACGACTTCGGCCGGATCGAGGCGAGGCTGAACGCGCTCCCGCAGTTCACGACCGAGATCGACGGGGTCGAGATCCACTTCATCCACGTGAAGTCCCAGCACGAGGACGCGTTGCCGCTGATCATGACGCACGGCTGGCCCGGCTCGGTCATCGAGCTGCTGGAGACCGATCGGCCCGCTGACCGACCCGACCGCGCACGGCGGGCAGCGCCGAGGACGCGTTCCACCTCGTGCTGCCGTCCCTGCCCGGGTACGGGTTCTCCAGTGAGCCGGCCGAGCTCGGCTGGGACGCCGCCCGCACCGCACGCGCGTGGGCGGAGCTGATGCACCGCCTCGGCTACACCCGCTACGTCGCCCAGGGCGGCGACGTGGGTGCCCTCGTCACGGACCTGATGGGCCGCCAGGCGGTCGAGGGTTTGGTCGGCTACCACCTGAACCTGCTCACGGCGGTGCTCGCAATCGGCGATCACCTGCCCAGGGAATCCGAACAGGAACGCGCAGCGGCCGAGGCGGTCGCGACGTTCAGGGAGGACGGCTTCGCCTACTTCCTCGAGATGGCAACGCGGCCACAGACGATCGGCTACTCCCTGCTCGATTCACCCGTCGGGCTGGCGGCCTGGCTGCTCGACCACGACACGGACAGCTACTACAAGATCTCCCGCGCGTTCGTCGACGGCGAGCCCGTGGGCAATCTCACCCGCGACAACATCCTCGACAACATCACGCTGTACTGGCTGACCGGCACCGCAGCGTCGGCGGCCCGGTCGTACTGGGAGGACGGACGAGCGCTGGCCGCAGCGCTTGCGAGCGGCCAGCCTCCTCCGCCGGTCTCGGTTCCGGTCGGCTTCACGACGTTCCCCGGCGAGATCTGGGCTTCCCCGCGCAGCTGGGTCGAGGCGGTCTACCCCGGCCTCGCCTACTTCAACGAGGCCGACAAGGGCGGCCACTTCGCCGCCTGGGAGGAGCCGGAGCTCTTCTCCGCCGAGGTGCGGGCTGCATTCAGCTCACTGCGCTGAACGTCTGCACATCCCTCTCGGTGGGGCGTCCGAGTGGCTCGACGCCGAGCCACTCGGCCACGCCGAGGTCAGCGGCACCCAACGCTCGGTCGAACGCGCCGACTCTGGGAACATCCACGTCCATCTGCGCAGCCCCATGACTGCACCGATGAGAAACGAGACGTCGAGCCGTGCCTCCCATTGAGTCCTCGAACCACCACGTCGTCGTCGTCGGCGGAGGTTTCGGCGGCCTCCAGGCGGTGTCGAAGCTGCGGCGTGCGCCTGTCGAGGTCACGCTCGTCGACCGCCGCAACTTCCATCTCTTTCAGCCGCTCGCGTACCAGGTCGCGACGGGTGCGCTTTCGCCGGGCGAGATCGCCTATCCGCTCCGCGCCGTCTTCAAGCGCGCCGGCAATGTCCGAGTCCTGCTGGCGGAGGTCGCCGACTTCGACCTCGACGCCCGTGAGCTGCACCTGCGGTCCGTCTCGGCGGTGCCGGCACCTGAACGGCTCGGCTACGACACGCTGATCGTCGCCGGCGGCTCGTACTACTCGTACTTCGGCCACGAGGAGTGGCGGATGCACGCCGCCGAGGTCAAGTCGCTCGAGAGTGCGCTCGCCGTCCGTAGCGGCCTCCTCGCCGCCTTCGAAGCTGCAGAAGTCGAGTCGAACGCAGAGGCTCGCGACGCGTGGCTCACGTTCGTCGTCGTCGGCGCCGGGCCCACCGGCGTTGAGATGGCCGGCCAGATCGCGGAGCTGGCGCGGGACACCCTCCGGCGTGACTTCCGCACGATCGATCCGCGACGCGCCCGCGTCCTGCTCGTCGAGGCCGCGGATCGTGTCCTGACGAGCTTTCCACCCTCGCTGTCAGCCAAGGCCGAGAGATCGCTCCGGCGCCTCGGCGTAACCGTCCTCACCGGACGGGCCGTGATCGGGATCGACGCCACCGGCGTGACACTCGACGGCGGAGATCGTGGCGCAGAGCGCATCGCCAGCCGCGCCGTCGTCTGGGCCGCGGGCGTCACCGCGTCCGGGCTCGCCGGCCGGCTCGCCGAACTGACGGGAGCCGAACCTGACCGCGCCGGCCGCGTCACCGTCGAACCCGATCTGACCCTTGCCGGGCACCCCGAGGTGTTCGCGATCGGCGACATGATCCGCGTGCGTGCCGGCGACGGCGAGCCCGTCGTCCTTCCGGGCGTCGCACCCGTCGCAATGCAGCAGGGGCGGTACGCGGCCGGCATCGTCCGCGCGCGACTGCAAGGACGTGAGCACAGCGCCTTCCGCTACCGCGACAAGGGCAACCTGGCCACGATCGGCCGAGCAGCAGCGGTCGCGGACATCAAAGGCGTTCGCCTCAGCGGCTTTCTCGCCTGGGCAACGTGGCTGGTCGTCCACCTCTTCTACCTGGTCGGCTTCCAGAATCGGCTGCTCGTCCTCATCCGCTGGTCGTTCAGCTTCGCAACCCACGGTCGCGGCGCCCGACTCATCACGGCGGCACAGACCAGGGACTTCCACGGGCGCGACGACGGAGCCGAACCGCAACCCTGATGAGGTCATCCCCACAACGGTAGGAGGCGGAGATGTCCGTATCGACTTCCAACGAGACAGGATCGGCCACGATGCCGTTCTCGTGGCCGGTGGAGCTGACATGAGCTGGTGGAGCGGCCGCAAGACCGGGCTGGCAGCACTCCCGGTCGAGGGACGTCTGCCCGGCTTCGACGGTGCGACCGGCTGGCTCAACTCGGCGCCGCTCGGCACGGCGGACTTGCACGGGAAGGTCGTCCTGGTCGATTTCTGGACGTACACGTGCATCAACTGGCTCCGCACGCTCGGCTACCTCCGCGCCTGGGCCGAGAAGTACCAGGAGCAAGGCCTGGTCGTCGTCGGCGTTCACACGCCGGAGTTCCCGTTCGAGAGGGATGCTGACAACGTTCGCCAGGCCGCGACGGAGATGAGGATCGAGTATCCGATCGCGCTCGATCCCGACTACGAGGTCTGGAGTGCGTTCAGCAACCGGTACTGGCCGGCCGCCTACTTCGCCGACGCCGAGGGACGAATCCGACACCACCAGTTCGGCGAGGGCGAGTACGAGATGTGCGAGCGCGTCATCCAGCAGTTGCTCCGTGAGGCCGGACGAGACGATGTCCCGGGCGACGTCGTGTCTCCTCCGGACGACGGGGTCGAGGCTCAAGCCGACTTGTCGAACCTCGAATCTCCGGAGACCTATGTCGGCTATCAGCAGGGCCACAACTTCGCCTCCCCCGGCGGCGTGAGCAGTCCCGAACCTCGCGCCTACTCCCTGCCCGAGCGGTTGAGGCTGAACTCCTGGGCGCTCTCAGGCACGTGGAACGTCGAGTCGCGCGCAGCCGTGCTCGACGAGGCAGGCGGCGTGATCGCATTCCGCTTCCACGCTCGCGACGTCAACCTCGTGCTTCGGTCGCGAACGGGGGACGCCGTGCCGTTCCGCGTCCGCATCGACGGAGCACCGCCCGGCACGGCCCACGGGCTGGACGTCGACACCGAGGGCAACGGAACGCTGGTTCAGCCGCGGCTCTATCAGCTCGTCAGGCAACCGGGAGCCATCGACGACCGCACCTTCGACATCACGTTCCTCGAGCCCGGCGTCGAGGCCTACGTGTTCACCTTCGGGTAAATGGGGTGTCGGTGACGGCGTCGGGGTTTCCGGTGGTCGGCGTGGCGGAGCGGCGCCGTCGTCGAGTCGCCTTGGCGGTGGCGGGTGGGATCGGCGTCGCGTTGGTCGCGGCTGTCCTTGTGCTGGCGCTGAGTGACGTCGGCGCGCGGCTCCCCGACGGGGCGCGGGTGGACGGTGTCGCTGTGGGCGGGATGTCACCTGCCGACGCCGAGCGGGCGGTCGCGAGACATGCGCGGACGGTCGCCGCCGGGCCGGTGCTCGTCTTCGGGCCGCGCAGGAACGTCCGCACCACCGGGACGGCTCTCGGTGCTCGGGCGCGCGTGGCCGATGCGGTGGACGCAGCCGGCGTGAACCGCTTCGGCGTCCTCCTCAATGCCGTCGGCCTGGGCGAGCGGCGGGACGTCGCCCTGTCGTGGGCGGTCGATCGAGCTGCCGTCGCGGCGCTTGCGCGGAGGCTCGGGCCGCCGGTACCGGCACGCGACGCCGAGGTGGTCGTCGGCGGCGACGGCGTCGCCGTCCGAGACGCGCGAGCCGGGCTCGCGATCGACGGGGACGCCCTTGCCTCCCGTCTCGAGTCGCTCCCGGCTGCGTTGCGCGTGCCGGGGAGGGTGCTCGAGCCTCGAGTCACGACGTCGGAGGCGCGGGCGCTGGCAGCTCGGATCGAGCATCTCACCGGCCGCGCGCGCACGATCGTCGTCGGGACGACAGCCACCACGCTCCAGCCGTCCGCGTTGCGATCCCTCGTCGACGTGCGCGCCGTAGGCGGCGACCTCCAGTTCACGTTCGACCCCGACCGGCTCGCGAAGCTCCTGCCTGGCTCGACGCCGGCACGCGACGCCGAGCTTCGGGTTCGCGGGGACGCCGTCGTCGTCATCCCGTCGGTTCCGGGCCGGACGCTCGACGCCGCGGCGACCGCCCGGGCGCTCGCGGCGTCCGATCGGGCGACCGTGGTGGCGGCCGGCAGCACCGCCGTGCCGTCGGTGACCACGGCCCAGCTGACGGCACTCGGCATCCGCGAGCGGGTGTCGCAGTTCACGACGTACTACCCACCGGGGCAGCCGCGCGTCGTCAACATCCAGCGCGCCTCATCCGTCATCGACGGAACGATCCTGCGTGCCGGCGAGACGTTCTCGATGAACGAGGTGCTCGGGGAGCGCACGATCGAGAAGGGCTACGTGGCAGCGCCGCAGATCTCCGGGAACGGGTTCTCCGACTCCGTCGGGGGCGGCATCAGCCAGGTCGCGACGATGCTCTACAACGGCGCCTTCTTCGCCGGGCTCGAGCTCGTCGAGCACCAGCCCCACTCGCTCTACATCGACCGCTACCCGCTCGGCCGCGAAGCAACAGTCTCGTGGGGCGGGCCGGAGCTGATCTTCCGCAACGACTGGCCCGCCGCAGCCCTGATCAAGCTCGACGCCACCAGCTCGTCGATCACCGTTCGCTTCTTCTCCTCGCGCCTCGGTCGCCGGGTCGAGACCACGACGAGTGCTCCCTACGCCCACGGCGGCGGCGGCTTCAGCGTCCGCTACACACGACGCGTCTACCGAGGCCAACGCCTCATTCGCGACGAGGTCTTCAACGTCCGATACGGCATCTCCCCGGGTCATACGACCCGCGCGGGAGGAACGTGACCGGCCTGGTCGCGGGGCCGCCCTACCGGAACGCTTCCACTCCTCGTCCGCTCTGCTCGTGGATCCCGTAGGTGTCGATGTAGCCCCAGCAGTTCGGCTGAGAGCCGTCGGTATCGGTGACGCCGTACTCCTGCGCCAGGTCGTACGAGGTGAGCGAGCGGCCGGCGTACCTGCTCGGGTTGGCATCGCCGGCGAGCGCCGCGACGCCCCGCCCCACGTACGCGGGGGACTCACTGATCGCGAACCCGGGCCGCTCCGCCAGTGCGTCGCGCCACGTCTCCTCGGTGACGCCGAAGTTGTCGAGCATGTTCTCCGAGCGAAGCCAGCCTGGCGTCACGGCCAAGGCCACGATCGGATGCTCACGCAGCTCGAACGTCAATCCGACGACGATCCGCTGCACGTTGGCCTTGACCAGGTCGTAGTAGAAGCCGACGCCTTCGCGGAAGTTGGCGTTGAACGCGAACGTTCCGTCGGTCATCTCCACCACAACTCCGGGCGTCTCCTCCGAGGCGGTTCTCAGCATCAGCGGCAGCGCGTGACGGGCGGTGATCAGATGCGTGTCAACGCCCATGCGGAGCATCCGCAACCCACCGTGCAGGTCGTGCTCCCACAGCGGCTTGTCCCACTGCGCGTACCGGTCGCCGCCGAACATGTCGTTGACGAGTACATCGAGACGTCCATGAGCCGACTCGATGCGCTCGACCAGCGCGGCAACGGCGCCCGAGTCCTCATGGTCGACGACCAACGCTGTCGCCGACCCGCCGGCCGCCTCGACCAACTCGCCGGTCTCCTCGATCGTCTCGGGACGGTCGATCTCGGACCGCCCGGCCAACCGACTACTACGCCCGGTCGCGTACACGTGAGCGCCGGCTCTGCCCAGCTCGACCGCGATCGCACGCCCCGCGCCACGGGTCGCTCCGGCTACCAGCGCGACCTTCTCGGACAGTCCCATTTCGCCACCGTCGACCATCGCCGCGATCCCCGTAGAGCAGTGGATGGAGGGTCGATGGAGCCTAACGGGCGCGGATCGGGGCCGGTCGCGAGCGGAAGCGCAGACCCTGCAGCCATGGGCAACCGTGCTGAGCGCGCGGACGACTCACGGCCGCGTGTGGCTGAAGGCCACCGGCCCCGGAACGTCATTCGAGCCGGCCTTGTACGAACCCCTCGTCCGTGCCATCGCAGGAGTCAAGCGAAGGTCTGATTGTGGGTCAGGCCGCGTGGAAGCCGGAGAGGCCTTACGCCGACGGTAGGTCTTCGATCGCGCGCAGCGCGCGCTCGATCTCGCGCGTCGTCGAGCGCGACGTCGATCGAGCTTGCCCGCGAAGTAGTTGTCGTAGGCGGCCATGTCGAAGTGGCCGTGACCCGAGAGGTTGAGCAGGATCGTCCGCTCCTCACCGGCCTCGTCGGCCGCGCTCGCGGTCTCGAGCGCGCCGTGGATCGCGTGCGCGGACTCGGGCGCCGGGATGATCCCCTCGCTGCCGGCGAACAGGACCGCGGAGGCGAAGACGTCGTTCTGGAGGTACGCCTCGGCGCGGATCAGCCCGTCGAGCACGAGCTGCGAGATCAGCGGCGCGACGCCGTGGTAGCGCAGCCCGCCCGCGTGGATCGGCGCGGGGACGAAGTCATGCCCGAGCGTGTGCATCGGCACGAGCGGCGTCAGCTTGCTCGTGTCGCCGAAGTCGTACGCGAACGGGCCCGCGCGTCAGCGTCGGGCAGGCGGCCGGCTCGCACGCGAGCACATCGATCTCGCGGCCCGCGATCTTCTCTCGCAGGAACGGGAAGGCGAGTCCGGCGAAGTTCGAGCCGCCCCCGACGCAGCCGACGACGACGTCGGGAAATGCGCCCGCGAGCTCCATCTGCGCGAGCGCCTCCTGCCCGATCACCGTCTGGTGCAGGAGCACGTGGTTGAGCACGGAGCCGAGCGAGTAGGCGGTGTCCTCGCGCCCGGCCGCGTCCTCGACCGCCTCGGAGATCGCGATCCCGAGGCTGCCCGGGTGAGTCCGGATACTCCTCGAGGATCGCGCTGCCGGCCTGCGTCTCCTCGGACGGGCTCGCCACGATCGTCGCGCCCCAGGCCTGGATCAGCGAGCGCCGGAACGGCTTCTGCTCGTACGAGATCCGGACCATGTAGACCTTGCACTCGAGCCCGATCAGCTTGCACGCGAACGCGAGCGCGCTGCCCCACTGGCCCGCGCCGGTCTCGGTGGCGAGCCGCGTGCGTCCCTCCTTCTTGTTGTAGAAGGCCTGGGCGACCGCCGTGTTCGGCTTGTGGCTGCCGGGCGGGCTGACGCCCTCGTACTTGTAGAAGATGCGCGCGTCGCGTGCCGACAGCCCGCTCGAGGCGATGAGCGCGGTAGAGCGGCGTCGGACGCCAGAGCCTGTAGAGCTCCAGCACCTCGTCGGGAATCGCGATCTCCGACTCCTCGCTGACCTCCTGGAGGATCAGCTCCATGGGGAAGAGCGGCGCGAGATCGTCCGGCCCGACCGGCTGCCCGGTGCCCGGGTGCAGTACCGGCCGCAGCGCGGTCGGCATGTCGGCGCGGATGTTGTACCAGCGCCGCGGCAGCTGCGACTCATCGAGGAGGAACTTCGTCTGCTCCGCGACCCCCGGCTGCGCCACGGCGCGAGCATAGACCCTCCGTCGCGCCGCCGCTCGCCCAAGAACGGGACGGTGTGCTGGGGCGCGGAATCGGCACGGATGCCGCGAACCCGGTGCGCGGTCTTTGAGAAGTAAAAACCCCGCCTTAGCGGGGCTTTTCATCGCGGCGCCGAGATCGAAATCGGGACATCCAGTCCCCCGGACTCATCCACGGGGCCTCGTCGCAGCTCGGCGCCTAGTCGCCGCCGACGTCGTTACCGCTGCTCGAAACCTGGACGTCTGTGGAATGACCCACATGCTGTCGTGAGGCGCTGCGGGGCCAGGCGGTCACAGAGCCGACCGGCTCGAAAGGCGACGGAGGAGAAGCTTCGATTCCTCGCCGCCCAGCCTCGCTGCTGAGGCCCAGGAGCCTGGCGCCGTAGCGGAGCACCGGCTCCGACTCGCAGGCGAAGCCGAGTGCCACTCCGGGCGGCTGCGGCGTCGCGGCGTGCTCGTTGAAGCCGTCCAAGCCAATTCCCTGCTCCCGAGCTGCTTTGAGCAACGCCGGCTCGTCGGTGTCCGCCGGAAAGGACAAGGACAGGAACAGGCCAGCGGCGCTGCCGACGACGCGTGCTTCCGGGACGTGCCTCGCAAGCGAGGTGACGAGGGCCTCACGGCGGCGGCGATAGACGGCTCCGACCTTGCGCAGGTGCCGGTCGAGGAACCCGCGCTCCAGGAACTCCGATAGCGCGAGCTGCGTGAGCCGCGGGGCCGCGATCGAGGTAGCGAACAGATACTCCACGACAGGCGCGACGAGGGCTCCGGGCAGCACGGCCCAGCCGACGCGCACCGTAGGGGCAAGCAGCGCGCTCGCGCTCCCCACGTACGCGACGCGCTCCGGCGCGAGACCCTGCAGTGCAGCTGCCGGTGCACGGTCGTAACGGAAGTGCCCGTCGTAGTCGTGCTCGATCACGACCCTGTCGCCGACCGCCGCCCAATCCAGCAGGGCGCGCCGTCGCTCCGGCGCGAGCGCCGCTCCGGTCGGGAACTGGTGCTCGGGGCTCACGACGACGGCCGGAACGTCCGGGAGCTCGTCGACACAGAGACCTCCCTCGTCGACGCGGACGGGCACGAGCTCGAGGCCGGAGGCGGCGAGCGTCGTCGCACGCCAGCGGTGGCTCGGGTCCTCGACCGCGATGCGCGTCGCGCCTCTCGCCCGCAGGACCGACGCGAGCACGAAGAGCGCCTGCGACGAGCCGGCGAAGATGCACGTCCGGTCGGTGGTTCCGACCACGCCGCGCGTCCGAGCGAGGAACGCGGGTAGGCGCCGCCGGAGATCGGACGCGCCTTGCGGCTCCCCGTACGCGAAGTCCTGTCCGGCCGCGTCCTGAAGCGACGAGCGGACCACGGTGAGCCATTGCGCACGCGGGAAGAGCGCGAAGTCCGGAAGGCACGTCGCTCGCGCAAACGGCAGGTTCGGGTCGTTCTCCACCTGTACCGCGGCAGAGGCGGCGGCTGCGACACTCGGAGCCGCGCCGCGTCGAACCGCGATGTAGCCCTCGGCGGCGAGCTGGGTGTAGGCGCTGACGACAACGCCGCGGGAGACGCGCAGGTCGGCGGCGAGCGTTCGAGTCGATGGCAACGCCTGCCCCACCTCGAGCGCCCCCGACCGGACAAGCTCGCGTACCTGCCGCTCGATTTGGAGGCCGAGCGGCCCGTCGCGGTCGAGCTCGAGCCCGAGAAGTGGTCCTGTCGACATGAGCGTAATTGGCCCTTACGGGAGGACCATACCGCGCCTACCGTTCGTCGCGTGAAATCGCTCCTCGCCATCGCCGGCCTGGCATTCGTGGCAGCAGGATCCGCTCCGGCGGAACGCTCTATGAGCACCTACAGGTTCCGCCCGTTGCTCACGACGAGCCAGGTCACGCACATCGCCGCGCCGCGCTCGGAGCCGGGGAAGCTCTACATCGTCCAACAGGACGGCCGCATCCGCGTCGCGGTCGGAGGCAAGCTCAGGCGGAAGCCGTTCCTCGACCTTCTCGGTCGGGTCCGCATCGGCCGCGAGCAGGGGCTGCTCTCGATTGCCTTCCACCCGGCCTACGCGCGGAACCGGCTCTTCTATGTCCACTACTCGGCGATCCCGAACAGCACGCGGATCGTCGAGTACCGCGCGAACAAGGACAGAACGGCCGCGCTGCCGCAGACGGCGCGCGTCCTGTTCACGCGCCGCCAGCCCGGAGCCGAGCACAAGGGCGGGGAGATCGCGTTCGGCCCCGACGGCAAGCTCTACTTCGGCCTCGGCGACGGCGAGTGCTGCGATGATCCGGAGAACCGCGCCCAGAACATGAGCGAGCCGTTCGGCAAGCTCTGGCGGCTCGACGTGGCGCAACGACCGCCCCAGCCCGAGATCGTCGCGCTCGGCCTGCGGAATCCCTGGCGGCTCTCGTTCGACCGTGCGAACGGCGACCTCTACATCGGCGACGTCGGCGCAGGGCTGTTCGAGGAGATCGACTACCAGCCGCGCGCCGCACTCGGCGAGCTCGTCAACTACGGCTGGGACGTCTGGGAGGCGCGCGCGACCAAGGAGGACAAGCCGCGAAACCCGCAAGGCCGGCTCGTGTTTCCGGTCCACGCGTACGCCCACGCCGGCCGCAGCGACTGCACGGGCTCGATCACGGGCGGGTACGTCTACCGCGGCTCGGCGGTGCCGGCCGCGCGCGGCCGCTACTTCTTCGGCGACTACTGCAGCGGGGCGATCTGGAGCCTTCGAGTCGAGAATGGGGCCGCAGTCGACGTGCGCCGCGAGAGCGGCACGCTTCCCGGACTGACGACGTTCGGCGAGGACGCGCGCGGCGAGCTCTACGCGGCTGCGCTGGGCGGTCGCGTCTACAAACTGATCCGGTAGCTACCGTCGGTGCGTGGCTCCGACCACGCTGCTCCGCATCGCGCTGATCGCGTCTGCCACGCGTGCCCTGCTGATCTCCCGCCGTGCGATACGTCGTACACGCGCGCTGTTGCTCGAGCGGGCCGTCGGTGCTGCTCACCGGGTCGCGGTCTTGCGTTACGTAATACCGGCGACGACTCGCTCGCACGTTTTTGGAAGTAAGCCCGTAAGCCCGTCGTTGACTCCGATTCCGCCGCGAGCGACGATCCGCGCGTGCCGAAGGACGGGTATGACGAGCGCTTCGAGTTCGGGGAGGAGACGTGAGCGACATCGTCCCCAAGCCGGGCGTCGGGTGCGGCTGCGGCTGCGCTGTCCCGGCTGCTCTCCTCGCCCTCGCGCTGCTCGCGCGCCAGGTGCGCCGTGGCTGACCCGACGAGGAGGCCTATGGCACTTTTGCTGCCGGACGCGCTCGACCGTCGCCGCCAGGCGCTCGACGCCTTCGATCAGAAGCACGACGAGGCGTATCGGCGCCGAATGGGTGCCGACGACTGAGGCTCGAGCTACTTCGGCTTACGCCAAAACATCAGTTTTTCCAGCCACTTCTTCAAATCGGGGCGCCGAGATTCGAACTCGGGACCTCCAGTCCCCCAGACTGGCGCGCTAACCAGGCTGCGCCACGCCCCGCAACGCGGGACACGGTATCAAGCCGCCTGGAACCCGGTTCCCCTCGCTGGATTGCGGTCTCCCACGTTCCCCACTAGCGGGCTCCCCCTTTGAGATCGTCGGCCGGCGCCGCGCGATCGTAGGATTGCGCGATGACAACCGACGATTCCTACTTCGTCGCAAACGTCCGCCGATTGCGGTGGCAGGAGAACGAGCTAGGCGCAAGCTGCGAGTTCGACAAGCACCGCGAACGTTTCCCCGAATTCGGCATCAATCTGACGGTCCTGGCGCCCGGGCAGCCCATGACGATGTATCACCGAGAGCGCTACCAAGAGGGATTCCTCGTGCTGCGCGGCGAGTGCCTGCTGATCGTCGAGGGCCAGGAGCTGCAGCTAGAGCAGTGGGATTACTTCCATTGTCCGCCCGACGTCGCCCACGCAATCGTCGGAGCGGGCACGCAACCATGCCTGGTATTGGCCGTCGGGAACCGGCTCGGACCCGACGTCATCGTGTACCCGCGAGACGAGACGGCGCTGAGGCATGGAGCAGGGGTCGAGCACGAGACGCCGCACCCGAAGGAGGCCTACGCGCGCTTCACGAGACCTGCGCCCGACGTTCCCTTCCGGGAGGAGTTCTTGACCGGCTAGCTGCGCGGACGCGGGCGGGGTCGCCGCATGGCGGCGCCCACCCGCATCCGCTCACGCGGTCATGCCTAACCGCCGAGGCCTTCGTCGGCGTTGCTGCCGCGACTGAGGAAGTAGTTCCGGCCGACATCGCGGGCGATGCGGGGGAAGTACTTCGCGGTCTGCTCCACGGTCGAGCGGTAGTGGAGGCCGCCCCAGACGCGGGCGTTCTGGATGTCTGCGACGAGCGCGTCCAGATTCGGGTAGGTCCGGGCCGGGCCGGCGCCGGGCGCGAGGCTCGTGATCACCAGCCGGACCTTCTTCGTCCCGAAGTACTGACGCAGCGACTCGGTCACCGCCGCCGTGAAGCAGGAGTGGCCGGACGGATACTCCGGGTGGTTGCCGACGACCAGCGGCCGCCAGCTCGCGTCCTTCGTGGTGTCCGGGTTCCCGTCCGTGTCGGCGCGTTGGATCGCGTGGTCGGGACGCCATAAGTAGTAGTGGTACTTGGCCTCCCAGCAGGCGAGCATCGTGTCCGCGGTCGCGACGTTCACGTACCCCAGCAGCCGCGCCGACTCGCGCAGATCGAGGCCACGCGCGGTCGCGAGCTCACGCAGGGTGCGGCTGAACTGCAGATACGTCTGCTCGGTGTGGAAGCGGACGGTCTCGGTCTGCAGCGCCGACCGGACGGTGCTGTCGACACGGCCGTATGTCTGCAGCTCCGCCACGTCCTGTGCGTAGCGCTTGCTCGTCAGGCCGATCGGGACGCCGGGCCGGTAGCCGGAAAGCGAGACGTAGGTGAACGGGCGCACGAACGCCAGCTTCGGGTCGACCGGCGGCGTCGGTGCGATCGGCTCGAACACGCCCGGTCCCGTCGGCGGCTGAACGTAGGGAACGACGTCGTCGAAGTGATCGCCGGTACGCATCGCGAGCATCCCGGCCGCGGCGGCCGCACCGACGGCCTTGCCACCGTCCCTGGCCGCCCCTGGGGGGATCGAGGCCATGTACGCGTCGTACGCGGCCTGCACCGCCGCGGCCTGACCCGGAATACGGGCGACGAGAACGTCGCGGGCCGCCTGTGCGACGGCCGCATCCGCCGAGGCGCCGCGTGGCGCCGTCACACCGGTCGCGAACGGCTTCAGCCCTTCCTCGACCGCTGCGACGGCGTCGTACATGGCGCCGTGGACCATCCCCCCGAGCACGGCACTGCTGGCCGGCGCGCGGCCGACGACGATCGCGTTCGCGGCGACGCCGCTCCAGTAGAGGACAGCGTTCTCGGTCGCCGCCGGTGCGGCCGACGTTCCGGCCGGTCCGACCACCAGGACTGCCATGACCGCGAGCGCCGCGACGACGCCGCTGGTGCCGGAGCGCAGTCTCGGCCTCGTTTTCATGTTGCTCATGCCCACCTCTTCTCAGTCGGACCTGCTGCGCCTCGCAGTGAGCGCGCCACAGGAGCTCGCGGATCTCGTCGTCGTCGAGGTCGAGCCAGCGCAGGAACCCGTGGCGCTGCACGTCGCGCACGACCTCCTCGGGCAGGCCGAGCCGCTCGGCGATCGCGCCGGGTTCGACGATCCTCACGAGGCGTGCCGGGCTGGCGCGTGGCCGGCCGCCGACACGCTCGCGGCGAACGCGGCGAGGCCGACGAGGCTGATGACGACGACCAGGGCCCAGCGCAGGTTCATGTCTCCTCCTTCAGGCGCAAGCACTTCCTCACGCCCGCGACGCTACGAGCCCCCCGCGCCGGCCGGAAGTCGGAAAATTCCTACACTTTGCTCGGCGGCCGGATCTCGAGCCGGCGAACCAGCTCGGTTCGCGAGTGGACGCCGAGCTTCGCGTACAGCCGCGACAGCATCGTCCCGACCGTCTTCGGCGTCACGAAGAGCACCGCGGCGATCTCCTTGTTCGAGCGGCCCTCGGCGACGAGCTCGGCGAGCCTGCGCTCGGTCGGCGTCACCTCGTCCCCGTGCGGTCTTGCGGCCGCCGATGCGCGCGAGCTCGCCGCGGCCCTTCGCCGCCCAGCCGGCGGCGCCGAGCGCCTCGAACGCGTCGACGGCGGCCTCGATCGCGTCGCGCGCGCCGCGTTTCTGACGGCTGCGACGTCTGACGACGCCCAGCGCGAGCAGTGCCCGCGCGCGGCCGAACGGGTCGCCGACCGTCGTGTGCTCGCCGACCGCACGCTCGAGCACGGCCACGCGCGAGCTCCAGGTCGCCCTGCGCCGCGGCGACGAGGCCGCGGCAGCGCGATACGTGCGCGAGTACTCCTTCGCGCCCGAGCCGCGTGGCGTCGGCCTCCCAGCGGTCGAGGACGCGAACGGCGTCGTCGATCCGCCCGAGGTCGAGGAGCACCTCGACGAGGTCGGCGCTCCACCAGCGAATGCTCGGCTCCCCCCAGCCGAGCGCCGCCGCGGCTCGGTCGGCCCGGTCGAGCCACGCCGCGGCACCGGGCGCGTCTCCGCGTCCCCACGCGACGAGCCCGAGGATCGCCAGGTGCTGCGGCGGCTGGAGGCCGAACTGCTCGTCGGCCAGCGCGAGCGCCCGCTCGGAATGCTGCCGGGCGAGATCGAGCTGCCCGCGATGGACCGCGACGAGTGCGATCGGCAGGTGGTCCTGCGGCACCTCGAGGCCGTACTGGATCGAGATCTCGTGCGCGCGCTCGGCGTGCTCGGCCGCGCGGTCCCAGTCGCCCGCCCAGAACTCGACCCACGCGAGACCCCAGAGCGCGCGGGCGCTGCGCGGCTCGTCGCGGTCCTGCCACTCGCGACACTCGCGCTCGAGCAGCGACCGCGCCTCGTCCCAGCGAAGGGACGACACGAGGATGCCGACGACCGCGAACGTCGCCTCCTGGACGAGCCGCTCGCCGCCGAGCGCCGTCGCGAGATCGTCCGCCGGCAACGGCAGCTCCGGCGTGGCGCCGTCGCCGACGATCCAGCCGAGGATCGCGCGTACGACCCCGGCGCGCGCGCGGAGCCGGTCGTCGTCGAGCGCCGTCGGCGAGCTCGAGCGCGGTGCGCGCGTGCTCGAGCGCGTGCACGTAGCCCTTGCGGAAACGCGTCGCCCACGCCAGCCGGCAGTGGATCTCCGACTGGAGCTCGGGTCGCGAGGCCGCCTCCCGCAGCGCCTCCTCGAGCAGCGGGACGGCACGCTCGACGCTCTCGAGCTCGGCCAGGAGCACGAGCGCATCGGCGCGCACCGCGCTGTGCTCCGCCTCGTCCAGCAGCTCGAGCGCGATCGTGCGCGCCCGCGTCCACTCGCCTGCAACATGCTGGGCACGGGCCGCGGCCAGCGCGCGGCGTCGGCGCTCGTCGCGCTCCTCGAGCGGCGTCAGCCGGAGCGCGTGCTCGGCGAGCTCCGCCGCGACCGCGGACGCGCCGCGGCCGGCCGCCAGCGACAGTGCTGCGTCGAGCGCGCTCGCAACGCCGGCGTTCGGGGTCTCGCGCGAGAGCGCGAGATGGCGCGCTCGGAGGAGCGGCTCGTCGACGAGCCCCGCGATCCGCGCGTGGACGGCCAGCCGCTCGTCGCCCAGGCCGCGGTACAGGACGGTGGCCAGCAGCGGGTGCGTGAACCGGACGATCCCCTCGTCCCGCTCGAGCACCTGCGCGGAAAACGCCGGTTCGAGCGCGGCCGCACCGATCCCCGCCCGCTCGAGCAGGTCCGGCGAGGTCGAGCCCGAGCGCCGAGAGGAGCGCGAGCGCGCTGCGGGTCGACGAGGGAAGCCCCGCGAGCCGCTGCTGGACGACCTCCTCGAGCGTCTCGGGAACCGGCAGCGGCTGCGTCGGGTCGGCGTCGGGGTCGACGACACGCGCCAGCTCGAGGGCGAAGAACGGGTTCCCGCCCGACCGCTCGTGGATGCGCAGCAGCGTCTGGCGGGCGAAGGGACGGTCGAGCCGGGCGCGGAGGAACCGGTGGAGCGCGTCGACGCCGAGCGGCGCGACCGCGAGCCGTCGGACGCGCTCCGGGCCGAGCGCACGCTCGAGCTCCGACGCCGGCTGTCGCGGTGCGCCGTCGCGAGCAGGAGGCGCAGCGGGCACGCGCCGTCGAGCCTCCGCAGGGCGAACGCGAGCGCGCGCGCCGACGGGGGGTCGAGCCACTGGAGGTCGTCGATCGCGACGAGCAACGGCGTCCGCTCGGCCAGCGCCTCGAGCGCGCTCCGGGTCGCGAGCGCGACCGCGCGCGGATCGACGGCGCCGTCGTCCGGCTCCGCGAGGAGCAGCGTGACCTCGAGGGCGTGCCGCCTCGGCGGCGGCAGCACGGGCAGGACGTCGTCGAGGGCTCCGTCGAGCAGGTCACCGAGCGCGACGTGGCCCAGCCCCTGCTCGGGCTCGGTGGGACGCGCGAGGAGGACACGCACGCCCCGGCCCCGCGCATGCTCGACCGCAGCCTCCAGCAGCGTCGACTTGCCGATACCCGGGTCGCCCTCGAGCACGAGCGCCGCCGGCCCGGCCTGCGCGTCGTCGACGAACGCGAAGAGGGCGTCCAGTTCCTCGGTTCTCCCGACGATCGTCGACACGGACTCCTCGCGTCGATCGGATAAGCCGTAGCCGCGACGGCGAGGCGGAGCTGGTCGAGCAGCCGGTCGAGCTGCCATGCGCGCTCGACGGCGAAGCCGGTCTCGGGCCCGGCCGGGTGCAGGCTCGCAGTCGAGCGGGAGACCACGAACGCGACGTTCGCGGCGACGGCGCCGTACGTGGAACGGCTTCCCGCGACCGCCTCCAGGTGCGAGCGCAGCTGCGGTTCGCGCGCCGCGAGGCGGCGCCCCTCGGCAAGCGCCGTCGTGTCCGCGGCCATGACGAGGAGCCCGGCCGCCTCCGACGGCAGGCGCGCTGCGACGTGGACGGCGGTCGTCACGAAGCTCGTCGCGTCGAGGCCGTCGAGCTCCCTCATCTCCTGCTCGTGACCGTCGCGCCGGAGCTCGTCGACGACGAGCTCCCGCCCGCGCGTCGCACAGCTCCGCGCGAAGTCGTAGGCCGTTGCCTCGTTCCATGCCTCGACGCGCTCCAGGAGCCGGCCGCGTTCGGCGACCAGCACGTCGCCGACGTCCTCGATCGCGCCGCCGAGCTCGCACGTCCAGAGCTCGTCGTCGATCCAGTCGAGGAGCGCCCGTGCGCGCAGCGCGTGGATACCCGAGACGCTCCGCTCGAGGCCTGCCTCGGCTTCGAGCCACGCCAGGGGCTCGGGCCAGCGGACGCCGCTGAACGTCCCGAGGCGGCCCGCCGCGAGGAACTTGTACGCGATCACTCGTCGCCCTTCCAGTCGCGGAACGCGGTCAGGAGATGCTCCTCCATCTCCGGCGGGACGTCCTCCTCCCGCAGGCCGCCGACGAGCTCGATGGTCGTTCGCGTCTGGTCGAGGAACGCCCGGCACGGCGGGCAGATTGCGACGTGCCCCTCGAACCGGCGCCGCTCGGCAGGTGTCAGCTCCCCCTCGAGGTAGTCGGTGACGAGCTTCACGATGTCGGCGCAGGTAAGCATCAATCCGCTCCTTCCTCGACATACCGCTCGACGGCCGATCGCGCGGCAGCCCGTGCGCGGTGGAGAAGGATTCGCTGGTTGCCGTTCGCGAGGCCGAGATAGTCGCATACCTCCTTCGACGACCAGCCTTCGACGTCCCGAAGCGTGATCACCGCGCGCTGCATGCGCGGTAACGCGTCGATGGCTTCGAGCAGCCTGGTGCGCAGCTCGCTCGTCACGAGCCGCTCCTCGGGCAGGTCCTCCCACCGCGACACGGCCGTCGACCACATCCCGGCCCAGCGACCGCCCGCGAAGAACCGGCCCGGACCTGCTCCGAGCTCGTCGCCGGACGCCTCCGCGGCGGCGATCTCCGACAACGGCACGAGCCGTTGCTCCTGCTCCGCCCGGCGCCGGGCGCAGTTGCCGAGGATCGCGTACATCCAGGTTCTGAGCGACGACCTCGCCTCGAAGGCGTCGAGGCTCCGGACGACGTTCAGCCACGTCTCCTGCACGATCTCGTCGGCTACGGCGCGACGCGAGACGAACGCCATCGCGACGCGTGTCATCGACGGCGTATGCCTGCGGACGAGCGTGCTGAAAGCGTCCTCGTCCCCCTGCCGCAGTCGAGTGAGGAGCTGCTCCTCGTCACGCTCCGTCGCGACGGGTCGGGAACCCACCACGTCGGCACGGTAGCCGTAACGCCGGGACGAGTCGCGTCTCTACCCCAAGGTGACCGCTGCGAGTCGGGACGATGCCGAGCTTCTCGAGGCATGCGCCGGTGGCGACGAGCGCGCCCTCGGTTCCCTCTACGACCGCTACGGCAGGCGTGCGTACGGCCTCGCGCTCCGAGTCCTGCGCGACCCCGGGCTCGCCGAGGACGCGGTCCAGGACGCGTTCCTCGCCGTCTGGCGGCGGGCGGCGACCTACGATCCGGCGCGCGGGACGGCGTCGACGTGGATCCTCACGCTCGTCCACCGACGAGCCGTCGACCTCGTGCGACGCGAACAGCGCGTCACCACGCTGCCGCCGGAGCTGGAGGCACCGCTCGTCCCGTTCGACGGCATCGCCGAGGACGTCGTCCTCCGCAGCGAGGTGCAGGCCGCCCTTCGTCTGCTCTCGACGGCAGAGCGCGAGGTCATCGACCTTGCGTACTGGGTCGGTCTGACCCAATCCCAGATCGCAACGGCACTCGGGATCCCGCCGGGAACCGTCAAGAGCCGCACGTTCAGCGCCCTGACGAAGCTCCGGGACGTCCTGCGCGAGGGATCCGAGCCGAACCCGGCCGGTACGGTGCGGCGGTGAGCGGCAACGAGAGCGTGCGCATCGCCGCGCTGCCGATGCCGCTGCGGTGGTTGCGGGAGCCGGAGCGCTGGAGCGTCACGGACGCGGCCTCGCTCCGCATCGTCGCGGGCGCGCGCACGGACTGGTTCGTCGACCCGCAGGAGTCGGCTGAGGCGACGATGAACGCGCCGGCACTCGTCGGCGACGCGAGCGGTGACTTCCTCCTCGCCGCGCGCGTGACGGTCGACTTCGCCGCGACCTACGACGCCGGCGTGCTCGTCCTGTACGAGCGCGACGACCTCTGGGCGAAGCTCTGCTTCGAGCGCTCGCCGCAGGGCGAGCCGATGGTCGTCTCCGTCGTGACGCGGCGTGTGTCCGACGACTGCAACTCGTTCGTGGTCGACGGGGCATCGGTCTGGCTCCGCATCGCCCGGATCGGGACGGCGTTCGCGTTCCACGCCTCGACCGACGGCGAGCGCTGGCAGCTCGTCCGCCACTTCGCGCTCGACGGCGACGCCGGGAGCCGTCGGTCGGCTTCCTGGCGCAAGCTCCGACGGGCGACGGATGCGCCGTCGCATTCGAAGGCATCTCCTACCGGGCCGAGACCCTCGGCGACCTGCGCAGCGGCGCCTGAGACGGTTCCGGCTTGACCGCGGGAGCGCGGCCCGCCGATACTCCCGCCGTGCGTCGGGGACCCGGATTCGTGCTCGTGCTGCTGCTCCTCATCGGCTGGGGCGTCAACATCGTCGCCCTCCTCGTCATCGACTGGCTGTTCGACGGCGTGGAGATCGAGGGCTGGGGCCCGATCCTGCTCGGGGCGGCGGTGCTCGGGCTCGGCAACGCGATCCTGAAGCCGATTCTCGCCCTGCTCACGCTGCCGCTGATCCTCATCACCTTCGGGCTGTTCTACTTCGTGCTCAACGTGGCGATGCTCGCGCTGGCCGAGTGGATCGCGCCGGACTTCTCGATCGACGGCTTCTGGACGTACGTCGGCGCGACCATCGTCGTGTGGCTCGTGAACTGGATCCTCGGAATGATCGTCGGCGGCGCCTTCGGCGGCAGCGACGAGAGCCTGGCCTCCGACTGAGCACGCCGGTCACGCTCGCGGACGTCCTCGAGGCCCGGCGCCGTATCGCGCCGCACCTCCCGCGGACGCCCACGTATCCGTACCCGGGGCTGAGCGAGCTCGTCGGCGCGGACGTCTGGGTCAAGCACGAGAACCACCAGCCGGTCGGCGCGTTCAAGGTCCGCGGCGGGGTCAACCTCGTCTCGCACCTCGACGCGTCCGAGCGCGAGCGCGGCGTGATCGCGGCCTCGACCGGCAACCACGGCCAGTCGGTCGCGTTCGCCGCGCGCCTGTTCGGCGTGCCCGCGCGGATCTGCGTCCCGGAAGGCGCGAATCCCGTGAAGATGGCGTCCATGCGCGCGCTCGGCGCGGAGCTGATCGTGCAGGGCGCGGACTTCGACGAGGCGCGGGAGCACTGCGAGGCGCTCGCCGCGGAGCACGGCTACCGCTACATCCACTCGGGGAACGAGCCGCTGCTCATCGCCGGCGTCGGCACCGGCACGCTCGAGCTCCTGGAGGACCAGCCGCAGATCGACGTGATCCTCGTGCCGATCGGCGGCGGCAGCGGCGCCGCCGGTGCGTGCGTCGTCGCGAAGGCGGCGAGACCCGGGGATCGAGGTGATCGGCGTCCAGTCGGAGGCCGCGCCGGCCGCATACGAGGCGTGGCGCACCGGCGAGCCGGTCGTGGCCACGACGGCGACCGCGGCCGAGGGCCTCGCGACGCGCGTCTCCTTCGAGCTCCCGCAGCGGATCATGCGCGACCTGCTCGACGACTTCGTGCTCGTGAGCGAGGACGAGATCCGGCGCGCGATCGTGCTCATGCTCGAGCACACGCGCAACCTGGCCGAGCACGCCGGTGCCGCCCCGCTCGCGGCGGCCCTCGCGCTCCGCGACCGGCTGCGCGGCCGGCGCGTCGCGCTCGTCCTGAGCGGCGGCAACATCAGCCCCGAGCAGCTCGCGGACGTCCTCGGGCGCCGTCGCTAGGATCGGGACGCGGGACGCCGTCCCGCTCCTCCGCATGCCGACGACCGCTCTCGCAGCCGCGTGATCCAACTCCCCGTCGCCGACCCCGGCGTCCCGGACACGCGCTCGCCTGTACGGCTGCTCGTCTGGGTCGGCCGGCACCAGGTGCCGACGCTCGTCGCCGGCGTCGTCTTCGGGATCATCTGGATGCTCGCGCAGGCGCTGATGCCCTTCGCGATCGGACGTGCGATCGAGGACGGGATCGTCGAGGGTGACAACAGCGCGCTCGCCACGTGGTCGCTCGTCCTTCTCGGCCTCGGCGCGACGCAGGCGATCGCCGGCGTCATGCGCCACCGGAACGCCGTCGCCAACTGGCTCCAGGCAACGTTCCGCCTCTCGCAGCTCGTCGCGCACCATGCCGCCCGCAGCGGCGGAGCGATCCGCGGGCAGCTCTCGACGGGGGAGGTCGTCGCGACCGTCGCGAACGACGCGATGCGGGCCGGCGGCGCCTACGACATCACCGCGCGGCTCTCCGGCGCGATCGTCTCGTACGTCGTCGTGGCGGTGATCCTCCTGTCCTCCTCCGTCGTCCTCGGGCTGCTGGTGCTGCTCGGGGTGCCGGTGCTCGTGCTCCTCCTCGGCACCGTGATCCGGCCGCTGCAGGCGCGGCAGCGGGACCAGCGGCACGAGGTCGGCCGCCTCACCGCGCTCGGAGCCGACACCGCCGCCGGCCTCCGCGTGCTGCGCGGGATCGGCGGCGAGCAGGCGTTCTTCGACCGCTACCGCGAGAGCTCGCAGCAGGTGCGAATCGCGGGCGTGCGCGTGGCGCTGCCGCAGTCGACGCTCGACGCCGCGCAGGTCTTCCTCCCCGGCGTCTTCGTCGTCCTCGTGACCTGGATCGGTGCCCGGTTTGCGCTCTCGGGCCGCATCACCGCCGGCGAGCTGGTGGCCTTCTACGGCTACGCGGCCTTCCTCGTGATCCCGCTGCGCACCGCGGCCGAGGCGGTGGACAAGGTGACGCGCGCGGTCGTCGGCGCGCGGCGAATGCTGGACGTCCTCGCGGTCGAGCCCACGGTGGCAGACCCGAAGGCACCCGTCGCCGAGCCGCCGCCCGGCTCGGAGGTCGCGGACGCCGACTCCGGCCTCGTGATCGAACCGGGGCTGCTGACGTGCGTCGTCTCGGCGAACCCGCACGAGTCGGCGGCGGTCGCGGACCGGCTGGGCCGCTTCGCGGACTCCGCGGGCGCCACGCTCGGTGGCGTCCCCCTCCGGGAGCTGCCGCTCGATGCGGTGCGCCGGCGCATCCTCGTCGGCGAGCCGGACCCGATGCTGTTCTCCGGAACGCTGCGGACGGTGCTCGATCCCTGGGGAGGTGCGACCGACGCCGACATTCTCGCGGCGGTCTCGATCGCGGCGGCCGAGGACGTCCTCGAGGCGCTCCCCGACGGGCTCGACGAGCTCGTCGACGAACGCGCGCGCTCGTTCTCCGGCGGCCAACGCCAGCGGCTCGCGCTCGTCCGCGCCTTGCTCGCCGACCCGGAGATCCTGATCCTCGTCGAGCCCACGAGCGCTGTCGACGCGCACACCGAGGCGAGGATCGCGGCCCGGCTCCGCCAGGCTCGGTCGGGACGGACGACGGTCGTCGTGACCGCAAGCCCACTCGTCCTCGATCGTGCGGATGCGGTCGCGTTCCTCACCGACGGCCGCGTCACGGCGACCGGCGTGCACCGCGAGCTCCTGCGGGAGAGCCCGGACTACCGGCTCACGGTCACCCGTGGCGAGGAGGAGGACGCGGCGTGATCGAGCGCCTGCCCGTCGCCGGCCGGGAGGACCTTGCGCTCCATGCGCGGCTGCTGGCGCGCCGCCATCGGCTCTCGCTCTTCGCGACCGTTGCGCTGCACGCCACCGCCGCCTCGGCCGGTCTTGTCGCGCCGTTGCTCCTCGGAGAGCTCGTCCAGTCGGTGACGGAAGGGACGACGACGGCCTACGTCGACGAGATCGTGCTCGTCCTCGCCGGATTCCTGCTCGTACAGACGGTCGTGACCTGGCTCGCCCGACGGGCATCGTTCGTCCTGTCCGAGACGATCTTCGCCGAGCTTCGCGAGGACTTCATGCGACGGGTGCTGGCGCTCCCGCTCTCGACCGTGGAGCGGGCAGGGACCGGCGACCTCGTCGCCCGGACGACTGCGGACGTCGACGCGCTCGCGCGCACGATCCGGTTCGCCGTGCCGGAGACGCTCATCGCGGCCGTGACGTCGGTGCTGACGGTCGCGGCCGCCGTGTGGGTCAACCCCCTTGCGGCGCTCCCGTGCATCGTCGGCGTACCGACGCTCGTCATCGGCACGCGCTGGTACCTCCGGCGGGCACCGCAGACCTATCTGGCCGAACGGGCCGCATACGCCGTGCTCGCCGGCACCCTCGGCGAGACCGTCGAGGGCGGCCGGACGGTCGATGCGCTCCGCCTCGGCGAGGAGCGTGTCCGCCGGATCGACGCCGACCTCGCGGACGCGTACCGGTGGGAGCGGCGCGGGCTCTATCTGCGGACGATCTGGTTCCCGACCGCCGAGTTCGCGTACGCGCTTCCGGTGGCGGCGGCGCTCGCCTGGGGCGGCTGGCTGGTCTCGCAGGGGAATGCGTCGATCGCCGAGGTGACCGCGATCGCGCTGTACGTCGCGGCGCTCGCCGATCCCGTCGACCGCCTGATCTCCTGGCTCGACGAGATCCAGGTCGGCGCGACCTCGTTCGCGCGTCTCGTCGGGGTCGCGAAGGTCCCGCCCGACCGCGCCGCGACCGGTGACCAACCCGACGACGACCGCCTGCGCGCGCACGACGTCCGCTACGCCTACGTGGACGACCGCGACGTCCTCCACGGGATCGACCTCGAGCTCGCGCCCGGCGAGCGCGTCGCAGTGGTCGGCCCTTCGGGCGCGGGCAAGTCGACGCTCGGACGCCTCCTCGCGGGGATCCACCCGCCGCGCGCCGGACGGGTCGATGTCGGAGGCGTCCGGCTCGTCGACCTTCCGCTCGAGACGTTACGCCAGGAGGTCGCGCTCGTCACGCAGGAGCAGCACGTCTTCGTCGGGACGCTGGCCGAGAATCTCCGGCTCGCGCGCCCATCGGCGGGCGACGACGAGCTCGTGTCAGCCCTGGCCGCCGTCGACGCGCTCGACTGGGCCGAGGCGCTTCCGGACGGGCTCGCGACGACCGTCGGCGCCGGCGGCCACCCGCTCTCGCCCGCGCAGGCGCAGCAGCTCGCGCTCGCTCGCCTCGTGCTCGCGGACCCGCACACGCTCGTGCTCGACGAGGCGACGTCGCTCCTCGACCCGCGCGCGGCGCGTCACCTCGAGCGCTCGCTCGGCCTCGTGCTCCAGGGGCGCACGGTCGTCGCGATCGCGCACCGACTCCACACCGCGCACGACGCCGACCGTGTCGCCGTGGTCGAGGACGGGCTGCTCAGCGAGCTCGGGACGCACGACGAGCTCGTCTCCCGCGAGGGCTCCTACGCCGCCCTCTGGGAGTCGTGGCACGGCGAGCGCTAGCGGACGAGTGTCGAGACCGAGGTCGACGTCACGGCGCGCAGCTTGTTCGCCGCGTCGAGCGCCGCCACCTTGTAGGCCTCGGCGAGCGTCGGGTAGTTGAAGACCGCGTCGACGAGGTAGTCGATCGTCCCGTCGAGGCCCATCACGGCCTGGCCGATGTGGACGACCTCGGTGGCGCCCGTGCCGAACGCATGGACGCCGAGGATCTTGCCGTCGACGGGCGAGACGAGGAGCTTCAGCATCCCGTGCGTCTCCCCCATGATGTGGCCGCGCGCGAGCTCGCGGTAGTGCGCGACCCCCGACTCGTACGGGATCGACGCGGCGGTGAGCTCCTCCTCGGTCTTGCCGACGTAGCTGATCTCCGGGATGGCGTAGATCCCGAACGGGAGCAGGTGCCCGAGCGAGCGCACCTCCAGGCCGAACGCGTCGGCCGCGGCGATCCGTCCCTGCTCGGCGGAGGTCGCCGCCAGGCTGGGGAAGCCGACGACGTCGCCGGCGGCCCAGATGTGCGGCACGGCCGTGCGGTACGTCGGGCCGACCTCGATCCGCCCGCGCGTCGTCGCTCTCGAGCCCGGCGTTCGCGAGCGCGAGCGCCTCCGTCGCGCCCTGGCGCCCGGCGGAGTAGAAGACGGCGTCGGCGGCGATCTGCTTGCCGCTCGCGAGCGTCGTCAGCGTCCCGGACTCGTGCTCCTCGACGCGCTCGACGCGCTCGCCGAGGCGGAACGTGACGTTGATGTCGCGGAGGTGGTAGCGCAGGGCCTCGACGATGTCCCGGTCGGCGAAGTCGAGGATCTCCGGCCTCAGGTCGACCACGGTCACGCGCGACCCGAGCGCGGCGAACATCGACGCGAACTCGATCCCGATCACGCCCGCGCCGACGATCAGGATCGTGCGCCGGGATGCTCGCGAGCCGCAGGACGATGTCGTCCGAGTCGAGGATCGTGGTCCCGTTGAAGGCGATGCCCGGCGGGTGCGCAGGCTCCGAGCCGCTCGCGAGCACGATCGTGCCCGCCGTCACGCGCCGCGTCGACCCGGCGGCGTCGACGACGAGAAGCGTGTGCTCGTCCTCGAACGACGCCGTGCCGTCGAGCAGCGTCACGTGGTTGCGCAGCAGCTGGTCGCGGATCACCGCCCGCTCGCGCTCGACGACGTAGCGCGTTCGCGTGGCGAGGTCTTCCACCGAGATCTCGTCCTTGAGCCGGTAGCCCTCGCCGTAGATCGACCGCTGGCTCATCCCCGTCAGGTAGAGGATCGCCTCGCGGATCGTCTTCGACGGGATCGTGCCCGTGTTGACGCAGCTGCCGCCGAGCTCGCGCCGGCGCTCGACGAGGGCGACGCGCCGCCGGAGCTTCGCGCCCTGGATCGCCGCCTTCTGGCCCGCCGGGCCCGACCCGACGACGAGCAGGTCGAAGTCGTGTGCCGGCGCCTCGGCCACGTGTCAGCCCGTCGCGGCGAGCGGGCCGGCGACGGCGCTCTTCCTCGCCGGCGAGGTAGGCATGAACGAGCTGCACGGCCGTTGCGCCTTCTCCGACGGCCGTCGTCACGCGCTTGACCGAGCCGTGGCGGACATCTCCCGCCGCGAATACCCCGGGAACGCTCGTCTCGAACAGGGCGGGCGGCCGCTCGAGCGGCCAGGCCCGCAGCGCCTCGTCGCGCATCAGATCCGGGCCGGTCAGCACGTACCCGCGCTCGTCCCGTGCGACGGCGCCCTCCAGCCAGTCGGTGTGCGGCTCGGCGCCGATCATGACGAACAGCGCCGCCGCCTCGAGCCGCTCGGTCTCCCCCGTGCGGCGGTCGCGCACGACGATCGCGTCGAGGCGCCCCTCGCCCTCGCCGTCGACGAGCTCCGTGCCGAGGCGGACCCGGACGTTCGGGATGCGGCCGAGCTCGGTCGTCAGGTACTCGGACATGCTCGCCGCGAGCGAATCGCCGCGCACGAGCACCGTCACGGTCTCGGCGAAGCGCGCGAGGTACGCGGCCGCCTGCCCTGCCGAGTTGCCGCCGCCGACGATGCAGACGTGCCGCCCGCGAACCGCCCGCGCCTCGGCCGCCGCGGCGCCGTAGAAGACCCCGACGCCGATGAGCGCCTCCAGCGCGGGAACGTCGAGCCGGCGCCACTCGACCCCGGTCGCGAGGATCACGGCGCGAGCCGCGACCTGGCGGCCGTCCGCGGTCCGCACGATCCGCACGCCGTTCTCCGCCCGCAGCGCGTCCGCGGGGGTGTCGAAGACCATGTTCGCGCCGAAGAGCCACGCCTGCTCGCAGGCCCGGTAGGCGAAGTCCGAGCCGCCGATGCCCCAGGTGAAGCCGAGGATGTTCCGCATCCGGCTGCTCATCGCCGCCTGCCCGCCGGACGTGAATCGCTCCACCACCACCGTCTCGAGACCCTCCGACGCGGCGTACACGGCGGCCGAGAGCCCGGCGGGGCCGGCGCCGACCACCACGAGATCCACGAGCTCGGAGCCGAGGCGCGTCGAGCCGCCCATCGCCTCGACGAGCTCGCCGTTGGACGGGTCGACGAGGACCTTGCCGTCGTGGCGGATCACGACCGGCCGCTCCTCCCCCGCCGCCCCGGCCTCGCGCAGCAGGGCGGTCCCGTCCTCCGAGCCGGTGGCGACCGACACGAACGGCAGCCCCAGGCGCGCGAAGACGTCCCGTATCTCGTGTGACCGTGGGCTCTGCTCGGGCGCCACGATGCGGAACAGGGTGAAGCCCGTGGAGCGCGTTCGCGACCACCCGGAGAGGAACTCGCTGATCGCCGGGTAGAGGCTGCTGTGGGGGAACCACGGCTTGACCAGGTGGTAGTCGATCTGGCCGAGCGTCATCGCCGTGACGACCGGGTTCGCAGCGGTGTAGTTGCGCTCGACGAGCAGGATCCGCTTGGCCGCCGGGTGCAGCGCGTGCGCGCGCACGGTGAACTCGATCCCGCTGATCGTGCCGAGGTCCTCGTCCACCATCAGCAGCGCGACCGGCGCGCGCTCCGCGGCGAGCGCCGCGAGGCGCGTGAGCGCCTCCTCCGGATCGCGGAAGGCCAGGATCTCGCAGTCGTTGCCGAAACGGCGCGCGACATCGGGCTCGAGCGCTTCGAGCACCGCCGCCTCGTCGGCGACCAGGACGATGATCGGCTGTTCCACGTCGGCTCCTCTCGGGACTCCGGCCGGACGGTACCGCGGCCGGCGTGGCGGCGCTACCCGCTCTCGAGCCGCTTGTACAGCCGGTCGATCAGCTCGGGCATCGCCTCGAGCCGCTCGGTGATCACGCGCAGGCGGTACTCGCGAAAGTGCTCGGCCTCGACCCCGAGGGCGCGCGCCAGGCGCTCGATCACGTCGCTCGACGGCACGGGCCGGTTGCCGTGGACGAGGTGGTTGAGATAGCCGGCGGACAGGTCGGTGCGCTCGGCGAGCGCGCGGTACGTCGTCCCGCTCTCGGTCATCAGCCGCTCGATCGTCGGGCCGAACGGCTCCTCGAGAAGCGGCGACAGCGCCCGGTGCTGTCTAGCTTCGGGTCGCGACACCAGCAGCGGCGCACGCGTCCGCAGCCAAGGCTGGCGCCTTGGCAAGGGCGCGGGTGGACGCCTGCGCGTGGTCGGGCCGGAAGCGGGCGTGCATCGCCTGGAGCGGCAGGCGCCTCGGCACGCGTCGATCCTCGCCGGTCGGCGGTCCTTGAGGTCGACCGCGCCGTCCTCGAGCGTCTTCTTGCCGACGGTGACGCGCACCGGGATCCCGATCAGGTCGGCGTCGGCGAACTTCTCGCCCGGCCGCCGGTCGCGGTCGTCGACGAGCACGTCCTGCCCGCGCGCCGCGAGCGCCTCCGCGACCTCGAGCGCGCGCTCCTCCAGCCCCGGCACGACGACGACGTGGACGTCGTACGGCGCGATCCCCTTCGGCCAGACGATCCCGTGCTCGTCGTGGCGCTGCTCGACGGCCGCCGCCATCACGCGGCCGGGCCCGATCCCGTAGGAGCCCATCACGAGCGGCTTCTCGCGCCCGTCCTCGTCGAGGAAGGTCGCGCCGAGCGGCTCCGAGTAGCGCGTGCCGAGCTTGAAGATGTGGCCGACCTCGATCGCGGTCTGGAAACGGAGCGCGCCGCCGCAGTTCGGGCAGGTATCCGTCGGCGCCGAGGCGCGCAGGTCGGCAAAGCGCGCCGCGTAGTCGCGCCCGGCCTCGACGCCGCGCAGGTGCCACCCGTCGCGGTTCGCGCCGGCGACGAACTGCCCCTCCTGCAGCGCGACGTCGGCGACGACCTCGCCCGTGAAGCCGACCGGGCCGAGCGAGCCGCCCGACGCGCCGAACGCGGCGCGGATCTGCTCGTCGTCGGCGGGCCAGAGCGGCTCGCCGAACGCGGCCGCGAGCTTCGGCTCCTCGAGCCGGTCGTCCCCGCGGATCAGCGCGAGCACGACCGTCCCGTCCAGCTTCACGTGCGGCATCGCCTTCGACGTCGCGCTCGCGTCGATGCCGAGGCGCTCGGCGAGCGCGTCGATCGTCGTCACACCCGGCGTCTCGACCTCCTGCGGCGCGTCGAGGCGCTCCGGGAAGACGGGCGGCCGCGGAACCGTCGTGGCCACCTCGATGTCGGCGGCGAAGTCGCCGTTCTCGCAGGTGACGAGCGTGTTCTCGCCGGCGCGCGCGGGCGCGAGGAAGTCGCGCGACTCGGAGCCGCCCATCATCCCCGGCTCGGCCACGACGTCGTGGGTGAGGAGGCCGCAACGCTCGAAGATCCGCACGTACGCGCCGCGCTGCTTGTCGAAGCTCTCGCCGAGCCCGGCCTCGTCGCGGTCGAACGAGTACGCGTCCTTCATGATGAACTCGCGGACGCGGATGAGGCCGCTGCGCGGGCGCGGCTCGTCGCGCTCCTTGATCCCGAAGTGGTAGAGCATCTGCGGCAGCTGCCGGTAGCTCTGCAGCTCGCGCGCGTGGAAGGTGACCGTCTCCTCGTGCGTCAGCGGCAGGACGTAGTCGGCGCCCTTCCGGTCCTTCAGCCGGAACAGCTCGTCGATGAAGTCACGCTTCGACTGCTTCCAGAGCTCGAGCGGCGTCAGGACCGGCATCAGCATCTCCTGGCAGCCGATCCCGTCCATCTCCTCGCGGATGATCTGCACGATCTTCTGGTGCACGCGCCAGCCGAGCGGCAGGTACGTCCAGATCCCGGCGCTGACCTGGCGGATGAAGCCGCCGCGGACGAGGAGCTTGTGGCTCACCGCCTCGGCGTCGGCCGGCGCGTCGCGCAGGGTCGGGAGGAACAGCTGGGAGGCGCGGGCGACCATCGTTGCCCGTGCAGGCTACTCCAGCGGGATCAGGCTTGCCTCGGCCATCGCGAGCGCCGCGGGCTTCGCCATCTTCAGCCGCTTCGGGCGGTGCATGCCGGCCGTGATCCACTGGTCGATCTCGTGGAAGAGCTCGTCCACGAGGATGTCCGAGGAGACCTTCTTCAGCACGCGGCCGTGGGCGTAGACGAAGCCCACGTCGCGGCCGCCGGCGATCCCGAAGTCGGCGTCGCCGGCCTCCCCCGGTCCGTTGACGGCGCAGCCGAGGACGGCGACCTCGAAGCTCTGCGGGTAGGCGCGGAGGCGCTCCTCGACGCGCTCGGCGAGCGTCTGGACGCCGACGTTGTCGCGGCCGCAGCTCGGGCACGCGATCATCACCGGGCCGCGCTCGCGGAGGCCGAGCGCCTTGAGGATCTCCCAGGCGACCCGCACCTCCTCGACCGGGTCGGCGGTGAGCGAGACGCGCATCGTGTCGCCGATCCCGTCGACGAGCAGCGCGCCCATGCCGACGGCGCTCTTGATCGAGCCGCTGAAGGGGGTGCCCGCCTCGGTGACGCCGAGGTGGAGCGGGTACGGCACCTTCTCGGAGAGCATCCGGTAGGCGCGGATCATCGTCGGCACGTGGCTCGACTTGACGCTGATCTTGAAGTCGCGGAAGTCGAGCTGCTCCAGGAGGCGGACCTCCTCGAGCGCCGCCTCGACGAGCGCCTCGGCCTGGTCCTGCTGGGCCAGGTCGGCGAGGTGCTTCGGCAGCGAGCCCGAGTTCGCGCCGATCCGCATCGGGATCCCGGCGCGCTTGGCCGCGTCGACGACCAGCGCGACCTTGTCGTCGCCGCCGATGTTCCCCGGGTTGATCCGCACCGCCGCGACGCCGGCCCCGATCGCCTTCAGCGCGAGGCTCGCGTTGAAGTGGATGTCCGCGATCACCGGGAGCGGCGAGAGGCGCACGATCCTCGGCAGCGCGTCGGCGTCCTCGGTCTTCGGGACGGCGACGCGGACGAGCTCGCACCCGGCGCTCGCGAGGGCCGCGATCTGCGCCGTCGTGGCCTCGACGTCGTGCGTCTTCGTCAGCGTCATCGACTGGACGACGACGGGCGCGCCGCCGCCGATCGCGACGCCGCCGACGGAGATCTGGCGGGTGCTCGGCATCAGCGGGCAGGGTAGCCAAGCAACAGACTGCCACTTGCTCGTTCGCCGCCACCGTGCCGGGATCCGGCGTCAGACGACTCGGCGAAGTAAGCAGAGACGTCGACTACGTCGATCAAGACCGAACAGGGCTCCGCGGAGCGATCGGACGGGCGGGATCGCCGCGTGCCCCGTCCAGGGGCACAGCGCATCCCGCCCGTCACGAAACGCCAAGTCCGCTGAGAGCAGGTTCCTGGCCGGAGCGCCCGCACCGCAGGTGCGCGCGCGCAGGCCACACGACCACGCTCCAAGGCCCTACCGCGAGCAGACGGCCCCTCGGCCGAAGGGCGGTTCATCCGCCCGGGAGGCCACACCGCCGTGACTCGAATCAGCCACTCAGGCAGAAGGAGGGGGCTCGTGGGGGAACCATGGGTTCCCCTACGACGAAGATGCGGCCCACGTCGTTCGTGAGCCCGATCATGAACAGGAACAGCACGAGCGCGATGCCGACGATCGAGACGCGCTCGTAGACCTCCCGGCCGATCGCGCGGCGGCGCACGCCCTCGACGATCGAGAACGCGATGTGGCCGCCGTCGAGCGGCAGCAGCGGCAGCAGGTTGAGGTACGCGAGCGAGAGGCTGATGAGGCCGACGATGAAGAGGAAGTCCTCGGTCCCGCGGTCGAACGCCTGGGCCGACGCGTCGGTGATGCCCACGACGCTCGACACCTCCTCGCGGTCCTCGCCGCGGACGAGGTTCGGGAAGAACGCGAGCACGCTGCGTCCCACGACGCCCGAGATCTCGACGGAGCGCGCCGTCGCGTCCCAGAGCGAGCGCCCTTCGACCTCGCGGGCCTGGAGCTCGACCGTGACGGGCTGCCCGCCCCGCTGGACGGTCAGCGCCAGCTCGCGGCCGTCCGAGCGCTGGATCCGGTCGAGGAGCGCCCGCGGCCCCGACGCGCGTCCCGTCGACGGCGACGATCCGGTCGCCGGGCCGCAGCCCGGCCGCCTCGGCGGGCGAGTCCTCCATCACCTGGGCGAGCCTGGTGGTCGCGGTGCCGTCGTTCGCGGCCGCGAGGCGCACGCCGATCTGGTGCGTCCCCTGCATGAGCACGATCGTGAAGAGCACGATCGCGACCAGGTAGTTCGTGGCCGGGCCGGCCAGGATCACGAGCACCTTGCGCGTCGTCCGCTGGCGCCAGTACGCGTCGCTGCCGAGGCCGTCGTCGATGTCGGTCAGGCCCCGCTCGGCCGACTTGCGCGCCAGGGGCGTCAGCTCCGCCTGCTCGACCGCCGCGTGGAGCTCCGGCAGCACCGTGGCCGCGCGGTCCATGTCCCCCTCGGCCAGGACCGCCTTGAGGCGCTCGGCGACCTCCGTCACCTCGCGGGACTCCTGCGCCGCACGGCCGAGGTGCACGTCCACGTCGGACGGCGCCGGGCGGTGCATCCCCGGGATCTTCACGTAGCCGCCGAGCGGGATCGCGCCGATGCCGTACTCGATGCCCTTGCGGCGGACCTTCGCGAGCGCCGGCGGGAAGCCGACGTAGAACTTCCGCGGCCGCATGCCCGTGGCGCGGGCGGTGAAGAAGTGGCCCGGCCTCGTGCGACGAGCACGAGGAAGGCGAGCGCGAGGATGGCGACGGCGAGGCTCATGCGGCGACGAGCGCCTCCTCGGCGGCGCGGCGCGCATCGGCATCGGCCCGGAGCAGGTCGTCGAGGTCGCGGGCGGGCGCTCCGTCGGCGCGCGCGAGCGCGTGCTCGACGAGCTCGGCGATCGCGAGGAACGGGATCCGGCCCTCGAGGAACGCGGCGACGGCCACCTCGTTGGCGGCGTTGTACGCGCACGGGGCCGTGCCGCCGCGCCGACCGGCCTCGTAGGCGAGCCCGAGCAGCGGGAACGTCTCGTGGTCGGGCTCGTGGAACTCGAGCGAGAGCCCGCGCAGGTCGAGCGGCGGCACCGGCGTCGCCGCGCGCCGCGGGTACGTGAGCGCGTACGAGATCGGCACGCGCATGTCCGGCAGCCCGAGGTGCGCGAGCGCAGCGCCGTCGCGGAACCGGACGAGCGCGTGGACGGTCGAGGTCGGATGCACGAGCACCTCGATCCGGTCGTACGGGATGCCCGAAGAGGACGTGCGCCTCGATCACCTCGAGGCCCTTGTTCGCGAGCGTGGCGGAGTCGACCGTGATCTTCGGCCCCATCGCCCAGGTCGGGTGCGCGAGCGCGTCCTCGACGTCGACGTCCGCTCAGCTCGGTGCGCGTGCGGCCGCGGAACGGGCCGCCGGAGGCGGTGAGCACGAGCGAGTGCACCTGCTCGCGGCTCGCGCCCTTCGAGGCACTGGAAGCGTCGCCGAGTGCTCGCTGTCGACCGGGAGCAGCGCGCCGCCGCCGCGGGCGCGCGCCGCGGTCGCGAGCTCGCCGGCCGCGACGAGGCTCTCCTTGTTCGCGAGCGCGAGCGTGACGCCGCGCTCGAGCGCCCAGAGCGTCGCGCGGATCCCGGCGAAGCCGACGATCGCGTTGAGGACGACGTCCGGCTCGGCCCGCTCGAGCAGCTCGGTCGGGTCGCCGCCGACCTGGGTCAGCGGCGCGAGCCCGTCGATCGGCGTCGAGCCCGACGCGGCCGCGACGAGCTCGAGCTCGGGGTCGCGGCGACGATCTCGAGGGCCTGGCGGCCGATGGAGCCGGTGGCTCCGAGCAATGCGACGCGGGTCATCCCGGATGAGTGTGCCCGACGGCTACGCATGTCCGAAGGCGAGCAGGAGGTAGAAGGCGGCCGGCGCGGCCCAGAGCAGCGAGTCCACGCGGTCGAGCACGCCGCCGTGCCCGCCGAGGAGCCGGCCGGTGTCCTTGACCTGCATGTCGCGCTTCAGCGCCGACTCGAACAGGTCGCCGAGCGCGGCCGCGATCGCCACGACCCCGCCGAGGACGAGCGCCTGCCAGATCTCGAGGTACGTGTCGCGGTCCTCGTAGAGCGCGAAGAAGGCGACCGCGATCGCCGCGATCGTCCCCGCGACGAACCCTTCCCAGGTCTTCCCCGGCGACATCGTCGGGGCGAGCTTGTGGCGGCCGAGCAGCCGGCCCGGCGAAGTAGGCGAGCGTGTCCGCGGCGAACACGGCGATCAGCACGGTGAAGATCGCCAGCCGCCCCTCCTCGGAGTCGCGGAGCAGGAGGATGTGCGCGAGGCCGAACCCCACCCAGGCGACGCCGAGCAGGGTCGACCCGATCGCGATCGTCGGCGGCTGCCGCGTCTCGGCGAGCAGGTGGAGGAGGAAGGTCACGGCGATCGCGAGCATGAAGCCCGCCGAGCAGCCACTCCGGGCCGCCGAGGCTCGCGCCGAGGAGCATCGCGACGACGCCGATGTAGCCGCCGAGCAGCGACGGGCCGCAGCTGCCGCGTCATCGACGTGTACTCGTGCAGGCCCACGATCGCGGCCGCGGCGAGCAGCCCGAAGAGCCACCAGCCGCCGAGCCAGACGAGGCCGAGGACGATCGGCAGCGCGACGAGCGCGACGACGACGCGCGAGACGAGGCCGCTCACCCGGAGCGGCCGCCGAACCGGCGCCGGCGGCCCGCGTACTCCTCGAGCGCGGCACGCAGCTCGTCCTCGCCGAAGTCCGGCCAGAGGATGTCGACGAACACGAGCTCCGAGTACGCGACCTGCCAGAGGAGGAAGTTCGAGATCCGCTCCTCGCCCGAGGTGCGGACGAGGAGGTCCGGGTCGGGCATCTCGGGCGCGTACAGGCGCGACGCGAGCGCCTCCTCGTCGACGTCGTCCGGCGCGACGCCGTCCGCGACGAGCGCCCGGGCGGCGTCGACGAGCTCGGCGCGGCCGCCGTAGTCGAACGCGATCCAGAGCTGGAGCCGCGTGTTCTCGGCCGTCGACGCCTCGGTCTCCTCCATCTTCCGGCGCAGCTCCTCGGGCGCGCGCTCGCGGCGGCCGATGAAGCGCGTCGCGCACGCCCTGCGCCGACAGGTCGGGGAGCTCGCGGTCGATCGTCTCGGTGAAGATCTCCATGAGAGCCGCGACCTCCTCCGGCGAGCGCGCCCAGTTCTCGGTCGAGAAGGCGTAGACGGCGAGCGAGTCGACGCCGAGGTCGATCGCGCCCTCGACCGTCCGCCGCAGCGCCTTCGTCCCCGCGCGGTGCCCCTCGGCCACGGGCAGGCCGCGCCGCTCGGCCCAGCGGCCGTTGCCGTCCATGATGATCGCGACCGAGCGGGCGACCGGGGCGTCGGCGGGAGCGTGCTCGAGGTCGGAGGCAGGAGAGGCCGGCACGCCTCTCAGACCTCCATGATTTCGGCTTCCTTGTGCTTGACGAGCTCGTCGATGGCCTTCACGTGCTCGTCGGTGAGCTTCTGCGCGCGGTCCTCGGCGCGATGCTCCTCGTCCGCGCCGACCTCGCCGTTGTCGACGAGCTCCTTGAGGCCGTGGATGACGTCGCGCCGGACGTTCCGCACCGCGACGCGGCCCTCCTCGGCGTACTGGCGCGCGATCTTCACGTACTCCTTGCGCCGCTCCTCGGTGAGCTGCGGGATCGGCAGGCGGATGAGCTTGCCGTCGTTGGACGGCGTGAGCCCGAGATCGGACTCCTGGATCGACTTCTCGATCGCCTTCATCGAGCTCGGGTCGAACGGCTGGACGGTGAGCATCCGCGCCTCGGGGACGCCGATCGTCGCGAGCTGCTTCAGCGGCGTCTGCTGGCCGTAGTAGTCGACGGTGATCCGGTCGAGCATGCCCGCGGAGGCGCGCCCGGTGCGGACGGAGTTGAGGTGGTCGCGCGTGGCCTCGATGGCCCGGTCCATGCGACGCGTGGCGTCCGCGAGCAGCTCCTCGATGGTCATGCCGTCGCCTCCTCTTCGTTCCGGATGATCGTCCCGACCCGCTCGCCCTCGACGACGCGCAGGATCGTCCCGGGGGCGAGCCCGAACACGTACAGCGGCAGCCCGTTCTCCATGCAGAGCGAGAGCGCGGTCGTGTCCATGACCTTGAGCCCGCGCTCGATCGCCTCGAGGTGCGTCAGCTCCGGGATGAACTGCGCGTCCTCGTCCACGCGCGGGTCGCCGTCGTAGACGCCGTCGACCTCGTTCTTGCCCATCAGGATCGCGTCTGCGCCGATCTCGAGCGCGCGCAGCGCGGCCGCGGTGTCGGTCGTGAAGAACGGGTTGCCGGTGCCGCCGGCGAAGATCACGACCCGCTCCTTCTCGAGGTGCCGGATCGCGCGGCGCCGGATGTACGGCTCGGCCACCTCGGACACGGTCAGTGCGGACAGCACGCGGGTCGGCACGCCCAGCCGCTCGAGCCGGTCCTGCAGCGCGAGCGCGTTGTGGAGCGTCGAGAGCATCCCGACGTAGTCCGCGGTCGCCCGGTCCATGCCCTCGGCCGCCGCGGCCATGCCGCGGTAGATGTTCCCGGCGCCGACGACCACCGCCGTCTCCACGCCGCGCGCGTGCACCTGCGCGACCTCGGCGGCGATCCGCTCGACCGTCGGCAGGTCGACGCCGTACTCCCGTGGGACCGAGCAGCGCCTCGCCCGAGAGCTTCAGCAGGATCCGGGAGAACGCCGGCGACCCCTCGTCTCGCGACGAGGCGGCCGCCACGCTCTCCTCGGGGCTGACTGCCAAGGCCCCTTACTCTGTCACGCTGGCGCGGACGAAGTCGACGACCTCGATTCCCGCCTCGTCCAGGGCCTGGCCCACGTTCTTGTTCGTCTCGTAGATGTAGGCCTGGTCGAGCAGCGCACCGCCCTTCGCGGCGAAGAAGCGCTTCGTGAGCATCCCCTCGACGATCTTGTCGCGGGCCTGCTCGGGCTTGCTCTGCACCTCGTCGGAGTTGCGGTAGATGTCGCGCTCGGCCGCGACCGCGTCCTCCGGCGCCTGCGTCGCGCGTGAGCCACTGCGGGGCCTCCGACGCGATGTGCATCGCCACCCGGCGGGCGGCGTCGCCGTCGTCGCCGCGGTAGCGGAGGAGGACGCCGATCTTGTTGGCCGGCGTGTGGACGTACTGCGCGAGGTCCTCGCCGCCGATCGCCTGACAGCTGCCGCTCCGTGCGGATGACGATGTTCTCGCCGAGCTTCGCGACGAGCTCGACGCGCTCGCCCTCGAGCTTCTCGGCCGCGCCCTCGCCGTCGTGGAAGACGCTGTCGAGCGCCTTCTCGGCGAACGCGCGGAACTCGTCGTTGTTCGACACCGGCTCGGTCTCGCAGCCGACGGCGACGATCGCGCCGACGCCCGCCTCCGAGCGGACGAGCACGCGCCCCTCGGTCGTCTCGCGGCCGGCGCGCTTGCCGGCCTGCGCCATCCCGCGCTCGCGCAGGAGGATCCGGGCGGCCTCGAGGTCGCCGTCGGTCTCCTGCAGCGCGCGCTTGCAGTCCATCATCCCCGCGCCGGTGAGCTCGCGGAGCTCCTTGACGAGGGCCGCGGAGATCTCCGCCATCTAGCTCTCCTCCGTCGTCTCGGTCGTGGTCTCGGTCGTGGTCTCGGTCGTCGCCTCGGGCTCGGCCGGGAGCTCGGTCGGCTCCTCGGCCTGCGCCGCCGGCTCGGGCGCCGCCGGAGCCTCGGCCTCGACCGCGGGCGCCGCGGCTTCCGGCTCCACGGGGGCCTCCGGCTCCGCCGGGGCAGCCGCCTCCGGCTCACCGTTCGCGGCGGCGGCCTCGGCCGGCCGCTCGCGCCGCGGTGCCATCTCCTGCGGCGTGACGCGCTGCTTCCCGGCGATGACGCCGTCGGCGATCACGCGCGTGATCAGGTCGCAGGCGCGGATCGCGTCGTCGTTGCCCGGGACGACGTAGTCCGCCTCGTCCGGGTCGGCGTTCGTGTCGACGAGGCCGATGACCGGCATCCCGAGCCGCCGCGCCTCCTTCACCGCCAGCGCCTCCTTGCGCAGGTCGACGATGAAGGCCGCGTCCGGCTGGCGGCGCAGGTCGGCCACGCCGCCGAGGTTCGCGCTCGAGCTTCACGAGCTCGGCCATCATGGAGATGCGCTCCTTCGACGGGAGCAGTTCGAGCTGTCCGTCGGACTTGAGCCGGCGGAGCTCGTGGAGGCGCTCGATCCGGTTCGACATCGTTTTCCAGTTCGTGAGCAGCCCGCCGAGCCAGCGGTAGTTCACATACGGCATCCCCGAGCGCCCCGCCTCGCGGGAGATCGCGTCCTGGGCCTGCTTCTTCGTGCCGACGAACAGGACCGTCCCGTTGCGCTCGGCGACGTTGCGCGCGAAGTCGTACGCCTCCTGCAGCAGCTCCTGCGTCTGCGTGAGGTCGATGATGTAGATCCCACCGCGCTCGGCGTAGATGTACCGGCGCATCTTGGGGTTCCAGCGTCGCGTCTGGTGGCCGAAGTGGACGCCGGCCTCCAGCAGCTCGCGCATGCTGGCGACTGCCATGGTGACTCCTTCTGGTTGCGGTGCATCGGCCGGCGGGCCCGCGTGGAACCGGCCGCAGAGGCCGGCACCCGCCACGAGGGTCGTCCCGCCGGATCGGGGACGAAAAGCGCCTGCATCGTAGCCGATTCGGCTCGTATTCTCCCGTGATGGGCCGGCGCCTCGCCCCGTCGACCCCATCGCCCGCCTCGCCGCGGAGATCCGTGAGGCCTCGTTCGAGCTCGCGCTCGAGGCCGTCGAGGAGGGCCTACGGGACGACACCGTGCCGTCGCTCGACCGCGTCGGCCGGCTCGGGCAGCTCGGGGACGTCCCGATCTTCATCGGGGAGCTCGCGCTGCAGCTCGAGGATCCCCAGCCCGGGCGGCTGCGGCAGGGCGCCCCGCTCGCCGCGCTCGCCCGCGACCACGCCCGCAACCGCGAGGCGCTCGGCTTCGCGCCGCGCGAGATCGTCACGGAGTTCCTCCTGCTGCGGCGGGTCCTCTGGCGGTTCGTGGCGCGCCGGGCGGCCGAGCTCGGCGCGGACGAGGTGCTCGAGGTGGAGCGCCGTCTCGACGACGCGATCGACCGGCTCGTCGTCGAGTGCGTCGTCGCGTACTTCGACCGGGCCATGGGCGAGCTCGCGCTCCAGGCCCGGCAGGATCCGCTCACCGGGCTCCTCAACCACCAGGCGTTCACGCACGCGCTCGAGGCGGAGGTCGTCCGTGCGGCGCGCTACGGGCACGGGCTCGCGCTCGTCTTCTTCGACATCGACCGGTTCAAGGAGGTCAACGACACGCTCGGCCATCCCGAGGGCGACCGCGTGCTGCGGGTGGTGGCGGCGATGATCGACGGGACGCTGCGCCGGAACGACGTGGCCGGGCGCATGGGCGGCGACGAGTTCTCGGTCGCGCTCGTCGAGAGCGAAGCGGACGCGGGCGGGCGTCTACCTGGCCCGGCTCCACGACGCGATCGACGAGCGGATCGCCCGCGGCGAGCTGCCGCAGGGGTTCGCGGTGAGCCCCGGCGTGGCGCACTTCCCGACGGACGGCGCCACCGCCGACGCGCTCTTCCGCGCCGCCGACCGGCGCCTCTACGAGGTCAAGCGGGCCGGAGCCGAGCCAGCGCCAGCGCCGTCGTCAGATCCTCAGGCAACGGCGACTCGACCTCCACCGGCTCAGCCGTGAGCGGGTGCTCGAACGCGAGCCGGGCTGCGTGGAGGAACTGCCGCTCGAGCCCGAGGTCGCCCGCGACGCCGTAGACCGCATCGCCGGCGACGGGGAGCCCGATCGCCGTGAGATGAACGCGGATCTGGTGCGTGCGGCCCGTCTCGAGCCGGACGCGCAGGAGCGCGTGCTCGGGGAGCAGCTCGGCGACCTCGAAGTGCGTCACCGCCTCCTTCGTCGAGGCCGAGTCGAGCGACATCCGCGTCGGGTCGCCGCGGTCGCGGCCGATCGGCGCCTCGATCCGCCCCGCGCGCGAGCGCGGCCGGCCGCGGACGAGGGCGACGTACTCGCGCGTCACGTCGCGTCTGCGGATCGCCTCCTGCAGCGCGCCGGTGCGCGGCATCCGAGCGCGCGACCACGAGGAGCCCGGACGTGTCGCGGTCGAGCCGGTGGACGATGCCCGGCCGCTCGGGGTCCTCCCCGCCCTCGGCCTCGTGCGCGAGCAGGCCGTGGACGAGCGTGCCCGTCCAGTGGCCGGCGCCCGGGTGGACGACGACACCGGCCGGCTTGTCCACGACGAGAAGGTGCTCGTCCTCCCAGACGACGTCGAGCGCCATCTCCTCCGGTTCCAGGTCGCTGCCGCGGCGCGGCTGCACGGCCACCTCGAGCTGCTCGCCGCCGGCGAGTCGGAAGCTCTTGGCGCGCGCCGTCCCGTCCACGAGGACGTGCCCGGCCTCGACGAGGCGCTCGGCCTCGGCGCGGGAGCCGACCTCCGGCAGCCCGGCGAGGAAGCGGTCGAGCCGCGCGCCCGCGGCCTCGCCGGACGCGGGACACGACCGCTCTCCTAGAGGACGCGATGCGGAGGCGCCGCGGCTCGCGGTCGGAGGCGACGATCGCGCCGAGCAGGACGGCCACGCCGACGACGATGAAGATGTCCGCGAGGTTGAAGGCGGGCCAGAAGGTGAAGTCGAGGAAGTCCGTCACGTGGCCGAGGCGGACGCGGTCGACGAGGTTCGCGAGGCTCCCGCCGAGGACGAGCCCGAGCCCGACCGGCAGCACCGGGTGGCGCGCGCCGGAGCGGGCGAAGAAGACGAGCATCCAGGCGACGCCAGGCCCGTGAGCGCGATCACGATCGTCGTCGCGGTCGGGAAGAAGCCGAACGCGATCCCCGAGTTCTGGACGTGGTGGATCGAGAACGGGCCGAGCGCCGCCGTCTCCTCGCCGAGCTGCAGCTGACGGCCGACGAGCTGCTTCGTGGCCTGGTCGGCGGCGATCGCGGCGACCGCGACGAGCACGAGCGCCACCCACTGGCGCGGGCCGGCCGCGAGCGAGCGCTCCGCCACGGAGATCGGCTCGAGCGCGTTCGGCGTCGACCCGACGCGGACGTCGGGAGCGGGCGCCGGGCGGCGCGGCGGGTCGGCGGCGGGCTCGCTCACCGGCGGCCGACCACCCGCTCCACCTCGCGCTGGCAGTCGATGTCGAGCTCGGCCCACGGGCGCGCCTCGAGGCGCTCCACGGGAATGTCTTTCCCGCACCGCTCGCACTTCCCGTACGTCCCGTCGTCGATGCGGCCGAGCGCGCGATCGATGCGCGCCAGGATCGCCTGCTCGCCGTCCTGCAGCGTGTACTCGAGCTCGCGGTCGAACAGCTCCGTGGCCACGTCCCCGGGGTGCTGGTCGAAGCCGGGGTTCAGCTCGCCCGTCTCGTCGGCGAGCGAGCCGGGGCTCTCCCGCTGCAGGTTCTCGATGGCTTCCACCACGCGGCGCCGCTCGTCCTGCAGCCGCGCGCGGAAGTGCTCGGTGTCGATGCTCATCGGGGCGAAACCTCCTTCTCCGCCGAAGCCAGGCGGCCGTCGAGCTCGCTGGCGTCGATGCCGGAGAGCTCCACGATCTTGTCACGAGACGCCTGGCCCGAAACGAGCGTCACGGTACCGGCGGGAACACGGAGCGTCCGCGCGACGAGCTCCAGGACAGCGCGGTTGGCCGCGCCGCGCTCGGGCGGCGCCGCGACGCGGATCTTCCAGCCGTCGCCGTACCGGCCCACGAACGCGTCCCGCTTCGCTCCGGGAACGACCCGGAGCCGCAACCGTGCCGAGGGCGTCACCCTCGGATCGTAGCCCCGCTAGGCCGCTTCCCAGCGCTCCGGGGCCGGCGGCGACCTCGTCCCCGTCCTCCTCGTCGTCCGTCACCTCGACCGCGTCGAGGGCGGACCGGAGCAGCGATCGGATGCGCCGGGACTCCCGCTCGAGCCGCTCGCGCTCGGCCGCGGCCTCGCGGAGCACGGCCCGTGCCTCGGCGTGTGCCTCCTCGACCACAAGGCCGGCCTCGCGCTTCGCCTGCTCCTTCAGCTCCGAGGCGGCGCGCTCGGCCGACACGAGCGTCGTACGCAGCAGTGTCTCGAGCTCCTTGTGCCGCACGAGCTCGCCCTCGAGCGCCTCGACACGGTCGGCGAGGTCCGCGCGCGAGCGCCAGACGTCCTCGAAGCTGTCGGCGACGTCGAGCAGGGCCTGGTCGACGGACGCGCGCCGGTAGCCGAACGGGCGGCGGGTGAACCTGACGTGTCTGACCTCGACCGGGGTGAGGGACACCGCAGCCTCCCTTCCTACAGCTCCGTGCAGGAGCCGGACGACGACGCTCTGGACGATCAGGAGGACGATCACGGCCACCATCGGCGACAGGTCGAGCGGGCCCACCTGCGGGACGATCCGGCGGAACAGCCGCAGGTAGGGCTCGCAGACGTCGTACAGGAAGCGCTGCACCCGGTTGAGCCACGGCGAGTACGGCAGCCGGATCCACGACGTGATCACGTACGCGAGGATCAGCAGCACGTAGACGAACACGAACACGTCGACGAAGCTCGCGATCGAGTCTGCAACGGCGGCCAGGGGAGCAGTGGCGGTCACGCCCATCGCGTCGGTGTTCGGCACGTCTGCGGCTCCTCCTTGCGCCCTGAGCGGGTCAGAGCTGGTTGAAGAAGCCGCCGCGCTCGATGATCTTCGCCCGCTCCTCGGCGGAGACCTCGACGTTGCGCGGGGTCAGCAGGAAGACCTTGTCGGCGACACGCTGCATGCCGCCGTCGAGCGCGTAGGTGAGCCCGCTGGCGAAGTCGATCAGGCGCTTGGAGAGCTCGGCGTCGGAGTTCTGCAGGTTGAGGATCACGGGGATCCCGTCCTTGAACCGGTCCGCGACCTGCTGCGCGTCGTTGAAGCTCCGCGGGATCACGAGGTGCACCTTGGCCGCCGCGCCCAGGGGCACCGCGTCCACGCTGCGCAGGCGCGGGCGCTCGGCCGTCCGCTCGGATCGGCGGGGCCGCTCGGCCGGGACGACCGCGGTGCGGTCGGTCGCCGAGACGTCGTCGCCGGACGGGTCGGTCCAGTCGTCGTACTCGGCCCCGCGCGCGGCGCGCCGCGGCGCGAGCCGGCGCACGTTCGGGCGCTCGCGGTAGCGGCCCTCGAGCTCCTCCTCCGTGACATAGCCGTCCTCGTCCCACTCGTCGTCCTCCTCGGCGATCCCGAAATAGACGAGCGTGCGGTTCCAGACGTCGGCGAAGCCCATGGTCAGCGGGAATGGTAGTCCCCGTAGAGCACGTTGCCCACACGGACGAGCGTCGCGCCCTCTTCCGCGGCGACGCGGAAGTCCTGGCTCGTGCCCATCGAGAGCTCGCGCAGGCCGTGCCGCTCGGCGAGCTCGCGCAGGCGCGCGAACCACGGGCGGGACGCCTCGGGGTCGCCGGCGGCGGGCGGCATCGTCATCAGGCCCCGGATCTCGCACGGTGCCGCCTCGAGGAACGCGTCGAGCTCTTCGGGCGCGATCCCGGACTTCGACGGCTCGCCCGAGAGGTTGACCTCGACGAGGGCCGGAACCGTCAGGCGCCCGGCCGCGGACGAGGACGAGAGCGAGTGGACGAGCTCGCAGGTCGCGTTGAGCACCTTCGCCTTGTTCGACTGCAGGTGACCGATGAAGTGCCAGCGGAAGTCGTCGCGCGTGGCGCGCGTGCTTGGCCTGCAGGTCCTGCGCGCGGTTCTCGCCGACGACCTCCACCCCGGCCTCGGCCAGCGCGGCCATGTCCTCGAGGCCGACGTACTTCGTCGCGGCGACGATCGTGACCCCGGGGCCGACCTCCTCGCGGATCCGGGCGAGGTTCGCCCGTACGGTGTCAGGCGACAAGCCCGAGAACACCCTGTCTCCCGGTCACGCCCGCGTCGCGGCGGTGCGAGAAGAAGCGGCTCGCGCTCGCAGACCGTGCAGGCGTCGAACCGCTCGACCGTCGCCACACCGGCCGCGCGCAGCGCCCGCTCGGTCGCGAGCGGGAGGTCGCCGCGGCCCTCGCGGACGACGTCGGCGCCGAACGCGGCCCGCAGCGGACCGCGCGACCTCGTCGCCGATCTCGAAGCAGCACGGCCCGATCGCCGGCCCGACCGCGGCGGCGACCTTGCCGCCGAGCGTCTCGACGGCCGCGGGGACGACGCCGGCCAGAAGCCCGCGCCAGCCCGCGTGGACGACGGCGACGGCGGGCCGCTCCCCGGCCTCCCGGACGAGCGCGATCGGGACGCAGTCGGCCGTGAGCGCGCCGACCGGGAGGCCGGGCTCGTCGGTCCAGAGCGCGTCGCCCTCGACCTGCCCCCGGCTCCCGGCGCGGGCGCGGAGGACGGCTGCGCCGTGGACCTGGCGGTTGAGCGCGAGCGCCTCCGGGTCGCCCCCGAGCGACGTCACGACGCGGCGCCGGTTCTCGTGCACGTGCTCGGGACGGTCGTCGGTCGCCAGCCCGAGGTTGAGCGACGCGAACGCGCCCTCGGAGACGCCGCCTTCCCGGGTGGTGAAGACGACGGCGTACGGGCCGGCGACGTCCCAGCGGATCACCGCAGGCGCTCCGCCTCGTGCAGGAGCCAGTCGCGCCGGTTCAGCGACGGGTCGCCGACGACCTCGTGCAGGAGCCGCTCCAGCGTCTCGCCGATCACGGGCCCGGGCCGGTAGCCGAGCGCGAGCAGGTCGTCCCCGGTGATGACGAGGTCGCGCAGCCGGTGCGGCTGCTCGCGCTCGGCGACGACGAGGTCGCGGAAGGCGGCCACGAGCGCGAGGTCAGCTTCGGGCTCGGTGCCCTTCCCCCTCAGGTCGGCCTCCTTGTGGGCGAGCAGGTCGAGCGCCAGCCCCTCGCCGTGCCGGGCGAGGAACCGCCGCGCGCGTACCGGGTCGGGGTGACGCGGTGGGAAGAACATGTGCCGCTGGACGATCCGGCGCACGCGGTCGGCGCAGCGCGGTCGGGTAGCGCAGCCGCCCGAGCACCGCGGACGCGATCTCGGCGCCGACGTCCTCGTGCCCGCGCTTCCCGAGCTCCTCGTTCGCGTAGTAGTGCAGGAGCCCGTCGTCGCCGCGCCACGCCGACTCCGGCTTGCCGAGGTCGTGCACGAGCAGCGCGAGCCGGACCGCGAGCGGCGCGCCGGCGTCGGCCGCGGCCTGCACCGCCTGGAAGTGGTGCTCGTCGAGCGGGAGCTCGTGGTAGCGGCTGGCCTGGTCGTAGCCGATCGCCGGCGCGTACTCCGGCACGATCGCGACGAGCACGCCGGTGTCGCGCGCGAGGCGCAGCGCGCGCGCCGGCTCGGCGCCGAGGAGGAGCTTCGACAGCTCGCCCATCCCGTCCGCCGCGAGCCCGCCGCCGATCCGCTCCGCCGACACGTAGGCCACCTGCGGCGCCCACTCGCGCATCTGGCGGAGCGTGTCCTCGTCCGGCTCGAAGCCGAGCTGCGAGACGAGGCGCAGGCCGCGGACGATCCGCAGCGGGTCGTCGCGGAAGCTCGTCGGGCTCGTCGTGCGGAGGACGCGCCGCTCGAGGTCGCCGCGGCCGTCGAGCGGGTCGAGCACCTCGCCGGTCTCGACGCTGCGGGCGATCGCGTTGACGGTGAAGTCGCGCCGGCGCATGTCCTCGGCGAGCGGGATCGACGCGTCGGCCACGATCTCGAAGTCGTGACGCCCCGGCCCGGTCGACTGCTCCACGCGGGGCGGCGCGAACTCGATCCCCGCCGGCGCCAGCGTGCGGACGGCGCGCGTCGCGTGGAAAGAGCCGGACGCCGACGTGGCGGCCGTTCACGGTCAGGTCCTCGACCCGGCCGTGCGGCTCGAGCGCGGCGCGGAGCTCCTCGTAGCCGACGCCCGGGACGACGAAGTCCGTGTCCTTGTGCGCGGATCCCGAGCAGGTCGTCGCGCACGGCGCCGCCGACCTCCCACGCATCGAGGTCGAGGCTGCGCACGTACTCCGACACCGTCTCCCACTGCACGCCCCGATTGTGACTATCGGTGCGCGATCGCCTCGATCTCGACGCGCGCCCCGGACGGCAGCGCCGCGACCTGCACCGTGGAACGCGCCGGCGGGCGGTCGCCGACGTGGCTCGCGTAGACCTCGTTCATCCCCGCGAAGTCGGCCAGGTCGGTGAGGAAGACCGTGGTCTTCACGAGCTTGCCGAGGCCGCTGCCCGCCTCGTCGAGGATCGCGCCGAGGTTCTGCATCACCTGCTCGGTCTGCTCCGCGATCCCGGGCCCGACCATCTCCTTCGCCCCGGGCGCGAGGCCGAGCTGGCCCGCGACGAACACGAGGTCGCCGACGACGATCGCCTGGTTGTACGGCGCGCCCTGGAACGGCGCGGGCGCGCGCTCGGTGCGAACGACGTCCTTCGCTGCCACTGCGGCTCCTTTCGTCTAGGGCTTCGGGCGCAGCGCCTCGCCGAGCGCGGCGCCGAGCGCCTTGAAGATCGCGTCGAGCACGTGCTGCGTCTCGCGTCCCTCCAGCAGCCGGACGTGCACGGTGAGGCCGGCGGCCTCGGCGAGTGCCTGGAGGAAGCTCGCCACGGCGTCCGTCTCGAGCCCGCCGACGCGGGCCTCGGCGAGGTCGACGTTCGACACGAGGAGCGGTCGGCCCGAAGCCTCGAGCGCGACCTGGGCGAGCGCCTCGTCGGCCGGGACGACCGCGGAGCCGAGGCCGCGGACCCCGTCGGCCCGGAGCGGCCCGGCGAGCTCGTCGCCGACCGCGCGTCCCGCGTCGGCCACCTCCTGCACCGGCGCACCCGGCGCGACCTCGAGCGAGAGCCCGAAGCCGCCGGAGCGTCGCGGCCAGGCCGAGGAGGTGGTCGAGCGCCGGGATGCCCGTCTCGACCGTGCCGCCCGGCTGGCCGAGACGCAGGCGCGCACGCGTGCGCCGGCCCTGCTCCGCTCCCTCGATCGCTCCCATCCCAGCGAGGGAGGCTACCGGCTAGTGGTCGACGCGCTCGATCCGGGCGCCGAGGCCCCGCAGCCGCTCGTCGATCCGCTCGTAGCCGCGGTCGATCTGCTGGACGTTCCCGATCGTGGACGTGCCCTCGGCGCAGAGCGCCGCGATCAGCATCGCCATCCCGGCGCGGATGTCCGGGCTCTCCATCCGCTCGCCGTAGAGCCGGGCGGGGCCGGTCACGACGGCCCGGTGCGGGTCGCAGAGGATGATCCGCGCGCCCATGTTCACGATCTTGTCGACGAAGAACAGGCGGTTCTCGAACATCTTCTCGAAGATCAGGATCGTGCCCCGCGCCTGCGTCGCGACGGCGAGCGCGATCGAGGTGAGGTCGGCCGGGAACGCGGGCCACGGGCCGTCCTCGATCTTCGGGATCTGGCCGCCGAGGTCGTCCACGACCGCGAGCTCCTGCTCCGCCGGGACGCGCACGCTCGCGCCCTCGATCTCCCAGCGCACGCCGAGCCGCTCGAACTGGTGCTCGAGCGGGAGCAGGTCGGCGGGGACGACGCCCTCGATCACGAGCTCCCCGGCGGTGACCGCGGCGAGGCCGATGAAGCTCGCGACCTCGATGTGGTCGGCGCCGATCGTGTGCTCGCCGCCGCCGAGCGTCCGGACGCCCTCGATCCGCAGCACGTTCGAGCCGATGCCCTCGATCCGCGCGCCGAGGCCCACGAGCATGCGGCACAGGTCCTGGACGTGCGGCTCGCAGGCGGCGTTGCCGATCACGGTCTCGCCGTCCGCGAGCACCGCCGCCATGACCGCGTTCTCGGTGCCCATCACGCTCGCCTCGTCGAGGAAGATGTGCCGCCCGCGGAGCCTCTGCGCGGTCAGCTCGTAGCGCCGTTCCGCGACGATCTCGACGCCGAGCTGCTGGAAGGCGTGGATGTGCGTGTCGAGCCGGCGGCGGCCGATCACGTCGCCGCCCGGCGGCGGCATCGTCGCGCGGCCGATGCGCGCGAGCAGCGGCCCGGCGAGCAGGAACGACGCGCGGATGCGGCGGCAGAGCTCCTCGTCCGGCTCGGACTTGACGAGCTCGGCCGCGTGGACGTGGACGTCGTTCGGCCCCACCCACTCCGCCTCGGCGCCGAGGTCGGCGAGCAGGTCGACCATGGTCTCGACGTCGCGGATGCGCGGGACGTTCGTGCAGCGTCACCGCCTCGCCGGTGAGCAGCGTCGCGGCCAGGATCGGGAGCGCGCCGTTCTTGTTCCCGGCCGCGCGCACCGTGCCCGAGAGCGGGTGGCCGCCCTCGATCACGAAGGACTCGCTGCGCTGGGTGACGATCGCGGTCTGGGTCATCGGCGCGACGTGGGCCGGCCGAAGGATTCGGCTCGGACGGCGGGCTATCGTACCCGTCGCCGTGGAACCGACACGCGAGCGCGCCTGGGAGACCCTCACCCGCTACACGGAGAGCGACGCGCTGCGCAAGCACGCCCTCGCCGTCGAGGCCGCGGTGCGCGCCTACGCGCGCAAATTCGGCGAGGACGAGGAGCTCTGGGGCGTCACCGCGCTCCTGCACGACTTCGACTGGGAGATGCACCCGACGCTCGAGCAGCACCCCCAGGACGGCGCGCCGATCCTGCGCGAGGAGGGCTGGCCCGACGACGTGATCGAGGCGATCCTCTCCCACGCCGAGCACCTGAGTCTCCCGCGCGACACGCTGCTCAAGAAGACGCTGTTCGCGTGCGACGAGCTCTCGGGCTTCATCGTCGCGTGCGGCTACGTGCGCCCGACCGGGATCGACGGCCTCGAGGTGAAGTCGGTGAAGAAGAAGCTGAAGCAGCCGTCCTTCGCCGCGGGCGTCAACCGCGACGACGTGACGAACAGCGCGGAGGCGCTCGGCGTCGACCTCGACGAGCACATCGCCTTCGTGATCGCGGCGCTGCAGCCGCACGCCCGCGAGCTCGGGCTGCGCACCGAGGCCGACGCGGCCTAGGCGCGCACGCCGGCGGCGAGCCGCTCGAGGTCGTCCTCGCTCGTCCAGTAGCCGCAGGAGACGCGCGCGAGCCCGGTCCCGGGCAGGTCGCGGATGACGACCCCGCGGGCGGCGAGGCGCTCGCCAGCGCGGCCGGGTCCTCGCGCGGCCGGAAGGTCACGAGCGTGGCCTGCTCCGGCTCCGTCACGAGCTCGACGTGCGGCTCGAGCAGCTCGCGGCAGCGGATCGTCGCCGCCTCGGCGTGCGCGGCGCGGTCCTCCGGGTGCACGTCCAGCGCGGCGTCGAGCCCGGCGAGCGACGGGACGGGGATCCAGCCGGTGTCGAGGCGCAGCGCTCCCGCCTGCGGCTCGAAGGACGGTGCCTCGAGGTCGTAGGCGGTCTGGGAGAAGTACGTGGGCGCGGTCAGCCGCAGGGCGTCGGGGTCGCGCAGGACGAGCGCGCCGGTCGCGTCCGGGCCGCAGAGCCACTTCTGCGCCGACACGGTGTAGAAGTCCGCGAACGAGGCGTCGACCGGGATCGCGCCGGCAGCCTGGGCGCCGTCGACGAGGAGCGGCAGGCCGGTCTCCTCCTTCAGCGCCTCGACCGGCAGGCGGTTGCCGGTGATCCACGAGACGTGCGAGAGCGCGAGCAGCCTCGTCCGCGGCGTCACCTCGGCGAGGACCGCGCCGAGCGCCTCGCCGGCCGGCCGGCGCCGCACGCGCGCAACGCGGATGTGGGCGCCGGAGGCGATCAGGCCGCCGACGAGCCCGAAGTGCTCGGTGTCGGTGGTGACCACCTCGTCGTCCGCTCCGAGGCCCAGGCCGTTGAGGACGAGGTTGACGGCCTCCGTGGTCGACGTCACGAGCGCCACCCGGTCGGGCGCGACGCCGACGACCGCGGCCAGCTTCTCCCGGACGGAGGCGCGCAGCGCGAGCATCCGCTCGAAGTAGGGCGTCCCCATCCGGCCCTCCTCGCCGTCCCGCCGCTGCTGCTCGGTGATGGCGTCGAGCGTGGCGCGCGCGAGCGGCCCGAACGTGCCGGCATTCAGGTACGCGAGCCGCTCGAGCACGGGGTACGCGTCGCGCGCCGCGGTCACCCGACGTGCGCCTCGATCGGGGTGTGGTCGGAGAGCGTGCGCCCGTCACGGACGCGCCGCTCGGGCGTCCAGGCGTGCACGTCCGCGATCGGGATGCGGCGCGCGAGCACGTAGTCGACGCTCGGCCCGCCGCCGCCGGCGAACCCCCACGCGTCCGAGAGCAGGTCGCGGAGCGTCCACGAGCTGCGGCGGAAGACGTTGAAGTCGCCCGGCGAGGATCGTCGGCTCGTCCGGGCCGGCGAGCGCGTCGACCCAGACGGCCGCGCGGAAGAGCTCCGCGTCGGCGAGGCGCCCGTCGGGCCGGTACGCCGTCGCGTGCAGGTTCGCGACGAGCATCGTCCCGCCGTCGGGGAGCCCGACCCGCACCGCGTGCGCGACGCGGCGCTCCTTCGCCCAGGCGAGCCGCGCGATCAGCGGGAGCCGCAGCCAGCGCGCCTGCGCGTCGCGGAAGCGCGGGGCGTTGAGCTGCAGCTCGTGCGTCTCGAGCACGCGCAGGCCCGGCCCGACCAGCACCGCGTTCGCCTGCCCGACTGAAGGCGGAGCGGAACAGGCCCGCGTTCAGGTCGGTGAGCCGCCGGCCGAGGTCGGCGCCGATCGGGACCGGCCCGAGCATCGGCGGCTGCGCGACGGCGCCCACGGTCGTCATCCCGCTCCACCCGTCGAGCCGCTCGAGCGCCCACACCGGCACCTCCTGCAGGCACACGAGCGCCGGTCCGTCGGAGGCGACGAGCTCGACCATCTCGCGCAGGTACGCGTGCCCCTCCGGCGGCACGGCGTTCCCGTGGAAGACGTTCCAGGAGCGCACGAGCAGGGACACGGGCCAGGACGCTACCGGCGTACGCTGGGCGCATGCGCGTCCTCCTCGCCGACCCGCCGGGCTTCACGCTGTTCTACGACCACGAGCTCGCCGCGGGGCTCGCGCGGGCGGGAGCCGAGGTCGAGCTGGTCTCGTCGCGCTTCCGCTTCGGCGCGGACTGGGAGCCGGACGGCTACCGGCGCTCGAACCTCTTCTACCCGGTGTCGTCGAGGGTCTTCCGCCGGTCGCGGCTGCGCGTGCCCGTGAAGGTGCTCGAGCATCCGCTCGGGATGGCGCGGCTGGCGCTTCGGCCCGCGGACGTCGTCCACGTGCAGTGGCTCTCCGAGCCGCGTCTCGACCGCTGGCTGCTCCGGCTGCGGGCGCCGGCGGTGTTCACCGCGCACGACCTGCTGCCGCGCCGGACGGCGCACCGGCTCGACCTCTGGCGCGAGCTGTGGGGCCGGTTCGAGCGCATCGTCGTCCACAGCGCGCGCGGCGCGGAGGCGCTCGCCGGGCACGGGGTCCCGGAGGAGAAGCTGCGGGTGATCCCGATCCCGGTCTTCCCGAGCGACCCGGAGCGGCGCGACGACGGCCGGACGCTCCTCTTCTTCGGGATGATCCGGCCCTACCGCGGCCTCGGCGACGCGCTGGCGGCGCTGGAGCAGGTGCCGGATGCACGGATGATCGTCGCCGGCGACCCGGTCGAGCCCGTCGACGCCTATCGCGCCCGCGACGGCGACCGGGTGGACTGGCGGCTCGGGTTCCTCCCCGACGCGGAGGTCGACCGCGCGCACGGCGAGGCGACCCTGGCGCTCTTCCCGTACCGGCCGGGGATCGCGCCGACCAGTCCGGGTCGCTGCTGCGCGCGCTCGGGCGCGGGCGTGCCGGCGGTCGTCTACGACGTCGGCGGGCTCGCCGAGCCCGTGGCGCGGTTCGGCGCGGGGCGCGTCGTGCCGGCCGGGGACGTGGACGGGCTCGCGGGGGCGGTGCGAGAGCTGCTCGACGACCCGGCGGCGCTCGAGGCGGCGCGGGCCGGGGCGCGGCGGGCGCGGGAGGAGCTGACCTGGGACGCGTCCGCGCGCGCACATCTCGCCGTCTACGAGGAGCTCGTCCGGTGATCTTCCGGCGCCGCCGGTTCGGCGACCTGATCGAGCGCCAGCTGGCCTTCTTCGAGGAGGAGCACGCCGGGCTCCTGCACGACGTCCGCAAGGCCGAGACGGCCTACGACCGCTCGGAACGCGACGAGGCGGAGGAGCGCTACGGCGACTACGTCGACCTCGTCGACACCGGCACCGAGCTGCTCGCCGGGATCCGCGACGCGTACTCCGCGACGCTCGACGAGGAGACGGCCGCGCGCTACGAGGACGAGTTCAACCGCACCGCGGCGCGGCGGCTGCCGCAGTTCGCGCTCGAGCTCGGCGAGACCTGCAGTCGTCCGACTCGCCGCCCCACGGCGGGCGCTCGAGCGCCTGCTCGTAGGCGGCCCGATCGTGGACGGGCTCGCCGTGGGCGACGATCACGTGCTCGAACGGGAGCTCGAGCAGCGCGCGCAGGGCGGGCAGGGCGCGCTCCTCGTGCCACGGCGTCGCCCAGACGCGCAGCTCGCCGCCCGGTGCGGTCAGCGCATCGGCGAAGACGAGGGCGCGTTGCTCCGGGAGCCACAGCGGCGTCTCGGCGCGGCCGCGGCCGTCGTACAGGGCGACGAGGCCGCCGGGAAGCTCGCTGCCGGGCTCGATCCGCTCGAGCTCGGTCTCCGGGATGTCGTCGCGCCAGAAGAGCGACGGGCCGAACGCTCGGGCGCCGTACCGGCGGACGAAGAGGTCGACATCGCGCACGTGGTCGGGCTTGAGGACGACGGCGACCGTCGGCGGACGCGCGTCGAGGCGTGCCCAGACGTCGCGTGCGTCGGGAGGAGGCGCGAGGGCGTCGAGGACGAGCGCCTCGCCGCGGGACTCGACGAACGTCGAGGTGACGAGCCGCTCCCAGCCCAGGCCGGGGCGCCAGTCCGGGTGCTCCGTGCGCCAGACCCACAGGCCGTCGGAGACGTCGCGGAGCTCGTGCGTCATCGCTCCCTCCTCACGAGCCCCAGCGCGGCGAGCGCGAGCCCTGCCGCAAAGGCGATGCGGTCGCGGTTGATGCTCGCCCAGAGGGTCGTGCTTCGGTCGGACGCGCGGTCGCCGAACGTGCCGCGCGCTTGCCCAGTCGCCCGGTACCGGCGCGTCGAGGTTGTCGGGGCGGTCGGGTGCCACGGGTTCCGTCGTCTGCTGCGCGTCGACGCCCTTGCGCGCGAGGTAGTGGTCGAGGACCGACGGTGCGAGCCGCTCCCCCCACACGGTCTGGACGGTCGGGCCCGCCGACAAGGAGCTCGCGCCGGCGGTGCTCGGCCGCGTAGACGATCGCGGCGGCGGCGACCTCGGGCTGGTAGATCGGCGGCACCGGCTGCGGGTGTCGCGGCAGCTTCGTCCGGCCCCACTCGAACTGCGGCGTGTTGAGCGCAGGCAGGTGGACCATCGTTACGTGGACGCTGCTGCGCTCGTGCAGGAGCTCCGTCCGCAGCGACTCGGTGAAGCCCTTCAGCGCGTGCTTGGCAGCGCAGTACGGGGCCTGCAGCGGGATCCCGCGATACGCGAGGGCCGAGCCGACCTGGACGATCGTGCCGCGGTCGCGGGGCCGCATCCGGCGGAGCGCTGCCAGCGTCCCGTGGACGGCGCCGAGGTAGGTGACGGACGTGGCGCGGGCGTACTCGTGGGCGTCGACCTGCCACGCGAAGGCGTAGACGGTCGCCATCGCGTTGTTCACCCAGACGTCGATCGGGCCGAGCTCGGCTTCGGTGCGCGCGGCGGCGCGCTCGACCGCCTCGGGGTCGGCGACATCGGCCGGCAGCGCGAGCGCCCGGACGCCGCGGGACTCGAGCTCCCGGCGCGTCGCTTCGAGGCGCTCCTCGCCGCGCGCGAGCACCGCGACGTCGTAGCCGCGGTCGGCGAAGGCGCGCGCGGCGGCGCGGCCGACGCCGGCGGAGCCTCCGGTGACGACCGCGACGGGCACGCACGTCTCGTTCCGGGTCGCGCGCAGAGGAAAACGTCCAGGGTGTCTCAGCGATGGCCGAAGTGGTGCGCCTCCGGCAGCGTGGCGCCGACCTCGTCCTGCTCCGAGATGCGGCGCGCGAGCGGGCCGAGCGTGCCGAGCCGGCTCACGAGCAGGTTCCGGTTCCGCCCGACCCGCTCGAACCGGCCCCACGCCTCGACGAGCGGCTCGCCGCGCACGACCGCCCGGTACCGCTCGTACACGGGCGGCGGGACGATCAGGTTGAACGGGCCGTGCTCGTCCTCGAGGAGCATGAACACGACCCCGTTCGCGGTCGCCGGCCGCTGCCGTGCGACCACGAGACCCGCGGTGTGGACGCGCGAGCCGTGCGGCCGATCGAGCAGCTCGAGCGACGACAGCGTCCCGGCGGCGAGGTGCGGCCGGAGGAGCTCCAGCGGGTGCACGCCGACGGTCAGGCGCGTCGTGCGGTAGTCGGCGAGCATCCGCTCCCACACCGTCTGCTCGGGCAGGTCCGGTGTCGCCGCGGTCGGGTCGAGCGGGAGCGCGAGCTGCTGCTCCTCGCCGCGCGTTCCCGGCACCGAGGCAGTGCGCGGGACGAGCCCGAGCTCCCACAGGAGCGCGCGGCGTCTCCCCCACGCGTCGCACGCGCCTGCGCCGATCAGCGCCTCGACCTGCCGCTCCGACAGCGGCGCCCGCTGCACGAGCTCCCGGAGCGAGCCGAACGGGCCGCCCCGCTCCCGCTCCTCGACGAACGCCAGCGCCTCGGCGTCGCCGATCGAGGTGACGTACCCGATCCCGACGCGCACCTGCCCGTCCCGCGCCTCGCACCGCGCCCCCGAGCGGTTCACGTCGGGCGGGAGGATCTCGACGCCGCGCCGCTGCGCGTCCCGCACGAGCGTCGCCGGCGGGTAGAAGCCCATCGGCTGCGCGTTCAGCAGCGCGCAGAGGAACTCCGCCGGGTGGTAGCGCCGCAGCCACGCCGACTGGTAGGCGAGGAGCGCGAACGCCGCCGCGTGCGACTTCGGGAAGCCGAAGCCGGAGAACGCGACGAGCTTGTCGTAGACGAGGTCGGCGGTCTCCTCGGCGACGCCGTTCCGTGCCGCGCCCTCGAGGAAGCGCTCGCGGTACGCCTCGAGCGCGGCGTGGCTCCGCTTGCGGCTCATCGCGCGCCGCAGGCCCTCCGCCTCCCCCACGCTGAACCCGGCGAGCGCGATCGCGACCTCGAGCACCTGGTCCTGGAAGACGACGACCCCGAGCGTCTCGCGCAGCGGCTCGGCGAGCAGCGGGTGGTCGACCGGCGAGACGTACGACGGGTCCTCCCGCAGCCGCTGCCGGTTCTCGATGTACGGGTGCACGGCCTTGCCCTGGATCGGCCCCGGCCGTACGAGCGCGACCTGCACGACGAGGTCGTCGAGGTTCTCGGGCCGTGTCCGCAGGATGCTCTGCTGCTGGGCGCGGCTCTCGATCTGGAAGTCGCCGATCGTGTCCGCCTCCTGGATCTGCGCGTACACGTCCGGGTCGTCGAGCGGGATCCGCGAGAGGTCGATCGGCTCGCCCTTCGTCCGCGCGATCTGCTCGACGCAGTCCTCGACCGCCGACAGCATCCCGAGCCCGAGCAGGTCGATCTTGAGGAAGCCGGCGTCGTCGCAGGAGTCCTTGTCCCACTGGCACATCTGCCGCCCGGCCATGGCCGCGGGCATCACCGGGACGAGCTCGACGAGCGGCCGCGACGAGATCACCATCCCGCCCGGGTGCTGCGAGATGTGGCGCGGCAGCCCGGCGATCTCGGCGGTCATGTCCGAGAACGCCCGCCAGCGCGCGGAGGCCCGCTTCGCCTCGAGCCCCGGCACGAGCGCGAGCTCCTCCGCCACCCGCCGCGCGTTCCAGCCGTCGGAGACGCGGGCGAGGCGCTCGAGCTCGGCATGCGGGAGCCCGAGCGCCTTGCCCACGTCCCGGATCGCGCCGCGCGAGCGGTAGGTCGCGAACGAGGCGACGAGGGCGGCGTGCTCGCGGCCGTACTTCTCGGTCACCGCGACGATCAGCTTCTCGCGGATGTCGCGCGGGAAGTCGAGGTCGACGTCCGGCACCGCCACGAGCTCGCGGTTGAGGAAGCGCCCGAGCGACAGGTCGGCCTGCACCGGGTCGACGTGGGAGAGGCCGGTCAGGTAGCAGACGATCGAGCCGACCGAGCTCCCGCGGCCGCGCCCCGGCGGCAGGATCGCGCGCGGCGAGTCCCAGCCCCGCACCTCCAGCGCCACCTCGCGCGCGAGCTCGAGCACCTCATGGTGGAGGAGGAAGAACCCGGCCAGGCCGAGGTGGTCGATGAGGGCGAGCTCGTCGTCGAGGCGCTCGCGCGCGAGGCGCCGGTCGCCGTTCGCGTCGCTGTAGCGCTCGGCGAACGCGCGGTCGCAGATCCGGCGCAGCATCGCGATCGCCGGCTCGGCGCCGTCCGAGAAATCGGGGTAGCGGTATCCGAGCTCGTGCGTCAGGTCGAACGTGCACCGCGCGGCGATCTCGGCGGTGCGCGCGACGGCGTCGCGGTCGTCGGGGAACCGCTCCGCAAGCTCGGCCGGCGAGAGGAGGACGCCCTCGTGGTTCCCGCGCCGCTCCGGCTCGCACGCCTCGAGCGGCGCGTGGCTGCGGATCGCCACGAGCACGTCCTGCAGGAAGGCGCGGCGGCGCGAGTGCGCGTGGGCGTCGCCGGTCGCGACCGTCGGCACGCCGAGCGTCGCCGCCAGGTCGCGCAGCGCCGCGTTCCGGCGCACGTCGCCGCGCTCGTAGGGCCGCTGCAGCTCGACGTAGAAGCGGTCGGGGAAGGCCGGTGCGAGCGCGGCCGCGAGGTTCGCGTTTCGCACGCCGAGCGCCGCGCCGGGCGCAGCCGGAGAGCACGATCAGGCCCTCGTTCAGCTCGGCGAGGACGCCGGGGTCGAGCGCGGGGTCTCCGGGCGGCTGCGACTCGCGTCCCGGCGGCCGCGTCCCCGCGTGCGCCGCGGTGACGAGGCGGCAGAGGTTCGCGTACCCGCGCTGGGACTCGACGAGCACGGTCACGTGCGACCCGTCGAGCAGCGTCAGCTCCGCGCCGGTGATCGGCCGCACGCCGAGCGCCTTCGCCGCGTGCGCGAACTCGAGCGAGCCGTAGAGCCCGTCGTGGTCGGTGAGCGCGAGCGCCTCGTAGCCGAGCTCGGCCGCCTGCACGGCGAGCTCCTCGGGGAGCGAGGCGCCGTCGAGGAACGAGTACGCGGAATGGCAGTGGAGCTCGACGATGCTCACGCGAATCCCCTTGGCATCGATCGGCGTTGAGGAATCGCCACGTCCCCGTCGAACAGGACGATCCCGATGAACCTCCTCGCTTCCTTCATGGGTTTGCTGCTCGTCGTCGCGACGGGCCTCGCCTTCTTCGTCGGCTGATCAGACGCCCGCCTGGGTGAACCAGCACGCGCGCTCCTCGTCGCGGAACACGACCGAGCGCTGCCCGGTCTCGAGCACGACGTCGAAGTAGCGCCGGCTCAACGGCTCCTCCGTCCACCACCGGTCCACGACCCGCCATTCCTCGCGCACGACCGCGACCCCCTGCCGGTTGACGCGGCTCGGCGTCCCGTCGACGTGCTCCTCGACGAGCGCCGGTCGCGGCTCGTTCAGTCGTCGCGCGGAACGAACAGCGCTCGTGATTCCGGAATCGAGCGTGGAGGAACCCATGGTTCCCCCACGAGCCCCCTCCTTCACCTCAGATCGATCAGTCATCCCGAGGCACGAACAGCGCTCGCGTCTCGGGAATCCGCGACCACGGCGCCACCTCCACCACGGAGTAGACGGTCGCGCCGCCGGTGCTCGCCCGCACCTGGCGGAGCCCGTCCCTCAGTCTCGTCCTCGTCTCCGTGCCCGTCGGCGCGACGAGCTCCAGCTGACGACCCGCCTCCTCCGTCAACTCGACGAGCTCGACCCGCAGGAGCGTCACCGGCGCCGGCAGCTCCGCGAGCTTCGGCCCGAGCGCGATCCGGAGCCGGTCGACCTCGGCGGCGGGCTCGCGCAGCGTCAGCGTCCGCCGCCACGAGCCCCCGCCGACGAGCTGCGCCGAGACGGCCACCTTGCGGACGAACCGCCCCACACGGTCCGGCCGCGCCAGCGTCCGCTCGACGAGCGTCCCGAGCGCGCGGCGGAGCGTGAGCTCGTTCGCCACCGCCTCGGGAAACTCCAGGGTCTCGACGATCTCCGCGGGCGGCCGCCGCCCCCGCACGCGCCCGCGCCGCCCGCCGCGGGCGAGCTGCCACGCCTGCCTTCCGTCTGGCCCGAGCCGCTCGGCGACGGCGCCACCCGGCAGCGCCGCGAGCTGGCCGAGGCGCTTCACCCCCAGGTCCTGCAGCTGCGACTGCTCCCGCGCCGGCAGCGGCAGCAGGTCGAGCGAGAGCGGGGCGAGGAACTCCGCCGTCCGCTCGTCGTCGACGATCACCGCCTGCCCCGGCCGCGCGACCGTCGCCGCGGCAAGGGCCGCGAACCGGCGCTCGGCCGCCCCCGCGCGCGGGTCCCACGTCGCGCCGGCCGCCGCGAGCGCCCGCTCGAGCGCTCCCTGCAGGCCGCCGTACAGGCGCTCGACGCCCCGTGTCTCGAAGTAGACGACCCCCGGCTCGGCCGAGTCGACGGAGAACCCGGCGTCCTCGAGCCGCCGCAGCACTCCCTCCCACTCCTGCTCCGCGGCCGACGGGTCCTGCTCCACGAGCACGAGCTGCGGGCACGTCGAGAGCGCCTCCCCCATCCGCATCCCCGGCCGCACGCCGAGCGCCTCGGCCGCGGCCGTCACCGGCCCGAGCAGCGGCTCCTCGCCGGGGCGCGGCGAGAGCGCCGCGGGCCTGAGCGCGAGCCCGGGCCGGGCCCGGAGCGCGGCCCGAAGGGCGAAGCCGGGGATGAGAAGGCAGGCGACGCATGGGAACGTATGTTCTACACGAACAGGTGTTCCCCTTGCAAGTCGTCCGAAACTGCCGGTGGTGACCGTTCTCACTCGACTGAGGACTAGGTCGCCTGACTGCGCGCGATCGGTCAAGACCAGGCGCTCTCTCGGAACCTATGACCAAGTCCGCCGGAACGGGGTCTGCGCAAGCGCGCGCCGATCTTGTGCATGGCTGCGTCGACCATGCGGAGCAGGCCTCGCCGCTGCACAAGAGCGGCTCGACCGGCTGATCGGCCGACGCGACGAACTGCTTTCCCTGTCCAAGCGGATCTTCGACGCTGACTTGACGCAGCTGCGACGTTCGATCTCGACGAGTACGTCTACGAGGCGCTTCGGGCCGGCGCGAGCGGGTTCGTGCTCAAAGACGATCCGCCTGATCAGCTGCTCGCAGCGATCCGGATCGTCGCCGGCGAGAGGCCCTGCTCTCGCCGGCGATCACAAAGCGCGTGATCGAGAAGTTCACGCACATCTCGGCGCCCGGAGCCACCAGGAGAGATCGCGGACCTGACCGATCGCGAGCTGGACGTCTTCCGATTGATCGCGCAGGGCCTCTCGAACGCCGAGATCGGCCAGAAGCTCTACATGAACGACGCGACCGTGAAGACGCACATCACGCACATCCTCCAGAAGCTCAAGCTCCGGGACCGCGTCCAGGCAGTCGTCCTCGCGCACGAAACACGCCTCTTCACCGACGTCGACCAAACAAGCCGTCGCGACGAACCGAGCGCCGAAGGCCCGCCGTGAGCTGCGCTGAAGATTGTCCGGCGATCCCTAAGCGTCGTGGGGTGCCACGTCTCGCAACGCTCGAATCGACGAGCCCGTGCGAGTCAATCCTCTAGTGTCCCCGTCGTGTCGGAGACGGAGGAGCTGGGGCGGGGCGGGCGGCTGCGCGGCGGCGCTGCGGGCGAGCTCGTGGCGGCGGCCTATGCGGCCGAGAGTGCCCACGGCCCGCGTCTCGCTCGCGGGTTGTCGCTCGCAGATCTCGCGCACGCCGTCGCACTCGTCGAGGGCGGCGACCTCGCGGGCGAGGACGCGAAGTCGCTCCTGCGGGGGCTGCTCGAGCTGCACGCGATCCCCGGCGACGAGTTCCCGTGGGACCCGTCGCTCGGCGACGCGTTCAACGCACGCGAGGCCGAGCTCGAGCGGCGCGTCGGACGGGCGGCCGCCGGCTGGCTGAGCGCCGGCCGTCCACGACGCGAGGCGTTTCGCGTCGCGCTCCGGTTGACGGCCCGTGCGGGCGCGCGGGAGCTGCATGACGCGCTCGTCGACCAGGCCGCGGCGCTCGTCCGGCACGCAGGCGCAACGCGCGCCGCGCTCGCGACCGACTACACCTATCTCCAGCCGGCACAGCCGACGACCGTCGGCCACCTCCTCCTGGCGTACGCCTACCCGGCGCTTCGCGACGGTGACCGGGCGCGCGCCTCGCACGCGGCTCTCGGGGCAAGCGTCGCAGGGGCCGGCGGGAGTGCGGGCTCGCGCTGGTCGCTCGATCGCGCGCGACTCGCCGAGCTGCTGGGCTGCGACGGAATCGTCGAGCACGCCAAGGACGCCGCGTGGCAGGCCGACGTGTACCTCGAGCTCCTTGCGACCCTCGCGATCGCCGCGACGCACCAGAGCCAGCTCGGCCAGGACTTCGAGATCTACGCCAGCCAGGAGTTCGGTCTGGTCGAGCTCGCGGACGCCCACAGCCGCGCGAGCGCGCTGATGCCGCAGAAGAAGAATCCCTACGCGCTCGCCGCGATACGCACGCAGGCGGGTCAGGCCGCCGGCGACATCGCGAGCGCGCTCGCCGCTCTGCACACCGGGTCGGCGCGCACGGATCACTTCCACTTGCTCAACGGCACCGTTCCACGAGCGCTCGACGAGGCGGTCGCGATCGCCCGGTTGACCGCGTCCGTGCTGGACGGCATCGAGCTGCGGACGGAGCGCTTCGCCCAGATCGCACGCGAGAGCTTCGTCACCGCCGCCGACGTCGCCGACGTCCTCGCGCTGACCGGAGACATCGACTATCGCAGTGCGCACACGGTCGTCGGGCGCGCGGTCCGCGACCTCGTCGACGCCGGCGAGCCGTCTTCGCAGCTGACGCCGGACCGCCTTGCCGCGGCGTCCGTGGCCGCGATCGGGAGGCCGGTCGAGATCGACGAAGCGACGCTTCGGGACGCGCTCGATCCCGCGGCGTGCGCCGCCGCCCGGCGGCAGGCGGGGTCGTCGTCGGAGGCTGCGATGGACGAGATGCTCGACGAGATTCACGCGACCTGACCGCGCATGAGAGCTGGAGCCAGGACGGCACGGGAGCGCGAGTCGGCTGCGGAGACGGCGCTTCTCGCTCGCGCCCGCGATCTCGCCTGAGCCACGCTGAGGATCCGCGTCAGAAGCGGATCGAGAGCACGCGCGCCTGCCAGGCGCCGCTGCGGCGCCTCGACGTGCACGAGGTCCCCGACGGCGGCGCCGATGAGCGCCTTTCCGAGCGGTGATACGGGCGAGACGCCGCCGACGCTCGAGATCTCGACCTCCATCCGCTCGCCGGCCTCGTCCTCGATCTCGACCATGGCGCCGACGGCGACCTTCCCGCTCGCGGCCGCGGCCTCCTCGTCGACGAGCACGGAGTGCTGAGAGGCGGTGCCGGAGCGTGCGGATCCGCGCTTCGAGCAGGCCCTGCTCGTTCTTCGCCGCGTGGTACTCGAAGTTCTCCGAGAGGTCGCCGAAGCTGCGCGCGGTCGCGATCGCCTGGACGACCTCCGCGCGCTTCGGGCCCTCGAGCTCGGCGAGCTCCGCCTCGAGCTGCTCCTTCTGGGCCCTGGTCAGGTGCTCGACTCGCTCCCGCGCCATCGCGGGAGGGTAACGAGCGGCGTACAGTGGCGACGGATGGCCGCACGGATCTCGCTCGCCCTCGATCGTCGGCCTCGGCCTGGCGATCCTCGTCGCGTGGGGCTTCCGCGCCTTCGTCGTCTACGCGTTCTTCGCGCTGATCGCGGGCGGGCGTGTCGTTCGCGGCGGCGGGCGGCGGCGAGTGGCTCACGCGCTCGAGCCGCGGCCGCTTCGACGACCGCGGCCGCTAGACCGACGCGGCGACGATCGGTCCGCGTCGATACGCTAGCCCCGTGGTCGAGGCGGCCGAGAAGCGCTACTGCTATCGGCACCCGGACCGCGAGACGGGACTCTCCTGCTCCGACTGCGGCCGGCCGATCTGCACCGACTGCGCGACGTTCGCGCCGGTCGGGATCCGCTGCCCCGACCATTCGGGCAAGCCGCAGGGCGTCCAGCGCGTGACGACCGGCGCCCGCCGCGCCTCCGCGACGGGCACCGGCGCGATCGTGACGAAGTCGCTGATCGCGATCAACGTCGCCGTCTACCTGATCGGGGTCGCGCAGGGCGGAGGCGTGGGCAGCGCCGGCGGGACGCTCTACGAGCAGGGCGCGCTCTTCATCCGCGGCGTGCTCCCCGACGGCTCGACGGCCGGCCTGGCCGAGGGCGAGTGGTACCGGCTCGTCACCGCGGCGTTCCTGCACAGCGGGATCGTCCACCTCGCGCTGAACATGTTCATCCTCTGGATCGTCGGATCGCGCCTCGAGGAGACCATCGGCCGCGGCCGCTACATCCTCCTCTACTTCGTCTCGGCTCTCGCGGGCTCCGCCGGCGCCCTGCTGCTCTCCCCGAACGCGATCACGGTCGGCGCCTCGGGGGCGATCTTCGGCCTGTTCGGCGCCCTGGTCATCCTCGAGCGGCAGGGGACGTACGCTCTCGGCGGCAGCGTGATGGGGCTCGTGATCCTGAACGTGGTGTTCACCTTCGCGATCCCGAACATCTCGATCGGCGGCCACCTCGGCGGGCTGGTCGGCGGGGCGCTGGCGATGCTCGCGCTCTCGCGCTTCGGGCGCGGGCACGCGGTCTACGGACGGCCGGGCGTCGTCGGGATCGTCGGCGTCGTCGCCGTCGGCGCGCTCGCGATCGCCGTCGCCTGGGCGCGCGTCCGCGGCTACGTCGTGTAGCGCAGCTTGCGGACGAACGTCCGCCCGACCGCGCCCGAGGGCGAGATCGACGTGAGGTCGAGCCGCGACGGCCGCGACGCGAGCGGGCGGCGCGCGGTCCGCTTCGTTCACCGGGAGGCGGAGCTTGACCACGTTCTGACCGGCCTTCACGCGCACCGTCCGGAGCGTCTTCCCGCCCGCCGCGACGCGCAGGGAGCCGGGGTTCGTCGCGAAGAACGCGAGCGTGAGGCTGCCGTTCCTCGCGACGCGGAGCGGCGAGGAGGTGGCGAAGCTGAGCGTCGGCGGCGGCACCGCGGCGGCCGTGGGGACCGCGGGCCGCGGGTCCGGCGTCGCGACGGGCGCGTCGGGCGAGAGGATCGTCGCGAGGTCGACCGCCGTAAGCGTGGCCGTGACGGTGAACTCGGCGCCGTTCGCGGTCGTGCTCGGGTTCGGGACGGCGACGAGCGCCTTGTGCCCGGCCGCCCACGTGCACGTGTCCCACGGGGTCGTCAGGGTCGCCGTCGACCCGGATGACGGTGAACGGCTTGAGGCCGCCGTACTCCTGCGCGTAGAAGCTCGGCCGCGCCCCGGTGCCGCTCGGGACCGAGACCTCGAGCTTCAGCGTCGCCGGATGGCAGACGCTGCCGACGCCGCTGCCGGGGACGAGCTCGACGAACTGCGACGGCGAGGTGGTTCGCGGCGACCTTGGTCGTGGCCACCGAGCTCACGAGCGTGCCCGTCTTGAGCGAGTCGGCCGTCTTCGGCTTCACGGCGGTCAGGTTCGGCGCCTTCACCGAGCCGGCCGCGAGCGCGCCGGCGAAGTCGTTGAAGACGGTCGTGAGCGTCGTGCCCTTGGCGGCCATGACGTCCTCGAGCGCGCCGACGCCGTCGGCCGCCGTCGCCGGCGCGGGTCGCGACCTGGGTCCACACGTCGCGGACGGCGTCGTCGCCGAACCGGTCGGTCAGGTACTGGAAGAAGGGCCAGCGCGCCTGGCCGTTGTAGTAGAAGAGATCCTCGTCGCAGGGCGCGTCGTAGCAGTCGAGCGAGATGTCGGGCTTGTCGAGCATCGACCCGAACTCGGGGAAGCCCGCGCTCGTGAGCCCCGCCCACTCGGCCGTGCCGAGGCTGAACCAGTCCTGCCAGACGCCCCACAGCGCGAGCGTCGAGCCGTGGAACGCGGCCGCGCCGGCCCAGTGCGCCTCCGCGGCCGCGGCGCCGCTCAGCGCCGCCCAGCCCGCGACCGGGCCCGGCCCCGCCGCCGTCCGCCGGCGAAGATCGCGACGAACGGGTCGGTGTCGAAGACGTAGAGGTCCATCTTCCCGTCGCCGTCGTCGACGGGCGCGGGGAAGCCGCGCTTCACGACCCAGAGCGCGTACGAGGCCTCGGCCGCGGCGAGCACGGCGCCGGCCTGCGGCTGGTGGAAGTCGGTCGCGTCGGGGCAGTCGGTGCTCGTCTCGTCCGGGTCCCAGTGGACGACGAAGTGCGCGCTCGAGAGCGAGCCGTCGAAGACGCAGGCGGGGCGCGCCGACGCCGACGGGGCGAGGAGCGCCGCCGCAGCGAGCGAGAGCACGAGCAGGAGAAGGCCGCGGCGAAAGCTCACGGGAGGTGGATCGGCCGCGGTCCGGGCCCGCTCGTCCCTCGAACGAGGGACGGCCGGAGGCTCAGCCGCCCCCGTAGCGGAGCTTCAGCACCCACGTCTTCCCCTGCAGGCCGGTCGGGCGAGATCGCCGTCAGCTGGAGGTGCGTCGGGCGCGCGCGGCGGGCGCGCGAGGAACCGGCGCCCGGGAGCGCGACGCGGAGCAGGTTCTGGCCGGCGCGGATCGGGATCGTGCGCGTCGGCGCGCCGCCCGTCTCGAGCCGCAGCTTGCCGGCGCGGGTGGCGAAGAAGTGCAGCGTCACCTGGCCCGACGTGGTGACCGGCACGGTCGCGCCGGTGTAGAGCGTCAGCACCGGCGGCGGCACGAGGCCCGTCGTCTGGACGATCGGCCGCGTGTCGGGGACGGGCCAGGCGCCCGTCGCCGACCTCGGCGCGCGCCGCGCGGCCGTACGTCTTCCACTTCGCCGCCGACATGTCCACCTCGGCGAGGTAGAGCGAGAACCCGGTCGTGGCCGAGCGCGAGAGCATCGTCACGTACTGCTCGGCCGAGACGCGGAAGGCGGACGGGTAGGTGCCGACGGTCGGGTGCACGCGGTCCATCGGGAACGCGTCCGCGGCCGACTGGGCGCAGCTGTCGGGCCCGAAGTCGGCGCCGAAGTCGTTGGCGTAGGCCTGCGGGAGGAAGTCGAAGCCGGCGTCGCGCCACACGGCCCAGTCGATGTCGTGGTTCTTCGCGTGGCAGAAGGACGAGACCGCGGCCGGCAGGTCGGGCTTCCGCGCGCGGAAGGCGTCGACGAAGCGCCGCGAGCGGCCGAAGCGCTCGGGGCTGTAGCCGTCGTCGCCCGAGTACTTGTACTCCATCTCCGCGTTCGCGATGTAGAACGGCAGGTCGTAGCGGTCGACGAGCTGCGCCGCGAGCGCCGCCTCGCTCTCCGGGTGCTCGCGGTTCACGCCCCAGCCGCCGAGCAGGACCGACCCGCCGGCCGCCTGCCGGAAGCGCTGGATCCAGGCGCCGTCGATCGGGTCGGCGGTCAGGCCGTCGTGCAGGAGGAAGGCGGCCCAGCGGAAGCCGTTCGCCTTCAGCTGCTGCGCGAGCGTCTTCGGGTCGATGTTGCCCTCGCTCATGACGAACGCGCCGGCGCCGTCCCAGGGGTCGACGGCCGCCGCCGCCGCGAGGGAGCGGGTGGACGGGACGGCCGGGGTCGGGCGCGGCCGACGCCGTTCCGGTGCCCAGCGCCGCCGCGACCGCGGCCGCGACGAGGATCGCGCGGCGAGGACGCATACATCGCAGATCGGCGCGCCGGCGCGCGCTCCCCTCCCTCCGAAGGGTGAGTCCGTGCCGCTAGCCGCCCGCGGCCGCGTAGACCGAGCCGCGCTCGGCGAGCGCCGCCTGCGCGGCGGCGAGCCGCGCGAGCGGGACGCGGTACGGCGAGCACGAGACGTAGTCGAGCCCGAGCTCGTGGCAGAACGCGACCGACGCCGGCTCGCCGCCGTGCTCCCCGCAGATCCCCATCTTCAGCTCCTTCACCGCCAGCCCGCGCTCGCGCGCGATCCGCATCAGGTCGCCGACGCCGCTCCGGTCGAGGGTCTCGAACGGGTTCCGCTCGAGCACGCCCGTCTCGAGGTAGTGCGTCAGGAACTTGCCCTCGGCGTCGTCGCGCGAGAAGCCGAGCGCGGTCTGGGTGAGGTCGTTCGTCCCGAAGGAGAAGAAGTCGGCGTGCTCGGCGATCTCGTCGGCGCGGACGCAGGCGCGCGGGAGCTCGATCATCGTCCCGCACAGGTACTCGCCGGCGCCCTCCTCCTCGGCCACGCGCACGGTGAGCTCGCGCAGGCGGCGCAGCTCCTCGCCGAAGCCGACGAGCGGGTGCATGATCTCGACGAGCGGCGCCTCGCCTCCGCGCGCCTCGACGGCCTTCGCGGCCCGGATGATCGCCCGCACCTGCATCTCGTAGACCTCGGGCCACTGCAGGCCGAGGCGGCACCCGCGCGTGCCGAGCATCGGGTTCGCCTCCTGCAGCGCCTTGATCCGCTGCCGCATCCGCTCGTCCTGCGCCTCCTCGAGCGGCGGCAGGAACTCGTGCAGCGGCGGGTCGAGCAGCCGGATCGTCACCGGCAGGCCCGCCATCGCCTCGAAGATGCCCTCGAAGTCGGACTGCTGCATCGGCAGCAGCCGGTCGAGCGCCGCGCGGCGGCCGTCCTCGTTCTCGGCCATGATCATCTCGCGGACGACGGGGAGCCGGTCCGGCGCCATGAACATGTGCTCGGTGCGGCAGAGGCCGATCCCCTGCGCGCCGAACTCGCGGGCCTTGCGGGCGTCCTCGGGCGTGTCGGCGTTCGCGCGCACGCGCAGCCGGCGCAGCTCGTCGGCCCAGCCGAGCACCGTCTGGAAGTCCTCGTTGATGTCCGGCGCGACGAGCTCGACGGGGCCGAGGATGACGTCGCCGGTGCCGCCGTCGATCGTGATCGTCTCCCCCTCGCGCACCTCGTGCCCGGCGATGCGGACGAGCCGCGCGTCGAGGTCGACGTGCAGCGCCTCGCAGCCGGCGACGCACGGCTTGCCCATCCCGCGCGCGACGACGGCCGCGTGCGAGGTCATGCCGCCGTGCGCGGTGAGCACGCCCTCGGCCTCGATCAGCCCGTGGATGTCGTCCGGGGTCGTCTCCCAGCGGACGAGGATCACCGCCTCGTGCTGGCCCTGCTCGGCGGCCGCGTCCGCGTCGAGCACGACCTTCCCGGACGCGGCTCCCGGCGACGCGTTGAGCCCCTTCGCGACGACGTCGTAGCTGCGCGTTCGGGTCGAGCCGCGGATGGAGGAGCTGGTCGAGCTGCCCGGGGTCGATGCGCGCGACCGCCTCCTCCCGCGAGATCAGGCCCTCCTCGCTCATCGACACCGCGGCATTCAGCGCGGCCGCCGCCGTCCGCTTCGCGGAGCGCGTCTGCAGGAGGAAGAGCGCGCCGTCCTCGACCGTGAACTCGATGTCCTGCATGTCGCGGTAGTGCCGCTCGAGCCGGCCCATCGTCTCGACCAGCTGCGCGTACGCGTCCGGGAGGATCGCCTCCATGCGCTCGAGCGGTTCGGGCGTGCGGATTCCGGCGACCACGTCCTCGCCCTGCGCGTTCACGAGGAACTCGCCGTAGAGGCCCTGCTCGCCGGTGGACGGGTCGCGCGTGAAGCACACGCCGGTGGCGGAGCGGTCGCCCTTGTTGCCGAAGACCATCTGGACGACGTTCACCGCGGTGCCGAGGTCGTCCGGGATGTCGTGCGCGCGGCGGTAGACCTGCGCGCGGGGCGTCTCCCACGAGTCGAACACGGCACGGACGGCGAGGCGCAGCTGCTCGCGCGGGTCCTGCGGGAACGCGCGGCGCGAGCTCCTCGTCGTAGATCGCCTCGAACGTCGCGACGAGCCCGCGCAGGTCGTCGCTCGTCGAGGTCGGTGTCCTGCGCGACGCCCTTCGCCGCCTTCAACTCGGCCAGCGCCGACTCGAAGCGGTGCGCGTCGATTCCGTCCACGACCTCGCCGTACATCTGGATCAGCCGCCGGTAGGAGTCGAGCGCGAACCGCGCGTTCCCCGTCGAGCGAGCGAGGCCGTCCACCGCCGCGTCGTTCAGCCCGAGGTTGAGGATCGTGTCCATCATCCCGGGCATGGAGACCGCCGCGCCGGAGCGGACGGACACGAGCAGCGGCCGCTCGGGGTCGCCGAAGCGGAGCCCGCTGCGCTCCTCGAGGCGGCCGAGGTGAGCGTCGACCTCCTCGTCGAGACCGGCAGGGACGTCGTGCGCGGCCATGTAGGCGCGGCACGCGTCGGTCGTGATCGTGAAGCCCGCGGGGACGGGTATCCCGAGCTGCGTCATCTCGGCGAGGCCGATGCCCTTGCCGCCGAGGAGCTCGCGACCGCCGTCGGCCGGCTCCTCGAAGCTGTAGACGTACCTGGTGGTGGAGGCGATGTCGGTCATCGAGCGGATCTTTCCTGAACCATGGGGGCGATGCGAACGTGACGCGTGAGGTGAAGCTCTCGAGCGCCGACCGCGTGCTGTTCCCGAAGGACGGGATCACGAAGGGCGACCTGTTCGAGTACTACGACGCGGTCGCGGACGTCCTGGTGCCGCACCTGCGCGACCGGCCGTTCACGATGAAACGCTGGCGCGAGGGCGTCCCCGGCGGCTCGTTCTTCCAGAAGCAGGTGCCGAAGGGGACGCCGGACGTGGATCCCGACACGCCAGTTCACGACGCGGCAGCGCGACGGCACGACGCGCGAGGTCGACTTCGCGCTCGTCAACCAGCGGGAGGCGCTCCTGTGGATGGTGCAGATGCACTGCATCGACATGAACGCCTGGTACTCGCGCGTCGACAAGCCGCACCGGCCCGACTGGGTGCTGTTCGACATCGACCCGCCCGATGACGACGCGTGGCCGGTCGGCGTCGAGGTCGCGCACCTCATTCGCGGGCGCCTGCAGGAGCTCGAGCTCGAGTCGTGGGCGAAGACGAGCGGCTCGACCGGCATCCACGTGATCGTCCCGATCGTGCGGCGCTCCACCTGGGACGACACCTACGAGTTCGCCGAGCGGGTCGCGCGTGGGCTCGAGGAAGAGCACCCGGGGACGCTCACGACGCAGTGGCTGAAGGAGAAGCGGACCGGGGTTCTCGTCGATCACCGGCAGAACGCCTGGGGGAAGACGATCGCGTCCGTCTACTCGGTGCGGCCGCGCGACGGCGCGCCGGTGTCGACGCCGCTGCGGTGGGAGGAGCTGACGCCCGACCTCGACTTCCGGACGCTCGGGATGGCCGAGGCGCTGGCGCGGGTCGAGCGCGACGGCGACCTCTTCGCGCCCGTGCTCGACGGCGGCCAGAGCCTCGGGCCGGCCCTGCGCCGGCTGCGGGACGAGGCGGCCGTTTAGCGCTGCTCGACGGCAAGGATGTTGCCGTCCGGGTCCTTGAACCAGGCCGCACGGATCCCCGCGATCGACGCGACGCCGTTCTCGGTCTTGAGCCCCGGCAGGTCGTAGTCCTCGAACGTCACGCCGCGCTCGCGCATCCCCGCCATGGCCGCGTCGAGGTCGTCGACGACGAAGCCCGCCTCCGTCGCGCGGCCCTGCCCCGCCGCAGCGCTCTTGTAGACGAAGATCGTCCCGTCGCCGGCCTCGAACACCGCCTCGGGGTTGTCCGGGATGTCCGCGTTCTGGTCGATCAGCCGCAGGCCGAGTGTCGAGCCGTAGAACTCGATCGCCCGCTCCAGGTCGGAGACGGGGACGATCGCCGCGATCCGCGCGTTGCCGAGCATCGTTCCCTCCTTGGTCGAGGCGACGCTATCCCACGCGACGGTCCGCGAGCCAGCCGGCGACGCGGATCCCGATCCAGATGGGCGTCAGGAGGACGTAGAAGACGAAATCGGCGGCCGCGAGGATCGCGAACCACGACGCCCAGCGGAGCGGCGAGACGCGCGGCGGCTCGGTCACGTCGCCGCCTCGATGTCGCGGCGCCGGTGCTCGACCGAGCGGATGATCCGGTGCGCCGTCTCCTCGACCGAGAGGTCGGTCACGTCGATCACCGGGCAGCCGAGCTTCCGGTGCACGGCGGCCGCCTCGTCGAGCTCCTCGAAGATCTGGACGAGCTCGGCATAGCCCCGCTTGCCCCCGCCCATCGAGCGCACGCGCACGGTCCGGATCTCGGCCAGCCGCTCCGCCTCGATCGTCAGCCCGACGATCTTCGTCGCGTCGATCTCGAACAGCGCCGCCGGCGGCTGGATCCCCTTCACGATCGGCACGTTCGCCGTCTTGTGCCCCAGGTAGCCGAGGTACATCGAGAGCGGCGTCTTCGACGTGCGCGAGACACCGACGAGGACGATGTCCGCGTCGGTCAGGCCGGCTCCGACGCCGTCGTCGTACTTGACGGCGAACTCGATCGCCTCCATCCGCTTGAAGTAGGCGGAGTTGAGCGGTGCACGGGCGCCCGGGCCGCATCTTCGCCGCCTGGCCGGAGACGCGGGCGACCGACTCGATCGGGTGGCCGAGCAGGTCGGCGTAGTGCACCTTCGCGCGCCGGCAGAGCTGCCGCATCGTGTCGCGGAACTCGGGCTCGACGAGCGTGTAGATCGCGACCGCGGGACGGCCCTTCATCCGGCTCACTGCGATCTGGAGGTCGTCGAGCGACTCGACGCGCGGATGCCGGACCTCCTCGAACGGCTGATCCGGGAACTGCGCCTCGAGCGCCTGCACGAGCCGCGCGGCCGTCTCGCCGGTCGAGTCGGAGACGATGTGGAGCTCGACGGCGGTCGGGGCAGGCGGCACGCGGGGATTCTGCCCCGGACCATGCCCCGGCCGCGCCCTGGGGAGGAGGCGCGGCCGGGGATCGTCGGGGAGAGGAGGGTCTTGCTAGCTGGGACGCGTCCCGAGCGTGACGGTGATCGTCTGCGTGTCGCCGTCCGCTCGACCGTCAGCTCGACCTTGTCGCCGGGCTTCTGCGCGGCGATCGCGCTGCGGAGCTCGTCGCCGTTGCTGATCTCGTCGCCGTCGAGCTCGGTGACGACGTCGCCCGCCTCGAGGCCGGCGTCGGCGGCAGGCGAGCCGCTGCGCACCTCGCCGATCTGCGCGCCACCGCTCTGCGCATCGCCGATCTGGACGCCGAGGTAGGCGTACTCGCACCGAGCCGCCGGACTTCAGCTGCTCGACGACCGCGCTCGATCGTCTCGATCGGGACGGCGTAGCCGATGCCGACGTTGCCGCCCGACTCGGACGCGATCTGGGAGTTCATCCCGACCACGCGGCCTTCGAAGTCGAGCAGCGGGCCGCCCGAGTTGCCGTGGTTGAGGGCGGCGTCGGTCTGGATCGCGCCGTCGATCGTGTAGCTGTTCGGCGCCTGGAGCTGGCGGTTCTTGGCCGACACGATGCCGGCGGTGACGGTGCCCTCGAGGCCGAACGGGCTGCCGATCGCGACGACCGGGTCGCCGATCCTGAGGCTCTCGGACGAGCCGCGCTCGAGCGGCTGCAGGTCTTCGGGGATCTCGTTGAGCTTCAGCAGCGCGACGTCGCTCGACGGGTCGGTGCCGACCACGTCGGCCTGGATCTCGGTGCCGTCGTGGAACTTGACGGTGACCTCGCTGGCGCCGTCGACGACGTGCTGGTTCGTGACGATGTGGCCCTCGCTGTCGAGGACCCAGCCGCTGCCCGTGGCAGTGCCGCCGCCGCCGGGCTGGCCGGCGGCCGCGCTCTGGGCGGTGATCTCGACCACGCCGGGGATGGTCTGCTCGTAGATGTCGGCGACGGAGCCGCTCTTCACGGCGACGGGCCGGTTGACGGTCGCGGTCGCGGTGGCGGCTGCCGGGACGGTGTCGTCGTCGACCGCCTCCCACAGGCCGACGCTCGCGACGCCGCCGATGAGTGCCGCGGCAAGCAGCGCGACGAACGGGACGACGAATCGTTTCACGGTTCCTCCTGGGCTCTGAACGGATTGCATCGGGTGGGAGGATGCCCTGCGAGGCTGAAAGCCCCCTGAGAGCCCCGTTGCGAGACCGTTAACTGTCGCGCCGCGCTCTCAGCCTCCATTCAGCGTGGCGGGGCACACTTCCGGCATGCGTGTTCTCGTAGTCGACGACGAGCCTGCGGTCCGCACCGCGCTCGAGCGCGCGCTCGTGCTCGAGGGCTACGAGGTCGACCTCGCGGTCGACGGCGGCGAGGCGCTGCACAAGATCGCGGCGGAGGCGCCCGACGCGCTGCTCCTCGACGTGCTCATGCCGGGCGTGGACGGGCTCGAGGTGGCCCGGCGGCTCCGTGCCGACGGCGACCGGACGCCGATCCTGATGCTGACCGCGCGCGTCGGCGTCGGCGACCGGGTCGAAGGCCTCGATGCGGGCGCGGACGACTACCTGGCGAAGCCGTTCGCGCTGGAGGAGCTCCTCGCGCGCCTGCGCGCGCTGCTGCGCCGCTCCGGCGCCGACGGCTCCGGCCAGGTGTTCCGCTTCGCCGACCTCTCCATGAACACCGGCACGCACGAGGTGCGGCGTGGCGAGCGGCGGCTCGAGCTGACGCGCACCGAGTTCCAGCTGCTCGAGCTCTTCCTGCGCAACCCGCGCCAGGTGCTCACCCGCTCGCTCATCTTCGACCGCGTCTGGGGCTACGACTTCGGCCCCGCCTCGAACGCGCTCGAGGTCTACGTCTCGTACCTCCGCCGGAAGCTCGGCGAGCCGCGGCTCATCCACACGGTGCGCGGCGTCGGGTACGTCCTGCGCGACGAGGAATGAGCTTTCGCACCCGCATCACGCTGGTGGCCGCCGCGGCGGTCGCCGTCGCCGTCGCGCTCGCGTCGGCCGGCGCGTACGTCGCCGTGCGGAACGTCCTCCGCGGCGAGGTCGACGACGCCCTCAAGGCGCGCGCGCACGACATCCAGGTGCCAGGAGGGTTTCCGACGCCGGACTTCCGCGTGCTCGAGCGGCCGTTCCTCGGCGGCGCGCCCGGCTACATCCAGCTCGTCGGCGCGAACGGCGCCGTCGTCCGACGCGACGAGGCGTCGATCCCGCTCCCGAGCAACGGCGCGCGTGAGGTCGCGGCAGGGAACCGGAAGCCGTTCTTCGAGGACGCCACCGTCTCCGGGACGCACGTGCGGATTCTCACGACCCAGCTCTTCCCCGGCGTCGCGGCGCAGATCGCGCGGCCGCTCGAGGAGGTCGACCGGACGCTGCAGCAGCTGGCGATCGTGCTCGCGCTGTTCGCCGTCGGTGGAATCGTGCTCGCGGCGGTGCTCGGCCGCGCCGTGGCCGAGGCGGCGCTCGCGCCGGTGCGGCGCATGAGCGAGGCGACGCGCCGGGTCACGGCGACGCAGGATCTCTCGGAGCGGCTCGAGGTCTCCGGCCGCGACGAGCTCTCGAGCCTGGCCGCGGACTTCAACGTCATGCTCGGCGAGCTCGACCGCTCGCTCGCGGCGCAGCGGCAGCTCGTCGCCGACGCGTCGCACGAGCTGCGCACGCCGCTGACGAGCCTACGGACGAACGTGGAGATTCTCGCCCGCAGCACCGAGCTGCCCGTCGATGAGCGCCGCGCGATGCTCGGGGACGCGGTCACGCAGATCGAGGAGCTGACGGCCCTCGTCGGCGACGTCGTCGATCTCGCGCGCGGCAACCGCCTCGACGAGCCGCCGCAGCCGGTGCGCCTCGACGAGCTCGTCGACGCGGAGGTCGAGCGCGCCGCGCGGCACGCGCCCTCGATCCGCTTCGAGACCGCGCTCGAGCCGTCGATTGTCGACGCGTCGCCCTCGTCGCTTGCGCGCGCGGTCGCGAACCTGCTCGACAACGCAGCGAAGTGGAGCCCGGACGACGGGACCGTCGTGGTCGGCGTGCGGGACGGCGTCGTCACGGTCCGCGACCACGGGCCGGGCATCTCGGACGCCGATCTCCCCCGCGTGTTCGACCGCTTCTACCGCGCGCCATCTGCGCGCGGCCTGCCGGGGTCGGGGCTCGGGCTCGCGATCGTGCGCCAGGTCGCGGAGGCGCACGGCGGGCGCGTCACCGCGGCGAGAGCCGACGGCGGCGGATCGCTGTTCCGTCTGGAGCTCCCGCGGAACGGCGCGGCGCCCGACACGTAGCTGCGAGGATCCGGGCGTGGAGATCGGTTTCGACGCCGTTCGCCGCGCCGGTCCGCGGACGATCGTCCGGCTCTCGACGTGACCGCGCCCGAGCGCCGCCGGCCTCTGGAGTTCGCCGTGAGCATCACGCCGGAGGCCGACGACCCGGCGAAGCTCCTGCGGTTGGTCACGGCGGCGGAGGCTGCGGGTCTGGAGCTCGTGGCGATCCAGGACCACCCGTACCAGCGCCGGTTCCTCGACACGTGGACGCTGCTCTCGTACGTCGCTGGGCGCACGGAGCGGATCCGGCTCTTCCCCAACGTCGCGAACCTGCCGCTGCGGCCGCCGGCCGTGCTCGCGAAAGCGGCGGCGTCGCTCGACGTGCTCTCGGGCGGCCGCGTGGAGCTCGGCCTCGGCGCGGGGTTCTTCTGGGACGGGGTCGCGGCCATGGGCGGGCCGCGTCGAGGGCCCGGGGAAGCCGTCGACGCACTGGCTGAGGCGATCGACGTCATCAGGCTCGTGTGGAGCGAGGAGCGGGCCGTGTCGTACGAGGGGCGGTTCTACTCGCTGTCGGGCCTCCACCCCGGTCCGCCGCCGGTGCACCCCATCGGGATCTGGCTCGGCGCGCTCAAGCCGCGGATGCTGGCGCTGACGGGCCGCGCGGCCGACGGGTGGTCGGTCTCGCTCGGCTACGCCGGGCCGGACGAGCTTCCGGCGATGCAGCGGAGGATCGATGAGGCGGCGGAGGCGGCGGGGCGGTCGACGGCCGAGATCCGGCGCATGCTGAACGTGCCCGGGGACGTGATGGCCGACGACCTGGCCCGGTTCGTCGAGCTGGGCTTCGACACGTTCGACGCGTGGCCGCGCGAGGACGAGGAGGCGGCGATCCGGCGGTTCGGCGAGGAGACGGCACCGCGCGTGCGGGCGCTCGTCGGCGGCTGAGCCGCATCTGGAGGCACACGCGCGCGTGATACCCGGGGTCCCGACCCGCCCTCCTGCCTGCGCGCGAGCCTACCGCGAAAACGCGCGCCGGTCCGTCACGCGAACGTGCCGCAAGCGTGTCGAGCGATCCACAGGCGGCGGACGCCCGGAAGGTCTGGCTACCGCGGCTCCCAGCGCGCGTCGAGCCGATCGCGCAGCAGCGCCGGCACGCCCTCCACCGCCACGCGCTCCTGCTCGAGCGAGTCGCGGTCACGGAGCGTCACCGTCCCGTCCTCGAGCGTCTGCTGGTCGATCGTGAGCGCCCACGGCGTCCCGATCTCGTCCTGGCGCCGGTAGCGCTTGCCGATCGCGGCCGAGGCGTCGTACTCGACCGGCAGCATGCGCCGAAGCTCCTCGTAGAGTCCGCCGCGCCGTCTCGACCAGGCCGCTGTCGTTCCCGACGAGCGGGAGCACCGCCGCCTTCACCGGCGCGATCCGCGGGTGCAGCCGGAGCACTGTCCGCGGCCGGTCGGCGACGACCTCCTCGTCGTAGGCGTCCACGAGGAACGCGAGCGAGGCGCGGTCGACACCCACGGCCGGCTCGATCACGTGCGGGACGTACCGCTCCTCGTGGCCGACCCACTCGAGCTTCGTCCCGGACGCGGCCGTGTGCGCCCGCAGGTCGTAGTCGCCGCGGTTCGCGATCCCCTCGAGCTCGAGCCAGCCGATCGGGAACAGGTACTCGAGGTCGCTCGTCTCGCTCGAGTAGTGCGACAGCTCCGCCGCCTCGTGCGGACGGATGCGCAGGTGGCTCGCGCGCAGACCGAGGTCGAGGAACCAGCGGTGCCGCGCGTCCACCCAGTACTCGAACCACTTCGCGGCGTCGTCGGGCGGCACGAAGAACTCCATCTCCATCTGCTCGAACTCCCGCAGGCGGAAGAGGAAGTTCCCCGGCGTGATCTCGTTGCGGAAGCTCTTCCCGATCTGCGCGACGCCGAACGGCGGCTTCACGCGCAGCGACGAGGTGATGTTCTTGAAGTTGACGAAGATCCCCTGGGCCGTCTCAGGCCGCAGGTACGCGCGCGACGCGTCGTCGCGCACGGGCGCCGATCTGCGTCTCGAACATGAGGTGGAACTCGCGTGGCTCGGTGAGGTCGCACTGCGGCGCCTCGCCCGGCGCGACGGACGGCTTCTGCCCGCACGAGCTCTGTTCGAGGTGGTCGGCGCGGAAGCGCAGCTTGCACGTCCGGCAGTCGACGAGCGGGTCGGAGAACCCGTCGACGTGCCCGGATGCGGCCCACACGGCCGGGTTGAGGATCACGGCCGAGTCGAGCGCGACGACGTCCTCGCGTTCCTGGATCATCGACCGCTGCCACTCGTCCTTGACGTTCTGCTTGAGCAGGACGCCGTAGTGCCCGTAGTCGTACGAGGAGCCGAGGCCGCCGTAGATGTCGGACGACGGGTACACGAAGCCGCGTCGGCGTGCGAGCGCGGCCACCTTCTCGATCGTTGCGACGCCCTGGTACGTCTCGAGCTGGGTGTCGTCCGCGCCGCTCATGGGCTGGCCATCCTAGATGCCGTTCATCCGCGCGGCCGCGTCATCACGGTGGCGTCGCGGCACGCCGAAGCCGAAGCGGCGGTACAGCTCGTGGGCGTCGTCGGTGTTGAGGAACCAGCGGACCCCCGCGAACGGGCCGTCGTCGACCGTGAAGCGCACGAGCTCCACGCCGAGCCCGCGGCCGCGGACGTCCGGATGCACGTAGACGTCCGCGAGGTACGCCACGGCGACGCCGTCCGAGACCGTGCGGCTGAAGCCGCATTGGCGACCGTCTGCGTCATATAGGCCGACCAGGCGTTCCGAGACTTCGAGCAGGCGGTCGACCACCTCGCGCGGGCGGCCGCGCGCCCAGTAGCTCTCCTCGGACAGGAACCGATGCACCTCGTCGCGGTCGATCCGCCCGCGGTCGTCGTCGAGCTCGAACCCGCCGGGCAGTTCCCGCCTCACGCGGAGAGCGTCCGGAGCCTGAACCCGCCGTGGAACTCGTACGCCGCGGTGATGAGCCCGAGGATCTCGCGCGCGTCCCGCTCGCCGACCGTCACCGCGTGTGCCTCGGCGAGCGGTCGGTGGAGGAGCGCGTCGACGGCCGCGAACGCGTGGGGCGAGACCGAAACGGTGCCGGGCTCCGTGCACGCGCGGCATACCGCGCCGCCCGAGCGCGGGAGGTACCCCGCAAGCGGCGGCCCCGCACCGCACTCCGCGCAGCTCTGCGTGTGCGGCTGGTAGCCGGAGAGCCAGAGCAGCTTGAGCTGGAACGAGAGCGCGAGCGGATCGTGCGCGGCTCGTGCTGTTCCCGTCTCGAGGGCGTCGCAGGCGTCGAGGAACCGCGTGACCGCCTCGAAGGCGCGCGCGTTCGCCTCCTGCTCGGGGAACAGGCGCAGCATGGCCTCGGCGCCGACGAGCCCGACCGAGAGCCGGTATTGCACGTCGCGCGTGGCCGCGTGCGGGCGCACGAGGTGCACCCCCGTGACGGTCCGAAGGTCGCCGGAGCCCTGGTGCAGCATCACCTCGACGTGCGACAGCGGCTCGAGCCGCGCGCCGAACCGGGACTTGGTGCGGCGGATCCCCTTCGCGACCGCACCGACGCGCCCCTGCTCGAGCGTGTAGAGGTGGAGAACCCGGTCGGCTTCGCCCAGCCGGAAGGAGCGGAGGACGACGGCTTCGGTCTTCGTCGTCCTTCCGGCCACGGCTCCAGTGTACGAACCGCGGCTGCCGGCGCCCGGGAACGAATTCGGGGGTTTCTCCGTTACAAGCCCGGATGGCCAGGATCCAGATGTATACGACCGAGTGGTGCGGCTACTGCGTACGCGCCAAGGCACTGCTCGACGGCAAAGGACTCGCGTACGAGGAGCTGTTCCTCGAGGAGGGCCCCGATTTCCGTCAGCGGCTCTTCGATCTCACCGGCGGCTGGACAGTGCCGCAGATCCTGATCGACGGCAAGCCGATCGGCGGCTACACCGAGCTCTGGCGGCTCGACCGCTCGGGCGAGCTCGACGAGCAGCTCGCCGCGTAGCTACCGGCGCGGCGGGCGCTGGCAGCGTGGGCAATACCAGGTGCCACGGCCGCCGACGACAATGCGCTCGATCGGCGTGCCACAGCGCTCGCACGGCTCGCCCAGGCGGCCGTAGACCTTGAACTCGTCCTGCATCGACCCCTCTGCGCCGTCCGGTCGCCGGTAGTCGCGGAGCGTCGAGCCCTGGCGTGCGATCCCCACCTCGAGCGCCTCGCGCACCGCTGCGTGCACGCGCCTGACCTCGGCGGTCTTGAGCGAGCCGGCCTCGCGGCGTGGATGGAGCCGCGCGCGCCACAGCGCCTCGTCGGCGTAGATGTTCCCGAGCCCGGCGACGCTCCGCTGATCGAGCAGCGCCGCCTTGAGCGGAGCCGTCCGGCCGGCGAGGCGGTCGCGAAGGAAGCGGGTCGTGAACCCGTCCTCGAGGGGCTCCGGCCCGACCCGGATCGCGAGGTACGGGTCGAGCTCGTGCGGCTCGAGGAGCAGCCAGGTGCCAAATCGGCGCACATCGCGGTAGGCGACGTCCGCTCCGTCGTCTAAGCTGACAACGGCGCGGCGATAGGCGTCGGGTTCCAGACCGCCGTTCTGCGCCGTGCGAAACGACCCCGTCATCCGGAGGTGAACCAGGAGAGCCCGGCCCGAACCGAACCGAACAACCAGATACTTGCCCCGCCGCTCGACGGCCGCGACCGACTCGCCCTCCAGCTCGGACGCCACCCACCCGGGCTCGACCGGCCTCGTCAGCCTCGTGTCGAGGATCTCCGCCCGGTCGATCCGCCTCCCGGCCAGCACCGGCGCGAGCTCGCGGCGAACGGTCTCGACCTCGGGGAGCTCGGGCACCGAGCCAGCCTAGCCCCGCGGGCTCGGGCGACCGCTCAGTCGAACGACGTCAGCGTCTCGATGACGATCGGGTGGCCTGCGTCGGCGTCTTCGCCGAGGTCGTAGGCGGCCAGGACGTCCGCGGCGGCCCGGTCGGCCGAGGCTTCGTCCCGCGCGTGGATCTCGGCGAGCGGCTGCCCCGCCTCGACGCGGTCGCCGCGCTTGGCGCGACAGACGACGCCGACGGCATGGTCGATGTCGTCGTCCTTGGTCAGCCGGCCGGCGCCGAGGCGCAGGGCTGCGCGCCCGACGGCGATCGCGCCCGCGCGCACGACGACGCCTGCCCGCGGTGCCGCGACCTCGCGGACGATCGGCGCCGACTCGAGGACGGACTCGTCCGGATCGCCGCCCTGGGCGCGGATCCAGCGCTCGTACGCGAGGAGCGCCGACCCGTCCGCGACGGCCGCCTCGGCCCGGCGACGCCCCTCGTCATAGTCGATGCCGAGGTCCGACAGCGCGAGCAGGTGGGCGCACGACGCGAGCACGAGCTCCGTGAAGTCGGGCGGACCGTGGCCGCGGATCGTGTCCAACGCCTCGCGGACCTCGAGCGCGTTCCCAACCGCGCGCCCGAGCGGCTGGTCCATGTCGGTCAGCTCGCAGACGACCTCGCGCCCGGCGCCCCGGCCGATCTCGATCATGGTCCGCGCCAGCTCGCGGGCGTCGTCGAGCGTCTTCATGAAGGCGCCGTCGCCGACCTTGACGTCGAGGACGATCGCCTCCGCGCCTGCTGCGAGCTTCTTCGACATGATCGACGAGGCGATCAGCGAGCGCTGGTCGACGGTCGCCGTGACGTCGCGGAGGGCGTAGAGCTTCTTGTCCGCCGGGACGAGGTCTCCCGTCTGCCCGATGATCGCGCAGCCGACCTCGCGCACGGTGCGGACGAACTCCTCGTGCGTGAGCTCGACGCGGTAGCCGGGGATCGCCTCGAGCTTGTCGAGCGTCCCGCCGGTGTGTCCGAGGCCGCGGCCGCTCATCTTGCCGAGCGGCACGCCGCATGCGGCGACGATCGGACCGACGGCGAGCGAGGTCTTGTCACCGACGCCGCCGGTCGAGTGCTTGTCGACGACCTTGCGGCCGAGCTCGGCGCGGAGGTCGATCGTCTCGCCGCTCCGGACCATCGCGTCGGTCAGCGCGAGCGTCTCGGCGGACGAGAGCCCGCGGAAGAAGACGGCCATGCAGAAAGCCGCCATCTGGTAGTCGGGCACCTCGTCGCGCGCGTACGCGAGCACGAGCTCCGCGAGCTCGTCGGGCGGGAGCTCCTCGCCGTCGCGCTTGCGCTGGATCAGCTCCGCCGCGGCGGTCACGCGACGGTGTGGGCGACGAACACGACGAACGAGCTCCGCGTCCGGAACGGCTCGGGCAGGTCGGAGACGCCGTTCGCGAGGTGCGCGCGATTGCTCGTCGCGGCGACGAACTCGCGCACGCTCGCGCGCGTCGGGAACTCGAGGACGCCGGCCGCGTCGCGGCACTCGACGGACGCGAACGCGTCGGCGAGGACGCCGGCGCCGTTCTCGCTCCAGAAGCTCAGGCCCTCGGTCGAGCGGTCGCCGAGCGCGGTCCAGAGCTCGTCCATGTGGCCCACGCCCATGGTCGCGGCCACGAGCCGGCCGCCCGGCCGGAGCACGCGCGCGAGCTCCGCCGCCGCGGCCCCTGGGTCGCGCGCGTGGTAGAGCACCCAGTTCGCGATCGCGCAGTCGAAGCTGCCCGTGTCGAACGGCAGCTTCTCGGTGTCGGCCACGACGGCGTCGATGCCCCGTTCCTTCGTCAGCGTCACCATCCGCGGCGACACGTCCGAGGCGACGACGTCCGCGCCGAGCTCGTCGCGCACGCGCGCGGCGAACTCGCCCGTGCCGCAGCCGACCTCGACCACCGTCGCCGGCCCGGCCTCGCGGACGGCGTCGAACGCGATGTCCTCGGCGCTCGGGCCGGTGATGAACCGCCGGTACGTCTCGTTGCGCGTGACGAGCCGTTCCTCGCTCGCGTACTCCCACGAGACGAACAGCGGGTCGTCGGGAGGGAACTGCGTGCTCACGAGAGCACGAGCGGCTCCCCCGGGATGCCGCGCGGCGCCGCTTTGCCGCCCAGCCAGGCGTTCACCGTCGCGCCGACGTCCGCGAACTCGCCCTCGTGGATCTGGCCCGCCGCGTTCCGGCCCTCGACGTACGCGAGCAGCATCGCGTGCTCCCGCGAGTGGTCGGTCGACGGCGTCGTCGGATCGCAGCCGTGGTCCGATGTGAGCACGAGCAGGTCCCCGGGCTGCAGCGCGTCGAGGATGTCCGGGAGCCGCCGGTCGAAGTCCTGCAGGCAGCGGTGGAAGTTCACCGGGTCGTTGCGGTGGCCCCAGAGCATGTCCGTCTCGACGAGGTTCGTGAACACGAACGTCCCTTCCGGCGCGTTCCGCAGCAGCTCGGCCGTCGTCTGGATCCCCTCGACGTTCGACTTCGTCGGGTGCGAGTCGTCGATGTCCTGCCCGGCGAAGATGTCGCCGATCTTGCCGACGCCCTGGACGTTGCCGCCCGCGTCGCGCACGAGCGAGAGGTAGTTCGGGCGCTTCGGGAGGAGCGAGAAGTCATGCCGGTTCGGCGTCCGCTCGTAGCTCCCCGGCGAGCCGACGAACGGCCGCGCGATCACCCGCCCGACCGCGTGCTTGCCGACGAGCACCTCCTCGCGCGCGACCTTGCACGCCGCGTAGAGCTCCTCGAGCGGGATCGTCTCCTCGTGGGCGGCGATCTGGAACACCGAGTCGGCGGACGTGTAGACGATCCACTTCCCGGTGCGCTGATGCTCCTCGCCGAGCTCCTGGATGATCTCCGTCCCCGACGCGGCCTTGTTGCCCAGCACGCCGCGGCCGGTGCGGTGCATGAACGGGTCGATGACGTCGTGCGGGAACCCGTGCGGGTAGGTCGGGAAGGCCGTCGGCGTGAGCACACCCATGAGCTCCCAGTGGCCGGTGGTCGTGTCCTTGCCCTTCGACCGTTCGACGAGCCGGCCGGCGATCGCGGGCGCCCCCGGCTGCGGCGGGCATCCTTCGAGCGGCTCGACGTTGCCGAGCCCGAGCGCCTCGAGGTTCGGGAGGTCGAGGCCGCCCACGGCACGCGAGACGTTCCCGAGCGTGTCGGAGCCCTCGTCGCCGTACTCGTCGGCATCCGGGAGCTCGCCCGCGCCGACGGCGTCCAGCACGATCACGCACGCGCGGGCCATGCCGCTACTGTAACCCCCTCATGGACGCCGTTCTCGGCATCATCGGGCTCGTCCTCTTCATCGCTGCGGTGGTCGGCTACGCCGCACTCGTCACGTTCATCGTGATCAAGATCTCCCCTGCCAAGGACCGCCCGAAGAAGGCGGACCCGGCGCCGGAGCTCCTAGACCGCCGAGAGCGGCAGGACGTCCTCGAGCGGCGAGAACTCGAGGTCGTGGGCCTCGGCGACGGCCTCGTACGTGACCTTCCCGTCGAGGACGTTGACGCCCTTCGCGAGCGCCGGGTCGTTCGCCACGGCGTCGCGGAGGCCGTTGTCCGCGATCGCGAGCACGTACGGCAGGGTCGCATTCGTGAGCGCCTTCGTCGACGTGATCGGCACCGCGCCGGGCATGTTCGCGACGCAGTAGTGGATGACGCCGTGCACCTCGTAGACCGGGTCGCGGTGCGTCGTCGCGCGTGAGGTTGCGAAGCAGCCGCCCTGGTCGATGGCGACGTCGGCGATGACCGCGCCCTCCTTCATCCCGCGCACCATGTCCTCGGTGACGAGCTTCGGCGCGAGCGCGCCCGGGATGAGGACTGCCCCGATGACGGCGTCCGCGTCGGCCACCGACTCCTGGATCTGCAGCGAGGACGACATCATCAGCGTGACACGGCCCGAGAGGATCTCCTCGAGGTGGCGCATGCGGTCGATCGAGCGCTCGAGGATCGTCACCTGGGCGCCGAGGCCGATGGCGATGATCGCGGCGTTGTAGCCGACGATTCCGCCGCCGATGACGACGACGCGCCCCGGCGCGACGCCGGGGACGCCGCCGAGCAGCAGCCCGCGCCCGCCGTACGGGCGTCTCGAGGTAGTACGCGACCGCCTGCGCCGCGAGCCGGCCCGCGACCTCGCTCATCGGCGCCAGCAGCGGCAGTCGCCGGTCGACGGTCTCGACCGTCTCGTACGCGACGGCGGCGATCCCGGAGTCGACGAGCGCGCGCGTCAGCGGCTCGTCGGCGGCGATGTGGAGGTAGGTGAACAGCACCTGGCCGTCGTGCAGCCGCGCGTACTCGGGCTGGATCGGCTCCTTCACCTTCAGCAGGAGCTCGGACTGCTCCCAGACCTCGTCGACCGACGCGATCCGCGCACCGACCGCCGTGTACGTCTCGTCGTGGAACGCGCTCCCGAGGCCGGCGCCGGTCTCGACGACGACCTCGTGGCCGTGGTCGACGAGCTCCTTCGCACCGGCCGGCGTCAGCGCGACTCGGTACTCGTCCGGCTTGATCTCCCTGGCGACGCCGACGCGCATGGCGGCGCAACCTTACACCGCTAGGTCCGGGCCGCCGAGGCCAGCAGGAGGCCCGCGACCGTCTTCGCGTCCTCGAGCTCCGCGGCGCCCGCCACGGCCTCCGCGAACGGCACGAGGACGAGCTCGAACTCCTCGTCGGCGTCGGGTGCCGCCGCTCCCTGCTCCACGCCCTCGGCGAGGAAGAGGTGCATGCGCTCGCGGAGGAACCCCGGCGACGTCCAGACGGCGCCGAGGCGCCGCCACGTGCCGCCGGCGAAGCCGGTCTCCTCGCGCAGCTCCCGCTGTGCGGTCACCAGCGGGTCCTCCCCGGCCTCCATCGTCCCGGCGGGCAGCTCGAGCAGCACCGCGCGCGCGGCCTCGCGCAGCTGACGCACGAGGACGACCCGGCCGTCGCGGTCGATCGCCACGACCGCGACCGAGCCCGGATGCTCGACGATCTCGCGCCGGCGGTCGCCCCACCGCTCGACGACGACGCGGAGCAGCGAGCCGTCGTACGCCGTCTCGGTCTCGTCCGGCCTCATCGCGCCAGGCGCTCGACGTACCCGCGCTCCTCCGGGCCGAACCAGGGCGGAGCTGCCCGGCGGCCGCGTTCTCGGCCGCGCGCGGCGGCCGCGACGTGGCCGGGATGACGACGTCGACCCGGGCGTCCGACAGGATCCACTTCAGCAGCGCCTGCGGCCACGTCTCCACGCCGAACGGGCGCAGCGGCTCGAGCGCCTCGGCCGGCGGCGCCGAGCGGACGAGGCGCCCGGAGGCGAACGGGCGCATGACGACGACGCGCACCCCGAGCTCGGCGGCGAGCGGCAGCAGCTCGCGCTCGACCTCGCGCTCCTCGACCGAGTACGGCAGCTGCACGGCGTCGAACCGGCGCGTCCGCAGCGCGCGGGCGAGCTCGCCGAACGCCGAGGAGGCGTAGTGCGTGACGCCGACCAGGCCGATCCGGCCGGCGTCGCGCTCGGCCTCGAGCCACGGCAGGTGCTCCTCCCAGGCGACGAGGTTGTGGATCTGCTCCAGCTCGACGTGCCCGTACCAGGCGAGCTGGCGGCGCAGCTGCTCCGCGGCCTCCTCGGGCGACGGCGTCCAGATCTTCGTCGCGACGGTGACGCCGTCCCTGCGGCCCTCGAGCGCCGCGGCGAGCGACGCCTCCGCGCCCCGGTACATCGGCGACGTGTCGAAGACCCGCACGCCGGCCGCGAGCGCCGCCCCGACGACCCGGCCCGCGAGGGCAGCGTCCGCGTCGAACGTGTTCCACGTGCCGAGGCCGACGACCGGGCCGAGACGCCGCTCCTCCATCACGAATGCCGCAGCGTCCGCGCGAGCACGCCGGCGGCGTAGGCGGCCTCGAAGAAGCGCGGGTCCTCGTCCGGCCCGCGGCCCATGTGCGAGAGCGGCAGGCCGGCGCAGGCCTCGCGCCAGCCCGCGGTCTCGACCTCCGTGAGCGACGCGATCCCGTCCGGGGCCTCCCAGCTCCGCGGCCACGGCGACGACGGGCCAGTCGAAGGCGAGCTCGAGGACGGCGTGCGTGTGATGCGACACGCCGCGGTGGCGGTCGCGCGCGTCGGCGTCCGAGACGCGCGCGGCGAGCACGGCCACGCCGTCCAGCGCGCGCGTGGTGTTCGCCGCCACGGCCGCGGCGGCCGCTCCGTGCCCGAGCCGGCTGCCCGTCCCGACGATCCCGGGCCCGACCGAGCAGACGGCGGCATCGAAGCCCTCGGTCGCGGCCCAGAGGAGCGCGGACGCGACGCTTACCGCCGCGTGGCCGCCGCCGAAGCAGGGCCCGACGGCGACCGTCTCGACGCCGGCGAGCCGCAGCGCGTCGGACAGCCCGACCGGGAGGGCGCCGCCCGGCAGCTGCACGTACGCGCAGCGGGCGCCGGCGAGCCCGGCGAGCACCGGGAGCACCTGGCTGTGGAGCGTGCAGCAGACGACGGGGAGCCCGCCGAGCTCGGGCGCGAGCGTCGCCGTCCTCCTCGACATGGCGAACGGCGTGCTGGACGGGCGTGTACGGGAGCTTCATCACGTGCGCGCCCGGCTCCGCCTCGAGGCCGAGCCCGCGCGTCAGGTTCGCGTGCAGCACGTCGAAGCCGCCGGAGCCGAGGCCGAGCAGCCGCGCCTGCTCGTTGACGAGGACGTCGTCGCCCTCCTCGACGTCGCCGGTCAGCTCCGGGTACGCGACGCACGCGATCCCGTCGACCTCGAGCCGCACGAGCCCGTCGAGGCGCTCCGAGATCGCCGTGACGCGCCCGCGCCTAAGCGAGAGCGGCACCGCGCGCCTCCTCGACGAGGGCGAGCGTGAACGCAACCATCCGCTCCAGGTCCGCGACGGCCACGTGCTCGTCCGGCGTGTGGATCTCGGCCATGCCGTTCGCGATGTTGACGCACGGGATCCCCCGCGCCGTGAAGACGTTCGCGTCGGCGCCCCCGCCGGTGAGGGCGTACGTCGGCTCGACGCCCACGGCCCGTAGCGCGTCCGCGGCGAGCCGCACCGGCACGTCCTCGCGGCGGAAGCGGTAGCCGCGGTAGTTCTCCTCGATCTGCGTCTCGACCTCGCAGTCGGCCGCCTGGGCGGCGAACGTGATCGAGTCGAGCATCTCCTGGACGAGGTCCTGGAGCTTGCGCTCGTCGTGCGAGCGGGCCTCGGCCTCGAACGTGCACCACTCCGGGACGATGTTCCGCGCGGTGCCGCCGGCGATCGTGCCGACGTTCGCCGTGGTCTCGTCGTCGAGCCGCCCGAGCCGGAGCTCCGCGATCGCGCGGGCCGCGGCCGCGATCGCCGAGCGGCCCTCCTCGGGGACCATCCCGGCGTGCGCCGGCCGGCCGTGGAAGCGGACGTGGAGCGAGCGCTGCGTCGGCGCCCCGAGCACGATCTGCCCGATCGGCGCCGCCTGGTCGTAGACGTACCCGAGCTCCGCGTGGAGCCGCGTGTGGTCGAAGGCGGCCGCGCCGAGGAGCCCGACCTCCTCCTTCGGCGTGAACAGGAGCTCGACGCCCGCGTGCGGCCGGCTCTCGCGCAGGATCGTGGCGGCGGCGACGAGCATCGCCGCGACCGTCGCCTTGTTGTCGGCGCCGAGGATCGTCCCGGCCCCGTTGCGGACGATCCCGTCCGCGACGACCGGCTCGATCGGCCCCTCCGGCGGGACCGTGTCGAGGTGCGCGCAGAGGAACAGCGGCACGCCCTCGTCGGACGTCGGCGGGAGCCGGGCCAGCAGGTTGCCGGTGTCGCCGCCGACGACCGCGCCCGCGCTCGTCCTCCTCGACGTCGAGCGCGAGGTCGCGGAGGTAGCGCGCGACGAGGTCGGCCGCAGCCCGCTCCCGGCCCGGCGGCGTCGGCAGCGCGGCAAGCTCGAGGAAGAGGTCGAGCACCTCGGACATCTGGCCGGATGCGGCAGCAAGTGGTACGTTCATCTACCGAAATCTGTCGTACGCAAAGGGGTTTGAGACCCAGGTGCGGAAGCAATCGAACGTCGCGCAGCCGCTCGTCCAGGCGAGCCTGATCGGAGAGGCTATCGACGCCGGTCCGGTGCTCGTCTTCGTCTTCGACGAGGACGGCCGCTACGTCGCGGCCAACCAGCAGGCCTGCGACGCCCTCGGGTACGAGCGCGACGAGCTCGTCGCGTTGACGGTCGACGACGTCGCCCTGTCGCCGGAGACGGCCGAGGCCGAGCACGAGGCCGGCCCGGCGCGGACGAAGCGCGGGCGCATCGAGCTGACGCGCGAAGGACGGCTCGACGTTCGTCTTCGAGTACCGCTCGCAGGAGGCGGTCGTCGCCGGGCTGACGGTCTACGTCTCGGTCGGCTGGCCGACGGACGAGGTCAGCGAAGCGCCTGCGCCTCGACGTCGCTCCGCTCGCGCGCCCGGCTGAGGGCCGCGCCGACGAAGCCGCGGAAGAGCGGCGCCGGCCGCGTCGGCCGGGACTTGAACTCGGGGTGGAACTGGCTCGCGACGAACCACGGGTGGTCCGGCAGCTCCACGATCTCCACGAGCCGGCCCTCCTGGAACGTCCCGGAGACGGTCAGCCCGAGCTCCTCGAGCCGCGGCCGGTACTGGTTGTTCACCTCGTAGCGGTGCCGGTGGCGCTCGTGGACGACGTCGCCGCCGTAGAGCTCCTGCGCCTGCGTCCCGGGCGCGAGCTCGACCGCCTGCGCGCCGAGCCGCATCGTCCCGCCGAGGTCCTCGACCTGCTTCTGCTCGGGAAGGAGGTCGATCACCGGGTGGGGCGTCTCGGGATCCATCTCGGTCGAGTTCGCGCCCTCGAGCCCGGCGACGTGGCGCGAGAACTCCGAGACGGCGACGTGCATCCCGAGGCAGATCCCGAGGTACGGGATCCCGTGCTCGCGCGCGACGCGGCAGGCGAGGATCTTCCCCTCCCACCCGCGCGAGCCGAAGCCGCCGGGGACGAGCACGCCGTCGACCTGCTCGAACGTCTCGACCGCCTCGTCGTAGGACATGTGCTCGGCGTCGACCCACGTGACCTCGACGCGGCAGCGGTGGTGCAGGCCGGCGTGCTTCAGCGCCTCGTGCACCGAGAGGTAGGCGTCGTGGAGCTTCACGTACTTGCCGACGAGCGCGATGCGGGCGGTCTCGGCGCCGAGGCCGCGGATCCGCTCGAGCAGCTCGTCCCACTCGCCGAGGTCCGGCGGCGGCGGCGCGTCGATCCCGAGCCGCTCGCAGACGAGCTCGTCGAGCCCCTCCTCCTGCAGCACCTCCGGGATGAGGTACACGTCGGGCACGTCCGGGCTCGCGACCACGGCGCGGCGGTCGACGTCGGCGAAGAGCGCGATCTTGTCGCGGATGTCGCCCGAGAGCGGCTCGTGCGAGCGGCAGACGACGACGTCCGGGTGGATACCGATGCGGCGCAGCTCGTTCACCGAGTGCTGCGTCGGCTTCGTCTTGAGCTCGCCGGCCGCCTCGATGTACGGGACGAGCGTGCAGTGGACGTAGAGGACGTTCTCGGGGCCGACCTCGCGCCGGAACTGGCGGATCGCCTCGAGGAACGGCTGCGACTCGATGTCGCCGACGGTGCCGCCGATCTCCGAGATGACGACGTCGGCCGGGTCCTGCACCGCGACGCGCCGGATCCGCTCCTTGATCTCGTTCGTGATGTGCGGGATCACCTGGACGGTCGAGCCGAGGTACTCGCCCTTGCGCTCCTTGCGCAGCACCGAGTACCAGATGCCGCCGGCCGTGTGGTTCGCGTTGCGCGAGAGGTTCTCGTCGATGAAGCGCTCGTAGTGCCCGATGTCGAGATCCGTCTCGGCGCCGTCCTCGGTGACGAACACCTCGCCGTGCTGGAACGGGCTCATCGTCCCCGGGTCGACGTTGAGGTACGGGTCGAACTTCTGCACCTGCACCTTGAGGCCGCGCTCCTTCAGCAGCCGGCCGAGCGACGCGGCGACGATGCCCTTGCCGAGCGACGACACGACCCCGCCCGTGATGAAGACGTACTTCACGGGCGCCGCCCGAGCGCGTCGAGCTCGCGCAGCACCGGCGTCGACTCGAGCAGACGGCCGAGCGAGCGGCGTTCTCCGAGGGCGGTGAGGGCTGCGAGCGAGGCGATCGCGATCCAGCGGCCCTTCCCCGTGAAACGATCCACGGAAGACAACCCTAGCATCGCCCCCAGCGCGTTCGACCCCGAGTCCCCGAGCATCACCACCTCGCGAAGATCGTAGGGAGCGAGCAGGACGGCGGCTCCGAGCGGCGCGCGCAGCGGCACCGCGGCGACGAGGTACGCCTTGAGCGCCCGGCCCGGACGGGTGTCGAGCTGGTTGAGGGCGTTCGCGGCGAGGCCGACGAGCAGCGCCCCGGAGAGGCTGCGCGTGCGCAGCAGCCCCACGAGCGGGATCCCGACGAGCTTCAGCGTCCCGGTCGTGACGCCCGCGCGGAGGTGGCCGCGGAAGCCGCGCTCGGGGCCGCTCCAGAGGTCGTCCGCGAGCCCGATCGCAGCGACGGCCGCGACGGCGGGGTCGCCGCGGAGCCCGAGCGTCCAGCCGGCGAGCGGCAGCCGGAGCCCGCGGAAGTTGACCGCGAGCGGCCCGGCGGCGACGACGATGTCCCGGAGCTGGCGACCGCGGTGGAGGAAGCCGCGGAGGTCGCGGCCGGTGGCGCGGTGGCGCAGGCCGAGCTCCTCCTCGGTCACCGCGAGCCCCGCGCGGGCGGCGTCGATCGTCATCCGCGTCTCGGCGCCGAAGCGCGGCGCGAGCGGGAAGCAGGCCGCGCGCGCCGCGGGCGAGAGGGCGCGCTGGCCGGAGAGCGGCGCGCGGGCGCGGTAGCCGGAGCGCAGCCGGATCAGCGTCCGCGAGGCCTCGCGCGCGATCCCGAGCCCCCGCCCTCGGCGACCGCGAACGCCGCGACGACGAGGTCGGCGTCGCCGTCCGAGCAGCGGCCCGAGGTCACCGCGCAGGTCGGCGTCGGCGAGCACCACGTCCCCGGGCGGCGCTGCGCGCTCCGCGGCCGAGAGCGCCTCGCCCTTGCCGCGGCGCGGCAGCCGGAGGACGACGGCGCCGGCGGCCTCCGCCTCGGCGGCGGTGCCGTCGCGCGAGCCGTCGTCGGCCACGATCACCTCGGCGCCGGGGAACTGCTCCCGCAGCGCCCGCACGGTGTCGCCGACCCGGCCCTCCTCGTCGCGCGCCGCCACGAGGACGGCGACGGGCTCACGAGGCGGGCGGGGCAGTGACCGGCTCCACCGGCGGCAGGACGCCGTCGGGTGCGTCGACGCCGTAGTGGCGCCCTTGCGGCTCGCCGGCGAGGAGCAGCGCGAGCGCGAGCCGCCCGACGCGGGTCTCGACGTTGTTCACGGTCGAGAAGTCGTCGAACGTGCCCAGGACGGGGAGGAACGACGGGTCGGCGCCGGTCGCCTCCACACCGACCGCGGGCACCGCGCCCTCGAGCCCCTCGTACATGCCCCGGAGGAAGCGCGCCGTGTCGCCGCCCTGCGGCTCGGCCGTGCGCGCGACCACGACGGCGTCGACCTCGTCCGTGAGCGAGCCCGACTGCTGGAGCACGAGCTGCCCCTCGAGCGCGTCCCAGGTCGGGGTCTCGCCGCCGACCACGAACTCCCGGCCGAGCGCCCGGCCCGCGTTCGTGGGGGACGACTCGGCCGGGTCGAGCTGCTGCTCGATCCCGTCCGCGACCGGCACCTGGATCGCGCGCTCGCGGACGAGCGTCCCGCCCGCGCGGTCGACGACCTCCTCCACGGCCTCCTCGACGCCCTCGTCCGCGCCGCCGACGAAGAGCACGGCGACCTTCTTGCCGGCGAGCCGGTCGCGCAGGACGGCGTCGTACGTGCGCTCGACGTAGTCCTCCGCGGCCTGCCCCCGCTCGGAGCGCTGCTCGGCCGAGTCGAGGTCGTCCTGCAGCCTCCCGACCTGCTCGCGCAGGGCCGCGTTGTCGATGCGCCGGTCGAGCTCCGGGTCCGAGATCGCGACGCCGACGAGGATCCCGAGCACGAGCGCGAGGAAGACGGCCGTCAGCGAGACGACGTGGTAGCGGAAGTCGAACATCGCGCCGGGCTAGTGCCCCTTCGGGTGATGCTGCGGTGCTTCTGGGTCGCGAGCACCAAGCCGGCGGCCGCACGCGTCCGCAGCCAAGGCTGGACGCCTTGGCAAGGGTGCGGGTGGGCGCCGGCGCAGCGTGATCGCGGGCCAGAGCGGGGATGCATTGCCTGAAGGGGCACTAGAGCACGGTCACGCGGTCGCCGACGGAGATCGTCCCGTCCGTGAGGATGTCGGCGTTGATGCCCGCGCGGTGGACGAGCTCCTCGATGATCCCGGGTCGCGTCAGCTCCTGGAGGTGGAGGCACGGCTCGCACAGCTCGACGCCGTAGCACTCGACGTCGCCGACGCGGAACCGCTTGCCGACGAGGTCGTTGAGCCGCACGCCGCGGACCGTCACCTGCCGCCGGGTCTCGCCCGGCTGGAGCCCGACGTCCTCGACGGCCTCGGCCTCGACGAGCGTGAGCGCCTGGCCGGGCGCGAGCGCCCTCGGGATGGAAGTGGCGGTCGCCCTCGAGTCCCTTGCCCGCGAGCGCGCGCGCGGACTCGACCGTCCAGAGCTGCGGCTCGAACGGCGCGCCGAAGTGGATCCACTCGACCTGCACGTCCCGATCCTAGAGGCCCAGGGTGTCCTGCACGCGGCTCGCGATCAGCTCCACGAGGTTCCGCAGCGCCGGCGAGACGATCACGGCGACGAAGATCGCGGCCAGGCCCGCGAGCACGACGGCGAGGAGCGGCCAGAGGCCGGGCCCGCGCGAGACGAGGCGTGACACGCCCTTCGCGTCCACGAGGATCTCGCCGACCTTGAGCCGCGTGACGAAGGTCGAGGACATCCCGCGCCGGTTCCGCTCGAGGAACTCCGTGAGGTTGAGGTGCGTGCCGACGGCGACGATCAGCTCCGCGCCCTTGTCGTGCGCGAGCAGGAGCGCGGCGTCCTCGGAGATCCCCGGTGCCTCGACGGTGTGGTACGGGAGCCCGAGCCCGTCGAGCCGCGGCGCGCCGGGTGCGTCGCCGCCGCGATAGGCGTGGCAGACGAGCTCCGCGCCCGAGCGGAGGGCGCCGTCCGAGACGGAGTCCATGTCGCCGACGATCACGTCGGGCCGGTAGCCGGCCTCGAGCAGCGCGTCGGCGCCGCCGTCGACGGCGACGAGCACCGGCTTGAAGTCCCGCAGGTACGGCCGGACCATGCGAAGGTCGCGCTTGAAGCCGGGGCCGCGCGCGACCACGAGCGCATGCCGGTCGCGGAACCGCGTCTTCAGCGCCGGGAACGCGAGCTCTCCGGCGAGGACGCTGCCCTCCTCGCGCAGGTAGCGCATCGTGTTCTCCGCGAACTCCTCGAGCGCCTCGGTGACGCGCTCACGGCCTTGCTCGACCGCCGCCTCGAGCTCGTGCTCGGCGAGCACGCGGCCGCTCGCCAGGCACGTGCCGTTGCGGAAGACGCCGCCGCCGCGCACGGTGACGAGCTCGCCGTCGCTGACGTCGTCGAAGAGCTCGGCGCCGGGCGCGTCGATGAGGCGGACGCCGCCGCGGACGAGCACGAGGGGGCCCGGGTTCGGGTAGCGGCCGCTCTGGGACGAGGCGACGTTGACGACCACGCGGACGCCCGACTCGACGAGCTCCTCGGCCGAGACGCGGTCGAGGTCGGTGTGGTCGATGATCGCGACGTCGTCCGGCGTGAGCCGCTTGACGAGGTGCTTCGTCCGCTTGTCGAGGCGCGCGCGGCCGGTGAACTCGACGAACGACGCCATCGCTACTGCACCTGCTCGAGGAACTCGCGGCCGCCGAGCATCCGCTCGAGCTCGTCGCGGCGGTCGTCGTCGGCGAGCGCCTGGATCGTCGTGTGCGTCGGGTCGCCCGGCACCTTCTCGACGACGAAGTGGCGGTCGGCGAGGCTCGCGATCTGCGGCAGATGCGTGATCGTCAGCGACCTGCGCGCGCTCGCCGAGCCGCCGGAGCGCGGCGCCGACGGCGTTCGCGGTGCGTCCGCCGATGCCCGCGTCGATCTCGTCGAAGATCAGGGTCGTCCCGCCGGCGACCGCGGCGATCGCGAGCGCGACGCGCGACAGCTCGCCGCCCGAGGCCGTCTCGGCGACCGGGGCGAAGGGCAGGCCGGGATTCGGACGGATCAGGAAGTCGACGCCGTCCGCGCCGGACGGGGACGGATCGCGCTCGCGCAGCTGCGCCAGGAACTCGCCCTCGCCCATGCCGAGCTCCCGCAGCTCCGCGGCGACCGCCTCCGCGAACGGATCGACCGCGGCGCGGCGGACGTCCCGGAGCGCGCCCGCGAGCTCGCCGACGCGCGCCTGCGCCGCGGCGGCTGCGCGCTCCGCGGCGTCGACCGGGTCGCCCCCGCGCGGCGAGCTCGACGCGCGCCTCCGCCGCCCGAGCGAGCAGCTCGTCGAAGCTCGGCGCGCGGAAGCGCCGCTTGAGGTCGGCGATGCGCTCCAGCTCGGACTCGACGTGCTCCAGCCGCCCGGGCTCCGCCTCGAGGGCCTGGAGGAAGGCGCGCAGCTCCGCGGCGGTGTCGCGGAGGCGGACGGTCGCGTCCCGCAGCTCCTCGCCCGGCGCGGGCGAGCTCCGGGGCGAGCGACTCGAGCGGCGCCACGGCACGCTCGGCCAGCGCCGCCAGCCCCGCGGCGCCGTCCCCTTCGTCCGGCGCGAGCGCCTCCGCCGCGGCCGACGCGGCGCGCGCGAGCTCGTCGACGTGGCGCAGCCGCTCGCGCTCGGCGCGGAGCGACTCCTCGGCGCCCGGCCTCGAGGCCCTCGGTGTCGTCGGCGAGCGCCCGCAGCTCCTCGAGGCGCGAGGACTCGTCCCCGGCCGCCTCGAGCCGGCGCCTCGCGGCCTGCAGCTCGCGCCACGCGAGGCGCAGGTCGGCGCGCCGGCGCAGCTGATCCTCGCCGCAGAAGGCGTCGAGGACGTCGAGCTGGTACGCCGGCCGCGCGAGCCGCCGCTGCTCGAACTGCCCGGACATCGCGATCAGCCGCTCCCCCACGGCCGCGAGATCCTCCCGCGCCGCGCTCCGGCCCCAGGCGTACGCGCGCGTGCGCCCGTCGGCGTAGACGCGGCGGGCGAGCGACGAGCCCGTCCTCGTCCTCGGGCCGCAGCTCCGCGAGCGCCTCGAGCCCGTCCTCCTCGAGCAGCTCGGCGGGGAGGTCGAGCTCCGCCTCGACGTACGCCTCGGTCGCGTCGGGCCCGACGAAGCCGGCCTCGCCCTTCGCGCCGAGGAGCAGGCCGATCGCCTGCGCGAGGATCGTCTTGCCGGCGCCCGTCTCGCCCGTGATCGCGTTGAGCCCGGGCGCGAGCTCGAGCTCCGCCTCGCGGATGAGGACGAGGTTCTCGATCCTGAGCCTACGGAGCAAAGGTCTCCTTGTAGCGGCGGAAGAACGAGCGCTCGGAGAGGTACGCGAGGCAGGTGCGCTGATCGCCGATGCGAATCGCCACGTCGCCCGCCCGGCGGGAGCTCGTCCGCGACGTGGCCGTCGACGATCACGACGACGGAGACGTCCGGGGTGCGGTTCGCGATCGAGACGAGCTCGCGCCCTTCGGCGCGACCAGCGGGCGCGCGTGCAGCGAGTGCGGCGCGACGAACGAGATCGCCATCGCGTCGAGCCCCCACTCGAGCACGGGCCCTCCGTTCGAGAGGTTGTACGCGGTCGACCCGACGGGGGTCGAGACGATCATCCCGTCGCACGGCTGGGTGCCGAGGTCCTCGCCGCTCACGCCCACTCGAGCTCGACCATCCGCCCGACGTCGGCGCTGCGGACGACGACGTCGTTGACGGCGACGTGCCGCGCGCCGTCGCTCTGCGTCGCGAGCGTCGGCAGGTCGATCACCGAGTAGTCGCCGCGAAACGCCCGTGCGAGCCCGTCCTCCATCTCGTCGCGCGACATCGCCGAGAGGAAGCCGACGCGGCCGAAGTTGACGCCGAGGACGGGGACGCCGGTGCCGAGGAAGCGCTGCAGCGCCCGGAGCGTCGTGCCGTCCCCGCCGAGCACGACGACGATGTCGGCGAGCGGCTCGAGCGAGCCGCTGTCGCGACGGTGGTGCTTCTCGGCCTCGTCGGTCGGGACGAGGAGCTCGACGCCGTGGTCGCGGGCGATCGCCTCGAGCCGCTCGAGCGCCGGGCCGATCACCGCCGGCCTGCCGTGCGTGATCACCGCCGCGCGGCGGACGGCCTCACGGGACGGCGCGTCGGATCCGGTCGTCGATGTCATCGGGCAGCGCTGGCGTGCGGGTCGTGGACGAGGTGCAGGAACACCTCCCGGTTCCCCTTCGGGCCGGGCACGCCGGAGTCTACGGCCGCCACGGTCCGCGCCCCGCCACGCGAGCGCGGCCTCGGCGACCTCGCGCACGACGCGCCGCCGGACGTCCGGGTCGCGGACGACGCCGCCCTTGCCGACGTCCCCGCGGCCGGCCTCGAACTGCGGCTTCACGAGCACGACCGCCTCCCAGCCCGGCGCGGCGAGCGCGCAGCGCCGGCGGCAGCGCCGTGCGGACCGAGATGAACGAGACGTCGCAGACGACGAGGTCCGGCGCGAACGGGAGCTCGGTCGAGCGCGCGCGCGTTCGTCCGCTCGAGCACGGTGACGCGCGGGTCGGCCGCGGAGACGCGGGTGGAGCTGCCCGTAGCCGACGTCGACGCGCGATCACGCGCGCGGCGCCGCGCTGGAGCAGCACGTCGGTGAAGCCGCCCGTCGACGCGCCGACGTCGAGCGCGTCGCGGCCGCGCGACGTCGATCCCGAAGCGCGTCGAGCGCGTTCGCGAGCTTGTCGCCGCCGCGCGAGACGTACTGCGGGCCGCGCTCGACCTCGAGCGGCGTCGCCCTCGTCGAGCTGCTGGCCCGGCTTCGCCACGCCCGGGACGAGCCCGGCGAGGACGAGCGCCTGCGCCTGCGCCCGGCTCTCCGCGAGCCCTCGCTCGACGAGGAGCACGTCGGCGCGCTTCTTCACCGGGACAAGGCTAACGGCGCCGCGCGGCGGCGCCAGTGGCCGACTCAGGACGTGCGCGCGGCGAGCGTCTCCACGATCTCGGCGAGGACGGACGTGTCGGCGGAACCGCCTCGAGCGCCGCGAGGGCGCGCGCGGCCGCGTCGTCCGCGGCCTGCCGCGTCCACGCCTCGCCGCGCGTCCGCACCGAGCCGTCGCCGTCGAGGAGGTCGTCGACCGCCTGGAAGAGCAGCGCCGAGCTCGGCCGCGAACGCGCGCCACGGCGGCTGCGACGGCTCGGGCACCTCGGCCGCCCAGAGCCCGCACGCGACCGCCGCGTCGAACAGCCGCCCGGTCTTCAGCCGGTTGACCGCGTCCTCGTCGACGCCCTCGCCGCGGAGGTCGAGGTACTGCCCGCCGATCATCCCGAGCGTCGCCTGCGCCAGCTCGCGGGCGACGCCGGTCGAGGCGTACGAGAGCGCCAGCCGGAACGCCTCCGTCGAGCAGCGCGTCGCCCGGCAGGACGGCCATGTCCTCGCCGAAGCGGCACGTGCACCGTCGGCCGCCCGCGCCGCTCGTCGTCGTCGTCGAGCGCCGGCAGGTCGTCGTGGACGAGCGAGAACGTGTGGACGAGCTCGACCGCGGCCGCGGCCGGGAGCGCGCGCTCGGCGTCGGCGCCGGCCGCCTCCGCCGGTCGCGAGGCAGAGCACCGGCCGCACGCGCTTGCCGCCGCCCGCGAGCGCGTACCGCATCGGCTCCTCGAGCCCGTCGAGCTCGGGCGTCAGCGCGAGCTCGGCGAGGTAGTCCTCGACCGCCGCGCGCAGCTCGTCGGGCCTACGCGGCAGCGTCGGCCTCCCGCCGCGCCCGCTGCGAGCTCGGCCTCGACCTCCTTCGCGAGCTCGCGAGAGCCGCGTCAGCGCCTCGATCGCGCCGTCGACGTCCTCGGACTCCGACAGCCGCTCGAGCTCGGCGCGCGTCTCCTCGAGCTGCGCGAGCAGCTCCTCCGCGCGCTGCAGCGACTCCTCGGCGCTCACGACGCGACTCTGCTCGCGCACGACGCGGCCGAGGATCCCGTTCACGAGCCGCCCCGCGTCGTCGCTCGCGTACCGCTTCGCGAGCCGCACGGCCTCGTCGAGCACGACCTCCATCGGCACCTCGCCCCTCTCGAGCTCCTTGAGCGCGATGCGGAGCACGTTGCGCTCCACGGCGCCGAGCCGGTCGGCCGTCCAGTCCTCGGCGTAGTCGCTGATCGTCGCGTCGAGCTCGCGCCGCGTCCTCGCACACGGCCCGCGCGAGCGTCGAGCGCCCACGGGTCGACCTCGCGCGCCGTAGAGCGAGCCGAGCGGCTGCCCGGTCACGTCCCACTGGTACAGGAGGACGAGCGCCGTGCGCCGCGCCTGCCGGCGCGAGACCTGCGCGCTGGGCTCATCCGTCGAGCTCCTCGACCGACACGTCGACCGCGGCACGTCTCGAGCCCGCACATCGTCCCGCAGCGCCGCGTCCGACGCGCCGCTGCACCTCCGCGCGCCACGTCCGGGAGCACCTCGCCGTACCGCACCGCGAGCTCGAGCTCGACCCGCGCCGCCCGTCCTCGACGGCGACGTCGAGCCCGCGCCGCGGACGCCGGACGCGCGCGCCGTCGACGCTCTCCGCCGCGCGCGACGACGACGTGCGAGAGCACGCCGGCGGTGACCGTGACCGTGCCCTCCTCGCGCGTGATCGTGTGGTCGTCGCTCATCGTGAGACCGCCGCCAGCTCGGTCTCGGCAAGGTAGCCCGTGTGGTACTCGCCGGACCGGAAGGCCGGCGAGTCGAGGATCTCGAGCGCCACCTCGCGCGTCGTCGGCACGCCGCCGACCTCGAGCTCCGCGCAGCGCCCGGAGCGCGCGCTCGATCGCCGCGGGCCGGTCGACGTCCCAGACGACGAGCTTCGCGAGCAGCGAGTCGTAGTGCGGCGGGACGTCGAGCGCCGTCCTCGAGGTGCGTGTCGACGCGGACGCCGGGGCCGCCGCGGCAGGCGCAGGCGCGTCGATCCGCCCCGGCGCCGGCGCGAAGTCCCGCGCCGGGTCCTCGGCGTTGATCCGGCATCTCGATCGCGTGCCCGCTGCCGCGGCGCGCGCCCGTCGAGCGACAGCGGCTCGCCGGCGGCGATCGCGCAGCTGCTCGCGGACGATGTCGATCCCGGTCACGAGCTCGGTCACCGGGTGCTCGACCTGGAGCCGCGCGTTCAGCTCGATGAAGTAGAAGCTGCCGTCGGGGCCGAGCAGGAACTCGAACGTGCCCGCGTTGACGTAGCCGATCGCGCGGCAGGCGCGCTCGGCCGCGGCCTCCATCGCCTCGCGCGTCGGCCGGGTCGAGCGCGGGCGACGGCGACTCCTCGATCAGCTTCTGGTGGCGGCGCTGGATCGAGCACTCGCGCTCGCCGAGCGTCAGCACGCGCCCGCCGGCGTCGCAGAGCACCTGGATCTCGACGTGGCGCGCCGGGACGACGCGCCTTCTCGACGTAGAGCGAGCCGTCGCCGAACGCGGCCTCGGCCTCGGCGCCGGCGGTCGCGTACGCGGCCTCGAGCTCGTCCGGCGCGTGCGACGAGCCGCATCCCCTTGCCGCCGCCGCCCGCCGCCGCCTTCAGCAGGACGGGGTAGCCGAGCTCGTCGGCCGCGGCCCGCGACGTCCTCGAGCGAGGCGCCGCCGTCGGTGCCCGGCACGAGCGGCACGTCGGCCGCCCGCAGCTCCGCGCTTGGCCTGCGCCTTGTCGCCCATCCGCTCCATCACGTCGGCCGGCGGGCCGACGAAGACGAGGTCGTTGTCCGCGCACGCCGCGCGCGAAGCCGGCGTTCTCGGCGAGGAAGCCGTAGCCCGGGATGGACGGCCTCGCAGCCGGTCGTCTCGGCCGCGGCGATCACGGCCGGGATCGACAGGTAGCTCTGGCCGGCGGGCGGCGGGCCGATCCGGACGGCGCGGTCGGCGAGCCGCACGTGCAGCGCGTCCTCGTCGGCGCGTCGAGTAGACCGCGACCGCCTCGATCCCGAGCTCGTGGCACGCGCGGATGACGCGGACGGCGATCTCGCCGCGGTTCGCCACCAGGACGCGCTCGAACACGTGCCTAGACCGCGTCGAGCGGACGGCAGTTCAGAGGCTCGAGCTCGAACAGGAGCTGGCCGAACTCGACCGGCGAGCCGTTCTCGGCGTGGACGGCGCGGACGACGCCCTCGACCTCGGCCTTCACCTCGTTGATCAGCTTCATCGCCTCGAGGATGCACAGCGTCTGCCCGGCGGCGACGACGTCGCCCACCTCGACGAACGGCGGCTCGCCGGGCTGCGCCTGCGCGGTAGAAGACGCCGACCATCGGCGACTCGACGCGGACGAGCCCGTCCGACGCGCGGCGCGACCGGCGCCGAGGCCCGGCTCCTCGACGGCGAGCGGCGCGGCGTTCGCGACCGGTGGCCGGCGCGGCCGGTCGTCCGTGCGCCGCACGGTGACGCGGAAGTCGTCCTCCTCGATCGTCACCTCGGCGATGCCCGACTCCTGGACGATCCGGACGATCTCGCGGATCCGCTCGGCCCGGTCCTGGTCGACGCCGCCCGCCGCGAGCGCCTCGTCGCGCGCGGCGCGGCCGCGGATCGCCTGGAGCAGCGGCTCGGCGTCGTCGCCGAAGAGCGCGAGCAGCAGCAGCTCCTCCTCGCTCGCGGCCAGCCCGCCCGCCTGCGCGCGCAGCTCCTCGAGCGCGGCCGGCGGCTCCGCCTCGCCGCCGTCCGGCGCGAGAGCAGCTGCACGGCGCGCTCGACGACCGGGTCGATCGCGCCCGGGCGGCGTCGCCGTAGCGGCCCGAGGACGAGGTCGCGGAGCTCGTCCACGACGACGACCCAGCGCTGCGCCGAGAGCACGTGCAGGAGCGCCTGCGAGGCGAGGATCTGGCCCGACCGGCGCGGCGAGCGGCGGCAACCCGACCTCCATCCGGACGCGCGCGAGCTCGTCGAGCACCTCGTCGATCCGGTCGCCGGCGGCGTTCGCGCCGAGGTGCGCGTCGAGCGCCGGCGACGAGGCCGGCCGGGAGCGCGTACTGCGCGGCGCGGACGGCGATCCGCGGCGCGAGCGGGATCACGGGGTCGTCGCCGATGTGCTCGTCGACGAGCTCGGACGCGCGCCAGAGCGCGTCGACGTCGACGCCCGGTGTCGATCGCCGAGCCCGGCGAGCGCCGCGGCGAGCGACTCGCCCGAGACGCGGTGGAGCGTGAGCGCGACCGGGTACGACGGCCGCGGCGATCAGGTCGGCGCCGGCCCGCGCGGCCTCGATCGCGCACGCGAGCGCGGCGCCGCCCGCGCCCTGGCAGTAGATGCCGACCGGCAGCCCGCTCGCCTCCTTCAGCCGGTGCACGAGGTCGCCGCGCGCGGTCCGGCTGGAGCGAGCCGGTCGGGTCGTGGAGGAGCACGCGCGCCGCGCCGAGCTCCGGCAGCCGCCGCGCCGCCTCGACGAGCGTCTCCGTCTCGCCGGTGAGCCCCGAGCTGTAGACGAGGCCGCCGTCGAACTCGCGCCCGGCGGCCGCGATCGCCTGGGCCGCCTCGCGTGAGGTTCGAGACGTCGTTGAGCGGGTCGTGGAGGCGGAAGACGTCGATCCCGTTCTCGGCCGCGGTCGAGACGAAGCGCTGCACGAAGTCGGCCGTGACCGGGCGCGAGCCGACGAGGAAGCGGCCGCGCAGCGCCATCCCGAGCGGCGTCTTCATCGCGGCTCTTCAGCGCGCGGATGCGCTCCCACGGGCTCTCGACGCCCGCGCCGCACGGCGGTGTCGAAGACGCCGCCGCCGGACACCTCGAGGTACGCGAGCCCGGCGCCGTCGAGGATGTCGGCGAGCTCGAGCAGGTCGGCGGTCGGCATGCGCCCGGCGAGCGGCTCCTGGCCGAGCAGGCGGATGGTCGTGTCGGCCAGTCTCGGCATCGACCCGGGGAGACTAGTGCGTTCGCCGGGGCGGGCCCGACGCGCTATGCGCGGCTGATGTAGCGCTTCTCCTTCGGGTCGACCTTGACGCGGTCGCCCACGTTCACGAACAGCGGCACCTGGACGACCGCGCCGGTCTCGAGCGTCGCCGGCTTCGTCACGTTCGAGACGGTGTCGCCCTTCACGCCGGGCTCCGTCTCGGCGACGGTCAGCTCGACCGAGGCCGGCAGCTGGATCCCGCTCGGCCGCCCGTCGACCGTGAGCATCTGCACCGTGCTCGACGGCTGGAGGAACGACAGCGCGTCCTCGACGGTCGACCGCGGCAGCCCGAACTGCTCGAACGTCTCCTCGTCCATGAACACGACCTCGTCGCCCGAGTCGTAGAGGTACTGGACGTTCTTCACCTCGGTGTGGACGCGCGCGAACTTCTCGCCGGCGCGGAAGGTGCGGTCGACGACCGAGCCGCTGTCGAGGCTCTTCACCTTCGTCCGCACGAACGCGCCGCCCTTGCCGGGCTTCACGTGCTGGAACTCGACGATGCGCCAGACCGAGCCGTCGAGCTCGATGTGCATCCCGTTCCTGAACTGGTTGGTGGAGACGACCTCGGCCACGCGGCGATGCTAGCCGACCGTCTCGATGCAGCTCCTTCGGGAACAGCGAGAGGCGCTCGCAGCCGTCCTCGCGTGACGACGACGAGGTCCTCGATCCGCACCCCGCCCTCGCCCGGGAGGTAGATCCCCGGCTCGACCGAGACGACGTTGCCGGCCGCGAGCGTGTCGTGCGACTCGGCGGCGCATCGTCGGCGCCTCGTGGACCTCCAGCCCGACGCCGTGGCCGAGCCCGTGGCCGAACGTGCCCTCGAACTCGCGTCGCGTCGATGAGGCGGCGCGGCGACCGCGTCGGCCGCCTTCCCGCTCGATCCCGGCGCCGACCGCCTGCAGGCCGGCGAGCTGCGCGTCGAGGCACGAGCTGCGTAGGCGCGCCGCGAGCCGGTCGGAGAGCTCGCCGGCGGCGAACGTGCGCGTGCAGTCGGAGCAGTAGCCGCCGAAGCGTGCGCCGGCGTCGACGACGACCGTGTCGCCCGCCTCGACGGCGCGGTCGCCCGGCACGCGTGTGCGGGTTCGCCCCGTTCGGGCCGGAGGCGACGATGATCGGGAACGCGAGCGCCTCGGCGCCCTCCTCGTGCAGGAGCTGCTCCATCGGCCAGGCGAGGTCGCGCTCGGTCCGGCCGACGAACGGCTGCTGCGGCGAGGCGCTCGTACGCGCGGTCGGTGATCGCCGCGGCGCGCCGGATCGCGTCGAGCTCGCTCGGGCTCCTTCACCGCGCGCAGGCCTCGAGCGAGGCCGCGTCGTCGGGACGAGCTCGAGCCCGCCCGCGCCGCAGCGTCTCCCACGCCGCGTACGTGACGTGGTCGGCCTCGAACAGGATCCGGCCGGACAGCTGCTGCGGCGAGCGCCGCGACGAGGTGCGCGCTCGACCTCGACGAACTCGGCGCCGTCGGAGGCGCCGTCCCTGCTCGGCGTAGCGGAAGTCGGCGAAGACGCGCGACGCGCTCGGGCTCGACGAGCAGCGGCGGCGTTCGAGCTCGCGAAGCCGGTCAGGTAGCGGACGTTGACGAGGTTCGTGACGAGCAGCGGCTCGTCGACGAGCGCCCGCAGGCGGTCGATCCGTGCGTTCACGCGGCTGCCTGCTGGAGGAACTCGAGCGCCTCGCGGTAGCCGTCCGGGCCCCTTGCCGACGATCCGGTGCGGCGCGCACGTCCTCGAGGACCGAGACGCCGCCGCCACTCCTCGCGCTCGTCGACGTTCGACAGGTGCACCTCGACGACCGGCACCGTCACCGGCTCGAGCGCGTCGCGGATCGCCCAGCAGTAGTGCGTCCACGCCGCCGGGTTGACGATCGCGCCGTCGGCGCCGTCGAGCAGCGTCGTGGCACAAGCCGACGTACTCGCCCTCGTGGTTCGTCTGCCGGCAGCGGACGTTGATGCCGAGCTGGTTGCGCCCACGCGTAGATCCGCGTCTCGAGCTCGGAGAGCGTGAGGCCGCCGTAGTGCTTCGGGTCGCGCCGGCCGAGCACGTCGAGGTTGACGCCGTTGAGGACGTCGATGCGCACGGCAGCGCGACTCTATCCCGCGATCAGCGCGTCGAGCGCGGCGCGCACGTCCTCCTCCGGCACCTCCGCGCCCCAGCGCGGGCGGCCCGGCGCGTCGAGGAGCACGAGCCGGATCTCGCCCGTCGCGCGCCTTCTTGTCGCGCTGCAGCGCCGCCCACGCGCGCTCGCGGTCGACGCGGACGGGACGCGGGTCGAGCACGCGCGCGAACCGGCTCGTCGTCGACGCCCGAGAGCCGGAGCGCCGCGAGCAGGCCGAGCGCGACGGCGCGGCCGTGGCTCGAGCTCGCCGTAGCCGCCGGCCGCCTCGAGCGCGTGCGCGAACGTGTGGCCGAGGTTGAGGACGTTGCGCGGGCCGCGGTCGTGCGGGTCGCGCAGGCAGACGGCCGCCTTGTACGCCGCGCAGCGCCGGACGAGCTCGCGGTCGGTCAGCTCCCACAGCGGCATCGCCCGCGAGCAGGCCGGTCTTCACCACCTCGGCCATCCCCTCGCGCCGCTGCGCCTCGGGGAGCGTCGCGAGCAGCGAGGGGTCGATCACCGTCCGGACCGGCCAGTGGAAGGCGCCGACGAGGTTCTTCCCGGCCGGGAGGTCGACCGCCGTCTTGCCGCCGATCGCCGCGTCGACCTGGCCGACGAGCGTCGTCGGCACCGGCACCCACGGGATCCCGCGCAGGTACGCGGCCGCCGCGAAGCCCGCCGCGTCGGTCGTGCAGCCGCCGCCGAGCGCGACGAGCGTGCCGTCGCGGCCGAGCCGCGAGCTCGTCCCACAGCCGCGCGACCTCCTCGAGCGACTTCGCCGCCTCGCCGGCCGGGAGCTCGTGGGTCGTGTCGAGGCGGCGCGCCGAGCGCGAGCTGGGCATCGGCGCCGTGGATCCCGGCGACGTGCGCGGTCGGAGACGAGCGCGACGCGGCCGCCGTCCGGGCACGAGCTCGCCGAGCAGCCGAGCGCGCCGGCCTCGACGTGGATCCCGGCGGCGCGCGAGCGCGATCTCGTCGGCGTCGCGCACGCGCGCGTCCGCGACCTCGAGGTAGAGCGGCTCGCGCTCCTCGTAGAGCCGGCGGAAGAGCTCCTCGTCCTGCGCGAGCGGCCGGTCGCCGTCCTCGACGCGCCGCCACGCCTCCTCGACCTCGACGTCGACGAGCACGGTCAGCGCGCGGTCCCGCAGCGACTCGCGCACGCGCTCCGACAGGACGGCGCCGCCGCCGAGCGCGAGCACCGCGGGGACGGGATCCGCGAGCGCCTCGACCGTCAGGTCCTCCTCGAGCTCGCGGAACCCGGGCTCGCCGCGCTCGGCCCAGAGCGCCGGCGATCGTGGTGCCGAGCTCCCGCTCGAGCTCGAGGTCGAGGTCGAGGAACGGCCGCCCGAGCCGCTCGCGCCGCCTCGCGCGCCGAGGCTCGACTTGCCGGCGCCCATGAAGCCGACGAGCGCGACGTGCCGGTCGAGCGCTACGGGCGCCACGGGATGCGCTCGAGGTACGCGCGGTGGGCCGCGACGAGGTCGCCGAGCGCGTCGCCGCCGAACTTCTCCCGCGCCGCGCGCGCGAGCTCCCACGCGACCGCGGCCTCGGCGACGACCGCGAGCGCCTCGACCGCCGAGACGTCGCTCCGCTCGACGAGCGCCTCCGCGGGCTCGCCCGTGTCGAGGTCGACGGTGCGCGAGCGGCCGCATCAGCGTCGGCAGCGGCTTCATCGCGGCGCGGACGACGATCTCCTCGCCGTTCGTGATGCCCGCCTCGATCCCGCCCGCGCGGTTCGACTCGCGCCGGAAGCCCTCGCCGATCTCGTCGTGCGCCGCCGAGCCGCGCTCGGCCGCGAGCGCGAACCCGTCGCCGACCTCGACGCCCTTCACCGCCTGGATCCCCATGAGCGCCGCCGCGAGCCGCGCGTCGAGCCGGTCCTCCTTCGTCGCGTACGAGCCGAGCCCGGGCGGGACGCCGGTCGCGCGCACCTCGACGACGCCGCCGAGCGTGTCCCGGTCGGCGCGCGCCGCGTCGACCGCCGTCGCGCATCGCCTCCTCCCCGCGCGCGCCGCCGACCTCGAGCGCCTCGCCGCGCACCGCGACGCCGATCTCCGCCAGCAGCGCCTTCGCGACCGCGCCCGCGGCGACGTGCGCGGCCGTGTGCGCGCGCCGACGCGCGCTCGAGCGCGTCGCGGACGTCGTCGAGGCCGTACTTGAGGACGCCGGCGAGGTCGGCGTGGCCGGGGCGCGGCACGCGTCACGGGCTTCGTCCCCTTGCCGGCGGGCTCGCCCTCCGGCGGCCACGGGCTCATCCCGTGCGTCCAGTTCGCGTGGTCGCGGTTGCGGACGACGAGCGCGAGCGGCGTCCCCAGCGTCCGGCCGTGGCGGAGGCCGGCGAGCACCTCGACCTCGTCGGACTCGATCCGCTGGCGCGGGCTGCGCCCGTACCCCTCCTGGCGGCGCCGCAGGTCGGCGTCGATCGCCTCGCGCGAGAGCACGAGGCCGGCGGGCAGGCCGGTCACGATCGCGACGAGCGCAGGCCCGTGCGACTCGCCCGCGGTGACGAGGCCGAGGGTCATCGGCGCGGAGCGTACAACGCTCCGCGCGGCTTACCTTGCGGCGACGAGGTCGTCCCGGTAGGCGACGGCGACCGCCTGCGCCCGGCTCCGGACCTCGAGCTTCTCGAGGATCCGCTCGATGTGCTTCCCGGCCGTGCGCGGGCTGATCACGAGCGAGTCGGAAATGTCGCGCTGGCTGAGGCCCTCGGCGAGGAGCTGGAGCACCTGCTGCTCGCGTGCGGTGAGCCGGCTCGCGCGCGGACGCTCTCCGGCGGCGCGGCGCAGCAGCGCGCGCACGCGGGCGAGCAGCTCGTCGGGCGCGAACGGCTTCACGAGGTAGTCGTCGGCGCCGAGCAGGAGCCCGGCCACCCGGTCGTACGGCTCCGTGCGTGCGCCCGAGACGAAGACGATCGGCAGCGTCGGCCCGTACAGCTCGCGCAGCGCCCGGCAGACCTCGTACCCCGACAGGCCGGGAAGGTTCACGTCGAGGATCGCGAGGTCGGGCCGTTCCTCCCGCGCGGCCGCGAGCGCCGCCTCTCCGCTCATGACCGCCGTGACGTCGAGCTCCTCGAGCTCGAGCAGGCGCTCGAGAAGGCCGAGGAGTCCCGGGTCGTCGTCCACCACCAATGCTCGTGCCGCAGCGCTTCCCGTCCGGTCAGCGCGCACGTCGCCTCCTCCTCGGTCCTCGTCTTACAACAGACAACGGAGGCGCGCAACTTCTTCCCGTACGGCGTTGACCGCATCGAGACCGGGTGTTTGCCGTCTGTGCCTCACCGGAGCGCGGTCGTAGCCTCGAACGAGACATCCGTCAACAGGAGGGGATTTGATGCAGGCACCACCCACACGCAGGCGCCGCGGCCGCCTTGCGTGGATCGCGGCGACGCTGACAGCCGGCGTCGCCACCGTCGTGACCGGTGCGGCCTTCGCCGTGCCGGGCGTGACACCGGCGAGCGTGAGCGCGACGCTGCTTCCGGGCCAGTCGAACGTTCAGGCCAAGAGCGTCGAGACGTCGCCGATCCCGCCGAAGCCCGACATCGTCTTCCTCGCCGACACCACGGGGAGCATGGGCGGCGCTCTCACCAACGTCCGCAACAACGCGACGGCGATCATGAACCTCGTCCGCGCAGATCAGGCGGATTCCCAGTTCGGTGTCGCGGCGTACAAGGACTTCGTCGGCGGCGGCGCCGCCTACACCCTGTTCCAGGCGGTCACCGCCTCGATCCCGGATGCCCAGGCCGGCACCAACGCGTGGCTCCCGGCCACGGGCGGCGGGGACACGCCCGAAGCGAACATCAACGCGCTGTTCAACGTGGCGCAGAACGCGACCGGCTGGCGTGCCGGCTCGTCGCGGATCCTCGTGTGGTTCGGCGACGCGTCCGGTCATGACCCGAGCGGCGGGCACACGCTCGCCCAGGCGATCGCCGCACTCCAGGCGAACGACATCAAGGTGATCGCGATCAACGTCGCGAGCGGCGGCGCCGACGGCCTGAACGCCACCGGGCAGGCCACCGCCGTGACCACCGCGACCGACGGCATGTTCTTCCCGAGTGCCACCAACGACCAGGTCGCCGACGCGATTCTCGAAGGGCTCCAGAACCTCCCGGTCACGGTGACCCACACGGTCAGCTGTCCGGCGGGCGTATTCGCGAGCCTGACGCCCGCGAGCCAGAGCGGGACGAGCGGCGACACGTTCGCGTTCAGCGAGACGTACGGCGTCAACGCGGGCACCCTCGCGGGGACGTACGTCTGCACGGTCGACTTCCTCCAGAACGGCCTGGCGAGCGGGCCTGCGTTCCGGGAGACGATCACGATCACCGTGCCCGCGCCCGACCTCGCGATCGCGAAGACCGGGCCGGCGCTCGTCACCGAGGGGAACAACGTCGTCTACACGCTGACGGCGCGGAATCTCGGGCCGACGATCGCGACGGGCGTCGTCGTCACCGATCCGGTGCCTGCAGGCACGACCTTCGTCTCGGCGGGCGCAGGCTGCGCCCAGGCAGCGGGCGTCGTCACCTGCACCGCGGGGACGCTGAACCCCGGGCAGACGGTGACCTTCACGTTCACCGTGCGGGCCGGCTCGGGCGACTTCATCGTCAACACCGCCACGATCGCCGGGAACCAGCCCGACCCGAACCCGGCGAACAACACGGCGACGTTCACGACCGAGATCAACCTCAACCCGATCTGCACCGCCGCGACGACGGGGCTCGGCGACTCTGGCCTCCGAACCACAAGCTCGTCGACGGGCAGATCGGCGGCGTCACGGATCCGGACGGCGATCCCGTGAGCCTCGCGGTCACCGGCATCCAGCAGGACGAGCCGGTGAACGGCCCGGCCGACGGCAACACGTCGCCTGACGCGACGATCGGCTCCGGCGGGGCGTTCTCCGTCCGTGCCGAGCGTGCCGGAACCGAGGACGGGCGGGTCTACGCCATCGCCTTCCGGGCCACCGACGGCCTGGGCGGCGCCTGCGTGGCCACGCTCCTCGCCGGCGTCCCGCACGACCAGGGCAACGGCTCCACGCCGGTGAACTCCGCACCGCCGTGGTTCGACTCGACGACGCCCTAGCGGACGTCCGAAGCTGCGAAGGGGGCCTCCGGGCCCCCTTCGTCGTTCCGGCCTAGGGCCTGACGGCGGCGCGCATCAGCTCGAGCGGCGCTTCCACGCCGGTCCACGTCCGGAACGACGCGGCGCCCTGCCGGACGAGCACGTCGAGCCCGTCGACGACCGGGCAGCCGGCGCGGCGCGCAGCCGCGACGAGCGCCGTGTCGGCGCCGTCCGGCCGGTAGGCGAGGTCGACGACGGTCTGTCCCGGCCGCGGCTCGACCGGCGACCTCGTCCACGAGCGGCGTCGCGTTGACGAGGATCGTCGCGTCGGTGTCGCGCGGCGGCCAGTCCGGATCGCGCCGCGTCGCCACGCGGACCCCGGCGCCCGCGTCCGCGAGCGCCGCCGCGACCGCGTGGCCGGCGCCGCCGCCGCCGAGGACGAGCGCGCGGGCGCCGCGCGCCTCGACGGCCTCGACCACGGCGAGCCCGTCGGTCGACGAGCCGAGGATGCGTCCGTCCCGGAAGGCGAGCGTGTTCACCGAGACGGCACGCGTGGCCGCCCGGTCGAGCTCGTCGCAGAGCTCGGCGACGGCGCGCTTGTGCGGGATCGTCACGTTCGCGCCCGCGAAGCCGAGCGCGACGAGCCCGCGCAGCGCGTCCTCGAGATCCTCGGGCGCGACGTCGAGCGCCACGTAGGCCCAGTCGAGCCCCCGCGCGGCGAAGGCGGCGTTCTGCATCGCCGGCGAGCGCGAGTGCGCGACCGGGTGGCCGAGGAGCGCGACGAGCCGCGTCGCGGCCGTGATCATCCGGTGCCGCGCACCGTCAGCAGCCGTAGCCGTACTCGCACGCCTTGGCGTAGAACTGCGACTCGTCGGCCGTGAAGAAGTGGTGCACCTTGTCCGGCTTGCGCACGAAGTACAGGTAGTCGACGTCCGCCGGGTGCGCGGCCGCCTGGATCGACGCGAGCCCCGGGTTCGCGATCGGCGTCGGCGGCAGCCCCTGCCGGTTGCGCGTGTTGTACGGGCTGTCGCTCGCGAGGTGGGACTGGCGCAGCGGCTCCGTCCCCGGCACGTCGAGCCCGTAGCGGATCGTCGCGTCGATCCCGAGCGGAATGCCCGCCTTCAGCCGGTTGTAGATGACGGCGGCCACGAGCGGGCGCTCGTCCGGCGCGATCGTCTCCTTCTCGACCATCGAGGCGATGACGAGCACGTCGTACGGCGTCAGGTTCTTCGACTTCGCGTAGCCCATGTCGACCTGCTTCCAGGCCTTGCGGAACGCGGTCAGCTGCTTCTCGACGAGCTGCCGCGTCGTCGTCTTCGCGGTGAAGTCGTAGGTCGCCGGGAAGAGGAAGCCCTCGAGGTTCCGCACCTTGCGGTCGCCGGCGAACTCGCCCGGGAGCCTGCTCCGCTCGGTCAGCGAGAGGTACTGCTGCTGCCGGAGCAGCGGGTCGACCTTCCGCTTCTCCTTCGCGATCTTCCGCACGGCGGCCACGCGCGCGGCCATCTCCCTTCGCGTGTAGCCCTCCGGGAAGACGATCCGCAGCGGCTTCGGCGGCGGCGGGGCCGCGACCGTGGTCGGGGGCGGCGGCGGGTCGTCGGCGGCGACGCCGTTCACGGCGAGCGACGCGAGCCACGCCGCGAGCGAGAGCGCGGCGATGAGCGCGCCCAGCGCGACGAGGCGGCGCACGAGCAGCCGCCGCCGGCCGGGGCGCTCGCCCGGGACCCTCACGCGCGTCGAGTCGTCCACTCCAGGTATCCCTCCAGCAGGTGCGCGGCGGCGCGGGCGTCCTCCTCGCCGGAGCCGCCGGTGCGTGCCGCAATGCGTCGTCGTGAAGCGCTCGTCGAACGTCTCGACCGGGACGTCCACCACCTCCCGCAGGGCCTCGACGAACCGCGTCGTCTCGGCCGCCTGCGAGCCCGCATGCCCGCGCAGCGTCAACGGCATGCCGACCACGACGCAGTCGACCTCCTCCTCGCCGACGAGCCGCGCCAGCCGCGCGAGCCCGTCGCCGGTCGCGGCGCGCTCGACGACGCCGAGCGGACGCGCGAGCGTCCCCGTCGGGTCGGAGACGGCCACGCCGGTCCGCGCCGAGCCGTAGTCGAGCGCCAGCACCTTCACCGACTAGACCGCTCGAGCGCGGAGAGGATCAGGCGCTCGGCCTCGGCGAGCGCGTCGGGAAGCCTGGCCGCGTCCTTGCCGCCGGCGCGCGCCATCGTCGGCCGGCCGCCTCCGCCGCCGCCGACGAGCGCCGCCGCCTCGCGGATCACGTTCCCGGCGTGGACGCCGCGGCTCTCGAGCGACGGGTCGACGTTGATGACGAGCTGGACGTTGCCGTTGTCGCGGGCGCCGACGATGACCGCGGCCGGCGCGTGCTGCTGCTTGAGCCGGTCGGAGACGTCGAGCGGGTCGCCGCTCTGCACCTCGACGACGAGCACGTGCACGTCGCCCGCGTCCGTCTGCCGCGTGATCTCGAACTCCGGCCCCGCCTCCGCGGCCGGCTTCCGCTTCGCCTCCTTGCGCAGCCCCTCGATCTCGGCGCGCACCTCGTCGACCTCGCGCGCGCGGCCGTGCAGGTACGCGTACGCCTCGCCCGCGGTCACCGCCTCGATCCGGCGCGCGCCCGAGCCGACCGAGCCCTCGCTGAGGATCGCGAACGGCCCGATCTCCGCGGTGGCGCGCACGTGCGTGCCGCCGCAGAGCTCGCGCGAGTAGCCGTCGACCTCGACGACGCGCACCACGTCGCCGTACTTCTCGCCGAACAGCATCATCGCGCCGAGCTTCTCCGCCTCGTCGCGCGTCGTCTCGAACGCGCGCACGGGGAGGTTGCGGAAGACCTGCTCGTTGACGCGCCGCTCGACCTCCTCCCGCTCCTCGGCCGTCAGCGCGTGCTCGTGCGTGAAGTCGAAGCGGAGCTTGTCGGGACGGACTGCCGAGCCCGCCTGCCGCACGTGGTCGCCGAGCACGTCCCGCAGCGCCTTGTGCAGCAGGTGCGTGGCCGTGTGGTTCGCCATCGTCGGGTAGCGGACGGCCCACGGGACGACGGCGTGCACACGCTGGCCCGCCTCGAAGCCCTCGCCCGCGAAGAGCAGCACCTGGTCGTCGCCGAGCCGGAAGGCCTCCTGCAGCTCGGCGCGCCGGCCGTCCTCGGCCTCGATCCAGCCCGCGTCGCTCACCTGGCCGCCGCCCGGCCGGGTAGAACGGCGACTCGCGCAGCTTCGCGAGGAAGCGCCCCTCCCCGGCGTCGGCGAGCGCGCCGATCTGCGTCCGCACGTCGGTCTTCTCGTAGCCGACGAACTCCGTGCGGAAGTCGGTCGTGCGGTTGAACTCGCCGGCCTGCGCGACGCTCGTGTCGCCGCCCGCGCGCGAGATCTCGCGGTGCCGCGCCATCTCCTCGCGGTAGCCGTCGACGTCGACCGCCTGGCCGCGCTCCTCCGCGAGCTCGACCGTGAGCTCGATCGGGAACCCGTGCGTCGCCGCGAGCGTGAACGCCTCCTCGCCGGTGATCGCCTCCCTGCCGGCGAGCTCCTCGAACACCTTCAGCCCGCGCTCGAGCGTCTCGCGGAACCGCTCCTCCTCGGCGCGGACGACCCGCTCGACGGTCTCGCGGTGCTCGACGACCTCCGGGTACCACGGCCCGACCTGGTCGGCGACGATCCCGGTGACGCGGTAGACGTCCTCGAGCCCGATCCGCCGCGCCTGCACGACCGCGCGCCGGATCAGGCGGCGCAGCACGTAGCCCCGGCCCTCGTTCGACGGCGTCACGCCCTCGGCGACGAGGAACGTCATCCCGCGCCCGTGGTCGGAGATGACGCGGTGCGCCTTCGTCGCCGCCGGGCGAGTCGTGGTAGCCGACGCCCGACTCGCGCGCGATCCAGTCCATGATCAGGCGGAAGCCGTCGGTGTCGAAGATCGACTCGGCGCCCTGGAGCAGCATCGCGCCGCGCTCGAGGCCCATGCCGGTGTCGATGTTCTGCTTCGGCAGCGGCGTCAGCGTCCCGTCCGCGTGGCGGTCGAACTCCATGAAGACGAGGTTCCAGAACTCGATGTAGCGGTCGCAGTTCTCGCAGTTCGGGCCGCACGTCTCGAGCCCGCAGCCGTGCTCCTCGCCGCGGTCGAGATGGAGCTCCGAGCACGGGCCGCAGGGCCCGGTCTCGCCCGCGGGGCCCCAGAAGTTGTCGCTGCGCGGGAAGGGGACGATCCGCTCGCGCGGCAGGCCCTTGCGAAGCCAGCCCTGCACGGCGACCTCGTCCTCGCCCGAGCCCGAGCTCCGGGTCGCCGGCGAACACGCGTCGCCCACAGCCGGTCGGGGTCGAGCCCCATCTGCTCGGTGACGAACTCCCACGCGAGGTCGATCGCGCCGTCCTTGAAGTAGTCGCCGAACGAGAAGTTGCCGAGCATCTCGAACATCGACGCGTGGCGCGCGGTGAGGCCGACCTGGTCGAGGTCGGTGTCCTTCCCGCCGGCGCGCAGCACCTTCTGCACGGTGGTGAAGCGCGGCGCGGGCGGCTCCTTCGCGCCCGAGAAGTACGGCTTCAGCGGCTGCATCCCGGCCGAGATGAAGAGCGTCGAGGGATCGTCCTCGGGCGGGATCAGCGACCACGACGGGAAAGCGCGTGTGCCCGCGCTCCTCGAAGAAGCTGAGAAAGCCCTCGCGCAGCTCGTCGGTCGTCTTCATCCGCGGACAGTGTAGGGACGTCTAGATTCCGTCCCGTGGTGTCGCGCGCCCGGATCCGGTTCGGCGAGCGCGTCAGCCCGCTCGAGCTCTTCTTCGACCTCGTCTTCGTCTTCGCGATCACGCAGGTCACGGCGCTCATGGCCGCGAACCCGACGTGGGCGGGCATGGCGCAGGGGCTCCTCGTCCTCGCCGTCGTCTGGTGGACGTGGGCCGGCTACGCGTGGCTGACGAACACGATGGACCCGGAGGACGGCCTCGTGCGGGTCGCCATCTTCGGCGCCATGGGCGCGATGCTGCTCGTCTCGCTCGCGGTGCCGCACGCGTTCGGCGACGACGCGCTCTTCTTCGCGATCGCCTACCTCCTCGTCCGCGTGGCGCACATCGTCGTCTTCGCGCTCGCCGACCGCACGGACACCGAGCTCCGGCACGCGATCGGCACGCTCGTCCCGGGGACCCTCATCGGCACCGGGCTCCTCGTCGCGGCCTCGACGCAGGACGGCTGGCTGCAGGGGCTCTTCTGGGTCCTCGCGATCGCCTTCGACTACGGCGGCCCGTTCGTGCTCGGCGTCCGCGGCTGGCACATGTCGGCCGCACACTTCGCCGAGCGCCACGCGCTCATCGTCCTCATCGCCCTCGGCGAGTCGATCGTCGCGCTCGGGATCGGCGCGGAGGGCATCCCGCTGACCGTGGGCGTCGTCGCCGCGGCGCTGCTCGGCGTCGCCGTCGCGTGCACGCTCTGGTGGGCGTACTTCGACGTCGTCGCGCTCGTCGCCGAGCGGAGGCTGCGCGAGGCGGTCGGGGAGGCGCAGCTCCGCATGGCGCGCGACTCGTACAGCTACCTCCACCTGCCGATGGTCGCCGGCATCGTGCTCTTCGCGTTCGGCGTGAAGAAGACGCTCGGCGACGTCGGCGAGCCGCTGAAGCTCGTGCCCGCGGTCGGCCTCTGCGGCGGCGTCGCGCTCTATCTCCTCGCGCACGTGGCCTTCCGGCTCCGCAACGTCCGCACGCTGAACCGTCAGCGCCTCGTGGCCGCGGCGGTCCTGCTCGCTCTCGTCCCGCTCACCCGCGACGCACCGGCGCTCGCGACGCTGGCGCTCGTCGCGGTCGTCACGAGCGTGCTGATCGCCTACGAGGCGATCCGGTTCGCCGAGGCGCGCGAGCGCGTGCGGCACGCGGAGGCCGACCCCGCGCCGCAGCCCTAGAGCTCAGCCACGCGCGGCGCGCCGGCTCGGCGCCGCGTCCTCGATCGGCACGTCGCCGCCGATCTCCTCGCGGATCTTCTCCAGCGAGCGCCGGATCAGCCGCGACACGTGCATCTGCGAGATCCCGATCTGCTGCGCGATCTGCGACTGCGTCAGCCCCTCGAAGAAGCGCAGGTGGAGGATGCGCCGCTCGCGCTCGTCGAGCGCCCGGAACCCCGGCTCGAGCACGGCGCGGTCCTCCGAGACGAGGTACTGGTGCTCCTCCTCGCCGATCGACTCGAGCGGGTCGAGGTCGTCGTCGTCGCCGCCGCCGCCCTGCGAGAGGGAGAGCGACGAGTACGCGCGGCCGGACTCCAGCGCCTCGAGCACCTCCTCCTCCTCGACCGACGCCGCCTTCGCGAGCTCCGAGATCGTCGGCGAGCGGCCGAGCTGCACGGTCAGCTGCTCGACGAGCCGCGAGAGCTGGACGTTCAGCTCCTGCAGGCCGCGCGGGACGCGCACCGACCAGCCCTTGTCGCGGAAGTGCCGCTTGATCTCGCCGATGATGTTCGGCGTCGCGTAGGTCGTCAGCTCGACGCCGCGGTCGAGGTCGAAGCGGTCGATCGCCTTGATCAGGCCGATCGCGCCGATCTGGACGAGGTCCTCGAGCTGCTCGCCGCGGTACGAGTAGCGCCGCGCCAGCGAACGGACGAGCGACATGTACTGCTCGATCAGCTGCTCGCGCGCCTGCAGGTCGCCCTGCTCGTGGTAGCGCCGGAGGAGGACCTTGTCGTGCTCGCGGCCGCTCACGGCCGACCGGCCCGCTCCACGGTCTTGACGAGCTCGACCTCGTCGCCGTCGACCCGGACGGAGTCCGTGACGGTGGCGAGCACGCGCCCGAGACCCATCTGCTCGTCCCGCGCCCGAGCTCCGCGCGGACGCCGATCCCCGTCGACGGGCCCGATCCGGGTGGTGAGCGGTCGCCCTCGACGCGGACGGCGATCGTGACCGCGTCGGCGCCGTCGTGCTCGTCGAGCAGGCCGGCGATCGCGAGCTGGAGGTCCTCGAGATGCTCGAGCGTGAGGTCGAGCCGGACGGCGAGGCCGCCGACGACGAGGTGCGCGATGCGGAAGAAGTCCCGGTCGCGCGGAAGCGTGAGCCGGATCTCGTCCGTCAAACCGTGCGGCCCGCCTCCCGCAGCTCCTCGGCGAGCTCCTCTTCGCGCCGGCGCGCGGCCGCCTTGGCCGCCGCGACGGCGCCGCGGAAGTCGCGGTGCACGCGGAAGTCGGCGAACCCGTGGTTGACGCCTGCCGCGAGGCCGGCGACCTTCGTCACCGGCCGCTGGATCGCGAAGCTGACCGCCCTGACGGCGGTATCGGCACTGTCCACGGCGTCCACGGCGCTGTCGGTCATCACGTCCACCTTGTCGAGCTGCGCGTTCACTCGGTCGAGCGAGCCGCCGACCTTGTTGATCACGGGGAGGAGCTCGTCCTGTGTTCCCTTGATGAACGCGGAGAGGCGCCCGAGGGTTCCGCCCAGACGGATGAACGCGTAGGCCAGCGTGAGGCCCGTGGCGAGGAGGAAGACGGCGAGCGCGACGTAGGCGGCGTCGCTCGTGCTGAAGGCAAGGGTCGTCATGGGCATCCGATCCTAGTCAGCCGCGCGCGGACGTGACGAGGCCGGACCCGACGACGACGTCGCCGTCGTAGAGCACCGCGGCCTGCCCGCGCGCGACGCCGAAGGCGGGCTCGTGGAGGTGGAGGCGGAACCCGCCGTTCGTCGCGACGACGTCGGCGGAGCGCGCCGGCGAGCGGTGGCGGAGCTTCGCGTCCACCCGGGTCGCGGGCACGAACAGGCGCCCGCGCGCGGCCACGGTCGTGGTCGCGAGCGAGCGCCGCGGCCCGACCACGAGCGTGTTCGTCCGCGGCTCGGCCCGGAGCGCGTAGAGCGGCTCGGGCGCCGACGACGCCGAGGCCCTTCCGCTGGCCCGGCGTGTAGCGCCAGAGCCCGTCGTGCCGGCCGAGTGCCGTCCCGTCCTCGGCCGACGATCGCGCCCGGGCTTCGGCTCGAGCCCGCGCCGTGCGAGGAAGTCGCGGTAGTCGCCGCCGGCGAGGAAGCAGACCTCCTGGCTCTCCGCGCGGCCGGCGGCCTCGAGCCCGGCCGCCCGCGCCTGCGCCCGCGTGTCGGCCTTCGTCTGCTCGCCGAGCGGGAACCAGACCCGGTCGAGCACGCGCGGGTCGAGGCGGGCGAGCATGTAGGACTGGTCCTTGTCCGGGTCGGCGCCGCGGGCGAGCAGGAGCCGGCCCTCGTGCTCGACGATCCGCGCGTAATGGCCGGTCGCGAGCCTGGACGCGCCGATCCGGCGCGCGAACGCGAGGAGCTGCGCGAACCGGAAGCCGCCGTTGCAGCGCGTGCACGGGTTCGGCGTCTCGCCGCGCGCGTAGCCGCGGACGAACGGCTCGACGACGGCGCGCCGGAACGCGTCGCGGAGGTCGAGCGTCACGTGCGGGAGCCCGCGCTCGTGGCACGTCGCGCCGCGCCGCGAGGACGGCCTCCGGCGAGCAGCAGGCGCGCTCGACGTCCGGCCCCTCGGGGTCGATCCAGAGGCGGAGCGTCACGCCGACGGCGCCCGCGCCCGGCGGCGAGGAGCGCGACCGCCGAGTCGACGCCGCCGCTCATCGCGACCGCGACCCGGCCGGGGTCGGCGCTCGCGCGGACGACCGGGCCGAGCGCGTTCGCGAGCGCGTCGACGGCGCAGCGTCTCGCCGCCGACCGCGGCCGCCTCGAGCAGCGACAGGCCCGCGCAGGTCGTGCGCCAGGCCGTCCGCGTCGGCGTCGACGATCCGGTCGCCGTCGACCCGGAGCCGGACGAGCGCGAACTCCGTGCCGCGCGCCGAGTCTCCGATCAGCTCGCGCATTGCCCGTCAAGGTAGCCGCCGGGCGGGCGGAGAGCCCGCGCCGGCGACCGAAGAAAGCGCTCCACCCCGCCGTCGGGCCGCGTTGTGCGTGAACCTGGAACACCAGGTGGGCGCCTTGCCGGACGGGTACTGCCCTTCCGGAACCCGGCTCCCTAGCACGTAGCGTTGGTTCTACGTTGTACGCGGCCTCGCGCACAGGGTCGAGCAGTCGCAGTGTACTCGCGGTCGGGGCCGTCGTCAGCGGGGGAACTGCCAGCGGATCTGCTGGATGCCCTGGAGGCGGATCCGCTGGGCGAGCGGGCGGCTGACGTCGAACTCGCGGCCGGGGACGTCCGGGCCCCGGTCGATCACCTGCGTCAGGACGCGGGTGCCGTCGTACTCGAGGACGATCTTCGCGCCGCACGGCAGCACCGGGTGCGAGACGCCCATCGTGCGCGGGCCGATCGCGATGCCGCACGCGGTCCGCTTCGCGCCCTGCTCGAAGGCGTACGGCGAGGCGAGCGCGACGTACCAGTCGCCGGCCGGCTCCGACGCGGGCGCCGTCTCCGCGGCGTCGTCCTCGGCGCGGCCCGTCACGGCGCCGAGCGCGAGCGCGACGACGAGCGCCAGCACGGCGACCGCGGCGAGCGCCGCTTCCCGCTGCGCGAGCGCCGGGGTCACGGCGCCTCGATCAGCTCGCCGAACGACTCGCGGACGAGCGGGTCGAAGTCCCGCGGGAGCGTGCCCTCCGCCGAGGCGAACTCGCGCAGGTAGAGCAGCAGGAACCCCACTCCTGGTCGCGGGCCGCGTCGACGCCGGCCTGCTCGCGGGCCCGGCGCTCGAGCTCCCAGACGTTCCACTCGCGCGGCTCCGCCGGGCGCAGCTCGACGACGTTCGGCGCGGGCTCCGGTTCCGGCTCGGGCTCCGGCTCGGGCTCGGGCACGACGGCGAGCGGCGGCGGCGCTGGTTCGGGCTCCGGTTCCGGCTCGGCGGCTCGGGCTCCGGCTCGGGCTCCGGCTCGGGCTCCGGCTCCGGCTCGGGCTCGGGCTCCGGCTCGGGCTCGGGTTCGGGCTCGACCTCCGCCTCCGGCTCGGGCCTCTGCCTCCGGCTCGACGACGGGCACCGCCGCGGGCGCGACCTCGACCGGAGCGGGCTCCTCCGGCACCGCCACGGTCGCCGGCGGCTCGGCGCCTCTCCGGGCGTGAGCGCGGTCGTCCGGCGCCGCGGGTGCGCGAACGCGATCTCGGCCACGGCGACGAGCAGCCACGCCGCAGCGTGAGGCCGATCGCGGCCGCGAATCGGCAGCTCGAGGAGGGCCGCGAGGATCGCGACGCCGACGATGAAGAGGGCTTCCGGGACGAACCGAGGCCCGAGGGTCCGGCGCAGCACGAGCGCGCTAGCCGCGCTCGCCGGGCCCGCCCTCGTCCTCGTCGTCCGCGCCCTCGTCCGTCGCCTGCGCCTCGGGCGAGACGGGCGGCAGCGGCGGCGGCGACACGGGCGGTGCGGCCGGCGGCTCGTCGACGGCTGCGTCGGCCGCCTCGGCCTCCGGCTCCCGTCCGTCGGCTCGAACGGCGAGGGGCCTCCGAGCGGCGGCTCCTCCTGCATCGTCTCCCGCTCCGCGAACGTGGCCGCTGGCGGCGGCTCGGACGCGGGCGGCGGGGACGGCTCCGGCGAGACGGCGCACGGCAGCGGGGCGGGCGCGCCGCGCGGCTCGCCCATCGACGCCTGGGCCGCCCGCACGATCGTCTGCGCGACCTCGGACAGCGCGGGCTCGCCGAGCCCGGCCGCGCGAAGCAGCTGCTCGGCGCCCTGCTGCGCGCGCTGCAGGATCGCGCCGGCCTGGGCGCGGGCCCACTCGAGCGTCTGCTCGACCTCGGCGCGGGCGGCGTTCGTGAGCTCGGTGGCCTGATGGCGGGACTGCTCGAGCAGGCGGTCGCCGCCGGCCTCGGCCTCGCGGAGCTCCTGGCTCGCGTCGCGGTGCGCGTTCGCCAGCAGCTCGCGCGCCTCGGCCTTGGCCGCGGTGAGGATCTCGCCGCGCTGGCGCTCGCTCTCCTGGCGGTAGCGCTCGACCTCGGCCTCGCGCTCCTGCAGCGTCGTGCTGGCGCGCCGAGACCTCCTCCTCGGTGCGGCCGAGCTGCGCCGGCGGCGGCGTTCTGCGCGTCGCGCTCGAGCGTGTCGGCGAACTCGGCGGCGGCGCGGATCAGGTGGAGCGCGTCCATGCGCACGGAGTGGCCCGTCGGCTCCACGTGCGCCGAGCGGCCGGCCGCCTGGAGCACGCGGAGCTGCGCCTGCAGCTGCGTCGAGTGCCGGCGGAACGCGTCGAACGCCTCACGGACCTGCTCGGGGTCGTAGCCGCCGCCGGGCAGCTGCGGCAGCTCCTCGAGACGAGGCAGCGCAGTCAGGCCGGGCGCGGCGGGGAGGCCGGGTTCCTGTGTCGACACGTGGGATCCTCTCTAGCGGCGTGCGCGCGCGTGCGCGGCCGACAGTATGACTCAGGGATCGGAAGGTTTCAGGGCCGCTCTAGGGATTCGGCGTCCGGGCGGCGATTCCCAGGTCGGCGAGAATCGCGTCGGGCATCGGCGTCGGCGCGCCGGAGAGCGGATCCGAGCCGCTCGAGACCTTCGGGAACGCGATCACCTCGCGGATGTTCGGCTCGCCGGCGAGCAGCGCGACGAAGCGGTCGATCCCCATGGCGAAGCCGCCGTGCGGCGGCGCGCCCATCGCGAGCGCGTCGAGCAGGAAGCCGAACTTCTCGCGCGCCTCCTCCTCGGACAGGCCCATCGTCGCGAACACCGCGCTCTGCAGCTCGGGGCGGTGGATCCGGATCGAGCCGCGAGCCGAGCTCCCAGCCGTTCCAGATCAGGTCGTAGTGCTGGCTGAGCGCGCCGCCGGGATCGGTCGTCGACCTTCTCCTCGTCGCCGGGCACCGGCGCCGTGAACGGGTGGTGCAGGAACGTCCACTGCCCGGTCTCCTCGTCGCGCTCGAACAGCGGGAAGTCGACGACCCAGTGGAACGCGTCGCCGGCGCCCTCGGCGAGCCCGAGCTCGCGCCCGAGGTGCGTGCGCAGCCCGCCGAGCACGCGCGCGACGGTCGCCTCGTCGGCTGCCGCGAAGAGCACCGTCGACCCCGGCTCGGCCGCGAACGCCTCGAGCTCGCGCTCCGAGAGGAACTTCGCGATCGGCGAGCGCACCTCGCCCGCCTCGTCGCCGCACGAGGTAGGCGAGGCCCTTCGCGCCCCACTCCTTCGCGATCTCCTCGAGCCGCGCCAGCTCGGCGCGGGAGAACGCCTGCGGCGCGACGAGGAACCGCACCGACTCGGCGCCCGCGAAGACGCCGAACTCGGAGCCGCGCGTCACCTCGGTCGCGTCCTGGATCTCGAGCCCGAAGCGGAGGTCGGGCTTGTCGGTGCCGTAGCTTCGCCATCGCCTCCTCGTACGACATGCGCGGGAACGGCCGCGGCGGCGGCTCGCGGCCGACCGCCTCGAACGCGGCGACGACGCACTCCTCGAGCACCTCGAGCACGTCCTCGCGCTCGACGAAGGCCATCTCGAGGTCGAGCTGCCGGAACTCGAACTGGCGGTCGGCGCGGAGATCCTCGTCCCGCCAGCAGGTGGCGATCTGGTAGTAGCGGTCGAGGCCGCCGATCATGCAGAGCTGCTTGAAGAGCTGCGGCGACTGCGCGAGCGCGAAGAACTTGCCGGGCTGGAGGCGGACGGGCACGAGGAAGTCGCGCGCGCCTTCGGGCGTGCCCTTCGTCATGCTCGGCGTCCAGACGTCGACGAAGCCCGAGCGCGTCCATCGTCCGCCGGATCGCGGCGATCGCGACGTGGTTGAGCCGGAGGTTGCGCTGCATCTGCTCGCGGCGCAGGTCGAGCCAGCGGTAGCGCAGGCGCAGCACCTCGTCGACGTTCTCCTCGTCGAGCTGGAACGGCAGCGGCGTCGAGCGCGAGACGATCTCGAGCCGGTCGACCTGGAGCTCGACCTCGCCCGTCGGCAGGTTCGGGTTCACCGCCTCGGGCGCGCGCGGGACGATCTCGCCCTCGCGCGCGCAGCACGAACTCGTTGCGGACCTCGTGCGCGGCCGCCGCGGCCTCGGCGGCGTGCTCCGGGTTGGCGACGAGCTGGAGGAGCCCGGTGTGGTCGCGGAGGTCGACGAAGACGAGGCCGCCGTGGTCGCGCCGGCGTGTCGGCCCAGCCGGAGACGGTGACGCGGCGGCCGACGTGCTCGGCACGCAGCGTCGCCGCAGTGGAGGTCGCGCCAGCTAGCGGTCGTCGGTGACTCGGTCGACGAGCGTCATCGAGCGGCACAGCGGTAGTCGGCGGGCTCGCCCAGCGCTCGATGCGGGCGTCGCGCCGCGCCGACGACGACGACGACCCGGGGCCTCAGCCGCTGGGCGTGCTTGTCCTGGCCCTTGCGCGACCGGCCGGCGTAGTCCGTGTCGGCCGAGCGCCCGCTCGCGCGGAGCTCGGCGAGCGAGGCGGACGCATCGTCGCGCGGTCGGCGTCCGGCTCGGCCACGAAGAAGACGTCGAGCGCTCGGGCGCTCGCGGGCTCGGCCTCGCGCTCGATCGCCAGCAGCAGCCGCTCGAGCCCTGCGCCGAACCCGATCCCCGGCGTCGGCGGCCCGCCGATCTGCTCGACGAGGCCGTCGTAGCGGCCGCCGCCGCAGATGGTCGAGTTCGCGGTCTCGTCGGGCCCGACGAACTCGAACGTCGTGCGCGTGTAGTAGTCGAGGCCGCGCACGAGCGTCGGCGTCGAGCGACGTAGGGGACGCCGTAGCGCGTCGAGGTGCCGCTTGACCGCGTCGAAGTGCTCGCGGCAGGCGTCGCACAGCGACTCGCCGATCGTCGGTGCGTCGGCGAGCGCGGCCTGCACGCGCCGGGCTCTTGACGTCGAAGACCTGCAGCGGGCTCGTCGCGCGCTTGTGCCGCGCGTCCTCGTCGAGCGCCTCGGGATGCGCGTCGAGCCAGGCGTTCAGCCGCTCCACGTAGGCCGGCCGGCAGTGCTCGTCGCCGATCGAGTTGAGCCGGAGCTCCCACTCGGTCACGCCCGACGCCGGCGCAGGAGCTCGACGTAGAGCTGGAGGAGCTCGGCGTCGATCGCGGGGTCGGCCGAGCCGATCGCCTCGACCGACCACTGCCAGTGCTCGCGGTAGCGGCCGCGCCCGCGGCGCGCCGTAGCGGTACATCGGCGCGATCGTGTAGGCCTTGACGGGCTGCGGCTCGCGGTGCAGGCCGTGCTCGACGTACGCGCGCGCGATCGGCGCCGTGCCCTCCGGCCGGAGCGTGAGCGAGCGGTCGCTCCGGTCGGCGAACGTGTACATCTCCTTGTGGACGACGTCCGAGCCCTCGCCGGACGTCCGCGCGAAGAGCGCCGTGTCCTCGAAGCCCGGCGTCTGGATCCGCCGCCAGCCGTAGAGCGCCGCGAGCTCCTCCAGCGTCGCGCACGAGCCGCCACCACGCGTGGTTCGGACGGCAGGACGTCGTGCGTCCCGCGCGGCGCCTGGAACGCGGTCACGAGGTGCGGAGCTCCGCGAGGAACGGGTTGCCGGCGAGCTCGGCGCCGAGCGTCGTCGACGGGCCGTGGCCCGGGAAGACCTCGGTCTCGGGCGGGTACGCGTCGGCGAGCGCGCGGATCGACGCCAGCAGCGCGTCCCAGTCGCCGCCCGGCAGGTCGACGCGCCCGACCGAGCCCGCGAAGAGGACGTCGCCGGAGAAGAGCGCGGAGCCGGCGCGGAACGACAGGTGCGCCGGCGAGTGGCCGGGGACGAGCATCGTCTCGAAGTGGAGGCCGGCGACGTCGAGCGTCTCGTCCCCCTGCAGGCGGACGTCGGGGCGGCGGCCGCGGATGTCGATCCCGAGCGGCGCCGTAGAAGTCCTGCGGCCGCTCGAGCACCTGCGCCTCGCCGTCGGCGACGTAGACCGGCGCCCCGGTCGCCTCCGCGAGGTCGGCGACGCCGCCGATGTGGTCGTAGTGCGTGTGCGTGACGAGGATCGCGGCGCAGCGTCAGCCCGTCGCGCGCGAGCTCGGCGCGGAGCCGGTCGGCGTCGCGCGCCCGGGTCGACCACGACCGCCTCCGTGGCGTCGGCGTCGGCGCGGACGACGTAGCAGTTCGTCCCTATCGGGCCGAGCTCGTAGCGGTCACGGCCGGCGGCATCGGAGCGCGAGTGTACCGCCGCCCTCCGCCCCGCCCTCTTGTAGCCTCTCGCGGCGTGCAGCACTGGGATCTGACGGCGATCGAGGCACCCGACGGGACCCGCGATCCTGCCGTGCTCCACACGTCGGACGGGGCGCGCGCCGTGCTCATCTCGCTCCACCCGGGCCAGGCGCTCGGCGACCACGAGGTGACCGAGCGCGCGTGGCTGTGGGTGGTCGAGGGAGCGATCGAGATCGAGGCCGGCGGCGAGCGGACGGAGGCCGGCGCCGGCACGCTCGCGACGTTCGCGCCCGGCGGAGCGGCACGCGATCCGGAGCGCGGGCGGCGCCCGGATCCTCCTGCTGCTCGCGCCCTGGCCGGGCGTCGGGCCACTACCGCGGCGGCGGCGGCCCGCGGGAGTCGGCCGCCTCCGAGGCTCTAGCGCGACTTCGCCGCGGGCGTCGCCGGCCGCTCGATCGCGCGCGAGGCGCTTCTGCCACATGCGGTACGTCATGCGGTCCATGACGTAGCTGAAGGGCAGGAAGATGGCGAGGAGCTGGAGCGTGAAGAACCCCCGCTCGAGGTAGGTCGTGCCGGGCTCGATGAACGTCATGAGCAGGAACATCGCCGGCGCGAACAGGAGCCCGCGCTTGCCGACCCGGCGCCAGGACGGCGGCTGGACGGTCCGCCCCGACGGCGCCGCGGCGGCCTTCTTCGCTGGTGGTCGCGAGCGCCATTCGACGACGGGGCCTCGTCCTCGGGCGCCTCGACCTCGTTCCCCTCGGCGTCGACGTAGACGGTCTCCCACTCGTGGCGCTGCTCCTTGGCGCGGCGCCGCCGCTGCTTCTTGGTCGCCATTGCGCGCCTAGGGTAGCCGGACGGGCTCGCCCGCGACCACGACCGTGTGGACGAGATCGCCGCCCAGGTGGTAGGCGAGGTGGCGCCAGTCGGGGGCGTCGAGGAGGACGACGTCGGCGCGGTAGCCGGGCGCGATCCGGCCGACCGTGTCGGCGCGCCCGAGCACGTGCGCGGCGTTGACGGTGACGGCCGCGAGCGCCTCGGCCGGCGCGAGCCCGAGCTGGGTCGCGGCCAGCGCACACACGAGCGGCAGGCTCTCGCAGAACGAGCTTCCCGGGTTGAAGTCGGTCGCGAGCGCCACGGCCGCCCCCGCGTCGACCAGCGCCCGCGCCGGCGGCATCGGCCGGCCGAGCACGAGCGCCGCCGTCGGGAGGCAGCACGCCGACCACGTCGCTCTGCGCGAGCGCCGCGACGCCGTCGGGCCCGGTCGCTTCGAGGTGGTCGACCGAGCGCGCGCCGAGCTCGATCGCGAGCGGGATCGCGCCGGCCTCGGTGAACTGGTCGCCGTGGAGGCGGAGCGCGAGGCCCGCATCGCGCGCAGGCCTCGAGGTAGCGCCGGGCCTGCGCGGCGTCGAAGGCGCCCCGCTCGAGGAAGACGTCCGCGGCCTCGGCGATCTGCGCCGCTTCCGGGAGCACCTCCTCGAGGGCGAAGTCGAGGTAGGTGTCCGCGCTCTCGAACTCGGGCGGGACGGCGTGCGCGCCGAGCCAGGTCGGCACGCCGCCCGCGTCCGCGATCGCGCGCAACGAGGCGAGCTCGGTGTCGCGGTCGAGGCCGTAGCCGGACTTGCCCTCCCACGTCGTCGTGCCCGCCCGGAGCATCCAGCGAACGGTGGCGGTCGACCGCGCGCGCGATGCCGTCCGCGCCCGCCTCGCGCGTCGCGCGGACCGTCGACAGGATGCCGCCGCCCGCCGTCGTGCAGCTCCTCGTAGCTCGCGCCCGCGGCGCGGAGCGAGAACTCCTCGACGCGGTCGCCGCCGAACGCCGGATGCGTATGGCAGTCGACGAGGCCGGGGATCGCGCAGAGCCCGCGCCCGTCGAGCTCGACGACGTCGCCGTCGACCGGCCCGAGATCCGCCATGCCCCCGACGTCGACGATCCGGTCGTCGGCGCACAGGACGAACGCGTCGTCGATCCAGTCGACGTCGGCGAGCGCGCGGCCGCGGAGCGGCGCGTCCCGTCCCGCCGGCGAGACGACCTGGGCGAGGTCGCGGATCAGCAGACCGCCCACGCGGCGAGCCTACTTCGTCGGATCGCGTCGGCCGACGCGTCCTGACTACACGCTCGGCAGGTCGAGCCGCTGCTCGGACGCCGCGGCGACGCGCCTCGGGATAGCCCGCGTCGGCGTGGCGCATCACGCCCGTGCCCGGATCGGTCGTCAGCACGCGCTCGAGACGCTCCGCGGCCGCGGCGGTGCCGTCGGCGACGACGACCATGCCGGCGTGGATCGAGTTGCCGATGCCGACGCCGCCGCCGTGGTGGACGCTGACCCACGTCGCGCCCGCGGCCACGTTCAGGAGCGCGTTCAGGATCGGCCAGTCCGCGATCGCGTCCGAGCCGTCGAGCATCGCCTCCGTCTCGCGGTAGGGCGACGCCACCGAGCCCGAGTCGAGGTGGTCGCGGCCGATCACGACCGGCGCCCGGACGGCTCCGCTGCGCACCAGCTCGTTGATCGCGAGGCCCGCCTTCGCGCGATCGCCGAGGCCGAGCCAGCAGATCCGGGCGGGGAGGCCCTGGAACGCGACCCGCTCCGGGGCGAGCTCGAGCCACCGCTGCAGCAGCGCGTCGTCCGGGAACAGCTCGCGGAGACCGGCGTCGATCGCGGCGATGTCCGCCTCGTCGCCCGACAACGCCGCCCACCGGAACGGCCCGATGCCGCGGCAGAAGAGCGGCCGGATATAGGCCGGGACGAAGCCCGGGTATGAGAAGGCCTCCTCTACCCCACCCGCTTCGGCCTCACCTCGCAGGTTGTTGCCATAATCGAAAACATACGCGCCCTGCGCGGACGTACTCCAAGCAGCCCGCGCACATGCGTCACGATGCTGGCACGGGCTCGTGACAGGTACTCGTCCGGATCGGCCGATCGCAGCGCCGCCGCCTCGCGAACGTCGAGCCCGGACGGGACGTAGCCGGTGAGCGGGTCGTGTGCCGCCGTCTGGTCGGTGACGAGGTCGAACGACTCGCCCGCGCCGCGCGAGCTCGGGGACGACGTCGGCGGCGTTCCCGAGGAGGCCGACCGACAGCGCGCCGCCCCTCGCGCGCGGCCGCGCGCACGCGCGCGAGCGCGTCGTCGAGCGGACTCGGTCGCCTCGTCGAGGTAGCGCGTCCGCAGCCGGCGCTCGATCCGCTCGGGATCGACCTCGACGCAGAGGATCGCGGCGCCGGCCATCGTGGCCGCGAGCGGCTGCGCGCCGCCCATCCCGCCGAGGCCGGCGGTCAGGATCGTCCGCCCGGTCAGGTCGGGCGAGCCGAAGTGGCGCTCGCCGGCCGCGGCGAACGTCTGGTACGTGCCCTGCAGGATCCCCTGCGTGCCGATGTAGATCCACGAGCCGGCCGTCATCTGGCCGAACATCGTCAGCCCCTCGGCCTCGAGCCGGCGGAACTCGTCCCACGTCGCCCAGCGGGGCACCAGGAGCGAGTTCGCGATCAGCACGCGCGGCGCGCCCGGGTGCGTCGTGAAGACGCCGACCGGCTTGCCGCTCTGCACGAGCAGCGTCTCGTCGTCGCCGAGCCGGAGCAGCGTGCGGACGATCGCCCGCAGCGCCTCGTGGCTCCGCGCGGCACGACCCGATCCGCCGTAGACGACGAGCTCCTCCGGCCGCTCGGCGACCTCGCGGTCGAGGTTGTTGAGCAGCATCCGGAGCGGCGCCTCCGTCTGCCACGACCGCGCGTTCAGCGCGGTTCCGCGCGGCGCGCGGATCCGGCCGAGGTCGCCGCACAGCGCCTCGACCGTGGCCTCGACGGTCTCCGGTCGCGCTCATTGCCCGCGCCGCTTCGCCTGCCGCCAGACGCTCGCGCCAGCGCCACCAGCTCCACCCCGTCGCGCCGACGAAGGCGACCGCCGCGAACGCGATCGCGCGCGCCATGTCGCCGCCGGTCAGCCAGGCGACGACGAGGATCACCGCGGCCATGCGCGAGGTAGAGCAACGCCGAGTCCCGATACGGATGCTTGGGCGGCGGCGGCGCGTCAGGCCCGCCCCAGTCCAGCTTGCGCGTCACAGCAGCTCTCCGACCTCGCCCTCGACCGCCGCGACGATCGACCCGTCGCGAACGGCGGCGGCGACGCGGGCGATGTCGTCGGCGAGCGGCCGGTCGTCGCGGAGCCGCGGCGAGAGCTCGCGGACGGCGGCGCGGGTCGCGCGCACGCCGGCCCCCGGCTCGAGCGGCGCCAGGAACTCGACCGCCTGCGCGCCGGCGAGCAGCTCGATCGCGAGCGCCTGCTCGGCGTTCGCGAGCACCTGCCACCCCTTCAGCGCCGACGCGTTCCCCATCGAGACGTGGTCCTCCTGCCCGGCGCTCGTCGGGATCGAGTCGACGCTCGCGGGATGACAGAGCACCTTGTTCTCGCTGACGAGCGCGGCGGCGACGTACTGCGGGATCATGAAGCCGGAGTTGAGGCCGCCCTCGTGCGCGAGGAACGCCGGCAGCCCGTCCGAGAGGTTCGGGTTCACGAGCCGCTCGACGCGCCGCTCGGCGATGCTCGCGAGCTCCGCGACCGCCATCGCGAGCGCGTCGAGCGCGAACGCGAGCGGCTGGCCGTGGAAGTTCCCGTTCGAGACGAGCATCGCCGTCGTCGACGAGCACGAGCGGGTTGTCGGTCGCCGCGTTGAGCTCCGCGCCGACCGTCGCGTCCGACGTAGTCGAGGAGGTCGCGCGCCGCGCCGTGCACCTGCGGCGCGCAGCGGAGCGAGTACGCGTCCTGCACCTTGTCGCACCAGCGGTGCGCCTCGATGATCGCCGAGTCCTCGAGCAGGCGGAGCACGTTCGCTGCCGCGTCGGCCTGGCCCTTCAGGCCGCGGAGCGCGTGGATCTGCGGCAGGAAGCTCGTCCGCGAGCCCTGCAGCGCCTCGAGCGACATCGCGCAGGCGAGGTCGGCCGCCTTCACGAGCCGCCGCGCGCGCACGAGCGCCGAGCGCGCCGATCGCGGCCATGAACTGCGTGCCGTTGATGAGCGAGAGCCCCTCCTTCGCCACCGGACGTGATCGGCTCGAGCCCGGCTCGCGCGAGCGCGGTGCGCGCCGTCGAGGAGCTCGCCGTCGAACCACGCGCGGCCCTCGCCGACGAGCGGCAGCGCGAGATGCGCGAGCGGCGCGAGGTCGCCGCTCGCGCCGACCGAGCCGCGCGACGGGACGTCCGGGAGGACGCCGCGGTTGAGGCACTCGACGAGGAGCTCGACGGTCTCGACGCGGGCGCCCGAGCAGCCCTTCGCGAGCGTGTTCGCGCGCAGGAGCATCGCGCCGCGCACGACCTCGCGCGGATACGGATCGCCGACGCCGCAGGCGTGGCTGCGCAGCAGCCGCAGCTGGAGCTCGTCGGTGAGCTCCGCCGGGATCGTGCGGCTGACGAAGCGGCCGAAGCCGGTGTTGATCCCGTAGGTGTGCTCCTGCGCGCCGTGCGCCGCCTCCTCGACGAGCGCGCGCGCCGCGTTGACGCGCTCCCGACCCAGCTCGGACAGCGCCACCGACGCGCCGTCGACGGCGACGTCCCAGACGTGCTCGGCGACGAGGTCGTCGCCGGTGAGGGCCACCGCCGTCCGCTGCGCCATCGCGAGCGAGTCTAGACGCGCGGACCGCGGCCTCAGCGGTCGAGGAGCCGCAGCTCGAGGACGCGCGAGGCGTCGAACCGCTCGAGCCGCAGGGCCGCGCCGGCGGCCTGCGCGGCGGCCCCCGCCGGCATCAGGCCGACGAGCTCCGATCCCATCACCTCGGCCCCTCGCAGCTCGGCCTCGGCTTCGATGCGCGCGAGGATCTCGTGCAGCCGCGCGGCCTCCCAGTCCTCGACGTTCATGCTCACCTGGGCATGGCCGGCCGCCGGGAGGTCGAGGCCGAGCGCCCGGACGCCGGGGAAGCCGCCGCCGGTCTCCCGGACCAGAGCCGCGATCTCGCGCGCCGCATCGGCGCGTCCCGCGCAGATTGACGTTGAACGCGATCAGCGGCCTGCGCGCGCCGACGAGGACGGCGCCCGCGGCGGGGTCGAGCCACGGCGGGCCGTACGCGGGAGCGAGCTCGCCCTCGTCGAGCCGCCGCTGCAGCTCCTCCGTGCCGCCGCGGCGGAAGAAGGCCGGGCCGCGACCCTCGCCGACCTCGCCGTAGAGGAACGTCGTCAGCCCGAGCTCCGCGGTCAGCCGCTTCGCGAGCAGGCGCGCCGTCCGCTTCGCGCGGGGCATGTCCTCGGGCCGGATCGGCACGATCGGGACGACGTCCGCGGCGCCGATCCGCGGATGCACCCCCTCGTGCCGGCGCAGGTCGATGCGCTCCTTCGCGACCGCCACGCCCGCGACGAGCGCCTCCTGCAGCGCCTGCTCGTAGCCGACCAGCGTGAAGACGGAACGGTTGTGGTCGGCATCGGAGTGGACGTCGAGGAGCGTCGCGTGGGCCGCGAGGGCGTCGCCGATCGCGCGCGATCACCGCCGCGTCCCGCCCCTCGGAGACGTTCGGAACGGACTCGAGCGGGAGCACGGCGCCTACCCTACGACGCCGTCGTGACCGTCCGCCGCAGCTCGTACCGGTCGCTCGCGTCGCTCCAGCGCGACAACGCGCGCTGCCGCGCGTGCCTCGAGGCGGGCTATCCGCTCGAGTCGCTGCCGGTCGTCGAGGGCCGTCCCGGCCAGCGCGCGTACATCCTCGGCCAGGCGCCCGGGATCGTCGAGGGCGAGGAGCGCCGGCCCTGGCGCGGCCGGGCCGGGCAGACGCTGCGGCGCTGGCTCGAGCTCGACGAGGACGCGTTCTACGACACGTTCTACTGCGCGTCCGTGACGCGCTGCTATCCCGGTCGCGCCGCCGTCCGGCCGCGGCGACCGCACGCCGACGCCGCGCGAGCAGGAGCTCTGCGCCTTCTGGCGTGAGTGGGAGCTCCGTCTCCTGCGACCGGAGCTCGTCCTCACGGTCGGCGGCCTGGCCGCCCGCCGGCTCCTCGGGGAATCGTCGCTCGCGTGCATCGGGAGCCGCTTCGAGGTCGCCGGCGCCGTCGCGATCCCGCTTCCGCACCCGAGCGGAGCGAGCGGCTGGCTCAACCTCCCGGCGAACCGCGCGCGTCTCGAGCAGGCGCTCGCGCTCGTCCGCGACGAGCTCGGCCGGCTGACGGCGTAGCGCGGAATCGGCTCGGCTACCGTGGGCGTTGCCGTGTCTGTGAGCGCACACGTCCCCTATCGCACGACCTTCTTCCGGCTGGTCGGCTTCCTCCGCCCGTACCGCTGGTCGATGGTCGTCTCGACCGTGCTCGCGGTGATGTCGCAGCTCGCCGCGATCGCGCCTCGTGCTCGTCACCGGCGACGTCATCGACAAGGCCGTGCGACCGCAGGACCACGGCCTGCTGTGGACGTACCTCGGCCTGATCGTCGGGATCGGGCTCGTCAAGGCGCGTGCTCATGGTCGGCCGCCGGTTCATCTCCGGCCGACAGGCGCTCGGCGTCGAGTTCGACCTGCGCAACAGCCTCTACGCGCACCTCCTGCGGCTGTCCTTCGGCTACTACGACCGCCACCAGACCGGGCAGCTCATGTCGCGCGCGACGATCGACCTCCAGACCGTGCGCTTCTTCCTCGGCTACGGCCTCATCTTCTTCTTCCAGCACATCCTCACGATCGTCGGCGTCACCGCGGTGATGCTGTGGCTCGAGTGGCGGCTCGCGCTCATGGCGCTCGCGGTCACGCCGTTCGTCGTCGTGCTCGCCTACCGCTACAGCCACGTGTCGCACCCGGTGCTGCGCGACGTGCAGCAGAAGATGGCCGACGTGACGACGGTCGCCGAGGAGGCGATCGTCGGCGTCCACGTCGTGAAGGCGTTCGCGCAGGAGGAGCGGCAGCAGGCGCTCTTCGAGCGGCGGTCGGAGGCGGTCTTCGACCAGAGCCTCCGCGCCAACCGCCAGCGGGCGCTCTACGTGCCGGTGCTCGCGTTCGTCCCGCTGCTCGCGCAGGCGGCCGTGCTGCTCGTCGGCGGGCGCATGGTCGCGAACGGATCGCTCACGCTCGGGACGTTCATCGAGTTCAACCTCTTCGTCGTGATGCTGATCATGCCGCTGCGCATGCTCGGCATGTGGATCGGCCAGGCGCAGCGGGCGACCGCGTCGGGCGAGCGGATCTTCGAGGTGCTCGACGAGCCCGAGGAGATCGCCGACCGGCCCGGCGCCGGCGCGCTCCCGCCGGGCGACGGGGCGCATCCGTTTCGAGCACGTCTCGTTCGAGTACGACGCGGGGCGGCCGGTGCTCGACGGCGTCGACCTCGAGCTCGAGCCCGGCACGCACCGTCGCGCTCATCGGCCACACCGGCTCGGGGAAGACGACGCCTCGCCTCGCTCGTCCCGCGCTTCTACGACGCGACCGACGGGCGCGTGCTCATCGACGGCGTCGACGTGCGCGACGTGACCGCTGACCTCGCTCCGGCGCGAGATCGGGATCGTCGCGCAGGATCCGTTCCTCTTCTCGGCCACGGTGCGCGAGAACATCGCCTTCGGCCGCGCCGACGCCACGGACGAGGAGGTCGAGCGCGCGGCCCGGCTCGCGCAGGCGCACGAGTTCATCGAGCGGCTGCCGGACGGCTACGACACCGTGATCGGCGAGCGCGGGATCACGCTCTCCGGCGGCCAGCGGCAGCGGATCGCGATCGCGCGGGCGCTCATCCTCGAGCCGCGCATCCTCATCTTCGACGACGCGACCGCGTCGGTGGACGCGACGACCGAGGCGCGGATCCGGCTCGGGCTGCAGGAGGCGATGGAGGGCCGGACGACGCTGATCATCGCCCACCGGCTGTCGACGATCGCGCTCGCCGACGAGCTCGTCGTGCTCGACGGCGGCCGCGTGGTGGCGCGCGGCCCGCACGCCGAGCTGATCCGCAGCTCGCCGATCTACCGCGAGATCTACGAGCACGGGCTGCTCGAGCGCGAGTTCGCCGAGCGGGTCGAGCAGCGCGCGGAGGCGTCGGCGTGACGTCCGTCCCGTGGAGCATACGACACGCTTTCGGCACGTTCGCGTGGGCCTCTCGTGCGCGTTTTCGCGGTAGGCTCGCGCTCAGGCAGGAGGGCGGGTCGGGACCCCGGGTATCACGGGCGCGTGTAACCCGAAAGGGCGGCGCGATGAGGGTCTGGCAGCCCGGGAGCCACCTCACGATGGAGCGCGGCGCGAACGTCGGCGACTGGTCGTGGCGCCGAACCGCGCGCCGCATCACGACGCTCGCCCGGCTCGCGGCGCCGTACAAGCGCCAGACGACGCTCGCGATCGCCTCGCTCCTGACCGCGACGCTGATCGCGCTCGCGCCGCCGTACCTCGCGAAGCTCGCGGTCGACGCGGTCGAGAACGGCCACAGCCCCGGCTACATCGCCGGCATCGTCGCCCTCTTCATCGCCGCCGGCATCGGGGCCCTCGTCGCCACCTCGGCGCAGACCTACTTCACCGGCTGGACGGGCGAGCGGATCCTGGCCGACCTCCGCAACCGGCTCTTCAAGCACCTCGGCCGCCTCTCGCTCGGCTACTTCGAGCGCAACCGCGCCGGCGTGATCATCAGCCGCCTCACGAACGACGTCGAGGCGCTCGACCAGCTCGTCACCGACGGCGTCACGACGCTCGTCCAGAACACGCTGATCCTCATCGGCTCGGCCGTCATCCTCTTCTTCCTCGACTGGCGGCTCGCCCTCGCCACCATCACCGTCATCCCGCTCATGGCCGTCGCGACGGCGCTCTTCCGCGTCTACTCGGCCCGCGCCTACCGCGCCGTCCGCGAGCGCCTCGGCCTCGTCACCGCGACGCTCGCCGAGGACATCGCCGGCATGCGCGTCGTCCAGTCGTTCACGCGCGAGCAGGCGAACCTCCGCCGGTTCCGCGAGGTCAACGCCCAGCTACCGCGACGCGAACCACCAGACGGTCGTCACGAACGGCCTCTACTTCCCCTTCGTCGACTTCCTCTCGACCGCCGCCACCGCGATCGTGCTCGGCTACGGCGGCTACCGCTACTTCGACGGGCTCGATCACGATCGGGACGCTGCTCGCGTTCATGCTCTACCTGTCGAACTTCTTCGACCCGGTCCAGCAGCTCTCGCAGCTCTACAACACGTTCCTCTCGGCCGTGGCGGCGCTGGACAAGATCATGGACGTGATGGACGAGGAGCCGGAGGTCGTCGACGCACCCGACGCCCGCCCGCTCGCCCGCATCGACGGTCACGTCCGCTTCGACGGCGTCCGCTTCCGCTACCGCACCGGCCCGGAGGTGCTGCACGGGATCGACCTCGACGTTCCCGCCGGCACGACGGTCGCGCTCGTCGGCCACACCGGCGCCGGCAAGTCGACGATCGCGAAGCTGCTCGCCCGGTTCTACGACCCGCAGGAGGGCGCGATCACGATCGACGGCGTCGACCTCCGCGAGGTGACGCAGGAGTCGCTCCGCCGGCAGCTCGGCGTCGTCCCGCAGGAGGGCTTCCTCTTCGCCGGCACGGTCCACGAGAACATCGCCTTCGCCCGGCCGGACGCGACGCCCGACGAGATCGTCCGCGCCGCGCAGGCCGTCGGCGCGCACGAGTTCGTCCTCCGGCTCGAGAACGGCTACGAGACGGAGCTCGGCGAGCGCGGCACGCGGCTCTCGCTCGGCCAGCGCCAGCTCGTCGCGTTCGCGCGCGCGCTGCTCGCCGACCCGCGCATCCTCGTCCTCGACGAGGCGACGTCGTCGGTCGACATCGGCACCGAGCGGCGGATCGAGTCGCGCGCTGCGCACGCTGCTCGAGGGCCGGACGGCGTTCGTCATCGCGCACCGCCTCTCGACGATCCGCGACGCCGACCTCATCGTCGTGCTCGAGCACGGGCAGGTCGTCGAGCAGGGCACGCACGCCGAGCTGATCGCCGCGCGCGGCCTCTACACGCAGCTCTACGGCGACTGGGCCGACGTCGCCTAGTCGGGCGACGCGCCGGCGCGCCGGTGCGTTAGGCTCCGCCGCGATGTCGCCGACCGCCGTCATCGGGCAGACCTGGGACCTCTACAAGAAGCAGTGGAGGCACCTCATCCCGATCGCGCTCGTCGTCTACGCGATCCTCGGCGTCGTCTCGATCCTGCTGACGTGGGCGCTCGGCTGGCTCGGGGCGCTCCTCGGCGCGTTCGTCTCGCTCCTCGGCGTCTTCTGGCTGCAGGCCGCGCTCGTCGAGGCCGTCGCCGACGTCCGCGACGGGCGCGCGGACATGTCGATCTCGGAGACGTTCGCGCAGGGTCGCGCGCACCTCGGCTCCGTGCTCGTCGCCGGCCTCCTCGCCGCGGTCGCGATCACGATCGGCCTGATCCTCCTCATCGTCCCGGGCCTCTTCCTGATGACGATCTGGTGCTTGATCGTGCCCGTGATCGTGCTCGAGAGCCGCTCGGCGGGCGAGTCGTTCGGCCGCAGCCGCGAGCTCGTCCGCGGCGACGGCTGGAACGTGTTCGGGCTCATCGTGCTCGTGTTCCTCATCCTCATCGGGGCGGGGATCATCCTCGGCCTCCTGCTCTCGTGGCTCCCCGGCTGGCTCGGGTCGTACATCCAGAGCGTCGTCTCGAACTCGATCACCGCGCCGTTCGTCGCGGTCGCGCTGACGCTCGTCTACTTCGAGCTTCGCGGGCGCGAGGCGCCTGAGGCGACCGAGGCGCCGATGGAACAGCCCGCGGTGGACGCCGCGCCGGACGAACCGGCACCACCCGAGCAGCCCGCCGCGCCCTAGCGTGAGCGACCACGAGCTCGAGGCGGCCGCCGAAGGGCTCGATCCCGAGACGACGGAGCGGATCGAGTCACCCGCGTCCGACGAGGCCGAGCGCGAGACCAGGCTGACGCCGTCGCAGGCCGTCGCCGGCATGCGCATCCGCGTCCCCGAGCGCGGCGAACCGGAAGCTCCGGCGCATCGTCGAGCGGGCCAACGCGGACCGCCAGCTGAAGGGCTGGTGGCACGTCGCGAACGTGAACGCCGTCGTGCGCATGGAGATCAACGACCACTCCTGGGTGCACATCCAGATCGTCACGAACATCGCCCTGAAGCTCCTCCGCCAGCTCGCGAAGCACGGCGTCGAGCCGATGGTCGTCCGCGACTACGGCATGACCCAGGACGACGCGGAGGTCGTGGTCGTCCTCGGCGCGCTCACGCACTGCATCGGCATGGCCGTCCACCGCGACGGCCACGAGGACTTCAGCCTCTTCCTCGCCGAGCCGAAGATCCGCGAGCTGCTCGACGGGATCTACGAGGAGCCGGACCTGACCGTGATCGCGGCCGAGACGCTCCACTGCATCACGAGCCACCGCAACGACGGCAAGCCGTTCACGCTCGAGGCCGGGATCGTCCGCGTCGCCGACGCGCTCGACATGGCGCAGGGCCGGTCGCGGATCCCGTTCGAGCGCGGCAGCGTCTCGATCCACTCGCTGTCGGCGGCCGCGATCGAGGAGGTCCGGATCGGCGACGGCGAGGCGAAGCCGATCGGGATCGAGATCGTCATGAACAACTCGTCGGGCATCTACCAGGTCGACGGGCTGCTGAAGTCGAAGCTGCGCGGCTCGGGCCTCGAGCCGTACGTCGAGGTCGTCGCGCACATCGACACCGAGGCCGAGAAGCGCCTCGTCCCGCTCTACCGGCTCGAGACGTAGGCGGCTACACTGCCCCGGCCCTTTGCGGGGTCGTCTAATGGTAGGACGCCTGACTCTGGATCAGGAAGTTGGGGTTCGAATCCCTGCCCCGCAGCCTCAGGAAGCCGCTGGAAACAGCGGCTTTTCGTTTGCCTGGGTCGCGCAGGTGATCAGAGCCGTCGACGCACGCTCGATCAGGCTCGGCGCGACCGGTCGTCAGCGCGTGTCGTCGACCCGTGGCGGCGCTTCCGCGCGCACGGCCGTCCGCGCGCTGTGCCAGTAGGCGATCGCCTTCCGGTTCGCCTCGACCTCCGCCGCCGGCGCGCCCGTCGAGCGGAGACGTCGCTGCTGGTCGACGAGGGTCGTCAGGATCCGCCGGATCGTGCTCGTGTCACTGCGGGCGGGCCGCATGCGCAGATTGTCCGCCTGGTTCGTTCGCTTTGCCACTAGGCGAGAGGACGGTCCCGTTGCAGGCGGATCGAGTGACGGCGGCACAACCCGAAGCGCCCGCGCCGCGTCTCAACCGGTGTGGAGGCTCCCGGGCAGTCGAGGGGACGACCCGCCGCGCGCCCGGCGCGTGGCGACCACGGCCGCCGTCGCAGCGGCGATCATCGGGCTGCTGACGGTCGTCGCGGTCGCGTCGGTCGCGCGCGAGCCGCTCGTCGGCCGGTCGTCGGCCGATCGGGACCTCTCGCCTGCGGTCTTGGACTACGTGCTGAGCACCTTCGTCGCGCTCTACCTCGCGCTCATCCCCGTCGCCCTGTACGCGACCTGGAAGCGCGGCGGCTGGCGACGCGATCCCAACGCCGGCCGGCGCCGCGACGTGGCGCTGCTCGTCTTCATCGGCATCATTCTCGTCGCGCTGGTGGGTCTGCGCGGGCTCGGGCGCCTCGAGCGAGAACCTCGCTCCCGGCCCCCGCCGCAGATCGGGGCGCGACGACCGCCGCGCCGCTGGACGTGAGCGACCGCCGCCGCGGCGAGCTCCGGCTCGCCCCGTTCGTCGTCATCGGCCTCGGTCTCGGCGCGGCCATGGTCTACCTCTCCTACCGGCGGCGACAGCTGCGCCGGCCGCTCCGCGAGGGCGACGAGGACGCGCTCGCCGACGAGCTCGGACTGCTCCTCGACAACGCGATCGACGACCTGCTGGCCGAGCCCGACCCGCGCCGCGCGGTGATCGCCGCGTACGCCCGGATGGAACGGGCGCTCGCGGCTTTCGGCCTGCCGCGCCGGGACGCCGAGGCGCCGCTCGAGTACCTCGAGCGCATCGCACCCGCGATCGCCCACATCCCCGGCGCATCCGGCCTCGCCTTCGAGCTCACGCATCTCTACGAGCGCGCCCGCTTCAGCGCCCACGCCGTGGACGTGGAGATGAAGGACGACGCGCTGTCGGCGCTCGTCCGCCTGCGCGCCGAGCTGCAGGAGTGGGCGGCGTGAACCGGCGCGTCGTCGCGCTCGCGGCCGCGCTCGGCGGACTGCTCGCCGTCGTCGCCGCGGCGTCGGCCGTCTCCGCGCCGGCGCCCGAGGGCGGCGGGCTCGGCCTGCCGGAATGGGTCGTCACGTACGGCTACGCCGTGCTCGTGCTCGTCGCGCTCGCGGGGATCCCGACGCTGGTCCTGCTCGGCATCCGGGAGCTCCCCGAGGCCCGGCGCAGCGGCAAGCAGCGGTGGCTGTCGCCGCTCGCGCTCGCGGCCCTCGTGGTCGTGGCCGTCGCGATCTCGTCCCGCTCGGACGGCCGTCTGAGCGAGATCCTCGCTCGGCTGCGCGTCGTCGAGCCGACGGCGGCGGAGGCCGAGGCCGCGCGTCCCCCGGAACCGGCGTGGCTGCCCGTGCTCGTGGCGTCGGCGATCGCGGTGGGCGGCGTGGTCGTGCTCGGACGGCGGTCGCGGCCGCGCCGGCAGGGGCTGGGCGACCGCCTCGAGGCCGCGCTCGCGCAGCCGCTCGCCGACCTGCGCGACGAGCCGGACGTGCGCCGCGCGATCGTCGCGGCCTTCGCGCGCCTGGAGCTCGCGCTCGAGGCCGCAGGCGCGCCGCGCGGGCCCGGCGAGGCGCCGCTCGAGTACGTCGGCCGCGTCCTCGGCGAGCTCGACGTCCCGCCCGAGCCGCTCGCCGAGCTCGCGTCGCTCTTCGAGCAGGCGAAGTTCAGCCTCCACGCGCTCGACGAGGGCGACCGCGAGGCGGCGATCGGGGCGCTCGAAGCCGTGCGCGAGGCGCTGCGGTGAGGCGCTGGCTCGTCGTCGCGGCCGCGGGAGCCGCCGTCGCGGGCGCGGCCGTCCTCGCGGGGGCGGCCGGCGGCGACGAGGCCGCGGACGGCTACGCGCTCTTCCTCGGCGCGGTCGGGATGCTCTGGCTCGTCCGCCGGACGCGGCGCGCGAGCGGCGCCGACGTCCCGTCCGCCTACGACCGCGCCGTCGCCGCGCGCCGCGCCCCGCGGCCGTCCCGTCCGGCCACGCTCGAGCGGGTCGAGCGCGAGGTCGTGCTCTCGAGCGGGAGCGCCTTCGACCTGCACGTCCGCCTCCGCGCGCGGCTCCGCGCGATCGCCGAGCACCGGCTCGCCGCCCACCGCGGGCTCGAGCTCGACGCCGGCACGGCCGAGACGCGCGACGCTACTCGGCGCCGACCTCTGGGAGCTCGTGCGGCCGGACCGGCCGATGCCGACGGACCGGCTCGCACCGGGCCTCCCTGTCCGGCGCCAGCGGGACCTGCTCGACCGCGTGGAGAGGATCTAGGCTCCCGTGGTGGCCGAACGCGAGCTCGACGTCGACACGGTCGCCGCGACCTGCGCGCGCGTCCTCGACGAGGTCGAGCGGGCGGTCGTCGGCAAGCGCGACGCGCTGGAGCTCGTGCTGCTCGGGCTCCTCGCCGACGGGAACGTGCTCATCGAGGACTTCCCGGGCCTCGCGAAGACCCTCGCCGCGCGGTCACTCGCGCGCGCCACGTCGCTCGAGTTCGCGCGCATCCAGTTCACGCCCGACCTGATGCCGTCCGACGTGACGGGCTCGTCGATCTACAACCAGCGCGAGGCCGACTTCGAGTTCCGGCCCGGCCCGATCTTCACGAACCTCCTCCTCGCCGACGAGATCAACCGCGCCCCGCCGAAGACGCAGGCCTCGCTCCTCGAGGCGATGCAGGAGCGGCAGGTGACGATCGAGGGGCGCACGTACCCGCTCGCGCGGCCGTTCGTCGTGCTCGCGACGCAGAACCCGATCGAGTACGAGGGCACCTACCCGCTCCCCGAGGCGCAGCTCGACCGGTTCCTGCTCCGCATCTCCTTCGGCTACCCGGCCGTCGACGACGAGTGGCGCGTGCTCGAGGCGCGCGCGGAGCGGCAGACCGACGAGGTCGAGCTCTCGCCGGTCGTCGACGGCCCGACGCTGCTCGCGCTGCAGGCGGCCGTGGAGCGCGTCCACGTCTCCGAGCCGATCGGGCGCTACATGGTCGACCTCGTCGGCGCGACGCGGACGAGCCGCCGCGTCGCGGTCGGTGCGAGCCCGCGCGGCTCCCTCGCGCTGCTGAAGCTCGCCCGGGCGCGCGCCGCACTCTCCGGCCGCGACTTCGTCACGCCGGAGGACGTGAAGGGCGTGGCCGTGCCGGCGCTCGCGCACCGGCTGATGCTGAAGCCGGAGCTGTGGGTGCAGCGGATCCGCGGCGACGACGTCGTGCGCGAGGTGCTCGAGACCGTCCCGACGCCGCCGGCCGAGGACGTGCGCGCCCCCGCCGCCGCGTCGTGACCCGCCGCGGGTCGCCCCGCCTCGGCGCCTACGCGGGCCTGTCGGCGTTCGGCCTCGCCGCGTCCCTCGTCCTCGGCCTGCCGGAGCTGGTCGTCCTCGTCGCGCCGTTCGCCCTGCTCGTCGGCGTCGGCCTCGCGGGCGCGCGCCCGCCGGTCCTCACCGTCGCAGGGAGGGCTCGAGCGGGAGCGGGCGCTCGAGGGCGAGACCGTGACCTTCCGACTCGTCGTCAGCGCGGACGACGCCGTCGAGCGGCTCGAGCTCTTCCTCTCGCTCGCGCCGGGGCTCGACGCGGAGCCGGGCACCAACCCCGTGGCGCTCCGGCTCGCGGCCGGCGAGGAGCGCGAGGTCGAGGTGCCGATCGGCTGCACGCGCTGGGGCGGCTACGCGCCGGGAACGCTGCACCTGCGTGCGCGCGACCGGCTCGGGGTCTTCGCGTTCGAGGACGTCCGCGACCTGCGCCGGCCGCTGCGCGTCTACCCCGGCCCCGAGCGCCTGCTCTCGCTCCTGCGCCCGCTCGAGACGCAGCCGAGCGTGGGCAACCAGGTGGCCCGGACGAAGGGCGACGGGATCGAGTTCGCCGACATCCGGCCGTTCGTGCCCGGCGACCGCGTGCGGCGCGTGAACTGGCGCGCGAGCGCCCGGCGCGGCGACCTCGTCGTGAACGAGGCGCACCCGGAGCGGAACACCGACGTGATCCTCTTCCTCGACACGTTCTCGGAGGTGCGCGGGACGGAGCGCGGGACGCTCGACCTGACCGTCCGGGCCGCGGCCGCGCTCGCCGACGCCTATCTCGCACGGAAGGACCGCGTCGGCGTGATCGGCTTCGGCGGGATGCTCAGCTGGCTGCTCCCCGGCACGGGCCTGCGCCAGCTCTACCGCATCGTCGACTCGCTGCTCGAGACGGAGATCGTCCTCAACTACGCCTGGAAGGACGTCGAGCTGCTGCCGCGGCGGACGCTCCCGCCGCAGGCGCTCGTCGTCGGGCTCACGCCGCTCCTCGACGAGCGGTCGGTCGGCGCGCTGCTCGACCTTCGCGCCCGCGGCTTCGACCTCGCGATCGTGGAGGTCTCCCCCGCGGCGTTCGCGGTCGCGGGCGACGACGAGGCCGACCGCGTCGCCTACCGGCTCTGGCTCCACACGCGCGCGGCGCTGCGGTACCGCTTCGAGACGGCCGGCGTCCCCGTGGTCGAGTGGCGTGACGGCGAGGCGCTCGCCGCGCCGCTGGAGGAGGTGTCGGCGTGGCGGCGTCAGGCCCGCGTGGCGCGCGGATAGCGACGGGCGCCGCCGCGGTGGCGCTCGCCGTCGGCGGTCGCGGCGCGCGCCGGAGCGGAGGACGCGGTCTGGTGGCGACCGCGGCCGCGGTCGGCGTGCTGCTCATCGCCGCCGCCGTCGTCCTCGGGCGCGGCCCGCTCGTCACGTGGGGTCTGCTCGGGCTCGCGGCGGCGTATGCCGCCACGCTCGCCGGCGAGCCGGGCGTCGACGGCGCGTCGCCGCTCGTCGCAACGGGGCTCCTCCTCGTCGCGGAGCTCGGCTACTGGTCGGTGGAGCTCGCCGCGACGGCGCGGGAAGAGGCCGCCGTGGCGGTCCGGCGCCTCGTCGCGCTCGGTGCCCTCGCGGCGGCCGCGCTCGTGCTCGCGACGTTCGTGCTGGCGGCCACCGCCGTCCCGCTCTCGTCCTCGACGATCTGGAACGCCGTCGGGATCCTCGCCGCGGCCGCCGTGCTCGCCCTGATCGCCCGGCTCGCGCGCGGCCAGGACGACTCAGCCGCGGCGTTCGGAAGAGGCCTGAGCGGGTCCGGCGCCGCTGGGCCTCCGGCTCGGGCACCGAGCGGAGCACGTACGCCTGCACCGGCTCCTCCTTGCCCTTCAGGTCGAGCGGCGCCCGCTCCTCCACGACCGCCTCCGGCGGCAGGTGCCGCTTCGTCTCCTCCCCGACGAGCACGCAGCCGACCGGAGCGACGGACTGGAGGCGCGCCGCGACGTTGACGGTGTCGCCGACGACGCCGTGCTTCCGCAGGCCGCTGCTCGCGCCGACGATGCCGGCCGTGACCATGCCGGTGTTGAGCCCGGCGCGGAAACGGGGCCAGCCGTCCTGCGCGATCCGGGCCGCCTCCTCCTGGAACGCGAGCGCGGCCCGCCCTGCGCGCGCGGCGTGGTCCTCGCCGCGGAAGATGGCCATCACCTCGTCGCCGATCAGGTCCTGGACGTCCGCGCGGTAGCGCTCGAGCACCGGCAGGAGCTCCGCCCAGTACGTGTTCAGCATCCTCGTCGCCTCGTCGGGCCCCACGCGCTCCGTGAAGCTCGTGTAGCCCTGGAGGTCGGCGAACATCAGCGTCACCTCCTCGGACGCGGACAGCGTCTCGTCGAGGTACAGGTGCGCGAACCGCTCCTCCGGCCACTCCTTCCACGCCGCGTACGAGATCGACGCGAACGCGAGCACCATCAGCACGTGCCACTCCCACCAGCTGAGGCGCCAGTTCTCGGCGACGGCGACGACGAGCATCGCCTCGGCCAGCAGGACGAAGGCGACGGTGATCCCGAAGACGAGCTTCGTCCCGCGCTCGCGATAGAGCCGGACGTAGCCGAGCGCCGCGATCGCGTACAGCGGCAGGCCGATCATCGCGATCGCCCACAGCGTGCTCTCCGCGTCGTCGAGCGTCAGCGCGCGGTCGAGCGGCGGCAGCTCGAAGACCGAGAACACGGCCCACACGCCGAGGACGCAGAGGAGCAGTCCCAGGAGGACGCCCGACCACGCGATCAGCCGCAGCGAGGTGCGGCGGCTCCAGCGCCACGGCGAGAGCACAGCGAACACGCCGGCGACGACGAGCCCGATCGGGTTCGCGAGGAGGAACCCCGGCGTCGATCCCTCGAGCAGCACGCCCGGCGTCGCGAGCGCGTGGAGGCCGAGGAAGCCGGCGGCCGCGACGAACGCGAGCGAGACCAGAAGGAGCCGTGCATCGCCGCGCTGCCGAGCCGCGCGGAAGACGGCGACGCCGAGGCCGACGCTCGCGAGCGCCGCGAGCAGGACGAGCCAGAAGTGCGCCGGCTGGTTCTCCCACGTCGCATCGAGCGACGGCCGCGCGAGGAGGAGCAGGAGGATCGCGACGGGCAGCGCGAGCAGCGCGCCGACGACCAGCACACGGCGTCGTGCGGGCATCCGGCCGACCGTACCGCGGTTCCGGGGCTGCGGCAAAACCCGCTACACTGCCGCGCGTCCGGGGCGCATTCGTCTAGAGGCCTAGGACACCGCCCTCTCACGGCGGCGGCACGGGTTCGAATCCCGTATGCGCCTTTCGATCCGTGCAGCCAAGCGAGACATCGCGTGGTTGTGCGGGTCACGCGTGCCGTGGGTGCCAGGGATGCTCGCCGCGTGCCCCCTCCGTGCCCCCCTCGGGCTCCTGGGCCACGACGGAGCACGCGTACGTATGACCTCGAACGTCCACGGGGTTCCGAGAGCAGTGGCGGGAACTGGCGGATCGTGGCGGATGCAGGGGTTTTGGTCGACCGCGACAGCGCGACAACGCGACTAGTCCGCGTTCAGTCCGCTGGCGCGGAGCCCCGTAGATCAAACAATTTCCGAAACCCACCGCCGCGACTACTACATACCGCGGCCATCGGTAGAGCTCGAACACGCACCGCAAGTTCCACGCCTGGTGAGGGTCTAGCCTGGTGCGGGCCGGGTTCGGGAACCGGCGCTGCTTGGCCGGCGTCGGCTGGCAGCCGTTCACCTCCGAGGACGCGAACCCGGCCCGCTCTCAGCCAGCGTGAGTTACCCGCAAGCCCTGGCTGCAGCAGCGCGCACGCCGGCCCGCGCTAGGACAGCCCCGGCCGCGACCGTGAACTTGCGCCTTGCTCGACCAAGGCGTTCGGGGTGCGACGCCGGATGGCTTCAGTCAGGGACCGACGCCGCACCCGACACGTGAGTCCCCGAGTCAGCTTGAACCTTGCGATCTGCCGGGGCGTGACCGATGCCGGTCTCGCCGGCGTGCTTGATCGACGTAGACGAAGACCACACCGATGGCTACGAAGCCGAGGATCAGCCAAGCCCACTGAGGCATACAAAGCGTGACCCGGCCGAGCGGCTCAACTTGCGGTGTGCCGGGGCGGTGATCGGCCTGTTCGGCCAGTGGCGCGGCGGCGGTTGACCCTGTTCGGAACGGGTCATGGTGTGCGTGGAGTGCGCCCGCGAGTCGGGGGTTGACGAGCAGCGCGGCTGGGTTGCTGTCCCGTTGGACGAGCGCGACGAGGGCGGCGAACTGTTGATACTCGAGTAGTGAATCCGCACGATTGGGAGAGCGTCTGGGCGGCTACAACGCCGGCGAAGGCGGGGTCTAGATGTGGGTCTGGAACCTTCTTTGCAGGGCTTCTTGGATCGACTCCAACAACTCAGGGACGCTGAACCGACGGTTTCTGTCACGTCGCACCGTCGAAATGTGATGTCGGGCCACGCCCTGGCGTTGACCGCCGCCGGGTTTGCCGTGGTCGTCTCGCTCTCCTTCCTCGTGCTCTTCGATGAAGACCGGGCCCTGGTGTACCGGCTCACGGCGGAGGATGGGCTCGTCGAGTGGTCCCAGGCGATCGGGTTCCTGCTCAGCGCGATCGGCTTCGCCGTGCTCGCCATCCGTCGGTACCGCTCCCGCGTGTTGTGTGCGGGGATGTCGGTCGTGTTGTTCCTGGCCACCGGCGAAGAGTTCAGCTGGGGACAGCGGCAGTTCGGATATGAGACGCCGTCGGTCGTCAAGCGGTCCAACGTCCAGGGCGAGACCAACCTGCACAACCTCAGCTCGATCCACGGCTCGCAGCGACTGGCGTCGATCATCTTTATCTTCACGCTGTCGCTGGCGATCCCGCTCCTGTTCCGCTGGGTTCCGACGTCACGCGAGCGCCTCGTTCGGTGGAACGCTCCTGTGTTCCCCTTGTGGTCGAATGTGCTGTTCGGTCTCGCCTTCCTGTGGATGGCCATGCCCCGGATGTTTGTAGCGCTCCCGGCGGCGGGCGGCTTCGCGGCCGACGAGGTCGGCGAGCTGCTCCTCGCGGCCGGGTTCGTGGCCACGACGGCGTGGCTGCTCATGACGTCACCTTGCGCCTAAGCCAGCTCTTCGATTGCGAAGGTGGATGGCACCGGCGAGGCATCGGCGAGGATCGTCCTCGCCGGCGCCTAGCACGGCGACGTCGAATCAGACGTGTCGTAGGGTCGGCGTCCTGGCGCCCAGTCGTCGCCGTCCTTCGCGTACAACCGGAACCTGTAGCCGCCCACGACTGGTCAGTGCGTGAGCGCGTCGACCGTCGCCGTCGGGACGACGCCCTCGGCCCGACGTGCCAGGTCGGCGTCCAGCGTGACGAACGCGTCCGCCTGCAGCTTCGTGAGGGCCAGATACTCGGCGTCGTAGGTCTCCGCCCAGCCGAGCCTGTCGGCGAATTCCCATGCGACCCGGCGGAGCACGGCATCGCCGAGCAGGCGGATCTTCATCCCCTTGACGCGCTCGAGGCGCTCGCGGGCGACGTCGGCCGTGAGCTCGCCGCGGTGCACCGCCTGGTGCATCGCCGAGAGCGTCTGCGAGCGCAGGAGCGTCGGCGCGAGCAGCTCGTGCTCCGGCCCGACCTCGATCCCCTCGGCGGCGAGGTGGAGGACCGCTGCGCAGTCGACGACGAACCTCGTCACGTCACGGCTTTCTGCGCGCCGGAACTCGATCCTTGGTACGCGGCAGCAGCGCTGCGGACCGCGTTGATCCGAGGCTTCGAACTGTGAAAGGGTAAGCAGGGGGGCCCGCCGGACCAGGGAGATGGACGTGGCCGCCGACGAGCTCGAACTCGACGAGATCCAGGGCAACATCCTCGCGGGCTTCAAGAACGAGTTCATCACCTTCCTGTTCCTCAAGCTGTCCGGCGACGGGCGGAAAGCCAGAGCCTGGCTCGCCGATGTGATCGCCGACGTCGCGACGACGACCGAGGTCAAGACCTTCAACGACCTCTTCCGCGTGGCTCGTCACTCCGGTGCCGAAACACCGAAAGCGTCGTGGATGAACCTGGCCCTCACGCAGAGCGGCTTGCGAGCGCTCGGCGTCGACGACGCCGAGCTCGACCAGCTGCCCGAGGAGTTCCAGCAGGGGATGCGCGCGCGCGCCGAGATAATCGGCGACACCGGCGACGACGCACCAGCGAACTGGCCGGGCTGCCTCGGCTCGGCCGACATCCACGCGATTCTGATCGTCGCGGACGACCTCCTCGCGCGCCGGAACATCAAGATCGACAACTTCCGCAAGCGCGCGGTCACACGCGAAGCCGTGGTCCTGTTCCAAGAGGACGGCATGAGGCGAAGAGACTTGAGGTACCACGAGCATTTCGGCTACCGGGACGGCATCTCGCAACCGGCGGTCGTCGGGTTCACGGACGAACCAACCCCCGGTCAGGTATCTGTCAAGCCGGGTGAGTTCGTTCTCGGCTACCCCGGCGAGCGCACACCCCCGGGCTTGCCGTCGGTCGATCCGTTGAACCCGCAACCCTCGTGGCTCAGGAACGGGTCCTTCCTCGTCTTCCGTCGCCTGGCGCAGGACGTCTCCGGCTTCCACACGTTCGTTCGGCAAGCCGCCAGTAACGCGAAGATGAGCAAGGCGCTCTTCCGCGCGAAGCTCGTCGGCCGGTACACGTCCGGGGCACCGCTCGTCGGCGCGAATCAAAACCGGAAGGACCCTGGCCTCGCGGATTCCGCGGTCCTCGCGAGCGAGACGATCAACGACTTCGCGTACAAGCGTGACGCTGACGGCGCGGACGTGCCACGGGCTGCCCACATCCGCAAAGCGAACCCGCGGGATCAACCATTGGCCGGCGACGACGACGTGCGACGGCGCCGGATCCTCCGCCGCGGCATCCCGTTCGGCGAGCCGTTCCAGAGCAACGCCGCGGACAGAGGCCGCTACGGCAGGTTCGACCGCGGCATGTGCTTCGTCTGCTACCAGCGGTCGATCGCCGATCAGTTCGAGCACATCCAAACGGCGTGGATGAACACCGATTCGCACCCGGAGGTCGCCGACGGCATCGACCCGCTGTCCTCGCAGATACCGGGGAGCCGCTACTGCGCCGTACCGGGCGCCGTCGGAAGCCCCGTCCAGCTGGGTGACATGTGGGTGAGAACGACCGCCGGCGAGTACTTCTTCGCGCCGTCCATCACGGCCATGAAGCACTTCGCCCGCGTGGGCTGACGGCCGCTCCCCTACTGGACGACGCCCCCGTCCGCGTTGCGACCGGACGGACCTCGACCAGACCTCGACCAGACCGCGACTGCGTCTGAACCGCTGCGCCCGAGCCTCGAGCCAGTCGATCGCGCACGGCGATCGAAGGCGAAGGAGGAGCGATGAACAGTTGGACGCAGGGCGGCCAGCGGGCAGTTCTCGCCGCCGCCATCTCGATCGCCGCGCTGCTCGCACCGACAGCCGGCGCGCACGGGTCGGGCCTCGCGGCCGGCCCCAACGGCACAACGACGACGGCCGGCACCTCCGGCAGCACGGAACGGCGCGGCCTGCTCGTCAAGTTCAGGACCCCCGCCGACGCGGGTACGCACATCGCGGTCGCGGGGGACAAGAACCTCGGCAAGACGAAGTCCGGCGTCACCGTCGTCGGGATCGACGCGACGGAGAGTGTCGCGACGAAGCTCGCGGAGTACCGGGCGAGGCACGACGTCGTCTACGCCGAGCGGAACTCCGTCGCGCACGCGCTCGTCCTCTCGGAACCGACCGACCCGTCGTTCGGCGACCAGTGGGCGCTTGCGAAGATCCAGGCAATCGCCGGCTGGTCACTGTTCCCCGGCCAGTACGGGATCGGCGGCGGAGCGACGCTCAGCATCGTCGACACGGGCGTCGATCTGACTCATCCCGATCTCGCCGCTCAGCTCGACACGGCGAATGCCGCGAACTGTCTCGACGAGAGCGGGACGTGTGTAGCGGGCTCGGCCCTCGACGACCACGGCCACGGAACGCACACGACCGGCATCGCAGCGGCCACGGCAAACGACGGCGTCGGCGTCGCCGGGGTCGCGTTCTCGTCGCGGGTGATCCCGGTCAAGGCGCTCGATGCAGTCGGCTCCGGCACCTACGCAGGAATCGCCAACGGGATTCTCTGGGCGGCGCAGCACGGCGCCCGCGTGATCAGCCTCAGCCTCGGCGGGTACGACCCCTCGCAGACGCTCTGCGATGCCGTCGCCACTGCCACCAACACGTACAACGCACTGGTGGTCGCCGCCGCCGGCAACGACGGCATCTCGAACCCGGTCTATCCCGCCGCGTGTCCGGAAGCGATTGGCGTCGCCGCGACCGACGTGCGAGACAAGACGGCGAGCTGGTCGAATTTCGGTCGGCGCGACGTCTTCGTCTCGGCGCCCGGCGTCAAGATCTACTCCACGTACCCGGACGGTTCCTACGCGACCCTGTCCGGGACGTCGATGGCGACGCCGTTCGTCGCGGGTCTGGCCGCGCACCTCTTCGGCCAGGATCCCACGCGGACTCCGGCGGACGTGAAGCGGATCATCGCGAGCTCCGCGGACAAGGCCGGCGGCGTTCGCTACGGCGCCGACCGCTACGGCGCCTGCGCCACCTGCACGTACCACGCGAAGTACGGCTACGGCCGCATCAACGTCGCTCGGGCGCTGGGAGGGCCTGACTTCGCCCTGACGGCCACGCGCGCGACGCAGACGATCAAGCGAGGACGCACGACCAGGTTCACGCTGACGGTCGCGGGGAGCAACGGCTTCGACGGTGCGGTGACCCTGACTCCGAGCGGTCTCCCGCACGGATCGAGCTGGGCACTCAGCCAGGATTCGGCGACGCGGACGTCCGCCCTGCGGATCCGCGTGCCGCGGGGGGCGACTCCCGGGCTCAAGCCCTTCGTCGTCACCGCGAGCGCCGACGGGCTGACTCGCAGCGTCAATCTGTCCCTCAACGTGAAGAGCTGAAGCGACGCCCTCTCGCGGAAACGCCTCGACTCTGGGAAGGTAGTCAGGGTCGAGGCGTTTCCCGCGGTAGGGGGCCATGGAGTTCCGAATCCTCGGACCGCTCGAGGTACGTGACCGGGGTCACCCGCTCTCGTTCGAGGGAGGAAAGCAGCGCGTCCTGCTTGGCGTGCTGCTTCTCCACGCGAACAAGGTGGTCTCGAGCGAGCGCCTGGTCGACGAGCTCTGGGGCGCCAAGCCGCCGGCCCGCGCGACCAAGCTCGTCCAGGGCTACGTGTCGGGGGTGCGCAAGGTACTCGGGCCCGGTCGACTGCTGACGCAGGCGCCCGGGTACCTCGTCCAGCTCGAGGCCGATGAGCTCGACCTGCACGTGTTCGAGCGCCTCGTCGCGGAGGCGCGGACAGCGAACGAGCCTCGGCGTGCCGCCGAGCTGCTGCGGGAGGCGCTCGCGCTCTGGCGCGGGCCGACGCTCGCCGACCTGCGCTTCGAGGCCCAGTCCGACCGTGAGGCGGAGCGCCTCAACGACATGCACCTCGCCGCGCTGCAGGAACGGATCGACGCCGACCTCGCCCTCGGCCGCCACGCCCAGCTCGTCGGTGAGCTCGAAGCGCTCACCGCTGAGCATCCGCTCCAGGAGCGGCCGCGCGCGCAGCTCATGCTCGCCCTCTACCGCTCGGGGCGGCAGGCGGAGGCGCTGGAGGTCTACCGATCCACCCGCCGCCTGCTGGCGGACGAGCTGGGCCTGGAGCCGAGCCAGGAGCTCGAGCGGCTCGAGCGGCTGATCCTCATGCACGACTCCGAGCTCGACCTCCCGCGGCCCGCGGCGCCGGTCGCGGCGCCGCCGCCGGCCGCGCCGCCCGGGCCGGCCGACAGCGTCCGCCGGACGGTGAGCTTCCTGTTCGCGGATCTCGTCGATTCGACTCGCCTCGCGGAGCGACTCGACCCCGAGACGATGCACCGGGTCCTGGCGCGCTACTCCGAGGCCTCCGCCGCGGCGATCGAGCGCCACGGAGGCGTCGTCGAGAAGTACATCGGCGACGCGGTCGCCGCGGTCTTCGGCTTCCCGAGCCTGCACGAGGACGACGCCCTCCGCGCAGTGCGGGCAGCCGTCGAGGTGCGGCAGGCCGTCGCCGAGCTTGCCGACGAGCTCGCGCACGGCTCTGAGCGCTGGCTCGCGGTGACGCTCGCGGTCAACTCGGGCGAGGTGTTCGTCGGAGCCGGCCACGGTCGCGACGCCTTCGCGAGTGGCGATGCGATCAACGTCGCCGCCCGACTCAACGCGCGTGCCGAGGGAGGCGAGATCCTGCTCGGCGAGCAGACGTATCGCCTGGTCGCGACGGCGGTGCGCGCAGAGGAGCTCGGGCCGCTCACGGTGAAGGGGCGGACGGCCCCGGTCCGAGCCTGGCGGCTCCTCGAGCTCGGACCGGAGGAGCTCGCGTTCGTACGGCCGGCGACGACGCCGTTCGTCGGCCGCCGGCAAGAGCTCGCCGCGCTCGAGCGCGAGTTCTCGCGAGCGGCATCGGAACACGCCTGCCGCCTCTGCACGGTCCTCGGGCCGCCGGGGATCGGGAAGTCCCGCCTCGTGCGCGAGCTCGCCGGCGCCCTCGGTACCGACGCGACGGTGATCGTCGGCCGCTGCCTCTCGTATGGGCAGGGCATCACCTACCGGCCGCTGGCCGAGATCGTGCGTTTGGTCGGCGAAGACGAGCCACGCGAGCGCATCGCCGAGCTCCTGCACGGCGACGAGCACGCCGACCTCATCGCCGAGCGCGTGCTCGGAGCGATCGGGCTCGGCGAGCCCGGCGGACGCGAAGAGACCTTCTGGGCAGTGCGCCGACTGCTCGAGGCGACCGCCCGCGACCGTCCCCTGCTCGCGGTCTTCGAAGACGTGCACTGGGCGGAGCCGACGCTGCTCGACCTCCTCGACTACGTCGCCGGCTTCTCCAGTGGCCAGCCGATCCTGCTCCTGTGCCTCGCCCGGCCCGAGCTGCTCGAGACGCATCCGGACTGGGCGGCGCCGCGCCCCGGCAGGAGCCTGCTCGCGCTCGACCCGTTACCCGAGAGTGAGGCGCGGGGCCTCGTCGACTCGCTCGGCGTCGAACAGCTGGACGCGCAGACGCGGGCACGGATCGTGGAGACCGCGGAGGGAAACCCGCTGTTCCTCGAACAGCTCGTCGCGATGGATGCGCCCGACCGTAAGGCGATGCTGCCGCCGAGCGTCCAGGCCGTGCTGGCCGCACGCATCGACAGCCTCGAGCCCGGCGAGCGAACGGTGCTCGAGCGTGCCTCGGTCGAAGGCCGGAACTTCCACCGCGGCGCGCTCGGCGAGCTCCTGCCCGACCATCCGCGTACCGACGTCGAGGCGCACCTCCTGGCGCTCGTCCACAAGCAGCTGATCCGGCCCGATACGCCCGAGTTCGCGGGTGACGACGGCTTCCGCTTCACCCATGTCCTGACCCGCGAGGCCGCCTACTCCATGCTTCCCAAGGAGGTCCGTGCCGAGCTCCACGAGGTGGTGGCGAACTGGCTCGAGACCAAGCATGACCACCACGACGAGATGGTCGGCTACCACCTCGAGCAGGCATATCGCTACTTGACCGAGGTCGACGGACGCAGCGACCTCGAGAACCAACTCGCCGTCCGCGCGGCGACTCTGCTCGAGGCAGGAGGCCGGAAGGCTCTGAGTCGGAGTGACCTGCCCGCTGGGATCAACCTGCTCGAGCGGGCGAGCGCGCTCCTTCCCGCCTCCGACGCGGCACGAGCCGCGCTCTTGACGGAACTCGGCGCGACGCTCATCGAGGCCGGGAAGCTGGCAGAGGCAGACGACATGCTCATCGAGGCGGGCCGAGCGGCGGCCGCACTCGACGACGAACGGCTACGCGCGCACGCGCTCGTTCAGCAAGCACTTCTCGGACTGGTGGCCAAGGCCGAGGCGACAGAGGAGGCGGCGTCGATCGTGGACCGCGTCCTGCCGGTCTTCGCCCGCTACGGGGACGAATTGGGGACGTGCCGCGCACGTCGGCTCCAGGCGATGGTGCACTGGATCCACGGCAGCACGAGCGCCGCCGAGGCGTCGTGGTACGACGCGGCAGCGCACGCCCAAGCCGCCGGCGCCGCCCGCGACGAGGCCGACGCCCTCCTCTGGCTCGCCTCCGCAGCGCTCCTCGGCCCGACTCCCGCGGAGGACGGCGTCGCACGCTGCGAGGGGATCAGGCCGCTGCTTGTGGGCCATCCGATGGAGGAGGCGCTCGTGCTTCCTCCGCTCGCCGGGCTCAGGGCGATGCTCGGCGACTTCGACGAGGCGCGCCGCCTGCTCGCCAAGGCGAACGCGATCCTCATCGATTTCGGCGTCACGCTCGACGCGAAAGCGCATTCCGAGGCTCTGGTCGCGATGCTCGCCGGCGACCCGTCAGAGGCCGAGCGGTGCCTGCGCGCGGACTACGAAGAACGCAAGCGCATGGGCGAGAAGGGCTTCCTGTCGACGACGGCAGCACTGCTCGCACGCGCCGTCGAGGCGCAGGGACGGCACGACGAGGCCGAGGAGCTCACGGAGGTCGCCCAGCGCACGGGCGCGAGCGACGATCTCTCGACGCAGATCGTCTGGCGAGGCGTGCGGGCTCGCGTCCTTGCGGAGCGGGGTCTCGCCGCGGACGCCGAGGCGCTCGCCCGCGAGGCAGTGCGACTGGCGGAGCAGACCGACCGGCTGAACCATCATGCAGACGCGCTCGTCGATCTGGCCGCGGTTCTCCGGACGTCAGGACGTGCCGACGAATCGGAAGCCCTCGACGCCGCTCTGGTGCTTTACGAGCGGAAGGGCAACGACGGTCGCTGTGGCGAAGGTGCGTGAACGCTTGGCCCGCGCTGGGCCAGCGACCTGGCCAGGGGTCACGGGCGCGGGCGATTTGACGCGGGAGGCGCGACTCGTGCTCGCCACTCGACACGTCGGACTCCGGGCCCGCTGTGCCATTACGCGCCCGACCGCCGAGTCCATGCACGGCGATGGCCGTGCCCGCCTTCAGTGTGCGAACCTGACCGTACCTTCTCGGGCGATCGCCCGTATCCACTTGTTGGCGCCGTCCCTTTCGCTATGCGGGGTTCTCTCTCGCCTCGGCTGACGACTTCCGCCTTGTCGATGACGACGACATGAAGCTTGAGGTCGAGATCCGGCGGTAATCAGATCCAAGGTCCCCGCCGCTTCGACGTTCTCTGCGGTGGTCATTGAGATTCGAATTCGTTGTTAAATCGTCCGTCGATTGCAGCCACTACCCGCACCTCCTTTGATGGAGCCTCATCCTCTCACGCTGCAACGGCGCTTCCAAGACGGCCGGGACCGCGCCCGCGCGACACTTCGGCGACCGAACGCGACGACCAAGGTGGTGAGCGACCGTGAGACCCGACCTCGAGCCCGGCAACCCGTTCCCCGACCTGCGAGCTGCCCGACCACACCGGCGCGCCGCGCAGCTCTCTCGATCGCGTCCCAGCACCCGCTCGTCGCTCGCGTTCGTGCGCGGCTGGTGGTGCCCGAAGGAGCAGATCCGCGTCCGCAACCTCGTCGCCATGCAGGACGAGCTCCAGCGCGAGTACGGCCGCATCGCGGTCGTCACGATCGACACGCCGTACGTCAACGGCGCCTTCCGGGCCGGCCTCGGCGCGGACTTCCCGTTCCTCTCCGACGAGGACCGGGCCGTCGCCGAGGAGCTCGGCATCGTCGAGCTGACGGACGAGAAGCACCGCCCGTTCCTGCCGCTGACCTTCGTCCTCGACTCGCGGCTCGTGATCCGGCGCCGCTGGAACGGCTTCTGGTTCTGGGGGAACCCGACGCCGGACGAGCTCCGGACGACCCTGCGCGAGATCACGCGCGACGAGCAGCCGAGCTACGACCCGATCTCGCGTCTGGGCCGCGGGCGGCGCCGCGCCGCCCGACGCCGGCATCGACGCGCCGGTGGTCTGGATCCGCGAGGACTCGCAGGGCCGCGAGCTCTGGCGCGGCGTGTGGTCGGAGGACGAGCTGCCGGAGGTCGGCGCCGAGGTCTACGCGCTCGTCGGTCGACGGGCGCTGGTGGGCGGTCGTCGAGATCGAGCGCGCCGGCGACCGCGTCGCGATCCACCTGCGCAAGCAGGGCGACGCGCCGCACGATCGGGAGTTCGTCCAGCACAGCGTCACGGTGCCGCCGCTCCGGGCGCTCACCTAGCGGCCGACGGCCGACGCGACCGCTATTCCATTCGGGATGCGCGAGCCGGAGCTGCTGCGCCTCGATCACGAGCGGAACGCGGGCGGCTGCAGGAGCTCGGCGAGATCGGTTCCGGCTCCTCGCGTTCGTCCCGACCATCGCCGGCGCCACGGTGGCGATCCTGCCGCAACGCGCCGAGCCGGAGGACTTCGCGGCGGTGGGGCTCGTCGGCCTCGCAGCGACGCTCGGGGTGTATCTCTACGAGCTCCGGAACACACGCTCCTTCTGAAGAAGCTGAGCGCCCGCGTGCGTCTGCTCGAGCGCGGGGTCGATCCCGAGGAGGGCACGCCGCCGGCGAGCGGGGCCGCCCGCCGAGGCAGGCCGTGGGCCCGCGCCTGTTCGGCCTCGTACGCCCGACACACGCGACGCGGGCTCGCCCTCATCTACGGCGCCGCGCTCGCGGCGTGGGTCTACCTCATCCGTGTGGGGCGGACTCGGGGCCCTGGAGGTTCCCTCGGCCGACGCGATCGGCGCGATCGTCGGTGCTGGCGGTCGGCGTCGCGTTCGATCGCAGAGGCTGAGCGCTTCAGCTGAGCCCCGCGTCGACGTAGCGCGCGCCGAGCGTCGTCGCCAGCGTGCGGTGCGCCGCGCTCGTCCCGACGAGGACGGAACGGGCGGGGTCGACGTCGTGCGCCCGCGCGAAGGCGAGCGGCAGGCCGGGCAGCGGCGGACGGCACCAGCAGCGCGGCGGGCCGCCGCCGTGCGGGCAGATCGCGGTCTCGACCGGGCCCGGGACCGCTGCGGACACGCGTGCGGCGACCGCCGCCAGCGCATCCGGCGCGGCCTCCGGCCGCCAGTCGAAGACGAGGTGGGGCGCGCCGGGATCGAGCCCCTCCCAGCCCCCGCCGTCCACGGCCGCGGCGGCGACGAACACGCCGCTCCGCGTCCCGGTCGACGGCGCGCGCACGAACGGCACGCGCTCGACGGCCGCGAACCCCTCGTCCTCCGTCGGCGGCTCCAGCTCGCGGAGCAGGCGCATCTGCGAGGTCGGCGCGAGCACGCCGGGACGCTCGCGCGCCAGCCGGCGCCAGCTCCTCGGGCGGCGGCAGCGACCCGACGTCGGTCGAGCAGTCGCTCGACGACGTTGACCTGGGCCTGTGCGAGCGGCGTGTCGAGCCAGACGCAGCGCACGGGGACGCCGTGCCGGCGCGCCGCGTCGACGACGTAGCTCCGCGCCGAGCGGGTGACGTACGTGTTGTCGAGCACGACCCGACGCTCACCCGCGGCCAGCTCCGCGTCGAGCGCGTCGGCGAGGTCGCGCAGCGAGCCCGCGCGCTCGTCGCGGTTGAGGCGGCGGTACCCGCGGGCGACGTACTCCTCGGCGAGGCGCGTCTTCCCCGCCCCGGCGATGCCCATCACGAGCACGACGTCCCCGTCGCGCGTCGGCGTCGCTGCGTGCTCGCGGCCGCGGACGTCCGAGCGCGGCCAGGTCCTCGGCGGCGAGCTCGAGGGTCGCCGCGCGCGAAGCTGAGACGGCGGTCTCAGGCCGGCGGGCGCCGGGGATCGCGACGACGGCCGGCGACTGCGCGAGGAGCCACGCGAGCGCGACCTCGGCCGGCGTCGCGGACCGCGCCCGCGCGACCGAGGCGAGCGCCTCGTTCCGGGCGAGCGAGCCCGCACGGCGAACGCCTCCCAACGGCGAGTGCGCGATGACCGCGACGCCGGCGTCGGCGCATCGCTCGACGAGCCCGCCCCGCAGCGCCCGGTCGTCGACGAGGCTCAGCGCGACCTGGACGGCCGCGACCGGCGCGAGCTCGAGCGCCTCGTCGAGCTGCGGGCGGTTGACGTTCGCGACGCCGACGCGCCGGACGAGGCCCTCGTCGACGAGCCGCGCGAGCGCCCGCAGGGTCGTCCGCCACGGCGTGCGCGGGTCGGGAGCGTGGACGAGGTAGAGGTCGATCGGGAGCCCGTCGAGCGCGACGAGGCTGGCCTCGCAGTCGGCGCGGATCGTTTTCGCGCGTCCGTCCGGGACCCAGCCGCCGCCGTCCCGCCGCATCCCGCCCTTCGTCACGATCCGAGCGCTCCCGGCCGCGCCGCATCGCGCGGAGCGCCCGCGCCAGGAGCCGCTCGTTGTGGCCGACGTCATCCGGCCCGCGGCCGTAGGAACGGGCCGTGTCGAACACCGTCAACCCCGCATGCGCAGCAGCGGTGACGGTCTCGACCGCGCGGTGCTCGTCCCGGTCCTCGTCGGTCGAGAGGCGCATGCAGCCGAGGCCGATGCGCGGCTCCGTCGCGTCAAGCCAGGTCGGGCGGCTCAGGCCTCGGAGCCTACGCGAGACCCGGATGAACGAGTGGTTGCCCGGCGGCCAGCGACGCGCCAGCGGATCCGCCGTCGACGCCGCTCGCGACCTCCGGCGGCGACACCACGACCGGCACCCACTTCCAACCTGGGCGCGGCCGCTTAGGATCGCCGTCCGTGGCCCTGCTCTCCGTGGAGGGAATCACCCGGCGCTTCGGCGGCATCGTGGCGCTCGACGACGTCTCGCTCTCCGTCGACAAGGGCGAGATCGCGGGCCTGATCGGGCCGAACGGCGCCGGCAAGACGACGGCGTTCAACGTGATCACGCGCCTGTACGAGCCCGACGCGGGCCGCGTCGTGTTCGACGGGACCGACCTGCTCGACGTCGCGCCGTACAAGATCGTCCGCCAGGGCGTCGCGCGCACGTTCCAGAACGTCGAGCTGTTCCGCGGCATGTCCGTGCTCGAGAACGTGCTCGTCGGCGCGCACTCGCGCACGCGGCGTCGGCGGCGAGAAGGCGGTGCGCGCGGAGGCGACGGCGACGCTCGAGGAGCTCGGGCTCGGCGGGATCGCGCACCTGCCGGTCGCGGGCCTGCCGTTCGGGACGCAGAAGCGGGTCGAGCTCGCGCGGGCGCTCGTCTCGAAGCCGCGGCTGCTGCTGCTCGACGAGCCCGCCGGCGGGCTGAACCACGAGGAGGTCGAGGAGCTGGCCGGGCTGATCCGGCGGATCCGCGAGGAGTACGACCTCACGATCCTCCTCGTCGAGCACCACATGAACCTCGTCATGTCGGTCTCGGACCGCGTGCACGTGCTCAACTTCGGCCGCAAGATCGCCGAGGGCACGCCGGCCGAGGTGCGGGCCGAACCCGGAGGTGATCGAGGCGTACCTCGGCGGCGAGGTGGACGACGATCAGCGGGGACGGCGGGCAATGGCGACGCTCCTCGAGCTGCGTGACGTCACGGCCCGCTACGGGCCCGTCCAGGCGCTGCACGGGATCACGCTCACCGTGGACGAGGGCGAGGTCGTCGCGCTGCTCGGCGCGAACGGCGCCGGAAAGACGACGACGCTGCGGGCGGTCTCCGGCACGGTCCGCACCGAGGGCGGGATCGCGTTCGCCGGCCGCGACGTGACGCAGGCGCACGCCGGACGGGATGGCGCGGCAACGGGATCGCGCACGTCCCGGAAGGGCGCGGCATCCTCGCGAGCTGACGCGTCTGGGAGAACCTGCGCATGGGCGCCTACGTCCGGCGGCCGCGGCAGGCGACTTCAAGCGCGTGTTCGACCTGTTCCCGTGTGCTCGAACATCGTCGCGACCAGCAGGCGGGGACGCTCTCGGGCGGCGAGCAGCAGATGCTCGCCCTCGCGCGGGCGCTCGCCGCCAGGCCGCGCCTGCTCATGCTCGACGAGCCGTCGCTCGGGCTCGCGCCGATCGTCGTGGAGGAGCTCTTCCGCATCGTCGGCGAGCTGAACCGCGAGGAGGGCCTCACGGTGCTCGTCGTCGAGCAGAACGCGAACGCCGCGTTCTCGCGTCGCCGACCGGGCCTACGTGCTCGAGGTCGGCCGCGTGGCCGTGCAGGGCGCCGAGCGACGAGCTGCGCGAGGACGAGAACGTGCGCCGGAGCTACCTCGGGTACTGATGCAAGAGTTCCTGCAACAGCTCGTCTTCGGTCTCTCGATCGGCAGCGTCTACGGCAGCCTGGCCCTGGCGCTCGTCCTCATCCACCGAGCGACGGGAGTCGTGAACTTCGCGCAGGGCGAGATGGCGATGTTCACGACCTTCATCGCGTGGTCGCTGATCACCAACCACGGCTTCTCGTTCTGGCCCGCGTTCTTCGCTCACGCTGGCGATCGCGTTCGTGCGTCGGCGTGGGCGTCGAGCGGGTCGTCATCCGTCCGTTCTACCGCGCCTCGCCGCTGACGATCATCCTCGTCACGATCGCGCTGTTCGTGATCTTCAACGGGCTCGCGGCCTGGATCTGGTCGCCGGAGACGCGGAACTTCCTCGGCCCGTTCAGCGCGAAGCCGTTCGAGATCGGCGGCGTCGCGATCGCGCGGCAGGACGTCGGCGTGCTCGTCGTGACGCTGATGAGCGTCGATCCTGCTGTGGGCGTTCTTCCGCTTCACGCGCCTCGGCCTCGCGATGCGCGCCGCCGCGGTCGGGCCCGGAGACGAGCCGGCTGCTCGGCGTGCGCGTCGGCTGGATGTTCGCGCTCGGCTGGGGCTTCGCCGCCGTGCTCGGCGCCGTCTCCGGGATGATGGTCGCGCCGATCGTCTTCCTCAGCCCGACGATGATGCAGGCGACGCTGATCTACGCGTTCGCCGCGGCCGTGCTCGGCGGGATCGACAGCCCGGTCGGCGCCATCGTCGGCGGGCTCTCGCTCGGCGTCGCTCACGACGCTGCTCGGCGCGTACGTCGGCTTCATCAGCGGCGAGCTCGAGCTGCCGGCGGCGTTCGTCGTGCTCTTCCTCGTCCTGCTCATCCGGCCGGCCGGGCATCTTCGGGCGCGTCGTCGTGAGGCGCGCGTGATCAGGCGCTACGGACCGCGCGTCCTCGGCTACGGGCTGCTCCTCGCGCTCGTCGTCGCGCGCGCCGCACATCGTCCCCGAGCGAAGGTACCGGACACGCAGCTCTCCTACGTCGGCACGTTCGCGATCGCGCTCCTCGGGCTGCGTGATCCTCACCGGCTACACGGGCCAGATCTCGCTCGGACACGGCGCGTTCATGGCGATCGGCGCGTACGTCACGGCGATCCTGTCGGTCGACCACGGCGTGCCCGACCTGCTCGACGCTCCCGCTCGCAGGGCTCGTGGCCGGGATCGTCGGCTTCCTCTTCGGCTTCCCGGCGCTGCGGCTCTCCGGCGTCTACCTCGCGCTCGCGACGTTCGCGCTGGCCGTGATCGTTCCCTCGCTCGCCGACGACGGTTCGAGTTCACCGGCGGGTCGGCCGGGATCCTCCTCGACCTCCCCACGAGCCCGATCGGCCGCCTGACGCCGGAGCTCTGGCTCTACTACGTACGCTGGGGCGATCGGCGTCGTCCTGTTCGTCGGGCGCGCTCTGGTTCGTGCACGGCCGGCGCGGCCGTGCGCTGCGGGCGATCCGCGACGGCGAGATCGCGGCCGTCTCCTCCGGGATCAGCCTCGCGCACTACAAGACGCTCGCGTTCGGCGTCTCGGCCTTCTTCGCCGGCGTCGCCGGCGGGCTCTACGGGATCCTCAACTTCACGTCACGCCCGGAACGTTCCCGTGACGCTCTCGATCCTGCTCCTCGCGGGCCTCGTCATCGGCGGGCTCGGCGTCGCTCCCGGCCGTCATCGTCGGGGCGCGCGTTCGTCGAGTTCATGCCGCTCTACGCCGGCGACATCCTCGCGCCGGTGATCAACACCGTGCAGCGAGTCGGCGTCCCCGTGGACGACATCGACCCGACGACCCCCGGCGTCCCGTCGGTCGTCTACGGCGTCGTCCTGCTCCTCGTCCTCTTCGCCATGCCGAACGGCGCGGCCGGACTTTTCCGGCGTCTTGGCGTCTTTACTAAAAGGACTTACAGTCGTCTGTGGTCATCCAACAGTCGGGTCATCCCCTCAAGGAGAAGAGCATGAAGAAGCTCGTCCTCGTTCTCGCGGCGATACTCGCGGTCGCGCTCGCAGCTGTTCCGGGCGCCGTCGCGAGACCCGACGGGGCGACCGCCGATCCCGGCGTCACCAGCAAGTCCATCACGATCGGCGCCACACTCCCGCTGAGCGGGCCGGCCTCCCTCTACGCCCGCATCGGCACGGGCATGCGGGCGTACTTCAGCTACATCAACGCACGGCGCGCCGCGCCGACGGCAAGCGCGGCGTCTACGGCCGTCAGATCGTCCTCAAGGTCTACGACGACCAGTACCAGGAGGCCCAGACGGTCCAGCAGACGCGGCGCGCCGGTGGAGCAGGACCGCGTGTTCGCGATGCTCGGCGGGCTCGGGACGGAGAACCAGCAGGCGGTCCGCGCGTACATGAACCAGCGCAAGGTGCCGCAGCTCTACGTCTCGACCGGCCTCAGCGAGTTCGGGCGGCTGTACCGCGCAGAACCGCGTGGACGATCGGCTGGCAGCCGGACTACGTCCAGGAGGGCATCCTGCTCGGGCGCTACGTCCGCGCAGAACCTGCCGAACGCGAAGGTCGCGGTGCTGCGGCAGAACGACGACTACGGGCGTGAGCTCCTGCAGGGCTTCCAGAACTGCCGCCGGCGCCGGTCGCGTCGTCGCCACGGAGACGTATCCGCGCGGCGGCGGCGCCGCCGTCATCGCCGGTCCCACGGCGCGCCTCCGGGCCTCCGGCGCCGACACGTTCCTCATCATCGCCACGCCGACCGAGACGATCACGGCGCTCGTGGTCGCCTACCGCCTCGGCTGGCGGCCGAACAAGCTCGTCAACTCGGTCGGCGCGACCGACACGTTCATGACGGCCGCGCGCGGCGTCCGCCGGCTCGCCCGACGCGGTCGAGGGCGTCGTCACGACCGGCGTACCTCAAGGACGTCACTTCGCCGACGTACGCCAACGACCCGCAGGTGAAGCTCTACCAGCGGCTGATGGCGAAGTACGCGCCGGGGCAGCCGGCGACCGACGGCCTGTTCTTCTACGGGATGGCGAAGGCCGACACGTTCATCCAGGCGCTCTACCGCGCCGGCAGGAACCCGACGCGCCAGAACGTGATGAACGCCGCCGCGAACCTGAAGTGGAAGAGCCCGTGGCTCCTGCCCGGCTCGACCATCAACACGAGCCCCGGCGAGCGCGTTCCCGATCCGCTACCAGAAGCTCTCGCGCTACACGAACGGCGCGTTCGTGGAGTTCGGACCGCTCGATCAAGACCAGGTAGACGACGGTTCCAAGGGTCTGACCCCGGACACGGCCGGGGTCAGACCCGTTCTTCTAGCCGCCGCCGGCGGCGAGGGCGCCTTCGTCGATCGTGGAGTAGACGCGCTCGCCCTTGAACCGCCGCTGCTCGCGGTCCCAGGGGAAGAAGATCACGACCTTCCACTCGACCCGCTCGCCGGTCGGCTGCTGCCCCAGCCACTCGGCCGCGAAGGTCGCCTCCACGTCCGCCTGCTCGACGACGCCCTGCGGGCCGATGACGATGTCCGTGAGCATGAACTTCACGTCCGGGAACGCGGTCAGGAGCTGCGTGTAGAACCGCGCGGCGCCCTCGTGGCCCTCCCAGCGCTCGCCGGTCTGGACGAGCTCGTAGACGCAGTCGTCGCGTCAGCGTCGCGATCAGGCCGGGCAGGTCGCGGTTGTCCTCGGCGATCGAGTGCGCCTTCCACAGCTCGCGGATCTCGTCGTACTCGGCCTGGTCGAGATCCCGCCGCAGCAGCTCGACGACGGCGTCGTGGGCAGGGTGCGTCGTGCTCATCGGTTCCTCCTCCACTGGCTCCAGTACCGCTCCATCGTCGTGTCGCGCGCGGGATGGAGCGGGTCGTAGGGAATGTAGTTCACCGTGCGCACGATCCAGCCGTCGGGGCCGAGGTCGAGGACGTTGATGCACCCGGCCGCCTGCTCGAACCCGCCGAGGTAGGGCACGCCGCCGGGCGCGAGCGCGTACGAGAGCAGCACGCGGTTGATCCCCCCGTGCAGGACGGCGAGGCAGGTGTCCCACTCGCGGGCCACGAGCCGCTCGAGCGCCGGCGCGACGCGGGCGCGCACCTCGCCGAGCGACTCGCCGCCGAGGAAGCGGTCGTCGTCGCCCGTCACCTGCAGCGCCCGCGTGAACACGTCCTCGAGCTCCTCCTCGGGGACGTCGTGGAGCCGCCCTCCCTCCCACTCGTTCAGCTCCGGCCAGCGCTCGGGCTCGCGGCCCGAGACGATCCGCGCCGTCTCGGCCGTCCGCTCGAGCCCCGACGCGAGCACGAGGTCGAACGCGTCCCCGTCGAGCGCGTCCCGCGCCGCCTCGGCCTGGGCGCGGCCCTCCTCCGTGAGCAGCACCGTCCGCGGGTTCACCGGGTCGCCGTGCTCGTCGAAGTACGCCACCTCCGCGTGCCGCATGAGGTAGAGCCGCCGGCGGCGCGAGCGTCAAAGCGCGAGCTCGGCGACGGCGCGGAGGGCCTCGGGCTGGCGCGTCGAGAGCAGCAGCGTCGTCGCGCCCGAGTCGCGGTAGGCCTCGAGCCGCTCGGCGATCCGCTCCTTCGGCCCGACGAGCGCCGCCTCGTCCACGAACGCGTCCGGGACGAGTGCGGCCGCGTCGCGCTGGCGGCCGTCGAGGTACGCGTCCTGGATCGCCTGCGCCTCGGCCTCGTAGCCGTACCGCGCGAAGAGCTCGTTGTAGAAGTTCTTCCCGCGCGAGCCCATGCCGCCGATGTAGAGCGCGTAGTACGGCTTGAGCGCGTCGCGCGCGGCCTCCACGTCGTCGAGGAGCACGACCGGGACGCTCGGCGCCACGTCGAACCCGTCCCGTCCGAGGTCGCCGAAGACCTCCCGCGCGCGCTCGGGGACGAAGAAGAGCGGCAGCCAGCCGTCGGCGATCTCCTGCGCGAGCGCGACCGCCTTCGGCCCCATCGCGGCGAGGTAGATCGGGACGTCGGCGCGGAGCGGCCGCGCCATCAGCTTCAGCGGCTTGCCGAGCCCCGTCGCGCCCGGGCCCGTCGTACGGGATCGTGTAGTGCTCGCCCCGATGCTCGACCGTCTCCCGCGCGAGCGCGGCGCGGACGATCTCGACGTACTCGCGCGTGCGCGCGAGCGGCTTCCCCCACGGCTGCCCGTGCCAGCCCTCGACGACCTGCGGGCCCGAGGGGCCGAGCCCGAGCAGCAGTCGGCCGCCGGAGAGGAGATCGAGCGTGGCCGCGGTCATCGCGGTCAGGGCCGGCGTGCGCCCGGGCATCTGCAGGATCGCGGAGCCGAGCTTGATCCGCTCCGTGGTGGCCCCGAGCCAGGCGAGCACGCTCACCGCGTCGGTGCCCCACGCCTCCGCCGCCCACGCCGAGTCGTAGCCGAGGCGCTCGGCCTCCTGCGCGAGCTCGATCAGCTCGAGCGGGTTCGTGCCCGGCGGCGCGTAGCCCATGTAGAAGCCGAGGCGCATTGCGTGCGATGCTAACCGCGTGACGGACACCGTTCTCGCCCCGCCCGCGCGGCGCCTCGCCTACCGCGCCTTCATGGAGGAGCACGTCTACCCCAACGAGGCGGCGATCGCGCGCGAGGACGACGCGGCGCTCGCGCTCGTCGCGGAGCTGCAGGCGAAGGCGAAGGAGGCCGGGCTGTGGGCGCCGCACCTGCCGCCCGAGGCCGGGGGCAGCGGCGAGGGCTTCCTCGACTACGCGCAGCTGAACGAGGAGATCGGGCGCTCGACGTACGCGCAGCTCGTCTTCGGCTGCCAGGCCCCGGACGCGGGGAACGGCGAGATCCTGTGGCTGTTCGGCACCGAGGAGCAGCAGGAGCGGTTCCTGCGGCCGCTCGTCGCCGGCGAGGTGCGGTCGTTCTTCTCGATGACGGAGCCGGACGTGGCCGGCTCGGACCCGACGCTGCTGCGGACGCGCGCCGTGCGCGACGGCGACGAGTGGGTGATCGACGGGACGAAGTGGTTCTCCTCCGGCGCCGCAGGGCGCGGCGTTCGGGATCGTCATGGCGGTCACCGACCCCGACGCGCCGCCCCACCGCCGCGCCACGCAGATCCTCGTCCCGGTCGACACGCCGGGGCTCGAGGTCGTGCGCCCGATCCCGACCATGGGCCATGCGGGCCGCGGCTGGACGACGCACTGCGAGGTGCGCTACACGGGCGTCCGCGTGCCGGTGGCGAACACGCTCGGGCAGCCCGGCGACGGCTTCCGGATCGCGCAGAAGCGGCTCGGCCCGGGACGCATCCACCACGTGATGCGCTGGCTCGGCCAGATGCAGCGCGCGTTCGAGCTGATGTGCGAGTACGCCCTCCGCCGCGAGGCGTTCGGCTCGCGCCTCGCCGACAAGCAGACCGTCCAGAACTGGATCGCCGACTCGGCGGCCGAGATCCAGGCGTGCCGGCTGATGACGATGGACGCCGCGCGCAAGATCGACGACGGCGAGGACGCGCGGATCGAGATCTCGCTGATCAAGTTCCACGCCGCGCGCGTCCTGCACGACGTGATCGACCGCGCCGTCCAGGTGCACGGCGCACGCGGGCTCACCGACGAGACCCCGCTCGCGGCGATGCTCGCGAACGCCCGGGGCGCGCGCATCTACGACGGCCCGGACGAGGTGCACCGGATGGTCGTCGCCCGCCGGATCCTCGAGTCGTTCGAGGCCGGCGAGCCCTGGCGCTTCTCCTAGCCCGTCGTGGGCCCGGTGTCGAGGCCCGGCACGGCGGGCCCGTCGATCCGCAGCTGCTTCGTGAGCCAGTCGAGATGGTCGGCGTACGCCTTCGCGTTGAGCTCGTGCCCGGCCGGGTACCAGCGGATCTCCTTCGGCTCGGGCGCCGCGCCGTAGAGGCGGTCGAGCGCGGTGCGCGGGACGACCTCGTCCGTGCGCCCGTCCTGGAACAGGAGCTGCGCCTTCGAGCCGGCGATCCAGCGCAGCGGGTCGACGTCCGAGAGGAGCGAGCCCGCCTCGAGCCGGAGCTCCGTCGGGAGCCTGGTCGTGTACGCGCCGACCGGCTCCGAGCCGCCGGACCAGAGGACGACCGAGGAGAAGCGCGGCTCGACGCCGGCCACGATCGCGGCGGAGCGTGCGCCGGCGCTGAAGCCCGACGAGGCCGATGCGGTCGTCGTCGACCTGCGGGAGCGACCGCAGCGCGTCGACCGCGCGGCGCGTGTCGATCACGCCCCGGACGGCGAGGTCACGCTCGTTGCGCAGCGCGTCCATGCCCGTCCCCTCGGGCTGCTCGCCGACGAACGGCGAGTCGATCGTCAGCGCCACCGCGCCGCGCGCGGCGAGCCAGCTCGCGATCCCGACGAAGTCCTCGCGCGTGCCGCCCGAGCCGTGGAGGTACACGACTGCGGGGTACGGCCCCTTGCCCGGCGGCGTCAGCAGGTAGCCGCTGACGGCGTGGCCGTCCGCGCCGGCGAAGACGACGTCGCGCACCTGGAGCTGCGACTTCGAGTTGACGCGGCCGAGGTCGCGGAGCCGCACCGGCGCCGCCGCGTCGTAGCCGTACGGGCCCTGGGTCGGCGTGGGCTCGGTCGTCGTGGGCGCCTGCGCGGTCCCCGTGTCGCCGGGCGTCGTCGTCGCCGCCGCAAGCGGCCGTCGAGGGCGAGCAGGGACAGCGCGAGCAGCAGCAGGGTCCGGCGCACCCGCGCAGGGTACGCGAGTCGTCCGGCTACAGAGCGATGATCGCGAAGAGGCGCCGCCTGCGCATGCGCGCTACAGTAGCTTTTCCAAAGCATTTTTGCAAAGACTCTTTGCGATGAGTATTCCCACGACCCCCACCACCATGACCGTGCGCCAGGTCCGCGCCACGGCGCACCCGCTGCGCCTGCGGATGCTCGAGGTCCTGGCCGAGGGCCCGTCGACGGCCTCGAAGCTCGCCGAGCGCCTCGGCGAGTCGTCGGGGGCGACGAGCTACCACCTGCGCGCGCTGGCGAAGGCCGGCCTCGTCGTCGAGGACGAGGAACGCGGGAACGCGCGCGACCGCTGGTGGCGCCGCCCCGAGCGGATGATGCTCGCCCCCACCACCGGGACGCCGGAGGAGATCGCCGCCGGCAAGCGCGTGCGCGCGGTGATGCTGGAGCGCGACGAGAAGGCGCTCGACGCGTTCGTCGCCGCCGAGGAGCAGCTCTCGGAGCGCTGGGCCGAGGTCGCGTTCATCGGCAACTGGGTCGTCCATATGACCGACGAGGAGCTCGAGGACTTCTCCGCGCGCTTCCTCGAGCTCGTGGTCCAGTACCGCCGCCCGCCGGAGGAGCGACCTGAGGGGACGCGCCCGGTGCATCTCGCCTACCGCGGCCTGCCCCGGTAGGTCCGACCTGCCCCGACGGGGGAGGGCGGCGCCGGGCCGCGTGCGTACCTTGAGTCGCAGTCCAGTCGTTCTCCCGGCATGTGCAAGCACTGCAACCTCTCGACTCCCTGCGGCGGTCACGAGCTGTGCCACGCGTGCTCGATGCGCGTCCGCGCGGACGCGCGCCGCGGGCTCGACGCCATCGAGGACTACCTCGGCGCGTGGTCCGAGTTCGAGCGCTGGCTGCGCGAGCAGGACGGCTAGCTAGGCCTTCGTCTTCGGCTTCGCCTTGCGCTTGGGCTTGGCGGCGGAGGTCAACTCCGCGCGCGTCTCCTGGAGCTGCTCGATCACCTCGGCCTTCACCGGACGGCCGCCGACGGTCCTCGTCGCGAGCGTGTCGATGAGCGTGTCGATCGTCTTCGTCGCGTCGGCCTCCGCCCCGGCCTCGGCGAGCCGCTTCGCCGTCCGCTCCGCGATCCCGCGGTAGCGGATGTGGCCGAACGTGTCCGCGGCCGTACGTCGCGTGGTCGACGAGCGCAGGCTCGAGGTACGTCGTCGCCTCCTCCGGCTTCGCCTTCGCGAGCGCGAACGCGAGGTCGTCGCCCTTCGGCGCGAGCTGCTTGTAGTCGATCGTCAGCGGCCCGCCGAGCGCGACCCGGGCATGGATCGCGATCCGCCGCTCCGGGAGTCGGTCGACGATCTCGGCGAGCACGTCGTTCGCGCCGCCGAGCGCCTTCGTCCCACCGAAGACGAGCGTCCGTGCCGGGTCCTGCGTGAACAGGTCGCCCGCGAGGTACTCCTCCTCGCGCGAGACCGGCGGCGCGATCCGCAGCACGAGCGGCTGCGAGACGACATCGGCTCTCGGCGACGTGCGCGGCCATCTGGATCGTGTACCGCCCCGGCTCGGCGACGTCCCAGCCGTTGAGCCCTGCCGAGACGAGCACCGTGCCGTAGAGCGACTCGCCCGGCTGCAGCACCGTCGATCTCGGGCTCCACGCACTTCTGCCGGAACGGGACGAGCTGCCGGGCCGCCGCCCGGTCCTTCTTGAGCACGATCGTGAGCGAGTCGGCGTCGAGCGTGTTCGCGTCGACGAGCTGCGGCTGCTCTGCGACGTTCGTCAGCTTCAGCTCGATCCAGACCGGCTCCATGAACTCGTACCGCGCCTGTTCGCGGTTGACGCGGAGCTCGAGCGCGAAGCCGGTGCCCTCCTCGATCCGCGCCTCCTCGAAGCCGTGGTGGTCGAACCAGTCGGCGTTGCCCATCTGCACGAACCGCTCCGGCGCGTGCCGGATGAAGAGGAGCTCCGGGTCGCTGAACCGGAACGGGAAGTCCGACCAGAACGCGTTCTGGCCGCCGGCGACGTTGTACGGGTAGTTCATGAAGCTCCGCGCCTCGGGCTCGTTCGCGAGCGGCACCCAGCCGGAGGCACCGGCCTTCTGCCACGAGTGCGCGAGGTTGAACGCGTGCCCCATCTCGTGGACGGCGGTCCAGAACCGCATCCGGTCGCGCCACGCGTCCGGGTTCGGGTCGCGCGACGGCGGGTTGGCGATGAACGAGTCGAGGAACAGCGCCGTCCCCTGGCGGTGGTTCGGGCCGAGGTCGTCGTACATGATCCCGCCGAGCCCCGTGCCCGACTCGTGCAGCGCGGCGAAGAAGACCCACATCGCCCACTGCGCGGTGTTGGCGAAGCGCGACCAGTGCACCTGCATCGCGTCGTGCATCTCCATGTCCGACCAGGTGCCGCCGGGCGCGGCGCCGACGATGCTCGGCGGACTGGTCGTGACCTGGCAGCCGACCCGGCGGTAGACCGTCTGGATGCTCAGGCTCTCGCAGGCGAGCCCCGCCGGCCGGATCGGGTGCGCGCACGTGTCGATCGCCGTGTCGAGGACCTCGCCCGTCTGGACGTCGAACTCGAAGTTGACCGTGCGGAAGTACCCGGACGTGAACGAGTACTCGACCGTGCGCTTCGCCGCGCCGCCGCCGCTGAAGACGATTCTCACCCGGCGCTCGGCCGGGAAGAGCTCGGCGTCGCGGTCACGTCCACGGTCGTGTACGGGAACGACGTGCCGGCGCCGTCCTTGTACCAGATCGATCCCTGGAATCGGTTCGGCGCGATCCGCCGCAGCCGCGCTACCCAGTGGATCCGCGAGACGAGCACGCCGATGATCGTAGCCGCTCACCGTCATCTGCGGGTAGCGGCCGTCGACGTCGAGGCGGATCACCTCCCGCCGGATCGGCCTCGTCCCGACGGGCGCAGGGCCGAGCGGGACCGGCTTGGCGGGCCCGTCGTACAGCCCGCTCACCGGGCTCGTGACCGGCACCGGCGGCGGGCTCCGGGACCGGCGTCGGGATCGGGGCCGGGTCGTCGCCCGCGGCCGCCGTGAGCTCGAGCTCGTCGTCGTGCGCTTCCATGCTGTTCTCCTCTCCTACGCGAACCCGAGCTGCTCGGGGTACGAGACCTGGAGGCCGCCGTCGGCGACTGCGACCACGACGTAGGGCCGGGGCTCGAGCTCGGCCGCCAGGCCCTGCGTCGGCACCTCGACCTCGACCCGCGCGTCGTCGCCGGCCTCGACCTCCGCCGAGCCGGCGTGGCTGATCTGGGTGCGCGTCGTCAGGCCGTCGCCACGCCATGCCTCGGCGCCGTCGACGCGGATGACCGCGGTGTCGTCGGCGAATCCGTCCGAAAATGCGACCTGAATCTGCATTCGCTCGAACGGGGCCGCCGCCAGCCCCCGCGATCGATGCTAGTACCGACCGGGCGGGGCTACAAGAGGGTCAGCGCGTCCGCGCGAACCGGTTGACCGCGGCGAGGAGCTCGTCGGTCTTCGCCCGCGCGGCCTCCTCGATCGCCCGAGGCGAGCGCGCCGGCGACGCAGTGCGTCACGTGGTCCTCGAGCACCTTGGACGCGACCGCCTCGAGCGCCGTCTCGACCGCGGCGATCTGCGTGAGGATGTCGACGCAGTAGCGGTCGTCCTCGACCATCCGCTCGATCCCGCGCACCTGTCCCTCGATCCGCCGCAGGCGCTTCACGAGCGCGTCCTTGTGCGGTGCGTAGCCGTGGGTCATGCGACCTCCCTCCCGCTCCGGAACCGGCGCAGCCGCAGCGAGTTCGTGACGACGAAGACGCTCGAGAACGCCATCGCGGCCGCCGCGACGATCGGGTTCAGCAGCCCGGCGACGGCGAGCGGGATCGCGGCGACGTTGTATGCGAAGGCCCAGAACAGGTTGCCCTTGATCGTGCGGAGCGTCCGCCGCGCGAGCCGGATCGCGTCGCCGGCCGCGCGCAGGTCGCCGGAGACGAGCGTGAGGTCGCTCGCCTCGATCGCCACGTCGGTGCCGGTGCCGATCGCGAGCCCGAGGTCGGCCTGGGCGAGCGCCGGCGCGTCGTTGATCCCGTCACCGACCATCGCCACGACCCGGCCCTCGGACTGCAGGCGCCGGATCTCGACCGCCTTCCCGTCGGGGAGCACCTCGGCGACGACCCGCTCGATTCCGACCTCGGCGGCGACGCGGCGCGCCGTCACGTCCGTGTCCCCGGTCAGGAGCACCGGCTCGAGCCCGAGGGCGCGGAGCTCGCGCACGGCCGCAGCGCTCGTCGGCTTCACCGTGTCGCGGACGACGAGCCTGCCGGCCTCGTCGCCGTCGATCCGGACACCGTCGCGGTCGATCTCCACGCGCCGCCCCTCGACGAGCCCGACGACGCCGCGGCCGGGAAGGCTCCGGAACTCCGTCACCGGCGGGAGGGTCCCGAACCGCTCGCGCGCCGCCGCGGCGACGGCCTGCGCCACCGGATGCTCGCTCGCGGCCTCGACCGCGCCGGCGAGCCGGAGCACGTCGGGCGGGAGCCCGTTCTCGAGCCGCATCCGCCCCTCGGTGACCGTGCCCGTCTTGTCGAGGACGACCGTGTCCACCCGCCGCGTCTGCTCGAGCACCTCGGGGCCGCGGATGAGGATCCCGAGCTGGGCGCCGCGGCCGGTCCCGACCATCAGCGCGGTCGGCGTGGCGAGGCCGAGCGCGCACGGGCAGGCGATGATCAGCACCGAGACGGCGGCCTCGAACGCGAACGCGGCGCTCTCGCCCGCGGCGAGCCAGCCGGCGAGCGTGACCGCGGCGATCGCGATGACGACCGGGACGAAGACCGCCGAGATCCGGTCGGCGAGCCGCTGCACCGGCGCCTTGCCCGCCTGTGCCTGGGCCACGAGTCGGCCGATGTGCGCGAGCGCCGTGTCCGCGCCGACGTGCGTCGCGCGGACGACGAGCCGCCCGTAGGTGTTGATCGTCGCGCCCGCGACGGACGCCCCGGGGCCGACCTCGACCGGCACCGACTCGCCCGTGAGCAGCGACTGGTCGAGCGCCGACTCGCCGACCTCGACGACGCCGTCGGTCGCGACCTTGTCGCCGGGCCGCACCACGAAGCGGTCGCCGACCTGCACCTCGGCCGCCGGGACGAGTACCTCCTCCCCGTCGCGCAGCACGCGCGCCTCCTTCGCGCCGAGCTCGAGCAGCGCCCGCATCGCGGCCCCGGCCCGGCTCCGGGCACGCGTCTCGAGCCAGCGGCCGAGCAGGATCAGCGCGGTGACGACCGCGGCGACCTCGAGGTACATCTCCTCGCCCACCGACGCTGCCAGAACGACGAGCGACCAGCCCCAGGCGGCGAGCGTGCCGACGGAGATGAGCGTGTCCATCGTCGCCGCGCCGTGGCGCAGATTCGCCGCCGCGGCCCGGTGGAACGGCCACCCGCCCCAGAGCACGACCGGCGTCGCGAGCGCGAGCGAGACCCACTCCCAGCCGGCGAAGCGCAAGCGGCGGCACCATCGCCAGGAGGACGACGGGCGCGGCGAGCACCGCGGAGACGACGAAGCGGCGGCGCCACGCGACGGGCCGACTCGTCTGCCGACGACGGCAGCGCGGCGCGATACCCGGCCGCGGCCACGGCGCCGACGAGGTCGTCGGGCGCGGCGCGGGCGGGGTCGAAGTCGACGGTTGCGAGCTCGGTGGCGAAGTTGACGCTCGCGCTGACGCCGTCGAGCCGGTTCAGCTTCTTCTCGACGCGCACGGCGCACGAGGCGCACGTCATCCCCTCGACCGGCAGCTCGAGGCGGCGCGTCTCGAGCGCGGCGCTCATGCCGCCTGGTAGCCGGCTTCCTCGATCGCCGCGCGCAGGGCGGCATCGTCGAGGCGCTCGCCGCGCACGACGACGCGCTTGGCGTCGAGGTCGACCAGAACCTCGCGCACGCCCGACGAGGCTTCCGACCTCGTCGGCGATCGCGACCCGGCAGTGGTCGCAGGACACTCCCGGCACGGCGTAGGCGAGCTCGTCCACGGATCTCACCATACCCCATGGGGGTATCGGTCGCCGGCCCCGTCAGAGCTCGGGGACGGTCCCCTGCCCGTCGCCGCGCGGGCCCGGGACGCCGGGGAAGCGGAAGCGCAGCGGCTCCCGCCCGGGCTGCACCACCCAGGCCTGTCCGACCTCCTCGTCCCCGGCGGCGCGGAGGACGGCCTCGGCGACGTCCTCGGGCCGGAGGAGCGGGAAGCCGGCGCCGCTGCAGCCGATCGCGGATCGCGTCGGTCATCGGCGTGTCGACGATCCCGGGGCAGACCGCGTTGAGCCGGATGCCCCGCGCGGCGAGGCCAGGCGCGGCCGAGCGGACGAAGCCGACGACGGCGTGCTTCGTGAGCGAATAGATCGGGTCGGACTCGACGGCGGTGAGGCCCGCGAGCGACGCCGTCGCGACGATCGCGCCGCCCGGTGCCATCGTGCGCGCGACGGCGCGCGTCCCGAGCACGACGCCGTCGACGTTCACGGCGACGACGCGCCGGTAGGCCTCGACGTCGAGCTCGCCAACGTCGCCCGGCGGCCCGAGCACGCCCGCGTTGAGGCACGCGAGCTCGACCGTCGGCGCCTCCTCCCACGCGGCCGGGTCGCTGACGTCGAAGCCGTCGGCGACGTCGAGCACGTGCACCTCCGTCCCCTCCGCCTCGAGACGCGCGACGATCGCCGCGCCGATCCCGGAGCGGCCGCCGGTGACGAGCGCGCTACGGAACAAGGACGACCTTGCCGACGTGGCGCCGCTCCTCGATCAGCCGGTGCGCGTCGGCCGCCTGCTCGAGCGGGAAGGTCGCTCCGACGAGCGGCCTCACGTTCCCGTCCGCCCAGGCCTCGAGCACCTCGTTCGCGGCCTCGTGGACGCGGCCCGGCGACAGCCGCATGAGGCGGCCGAGGTAGAAGCCGAAGACCGTGAGGTTGCGCCCGACGAGCAGCTGCGTGTCGAGCGGCGGCCACGGCCCGCCCGCGTAGCCGATCGCGATCAGCGTCCCGAGCGGGTTCACCACGCCGACGCTCCTCGCGAAGACGTCGCCGCCGACCGGGTCGAGCACGACGTCGGCCTTCACGGCGTCCGCGAACTCGTCGTAGCCGTACGTCTCCGTCGCTCCGAGGCTCCGCGCCAGCTCCCGCTTCTCCTCGGACGAGGCGGTCGCGACGACGCGTGCCCCGAGGAGGCGGGCGACCTGGATCGCGGCGCTGCCGACGCCGCCGGCGCCCGCGTGTACGAGCACCGTCGCGCCCGGCCGGACGCCCACGTGGTGGAGCGGCATCCACGCCGTCAGGAAGGTCATCAGGAACGCGGAGCCCTCCTCGAACGTTGCCCGGTCCGGGAGCGGGAACACCCAGTCGGGGTCGACTTCCGCGCGCTCGGCGTAGCCGCCGCCGGTGTGGCGGAGGAGCGCCATCACGCGGCGTCCATCGAGCTCGCCCGCGACCTCGGTGCCGGGCGTGGTGGGCAGCGGCGGCGGCTGCGGGTAGCGGCCCTGGCGCACGAGCACGTCGAGGAAGTTCACCCCGGCGGCGCGGACCGCGATGGTGTCGCCCTCCGGCTCCGGAACCTCCTCGACGCGCAGCCGGTCGGCGTCGCCCGTCTCGCGGAGGACGACCGCTCTCATCTAGTGGCCGGTGAAGACCGGCTCGCGCTTCTCGATGAACGCGGTCACGCCCTCGAGCCCGTCCTCGCTCGCGAGGCAGCGGCGGAAGCCCTCCGCCTCCCGGGCGAGCCCCTCGGAGAGCGGCAGGTCGGCGGTCTCGGCCGCGAGCTCTTTCAGGACGCCGACGGCCACCGGCGAGCGCGAGGCGATCGTCCGCGCGATCCCGAGCGCCGTCTCCGCCAGCTCCGCGAGCGGCACCGCGCGGTCGACGATCCCCCAGTCCGCGGCGACCGACCCGGGTATGGGGTCGCCGGTGAGGTTGAGCAGCATCGCGCGGCCGCGGCCGGCGAGGCGGGGCAGCCGCTGCGTCCCGCCCCCGCCCGGGATCAGGCCCAGCTTGATCTCCGGCTGGCCGAGCTGCGCGTCCTCGGCCGCGACGCGGATGTCGCACGCCATCGCGAGCTCCAGCCCGCCGCCGAGGCAGAAGCCGTGGATCTGCGCGATCACCGGCGTCCGCATCGCGTCGATCGCGAAGCCGACCTTCTGGATCCCGCGCGCGGAGCCGCCCTCGGCCGGCGGCGCCTCGCGCAGCGCCGGGAACTCCTTGATGTCCGCGCCCGCGACGAAGGCGCGCTCGCCCGCGCCGCGGACGACGATCGCGCCGATGCCCTCGTCGGCGTCGAGCGCGCCGAGCTCCGCCTCCAGCTCCTCGAGCAGCGCCGCCTTCAGCGCGTTCACCGGCGGGTTGTCGATGGTGACGACCGCGACGCGCCCGTCTCGCTCGGTGGTGACGTATTCGCCCACAGCCCCTCCCTGTCGTGTCAGCGCGGCCCCATGCGCAGGGCCCCGTCGAGCCGGATCGTCTCGCCGTTCAGGTACTCGTTCTCGATCACGTGCCGCACGAGCCCGGCGAAGTCCTCGGCGCTGACCCAGTCGCTTGGGGAACGGCACCTGCGACTCGAGCGAGGCGCGGATGTCGTCGCGGAGCCGCGCGAGCATCGGCGTGTCGTGCGGGCCCGGCGCGATCGTGACGACGCGGATCCCGTGCCGCGCGAGGTCGCGCGCGAGCGGCAGCGTCATCCCCGCGACACCGGCCTTCGAGGCCGTGTAGGCGTGCTGGCCGATCTGCCCGTCGAACGCGGCGTTGGAGGCCGTCATCACGACGACGCCCCGCGTGCCCGCCTCGTCCGGCTCGTTCTCCGCCAGGCGCCGCGCCGCGTGCTTCACCGACAGGAACGTCCCCACGAGGTTCACGTCGACGATGCGGCGGAACTGCTCCGCCTCGAAGTCGAGGATCCGGGCCGAGCCGCCGATCCCGGCGCAGCAGACGACGCCGTGGAGATTGTGGCTCTGAGCCACTAACTCCTCCACGCTCGCCTCGTCGGTCACGTCGCACTCCGGCAGGTCCGCGACGACCGCGCCCGGCGCCCGCGTCCTCGAGCATCGCGACGACGGCCGCCCCGAGCCCGGAGCGGCCGCCGGTGACGAGGAAGGTCTTCCCCTCGAGCCTCAAGCCTCGACGGGCTCCTTCGCGAACTGGTCGCGCAGCGCCGTCTTGCGGAACTTGCCGACGGCCGTCTTCGGGATCTCGTCGACGCTCTCGAACCGGTCGGGGAGCTGCCACTTCGCGAAGCCGGCCGCGGCGAGGTGCTCCCGCAGCTCCTCCGGCGTCGCCGACTGCCCCTCGCGCCAGACGACGACCGCGAGCGGACGCTCCTGCCACTTCGGGTCGGGGACGGCGATCACCGCCGCCTCGGCCACGGCCGCATGGCCCATCAGCGCGTTCTCCATCAGCACGGACGAGATCCACTCGCCGCCGGACTTGATCACGTCCTTCGAGCGGTCCTGGATCTCGATGAAGCCGCGCTCGTCGATCGTGACGATGTCGCCGGTCTTGAACCAGCCGTCGTCCGTCCAGCGGTCGGCCTGCGACTCGTCGTCGTAGTAGCCGGACGCGATCCAGACGCCGCGCACCTCGAGCTCGCCCATCGTCTGCCCGTCCCAGGGGACGAGGCCCTCCGCGCCGCGCGCGCGGATCTCGACGAACGGCGCCGGCAGCCCCTGCTTCGCGCGGTAGGCGAACCGGGTCTCGTCGTCGGCCTCCTCGAGGTCGGCCGTCAGCTCGGCGACGGTCCCGAGCGGCGACATCTCCGTCATCCCCCAGGCGTGGATCACCTTCAGCCCGTGGCGCCGCTCGAAGCCCTCGATCATCGACCGCGGCGCCGCGGACCCGCCGACGATCATGCCGCGGACGGACGAGAGGTCCCAGCCCTTCGGGTTCGCGTCGAGCAGCTGCAGGATCCCGAGCCAGATCGTCGGCACTCCCGCCGTGACGGTCACGCGCTCCTGCTCGAACGCGTCGAGCAGGCTCTGCGGGTCGAGGTGCGGGCCGGGGAAGACCTGCTTCGCCCCGACGAGCGTGCTGCTGAAGGGGAAGCCCCACGCGTTCGCGTGGAACATCGGCACCACGGGCAGGCACGTGTCCCGCTCCGAGATCCCGAGCGTGCCGGCCTGCGTGGCGGCGAGCGAGTGGATCGCGAGCGCCCGGTGCGAGTACAGGACGCCCTTCGGCTGGCCCGTCGTCCCGCTCGTGTAGCACATGACCGCCGCGGCCCTCTCGTCGACGTCCTCGGGCTCCCAGTCCTCGTCGCCGCCGGCGAGGAAGTCCTCGTAGCCGAGCTCGCCCTCGCGCGGCTCGCCGATCACGATCACCTGCTCGAACGAGACGCCCCCCTTGATCGCGTCGTACAGCGGGAGCAGCGACTGGTCGACGACGAGCGCACGGTCGCCGGCGTGGTTCGCGATGTAGGTGAGGTCGACCGGCGAGAGGCGCAGGTTCAGCGTGTGGATGACGTTCCCGGAGATCGGCGCGCCGAAGTAGACCTCGAGGTGCTGGTAGTGGTTCCAGCAGAGGGTCGCGATGCGGGCGGCGTCGGTGAGCCCGGCCTTCCGGAACGCCGAGCCGAGACGCTTTGCGCGCCGGCCGAAGTCCGCGTACGTGTAGCGGTGGAAGCTCTTGTCGGGCAGCCGCGTGACGATCTCCTTGCGCCCGAACACCTGCTCGCCGCGGCGCAGGATGGACGCGATGTTCAGCTCGTAGTCCATGATCAGCCCGTTCACTGCATCCTCCCCTCGCTCATCGCGCGGCGGCGTTCCGCGTCCTCGTCGGAGACGGTGTGGCCGTCGCGTTCGACATAGCCGTCCTTGCCGCCGACGATCAGGAGCACGAGATCGCCGTCGCCGACGTTCGAGACCTTGCGGGGCGTCGTCGACTCCACGTGGACGACGCCGCCCTCGTCCAGCTCGAACGACTCGCCGTCGACCTCGAAGCGCGCGCGGCCCTTGTGGACGAGGTAGAGCTCGTCCTGCGTGTCGTGGTAGTGGCCGACGCCGTCCCAGCCGGGCGGGTACACGATGAAGTTCACGCCGAACGCGGTGACGCCGAGCGGCGCGCGCACCTTGCGGAAGCCGTAGCCGTCGCCGAGCTCGTCAAGCGACGATGCTTTGAAGCCCATCTCGCTCCTTCGTCTCGTTGACGTCGTCGAGGATCGCGGCGGCGACCAGCGCCCGCAGCTCGGCCGGGCCGCCGCCGAAGCGCTCGAGCCACTGGGCCCGCTTGTAGAGCCGGTGCAGGACGTGCTCCCAGGTGAAGCCGATCCCGCCGTGCACCTGGATCGACCGCTCGCAGGCCGCGACCGCCGCCTCGGTCGCCTTCGCCTTCGCCGCGGCGGCCGCGACGGGCGCCTGCGGGTCGGACTCCGCCACGCACCAGGCGGCCCAGTAGGCGACGGAGCGGGCGGTCTCGAGCTCGACGAACGTCGTCGCGAGCGCGTGCGAGACGGCCTGGAAGACGCCGACCGGGCGACCGAACTGCTGCCGCGAGCGCGCGTGCTCGACGCCGAGCTCGAGCGCGCGGGTGCCGACGCCGACGGCCTCGAGCGCGCACGCGGCGTGGAGCCGCGGCCGGTCGACCGGCCGCGCTGCCGCCGCCGAGCCGGCCGAGCGGCCGCGTCTCGTCCATCGTCCGGCCGGACTCGCCCGTCGCGGCCACGGGCCCGTCCGCGGTCACGACGAAGTCCACCTCGCCGAGGTTCGGCACGAGCCCGTCCACCTCGGCCGACCAGCGCTCCTCGCCCGCCGCGACGCGGGAGAGCTGCTCCGCGCCGAGCAGCGGCTGCGCGAGCACCGTCGTCGCGAACCACGGCCCCGGCATCAGCGCGCGCGCCGTCTCCTCGAGCAGGACGGCCTCCTCGAGGAAGCCGAGGCCGAGGCCGCCGTGCTCCTCGGGGATCGAGACCCCGACCCAGCCGAGCTCGACGAGCTGCTCCCACGCCGGCTCGGGGTTGGCAGCGAGGAACGACCGCGCCTGGCGGCGGAGCTCCTCCTGCTCGGGCGTGAATGCAAAGTCCATCAGCGGCTCCTGGGGAGGCCGAGCACGCGCTCGGCGACGATGTTGCGGAGGATCTCGGAGGTGCCGGCCTCGATCGTGTTGCCGCGGCTGCGCAGCTGCTGGTGCTGCCAGAAGCCGCCTTCTGCGTCGAGGAGCTGCCCCTCGGGGCCGAGCAGCTCGAGGCCGAGCTTCGTCAGGCGCTGGTTCTGCTCCGACCACGCGAGCTTGACCCCGGAGCCCTCCGGCCCGGGCATCCCCGTCTGGACGAGCGCCGTCAGCGCGCGGAGGTTCGTGAAGCGCAGGCCCTGGAGGTCGATCCACTCGCGGGCGATGCGGTCGCGGACGAGGGGGTCTTCGACGGCGCGCTCGCGTGCGAGGGCGACGAGCTTGCGGACGTTGACGTCGAGCTGCGTCGTCAGCGCGAAGCCGAGCGTCGCGCGCTCGTGCAGGAGCGTCGTCATCGCGACCGCCCAGCCGTCGCCGATCTCGCCGAGCACGTTCGCGACCGGGACGCGGACGTCGGTGAGGAAGATCTCGTTGAACTCGGCCTCGCCCGTGATCTGGCGCAGCGGCCGCACCTCGACGCCGGGCGCGTGCATGTCGAGGATCAGGTAGGTCAGGTTCCGGTAGCGCGGCGCCTCGGGGTCGCTCCGCGTGACGAGGATGCAGAAGTCGGCGATGTGGGCGTACGACGACCACACCTTCTGGCCGTTGACGACGAAGTCGTCGCCGTCGCGCCGTGCCTCGGCCCGCGCCGAGGCGAGGTCGGAGCCGGCGTCGGGCTCGGAGAAGCCCTGGCACCAGATCTCCTCGGCGGAGAGGATCTTCGACAGGTAGCGCGCCTTCTGCTCCTCGGTGCCGTGGGCGATGATCGTCGGCCCCGCCATGCCGAGCCCGATCACGCCGACGTGCGGCGGCGCCTCGGCGGCGGCCATCTCCTCGTAGAGGATCGCCTGGTGCTCGTACGGCGCGCCGCGGCCGCCGTACTCCTCCGGCCAGGTCAGGCCGACGTAGCCGGCGTCGGACAGGGCGCGGCTCCACGCGCGGAGCTCGGGCCCCTCGAAGCGCTGCGCGCCGCCGCGGTGGCCGCGGAGCTCGTCGGGGAGGTTGGCGGCGATCCACGCGCGGACTTCCGCGCGGAAGGCGGCCTCCTCGGGGCTGTCCCGCAGGTCCACGTCGCGACTCTACTTCGCGGCGGGAGCGCCTCCAACCCGCAGGTGGACAGTGTGGCCGTGCGGCGCGAACACGGAGTCGCCCTCGAGCACGCCGGTGACGACCACGTACTCGCGGTCCTGCCGCAGCTGTCGCACCAGCGTCGCGGGCTCGGCGAAGGTGCCGATCAGCGCGTACACGGCCGCATGGCGCTCGCCTCCGCTGCGTTCCGAGCTCAGGTCGAGGACGAGCACGCCGTCGTCGATCGACCAGCCGTCGAGGCGCAGCACGTCGGAGCCCTCGCAGAACCGCCGGATGTGCGGGAGCAGGTGGTCGTCCGGATCCTCGGCGACCCAGTCGGGCTCCGCCATCGTGGCGCGCAGCGCGTCGGCGTGGTCGAGGTAGGCCTCGGCCGAGGCGACGCCGCGACCTCGCTCGTCGATGTCCCAGCGCGACCTCATCGGCCGGCGGCCGCGTCGCCGCGGAGCGTCATGCAGGTACACGACGCGCGCGCGATGAGGCGGCCGTTCTCGTCGCGGACGTCAGCCTCGACCATCCCGACGGTGCGCCCGCCGGAGACGATCCGCCCCTCGGCGACGAGCCGGCCCGTCCAGAACGGCCGCAGGAAGTTCATCTTCAGCTCCAGGGTCGCGAAGCTCTCCCCGGTCGCGAGCTGCGACGCGTAGGCCGTGCCCATGGCGGCGTCGGCGAGGTCGCAGAGGATGCCGCCGTGCACCGTCCCCATCGGGTTCGCGTGCTGCCCGGTGACCTCGAGCTCCATCCGCGACGAGCCCTCGCGCGCGTAGACGAACTCGAAGCCGATCAGCTCTGCGACCGGCGGCGGCAGCCGGAAGTGGTCCGGGAAGGTCGCCTCGCCCACCGGCCGGATCGTACGGGAGGGGCGGAGGCCTCGCCTCCGCCCCTCCGCACGCGCTAGAGCAGGCCGTTCGCCTGGAGGAACGCCTTCGCGACCTCGTCTGGCGACTGCTGGCTCAGGGCGACGGCCGCGTTCATCGTGATGATCGCGTCCTCGGTCAGCAGCTCGGTGACCGCGTTGAACGTGTCCGCGAGCTCCTGCCCGCCGTCGTCCGCGAGCTTCTGGTCGACGACCGGGGCCACGTTCTGGAACCCGAACTGGGCCTTCGTGTCCTCGAGCACGACGTACTTGCCCGAGTTCAGCGGCGGATCCGTGGAGAAGATCGCAGCCGCGAGGACGTTGTTCGAGTCGAGCGCCTCGTACGGGCTGATGCCCGCGAACGGGACGAACTTCACGTCCGTCAGCCCGTAGTTCTCCACGAGCCCCGGGAGCCCCTGGGCCCGCGTGCGGAACTCGGGCTGCCCGCCGAGGGAGAGCCCCTGCACCTTCTTCAGGTCGTCGAGCGTCTCCAGCCCGAACTTGCGGGCCGTGTCGAGGTGACGGCGATGGCGTCGGAGTCGGAGAACGGGGTCATGTCGTAGAGCGTCTGGCCCCGGCCCTCGTACTTGGACTTCGCCTCGTCGTAGGTCGCCTCGGCCGTCTCCTTCGAGCCCGGCTCGCCGAAGACGACGGTGAGCGACGTGCCCGTGTACTCCGGGTACACGTTGATCTCGCCGCTCGTCAGGGCGGCGTCGATGATCTCGGTCGAGCCGATGTCGCTCTTCAGCGTCACGTCGTAGCCCTTCGCCTCGAGGGCCTGGCGGTACAGCTCGCCGAGGACGTACTGCTCCGTGAAGTTCTTCGTCCCGAGGACGACGGCCGGCTTGGCGGCGGCGGAGCCTGAGGTCGACGCGGCGGTCGCGGCCCCGGTGTCGCCCGAAGCCTCGCCCTCCTCGTCGTCGCCTCCACACCCGGCTGCAAGGAGGCCTGTCATCACCACCAGGAGGAACAGCAGTCTGCGCCACGTGGGTTTCACGGTTGGAGCTCCTTTCGTGGAAGGGACGCCGCCGCGGACCCTAAACCGCAGCGGGCCTCGTGCTGGTATCCGGTTCCAACGAGGGCATCCGCCCGCGCAGTCCCGGCGGCGTCATCGCGCGCTGGACGGCGGCGAGGAGGGCGTCCACGGTGAACGCGAGCGCCGACACGCAGAGGGCCGCCCCGGTCACGCCGGCGAGCCGGTAGCTCGCCTGGTTGACGATGATGTCGCCGAGCCCGCCGCCGCCGACGATGCCCGCCAGGGTCGCGGTCGCGATGACGTAGAGCGAACCTGTGCGGATGCCGGCGAAGAGCAGCGGCAGCGCGAGCGGGAGCTCGATGCGCCACAGCACCTGCCGGGGCGACATGCCCATCCCCCGCGCCGACTCGACCGCGTCGGGGTCGACCCCGTCCACGGCCACGTACGCGTTCGTGACGATCGGCGGCACCGCGAGCACGACGAGCGCGAACACGACGTTCCACATCCCGATGCCGAAGATCGCGAGCCCGAAGGCGACGACGGCGAGGCTCGGCAGGGCCCGACCGACGTTGCCGAGGTTGATCGCGAGGAACGAGCCGCGGTGGAGGTGCCCGAGCACGACTCCGACCGGGAGCCCGATGAGCAGCGCGATCACGATCGCGATCACGGACAGCTCGAGGTGCTCGAGCGTCTTCTCGACGATCAGCCCGGGGTTGTCGCCGACGAAGCGGATCGCCGTCGACGAACACGCCCGGCTGGAACGTCTCGGCGATCACGCCGGCCTCCTCGCCCGGGCCCACGGCGTGAGCGCGCGGCCGAGCAGGACGAGCAGCACGTCGGCGACGAGGGCGAGGGCGACGGCGAGCGCGCCGGCGACCACGAACTTCGTCTGGAAGAACTCGCGCAGCCCGGAGAAGATCGGCGCGCCGAGGCCCTCGGGGACGACGAAGGCGCCGACGGTCGCGAGCGAGATGGTGAGCACGACTGCGATCCGCAGCCCGGCCAGGATCGCCGGCATCGCCAGCGGCAGCTCGACGCGGAGGAACGACTGCCGCGAGGACAGCCCCATCGCGCGGGCCGCCTCGCGCACGTCCGGCGGCGCGGCGCGCAGCCCTTCGAGCGTGTTCCGGAACAGGACGAGCAGCGTGTAGGAGACGAGCGCGACCTCGACCGTCGTGATGCTGAGGCCGGTCACCGGCACGAGCAGCTGGAACAGCGCGAGGCTCGGGATCGTGTAGAGGAAGGCGGAGAGCCACCCGATCGGCGTCTCCAGCCAGTGCATCCGGTAGGCCACGTAGGCGAGAACGAACGCGATCACGAACCCGATCGAGACCGCGATCAGCACCAGCTTGATGTGCTCGATCAGCGCGGGCTGGAAGGTGTCGTCCCAGTGCTCCTTCGTCCAGTCCCAGCAGAAGAACCGGTTCTCCACGACGCAGTCGGAGCCGGTGCCGAAGTCGGGGATGACCGGCTCGGAGGTCACCGGCGCGCGAGCAGGTCGGCGATGCGCTCGAGCGAGAGCGACCCGAGCGGGCGCGATGCCGTCGACGACGACGCAGCGAGACGCCGCCTCGGCGAGGATCACCGACAGCGCGTCGCGGAGCGTGGCCGAGGCCTCGACACGCGGGTCGTCGTCGGAGGCGAGCTCGGCCGGCTCGAGCTGCACCTCGTCGACGCGGTGGAGCGAGAGCAGCTTCAGCCCCCGGTCGGCGCCGACGAGGCGTGCGACGAAGTCGTCGGCGGGGTGCGCGAGCACGGCGTTCGGCGTGTCGTACTGGGCGAGGACGCCGCCCTCGCGGAGGATCGCGATCCGGTCGCCCACGCGGACCGCCTCGTCGATGTCGTGCGTGACGAAGAGGACGGTCTTCCGCACCGACTCCTGCAGGCGCAGGAACTCGTCCTGCAGCCGCGCGCGCGTGATCGGATCGAGCGCGCCGAACGGCTCGTCCATGAGCAGCACGTCGCGGGTCGCCGGCGAGCGCGCGCGCGATCCCGACCCGCTGGCGCTGGCCGCCCGAGAGCTGCGCCGGGTAGCGCTCGCGGTACTCCCCGGCGTCGAGGCCCACGAGCTCGAGGAGCTCGTCCACGCGCTCGCGGATCCGCGCCTTCGACCAGCCGAGCAGGTCCGGGACGACGGCCACGTTCCCGGCCACGGTCATGTGCGGGAAGAGGCCGACCTGCTGGATCACGTAGCCGATGTGGCGCCGCAGCTGCGTCGCGTCGAGCTGCCCGCACGCTCGTGTCGTCGAGGAGCACGTCGCCCGAGTCGAAGTCGACGAGCCGGTTCACCATCTTCATCGCGGTGGTCTTGCCGCCGCCGGACGGCCCGACGAGGACGCAGATCTCGCCCGGCTCGATGCGCAGCGTCAGGTGGTCGAGGGCATAGCGCGGCTGCCCCGCGTAGCGCTTCGTCGCCTCGCGGAACTCGATTGCGGCGGCGCCCCCGCCGTAGCCCCCGTTCCGTCCGGCCACCACCGGGAATTCTGCATGCGTGCGAGACGCTCCGGCGGCAGTCGACGTCCTCGACCGGGCCGAGTAGCATCCCGCGGAGCCCGGCGGGCCAGCCATGAGAGACGTCATCCTCCTCTGCCCGCAGCCGCGGGACCTCGCCGGTGTCGCCGCCGCCGGCCTCGAGTCGGAATTCCGCGTCCACGCTGTCGGGCCCGACCTCGACGCGGTCGAGCAGATCGACCCGGAGTCGATCCTCGCCGAGGCCGACGGCGTGCCCGCCGACGGCGTCGTCGCGACGAAGGACCGGTCGGCGCTGCTCGCCGCGATCCTCGCCGAGCGGCGCGGGCTCCCCGGGCCGAGCGCGCGGGCGCTGCTCGCGTGCCAGCACAAGCCGACGTCACGGGCGGTCCACGAGCGCGTCGCGCCCGACGTGACGCCGCGCTGGACCGTCCTCGGCGCCGAGCCGCCGGCGTTCGGGCCGCCCTGGTTCGTCAAGCCGGTCGTCGGCCGGCTCTCGCAGGACGCGCGGCGCGTGGACGAGGCGGCGCGGCTCGACGGCCTCTCCGGCTGGGACGACTACCGCGCCGGGTACGCCGCGATCGCCGCGCTGGCCGGGCTCGACGGCGACGCGGTGCGCGGGTACATGGCGGAGGAGCTGCGAGGCGGCGACGAGGTGACGCTCGAGGGCTTCTCGCGCCGCGGGCCGGGTCACCACGATCGGCGTCACGGACTCCGTCAAGTACCCGGGCACGAACAGCTTCGAGCGCTTCGAGTACCCGTCCCGGCTCCCGGACGAGCGGCTCGAGGAGCTCGCCGACGTGGCGGCGCGGGTCATACCCGCCCTCGGCTTCGACGACGGGTTCTTCAACGTCGAGTTCTTCGTCCCCGACGACGGCCCCGTCACGCTGATCGAGGTGAACGGGCGGCTCGCCTCGCAGTTCGCGCCGCTCGTCCAGGCCGCGCACGGCCGCTCGACCTACGACGCGCTGTTCCGGCTCGCCTGCGGCGACGACCCGGCGTGGCAGACGGGCCCGCCCGAGTGCCACGGCGTGAGCTACGTCGTCCGGCGCTTCGAGGACGCGTTCGTCGAGGCCGTGCCGCCGCCCGAGCCCGGGCCTCGAGGTGCTCGTCGAGCCGGGCCGCCGCCTGTCCGAGCAGGGGACGAACGACGCGCAGAGCTACCGGCTCGCGATCCTCTACGCCCGCGGCGCGAGCCGCGAGCAGGCGCTCGCGCGGGCGAAGGAGCGCGCCGACGCGCTCAGCTTCCGGCTGCAGGCGCCGGCTCGGGCTCGCTGACCTCCTCGCCGCGGGCCTCGCGGTTCGAGATCCAGGCGACGGCGACGATCGCGCCCGCGAAGGCGAGCGCGGCCGACACGAGCATGCCCGCCCGGAACGCGTCCACGGTCGCAGCCGACTCCGAGCCCAGCTCGAGCGGCGTCCCGGTCCCGCCCTGCGACTCGTAGACCCGCTGGATGACGAGCCCGATCACCGCGACCGAGGTGAGGCTGCCGGTACGCGACACCGTGTTGTTCACGGCCGACGCGACGCCGGCGTACTCCGTCGGCGCCGACTTCAGCGCCGTCGCGGTGATCGGCGCGACGAGCGCCGCGAGGCCGACGGCGAACACGAGCAGGCCGGCGATCCCCCACGTCCAGAAGTCGGAGCGCTCCGTGATCGGCAGGTAGAGCAGCGTCCCGAAGCCGACAAGCGCGGGGCCGACCGTGAGGAGCAGCCGTGGCCCGATGCGGTCGGAGATCGCACCGAAGCGGGCCGCGAGGAGGATCATCACGATGCTCGTCGGGATGAAGATCAGGCCGGCCTCGAACGGCGTGAAGCCGAGCGCCTGGACGTAGATCGTCAGGTAGACGAAGACGCCGTACAGCGCGCCGTAGACGAGGAACGTCTCCAGGTTCGCGGCGGCGAAGTTGCGGCGCCGGAACAGTTCGAACGGGAGCATCGGCTGCTCCGTCCGCCGCTCGACAACGACGAACGCGAGCAGCGCGACGGCCCCGACGAGGAACGACCACCAGACCTCCCCGAAGCCGCGGTCGGCGCCCTCCACGAGCCCGTACGTGAGCGTGCCGAGGCCGAGCGCGACGAGCACCGCGCCGGGGAGGTCGAGCCGCCCCGTCCGGAGCTGCGCGCGCTCCTCCTCGCCCCGGCCGAGCTGCGCCGCGATCACGGCGAGCCCCGCGAGGGGCAGGTTGATGAGGAAGATCCAGCGCCACGACACCCATTCCACGAGCGCCCCGCCGACCGGCGGGCCGGCGATCGTCGCGACGCTCGTGAACGCGGTCCAGAGCCCGACCGCGCGCCCGGCCTGGTCGCCGTAGGTGGCGCGCAGGAGCGCGAGCGAGTTCGTGGTCAGGAACGCGCCCGCGACCCCCTGCAGCGCGCGGGCGAGCAGCAGCACCTCCTCGTTCGGCGCTGCCCCGGCAAGGAGCGACGCGAGCGCGAAGCCCCCGGCACCGGCGATGAACGTCCGCCGCCGGCCGAACTTGTCGCCGATCGCCCCGCCGGGGAGGTAGAGCGCGGCGAGCGCGAGCGAGTACGCGAGGAACACCCACTGCTGCCCGGAGAGGCCGAGGCCGAGGTCCTCCTCGATCGTCGGCAGCGCCACGACCACGACCGTCGCGTCGATGAACGCGAGCGACGAGCCGATGACCGTCGCCGTGAGCGTCAGCCGGCGGCGCTGCTCGAGCGGGAGCGCCATCGGCCGAGGATACGTCGTCGGAGCCGGGCGGCTAGGCCAATCGGCGCAGCTGCGGCTGCCCCGCCTGCGAGAGCACGGTCTCGAGCAGCCGGAACGAGTGCAGCACGTGTTCGCGCGCGAGCGCCCGCGCGCCCGCCGCCGACCCGGCCGCGAGCGCCTCGCGGATCGCCCGGTGCTGGAGCACGTTGTGGTGGTACAGGTCGTCGATGTCGGAGCCGCCCGGGCCCCAGACCGCGTGCCCGGAGAAGGTCCGGCGCGCCGACTTCGCGATCCGCTCGACCATCGGCGCGGCGGCGACGCGGTAGATCACGTCGTGGAACGCGTGGTTCGCCCGCACCCACTCGGACGTCGCGGCGCGGCGCTCCTCGAGGTCGCGCGTGCGCCCGCCGGTGAGCCGCTCGGTCATCTCCGCGAACCGCTCCTCCGCGGCGATCAGCTCGTCGACGTCCGACGGCGTGATCCGCGCCGCCGCGAGCTCCGTCGCGAGCGACTCGAGCTCGGCCCGGATGAGGAACGCCTCCTCGAGATCCTCGCGCGAGAGCGTGCGCACGCGCACGCCGCGGTTCGGCTCGAACGAGACGAGGCCCAGCGCGGCGAGCCGCCGCAGCGCCTCGCGCACCGGCGTCCGCGAGACGGCGTACTGCTCCGACAGCGTCTCCTGCCGCAGCACCGTCCCGGGCGCGATCTCGCCCGTGACGATCTTCTGCTCGATCGCCTGCGCGAGCTCGTCGGCCTTGGTGACCTCCAGACTCATTCCGGAAGCAGATCGTACGCCGGGAGCGTGAGGAATTCCTCGAACGCCGGCGCGAGCGCGAGCCCCTCGAACAGCTCGGCCGCCTGCGGGTGCTCGTCGCGCCAGGGCGCGATCTCGTCCCGCACGCGCTCGGGCGAGAAGCGGCCGGCCCGCACCCACTGCCACACCTGCCCGCGCGAGATCTCCGCGGTGGCCGCGTCCTCCATCAGGTTGTCGATCGCGGCCGCGCCCGTGCCGTGCAGCCACGCATGGAGGTAGCGGACGCCGACGGACACGTTCGTGGCCAGGCCGGCGTCCGTGATCTCGCCGCCGGGGATGCGGAAGTCGGTCAGCTGCGCCGCCTCGACCTCGACGTCGTCACGCAGCCGCTCGACCTGGTTCGCGCGGTCGCCGAGGACGCCGTCGAAGACCTCGGTCGCGACGGGCACGAGGTCCGGGTGCGCGACCCAGGTGCCGTCGAAGCCGTCGCCCGACTCGCGCTCCTTGTCCTCGCGCACCTTCGCGAGCGCGACCGCGTTCACCTCCGGGTCGCGGCGCGACGGGATGAACGCCGCCATCCCGCCGATCGCGTGCGCGCCGCGCCCGTGGCAGGTGCGGACGAGCAGCTCGGTGTACGCCCGCATGAACGGGACGGTCATCGTCACCTGCACGCGGTCGGGGAGCAGCGAGTCCTCGTGCGCCCGGAACTTCTTGATCACCGAGAAGATGTAGTCCCAGCGGCCGGCGTTGAGCGCCGTCGCGTGCGGCCCGAGCGCGTGGAGGATCTCCTCCATCTCGAAGGCGGCGAGGATCGTCTCGATCAGCACCGTCGCGCGCACCGAGCCGCGCGGGATGCCGACCCAGTCCTGCGCGAGCTCGAACGCGTCGTTCCAGAGCCGCGCCTCCTCGTGCGACTCGAGCTTCGGCAGGTAGAGGTACGGCCCGGAGCCGCGCTCGAGCAGCTCGGCGCCGTTGTGCCAGAGCCAGAGCCCGAAGTCGAAGAGCGACCCGGACACGGGCTCGCCGTCGACGAGCAGGTGCCGCTCCGGGAGGTGCCAGCCGCGCGGGCGGATCACGAGGGTCGCGATCTCCTCGTTCAGGCGGTACTGCTTCTCCCCCGTGTCGAGGGCGATCTCCCGGCGGACCGCGTCGCGGACGTTGCGCTGCCCCTCGACGACGTTCGTCCACGTCGGCGAGGACGCGTCCTCGAAGTCCGCCATGAACACGCGCGCTCCGGAGTTGAGCGCGTTGATCATCATCTTGCGCTCGACCGGGCCGGTGATCTCGACGCGCCGGTCCTCGAGGCCCGGCGGCGCCGGCGGGACGCGCCAGTCGCCCTCGCGGACGCCGCGCGTGTCGTCGCGGAACCCGGGCTTCGCGCCGGCGTCCAGCTCGGCCTGGCGCTCCCGCCGTCGCGCGAGGAGCGCCGCTCTCGTCGGGCCGAGCTCGCGCTGGAGCCGCGCCACGAGAGCGAGCGCATCCGGCGCGAGAATGGCACCGTCCGCCGGGGCGAGGACCTCGACGCCGTCGGGGACGGTGGTCGAGGTCACGCCAGGGCGGCCTCGTCGAACTGCTCCTCCTCGGTCGAGCCCTTCAGCGCGAGCGTGGAGGCCTGCCCGCCGCTGACCGCCGTGGCGATCGCGTCGAACCAGCCGGCCCCGACCTCGCGCTGGTGGCGCGTCGCGGTGTACCCGTGCTCCTCGAGGGCGAACTCGTGCTCCTGGAGGCGGACGTAGGCCGGCATGCCCTCGTCACGGTATCCCCGCGCGAGCTCGAACATCGAGGCGTTGAGCGCGTGGAAGCCCGCCAGGGTGATGAACTGGTAGCGGTAGCCCATCCGCGCGAGCTCCTCCCGGAACGTCGCGATCCGGTCGTCGGAGAGGTGCTTGCGCCAGTTGAAGCTGGGCGAGCAGTTGTAGGCCAGGAGCTTGCCCGGGAACCGCTCGTGGACGGCCGCGGCGAACTGCTCGGCCTCGTCGAGGTCCGGCGTCGACGTCTCGCACCAGAGGACGTCCGCGAACGGCGCGTAGGCGAGGGCGCGGGCGATCGGCGCGGCGATCCCGTCCTGGACGCGGAAGAAGCCCTCGGCGGTGCGCTCGCCGGTCAGGAACGGCTGGTCGCGCTCGTCGACGTCGCTCGTCAGCAGCGTCGCCGAGAGGGCGTCGGTGCGGGCGACGAGCACGGTCGGGACGCCGGCGACGTCCGCGGCGAGGCGGGCGGCCGCGAGCGTGCGCAGGAACTGGCTGGTCGGGACGAGCACCTTCCCGCCGAGGTGGCCGCACTTCTTCTCCGCCGCGAGCTGGTCCTCGTAGTGCACCCCGGCGGCCCCGGCCTCGATCATCTGCGACATCAGCTCGAACGCGTTGAGCGCGCCGCCGAAGCCGGCCTCGGCGTCGGCGACGATCGGCAGCCCGTAGTCGACGTCGTCGCCGGCCTTCGGCAAAGTCGATGCGGTCGGCGCGCAGGAGCGCGTTGTTCAGCCGGCGGACGAGCTGCGGCACGCTGTTGGACGGGTAGAGGCTCTGGTCGGGATAGGTCTGGCCCGACTGGCTCGCGTCGGCCGCGACCTGCCAGCCGGAGAGGTAGAGCGCCTTCAGCCCGGCCTTCGCCATCTGCACCGCCTGGCCGCCGGTGAGCGTGCCGAGCGCGGCCACGTACGGCTCGTCGTGCAGGAGCCGCCACAGCTTCTCGGACCCGAGCCGGGCGAGCGTGTGGTCGACGTGGATGGAGCCGCGCAGCCGCACGACCTCCTCGGCCGTGTACGGGCGCTCGATCCCGTCCCAGCGCTCGTCCTCGCGCCACTGCGCGCTCAGGTGGGTCGCCACCGTCTCCGCCCTGCCGTTCCCGTTCGCACCGCTCACCGGCCGCTCCTTTCGGATCCGAAACTACGTAGAGCCTGGATCCTAGATCGGCTTTCGGACGGTCGTCAAACCATCAAACGGCCAGGTTCGGATCCCACGTCGCACCCCGACCGCGTGGGAAGATGCGCCCGTGACTGCCCCGCCCGCGGCCGTGGACGTCGTCTCGACCGCCGCCGAGGCGGCCGCGCTCCCCGTCCCGCCGCTGCTCGTCCTCGAGGACGTCGAGCGCTTCTTCGACGAGCAGGGGCTCGGCGCCGGGCCCGCCCGCGGTGCGCCGGATCGGGGCCGGCAGCTCGAACGTCACCTTCCTCGTCGAGCGGGACGGGGCGCGGCTCGTGCTCCGTCGCCCGCCGCGGCCGCCGCTGCCGCCCTCGGCGCACGACATGCTCCGCGAGGCCCGCCTGCAGCTGGCGCTCGCCGGGCTCGGCGTGCGCGTGCCGCGGATCGTCGCGCTCTGCGAGGAGGACGCCCTCGGCCAGCCGTTCTACGTGATGGAGCACCTCGACGGCGACGTCGTCACCGACGTCCTGCCGCCGCTGCTCGAGGCGCACGAGGACGAGCGTCGCGCCGCGGTCGAGGACCTCGTCGAGGCGCTGGTCGAGATCCACGCCGCCGACGTCTCCGCTCCGGCGCTCGCCCCGTTCGTCCGCCCGGGCAGCTTCCACGAGCGCCAGGTGCGGCGCTGGTCGGGCCTCTGGGAGGCGGCGGCGACGCGCGACATCCCCGACTTCACGGCCGTCGGCCGCTGGCTCGCGGAGAACCTCCCGGAGGAGCGCGAGCGGACCGTCGTCCACGGCGACTTCCGCCTCGGCAACGTGATGCTCTCGCGCACGAGCCCGGCGCGCGTCCTCGCCGTCCTCGACTGGGAGATGGGCGCGATCGGCGACCCGCGCACCGACGTCGGCTACCTGCTCGCGACCTACTCCGACGGCAGCGCGTCCGAGCGGACGCTCCAGCTCTCGCCCGTGACGGCGCGGCCCGGCTTCCCCGACGCGCGCCGAGCTCGTCGAGCGCTACGCCGAGCGCAGCGGCCGCGACCTGGACGAGCTGCCGTGGTTCGAGGCGCTCGCGCTGTGGAAGTCCGTCGTCTTCTGCGAGGCGATCTACCAGCGCTGGCTGCGCGGCGAGATGGAGGGCAACCGCTTCGCGCCCGGCCTCGAGCAGGGCGTGCCGGCGCTGGCCGCGGCGGCCGCGCGCGTCGCCGAACGCGCGTAGGCGCGAGTCCGAAGCCGAGTTTGTGGCTCAGAGCCACTAAGTCGGATTCGGCCAGCGTCTGTGGCTCTAGCGGGCCGACCAGCCGAGATCGAGCACGAGCGGCGCGCCGGTCAGCGCCCGCCCGTCGGGCCCGAGCGCGAACGCCGCCGCGGCTGCGACCTCCTCGGGCTCGAGCAGCCGCTTCACCGCCTGCGGGGCGAGGAGCACCTCCTCCAGCACGCGCTCCTCCGGCAGCCCGTGCGCCTTCGCCTGCGCCGCGACCTGGGCCTCGACGAGCGGCGTCCGCACGTACGCCGGGCAGATCGCAGCCGCCGAGATCCCGACCGGCGCGCCCTCGAGCGCGAGCACCTTCACGAGCCCGAGCACGCCGTGCTTCGCAGCCACGTACCCGGCCTTGAACGGCGAGGCGACGAGGCCGTGCACCGACGCGATCACGAGGAAGCGCCCGTCGCCGCTCTCGCGCAGCGCCTCCCAGGCGTACTTCGCGAGCAGGAACGGGCTCGTCAGGAGCAGCGCCACGAGCGCGTCCCAGCGCTCCTCGGGGAACTCGGCCACCGGCGCCACGTGCTGGAAGCCGGCGTTCGCGACGACGGCGTCGAGCCGCCCGTGCCGCGTCCAGCGCCGCGGCGACCACGGCGCGGTTCCCCTCGCGGGTCGTGAGGTCGCCGTCCTCGAGGTCGACGCCGTGCACCGTCCAGCCGTCCGCGGCGAGGCGGGCGGCGATCGCCGCGCCGATGCCGCCCGCCGCCCCGGTGACGAGCGCGACGCGGCTAGCGCGGCCCGCCAACGCCCCGTTCGAGCGCCGTGAGGAAGTCGCCGACGAGGGCCCACGTCTCGGGCGAGTTGAGGATCCCGAGGTGCGCGGTGCCGAGGATCGCGTCGTGGGCGCCCTGGCCGCGGAGGTCGACATTCCGCGCGAGCGGCCCCTCCAGGCGCGGCGCTGCCGGAGAAGTCGTGCGGCCGTCCGAGCCGGTCCTCGGCGGGGACACCTGCGATCACGCCGTCGTCGAGGGGAAGTAGACGAAGCTCGTGTCCGCGTTCCGGAGCGCGAGGTAGCGCGTCGGCCCCGGCGTCTCGACCCGGTTCAGCGCGTTAGGAACGGGGTGTCCGCGGCGCCGTACTCGCGGCAGATCGCCGAGTCGGGCGTGAAGCCGCCGGCGGCCGGCGGCCTGCCAGTAGTTCGCCGGGTTCGGCGAGCAGCTGATGATCCCGTGGTTCGGGCTGTCGATCGTGACCAGCCGCCGCACGAGGTGGCCGGCGTGGTCCTGCCGCATCCACTCGCGCGCGAGCGTCCCACCGAGGCTGTGCCCGACGATGTCGACGCGCTTCGCGCCGGTGTAGGCGAGCACGGCGTGGACGAAGGCGCGCAGGTCGGGCACGTTCGCGACCGTCGAGTGCGCCGCCGACGAGCGGATGTCGGGTCGGCGAGGATGTCGCACTGCGGGCCCTGGTAGCCGAGCGCCCAGAGCTCGGACGGCGCATAGCCGCGCGCGAGCAGGGCGTCCGCGAGCGCCTGCACGTCGCCGTAGAACGGGTTGCACGCGGTCGGGTACGGCGTGTCGTTGTTGCCGTGGAGCAGGATCACCGGCGTCCGCTCGACGGCCCGGCGGCGCCGAAGCCGAGCACCGGCGTGCCGAGCGAGGCGTCGGTGATCACGGGGAAGTCGGCCGGGAAGGTCGTGCCGACGGCGGCCGAGGCAGGGCCGGCGAGGGCGAACGCCGCGGCGAAGGCGGCGAGCAGCGTCCTGATCATGCGGAGCCTCCTGAGTCGGTGAGGAACCGGAACACGAGCTCGGCGACGCAGACGGGCTTCTCCGCGCCTTCGCGCTCGACCGTCGCCGCGAGCGTCACCTGCGTCCCGCCCGCGACCTCCTCCACGCCCTCGACCCGGAACCGCGCGCGGACCCGGCTCCCGGACGGGACCGGCGACGGGAAGCGGACGCGGTTCAGCCCGTAGTTGACGGTCAGGGCCGCGTCCTCCACGGGCAGCAGCTCGTACGCGAACGGGACGAGCAGCGCGAGCGTGAGGTAGCCGTGGGCGATCGTCGTCCCGAACGGGCCGGCGGCGGCGCGCTCGGGGTCGACGTGGATCCACTGCGGGTCGTCGGTCGCTGCCGCGAACGCGTCGATCCGCTCCTGCGTCACCTCGCGCCACTCGCTCGGGCCGAGCTCGAGCCCCGGCCGCACGTCGTCGACCTTCACGCGGCGCCCCAGCGGACGACGGACGCCGCCCACGTGTAGCCGGTGCCGGCGGCGAGGAGGAGCACGAGGTCGCCCTCCCCCACCTCGCCGGCGCGCGCGGCGCGGTCGAGGCGCGAGCAAGGGGTCGACGCCGCTCATGTGGCCCGTGTCGTCGAGGTACGGCGGCGCGCGACGGGTCGAGCCCGAGCGTCGCGACGAGGCCGTCGTGGGCCGAGCGCTTCATGTGGATCCCGCACAGGTAGGACACGTCGGCGAGCGTCGCGCCCGACCGCGCCAGCGCCCCTTCGGCCGCGGCCCGGAAGTTCGCGAGCGTGACGTCGTCGAGCCGCGCCTTCATCGCGGCCGGGTCGGCGACGTCGAGGAAGCGGTAGCCGCCGTTCGGCGACGACGCTGCCGCCCGACGGCACCTTCACCTGCAGCGAGAGCGAGCCGTCGGTGATGCCGTGCGAGCCGAGCAGCAGGTTCCGGTCGGCGTCCTTCGCGAGGAGCGCCGGCGACCGCGCCGTCGCCGAAGTTGAACATGAAGCGCGAGCGCTCGTTCCGGTAGTCGAGGAGGTACGACTCGCGGCACGCCGCCACGACGAGCACCGTGCGCGACGTCGTCCTCCGCGACGAGCATGTCCTTCGCGAGCCGCAGCGCGACCGGCGTCCCGCACGAGACGTTGTCGTACTCGACCGCGTAGGCGCGCTCGAGCCCGAGCCGGTGCGCGATCCACGGCGCGGCCTGCCAGACCGACCAGTCCTTCCACATCGAGCCGAAGTACATGAGCACGTCGACCTCGCCCGGGTCGACGCCGGCCTCGGCGAGCAGCGCCTCGCCGGCGCGCACCGAGAGGTCGCTGACGTGCTCGTCGTCGGCCGCGATGTGCTTGCCGCGGAGGCCGAACTTCTCGACGATCACGCCCTCCGGGATCCCGCTCGCGGCCGCGACCTCGGCCGCGCTCATCACGCGCTCCGGGAGGTACGAGGCGGTGGCGACGAGGCCGACGCGCTTCATCGCGCCTCCAGGACGCCGCCGATGATCCGCGCGAGCTCGTCGACCACCTGCTGCGGCATCCCGTCGCCGTCCTCGCCCCAGAGGATCCAGCGCATGCCGATGAGCTCGCCCATCCCCATCAGCGCCCAGGCGGTGACCTCGGGGTCGACTGGCGCCGATCTCGCCCGTCGGCGACGGCCTCGCGCAGCGCCTCGACGTAGCCCTCGGACAGGCGCTCGTAGTGGTAGTGGAGCATCTCGGGCGAGACGAACTCGGCCTGGCGGATGATCCGGTAGAGCGCCGGGTGCTCGCTCGTGAAGCGGAAGTAGGCCTGGAAGCCGAGCAGCTCGGCCTGGAGCCGGTTCGCGCCCTGCGACGAGCCCTCCTTCATCGCGTGCCGGACGCGGCGCGTTCAGGTCGCGGACGAGCTCGTCGAAGATCTCCTTCTTGCTCGTGAAGTAGAGGTAGAACGTGCCCTGCGCGACGCCGGCGTGCTCGGTGATCTTCACGATCGAGGCCTCGTGGTAGCCCGAGCTCGGCGAACACCGCCTCGGCGGCCTCGATCAGGCGCGTGCGCGTGGCCGTGCCGCGCGCCGAGAGCGTCCGCCCGTCCGCGCCCTTCATCGACCTCGGTCACGCGCGCACCTCCGCCACGAGCGCGGCGAGCTCCTGCTTCAGCACCTTGTCCATGCCGGAGCGCGGCAGCTCGTCGAGGAAGACGACGCGGCTCGGCACCTTGAAGCGGGCGAGGCGCTCGGCGCAGTGCGCGACGAGCTCCTCCCGCTCGGGCTCGCCCCGCGCCGCAGGACGACGAAGGCGACGCCGGTCTCGCCCCAGCGCTCGTCCGGCGACGCCGACGACGGCCGCGTCGGCGACGGCGGGGTGCTCGTGGAGGACCGACTCGACCTCGGCCGGGTAGACGTTCTCGCCGCCCGAGATGTACATGTCCTTGAGGCGGCCGGCGATGCGGAAGAAGCCCTCGTCGTCGACGCTCGGCGACGTCGCCGGTGCGCAGCCAGCCGTCGTCGAAGCCGCCGGCGGTCGCCTCGCGGGTCGCGCCAGTAGCCGGGGAACACGTTCGGCCCGCGGACCTGCAGCTCGCCGTGCGCGCCGAGGCGGACGTCGACGTGCGGGTACGGCTTGCCGGCGCAGCCCGCCTTCCGCACGCGCGTCCTCGGGCGGCAGGCAGAGGACGTTCGGCGCCGCCTCGGTCAGCCCGTAGCCCTGCGCGATCTCGACGCCGCGCTCGTGCCAGCGTCTCGAGCAGCGGCACGCGGCATCGGCGCGCCGCCGACGACCGCGGTGCGCAGGCTCGAGAGGTCGGCCTCGGCGAAGCCGGGCGCCTGCGCCATGAAGAGGTACGTCGCCGGGACGCCCATCAGCGTCGTCACGCGCTTCCGCTCGATCAGCTCGAGCGCGCGCGCCGCGTCGAACTCGCGCTCGAGCACGACCCGTGCGCCCTTCCACCAGGCGAGCAGCGGCTGCACGTTCCAGCCGCCGAAGTGGAACTGCGGCAGCACCTGGAGGACGACGTCGTCGGCACCGATCCCGACGATCCGGTCGAACGACAGGTTCGTCCAGAAGCAGTTCGCGTGGGTGAGCAGCGCGCCTTTCGGCCGGCCGGTCGTCCCGGACGTGTAGACGAGGAGCAGCGGGTCGTCGTCCTCGACCGGGACGTCGGGGACTTTGTGGCTCTGAGCCACTGAGCTCGGTCTCGAACCGGTGACCCGGTCGCGGCCGCGAGCTCGGCCTGCTCCGGCTCGGCGAGGAACAGCGCGGGCTCGGCGTCGTCGAGCTGGTAGCGAGCTCGGCGGCGGCGAGGCGCCACGAGAGCGGGAGCAGGATCACGCCGGCCTTCGCGCAGGCGAAGAAGAGCGCGACGTGCTCGGGCGAGTTGCCGGTCAGCGTCGCGAGCCGGTCGCCGCGGCGCAGCCCCCGCTCGTGGAGCGCGGCCGCGAGGGCGTCCGAGCGCGCGTCGAGCTGCGCGTACGTCGTCTCCGCGTCGAAGAAGTCGATCGCGACCCGGTCCGGCGAGGTGCGGGCGCGGTCGCGGATCCAGCGGCCGAGCGTCAGCGTCCCGCTCACGCGAGGAACTCCTCGACCGCCTCGACGAAGCCGTCCGGCTCCTCCCAGAAGAAGAGGTGCCCGCGGCCCTCGAACAGGCGCACGCGCGCGTCCGGGATCCGCTCGGCGAGGAGCGCCGCGTTGCGGGAGTCGACGACGCCGTCGGCGGTGCCGTGGAGGATCAGCGTCGGGGCGCCGATGTCCCCGATCCGGTCGAGCGCGTCGAAGCTCGCCCCCGCCGCGGCCTGCGCCTGCCAGCCGGCCGGGTCGGGCGGGCTCGCGAGCCGGTGCGCGTAGATGCGGTCGACGAGCTCCTCCGGCGCGTCGTCGGCGAGCGCGTTCTCGACGAAGCGCCGCAGCGCGACCTCCGGCGCGAGCGACGGCGCCTCGGCGATGAGCGCGAGCGTCCGCTGCGGGAGCGGGAACGCGCCCGCGCCGCCCGGCGTCGTGCACGCGAGCACGAGCCGGTCGACGCGCTCCGGGCGCGCGAGCGCGAGCTCCTGCGCGACCATCCCGCCGAGGCTCGTCCCGACGACGTGCGCGCGCTCGACGCCGGCCTCGTCGAGCACCTGCAGCGCGTCCTCCGGCCATCGCCGCGGCGGTGTACGGCCCCGGCGGCACCTCGCTCTCGCCGATCCCGCGGTTGTCGAAGAGGAGCACGCGGAAGCGCTCCGCGAGCCGGTCGGCGACCGGCTCCCAGCCCCAGCGCGCGTAGCCGAGGCCGTGGATCAGCAGCAGCGGCGGCCCGTCGCCGCGCGACTCCCACGCGATCTCATCACGGTGCCTCGCCGACGCCGACGCCCGGCCGCTCGCGCACGCTCGCCTCGAGGCGCCGCAGCCCGCGCCGCGGCCGCTGCCGTCAGCGCCCCGACGATCCCGCCGGGGAGGAAGAAGACGAGCAGGATGAACAGCGTCCCGAGGACGAACAGCGGCTCGGACAGCGGCACGCGCAGCACGCTCGGCAGATCCTGCACCGTCGGCGTCGCCGTCCACGCCGTGAGGCGGCTGTCGAGGAACGTGTAGAGGATGCCGCCGATCACGGCGCCCCAGCGCGTGCCGGTGCCGCCGAGCACGACCATCAGCAGCAGCGACAGCGTGAACGCGGGCGTCGTCACCGCCGGGGTCGCGCCGCCGACGAGGAGCACGTAGACGACGCCGCCGGCCGTGGCGAGGAAGGACGAGAGCACGAACGCGGCGAGCTTGAAGCGGAACGGGTGCAGCCCGAGCACCTCGACGCGCGGCTCGTTCTCGCGGATCGCCTGCCAGACGCGGCCGGGCGACGAGTCGACGGACCAGTGCACGATCAGCGACGACGACGACGAGGTAGCCGAGCGCGAGCCAGTAGAGGTTCTTCGTGTTGAGGACGCCGACGAACGCCTCCGGCAGCGCCTCGAACGCGACCGGCGTCCCCTCCTCGCCCCCGGTCCAGCCGTTCGGGTTCTTGTCGACGAGGATCGAGCCGGCCTCCGCGAACGCGAGCGTCACCATCGCGAACGCGATCCCGCCGACGCGGAGGCTGACGAACCCGAGCACGAGCGGGAGGACGACGCCGACGACGGCGACGAGCGCGAGCGTCTTGCCGAGGCTCCACTCCCACCGCGTCGTCGCGATCGCGGTCAGGTAGACGCCGACGGCGAAGTAGAGCGCGTGCCCGAACGAGAGCAGGCCGGTGAAGCCGAAGAGCAGGTCGTACGTCAGCGCGACCGCGCCGAACACGAGGCAGAGGCCGAGCAGCTGCAGCGACCCGGGGCTCGAGAGCTCCGACGAGAAGACGCCGTGCGTGTCGACGTCGAGGTACGGCACGAGCGCGAGCAGCACGACGGCCGCCAGCGGGAGCGCGAGACCGAGGACGCGCCTCAATGCGCCACCGCGACCTTCCCCGACAGCCCCGTCGGCCGGACGAGCAGCGTCAGCGCGAGCAGGAGGACGACGGCGAGGTCGCCGACGCCCGAGGAGGCGTAGTAGTTCGCGTACTGCTGCACGAGCCCGACGACCACGGCCGCGACGGCGGAGCCGCCGATCGAGCCGAGCCCGCCGATGACGACGACGATGAAGGCGAAGATCAGGAGCGCCGTGCCCTGGTGCGGGTCGACGGCGCCGAAGTAGACGCCGGAGAGGATCCCGGCGAGCGCGGCCGCGACGCCGCCGATCGCGAACACGAGCGTGAACGCCCAGCGCACGTCGATCCCGAGCGCCGAGACCATCGCGCGGTTCTCGACGCCCGCGCGGATGATCAGCCCGTACCGCGTGAAGCGGAGGAACGCGAGCAGCCCGAGGAGGACGACGACGGCCGCCCCGATCTCGACGAAGCGGTCGTTCGGGATCCGCGCGCCGAGCAGCGTCGTCGTGTCGTACGAGCCACGACGGCGCCGGGTAGATCCGCTCGGTCGGCCCCCAGATCGCCTGCACGAGCGCGACGAGCGCGAGCGAGAGCCCGACCGTCACGAGCACCTGCTCGATGTGCCGCCGGTACAGCGGCCGGATGAGCACGACCTCGACGAGCGTCCCGACGATCGCGCCGGCGGCGAGCCCGGCGAGCGCGCCGATCAGGAAGCGGAGCCCGAGCGAGGCGATCTGGCCGTCCAGCCGCTCCGTCACCCACCACGAGACGTACGCGCCGATCGTGAGGAACGCGCCGTGCGCGAAGTTCAGCACGCCCATGAGCCCGTAGATCAGCGACAGGCCGGAGGCGATCAGGAAGTACATCGCGCCGAGCCCGAGGCCGGTGACCGTGAGGAGGACGAAGGTCTCCATCAGTGCCCCGCCGCCCGCGAGACGCCGAGCAGCTGCCGCAGGAGCGCCGGGTTGCCGAGCAACTCGCCGCCGGGCCCGCATGGACGACGCGGCCCTGGTCGAGCACGACCACGTGCCGCGCGAGCGCCTGGACGACGCCGAGGTTCTGCTCGACGAGCAGGATCGTCTCCGTCTCGCTCACGCGCTCGAGCGCCCGCGCGACCTCCGTGACGAGGAACGGCGCGAGGCCCTTCGTCGGCTCGTCGACGAGCAGGATGCGGTTGTCGTTGAGCAGCGCCCGGGCGATCGCGACCATCTGCTGCTGGCCGCCCGAGAGCGTCCCCGCGCGCTGCGCCGCCCGCTGCGCGAGCTCGGGGAAGAGGTCGTAGACGAGGTCGTACCGCGCCGAGCCGTTGCGCACCGAGAGGCGGAGGTTCTCCTCGACGGTGAGCCCGGCGAAGACGTCGCGGTCCTCGGGCACGTAGCCGACGCCGCGGCGGACGATCCGGTGCGTCGGCAGCCGCCCGATCTCCTCGCCGGCGAGCGCGACGCGCCCCTGCGGCGGCACGAGCCCCATCAGCGCGCGCAGCGTCGTCGTCTTGCCGACGCCGTTCCGCCCGAGCAGCGCGGTGACGCCGCCCGGCTCGACGTCGAACGAGACGCCCTGGAGCACGTGCGACTGGCCCAGGTGGACGTGCAGGTCGCGGACCTCGAGCAGCGGCGGCATTAGAGCGGCTCCCCGAGGTACGCCGCCTGGACGTCCTCGTTCGCCATGACGTTGTCGGTCGTGTCGACCGCGAGCAGGCGGCCGTGGTGCATCACCGCGATGCGCTCGGCGAGCCCGGTGACGACCTCGATGTGGTGCTCGACCATGAGCACCGTCCGGCCCTCCTCCTGCTGCACCGAGCGGATGACCTCGACGAGCCCCGGCACGTCCTCGGCGCTGACGCCGGCCATCGGCTCGTCGAGCAGGATCACGCGCGGCTCGCCCGCGAGGAGCATCGCCAGCTCGAGCTTCCGCTTGTCCCCGTGCGAGAGCGCCCCCGCCGGCGCCGGCGCCCTGGCCTCGAGGCCGACGCGCGCGAGCGCCGCCCGGGCCCGCTCGACCGCCTCGCGCACGCCGGACGGCGCGCCGCCAGATCCGCATCGTCCCGCCGAGCCGCGCCTCGGCGGCGAGCCGGACGTTCTCGAGCACCGACAGGCGCGGGAAGACGCTCGAGATCTGGAACGTGCGGCCCAGCCCGTCGTGGGCGCGGCGGTGCGGCGGCCGGCCCGTGACGTCGCTGCCCGTCGAGCTCGACGCGGCCGGAGGTCGGCCGGTAGAGCCCGGAGAGGAGGTTGAAGAGCGACGTCTTCCCCGCCCCGTTCGGGCCGATGATCCCGAGCAGCTCGCCCTCGCGCACCTCGAGGCTGACATCGGCGACGATCGTGGCGCCGCCGATGTCGAGCCCGAGACCGCGGGTGGCCAGGATGGGTGCGGCCACCGCGCGGGACTACTTGAACGGCGTGACCGGCGGCTGCAGGTTCCCCGGCGAGAAGGTCTTCACCGGCACCGCCCGCGGCCGTCCGTTGACCATGCGGAGCCGCACCTGGAACATCGGCTGCAGCAGCGCGTGGTCCTGCTGGCGGATCCGGTTGAGCCCCTTCGGGCCGACGAACTGCCAGCCCTCGAGCGCCGAGATCATCCGGTCGACGTTGTCGCCGCCGCCCCGCGCGACGGCGCGCGCGATCATGAGCCCGGCGTTGAACCCGTCCGGCGTGAACAGGTCGGGCGCCTGGTTCCGGCGGCGCATCTGGTTGACGAGCCAGGTGTTGACCTTGTTCTTCGGGGCGTTCGAGACGTAGTGCGAGAGGAAGTCGATCCCCGTCGGGAACGAGCCCCACGTCGCGCGCTCGGCGAGACCCGTCGTGACCTTCACCGTCCCGAGCACGCGCTGCTGCTCGAGCGCGCGCCACATCGCCGGCGCGCGTCGTGCCGGCCCACGCGACGAAGAGCAGGTCCGGGTTCGCGTTCTTCGCCTGCTGCGCGAACGGCGTGAAGTCGTTCGCCGAGGCCGGGACGAGGATCGAGCGCGACGGTGTGGCCGCGCGTGCCGAACACGTTGCGCACGGCCGCGACGTTGCCCTGGCCGAACGCGGTGTCCTGCGCGAACACGGTGATCTTGCGCCCGACGCCGCGGCCGAGGATCTCCTTCGCCGCGAGCGTGTCCTGGTAGCTCTGGCGGCCGGAGCGGAACGTGTAGCGGTTCATGCCGGTGATCGCGTCGACCGCCGCCGGGCCCGAGATGTAGAGGATCCGGTTCTGCTCGGCGAGCGGCGCGAGCTGCAGCGCGATCCCCGAGGAGGCCGTGCCGACGATGATCTTGTAGCCCTGGCCGATCAGGTCCTTCGCGGCCGAGACGGCCTTGGCCGCGTCGGTCGCGTCGTCGACCATCGTCAGCTGGATCCGCTTGCCGCCGACCGTGTTGGTGCCCTTGGTGGCGTACTGGAGCCCGAGCTTGAGCCCCTGGATGTACTCCGCGCCGTACGCGGAGAGGAGCCCGGTGCGGGAGTAGACCACCCCGACCCGGACCGTCGCCGTCGCCGATGTCCCGTCCGTACGGCCGTAGCCGGCCTCCGCGCTCGCCCCGACCGCCGCCAGCACCGCGACGATCCCGACGAGCACCGCGACCACGTGCCAGCGCCCTCGCGTCATTCCCCGCTCCTCCTGAGAGAAAGAAACCTGAGACCCGATTCAGGTCTTATGTCGGGCGGGAACCTAGTCGGCGGCGACGGCCGCGTCAAGAGCGTCAGGCGTGCGTCAGCTCGGCGAGGAGCGGCCCGGTGTCGAGCGGCTCGAAGCCGATCCGCGCGGCGACCTCCTCCGAGGACGGACGCGTGCCCTGCCGGAACAGCTCGCGCAGCCGCTCGCCCGTCTCCGGCCGGCGCCACCAGTCCTCGCCGATCTCGCGGACGAGGTGGGCGCGGAGCTGCGCGGAGCGGATCCAGGCGCGGAGGTAGTCGGCGGAGTAGAAGCCGGCGTCCATGTCCGAGAGGTACGCGTCGCGCCGGTAGCGGACGCCGGTCGCGCCGGTGAGCCGCTCGTGGTAGCCGTCGGCGGTGCCGCCGTCGTCGGCGAAGCGGCCCCAGAAGTCGAGCTCGAACTGGAGCTTCGCCGTGTAGCGGCGGTAGAGCAGCGCCTCGAGGAACGTCGTCGCCTCGGCGTTCTCGCGCGCCTGCTCGTCGGAGAGGCCGAAGTGCTCGGCGTGCCACGCCGGCTCGCGGCTGATCGCCTCGAGGATGTACGAGTAGATCTCCGTCAGCGCGTGGTCACGCGAGAGCTTGCGGAACGTGTACGGGAGCGCCGGGTCGCAGCCGGCGTAGTGGAGCGCGTGCCCCGCCTCGTGGAGGAAGGCCTGGTAGTCGTGCAGCCCGCCCTGCGCGCGCGTGATCAGGTGCACGACCTGCGGCGGGTCGGAGGCGATCACGCAGGCCCGCGGCGACTTCTGCGGGCGGTCGTCGAGGTCGAGCTTGATCCCCTGCTCCCGGTCGAGGTCGAAGCCGAGCCGCGCGAGCGTCTCGACGCACACCGGGACCGAGCGCTCCTTCGTGTAGAGCGCCTCGAGCGGCGAGAGCCGGCGCATGTAGGCGACGTGGTTCGACGTCGGCTCGTCGTCGCGCTCCGGGCCGAGCAGCCGGTCGAACCAGCGCTCGCGGAGCGGCGTCCACGCCTCGGTCGCGGCCCGCGAGGCCGCATCGAGCGCGCGCTCGAGCTCGCGCAGCGAGATGCCCTTCTCCTCCTCGCTCCGCGCGACGGGGTCGGGCTCGCCCGAGATCTCGGCCTCGAGCTCCTCGCCGGTGCGGAGCAGGTCGAGGCGCTCGGGGTTGAACTCGGCGGAGCGCTCGGCCTGCAGCGCCCCGAGCTCCTCGCGGTCGGCGTACGCCTCGAGCACGGCGAGCTTCGCCTGCGCCGAGCGGAGCGGCAGCTCCTCCCCGCGCCAGGTCACGCGCGCGCCGAGGATCGCGTTCTCGAGCGCGTCGTCGCGCTCGGCGAGCTCGGCCGTGATGATCCCGGCCTCGCAGGTCTTGCGGAGCCGGTACAGCCGCTCGCGCTCGTCGGGGTCGCCCGCGGCGTCCTCCGCCTCGCGCAGCGCCTCGAGCTGCGGCCGGCTGAAGAGGTCGGCGTAGCGCGCGACGATCGCGGCCTGCTCGGAGATCTCCTTCTCGCCGACGCGGACCGCGCGGCCCTCCTCCGAGCGCTCGAAGAGGTAGCGCTGGAGCGCGCCTTCGTACTCGGCGGGGGTGCGGAGGGGCGTCTGGACGGCGATCGCGTCAGCCTACCTGGGGCACGCCGGCCGCCAATCCCTCGATCGTGGCGACGAGCGCGACCGGGTCGAACGGCTTCGGGACGATCGCGTCGGCGCCGGCGGCGCGGATTCCGGCCGTGTCCGCGGTGCCGGTCAGCATCGCGACGCGGACGTGCGGGCAGCAGCCCGTGCAGCTCCGCAAGGAAGGCGACGCCGTCGCCCGACCCGACGTGCACGTCGAGCAGCACGACCTGCGGCCGCTCACCCGTGGCGATCTCGGCCGCGTCCTCGAGCGTGGCCGCCTCGAGGACGCGGTGCCCTGCGAGCTCGAGGTTGAGCCTGCACAGGAGGCGGATCGAGGGGTCGTCGTCGACGACCAGGACCGTGAGGGCGGACACGGCGGGCGAGTGTAGCCCGGACCCGTACCTTCAGCCGGGCGCCGACCGTTCCCTCTTTGGAATGGGAATGACGGTCCCGCCCCCTGAGCGACCGTCGGCCCGATTCTCCGCCCGAACGCGGGGTCCCCGGGCACGACGCACTGCCGCTGCCGACGGCGCAGTTCCGTCGCCGTGCGTGGATCGCCTTCCAGCGGGCGCTCGACCCGCTCGCGCCGCCGCGGCCGCTCCGCCACCCGCGTCAGCGCTGACGGCGGAGCCGCTCGAGCGAGACGTCCTTGCCGAGCAGCTCGAGGCTCTCGAAGAGCCCCGGCGAGATCTTCGAGCCCGTGACGGCGACGCGGACGGGCTGGAACGCCTTCCGCGGCGAGAGCTCCATGCGCTCGGCCATCCCGCGCAGCGCGTCCTCGATCGAGCCCGCGTCCCAGTGGTCGACCGGCTCGAGCGCTGCCGCGGCCGCGCCGGCGACGTCGGCGTCCACCGGCTCGCCGTCGGGCGACACGTCCTCGAAGAGGAACCGCGCGAAGTCGGGGAACTCGCCGAGCGTCGAGATCTTCTCCTGCACGAGCGGCGCCGCGGCCCGGATCCGCTCCGCCGGCCAGTCGAGGCCCTGCTCGCGGACGTACTCGACCAGCCGCTCGCCGAACTCGTCGGGGTTGAATGCACGCAGGTAGACGCCGTTCATCCACTCGAGCTTGCGGTAGTCGAACGTCGCGGGCGACGCGCCGACCCGCTCGAGCGAGAAGCGCTCGACCAGCTCGTCGCGGCTCATGATCGTCGTCTCGCCGTCGGGCGCCCAGCCGAGCAGGGCGAGGAAGTTGACGAGCGCCTCGGGGACGTAGCCGGCGGCGCGGAAGTCGTCGACCGACTGCGCGCCGTGGCGCTTCGAGAGCTTCTTCCCGTCCTCGCCGAGGATGTCGGGCGCGTGCGCGTACACCGGGCGGCTCGTGCCCGAGCGCGCGCAGGATCTGGATCTGCTTCGGCGTGTTGGAGACGTGGTCGACGCCGCGGATCACGTGCGTGATCCGGTCGTCCATGTCCTCCACGGGCGAGGCGAAGTTGTAGGTGGCGCGCCCGTCGGAGCGGACGATGACGACGTCCTCGAGCTGGTCGTTCGGGAAGTCGATCCGGCCGCGGATCGCGTCGTCCCACCCGGTCGTGCCCTCGTCGGGCATGCGGAAGCGGATCGCGCCCTCGTCCTCGTAGGCGTGGCCGCTCGCGACGAGGCCCTGGGCGAGCTCCCGGCACCGGTCCATCGCGTCGAGCTGGAACGTGACCGGGCCGTCCCAGTCGATCCCGAGCCACAGCAGCGAGCGCTGGATCTGCTCCGTCGCCTCGGCCACCTCGCGGCTCGTGTCGGTGTTCTCGATCCGCAGCAGGCACTCGCCGCCGCGCCCGCGCGCGAACAGCCAGTTGAAGAGGAAGGTGCGGACGCCGCCGATGTGGAGGAAGCCGGTCGGGCTCGGGGCCATGCGGACGCGGACGCTCATCCGGCTCGTACTGTAGTGGCGTGCTCTTCGGCGCACACTGCTCGGGGGGAGTCAAGAAGGCGCTCGACCGGGCGGCGGAGATCGGCGCGGACGCGGTGCAGCTCTTCGTCCAGTCGCCGCGCGCGTGGCGCTTCCCGGAGCACGACCCGGCCGACCTCGAGCGGTTCCGGGCGCGCCGCGCGGAGCTCGGGCTCGGGCCGGGCGCCGTGGTCGTGCACGCGCTCTACCTCGTCAACCTCGCCTCGCCGGACGACGCGCTGTACGAGAAGTCGGTGGCGACGATGCGCGACACGGTCGACGCCTCGTGCGCGATCGGCGCGGACGCGGTCGTCTTCCACGTCGGCTCGCACCTCGGCTCGGGCTTCGAGGCGGGGCTCGAGCGGGTGGTGCCGGCGCTCGAGTCCGTGCTGGAGCGCTGCCGCGACGAGACCTGGCTCTGCCTGGAGAACTCCGCCGGCGCGGGCGGCACGATCGGGCGCTCGCTCGAGGAGCTCGCCGTCCTCGTCGACCGGCTCGACCGGCACCCGCGGCTCGGCGTCTGCCTCGACTCGTGCCACCTCTGGGTGTCCGGCTACGACGTGACCGACCCGGCCGCGCTCGACGCGGTCGTGGCGGAGGTGGACGACGGGATCGGCCTCGACCGGCTCCGCGTCCTGCACGTGAACGACGCGGCCGCGCCGCTGGGGTCGAACCGCGACCGGCACGCGAACGTCGGCGAGGGCGAGATCGGCGACGGCCTGTCCGTCTTCCTCGCCCATCCGGCGTTCCAGGGCCTGCCGGCGCTCCTCGAGGTCCCGGGCCCGGACGGCCACGGCGCGGACGCGGCCGAGGTGCAGAAGCTGCGAGACCTCCATGCCGCGCGGCACCGCGGCCCGCAAGCCGAGCCGGGGACGGGGGCGGAAATCCGGTTCGAAAGCGCGCAAGTGACAGACTGTTACTTTCTCCGTTTCGAGCGGTACGAATCCACGGCCTCGTCCGCCGCCGCCACGGCCGCTCGGCCCATCGTCCGGTAGCCGCGGACGAGCAGCGGGTCGAACGCGCCGGCCAGGAAGTCGGCCGCGATCGCCCGCCGGCGGAGCCGACGCTCGATCGCCTCGTGTGCGAGGACCCGCACCTGCTCGTAGCTCGGACGCGTGGAGCCGAGCCGGTCCGCCTCGGCGCCGACGGCCCGCCAGACCTCCGCGAACGCGACGCCCGGCCGCGCCCGCCTCGAGATCACGGCGAGGAGCCGGAGCGAGATCAGCGGCGCGGCGACGGGCACGCTCCGATGATCCGGCACGACCCGTCACGGCCGGGTCACGAATCCGAGCCGAAAGCGACAAAGTGACAGTCTGTTGCTTTCTCACTTCGGAGCGGTATCGAGGGCGACGACGTCGTCGGCCAACTCGATGAGGATCGGGTCGTGCGTGGCGCAGACGACGGCGGCGCCGCTGCGGGCCACGTCGCGGAGGAGGCGGCCGATCGCGACCGCGGTCTGGCGGTCGAGGCGGGCCGTCGGCTCGTCGGCGAGCAGGAGCGACGGCCCCGACGCGAGCGCCCGGGCGACGGCGACGCGCTCCCGCTCCCCGCTCGAGAGCCCGCCGAGGCCGCGATCCGCCAGACCGTCGAGGCCCACGCTGTCCAGCGCCGCGCCGGCGCCGTCCGGCGCGAGCCCGCGCACCGCGAGCGCGGTCTCGACCGTCTCGCGCGCGGTCAGCCGCTCGGCCAGCATCGGCTGCTGCGCCACGTAGCCGATCGAGCCGCGGCGGAAGCGGGCCCGCGCGGCCCGGTCGAGCTCCGGCAGGCGTGTGCCGAGCACCTCCGCGGCTCCGGCAGTCGGCAGGTCGAGGCCCGCGAGCAGCCGCAGGAGCGTCGTCTTCCCCGACCCCGACGGGCCCGTGACCGCCGCGAGCCGGCCCGACCGGAACGCGGCCGACACCGACCCGAGGCCGCGGACGCCGTCGTACGCGCGCTCGAGCCCGTCCACCTGCGCCACGACCGTCCCGTTCACGGCCTGCGAGGACGCCGCGGCGGCGGATTCCTCCGCCGCGCGCCGCGCCGCCGCGAAGCAGGACGCCCGCCTCCACCTCCTCCAGGCGCACGGCCCGGCCGATCCCGGCGCGCCGCAGCAGCTCCTCCGGGACGCGGATCCAGCCGCCGAGCCCGACGACCGCCGTCTCCTCCCCGGCCCGCGCCTCCTCGGCGACGCGCCCGTCGCGGATGCGGACGACCCGGTCGGCGATCGCGGCGGCCCGTGGGTCGTGCGTGACGAGGAGCACCGTGCAGCCTTCCTCGCGCGCGAGCGACGCGAGCAGCTCGAACGCGCCGTCGGCCGTCGCCGGGTCGAGCTCCCCCGTCGGCTCGTCCGCGACGAGCAGCCGCGGCCGGTGCGCGAGGGCGGCGCAGAGGGCGACGCGCTGCTGCTCGCCGCCGGAGAGCTCGGGCGCGCGCGCCTCCTCGCGCCCCGCGAGGCCGACGCGGCCGAGGAGGTCGGCCGCCCGGTGCCGCCGCCGCGCCGGGGAGTCGCCGGCGAGCGCGCCGTGGAGCGCGACCAGCTCGAGCGCCGAGAGCCCGGGCGCGAGGGCGAGCCAGTACCGCTGCTCGAGATAGCCGAGCTCCTCGCGCCGGAAGCGGGCGGCGCCGCGCCGGCCGAGCGTGGACGGCTCCCGCCCCAGGACGCGGAGCGAGCCCGCCGACGGCCGGTCGAGCCCCGCCACGAGCCGCAGGAACGTCGTCTTCCCGGCGCCGCTCGGCCCGAGCACGGCGCACACCTCGCCGTCCTCGACGTCGAGCGTCAGACCCTGGAGCGCGGCGACCCCGGCGCGCCCGCTCCCGTGGACGCGGAAGAGCCCACGTGCCTCGACGGCCGTCACCGCGCGCCCCCGACCGCCCGCGTCGAGGCAGCGCCGACCGCGGCCGCGGCCCCGAGGACGAGCACGACGAGGCCCGCCGCCAGCGGGCCCGGCTCGAGCGCGAGGCGGAGCGGCGGCACCGGCGTGCCCGCGTTGGCGGTGACCGCGACGAGGTCGACGACGAGCGCCGCGAGCACGGCGCCCACGGCGAGCGCGAAGACGAGACCGGCCCCCGCGAGGATCGCGGCGCGGACGCGCAGCTGCCGGCGCAGCATCCCCGGCTCCGCGCCCTGCGCCTCGAGGTCGAGCAGCTCCTCCCGCTCGTCGCGCGCGTCGCCGAGCACGAGCAGCACGAGGCCTGCGACGGCGAGCACCAGCGCGACGACGGCGGCCGCGACGAGCGTCGCGAGCGTCACCTCGGCCAGCGGATCCGTCTCGAGCCGACGTGCGAGCGCCGCCCGCGAGTCGACCGCGAGCACGTCGAACGGCGGCCGCCGCAGGCGCGCCTCGACGGCGCGAGCGGCAGCGGCGCTCGGTGCATCGATCCAGACCTCGGACACGGCCGCCGAGCCCGGCGGCGCAGCGGCCTGCAGCGCCGTCCGGTCGACGACGACGGCCTCTCCGCGTGTGCCGGGGATGCGGCGTGCGACGGCGGCGACGCGCACCCGCACGGCGTCGCCCGCGACCCGCAGCGTCAGCGTCCCGTCCGACGCGGCCGCGGCCGCTGCCGCCGGGGTGGCGAGCGCCGGCGGCGGCTCGGGCGGCGCGCGGCCGGAGCAGCGCCGTCTCCCGGTCGGTCAGCGCGTAGCGGACGGTCGTGCCCTCGTGGTCGAGGCCGCCCTCGCCGACCCACGACGCGACGTCGAGCGGCCGCCCGTCGGCCTCGATGCCGCGGAGCCGGAACGAGCCGACGAGCGCACGCCCGGAGTCGGCGCCCCGTTCGAGCACGCGCGTCGTCGGGCGCACGACCAGCCGGACGAGCCGGGCGCCGCGCGCCTCCTCCGGCACCGGGACGGAGAGCGGGCCGCCGTCGAGGCGCCCGAGGTCGAGGACGACGCCCCGCCCGTCGCCGCGCAGCGCGACGAGCGACAGCTTCACGCCCTGCCGCTCGCGTCGACGCGCAACGTGCGCGCGTCCGCCGGGATCGTCGGACCGGTCGGCCCGACCCGCCGGCGAGCAGGCGACCGACTCGCGGGGCGACGTCCGCGAGAAGTCGTCGCGCCACCCGGCGAGGGCGGGCACCGCGTCGGCGTCGATGCCGACCAGCTCGAGGCCGCCGAGCCCCGGCGCCGAGGCCGCGGCCCGTGCGACCGGCTCGACCCGCAGATCCGGCCCGAGCGCCCGGTACGCCGCCAGCGGCGCGGCCTCCGTCGGCTCGACGAGGTGCCCGAGGTCCTCGCGGACGCGCAGGTCGAGCGGGAGCGCGAACGCCGCCTGGTCGCGCTGCCCCTCCAGCAGCGTCGAGCGATACGTCGCGGCGAAGAGCGCGAGCCCGAGACTGACGACGAGGAAGCCGACCGCGACCGCGGCGAACGCCGAGCCCCGCCCGAGGGCGAGGAGGGCCAGCCGGAGCGTCACGCGCCTCGCCGGCACCCGCGCGGCGAGCGCACCGAGCACCGCCGGGACGAGGCGGGCCGCGAGCGCCCCGGCGGCGAACGTGGCGAGCCCCGGGAGGACGAGGAGGAAGACGCCGGTCCCGTCGTCGCCCACCTGCGACGCATCGGCCTCGCCGCGCAGCAAGCCGACCACGAGCACGGCCGCTGCTCCGAGCGCGGCGACGTCGAGCGGCCGGAGCCTGCCTCCGCCCCGGCCGGGCGGCCGCTGCGCCAGCACGATCACCGCCGCCGCTGCGGCCGCGAGCGCGAGCGCCGCGACGAGCGCATCGGACGAGAGCAGCCCGCGCGTCACGACCTCGCCGCCGGGGACGCCTTCCCGACGGGCGAGTGCGCCGGACGCGGCCGCGCCGACGCCCAGCCCACGAGCACGCCGACGACCGCGGTCGCCGCCGCACCCGCCGCCGCGACGAGCCCCGCCTGCCACGGCGCCGCGCCGGACCACCCGAGCCGGTCGCGCCAGCGGGCCGCGTCCCTCCGCGCCGCCGCTGCGGCGAGCGCCGCGAACGCGAGCAGCAGCCCGGCCGCCTGCCCGCCGACGACGAGCAGCCGCCGCGCCGAGGTCCGTCCGGCCCGCTCCGCGGCGCGAACCTCCTCGACCGGCGCCGTCACGTCGAAGCCGCTCGACGCCGACGCCAGCTCGGCCCGCGCCCCGTCGACGTCGCGCGCGAACCGGCCCACGTCCCAGGCGTGGATCCCGCTGTCCGCGAGCGGGAGCAGCCACGCGTAGCTGCGGAAGAGGCGCGCGAGCGGCGGCGCCTGCACGAGCCCGTCGACGCCTTCGGCCAGCACGAACGGGGGCGGCGGCGGCTGGTGGTACGCGCGCGCCTGGCGGACGAGCGGGCGACAGCTCCCTGCCCGCTCCGGTCCGGCGCGACCGAGCCGCCGAAGAGGACATCGTCCCGCAGCAACGCGGTGCCGACGACGGCGAGCCGCAGGCCCGGCGCATCCGGCAGCGCACCTTCGCCGCCGATGCGGAGCACCTCGCACCGGCTCGGCCGGCACGGCCGCGGCAGGCGCCCGCTGCGGAGCCGGACCCAGCGACCGACGTCCTCGGCCCCGGCGATCCCGACGAAGCGTCCCGCGACCGTGCTCTGCCGGTAGAGGACGAGCGCGGTCGGATCGCCGAACGGCGCGAGCGCGTCGCGCGCCTGCCGGTCGAGCTCCGGCCAGCCGACGGCGCCGGGGCCGGGGACGCCGAACCACGCGGCGCGGACGGAGCGCTGCGCCGTCGGCACCTCGTCGAGCGCCCGCGCGAGGCTGCGGTCCCGGGCGACCAGCGATGCGCCGAGCACGGCCGCGAGCATCGCCGCGGCGGCCGCGATCCCGAGTGCCGCGAGCGCGGTCGCCCCGGCGCGCTCCGCGCCCGGACGGCCGCGAGCCGCAGCGGGACCGCCACGCGCCGGAGCGGGCTCATGAGCCGACGGTGCCAGTCGGACGCGGGTCACCGCCATTCCTGTTCGCTGCGCTCGCGTTAAGTTTCACTACATGCTCGACGTCACCCGCCTCAGGGTCCTCCGCGAGGTCGTGCGCGCCGGCTCCATCTCGGGGGCGGCGCGGGCGCTGTCGTACACGCCTTCGGCCGTCTCGCAGCAGCTCGCGAAGCTCGAGCGGGAGACGGGGACGCGCCTGCTCGTCCGGTCGTCGCGCGGCGTGCGGCCGACCGAGGCGGGAGCCGCGCTCGCAGCACGAGCCGACGACATTCTCGGCCGCCTCGCCGATGCGGAGGCGGAGATGCACGCGCTCGCGGGCCGGCCGGCTCCGCTCTCCATCGGCTCGTTCCCGACCGCCGGCGCGTCGGTGCTGCCGCCGGCGCTGCGCTCGCTCTCGCGCACGCACCCGGACGTCGAGGTGCGCGTGGAGCAGCTCGACCCGCTCGAGGCGATGGCGCGGGTCGCCTCGCACGACCTCGACGTCGCGCTCCTCTACGAGTACGACCACGTGCCGCTCCCGGCCGACGCGCGACTCGAGCTGACGCCGCTCTTCGCCGAGCCGCTGCGCGTCGTCCTCCCCGCCGACCACACCGCCGCGCGCGCGACCCAGGTCGTCCTCGCCGAGCTCGCCGACGAGACCTGGCTGTCGTCCTCCACACGTTCGTCGTGCCACCCGTTCACGGAGCGCGCGTGCGCCGCCGCCGGCTTCCGGGCCAAGATCGGGCTCGGCTTCGACGACTACACCGCGATGCAGGCGCTGGTCGCGGCGGGGATCGGAGTCGCGTTCGCGCCCGACTCGGCGCTCGCGCGGCCGCATCCGGGCGTGGCCGTCCGGCCGGTCGCGTTCCAGGGGCCGAACCGGCGCATCTACGCCGCCGTCGCGTCGGAGGTCGAGCCGCATCCCGGCCGCGACGCGTTCCTGCGCGCGCTCGTCGCCGCCGCGGGGGCGGGCGACGCCGCGTACGCCGCGGCGACCTAGGTCGGCATCGGCACGCGGTCGAGCGCGCGCCACGTGTCCTGGCCGACGACCGCGTCGTCGTCGAGGCCGTGCGCCCGCTGGAACTCCTCGACCGCCTTCGTGAGCGCCTTCCCCCAGACCGGCGTCATCGCGAAGATCGGCGGGCCGTCGGTCGCGGCCGCGAGCTTCTCCTTCAGCTCGAGCACCGCCTTCCCGCGGGAGCCCTCGCGGAGCACCGGCCGGTCGCGCGGGATCGGCGCGTCGTCGAGCCAGGCGGTGACGATCCGCAGCCGGTCGAGCACGTCGCGGCCGTAGTTCGCGTGCGCCGTCCGGCGGTCGGAGTCGCCGTCGCGGTAGCCCTTGATCGCGTTGCCGGCGCCGGCGTTGTACGACGAGAGCGAGAACTTCAGCAGGTCGACCGGCTTCACGCCCGTTGCGCCGGCCGAAGCGCCGTTGTCGAGGAGGAGCTGCGCCGCGTACAGGGCCGCCTCGCGCGTCGGCGGCACGCCGCCCGGGCCGAAGGCGCCGTGCTTGCGCAGGAAGACCGGGTGCGCGCGGTCGTCGATCTGGAAGTACCCGCGGCCGTGGCCGCCGTCGCCGACGACGTTGCGGCAGTGCGTCTCGCGCGATGAGATCGCGAGGAGGATGCCGCGCGGCAGCCCCTTCTTCTGCTCGGCCTCGAGGCAGATCGCGTCGAGGCCCTCGCCGCGGGCGCGCTTGAGCGAGGCGACGAGCTGGCCGGGCGTCTCTCCGTGCGGCATGGCGTGCTCCTCTCGGCTGGCTGGACCGGGAGCCGCGCCGCAGGAACGGTCCCTCGGCTAGTGGTACCGCGCCGCGCGCGGAATTTCTAGGAGGGCTCGGGTCGGAGCGTCGTGAAGACCCGGAACGTCGGCCGGCCCTCCGGCAGCTCGGAGAACTCCGGGTTGACGCAGCCGAGCTCGCCGGTGCGGTGGTCGTAGCAGCGCTCGACCTCGGTCCGGCACATCGGCAGCGGCTTCCGGGTCGCGCGGATCGCGCCGAAGCCCTCGCGCCGCGCCTCGGCCGCGCGGAGCATGTCGAGGTCGATCTCGACCCGGAACACCTTCTGCATGCAGCCGACGTACGTGTGCCCGAACTCCTCGTACGCGTAGACGAACGGGCACGCGCGCTCGAGGCAGGCCGACGGGTACACGACCTTGTCGCAGTGGACGTCGCACCGGCGACAGGCGACCTCGTCCTGCGGCCGGAGCGGAAGCTTCGGCGAGGTCTCCTGCGCGCGGTATTCGGAATCCATCGAGAAGATTGTGGAGCGGCGTCGGGACCGCCGCAAGGCTTGACAGGAGGGGCCTACCGCGCTAGGCCCCGGCGCAATCATCGGGCGCATCGTTAGGGTTCTCGGCCGCCCGTGGTCCGCCGCTTCCTCTTCGGCTCGCTCGCCCTCGCGCCGATCGCGATCGTCTCGCACTACGTGCTCCACCGGCGACACGCTCGACTTCGTCCTCGCGGCGCTCGCGCTCATCCCGCTCGCGTGGCTGATCGGCGAGGCGACCGAGCACGCGGCGCACCACACCGGACCCGGGATCGGCGGCTTCCTCAACGCCACCTTCGGCAACGCGCCCGAGCTGATCATCGCGCTCTTCGCCGTCTCGGAGGGGCTGTTCGAGGTCGTGCGCGGCTCGCTCACCGGCTCGGTGGTCGGGAACCTCCTGCTCGTGCTCGGGTTCTCGCTGCTCTTCGGCGGCCGGGGCCGGATCGACCGGCCGTCGTCCTTCGTCTCGCTCGGGCTGGTCGCGCTCGCGACGCTGCTGTTCCTCATCCCGGCGATCCCGGGCTTCTCGGCGGACGACCCCGACGCCGAGAAGTACGCGCGCCTGTCGATCATCCCGGCGGTCGATGCTGCTCGTCGTCTACGTCGTGGTGACCTGGTGGTCGCTGCGGCGGCACGCGCTCATGCACGTCTCGGACGAGTCGGAGGCGATGGCGGCGTGGTCGCTGCGGCAGTCGCTGCTCGTGCTCGGCGCCGCGACCGTCGATGACCGCGCTGATCGCGGAGATCCTCGTCGGCTCGCTCGAGACGTTCTCCGAGAAGGCCGGGCTGAGCGAGTTCTTCGTCGCGGCGGTGATCGTCGCGATCGTCGGCAACGCGGCCGAGCACGGCGGCGCCGTCGTCGTCGCCGCGCGCGGGAAGATCATGCTCGCGACCGAGATCGCGCTCGCGTCGAGCGCCCAGGTCGCGGTCTTCCTGATCCCGGCGGTCGCGCTGCTCTCGTGGCTGATCGAGCCCGCTCGCGCTCACGTTCCGCGCAGGTCGAGATCGTCGTCCTCGCCGGCTCGGTGATCGTGCGCCGCCGCTCCTCTCGCGCAGGGCCGGTCGAGCCGCTCGCGCGGCGCCGTGCTGATCGCGAGCGTACGTCGTCGCCGCCGCCGCCTTCTTCGTCGCCGGCGACCGGTGAACGGGGGGTTAGCCGTATTGCGCGTCCCCGGCTGGGTTTCGTTACGGTGACGGCGTGAGCGACGTGACCGAAGCCGCCACGGCCACGGAACAGCGCCGACCGACGTCCGACGACGGTCGTCGAGGCGATCGGCGTCTCGCGCCGCTACGGCGAGGGCGAGACGGCCGTCGACGCGCTCCGCGGCATCGACCTCAAGGTCGAGCGCGGGCCAGCTCGTCGCCGTCATGGGCCCGTCGGGCTCCGGCAAGTCGACGCTCATGCACATCATGGCCGGGCTCGACAAGCCGACCGAACGGCGACGTCGCCATCGCCGGCACGCGCGTGTCGGACCTGAACGACACCCAGCTCACGCGGCTGCGCCGCGAGCACATCGGCTTCGTCTTCCAGTTCTTCAACCTGCTGCCGATGCTGACCGCGGAGGAGAACATCCTCCTGCCGCTGTCGCTCGCGGGCGAGAAGCCCGACAGGGCGTTCTTCGACGACATGCTGAAGCGCGTCGGGCTCGAGCGACCGCCTCTCGCACCGCCCCGCCGAGCTCTCGGGCGGCCAGCAGCAGCGCGTCGCGATCGCCCGCGCGCTCGTCAGCCGCCCGACCGTCGTCTTCGCCGACGAGCCGACCGGCAACCTCGACTCGAAGACCGGCGGCGAGATCCTCGACCTGATGCGCGAGTCGGTCGACGCGTACGGGCAGACCACGGTGATGGTCACGCACGAGGCGCGCGCGGCCGCGATCGCCGACCGGATCCTCTTCCTCGCCGACGGGCTGATCGTGAAGGAGCTGCCGCGGTCGCAGCCGCACGAGGTCCTCGCGGCGCTGGAGTCGATCACCACGGCGTGACGAAGTTCGCGCTGAAGGGGCTGCTCGGGCGGAAGCTGCGGACGGCCCTGACCGCGATCGCGATCGTGCTCGGCGTCGCCATGGTCAGCGGCACGTTCGTCCTGACCGACTCGATCGACAAGGCGTTCGACACGATCTTCACGGACGTCCGCCAGGGCTCGAACGCCGTCATCAGCGGCAAGTCCGCCTTCGACCTCTCGGAGGGCCAGGGCTCGTTCGCGCCGACCCTCGACGAGTCGCTGCTCCCGGAGGTGCGCGAGCTCTCGGGCGTCGCCGCGGCGGAGGGCAGCGTCGACGGCGAGGCCCAGCTGATCGGCGAGGACGGCAAGGCGATCGTCTTCGGCGGCGCGCCGAACCTCGGCTTCTCGATCGCGAACGGCGACTCGCCCTTCAACCCGCTGGCGCTCGTCCAGGGCGCCTGGCCGCGGGCGGACGAGGTCGTCGTCGACGAGTCGACGGCGGACAAGGAGGACTTGACGATCGGCGCAGACGATCGGCGTCCAGGCCGAGGGCCCCGTCGCAGCAGCTGCGGATCTCCGGGATCGTCCGGTTCGGCTCGGTCTCGACGATCGGCGGCGCCACGCTCGCCGGCTTCGACCTCCCGACCGCGCAGGAGCTCTTCGGCAAGCGCGGGCAAGCTCGACGAGATCGCCGTCGCCGCCGAGCCGGGAACGACCGACGAGCAGCTCATCGCAGGAGATCGAGCCGGTCCTCCCGCCGACGGCGCAGGTGCAGTCGGCCTCGCAGCAGGCGACCGACGACGCCGAGGAGACGAACGAGTTCATCAGCTTCCTCCGCGGCTTCCTGCTGGCCTTCGGCGGGATCGCGCTGTTCGTCGGCAGCTTCGTGATCGCGAACTCGCTCTCGATCACGATCGCCCAGCGGACGCGCGAGTTCGCGACGCTGCGGACGATCGGCGGCTCGCGCCGCCAGGTGCTCATGTCGATCGTGATCGAGGCGCTCGTGGTCGGCGCGCTCGCGTCGGTCGCCGGGCTCGTCCTCGGCCTCCTGCTCGCCCGCGGCCTCTTCTGGCTGTTCGACGCCGTCGGGTTCACGCTGCCGAACGAGGGCCTCCTGCTCGAGCCGCGAACGGTCGTCGTGTCGCTGCTCGTCGGGATCGTCGTGACGCTGCTCGCGAGCCTCCGCCCCGCGATCCGCGCCACCCGCGTCCCGCCGATCGCGGCCGTGCGCGAGGGCGCGGAGCTGCCGCAGTCGCGCTTCGCCCGCTTCCGGACGCTCGGGTCCGTGCTCCTGACCCTGCTCGGCTTCGCCGCGCTCCTGTTCGCGCTCTTCGCGCCCGACCTCGGCACGACCGCAGATCCTGATCTGGATGGGCGTCGGCGCGATCCTGATCTTCTTCGGCGTCGCGCTCCTCGCCGCCCGGATCGCCCGCCCGCTCGCCGGCGTCCTCGGCATCCCCTCCCGCCGCCTGGGCGGCGTGGCGGGACGCCTGGCGCAGGAGAACGCGCAGCGGAACCCGCAGCGCACCGCGTCCACGGCGTCGGCGCTGATGATCGGGCTCGCGCTCGTCACCCTCGTCGCCACCCTCGCCGCCGGGATCACGTCCACCTTCACGAACGCGGTCGAGGACCTCTGGAGCGGCGCCGACTACGCGATCACCGCGCAGAACAACTTCTCGCCGCTCCCGGCCTCGGTCGCCGACGCGGTCGAGGAGTCGCCGGGCGTGGAGGCCGTGGGCAACGTCCGCACCGGCGAGGCCCAGGCGTTCGGCGACACGTTCTTCGCCACCGCCGTCGAACCCGGAGGCCGAGTCGATGTTCAACGTCGACTGGAAGGAGGGGTCGAACGCGGTGCTCGGCTCGCTCGGCGACGGACGGCGCGTTCGTCGACGAGAACTACGCCGACGACCACGACCTGCGCGTCGGCTCGCCGATCGAGCTCACCTTCGCGAACGGCGAGACGGAGCAGTTCACGATCGAGGGCGTGTTCGAGCCGCCGGCCGGCGGCTCGCCGTTCGGCAACGTCACGATCTCGCAGGCGGCCTGGGACGAGCACAACCCGCAGCCGCGCAACCTCTACTCGTTCGTGCGCACGCGAGGGCGGCCAGACCGACGCGAACGTCGCCGCGCTCGAGCAGACGCTCGACCGAGTTCCCGAACGCGAAGGTTGCGACGCGGGAGCGAGTTCATCGACAACCAGATCTCGGGGCTGAACTCGATCCTCAACATCCTCTACGTGCTGCTCGCGCTGTCCGTGATCGTGAGCCTGTTCGGGATCGTCAACACGCTCGTGCTGACCGTGTTCGAGCGGACGCGCGAGATCGGGATGCTGCGCGCGATCGGGATGACGCGCCGGCAGGTGCGCCGGATGATCCGCCACGAGAGCGTGATCACGGCGCTGATCGGCGGCGTCCTCGGGATCGTGCTCGGGGTCGTCCTCGGCGCGCTCCTCGTCGCGCGCGTGGAGTTCATCGAGTTCTCGCTCCCGGTCGGGCAGATCATCATCTTCGCGATCGCCGCGATCGATCGTCGGCATCGTGGCCGCGATCTTCCCGGCGCGCCGCGCGGCGCGGCTGAACGTGCTCGCAGGCGCTCCAGTACGAATAGGACGAGCGGCTAGGGCTGCGGCTCGAACGTCTCCGGCTCGCGGGTGAACGGGTAGCCGGCCCAGTTGAGGCGGTGCGACGGCGCCGTCGCTCGTCGCGCCGCACGCGCAGCCACTCGCCGCGCTCGCGGCCCGAGACCGTCCGCCACAGGTCCGGCTCCACGCGCTCGAAGACCGACGGCGGGCGCCAGACCGGCAGCACGTCGAGCCGCGCCTCGAGCCGGCCGCCGCGCCACGCGAACGTGAACGAGTGGCCCTCGGACCACCAGACCCCGAGCAGCGGGACGACGTCCTCCGGCGGCGGCGACGGGCGCCACTCCGCCGGCGGCTCGGGCCGCGACTCGAGCTCCTTCTCCCCCAGCGCGAGCGCCAGCTCGTCCGGGTCGGCGCGCGCGCCCGAGTTGGTGACCACGGCGACCGAGAGCCGCTCCTGCGGGCGGAACAGCAGCGCGGCGAGGAAGCCCGGCATCGCGCCGCCGTGCCCGGCCCAGACCCGCTCGCCGTGCCGGACCAGCGCGAGGCCCGCGCCCCAGCCGAGCGTCCAGCGGTCGGTCTCGGCCATCGCGTGCACCGTGCGCATCTCCTCGGCCGCGGCGGGCGAGAGCACGTCCGGATCGGGATCGCCGAGGAACGCGCCCCAGCGCGGCGACGTCCACGGCCGTGCTCCACAGCTCGCCGGCCGCGCCGAGCGAGCCGTCCTCGAGCATCGGCTCGACCGAGACGGCATCGGCGTAGGGATCGACGAGGTACGGGACGGCGACCGGGTCGGCCGGCGTCCAGGTCGTGCGCGCGAGCCCGACCGGCCCGAGCAGGCGCTCGTTCACGACCTGCCGGTAGGGCACGCCGCGGAGCCGCTCCACGACGAGCCCGAGGATCGAGAACGCGAGGTTCGAGTAGTGCCAGTGCGAGCCCGGGATCACGCGCTCGGCGACGCCGAGGCTCGCGACGAGCTCCTCCTGGCTCGGCATCACCATCGTCTCCCACATGTCGCCCGGCTGCTCGCGCTGCAGCCCGGACGCGTGCGAGAGCAGCGCGCGGATCGCCGGCGTCGCGACCGTCAGCTCCTCGACGTGCCGCCCGACCGGGTCGTCGAGGTCGAGCAGCCCCTCGTCGCGGAGCTGGAACACGGCCGCGGCCGTGAAGGTCTTCGTGATCGAGCCGATGCGGTACTGCGTCTCCGGCGTCGCCGCGCGCTCCGTCGTCGAGGTCGGCGAGGCCGACCGCGTCGCTCCAGACGACCTCGCCGCCCGCGGACGAGCGCCGCGGCCACGCTCGGCAGCCGCTCGTCGGCCTGCGCGCGGCGGACGAGCGCGCCGAGCTCGCGGTCACGCTCGGACAAGGGCCCCCAGGACGCGCGGGACGAGCTCGGCCGCGCCGTCCACGTCCGCGTCCTCGACGCCGAGGAACGTGACCGCGCGCAGCCACCCGGGCCGGAGGCCCGAGAGCAGCACGCCCTCCTCCTCGAGCCGGCGCAGCGTCTCGGCTTCGTCGCGCCCCTCGAGCGGGATCGCGACGAAGTTCGTCTCGGCGGGCTCGACCGCGAGGCCCTGCTCCGCGAGGCGGACCGACAGCCGCCGCGCGCGCTCGTGGTCGTCGGCGAGCCGCTCGACGTGGTGGTCGAGCGCGTGGAGCGCGGCGGCCGCGACGATCCCGGCCTGGCGCATCGCGCCGCCGAAGCGGAACTTCTCCACCCAGGCGCGCTCGATCAGCTCGGCCGAGCCGGCGAGGACGGCGCCGAGCGGGCAGCCGAGCCCCTTCGAGAAGCAGACCGTGACCGTGTCGGCGAGGCGGCCGTACTCGGCGGTCGGCACGCCGCTCGCGACCGACGCGTTGAAGAGCCGCGCGCCGTCGAGGTGGACGGCGAGCCCGAGCTCGCGCGCGCGGGCCGCCACGGCGACCAGGTCGTCGAGCGGCCAGACCTTCCCGCCCGAGCTGCGGTGCGAGTTCTCGACCACGAGCAGCTCGGCCGGCTGCAGCGGCGGGTCGGCGGCCGCGACCGCGTCCTCGACCTGCTCCGGGGTCAGGCGCCCGTTCGGCGACACGAGCCCCCGGGTGACGAGCCCGGAGTTCGCGGCCGCGCCGCCCGCCTCGTAGACGAGGACGTGCGTCCGCTCCTCCGCGAGCACCTCGCCGCCGCGCCGCGCGAGGACGCGGAGCGCGATCTGGTTCGCCATCGTCGCGGTCGGGAGGAACAGCGCCGCCTCCTGGCCGAGGAGCTCCGCCATCCGCGCCTGCAGCGCGTTCACGGTCGGGTCCTCGCGCAGCTGCTCGTCCCCCACCTCGGCGGCCGCCATCGCCGCGCGCATCGCCTCGGTCGGCTTCGTCAGCGTGTCGGAGCGGAGGTCGATCACGGCCGGGACGCTACCGCTTCGGACACTTGCGGCTGCGTACGACGAGCAGGCGGCGGCGCTACCGTGACGCCGTGGACCTCGAGCTCCTCGACCGCACGCTCGCCGACCGCGGCGAGCCCGCCTTCCGCGCCCGCCAGGTGTGGGAGTGGGCCGCGCGCGGCGCCGGCTCCTACGCGGAGATGACGAACGTCTCCGCGGCGCTGCGGGAGGCGCTCGCGGAGACCGTCCCGTTCTCGACCCTCGCAGTCGAGTCGGAGCGCCTCGCGCGCGACGGGACGCTGAAGGTCCTCTTCCGGACGCACGACGGCCACCCGGTCGAGGCGGTGCTGATGCGCTACCGCGACGGGCGCCGCTCGATCTGCGTCTCGTCGCAGTCCGGCTGCCCGCTCACGTGCACGTTCTGCGCCACCGGCTCGATGGCGTTCGGCCGCAACCTGACCGCGTCGGAGATCCTCGACCAGGTGCTCCACTTCCGGCGCATCGAGCCCGTGAACCACCTCGTGTTCATGGGGATGGGCGAGCCGCTGCTGAACCTCGACCACGTGCTCGCGGCGGCGCGGCGGCTGCCGGACATCGGCATCACCCACCGCCGCACCACGGTCTCGACCGTCGGCTGGCTCCCCGCCCTGACCCGATTCGTGGACGAGGTCGAGGAGCCGATCCGGCTCGCGTTCTCGCTGCACGCGCCCGAGGACGGGCTCCGCTCGCAGCTGATGCCGGTGAACGAGCGCTTCCCGCTCGCGGACGTGCTCGCCGAGTGCCGCCGCTACGTCGAGCTGCGCGGCCGCAAGGTCTACATCGAGTACGTGATGCTCGGCGGCGTCAACGACCGCGTCGAGCAGGCGCACCAGCTCGCCGACCTGCTCCAGCCGCGCGGCGCGTTCAAGGTGAACCTGATCCCGTACAACCCGACCGGGATGTACGACGGCTCGTCCCGCAAGGCGATCGACGCGTTCAAGGCGGTGCTCGACGCGAACGGCGTGCCGGCGACGGTGCGGCTCACCCGCGGCCGCGACATCGAGGCGGCGTGCGGCCAGCTCGCGGCGGCGCCGCGGCCGCGCACACCTCGGATCCACGCCCCGCAGCCGTCGTAGCCCGCCGCCCGACTAGAGCGCCGGGACGCCGGGCGGCGCCCAGACCGGATGCTCGTCGTAGGCTGGGTTGCGAGTGAGGTTCGTTTGCTCGCTGCCATCGGCGTTCATGACGTAGATCTCCGCGTTGCCGTCGCGGTGGCTCGTGAATGCGATCCTGCGGCCGTCCGGCGACCAGCGCGGCTCGGTGTCGTGCACGCGGTTCTCGGTCAGCCGCAGGAGCCGAGTGCCGTCGACGTCGAGGACGTAGATCTCCCAGCCCCGATCCGACGGGCCCGCCGCGGACACGACGAGCCTCGTCCGCGGACGTCGAAGTTGCGCACCTTGTGCGCCGGGCAAGAGGTCGCGGCAGCGCCCGCCGGTGCGGGCGACGGCACAGAGTCCCTCGACGTGGTCGTACAGGAAGAGGAGGTTCCTCCCGTCCTGCGTCCAGGTGAGCGGGCTGTTCGGCTGCAGCTCCGGGGAGGAGTTCGAGATGCGCCTCCGACCGCGGCCGCGGTCGTCCATCAGGTAGAGCCCGGACGGATGCCAGTTGGCGAACGCGATCGTGCGGCCGCGCGGGGCCCAGGCGGGTTGCCTCCCCGCGCGGGTGAGGATGCGGCGCCCGCTGCCGTCGACGTTCACGACGCCGACCTGCGCAAGGTCGACGTCCCGGTCGCGCGTGTACGCGAGCGTGCCGGAGTCCGGCGACCAGGTCGGCTCGCCGGAGCTCCACGGCGGGGCCTCGCGGAGGATCTGGCGGCGCGCCCGGCCGTGCGCGTTCGCCACGAACAGGCGGGCGAACCGCCCATCGTGGACGGCATACACGAGTCTGCGCCCGTCGGGAGAGAAGGTCGGGAGGGCGGGAAGGCTGGAGCGGTGCAGGCCGCTTCCGTCGGCACCGACGACGGAGACGCGGCGGGTGCCCGCGGGATCGGAGCGAAGGAACACGAGCTTCCCGCCGGGCTCCGCGACACGATCCTCCGGTCGTGCCGCCGCAGCCGGACGGCGACCGCGACCGCCGCCGCGGTCAGGAGCCCGAACAACGCAACCCGCGCCACCTCCTCAATGGTCTCACGCACGTCGCTTCAAGTGGTGGTGCCGACTTCGTGGTTCTCGTTCCCGCGATCCGCGGAACCCCTGAGGCCCGCCTCCGCGCGTCGGCGAGCGTCGCGGCGAAAGGAGGTGTGAGATGACGAGCGTTCCGCACGAGGCTCCGCAGACCCGCCGCTCGGTCGGTTCAGCTCCTCGTCCCGCGAGCTGTGGCCCTGCGTGACGATCGTCGCGATGTGGCTGTCCGTGCTGGCCTGCGCGCTCTGGGGGCCGGACATCGTGAGCCACGACGTGTCGGGGAGCAGCGCGACCGTTCCCTCGGCCGTCGTCCTGGGGCTGTTCGCGTTCTTCGGCACCTGGGTCGTCGCCCGCTACGGCTTCGGGCACGGCCGGAAGGAGCCGCGGCAGGACTAGTCCGCGCGATGCTCGACCTCGAGTCGCTCGTCGCGCGGTGGCAGCTCGCGCTCGACGCGGCCGAGCGCGCGCTGCGGACGGCCGGTGCCGCGCTGTCGGCGGCGGAGCTCGCGGAGCGCTGGAGCCGGCTCGCGGCCGAGCGCCGCGACACGGCAGCCGCGCTCGCGGGCGTCGGCCGCGCCTACCCGGCCTGCTCGCCGCCGACGAGCGCGACGAGGCTCTCGTGCTCCTCGCGGCAGGCCGGGCAGCCGTCGAGGTGGGCGCGCAGGCCGGGGATCGCGCGGTCGGCGTCCTCGCCCGCGAGCTCGAGCTCGACGTACCGGTCGAGCTGGTCGAAGCAGGCGTCGCAGCCGACCTCCGCCTCGGCCGGCCCGAGGAGCCGGCGCAGTGCCTCCTGACGGTCGGGTCGCTCCATCAGCGTTCCTCCTCCCAGGTGTCGAGGGAGAGCCCGCAATCCTCGAGGTGCCGGCGCAGCTTGCGCCGCGCGTCGTGCAGCGTCTTGTAGAGCGCGCCGCGGGTCGTGTCCCAGCGCTCGGCGAGAACGTCGATCGGCACCCCGTTCACCGCGAGCGCGACGAGGACGCGGCGCTGCCGCGGCGTCAGCACCTCGTCGATCGCGTGCCGCAGCGTCGTCAGCAGCTCCGACTGCTCGAGCCGGCCGTCGGGCCCGAGCGACTCGCTCCCGAGACACGCTCCACGACTCGGGCTCGAGCGGCACCTCGCGCCCCTGCCACGCGCGCTTGCGCAGCTTGGCGGCGGCCTCGAGCAGGGCGAACTTGTAGACCCAGGTCGTGAACCGGCTCCGCCGTGGAAGTCGTCGAGGCGCCGGAGCACGCTCATCAGCGCGTCGTCGGCCGCCTGCATGGCGACGTCGTCGAAGTCGGCGCCGCGGAGATGCGGCATCGTCGCCCGGCGGCGGCCGACCTCGAACCGCGCCGCCCGCAGGAGCAGGGCGTGCAGGCGCGCGACGGCCTCGTCACGCGTCGGCCCGTCGGCGCGCAGGCCGTCCAGCCACTCCCGCGACTCGGCGTCGAGCGGCGGCGACACGAGCGGCACGGCCGGTTCCACGGTCCGTGACCGTAGCCGGTCGTAGGGCGAGCGCGGACACGTCTCGCTACCGGAAGCGCCTCGGGAACTGCGCCACGAGCCCTCCGACAGGAGATCGGCCAGGTGGAGCATGTGCACGTGCACCTTGTCGTAGGCGGCCACGTCGCCGTTCCAGTCGCCGTGGAGGCGCGCGACGACCTCCTCGGTCGTGAGCGTCAGATGCGTCCGAAGCTCGCGCTTCATGGTCGCGGGCTTCCAGTGGCGCGGGTTCGCACGCGCGAGCATCGCGGCGATCCCGTCGGCGTTCGCCGTCCAGCGCGCCTGCGCGTCGGCGAGCGCGGCCGCGTCACCGGCCTTGGCGGCGGCGATCACGTCGGCGGCGATGAGGATGTGGCTTCGCAGCTCGCGGGTGAGCGCGTCGCCGGCGGCCTTGCCGTAGAACGGCTCGACCGCGTCGCCGATGTCGGTCTGGTTCTGCAGCAGCCGGCCGACCGTCGCCTCGGTGTCGGGCGACCCGGTCGTGAGGCTGATGATCGCGAGCCGCGTCCACGTGACGTGGTCCTCCCAGAGCTTCCGCATGTCCTGGTGGAGCGCCACCTCCTTCGCGGTCATCCCGCGGCGCCGTGGTGCGGCTCGGAGCCGTGGGCCATCGCGTCGTGGCCGTTCGAGACGGCGAGCGCCGCGAGCGCGCTGAAGAACGCGACGAGCGCCGTGAGGAAGAGCGGGATCGGGCGGGTCGTGCGGGTGCTGTCCATGTCAGATTCCTTTCGTCTGGGCGTGGCCAGGGCGACGGCCCGCTCGCCGCGGAGGAGGCTCCAGGCGGTGACGAGGCCGGCCGCCTCGATCGCCTTCGTGGCGACCGCGAGACCGTCGACCGGCTCGGGCTCCGGGTGCAGCAGCGGCAGCCCGGTCGTGACCGCGAGCGCGTAGCGGCGAGCAGGCCGGCGAGCGTCGCCGCCGCGAGGGCGAGCGGCAGGCGGGCGTCGCGGCCGGCGCGTCAGCGCCGACGCGAGCGCGGCCAGGATGGCGGTCGAGACGGCGAAGGCCCAGCCCGCGGCGGCGCTCTCGTCGAGGTGCGCCGGCACGAGGGCGCCGTGGATCCCGGCGCTGATCGCGCACGCGAGGATGACGACGTCCCGCCGCACGGACGCAGCTCACGTGACCGTCACCGTCCCGTCCATGTCGCGGCGGTGCAGCGTGCAGACGTAGTCGTAGGTGCCGGGCTCGTCGAACGTGATCGAGACGCTGTCGCCGCGGCTCGACCTCGTGGTCCTCCTGCCCGTCGACCTGCACGGTGTGCGTGAAGTTGTCGTCGTTCGTCCAGGTGACCGTGTCGCCCGCGCGCGACCGTGATCGCCTTCGGCTCGAAGCGGTAGCTCTTGGCCATCGGGACGTCGGTCGTCGCGACCGGCTCGGCGTCCTCCCTCGCCGCCGCAGCCGGCCGCGAGCACCGCGAGCCCCAGCGAGCAGGACGGCGAGCCGCATCAGCGGCTCACCTCGAGCTCCGGCCGGCGCACGTGGAGTAGACGGCGCCGGCGAAGATCAGGACGAACGCCGCGAGGTCGAGCACCTCGGCGATCGTGTGCGCGAACAGGAAGACGGTCCAGTCGAGGTGGTACGTCATGTAGACGAGCTCCGCGGCGGCGTAGAGCGCGAAGCCGTGCCGAGGAGCCCGAGCTCGCGCTTGTACGCGACCCAGGCGAACCCGGCGCCGACCGCGAACGCCGCGATGTGCACGACCATGAAGAACGCGGTCGGCAGCTCGTTGATCCAGTCCCCGTAGGGCATTCACTCCTCCTTCGCCGAGTGGTGTCGGAGGGGTTGGTGCCGGCGGGGCGCCGGTTCTTACCTCGTGCTAGTGGACGGGAGGCGGTGCCGCTGGCGGCTCGCTGCCGAGCGGCGCCGGGAGGTGCGAAGCCCGCTGCCCCGGCACGTCGTAGATCGACACGGCGTACGACTTCAGGGACGCGCGCGTCGCCCCGGATGCGGTGGCGGCGAGGTCGCCGAGGTTGTCGCCGGCCGAGGCGCTGGCCTCGGCGGACTCCTCGTCGGCCCACAGCGTGATCACGAGCGACTCCTGCCGGTCTTCGTCGACGAGCCCGATCAGGCCGCAGAACCCCGTGCTCTCGCGCGCCCACGGCAACAGCACGTCGCGGACCATCTGGTAGCCGCGCTCGTACTCCTCCGGGCCCGTCTCGAGCGTGTGCACACGCGCGAACATCCCCACCTCCAGGTCGCAACCGGCTCGGCCGCAGCGTACTGTGTCGCTCCAGCCGCGCCGGCGCCGCGACCGGCGAGACGCGGTCGCCGCCTAGCCCACGCCGGACGCCTGCGCGGGCCCGCTTCGCGAACGCGTCGACCAGGACGGCCGCGAGCAGCACCCCGCCGGTGATCACGAACTTGTAGCCCGAGGCGAGGTTCAGCAGGTCCATCCCGTTCGCCACGGTCGCGATCACCAGAGCGCCGAGCAGCGCACTGATGACGCGGCCGTGCCCGCCGAAGAGGCTCGTGCCGCCGATGACCGCCGCCGCGATCGCGTTCAGCAGCAGCTGCCCGCCGCCGACGCCGGGATCGACCGAGCGGAGCCGCGAGGCGAGGATGATCCCGCCGACCCCGGCCATGAAGGCGGAGATCATGAACACGGCGATCCGGATCCGGTCGACGTTGATGCCCGCCCGTCGTGCCGCCTCCGGGTTCCCGCCGACCGCGTAGACGTGCCGGCCGAAGCGCGTGCGGTTGGCGATGAAGGTCCAGAAGACGAGGAACGCGCCGACGATCAGGGCGACGACCGGGACACCGCGGTCCTTGTTCGCGTACCAGACCGCCAGCGCACCGACGAGGCCGATCGCGACGAGCTGGAGCAGGATGAGGACGAGCGGCCGGTGCGCGACGCCCCGCTCCCGGCGCGCCCGCACCTTCGCGAGCTCGAGCAGGAGGTACGCGGCGAGCAGCGCGCCGAGGAGCGCCCAGCCCCACACGTCCGGGAGGTAGTCGTTCGCGATGCCGAGCGCGACGTCGTCCTGGATCCGGATCGTCCCCGCGCTCGACGCCTCGGTGGTGAGGATCAGGACGACGCCGCCCCACGTGAGGTACCCGGCGAGCGTGACGACGAAGGACGGGACTCGTCCCTTCGTGATGATCAGCCCCTGCAGGAGGCCGATGCCGGTGGTGATGACGAGCGCGACGCCGATCGCCGCCCACCACGGGAAGTTCTGCTCCTCGGGCCGGAGGAGCAGAACCATGATCACGGCGCAGACGCCGCTCACGAAGCCGACAGAGAGGTCGATCTCGGCGATCAGGAGGACGAAGACGACGCCGATCGCGATCGTCGCGATACCGGCGGTCTGCAGGAGCAGGTTCACGAAGTTGCGCTCGGTGTAGAAGCTGTCGTCGAGCACCGAGAACAGGACCGCGAGCGCCGCGAGCCCGACGAAGATCGGCAGCGCGCCGAGATCTCCGGCCCGCAGCCGCCGCAGCCAGCCGCGCCAGGCCTCGCGCAGGGTCTCGGCGATGCTGTCCGCCTGCGGCGCGACGACCTCCGTCGTGCCCTGGGCCTCGGGCGCCGCGGGTTCGCTCATGCCACGACCTCGGCGGCCATCCCGGGCACGTGCACGAGCTGCCCGGCCGTGATCGCGTGGACGACCTCCTGCTGGGTCGTCTTGTCCTTCTCGTAGAGGGCGACGCTCTGGCCGAGGCGCAGGACCGTGATCCGGTCGCCGACCTCGAAGATGTCGTGGAGGTTGTGGGAGATGATCACCACGGCGAGGCCGCGGTCGGCGAGCCGGCGGACGAGGTCGAGCACCTGCCGCGTCTGCGCGACGCCGAGCGCCGCGGTCGGCTCGTCGAGGATCACGAGCTTCGAGTTCCACATCACCGCCTTCGCGACGGCGACCGCCTGCCGCTGGCCGCCGGAGAGCCCGGCGACCGCCTGGCGCACCGAGCGCAGGGTGGTGACCGACAGGCTGTCGAGCGTCTTCCGCGCCGTTCTGCTCCATCGTCGGCTCGTCGAGGACGATCCGGTTCACCTGCTCCCGGCCGAGATACATGTTGGCGACGACGTCGAGATTGTCGGCGAGCGCGAGATCCTGGTAGACGACCTCGATCCCGAGGTGGGCGGCGTCGCGGGGGCCGTGGATGTTCACGTGCTCCCCTTCGAAGAAGGTCTCGCCCTCGTCCAGCGCATGGATCCCGGCGATGCCCTTGATCAGGGTGGACTTGCCGGCGCCGTTGTCGCCGACGAGCGCCATCACCTCGCCGCGGCGCACCTCGAAGTCGACCTTGTACAGCGCCTGCACGGCGCCGAAGCTCTTCGAGACGCCCTTCAGCTCGAGGATCGGGCTCGCCGTCTCCGCCATGCGTCAAACCCCCTTCGGCTCGGAGGGCGGGGGCGCCGTGCCCCCGCCCTCGCTCAGTCCGCTACCGGTCCGCGGGGCAGTACTGCTCGTACTCGCCCGTGCAGACCTCGTCCCACGTGCGGAAGCCGTCCGCGATCACGGTCTCCTCGATGTTGTCCTTGGTGACCGCGATCGGCTCGAGCGCGATGTAGGGCAGATCGGCCTCGCCGTTGTTGATCGACTGGACCTCCCACTCGCCCTCGACGTCCTCGGGGCTCTCGCCGTTCAGCAGCCCGATCGCGATCGCCGCGGCCGCGTCGGCCTCGGCCTTGATCGGCTTGTAGACGGTCATCGTCTGCCAGCCGGCGAGGATGTTCTGGATCCCGCCCGAGGTCGCGTCCTGGCCGGACAGCGGGATCGGGTCGACGTTCGCCGACTGCAGCGCGGAGACGACCGCGCCGGCGATCCCGTCGTTCGCCGCGTAGACGGCCTGGACGTTGTTGTCGTTGGCGACGAGGATCTGCTCGAACAGGGTCAGCGCCTCCTGGTTGTCCCAGTCGGGCACGTCCTGGTCGGCGACGACCTTGATGTCGCCCGCTTCGGCCTTCTTCGACACGGCGAAGTCGCCGGTCTCGTTGTAGCCCTGCTTGAACAGCTTCGAGTTGTTGTCGGTCGGGCCGCCGTTCATCATCACGACGTTCGGCGTGCCGTCGAGCTCGTCGATCACGGGCCCCACGGTGTCCGCCATCGTCTGGCCGACCTTGACGTTGTCGAAGCTGACGTACGCGTCGGCGCCGCTGCCGGCGGCGGTGAGCCGGTCGTAGTCGACGACCTTGACGCCCGCGTCGCGCGCGGTGTCGATGATCGTCGCGCCGGACTCCGAGCTCAGGTTCACGAGCAGGATGACCTTCGCGCCCGCGTTGATCGCCTGCTCGGCCTGCTGGAGCTGGGTGCTCGCGTCGCCCTCGGCGTTGACGATGTTGCTCTCGACGCCCGCGGCCTCGAACGCCTCCTGGAAGAACCGGCGGTCGTCCTTCTCCCAGCGGTCGGAGCTCTCGGTGTCCGGGAGGAGGACCCAGATGCTGCCCTCCGCGGCCTCGCCGCCGGTCGCCGCGGCCGTACCGGTGTCCCCTGCTTCCTCGTCGTCGTCGCCGCCGCATCCGGCGGCCACGACCGCGAGCGCCGCAATGAGCGCAGCGAACAGCAGCAGACGCCAGCGCGCGCGACGACCTTGGATGTCTTTCTGCACCTGAACCTCCCTGTGGACGGACTGCGGCCTGCCGCGACCTTAAGGCCCGGGCACAGCGCCGTGCAACCGCTTTGGCGTCAGTCGCCGGGGTTGAAGCGCAGCGCCGCGGAGTTGATGCAGTAGCGGAGGCCCGTCGGGTCGGGCCCATCCGGGAAGACATGGCCGAGGTGGCCGCCGCACGCGGCGCACACGGCTTCGACGCGCACCATCCCGTGGCTGCGGTCCTCGTGCGTCTCGATCGCGTCGCCTGACGCCGCCTCCCAGAAGCTCGGCCAGCCCGAGCCGGAGTGGTACTTCGCGTCGGAGCGGAAGAGCTCGGCGTCGCAGCCGGCGCACCGGTACGTGCCGGGCTCCTCGGTCGACTCGTACGCGCCGGTGAACGGCGCCTCGGTCGCGCCCTCGCGCAGCACGAGGTACTGCTCGGGCGTCAGCACCTGCCGCCATTCGGCGTCCGTCTTCTCGACGCGGTTCACCGGTTCACCGACGCCCATGCTACGCGGCCGCCGCCCTCGCCGGCTCGGCCGGAAACCGCTCGAGGATCCAGGCGACGTCGAGCGGCCGCTTCCAGTACGGCTCGCCGCCGACGAGCGCGAAGTCGCCGGTGCGCGGGTCCATCGGCAGGCGCGCCTCGATCGGGTACCAGCGGTTGTGCCGCTCGATCAGCTCGTTGACGGCGTCGAAGCGCCAGCGGGCGGCGACCGCGCGCCAGCGCCGCGCGAAGTCCTCGCCCGGCGGCGGACCCGCCGGAGGGCGCGGTACGCCTCGCCGAGCCGCGCCTCGTGCTCCTCGCGTCTCGTCGTGGATCGCGCGCAGCCGCTGCATGTACGGGAGCGGCCCGCCGAGGGCGGAGATGTAGCTGTCCGCCTCGGGGCGCCAGTTCCGGTGCCGCGCGCGCAGCGGCCGGCCGGCGAGCGGGCTCGTCGCCACGTCCTCCTCGAGCGCCGACCGGATCGCGCGCCCGCGCACCGTGTCGTCGCGCACGCCCCACTCCCCGAGGATCCGCTCGCGCTCGCGCCGGTCCATACTCGTAGTGTGCCGCAGGAGGTCAGGGTCGACGGCGCGCTGCTCGCGCTGCACGAATGGGGCGCGCCGGACGGGAAACCGGTGCTGTTCTGGCACCCGCTCGGGCCGGCCTCGTCGGGCCTGTACGCGAACGAGCTGGGCCCCGTCCTGGCCGCACGCGGCTTCCGCGTGGTGGCGCCGGACGGGCCCGGCCACGGCGGCTCGCCTGCGCTGCCGCGCGAGCGGTACGCGCTGCCGGAGCTCGTCCGGCTCGTCGCGGCGCTCCTCGACGAGCTCGGGTGGGAGCGCGCCGCGTTCGTCGGGCACTCCTGGGGCGCCTCGATCGGCCTCCACGTCGCCGCGGCCGCGCCCGAGCGGCTGACGGCGCTCGCACTGCTCGACACGGCCTACGACGACCCGGCGAACATCCCCGGCCACGGGCCGCTGACGTACGAGGAGCAGCTCGAGCGGCAGCGTGCGACCACGGCGAGCTGGCGCTGGGCGAGCTGGGACGCGCTCGTGGACGACCTGCACGGGAAGTGTGCGTGAGCTCCGGCCGGGCTTCCTCGAGGTCGTCCGCGCCGCTGTGATCGAGGACGAGGACGGCCTGCGCTCGCCCGCCGACCCCGAAGTGCGGGCGGCGGCGCTGACGGCGCTCTACGACTCCTGGGACGGCGATGCGATCCGTCGGCTCGGCGCCTCCGGCCTCCCCGTCCTGCTCCTCGTCGCCACGCTCCCGGAGGAGCAGGAGGCGTACCGGCGCGATGCGGTGGCTCGCTTCCGGGAGCTCGTCCCGCAGGCGGACGTCGAGCCGATGCACGGGTGCGGCCACGACCTGATCGCGGACGCGGCACCGGAGGTCGGGGCACTTCTCGCCGAGTGGCTGCCGCGCTAGGTAGGGCTCAATGGCGGAAGCTCGCGGCGCTGTCCGCGTCGTGGACCGGCTCGGGCTGCCGCTGCAGGCGCGGCAGCTGGCGCTGCAGGTCGCGGATGAGCAGGTCGGCGACGTCGTGGGTGAATCCTCGCTTGACCACGACGCGCAGCGCCGCGAGGTCGGTGCGGTTCTCCGGGAAGGTGTACGCGGGCACGAGCCAGCCGCGCTCGCGCAGCGCGTTCGACACGTCGAACACGGTGAAGTTGTCGATCTCCGGATTCACCGTGAAGGCGAAGACCGGCAGCTCGTCGCCGCGTGTCAGGAGGGTGAACGGCCCGAGCTCCTCGATCCGGCCCGACAGCCGCGTCGCCACGTCGCGCGCATAGGCCTGCACGCCGCGGTAGCCGTCGAACCCGAGCCGGAGGAAGTTGTAGTACTGGGCCACGACCTGGCCGCCGGGCCGTGAGAAGTTGAGCGCGAAGGTCGGCATGTTGTCGCCGAGGTAGTTGACCCAGAAGATCAAGTCCTCGGGGAGCGACGCGCTGTCGCGCCAGACGATCCAGCCGACGCCCGGGTAGACGAGGCCGTACTTGTGCCCCGAGGCGTTGATCGAGGCGACGCGCGGGAGGCGGAAGTCCCATTCGAGGTCGGGGTCGACGAACGGCGCGACGAACGCGCCCGAGGCGCCGTCCACGTGCACCGGCACGTCGAGCCCCGTGCGCGCCTGCAGGTCGTCGAGCGCCTCGCAGATCTCCTTCACGGGCTCGTACGAGCCGTCGTAGGTCGAGCCGACGATCGCGACGACCCCGATCGTGTTCTCGTCGCAGCGCGCCACGGCCTCCTCGGCCGAGAGGTTGAACCGGTCGCCCTCCATCGGCACGAGGCGCATCTCGACGTCCCAGTAGCGGGCGAACTTCTCCCAGCAGACCTGGACGTTGATGCCCATGACGAGGTTCGGCGTGTCCGTCGACTTGCCCTCGTCGCGCCGCCGCTGCTGCCAGCGCCGCTTCAACGCGAGCCCGCCGAGCATCGCCGCCTCGCTCGAGCCCGTCGTCGAGCACCCGGTGGCGTGCTCCGCCGCCGGTGCGTGCCACAGGTTCCCGAGGATGTCCACGCAGCGGGTCTCGAGGGCCGCGGTCTGCGGGTACTCGTCCTTGTCGATCATGTTCTTGTCGAAGCACTCGGCCATCAGGCGCTCGGCCTGCGGCTCCATCCACGTCGTCACGAAGGTCGCCAGGTTGAGGCGCGAGTTCCCGTCGAGCGCGAGCTCGTCGTGGATGATCTGGTAGGCGACGTCCGGCGGCCGCGACCCTGCGGGCAGCTCGGTCCGTGGGATCTCGCCCTCCAGCTGGAAGATCCCCGCGATCGCCGGGTCGGAGCTGGTGGTCGCGGGTTGCTGCGGCGTGGTCACGTGATGTCCCTCCCGGTCGTCGACATCGCGACCCTAGGCGCAGGCACAGCGTGCCTCATCGTCCCGACGGGATGACCGTCCACGGGCATCGAGGCGCGATCATCCGCAGCGTGGGGGCGTCGCCTCAGCCGGTCCTGCGCGCGCCCCGCAGCGCGGCGTGGTGGATCGCGGCGCTGTTCGCGGTCGGCTCGAGCTGCTTTCTGGTCGGGCCGTTCCCGGGCTTCGTCGAGCTCGTGGGGTCTGCCGTCGACGGCGCCGTCTTCTTCGTCGGCTCGGTGTTCTTCACCTCGGCGGCGGCGCTCCAGTGGCTCGAGACCCTGCGGGTCGACGCGAACGGCACGGCGCGTGGGCGGCGGCTCGTCAGCTGGGAGCCGCGCCGGCTCGACTGGTGGAGCAGCGGCGTCCAGTTCATCGGCACCCTGTCGTTCAACGTCACGACGTTCCGCGCCATGGCCACGGGCCTCGGCTCGCCCGAGTACGACCGCCTCGTGTGGGCGCCGGACGCGTTCGGGTCGGTCTGCTTCCTCGTCTCCGGGTTCGTCGCCTACGCCGCCGTGTGCGGACGGCCCATCTGCCGCCCACGGTGGACGCTCGACTCGGTGATCGCCACAGTCAACCTCGCCGGCTGCGTCGCGTTCGGGGTCGCGGCGGTGGCGGGCTACGTCGTCCCGAGCAACGGCAGCGCCATCGACCTCGCGGCCTCGAACGCCTGGACGGCACTCGGCGGCCTCTGCTTCCTCGTCGGCTCCCTCCTGCTCTTCGCCGAGCCCGTTCCGGCCCGGAGGTCCGACGTGACGATCGCGCCACCCCCGCTGGCGTCGGGCTGACGTGTCGGATCGGAGCTCGCGACGGCGGCTCGTCGGCGTCAGACGGGAGGTTGCGGGTCGTACTGGATGTAGCGCTTGACCTCCCGCGCGCGCTCGACCGAGTGGAGCCGGGCGACGAGGTGGAGAGCCATGTCGATCCCGGCCGAGACGCCGGCGGCGGTGACGATCTCGCCCGAGTCGACGAAGCGGTCGTCGGGACGGACCTCGATCGTCTCGTCGAGCGCCGCGAGCCGGTCGAGCGCGCCCCACCACGTCGTCGCGGGCCGGTCGCGGAGCAGCCCGGCCGCGGCCAGCACCATCGAGCCCGTGCAGACGCTCGTGGTCAGCGTCCCGCCCTCGTACAGGTCGCGCAGCCAGGCCAGCACCTCGGCGTCGGCGAGCTCGCGCCGCGTGCCGACGCCGCCCGGGACGACGACGACGTCCAGCTTCCCGGCGTCGGCCCAGGTCAGGTCGGCCACGACCCGGAGCCCCTTCGCGCACACGATCGTGCCCGCGGTGCGCGCCACGGTCACGACCTCGACGTCGTCGTCCGGGAACTGCTGCGCCCAGGCCGCGAGCACCTCCCACGGCCCCGCCCAGTCGAGCTCCTCGGCGCCGTCGAAGAGGTAGATCCCGATCCTCACGGCGTCCGCCCGCCCGGCGGCTCGAGCTTGTCCAGCTGCCGGCGGAACCAGCCGCGCGACGCGAGCCGCAGCGCGATCCCCCGCTGGGAAGCGATCTCCTCGTCTGCGCGCTGGAGCAGAACCTCGCCGAGAACCTCGCGCTCGTCGTCGTCGAGCGACCCGGCGTACGCCTCGACTGCCTCCGCGAACGCGGGGCCGCCGTCGTGCTCCGCGCGGAGCGCCTCGACGATCTCCTCGATCTGGCGACGGGACGGCATCGTCGGGATTATTCCGGCGCCCAGGCGACGTCGGTCGGCGTCGATCGGCAGCGCGACGACCCGCGGCGTCGCCGACGCGCCGACCCGGACGAGCGCGATGACCTCCCGAGCGGCGACCGCGAGCCAGCGCTCGTCGGGCGACCACGCCAGCGCACGCACCTCGCCGAACGCGTCAGGGATGTCGAGACGTGGCCCGTCCGCGCGGACGGCGAACGCGGTTCCCGCCGCGACGTAGCGCGACCCCGCGAGACCTCGAGGCGATCGCGGTCGTCGTCGAGGAAGTAGTAGCTGCCGCGGACTCGGCCGTTCTCGAAGACCGCGACCAGATCCTGCGGGCCGAGCCTCGGGATACGCACGCGCAGCAGCAGGACGGCGCGGTCGCGGGCGAGCCAGGCGACGTCCTCCACCTCGACTGCCTCGATCCCGGCCGGCCCGTCGGGCACGTTGGGATGCTGCCGCGCCGCCGCCTCGACGGCGTCGCGGTCGATCAGCACCGTTCCGCACGGCACCCTGAGCCCGCACGACGCGCCGACCGCCACGACCTGCCCGTCTTCTACGAGCGTGAGCGTCGGCGGCGACCCAGGACGCCACGCCGGGGCGCACCCGGGGAGTATGCGTTGGGGCAGATCGACGATCGACGTGCGAAGCTCGACGTACGACGCCCGATTGCAGATCGCGTACTCCTCGGACGCATTCCACGCAGCTCCGGCAGGGGCGACCCGCATCCCGTCCGGCGAAAGCTCGAACGAGCAGCCGCCGGAATCGTCCCGGGGTGCGCGTATCTCGGCGAGGGACGGCAGGCGGACCGCGTGCAAGCGGCAGCCGCGGTCGGTGTAGACGAGCGTGCCGCGGGCGCCGAGCGAGGTCAGCGCGGCAACGGCGTCGGCACGGGGCGCGGCCCCCGCCGAGGGCGGACTCCCCTCTCGGTCATCGCCTCGGACGGCGTCCACTGCGATCGCGAGCACGAGCGCCGCGACCGCCGCCGCGATCAGCGCGTCAAGCGCCCTTCTGCGCCTCGAGCTGCCGCGGCTCCGGCGACGGGGTGTCCGAGAGGTCGGGGTGATCCTCGAACAGGTACCGCACGACGGCGCGCTTTGCAGCCTTCACCTCGTCGAGGCGGCCGACCGGCCGTCCGTGCGGCGCCTGCTTCAGGAGCTCCGGCGACTCCGCCGCCTCGCGGGCGATCGCGACCATGGCGTCCGCAAAGGCGTCGAGCGTCTCCTTCGCCTCCGTCTCGGTCGGCTCGATCATCAGCGCCTCGGGGACGACGAGCGGGAAGTAGATCGTCGGCGGGTGGAAGCCGTGGTCCATGAGCCGCTTCGCGACGTCGAGGGCCGTGACCCCGTGCTCGCGCTTCAGCGGCCGCGCGGAGACGACGAACTCGTGCATGCAGAGCCGGTCGTACGGCAGCTCGTAGTCGTCGCGCAGCCGCGCGAGCAGGTAGTTCGCGTTGAGGACGGCGACCTCGGACATCTCCCTGAGGCGCGGCCCCCACATGCGGATGAACGCGTAGGCGCGGACGAAGACGCCGAAGGGCCCGGTGAAGCCGCGCACCTTCCCGATCGACTGCGGCCGGTCGAAGTCGAGGCGGAAGCGCTCGCCGTCGCGCACGACCGCGGGCACCGGCAGGTACGGCTCCAACGTCTCGCGGACCGCGATCGGGCCGCCGCCCGGGCCGCCGCCGCCGTGCGGCTGCGAGAACGTCTTGTGCAGGTTGTAGTGGACGATGTCGAAGCCCATGTCGCCGGGCCGCGAGATCCCGCAGACGGCGTTCAGGTTCGCGCCGTCGTAGTACATGAGCGCGCCGACGCCGTGGAAGATCCGCGCGATCTCCTCGATGCCCTCGTCGAAGAGCCCGAGCGTCGACGGGTTCGTGAGCATCAGCCCCGCGGTCGTCTCGTCGACCTTCGCGCGGAGGTCCTCGACGTCGAGGTTGCCCGCGCGCGTCGGTCGTCGACGTTGACGAGCTCGAAGCCGGCCATGGCCACACTCGCCGGGTTCGTGCCGTGCGCGGTGTCCGGGACGACGACGCCTCGCCGCTGCTCGATCTCGCCGCGCTCGGTCGAAGTACGCGCGCATGAGCATGAGCCCCGTGAGCTCGCCCTGGCTGCCGGCCGCCGGCTGCAGCGAGACCGCGGGCAGGCCGGCGACCTCGGCGAGGATCTCCTGCAGGCGCCACATCAGCTCGAGCGCCCCCTGCGCGCCCTCCTCCTCCTGCAGCGGGTGCACGTCGCGGAAGCCGGGCAGCGCGACGACGCGCTCGTTCACGCGCGGGTTGTGCTTCATCGTGCAGGAGCCGAGCGGGTAGAAGCCCGTGTCGATCCCGAAGTTGCGGGTCGTCAGCTCGGTGAAGTGGCGGACGAGCTCCGGCTCCGCGAGCTCGGGGAGCCGCGGCGGCTCGGCACGGCGGAGCTCGGCCGGGAGGTCCGGGAGCGGGAGCCCCGGGCTCGGCACGATCCCGGCGCGGCGCCCCGGTCTCGACTTCTCGTAGATCAGCTTCACGCCGCCGACCTCGGTCAGGACCTCGACGAGACGGTCGATCTCGGCCGTCGTGCGGCGCTCGGTGGTCGCGACGAGGAGCACGTCGTCCATCCCCTCGTAGTCCTGCCCGAGGGCGTAGCCCGGGTGGACACCCTTTCGGCGCGCTTCCGTCACGACCTCGCGCGCGTTCCGGCCGACGCGGACGGCACACTCCTTGAACGTTGCCCGATCCGGAAACGCAAGCTCGAACCCCGCCGCCGTCAGCCGCTCCTTGGCGTAGGCGCCCAGCGCGGTGCAGGCCTCCCCCACCTCGCGCAGCCCGTGTGGGCCCAGCCAGGCGAGCGTGATCAGCCCGCCGAGCGCGAGCAGCGTCTGGTTCGTCGTGATGTTGGACGTCGCCTTCTCACGACGGATGTGCTGCTCCCGGGTCTGCAGCGTCAATACGAATCCGCGGTCGCCGTTCGCGTCGGTCGTCTCGCCGATGATCCGCCCCGGCATCCGGCGCGTGAACTCCCGCTTCGCGGCCAGGAACCCGTAGTGCGGGCCGCCGAACGCCTGCGGGTTGCCGGCGCTCTGCCCCTCGCCGACGGCGATGCCGCAGCCGTAGGCGCCGGGAGCCTCGAGCAGCCCGAGCGAGATCGGGTCCACGTGCGCGATCGCCACCGCCTCGGCCTCGTTCGCCGCCGCGGCGAGCTCCGGTGCCGGCTCGAGGCAGCCGAAGAAGTTCGGTTGCTGGAAGAGCACGGCCGCGGCTCCGTCCGCCGCCGCGCGTAGCTCGTCCGGATCGGTGACACCGCCGCGGTGCGGGACCTCGACGACCTCGAGGCCGAAGCCGGGCGCGTACGTCCGCACGACCTGCCGCACCTGCGGCGCCGTCGCCTCGGTGAGGACGATCCTGCTCCGGCCGGTGTGGTGGCGCGCGACGAAGCACGCGTCGGCCGCGACCGTCGTCCCGTCGTACCCGGACGCGTTCGAGACGTCCATGCCGGTGAGCTCGCAGATGGCCGTCTGGTACTCGAAGATCGCCTGGAGCACGCCCTGCGACAGCTCGGGCTGGTACGGGGTGTAGGCGGTCAGGAACTCGCCGCGGGAGAGGATCGCGTCGACCACCGCCGGCACGTAGTGGTCGTAGATGCCCGCGCCGAGGAACGAGAGCTCCTCGCCGGTATGCACGTTCCGCGCGGCCAGCTCCTCGAGGTGGGCGACGAGCTCCTGCTCGGTCAGCGCCGGCTCGAGGTCGAGCTCGCGCCGCAGGCGGACGCCCTCCGGCACCTGCGCGAACAGCTCCTCGACGTCGGACGACGCCGATCGTCTCGAGCATCGCGTCGCGGTCGTCGCCGGTGAGGCTGAGGAACGGGTGCGGCTGCGTCACTGCTCGGCCAGCACCTCGCGGTAGGCCGCGAGGTCGAGCAGCCCGTCCGCCTCCGCCGAGTCGCTCATCCGGATGCGGATCAGCCAGCCCGCGCCGTACGGGTCCTCGTTCACCGTCTCGGGCGCGTCGACCACGGCGGCGTTGACCTCGAGCACCTCGCCGGAGAGCGGCGAGATGAGATCGGACACGGCCTTCACGGACTCGACTTCGCCGTAGGACTCGCCGGCGGTGACGGTCGCCCCGGTCTCCGGCGCCTCGAAGTGGACGAGCTCGCCGAGCGCGTCCTGCGCGAACCAGGTGACCCCGAGCACCGCCTCGTCGCCCTCGATTCGCGCCCAGTCGTGCTCGCGGTGGTACTTCAGGTCCTCGGGGTAGCTCTCGGCTGCCGCCACTAGGCGCGCTCCTTTCGGTAGATCGGCTTCGGGACGATCCGCGCGGCGCGGTCGCGGCCGCGGACGTCGATCGTGATCCCGGTGCCCGGCTCGGCGGACGCCGCGTCCACGTACCCCATCCCGATCCCCTGGTCGAGCATCGGCGAGTGCGTGCCGGACGTGACCTCCCCGCCCTCGCGGATCGCCATCCCGTGCCGCGGGATCGCCCGCTCCTCCATCGTGAACGCGACGAGCCGCCGCCGCGGGCCCTCCGCCTTGACGCGGCGCAGCTCCTCCGCGCCCGTGAAGTCCTTGTCGAGCGCGCAGACCCAGCCGAGGCCGGCGGAGATCGCGTCGGTGTCGGGGCCGATGTCGTTGCCGTGCAGCGGGTAGCAGACCTCGAGCCGGAGACTGTCGCGGGCGCCGAGCCCGCAGGGCGTCACGCCCTGCGCGACCACCCAGTCCCACAGCTGCGGCGCGTCGGCGGCGTCGCACAGGAGCTCGCAGCCGTCCTCGCCCGTGTAGCCGGTGCGGTTCACCATCACGGGGACGCCGCCGAGCTCCTCCTCGGCGAACGTGAACGGCCGCGCCTCGGGCAGGCCGAGCTTCTCGATCGCCCGCGGTCCCTGGACGGCGAGCAGGCCGAAGTCGCTCGAGCGATCGCTGACCTCGGTGCCACGGATCTCGCGCTCCTTCAGCCAGGCGAAGTCGTCCTCGCGGTTCGAGGCGTTGACGATCAGCAGGAAGCGGAACTCGTCGAGCTGGTACGCGATGAGGTCGTCGACGATGCCGCCGCGCTCGTTCGTGAGCAGCGTGTACTGCGCCTGCCCGGGCCCGATCTTCGCGAGGTCGTTCGAGAGCAGCGACTGCAGCAGCTCGGTCGTCCGCGGGCCCTCGATCTCGATCTCGCCCATGTGCGAGACGTCGAAGACGCCGGCGTCCGTGCGGACGGCGCGGTGCTCCGGGATCACGCCCTCGTACTGGACGGGCATCTCCCAGCCGGCGAACGGGACCATGCGCGCGCCGAGGGCGACGTGACGGTCGTGGAGCGGCGTGCGCAGGAGCGTCTGCACCGACGCGATGCTAGTCGGTCGCGTGGGCGCGCCCGCAGGTGAAGGGCGCGAGGTTTCGGACTCGCGCGGCGCGGTACATCCGGGCTGCCCTCGGGGCTCAGGCCGAGAGGTCGGGAGCCCTACGACCCGGTCAGCCGCCCCGGTTCCCACGAGCCGGGGCGGTGCCGTTTCAGGGACGCGTCAGCGCGCGGCGGGCGCGAGCACGTCGACGACGCGCTCCTCGCCGGTCAGCGCCTCGTCGCCGAGGGCGCCGTGGAGCTTCTCCCGCAGCTCGCCGCTCGCGAGCAGCTCCTCGCAGATGTCGGCACCGCCGACGAGCTCGCCGCGCACGAAGACCTGCGGGATCGTCGGCCAGCCGGAGATCGCGGACAGCTCCTGGCGGATCTCGGGGTCGGGGAGGATGTTCACGGCGGTGACCGGCGCTCCGAGCGCACGGAGCGCCTCGAGCGCGCGCGACGAGTTGCCGCACATGACCAGCTGCGGCGTCCCCTTCATGAAGAGCGCCACCGGCTCGTTGTCGATCACGTCCTGGATGCGGTCGCGCAGCTCGCTCATGTCGTCCCCTTCGTCCGGATTCGCAGCTCGTGGATGGTGCCGTCGCGGAAGTGCTCGGCGAGGGCGTCGTTCACCGCGCGGTGCTGCTCGACGAGCGGCAGCCCCGCGAATCGCGGCGTCGCCACGATCACCTGGAAGTGGTCGCCGCCGCCGGTGCGGTCGACGACCGAGAGCTCGGTGGCGTCCGGGAACGCGTCCCGGAGGGTCGCCTCGAGAAGCTCCGCCGACACGCCTGGATCGTAGCCGGGCGCCCGGTCCCTACTCGTCGCGCAGGAACGACGGCACGTCGAGCACGTCGCGCTCGTCGAACGGCTGCGCGGTCGCCGGCACCGGCGCCTCGCCGACGCTCGACTCGCGGCGCCGGCGGCGGCGACGCTCGCCGAAGCCGGTCGCGATCACGGTGACGCGAACCTCGTCGCGGAGCGAGTCGTCGATCACGGCGCCGAAGATCACGTTCGCGTTCTGGTCGGCCGCGCCCGTGACGACCTCGGCGGCCTCGTTCACCTCGAAGAGGCCGACGTCCGTGGGGCCGGAGACGTTGAGGAGGATGCCGGTCGCGCCCTCGATCGACGTCTCGAGCAGCGGCGACGAGACGGCGGTGCGCGCGGCCTCGGCGGCGCGATTCTCGCCCGAGGCGACGCCGATGCCCATCAGCGCCGAGCCGGCGTCGCTCATGATCGTCCGGACGTCCGCGAAATCGAGGTTGACGAGGCCCGGGACGGTGATCAGGTCGGTGATCCCCTGGACGCCCTGCCGGAGGACGTCGTCCGCCATGCGGAACGCCTCGACGACGGACGTCTTCTTCTCGACCACCTGGAGCAGGCGGTCGTTCTCGATCACGATCAGCGTGTCGACGTGCTCGCGCAGCTCCTGCGTCCCGACCTCGGCGCGCTCCGAGCGCAGGCGGCCCTCGAAGCCGAACGGCTTCGTGACGACGCCGACGGTGAGGGCTCCGAGCTCCTCCTTCGCGAGCTCGGCGATGATCGGGGCCGCGCCGGTGCCGGTGCCGCCGCCCTCGCCCGCGGTGATGAAGATCATGTCCGCGCCCTTCAGCGCCTCCTTCAGCTCGTCGCGGGACTCCTGGGCCGCCGCCTGGCCGACGGCCGGGTCGGCGCCCGCGCCGAGGCCGCGCGTCGCCTGCGAGCCGATGTGGATCTTCACGTCGGCGTCGCCCATCTGCAGCGACTGGGCGTCGGTGTTCACGGCGACGAACTCGACGCCGGTGACACCGGCGTCGACCATCCGCGAGACCGCGTTCGTGCCCGCGCCGCCGACGCCGACGACCTTGATGACCGCGAGGAAGTTCCCGGACTGGCTGCTCATCGCCACTGCGTGTGACCTCTATCTCTCGTCGAGGTTAAGGGCAACGAAGGGTCCTGTTGAGGTTCAGGGTACGGACGCTTGTCTCCGCTGTCAACGGACGGTAGCACGATATCTGGCACGGCAAGCCTCAACCTTCACCTTCGACTTGAGGGTTGAGACCGGAGACGGACCGCTCGGGGACGCTGACGTCGAGGTAGTCCGGGCCGCCCTCGGCGCGGCGCGGCAGCGAGGGCAGGATCGCCGCCGTGACCGCGAGCTTGAGCGGGAACGTCGCGCGGCGCGCCGAGCCGGACCTCGAGCCCGCCCGCGAGGACGAGGAGCGCGACGCCGTTCCTGATCGCGACGCTGCGGACCGCGACCGGGAAGTCGGGCGGGAGCGCCCGGACGACGAGCATCGACTGCGCGACCGCCGGCCGGCGGAGCAGCTGGCCGGGCTCGAGCGGGCGCCCGCCCGCGACCCAGACCCGGGGAAGCCGCGGATGCCGTCCACGGGGCAGGGAGCGGAGGACGCGGCCGCGCTCCGAGAGGAGCCACGACTCGTCGGCCGCGGCGGAGCACCGCCGCCGGGAGCTCCCGCTCGACGCGGACGACGAGCGTGTGCGGGAAGGCGCGGTCGTAGGCCGCGGTGCGCACGTCGGGCAGCGCCTCGAGCCGCGCCACGAGGTCGCGGTCGAGCGCCAGCAGGCTCGTCCCGACGTCGCGCTCGAGCGCCGCGCGGACCTGGCGCGCGACGGCAGGCGTCGTGCCCTCGACACGGATCTCCTCGACGGCGAACGCGGACGTCGATCGCGCGAGCGAGTACGTGCCCACGGCGAGCGCGACCAGGCCGAGCCCGACCGCGACGGAGCGCCCCGACGGGAGCAGCGCCCCGACGCGCCCGATCGGGCGCCCGGACGGGCAGCGCGACGACGGCCGCGCGGGTACGCGACGTTCCTCTCCGGTTGGAGGCCACGGCCCCCGGTTCGGCGAGGCGGGCCGTCGAGTCCTCGCCTAGAGGACGAACTCGTCGTCGTCGCGCCGGCGTCGCGCGAGCGACCGGAGCACGACCGTCGTGACCACGACGGTGAGCGGGCGTGAGCAGGAGCGCCCACACGTCACGCCAGGCGATCGCGACCCAGAGGAGCGGCACGCCGGCCAGCGACGCCAGCCTCACCTCGCGTTCGTCGGCGAGCCGGCGGCAGTGGTCGACGAGCCGGTTCATCATGCGTTCGCCGACCGCCGCGCCCGCAGCTGGGCGAGCTCGTCCTCGAGCGCCGCGCCGCCGGCGTCGGTGTACGCCTCCGCGAGCAGCGCCCGCGTCGCCGCGATCCGCATCGCGTGGTCCGGCGAGCCGTCGTGCAGCGTCGCGTGCATCGCATCCTTGAAGCTCCGCCAGACGCCGTCCGCGTGCTGCTCGACGCGGTTCCGCAGCAGGTGGCGAACGTCGACGGCCGTCTGGAGGGCCTGCTCGTGCTCCTCGAGATCCGTCTCCCTCCGGTCGGTGCGCTCCTCCCGCTCGGCGACCTGGCGCTCGCGCTCGGCGAGGGCATCCTCGGCGGCCGCGAGGGACGACGAGCCGCTGCGCGAGCTCCTCCTCGCGCGGGTCCTGCTCCGGAACCGGTTCGGGCGGCGGCGGCGTCTCGAGTGCGAGCGGTTCGGCGAACTCGAACCCGAGGTGTGCGCGGAGGCCCGAGCCGAACTCGTGGTTCTCCTCCATCACCTCTCACGATGCCGCTTCCTGAGAAAACGTTCTCCCTCAAAAGGGGGGTTCGATCGAGACCCAGCAATTCGACCTCGTGACGGAGCTCGACCCCGAACTGCTCCCGCGCCCGGCGTCGCGCCTCGGTCATCAGCGCGATCGCCTCCTCCGAGCGCGCGTCCCCCGCGTTCTCGATGAAGTTCGCGTGCTTCGGGGAGATCTGCGCGCCGCCGACGCGGTAGCCCTTGAGGCCGCATGCCTCGAGCATGCGGCCGGCGGTCAGCTCGTGCTCGGGGTTCTTGAACACGCTCCCGAACGTGCGCCGGTTGGTCGGCTGGGCGGCCTTGCGGGTGGCGTTCAGCTCCCGGACCTCGGCCTTGATCTCGTCCGGGTCCCGCGGACGGAGGCGGAACTCGACGCGCGCCACGACCTGGCCGTGGACGAGGTCGGAGTGGCGGTAGGACATGCCGAGCTCGTCGGGCGTCAGCCAGCCGGCGCCGTCCGCGGTGACCACGTACGCGCGCGCCATGATCGCGCGCCAGTCGCCGCCGTAGGCGCCGGCGTTCATCCACACCCCGCCGCCGGCCGTGCCGGGGATCGCGCAGGCGAACTCGAAGCCCCCGAGCCCCGCTGCGCGCGCGCGGTGCAGCGCGACGGCGTTCGGCGCGCCGCCGCCGCAGACGAGCAGCTCGTCCCGCGTCTCGGCCGTGGCGAGCTCGCCCGAGAGCTTCAGCACCAGGCCGTCCACGCCGTCGTCGGCGACGAGCAGGTTCGAGCCCAGGCCCACCACGAAGACGCCGGCGCCCACGCCCGGCGGCGAAGGCGAGCGCCTCGGCGAGGTCGGCCTCGGTCTCCGGGCGCGCGAACCACCGCGCCGGGCCACCGGTGCCGAGAGTCGTGAAGCGGGACAGCGGGACGTGCTCCTCGATCGTCATCGCGAGCGCCTCGAGCAGCAACGGGCCGGCGCGGTCGACGTCGCCGGCGCCCACGGTCAGGACGACGTCGCCGGGACGCGCCCACGCGGCGACGATCGCGACCGCGTCCTCGAGCGTCGGCCCGTAGCCGACGCGCATGCCCGGGCCGCACGTCGAGCGCGGCGTCGACGACGAGCTTGCCGGTGACTCCCGCGACGGGCTCCTCCCGCGCCCCGTAGACGTCCGTGACGACGGCCGCGTCGGCCCGGGCGAGGGCCGTGCCGAGCTCGTGCGCGGAGTGCAGCGTCCGCGAGTACAGATGCGGCTGGAAGAGGACGACCACACGGCCGGGCGTCGTCGGATCGAGACGCTGCTCGCGAGCCGCCGCGATCACCGCCTCGAGCTTCGGCGCGTTGTGCGCGTAGTCGTCGACCACGCGGACGCCGCCGGCCTCGCCGACAGGCTGGAAGCGCCGCCCCACGCCGGCGAACTCGGCCAGCACCGGCTGCGCCTCCTCCCGCGGCACGCCGGCGAGCTCGAGCGCGGCGAGCGCGGCCGCGGCGTTGCGCCGGTTGTGCTCGCCGGGGACCGCGAGCGGGAGGTCGAGCGGCGCGAGCGTCTCGCCGCGAACCACCTTCGGCACCTCCGCGAGCCAGCGGTCGAACATCGCCTCCACCTCGGCGAGCGAGCCGAACTCCGTGTGGTGGTCGAGATCGACGTTGAGCACGACGGCGATCTCGGGCCGCAGCGCCTCGACCGTCCGGTCGGACTCGTCGCCCTCGACCACGAGCCAGCCCTCCCCCGCGCGCGCGTTGCCGCCGAGCTGCGGCACGTCGCCGCCGATGACGAACGCGGGATCCCGGCCGAGCCGGTCGAGGACGAACGCGATCATCGCGGCCGTGGTCGTCTTGCCGTGCGCGCCGGAGACGACGATCGACGGCTGTGCCGCGACGAGCTCGGCGAGGAACGCGGCCCGCGTCTTCCCGTCGACCCGGCCACGGTACGCGGACGAGACGACGACCTCCCACCCGTCGCGTCCGACGGGCTCGGGCGCGAGCTCGAGCTCGACGCCGTCGAGGCCGTCGAGGTACGGCGTCCGCACGCGGTCCCACCCACCGACCTCGGCTCCCCAGGCGCGCGCGAGCTTCGCGTACGCGGAGAGCCCGGCGCCGCCGATCCCGACGAACCAGATGCGCCTACCGGCGAACGCCGGCAAGGGCGATCAGCTCCTCCGCGATCGTCTCCGCCGCCTCGGGGCGAGCCGCGCGCGAGCATCGCCTCACGCATGCGCGCGAGGCGGCCGGGGTCGTCGAGCAGCGAGCGGACGAGCTCCGGCGACGCGGCCGAGCTCGGTCTCGGGGACGACGACCGCGCCGCCGGCCCGTTGGAAGTGGCGCGCGTTCTTCGTCTGGTGGTCGCCCGTCGCGTACGGGTACGGGACGAGCACGGCCGGCACGCCGGCGGCGGCGAGCTCCCAGACCGACCCGCCGGCGCGCGACACGGCCAGGTCGGCTGCGCCGAGGGCGGCGCCGAGGCCGTCCGTGACCGGCAGGAGCACGTAGTCGGGACGGCGCACGCGGTCGCGGAGCGAGGGGTAGTCCCGCTCGCCGGAGATGTGCAGGACGGCCGGGCCGACCTCGCCGAACGCCTCCACCGCCCACTCGTTCAGCGCCTGCGCCCCGGCGCGCGCGCCCATGACGAGCACCACCGGCACGTCGGGCGGCAGCCCGAGCTCGCGCCGCGCCTCCTCGCGCGGCCACGGCCGCGACGCCGCCGGCACGGGACGGCCGACGACGCGGTCCTTCGGGCCGTTCCGGCCGGGCACGTCGTAGGCGAGCAGGACGCGGCTCGCGAACGGGGCGGCGAGCCGGTTCGCGAGACCCAGGTGTGCGTCGGCCTCCGTCAGCGCGGCGGGCACGCCCTTCGTCCGCGCCGCGAGCACCATCGGCCCGGCCACGTACCCGCCGGCGCCGAGGACGACGTCGGGCCGACGGCGCTCGACGATCCGCCGGCACGCGAACGGGGCCGCCGCGGCACGCCACAGCGCGCGCAGCAGCGCGAGCCCGGGCCGGCGCGGGAAGCCGGAGATCCGGAACGTGTCGAGCTCGTAGCCGGCGGCGGGGACGAGCTGCGCCTCAGCCCGCTCCGGCGACCCCGCGAACGTGACGTGGACGCCGCGCTCCCGCAGCGCGTCCGCCACGGCGAGCGCCGGCAGCACGTGTCCCGCCGTCCCGCCGGCCGCGATCAGGCACCGAAGCTGCGACTCGTCCATTCGCGGCCACATTCAAGAGGATGCCGACCGACGCGAGCTGCACAACGAGGTTCGAGCCGCCGTAGGAGACGAACGGAAGCGGGATCCCGGTGAGCGGCGCGAGCCCGAGGACGGCCATGAGATTGATCGCCGCCTGGCCGCAGACGAGCGCGACGAGGCCGGCGGCGAGGTGCTTCCCGAACGGGTCCTTGCAGGACAGGGCGACGCGGAGCCCGGCCCAGGCGAACAGCGCGTAGGCGAGGATCACGCCGCCGGTGCCGACGAGCCCGAGCTCCTCGCCGACGATGGCGAGGATCATGTCCGTGTGCGCCTCGGGGAGGTAGTGGATCTTCTGCACGCCCTGCCCGAGCCCCTCGCCGAGGAGGCCCGCCGGAGCCCAGGCCGATCTGCGCCTGCACGATCTGGAAGCCCGCGCCCTGCGCGTCCTCCCATGGGTTGAGGAAGCTGAGCAGGCGCTCGCGCCGGTACGGCTCGAACCAGATCGCGACGGCGCCGAGCGCCATCGTGATCCCCGCGGCCGAGCCGAGGACCCGGCCGGGCACGCCGCTCACGAGCAGCAGCGCCGAGGCGGTGACGAAGAGCGAGATCGTCGTCCCGAGGTCCGGCTCGACGAGGATCACGGCGCCGAGGAGCACGAGCACGAGCCCGAACGGCTTCACGAGCTCCGACAGCGTCTGCGGCGGCTTCCGGCGCGACGAGGTACGCGGCGCCCCAGATCGCGAACGCGAGCTTGGCGAGCTCGGACGGCTGGAACGTGAACGGGCCGACGCCGAGCCACCGCCGCGCGCCGTTCACCGGCTCGGCGACGACGAGCACGGCGACGCAGAGCGCGAAGGAGCCGACGAGGAGCGTCGGCGCGAGCGCGCGGAGCTTCCGGAAGTCGAACCGCGAGGCGAGGATCAGCAGCCCGAGCCCGAGCAGCGCGTAGCGTGCCCTGGCGCTTCAGGAACTCGCTCGGGTCGTCGCCGCCGAGCGCGGCCGCCGCGGACGTCGCGCTGTAGATCATCACCAGCCCGAAGGCGGCGAGACCGAGCGTGACGAGGACGAGGATCTGTGGCTCGAGGCCCCGCTGCTTCACGCGAGACGGGTTCGCACGAGCCGCTTGAACTCCTGTCCGCGGTGCTCGAAATCGCGGAACTGGTCGAAGCTCGCGGCGGCCGGCGAGAGGAGCACGACGTCGCCCGGATCGGCCCGTCGCGCCGCCACCGACACGGCCTGCTCGAGCGACTGCGCGCGGCTCGTGCGCCACGCCGAGCCGCGCGAGCTCCTCGGCGAGCTCGGACGCCGTCTCCCCGACGAGCACGGCCGCCTTCACGCGTCCTGCCGCCGCCTCCGCGAGCGGCGCGAAACTCTCCCCCTTGCCGCGCCCGCCGGCGATGAGGACGATCGGCGCGTCGATCGCCGCGAGCGCCCGCAGCGCGGCGCCGACGTTCGTCGCCTTCGAGTCGTTGACGTAGAGCACGCCGTCGACGGTGGCGACCTCCTCGAGCCGGTGCTCGACGCCCGCGAACGTCCGCAGCGCCTCGGCGATCCGCTCGTCGGGGACGCCGAGCGCACGCGCGGCGGCGGTCGCGGCGGCTGCGTTCTCGCGGTTGTGGCGGCCGCGGAGGCGCGGCTCGGCGGGCAGCGGATCGTCCGGCGTCGAACTCGACTCGCCGCGCCTCGCCGGGCACGCGGCCGGAACCCGCGCGGCACGACCGCCACGTCCTCGGGGCCCTGGTTCTCGAAGATCCGCAGCTTCGCGTCGCGGTAGGCCTCGAACGACCCGTGCCGGTCGAGGTGGTCCGGCTCGAGGTTGAGCAGGATCGCGGCCGCGCAGCGGAGCTCGTCGACGTCCTCGAGCTGGAAGCTCGACAGCTCGACGACGACGAGCTCGCCGTCCGCGACCTCGCCGTCGAGCTCCGACAGCGCGCGACCGACGTTGCCCGCGACCTTCGCGCCGAGCATCGCGCCGAGGAGCTCGCTCGTCGTCGTCTTGCCGTTCGTCCCCGTCACCCCGACGAGCCGCGCGGGGAGCAGCCGTGCCGCGAGCTCGACCTCGCCCCACACGGGCACGCGGGCGGCGGCGACGAGCGGGTGCTCGCGCGGGACGCCGGGGCTCTTGACGACGAGCGCGACGCCGTCGAGCAGCGAGACGTCGTCGTCGTTGCCGAGCGAGCGGTCGGCGCGCACGACGTCGATCCCGCGGCGCTCCAGCGCGGCCGCGGCCGCGAGCCCGGACCGCGCGAGCCCGAGGACGAGCGCGCGGCCGGCCGGGATCCCCTCAGCGCCGGCGCGCAAGCAGGCCCCCGACCAGGAGGCCGACGATCGCACCCGTCCCGGCCCATCGCGCCGCGTCCGCCGGCACCTGCCGCTGCACGACGCCGCCCGGCTCGACCGTTACCTCGTCGGCGACGACGAGCCCGGCGACGCCCTCGGCGCCGATCGTCACGCGCTCGGCGCGAACGGGGCCGCAGCCGCCCTCGCGGATCGACACCGACCCGGCGCGCACCGGCCCGCAACCGCCCTGCCGGATCGCCACGTCGCGGCCGGCGGTCACCGGCCCGCAGCCGCCCTGCGTGATCGCGACGTCGCCGTCGGCGCGCACGAGCAGCGCGACGACGTGGTCGAGCCGGACGTCCGTGCCGCGGATCGCCATCGCCAGGTTCCTCATGGCACCTCCTCCACTAGCGTCGCGCGGGCAGGAAGCCCTCGACGAAGTAGCGGTAGTAGAGCGCGAACCCGGCCGCGCAGAGGATCCCGGTGACGATCCAGAAGCGCACCATGATCTTCGTCTCCGACCACGCCTTCATCTCGAAGTGGTGGTGGATCGGCGCCATCAGGAAGACGCGGCGGCCGAGGTACTTGAACGTGAACACCTGCAGCATCACCGACAGCGCCTCGAGCACGAAGATCCCGCCGACGAGAAGCAGCAGCGCCTCGGCCTTCATCATCACCGCGAAGGCGCCGATCGCGCCGCCGAACGCCATCGAGCCGGTGTCGCCCATGAAGACCTCGGCGGGGAAGGCGTTGTACCAGAGGAACCCGACCGCGGCCCCGATCAGCGCGCCGCCGAGGATGGCGAGGTCGAGGTACGAGATGCTCTGCTCGCCCAGCTGCCCGGTGCGGATGTAGGAGTACACGGCCATGACCGTGAAGGTGAAGATCGCGATCATCGAGGTGCCCGCGGCGAGGCCGTCGATCCCGTCCGTGAGGTTGACGCCGTTGGCGAACCCGGCGATCACGAGGAACAGGAACGGGTACCAGAGCCAGCCGAGCGGGAGCGACCAGTCGAGGAGCGGCAGGTAGATCGAGGTCGAGAGCCCGAGGTCGTGCGCGAGCAGGCCGACGGCGATGCTGACGAGCGCGAGCAGGATCATCTTCCAGCGACCCGAGAGCCCGAGCGAGCGCCGGTGCGTCAGCTTGATGAAGTCGTCGGCGAAGCCGATCGCGCCGCAGGCGACCGTGGCGAAGAAGACGGTGAGCGCCGCGGTCGAGTAGCGCGAGAGGACGATGAACGGGATCGAGGCGGCGAGCAGGATCAGGACGCCGCCCATCACCGGGGTGCCCTGCTTCAGGTGGTGGCCCTGCGGGCCCTCCTCGCGGATGTGCTGGCCGAGCTCGCGCCGGCGCAGGAACTCGATGAACTTCGGGCCGATCACGATCGAGATCACGAGCGCGACGAGCGTCGCCGCGAGGACGCGGACCACTAGGTCAAGGCCTCCGCGACCCGCTCGAGGCCCGCGGCGCGGGAGGCCTTGACGAGCACGACGTCGCCCGGCCGCAGCCGCTCGCGGACGAGCGCGACCGCCTCGTCGACGCTGCCGACCAGCGTGCCGCCGTACTCGCGCGCGAGGCCGTTCCCGACGGCGACGACGTCGAGGCCGAGGTCGGCCGCGGCCGCTCCGACCGCGCGGTGGTACGCCGGAGCCTCCGGCCCGAGCTCGGCCATCTCGCCGAGCACGGCGAGCGGGCGCCGGTCCCCGGCCCGCGCGCGCAGGTACCGGAGCGCCGCGACCATCGACACCGGGTTCGCGTTCCAGGCGTCGTTGATGAGCAGCCCGCCGCCGGGCAGCTCGCGCTCCTCGCCGCGCCAGCGCGAGAACGCGATCTCGCGCGCCCCCTCGGCGGCACGCTCGAGCGGCAGCCCGAGCGCGTGGTAGGCCGCGAGCGCGGGCATCGTGTTCCGCGCCTGGTGCTCGGCCGTGAACGGCACCTCCAGCGTCACGCGCTCGCCCGCGACGTCGGCGACGAGGCGCGGCGGCGCGAACTCGAGCAGCCGGACGTCGCCGTCGTCGACCGCAGCGGACGGTGGTCACGTCGTCGCGAAGGTACGGCTCGAGCAGCGGCTCGCCGGCCGGGACGACCGCCGTGCCGCCCGGCGGGAGCGCCGCGAGCAGCTCCGCCTTCGCACGGGCCACGTTCTCGATCGTGCCGAGGAGCTCGAGGTGGACGGGCGCGATGCCGGTGATCACGCCGATCCGCGGCTTCGCGACCGCGGCGAGCGCGGCGATCTGGCCGGGACCGCGCATCCCCAGCTCCGTGACGAGCACCTCCGTGTCCTCCTCCACCCCGAAGAGCGTGAGCGGGAGGCCGATCTCGTTGTTGTGCCCGTGCTCGGCCGCGACGGTGCGCGCGACGGGGCGGCACAGCGCGGCGAGGATGTCCTTCGTCGAGGTCTTGCCGACGGAGCCGGTGATGGAGACGACGTCGGCGTCGCTGCGGTCGCGCACGAGCGAGGCGAGTGCCGCCAGCGCGGCGTGCTCGTCGGTGGGGACGAGCGCCGCGGCCGCACCGGCGGCGAGCGCGTCGTCGACGTGCCGGACGCCGCCGCGGACGGCGACGAACAGCGTCCCGGGCGCGGCGGTGCGCGAGTCGGTGGTGATCGCCGTGACCGGACCGCCCGCGCCGAACCGGAGCTCGCCGGGCGCGGCCGCGCGCACGTCCTCGAGCGTCAGCGGGATCACGCGAGCACCTTCCGGAGCGCATCGCGCGCGACCTCGCGGTCGTCGAACGGGAGGATCTCGCCGCCGATCTCCTGTCCCGGCTCGTGCCCCTTGCCGGCGATGACGACGACGTCGCCGGGGCCGGCCTGCTCGACCGCCCGCTCGATCGCCGCGCGGCGGTCGAGCTCGACCTGGACGTCGCGGCCGGCGCCGGCGAGCACCTCGTCGACGATCGCCTGCGGATCCTCGCTGCGCGGGTTGTCGGACGTGATCACCGCCACGTCGGCGAGCTCGGAGGCGATGCGGCCCATGAGCGGCCGCTTCTCGCGGTCGCGGTCGCCGCCCGCGCCGACGACGACGAGCACCCGGCCCTCGGCGAGGTCGCGCGCCGTGTGGAGGACGTTCGCGAGCGCCTCCGGCTTGTGCGCGTAGTCCACGAGCACCGTGAACGGCTGCCCCTCGTCCACGGGCTCCAACCTCCCGGGCACGCCGCGGCAGCGCCTCGACGCCCGCCGCGATCGCGTCCGGCGCCACGTCCAGCAGCCGCGCGAGCGCCACCGCCGCGAGGACGTTCTCGACGTTGAAGCGGCCGCGCAGGTGCGTCCGGAGCTCGATCCCGTCGGCCTGAAAGCGGGCGCCGGCGGCGGTGAGCTCGAGGCGCTCGGCCCGGATCCGCGCCTCCGGCTCGAGCCCGAAGGTGAGCGCGTCGGGCAGCTCGGCGGCGAGCCGGCGGCCCCACTCGTCGCCGACGTTGACGGCGGCGCGCGGCGGCGGGTCGGCGACGAAGAGCCGGCGCTTCGCCTCGAAGTACGCGTCCATCGTCCCGTGGAAGTCGAGGTGCTCGTGCGAGAGGTTCGTGAACGCGAGCGCGCGCAGGCGGACGCCGTCGAGGCGGCGCAGCTCGGAGGCGTGCGACGAGGCCTCGATCACCGCGCTGCGGTTGCCGGCGTCGAGCATCTCGCGGAACAGGCGCTGGAGGTCGATCGCCTCGGGCGTCGTCCGCGGGAGCTTCCGGCGCTCGGTCGCCGACGCGCGTCTCGACCGTGCCGACGAGGCCCGGGCGCCTGCCGGCGGCCTCGAGGATCGAGTGGAGCAGGTACGCCGTGGTCGTCTTCCCGCTCGTCCCCGTCACGCCGGCGACCGCGAGCTCGTCCGTCGGGTGGCCGAAGAAGACGTCGGCGGCGGCCGCCATCGCGGCGCGGGCGTCCGTGACGACGAGCTGCGGCACGGGCAGCGGCAGCGCGTGCGTGACGACGAGCGCGACGGCGCCGGCCGCGACCGCCTCGCCCGCGAAGTCGTGGCCGTCGCGCGTCGTGCCGGGAACGCAGAAGAACAGCGTGCCGGGTCGCGCGGTGCGGGCGTCGTAGGCGAGGTCGCGGACGTCGACGGGCGTCCGCTGGACGACATCGGCCGGCGCGAGCGCGGCGATCAGGCGCTCGAGGTCCATGGTCGGCAGGACTCTAGCGTCGGGGTCGGAGCGGCCCGCTACCGTCCCGACGGGCCATGACCGGTCTCTGAGACCGATTCACGTGCGGGCGGGTGCAGCCTAGGCGGGAACGTGTCACGGAACCGTCACGACTCCGTGCCGGAGTCGAGCGGGGCGTCCGGCGGCACTTCCAGGTACTGCAGCGCGAAGCGGGCGATCTGCTGGAACGCCGGCGCCGCGACGACGCCGCCCCAGATCGAGCCGCGCGGCTCGTCCACGTTCACGAGCACGACGAGCCGCGGCTTCGTCGCCGGCACGAACCCGACGAACGAAGCCACGTACTTCGTGGACGAGTAGCCGCCCCGCGGGTCGGGCTTCTGCGCGGTGCCGGTCTTCCCCGCCACGTAGTAGCCGGGGATCGCCGCCGCCGTCCCCGTGCCGCCCTCGTCGACGACGCCGCGGAGGAGGGTCTTGAGCGTCGCGGCCACGCCCTCCGAGACGACGCGCCGCCGCTTCGGCACCGTCCGCGGCCCGCCGGCGACGCGCGCGACGAGGTGCGGCTGCACGGCGACGCCCTCGTTCGCGATCGCCGCGTAGGCCGAGGCCATCTGGATCGGCGTGACGCCGATGCCCTGGCCGATCGGGACGTTGCCGATCGTCGATCCCGACCACTTCTCCGACGGGAGCACGATCCCGGGGCTCTCGCCGGGGAAGTCGATCCCGGTCGCGTGGCCGAAGCCGAAGCGGCTGACCCAGCGCTGGATCCCGTCGCGGCCGAGCAGGTGCGCGAGCGTGACCGTCCCGACGTTCGACGAGTGCGAGAGGATCTGCGCCACCGACATGCGCTCGGTCGCGCGCGGGTGCGAGTCGTGGATGACGCGGTCGGCGACGTGCAGCTCGTACGGCAGCGTGAACGCCGTCGACGGCGTGACGAGGCGCTCGGAGAGCACGCCCGCGACCGTCACGAGCTTGAAGGTCGAGCCCGGCTCGTACACGTCGGTGACGGCCCGATTGCGCGTGCGGTCGACGGGCACCCGGCCGAAGCGGTTCGCGTCGTAGCCCGGCGCGACCGCCATCGCCAGCACCTCGCCCGTCTGCGGGTCGAGGACGATCGCGCTCGCCGCCCTCGCGCCCCACCTCGACACGGTCTCCCGCAGCACGCCCTCGGCCTGCGCCTGCACCGTCCGGTCGAGCGTGAGATGGACGTCGCGGCCCGGGCGCTCCGGCTGCCGCGACAGCACCTCGATCACGCGCCCGAACGGGTCGCGGACGATCGTCTCGTGCCCGGACCGGCCGGCGAGCACCTCGTCGAGCGACCGCTCGAGCCCGGCGAGCCCGCGGTTGTCCACGCCCGCGTAGCCGAGCACGTGCGAGGCGACCGACCGCTGCGGGTACGTGCGGCGCTCCTCCGCGTACGTGCCGATGCCCGTCGAGCCCCTTGTCGGCGACGCGGGCGGCGCGCGCGGGGTCGGCCTGCCGCGCGACGTAGACGAAGCCCTTGCCCCGGTCGGAGAGCTTGACGGCCAGCCGGTCGGGATCGACGCCGAGCTCCCGCCCGACCATCGCGGCGACGGCGCGCGGCTCGGTGATCTCGTGCGGGTTCGCGTAGACCGTCGTGGCACGCTCGCCGAGCGCGAGGACGCTGCCCGTGCGGTCGTAGATCGTCCCGCGCCGCGCCGGGAGGTCGATCCGCTCGCGCTGCTGTCCCTGCGCGAGGCGCGCGAGCGGCTCGGCGTGCACCGCCTGGACCCAGACGGCCCGCCCGAGCGTCGCCGCGAAGGCGAGCGTGAGGACGGCGAGCAGGAGGCGGATGCGCCGGTCGACGGCCTGTCCGCGCCGCTTGCTCACCGCTTCGCGCTTCAGCTGGACGTACAGCTGCTGCTCGGGCGCCGCGAGCTCGAGCCCGAGGCGCGCGCGGGCGAGCGACTCGACCTGCGGCGTGGCGCCCGCGCTCGAGAGCTGCGACGACAGCTGCGCGTTCTTCGCCTGCAGGTCCGCGCTCTGCCGCGCGAGCTCGTCGAGCCGGACGTTCGCCTGGAGCACCGCGACGTTGAGCGCGACGATCCCGGCGAGCAGCGCGGCGAGCGCCGCGATCCACACGACGCCGCCGAGCAGCGCCGGGCGCCGCCGGGCCTTCGGCGCGGGGACCGCCTTCGGGCGCGGGCGCGGCCGGGGCGACGGCGTCCGTGCCGGTGCGTGTGCCGCGCTGTCGGCCCAGGAGGCCATCAGACCTTCACCGCCACCCGCAGCCGCGCGGAGCCCGCGCGCGGGTTCGCGGCCGTCTCCTGGGCGCCCGGCCGGACGGCCTTGCGCACGACCGAGCGGAGCGTCGGCTCGCGGCCGCACACGCACACGGGGAAGTCCGGCGGGCACTCGCACCCGCCCTCGAGGCCGCGCACGAACCGCTTCACGGCGCGGTCCTCCAGCGAGTGGAACGAGATCACCGCGAGGCGACCGCCCGGCCGCAGCATCTCGACCGCGGCGGGGAGCGCCGCCTCGAGCGAGCCGAGCTCGTCGTTCACCGCGATCCGCAGCGCCTGGAAGACGCGCTTGGCGGGATGCCCGTCGCCGAACCGCGCCGGCGCGGGCATCGCCGCCTTGATCGTCTCGACGAGGTCGCCGGTGCGCTCGAACGGCCGCTGCGCGCGGCGCCGCACGATCGCGCGCGCGATCTGCTTCGCGTAGCGCTCCTCGCCGTAGCGCTTGAAGATCGATGCGAGCTCCGCCTCGTCCGCCTCGTTCACGAGCTCGCGGGCCGAGAGGTCGGCGGTCGGGTCCATGCGCATGTCGAGCGGCGCGTCGGCCGCGTACGAGAACCCGCGGTCCGGGCGGTCGATCTGCATCGACGACACGCCGAGGTCCATGAGGATCGCGTCCGCGCCGACGCCGTTGTCCGCGAGCTGGCGCAGGACGACCGCGAAGTCCCCGCGCAGCAGCCGCGACTGCAGGCCCGGGAAGCGGCGGCCGAAGCGCGCGAAGTACGGCCGCACGGTCGGGTCGCGGTCGATCGCGATCAGCTTCCCGCGGCCCTCGAGCCGCTCGGCGAGCAGCGCGCTGTGCCCGCCGGCGCCGAAGGTGCAGTCCACGACCGTCTCGCCCGGCTGGACGTCGAGGAGCTCGACGACCTCGTGGGCGAGGACGGGGACGTGGTCAGTCGCGCTCGGCAAGGCGTTCGGCAACATCCTCAGCACTCCCTTCGACCTCCGCGAGCTCGCGGCGCCACGCCTCGCGGTCCCAGATCTCGACGTGGTCGTTGACGCCGGCGACCACGACCTCGCGTCCCAGCCCGGCGTGCTCGATGAGCGCCGCCGGGACGTTCACGCGCCCCTGCTTGTCGAGCTCACCCTCGGTCGCGCCCGAGTAGAAGAAGCGCTGCATGCGCCGTCCTTCCTTGCTCAGCGGGTCGAGCGTGGCGAGCCGGCTCTGGACGAGGCGCCTGCCACGCGTCCGGCGCGTACGCGTAGAGGCACCCGTCCATGCCGCGGGTCACGACGATCCCGCCCGCGAACGCCGACCGGAACTTCGCCGGGAGCGTGAGCCGGTTCTTGTCGTCGATGGTGTGTTCGAACTCGCCGAGCAGCATGGGGTGGCTCCGTGGTTGTCTCCCACTTCCCCCCACAGTAAACCACGACCCCCACTTCGCAAGCCCCTCCTCCGGACTCACACGCGGACGGCGCCACGTTGCATCGGGTCCGCACCGCCGTCCGCATGACGACCAGATCCAACTCGGACGGCGCCGCCGCGGCCACGACGGCCGCACGCCGCGCTGCTCCTCGTGACGCCCTGGCAATCTTCCGGCGCAGCTCGTGCGCGAGCGGATCCTCTTCGACGACTTCGGCCACCGCGGCATGCCGCAGCTCGCCCGCGCGGCTGGCGCATCCGCACGCGCTCGGGCGGGCCCTCGCCCGACGCGTACGTGGTCCGCCTCGAACGTCGCGATCGTCGGCGACCCGCTCGTCCGGGCAACCGCCTGCTGCGGCTGACCGCCGCGGACGGCAGCCCGACGGCACGTCCAGGCCGAGGTGGCGACGGCCGAGCGCAAGTTCCGGGAGGGAACGTACGCCGCCCGCGGTCCGCTTCAGCGACGAGCCGCTCGACCGGCCCCGACGGCGATCGCGTCGTCCAGACCTTCTTCGGGATCGGCAAGCCGCCGCCCGCTCGACCCGGCCTACAGCGAGGTCGACTTCGAGTACCTGCCGAACGGCGGCTGGGACGACACGCGCCCGACGTTCGTCACGAGCTGGGAGACGCTACAGGAGGAGCCGCCGTCGACCGGATGGCGACACGCTACGAGCGGAGCCACGCGGGCTGGCGCACGCTCGTGATCCAGGTGACCGGCGGCGACGTGCGCTACTTCGTCGACGGCCGCGCGGGTGGCGGCGCACGGCGGCCGCTACTACCCCGAGCGCCGAGCATGGCCGTCAGCTTCAACCTCTGGTGTCCAGCGTCGACGGGCTCGTCCACCTCCCGGACGCCGCGCATCTACACGCAGGATGTCGACTGGGTCTTCCACCAGGCCGGGCGTCGCGCTGGCGCCGAGCGTGTGGCGGAAGGTCGCGTACTGCGCCGCCGTTCGTCTTCCGCGACAGCGTCCGCTAGCACCTGCCCATCCGGCCAGTTGGCACGGACGCGGGCCGGTGGTACGACCGACCCGTGCGGACCGCGTCCGTGGCCGGCGTCGTGATCCTCGGCGGGCTCATCGCCGTCGCCGTCGCACGCAGCCGGCGCGCGGGGCGTCCGACGCGTGCGCCGGCGCGGCCCGCAGCGGCGGCTGCGCCGGTGCATCCGCTTCCGGTGCCGCGGCCGCCGCCCGCGCCGGACCCGGACGCCCGTCGCTGCGCGCCCGTGGCCGGCGGTCGACGGAGCCACCGGCGCTGGCGCCCGCGCCGCTCCGAGTCTCACCCGCTCCGGCCGAGCGGCCTGCGCTCCACCTCGTCGCGGCCGCGCCGCCCGAGCCCGAGCCGCTGCCGGAGCCGCTGTTCGAGCCCGAGCGCGGTGCCCGAGCTCGCACAGATGCGCTGGGAGACCTGCCGGGTGCGGCTCTGGCGCGGCTACGTGAGCTGGCAGCTCGTGGCCGAGAACAGCGCGACGGCGAGCCGCCGTCGCGCTCTCCCCCACGTTCCGGGCGCGCCGCGCGAAGGACCTCGCCGTCCCCTCGCGCCGACCGAGAACGACGCGGCGAGGCGCGCGGTCGAGGCGCTGCAGGCGATGCTCGAGTCGCACGGCTGGGAGCGCGTGGGCGACGGCGACGCCTGGTACGAGGGCCGCTTCCGCCGCCCCACCTGAGCCGACGCCGGTAGGACTCCGGCGTGGTCGCCGCCGTGCTCGATCAGCGGGCGCTCAACCGCGCGACGCTCGCGCGACAGCTCCTGCTCGAGCGCGCGCCGCTGGCGACGCTCGACGCGGTCGGACGGCTGGTCGGCCTCCAGGCGCAGGTGCCGCGCGACCCGTACGTCGCCCTCTGGTCGCGCCTGGACGGGTTCCGCGCGGAGGAGCTGTCGACGCTGCTCGAGGAACGGCAGGTCGTCCGCACCGTGGCGATGCGGGCGACGATCCACCTGCTCACGTCCGACGACGCGCTCGCGATTCGCCCGCTCGTCCAGCCGGTGCTCGACGCGGAGCTCGCGCGCCACCCCGAGCACGGGCCGCGCCTGCGCGACGTCGACCTCGGCCCCGCGCTCGCGACGGCGCGGGAGCTGCTCGACGAACGGCCGCTGACGACGACCGAGCTGCGGGCGGCGCTCGCGGAGCGGTTCCCCGAGCTCGACGCGCCCGCGGCGGCGTACGCGTGCCGATGCCTGCTCGCGCTCGTGCAGGTGCCGCCGCGCGGGCTCTGGCGACGGAGCGGCACTGTCCGGCTCACGACCCTCGAGGCGTGGGTCGGCCGCGCGCTCGACGCCGCGCCGTCGCTCGACCGGCTCGTCCTGCGCTACCTCGCCGCCTTCGGCCCGGCGACCGTCGCCGACGTCGCGACGTGGTCGCGGCTCACCGGCCTGCGACCCGTGCTCGAGCGGCTGCGTCCCGGTCTCGCCACGTTTCGCGACGAGCGCGGCCGCGAGCTCTTCGACCTCCCGGACGCGCCCCGGCCCGATCCCGAGACGCCGGCGCCGCCGCGGTTCCTGCCCGAGTACGACAACGTCCTCCTGTCGCACGCCGACCGCAGCCGGTTCGTCCCCGATGGAGTGCGGTCGGCGCTTCGCCGGCGTCGAGGGCCTCGGGCACGGCGGCGTGCTCCACGACGGGCGGTTCGTCGGCCTCTGGCGCGTGGAGGACGGCGCGCTCGTCGTGCGGCACCCCGTCCCGCTGGCGGCCCGCGGCCCGCGGCGCGCTCGCCGCCGAGGGCAGGCGGCTGCTCGGGTTCCTCGGCGAGGACGGCGAGCGACGTCCGGTTCGTCCGGCTCCGCTGAGTCAGACCGGTGACGCGTCGCGGCCGAGGGCGCCGCGGCGCGTGAGTGCCTCGGCCCCGTACTCGGCGGCGAACGCGAGCGCGTCCTCGAGCGGCTGCTCTTCGGCGAGCGCGAAGGTGAGCGCGGCGGCGAAGGAGTCGCCGCACCCGTACGTGTCCTCGACCTCGCCCGGAGGCGGCACCGCCCGGTACGGGCCGCCCGGCTGGGCCCAGCCGCCGAGCGCGCCGGCCGTCGCGACGACGAGCCGCGGCGGCGGGTCGAGGTCGCCCGGCCGGTAGCGCTCCCCGTCGTCGTCGCCGCTGCCCACGAGCGCGTCGAGCTCCACCGAGGCGCGCTGGAGCGTGTCGAGCTCCCGCGGCGTCGCGACGAGCATCCGCGCCTCGCGCGCGTGCCGGAGGGCCTCGGGGTCGCCGCTGACGAAGTAGACGGCGTCCTTCCGGGCGAGCTCGCGCCAGGGCAGCGCGTCGCTGCCGCGCGGGACGAGCTTGCGGCCGACGACCGTGATCGTCCGCTCGCCCATCGCGTCCACGTGCACGAGCGCCCGCCGCGTCCGCTCGCCGCTCGGCGCCGCGTGCACCTCGATCCCGAGCGACTCGAGGCGTTCCCGCGCCCGCCGCCCGAGCTCGTCCCGGCCGAGCCCGGTGAAGAACGTGCACGAGCCGGCGAGCCGCACCAGCTGTGCCGCCGCCACCGAGCCGCCGCCGCCCGGCTCCTCCCAGCACTCGTGCGCGTGCACGATCCCGCCGGACGCCGGCATCTCCGCGACGCGGAGGAACTCGCACCACTCCACGTGGCCCACGACCGCCACGTCCATCTCGGCAGTCTCACACGCGCGGCCCCGGACGCGTTAGAACGGGTGGATGACCGCGACCGCCATCCCGCCGTTCGAGCGCTTCTACGCCGCGCACTGCGACGAGGTGTTCCGTCTCCTCGCGCGCAGGATCGGGCGCCAGGCGGCCGAGGACGCGTTCCAGGAGACGTTCCTGCGCGCGCTGCGCGCCTACGACCGCCTCGAGCACGGCGAGCACCTGCGCGCGTGGGTGCTGACGATCGCGTCGCGCGTCGCCGTCGACACCCTGCGGCGGCGGCGCCCTCAGACGACCGACCCCGAGCCGGTCTCGCACGACGACCGGCCCGTGCTCGCGCAGCTCGAGCACCTCACCGACGAGCTGCCGCCGACGGAGCGTACTGCGGTCGTCCTCCGCTACGGCTTCGACCTCGACTACGCCGACATCGCCGCCGCGCTCGGCTCGACCCCGGAGGCGGCGCGCCAGGCCGCGTCCTCCGGCGTGCGCCGGCTGCGGCAGAAGGAGCTCTCGCCATGACCGTCCCCACCTCGCTCGACGAGCGCTTCCGCGCGGCCGCCGCCGCCGAGGGGCTGCTCGACGCCGGCTACGACGTCCTCGACTCGCCGGTCGGCCCGCTGTTCGTCGCCGCCACGCCCCGCGGCGTCTGCCGCATCTCCTACGACGCCGACGTCGACAGCCAGGAGGCACGGCTCGCGCAGGCGTACGGCCTGCGGGTGCTGCGCGCGCCCCGCGCGGTCGACGAGGCGAAGCGCGAGCTCGACGACTACTTCGAGGGCCGCCGGACGAGCTTCGACCTCTCCCTCGACCTCGACCGTGTTGCGCCGTTCCACCGCGAGGTGCTCGCGGAGCTCGCCCGCGTGCCGTTCGGGCAGACGACGACGTACGGGACCCTGGCGATCCAGGCCGGGCGTCCCTCCGCGGCGCGCGCCGTCGGCACCGTCATGAACCGCAACCCGATCCCGATCGTGCTGCCGTGCCACCGCGTGGTCGGCGCGAACGGGAGCCTCACCGGCTACGCCGGCGGCCTGCACGTCAAGGAGGCGCTGCTCCGCCTCGAGGGGGCAATCCTCTAGCTGCCGGTCTCAGGCGTCGCGGTCGCCGCCGCCGAGGGAGCGCTCGAGCGAGCGCATGACCTCGGCCTCGATCCGGTCGGACATGCGCTGGGCCAGGTCCTCGGCCCGCTGCTCGATCGACCGCTCGGCGGCGGCGGGCGTCGGGGCGGGGGGCTCGCTCGTCTCGACGCCCTCGATCTCGAGCTCGTAGACGCGTTCCGGCTCGTCGAGGTCCTTCAGCCGGCGCTCTCCGACCGGATGCACGGCGACACCTTCCGGGACGGCGGAGCCGACGAGCGCCCGCGTCGTCTCCGAGAGGAGGACGCTGCCGCCCGCGGCGGCGCTGCAGAGACGCGCGGCGCGGACGACGTCGAGGCCGTGGTAGCCCTCCTCGCCGACCGCGGGCTCGCCGGTGTGAAGTCCCATGCGCATGCGGACGTCCACCCCCTCCGGCCACACATGCGCCGCGTGCGCGCGCTGCGCCTCGACCGAGGCCGCCACCGCGTCGCGCGCCCGGGCGAAGGCGAAGAAGAACGCGTCGCCCTGCGTGTCGATCTCGACGCCGCCGCGGTCGCCGAGCGCCTCGCGCATGAGCCGCCGGTGGTCGGCGAGCACGTCGCCGTACCCGTCGCCGAGGCGCTTCACCAGCGCGGTGGAGCCCTCGATGTCGCTGAAGACGAAGGTGACGGTGCCGGACGGGAGCGTCGCCATCGCCCCGCACGCTACCCCGTTGACGCTTCGGCCAAGCCGTCGTACCGTCGTCTGAGCGGGATGTCACCCGCGATGAGCTGCGGCAGCACCACGAGACGCGTCGTGAGCGCGAACGAGCACCCGCAGCCTGCACCCGCCCAGCCGAGACGATCCCGGCTCAAGGTCGTCGGCATCGCGGCCGCCGCCGTTGCCGTGCTCGTCGTGGGGGTCGCCGCTGCCCTCATGTTCACGGGCGAGACGTACGACTCCGCCGGAGCACCACCGGACGTGACGCCCGACGACCGCCGACACCGTGCCGCCATATCCCGTCGGAACCGGGCCGACCGTCGGCCCGGTCGACGATGCGCTCGCCGCCCTCGAGCCGGCGAACATCGCGTTCAACACGCCGTCGGAGCTCCACCTCGACGGGCAGGAGGCGGTCCAGCTACTGGTGTCGCGCGAGCAGGCGATCGAGGAGCTCCAGGAGCAGATCGAGGCGGCAGGCAAGACGGAGGGACACCAGATCAAGGTCTCGGACGTGATGATCGCGACCCTCACCGGGCTCGACTTCGACATCGAGCGCACCTCGGACGCGCGCCAGCCGGTGGCGTCGACGGGCGTGACCATGTGGGGCTGGTCGGTCGAGCCGACCGAGCCGGGCACGCGGAGCCTCCACCTGACGCTCTCCGCCCTGATCAACGTCGACGGCAAGGAGGAGACGTACACGGTGAAGACGTTCGACCGCACGTGGACGGTCGTCGTCCCGTGGCCGGACCGCGTGACGGGCTTCGCCGGGGAGAACTGGCAGTGGCTCTGGACGGCGATCCTCCTCCCGCTCGGGGCGTTCGTCTGGCGGCGCCTACGGACGCGCCAGCGCGGCGGCGAGCGCCCGGTCGCGCACGGTTGAGCTTGTCAGTCGTCGAGCAGCCGGTAGCCCACCTCCAGACGTTCGCTACTTCCGTCAGAACGCGCGTAGCTGCGCGTGGACGGGTGCCTAATACGTGCCGAAACGCGCTCGCTGCGCTCGAGGTCTCATTCGTCGGTAAGGATCAGCTGGCCGGCTCTGTAACCGCCGGACCGCGGGAGTTTCTCCTCGAACGAGCACGCTGCCACGGCCCAGAGATCCTGATTCCAGAGGTCGCGCAGAATCGCAGCCACCAACGGAACGCCGCGCTCCTCATCGACGTCCAAATCGATGATGAACGGCCAGAACCCAAAGTCGGTCTCCGCCGGCGGGACGGGTTCGAAGTTCGGATCGTTGAATTCGTGCCCACGTAGATTTCGATGCCTTCCGGCGACGTCACGGACGTGCCATCCGATTGCCCCGCGCCGCCGCCGCGACGAGAGCAACAAGAGCGCTGACATCTGCCGCGCCCTTTGACATAGATCTCACACCAGTCGATCGCCATGAAGCTGCCGCCACATGCTACGCGGGCGGATTTCTGTCACGCGAGAGGCGTCGGGACAACGACAGGCCCACGCGTCTCCGCCTGCGCGGCATCTGGCGCTCCATCCATTCAGCTACCTAGCCGCTCCCCCGCAGAGCCGGAAGTCGTCGAGCGCGAGCGTGCGCTCGCAGCGGGAGCACCGCTTCGTCGCGGGCCCGCGCTCGACCTGTGCGAGCGGATCTAGAGGAGCCAGATCAGCAGCAGGATGATGATGATCGCCCCGACAATGCCACCGCCGATGCGCATGCCGTACCTCCGTCCATGGGTTGGCGAAGTACCGCAGGCTCCTTTCTACCCGACGTTGACCGCACCTCTTTGGCTGCGGCTTTATTCGCGCCGACTCGTGCCTGGGCTAGGGACCGCCGCCCGTCGGCTCAAGAGGAGGCGCCCTTCGCCCCAGGTGGTCGCCAGGGGACGAGCGCAGCCGGAAGGCGTCAGGCCAGCGCTCGTCCCACCGCAGGGCGACCAGCGCGACGCGACGAGCACCAGGAGAGACTCGTCGCGCGCGGCTCTCCGCAGGCTCAAGGTCCGCCGAGGAACAGCGCCGGCCCTTCCGGCGAGTACCGGTCGAGGCCTTCTCCGCCGCCGAACGGCTCGCGGAGCTGCTTGACGTACTCGGCGCGCTGGCAGCGCGACTCCGCGTCGTCGTCGCTGGTCGCGCACGGCTGAGGCCTGTCAGTCGTCGAGCAGCCGGTAGCCCACCCCCCACACGTTGACGACGAACGGCCCGGCGCCTTGGGCCGTCAGCTTGCGCCGCAGGCGCGAGGCGTGGGAGTCGACCGTCCGCGTCCGGCCGGCGCTGCGGAAGTTCCACACGTCGCGGAGCAGCTGCTCCTTCGTGAAGACGCGGAGCGGCTCGCCGGCGAGCGTCAGCAGGAGCGCGTACTCCTTCCCGGAGAGCGCGACCGGCCGCCCGTCGACGGTGACGCGGCGGGTGGCGCGGTCGATGCGGACCGGGCCGGCCTCGACGACGTCCCGCTCGTCCGCCGCCGTACGCCGCAGGAGCGCCCGGATGCGCGCGAGCAGCTCGTCGTAGGCGAACGGCCGCAGCACCACGTCGTCGGCGCCGCGGTCGAGCGCCCGCGCGACGGCGACGGCGTCGTCGCCGTCGCGGCCCGAGGACGATCACCGGCACGCGCCGGTCCCATGACCGCCCGCGCTCGCCCTCGCGAAGCCGGCGGCAGACCTCGAGCGCCGTCGCGTCGGGGAGAGGGTCCGCGAGGAGCACGAGGTCCGGCTGCGAGCGCTCGGCGACCTCGAGCGCCTCGCCCGCCGCCGTCGGCGCCGAGGACGTCGAAGCCGTCGGAGACGAGGTGCCGCTCGAGGTAGCCGCGCGTCTCGGGCTCGGTCTCGGCGAGGAGGAGCGCGGCGGTCACGAGGGCGACGCTAGCATCGAGATTTCCGGCGGAACAGATGGCCATTCGCGCAGATTTGCGACAGTCGATCCCCAGCCGTCCGCCCCGGCCGCGACGCCTCTGGACGCCGCTCGCGGCGGCGGCGCTCGTTCTGGTGCGGGGCCGCTTCGGCCGCCACGCTCGCCGACCGCTGGAGCGCCGGCACGTCCGTCCCCGAGCCGCGGACCGAGGTCGCGGCCGCGCGGTTCGGGAACGAGATCGGCGTCGTCGGCGGCTTCCTCGCAGACGGGACCTCGTCCGCACGCGCGGACGCCTACTCGCCCGCCGCGGAACGCCTGGCGGCCGCTCCCGCGCTACCCGCTCGCCGTCAACCACGCCGCCGCGACCGCCTGGCGCGGCCGCCTGATCGTCATCGGCGGCTACGTCGCCCAGGGCATGGGGACGGCCCGTGGGTTCGAGCTCGTCGGAGGCCGCTGGCGGGGCCTGCCCCCGATGCCCGAGTGGCGTGCCGCGGCAGGGGCCGCCGTCGTCGGCAACCGCCTCTACGTGGTCGGCGGCGTCGCGCCGGACGGGCTCGCGCAGCGGACGTTCGTGCTCGACCTCCGCACGCGGCGCTGGAGCCGCATCGTCGGCCCCGAGCCGCGCGAGCACCTCGCCGTGACGGCGCTCGGCGGCCGCGTCTACGCGCTCGGCGGACGGCTCGCCGGCATCGACACGAACCTGCGGACGCTGCAGGTGCTCGACCCGAGAACCCGGCGGTGGACCCGCCTCCCGCCGATCCCGCACGCACGCGGCGGCACGGGTGTCGCCGCCGTCGGCACGGAGCTCGTCTCGGTCGGCGGCGAGGAGCCGAGCGGCACGATCGCGAGCGTCTACGCGTACAGCACGCGGACGAGAAGCTGGCGACGGCTCCCGGACCTCCCCACCCCGCGCCACGGCCTCGGCGTCGCGGCGCTCGGCCGGCGCGTCTACGTCGTCGCGGGCGGGCCCCGCCCGGGGCTCTTCGTCAGCGACGCGAACGAGGTGCTGACGCTCGACCCGCGGTGAGAGGCGAGGCACGGTCGGCACCTGCCATGGCCCGTGTCAGGCACGTCATCGACGGGGCTCGGACAAGAACCAGGTTTCGCAGCGATCGGACGGCCGGGATCGCCGCGTGCCCCGTCCAGGGGCACAGCGCATCCCGACCGTCACGACACGCCAAGTCCATTGAGAGCAGGCTCCTGGCCGGAGCGCCCGCACCGCCAGGTGCGCGCGCGCAGGCCACACGACCACGCCCAACAACGTCCTACCGTGAGCAGACGGCTCCCTCGGCCGAAGGGCGGTTCATCCGCCCGGGAGGCCACACCCCACGTCCTCGAACAGCCACTCAGGTAGAAGGAGGGGGCTCGTGGGGGAACCATGGGTTCCCCCACGCCTTACAAACGTCCCGAGCGAATGACGCCGAGCAAGAGCCAGACGCCGAGCAGGGCCGAGGCGACAAAGCCGAGCACCGAGAGGAAGTGCACGCCGAAGATCTGCGGCCCGTCCGTCGGCGAAGATGCCGATCAGGCTCGACCCGATGAGGCCGCCGGTCACGATCAGCGCGACCGCGAGCCGGTTGAACATGACGTCGAGCTTGTGCGACACGTCGTCGAGGCCCTTGTGGACGAAGCCGACCTCGATCTGGCCGTCGCGGAGCTCCTCGAGGATGTCGTGCACCTGGTACGGGAAGCTCCGTCGCGATCCGGGCGAGGTTCGTCGCCTCGCGCCGCGCTCGCAGCGCCACGCGCCGCGGCGTGTACCGCGACAGCATCAGGTCGCGCGCGTACGGCCTCGCCACCTCGAAGACGTTGAACTCCGGGTAGAGCTCGACGGTCAGCGAGCCGAGCGCCGCGATCGTCTTGTCGAGGAGCACGAACCGCGTCGGCAGGTGCAGGTTCATCGAGTAGATGAGCGTGGAACACCTCCCGCATCACCTGGAGCGGGTCGACCTCGGACATCGACGCGCCGTAGTAGCGGTAGAAGAGCTCGCGCAAGCTCGGTCCGGAGCTGCTCCTCGACCTCGCGCGGGTAGCGGACGCCGAGGTCGGCGAGCCGCTGCGGGAGCGCGTCGACGTTCTCGTTCGCGGCGTCGATGAACAGGCGCGTCGCCTTCGACACGTCCTCGTCGGTGAGCTTCCCCGCCTGGCCGAAGTCGACGAGGCCGATCCGGTCGGGCGCGCCGAGGACGAGGATGTTCGCCGGATGCGGGTCGGCGTGGAAGAACCCGTGCCGGAAGACCATGTGCATCCACGCCTCGGCGATCGTGTACGCGAGCCGCCGCCGCTCGTCGAACGTGTACGCGTCGAGCGGGACGTCGGCGAGCTGGACGCCCTCCATGAACTCCGTCGTGATCACGCGCGTGCGCGTGTAGCTCCAGAAGACCTTCGGCACGTGGACCTCGTCGATCCCGGTGAAGATGTGACGGAACTGGTCGGCGTTGCGCGCCTCGATGCGGTAGTCGAGCTCCTGCCGGATCGACCGCGCGAACTCGTCCACGAGCCCACGCGTGTCGATGAAGTCGAACGCGCGGATGCGCTCCTTCGCGATCCGCGCCGCCTGGTAGAGCAGCGCGAGGTCGGCCTCGATCTGGCGCGGCGCGTTCGGCCGCTGCACCTTCACCGCGACGCGGGCGCCGTTCGGGAGCGTCGCGCGGTGCACCTGGCCGATCGAGGCGGCCGCGATCGGCGTCTCCTCGAACTCGATGAAGAGGCGCTCGACCGGGAGCTCGAGCTCGGCGCGGATCGTCGCCGCCGCCTCCTCGTAGGGGAAACCCTTGACGTCGTCCTGCAGCCCGCGGAGCTCCGCGATGATGTCCGGCGGGAGCACGTCCGGGCGCATCGAGAGGAGCTGCCCGAACTTCACGAACGTCGGCCCGAGCTCCTCGAGCATCTCCTTCAGGTGCCGGCCGCGCTCCGAGGCCGTGCTCGCGTCCGGAGGCTCGGCCTTGCGCGACCAGGGCGCGCCGCCCCGCGAGTCGAGCACGTACCCGAACCCGTGCTTCACCGCGACCTGGGCGATCTCCGACAGCCGCCCGAGGTTCCGTTGCTTTGGCTGCGTCGCCATCGTCGATCAGTCTGACAGGCTCTTCGGCGTGGAAGGCCTACTCCTCCTCGTCGTCGGCGCCATCCTGCTGGCGTCGCTCCTCGGCGCCTTCGCGGCCGGGCGCACCGGGCTCCCGCTCCTCGTCGTCTTCCTCGGGCTCGGGATGCTGCTCGGCTCCGAGGGGCCCGGCGGGATCCCGTTCGACGACCCCGAGCTCGCGCGCACCATCGGCGTCGTCGGGCTCGTCGCGATCCTGTTCGAGGGCGGGCTCACGACCGCGTGGCGCGGCCTCCGACCGGTGCTGCGAACCGCCTCTCTCCTCGCCACCGTCGGCGTGCTCGTCACGGCGATCGTCACCGGCTTCGGCGCGGTCCTGCTCTTCGACGACCTCGACCTGCAGACGAGCCTCCTGCTCGGCGCCGTCGTCGCCTCCACCGACGCCGCGGCGGTGTTCGCGACCCTGCGCTTCACGCCGCTGCGGCGGCGCGTGGCGCGCGTGCTCGAGGCCGAGTCGGGCGGCAACGACCCGTTCGCCGTCGCGCTCACGATCGGGCTCATCGGCTGGATCGAGGGCGAGATCGGGCCGGCGGGCTTCGGCCTGCTCGTCGTCGGCGAGCTCGCGCTCGGGCTCGTGTTCGGCGCCCTGCTCGGCCTCGCCGCCTCCTGGGCGTTGGCGCGGCTGCCCGCGTCGATGGACCCGTTCGTGCCGGTCGCGTCGATCGCGACCGCGGCGTTCACCTACGGGCTCACGGACGTCGCGCACGGGAGCGGCTTCCTCGCCGTCTACGTCGTCGGCCTGTTCGTGGGGAACACGCGCTCGCCGTTCCGCCACGCGATCGTGTCGTTCCACCAGGGCGTCGCATTCCTCGCCCAGGTCGTCCTGTTCGTCGTCCTCGGCCTGCTCGTCTTCCCGAGCGAGCTCGGCCCGGTCGCGCTGCCCGGGATCGCGCTCGACGCTCGTGCTGCTGCTCGTCGCGCGGCCGCTCGCCGTCTGGCTCTCGACGCTCGGCGCAGGGCTTCACCCGGCCGCGAGCTCGCGCTGCTCGGCTGGGCGGGCCTGCGCGGCGCCGTGCCGATCGTGCTCGCGACGTTCGCGCAGTCCGAGGGGATCGAGCAGAGCGACACGATCTTCAACGCGGTCTTCTTCGTCGTCCTCGTCTCGGCGCTGCTCCAGGGGACGACGCTCGAGTGGGTCGCGCGCCGGCTCGGGCTCGTCCGCGTCGCGGCGCCGGCCTGGCGCGCCCCGATCGAGGTCGGCGTGGTCGGCCTGGAGCTGCTCGAGTACACGGTTCGCGGGCCGACGAGCCTCCGGCCGGGTCCTTCGTCCGCGAGCTCGGCCTCCCGCGCGAGGCGCTCGTCGCCGTCATCGTCCGGCACGGCCGGTCGATCCCGCCGCGCGGCAGCACGCGCGTCGAGGCGGGCGACCAGCTGTTCGTCCTCACCGGGCGCGCCGCGCGCGACGAGGTCGAGGCGCTCTTCGCGGAGCTGGCGGCGCTAGGGCTCGTCGTCGGGCTCGAGCAGCCGCACCCGGTGCTCGAGCTGGGCGACGCGGAGCTCGAGCTCGTCCCACTCCTCGCGCGTGACGAGGCCGAGCTCGCGGAAGATGCCTGCGAGCCGGCGCCCGAGCTCCTCGGAGTGGACGTTCACGGCCGTGAGGTCGCTCGCGAACCGCTCGACGCGCTCGCCGGTCACGCGACACGGCTCCCACGAGGGCGAGCGCGAGGCGCTCGGCCAGGTCTCTCAGCGACGCGTCGCCGTTGGGGCTAGCGGGCTCGGCCATGGGGTCGCGACCTGCGGCGCTGGCGGCGCTGCTCGCGCCGGTCGCTGCCGTTCCCGGTTCCGGTCGTCGGGGCGACCGCGGCCGGCCTCGGCGCGGGCGCCGCCGCAGGCGCGGGCACGGGCACGGGGGCCGCCTCGTCGCCGTCGGCCGACGGGGCATCGTCGTCGACGCCCAGCTCGCCGGTGAAGACGCCCTTCCGCTTCGCGTACTCCGGCTCGCGCTCCTTCAGCGACGTCAGCAGCGGCGCCGCGATGAAGATCGACGAGTAGGCGCCGGACGCCGATGCCGATGAGGAGCGCGAACGCGAAGTCCTTCAGCGTCTCGCCGCCGAAGAAGTAGAGCGCCGTGATCGGGAGCAGGGTGATGAACGTCGTCGCGAGCGAGCGGCGGATCGTCTCCCACAGCGACACGTTCGCGATCTCCTGGAAGGACGAGCGCCGCATCAGCGGGATGTTCTCCCGGATGCGGTCGAGGATGATGATCGTGTCGTAGATCGAGTACCCGAGGACGGTCAGGATCGCGGCCACGGTCGCCGTCGTGACCTCCAGGCCGACGACCGCGTAGATCCCGATGGCGATGAGGACGTCGTGGAGCATCGCCACGATCACCGCCACCGAGAACTTCCACTGGAAGCGGAGGGTGATGTAGATGACGACGAAGAAGAGCGAGAGCAGGATCGCCCAGATCGCGCTCCGCGCCACCTGCTCGCCGAAGCTCGCCGAGACGGTGGTCACGTTGAACGAGTCGGCCTCGAGCGACGCGTTCGCCGCGAGGGAGCTCCGCAGGCGCTGCTGCTCCGGCCCCGAGAGCGCCTCGCTCTGGAGCTGGAACTCGGAGTAGCGCTCGTCGCCGGCGCTCTCGCCGACGCCCTGGATGACCGCGTTCCCCTGGCCGACCCGCTCCGCCTGGGCGCGCACGTCCTCGAGCGCGACCGGCTGGGTCGGTCGCGAACGAGATCTTCGAGCCGCCCTCGAAGTCGATCCCGAGGTTCAGGCCGCGGATGCCGAGCGCGAGCACGGCGATCACGAGCACGGCGCCCGAGATCGCGAACCAGATCCGGCGCTTGCCGACGTAGTCGTGACGGATCCAGTTCGGGATCTGCACGCCGGTCGCGCCCATGAAGCCCGGGCTGTTGAACCAGCGGAAGCCGGCGAGCAGGCCGAGCATCGCGCGCGTCGCGAAGACGGCGGTGACGAGCGACATCGCCGTCCCGATGAGCAGCATCAGCGCGAAGCCGCGGACGCCGGCGGTCGCGAGCGCGAACAGGACGAGCGCGGTGATCGCGGTCACGGCGTTCGCGTCGATGATCGTCGCGAAGCCCTTCGCGTAGCCGGTCGAGATCGCGGCTCGGACCGATTTCCCGCCGCGTGACTCTTCCTTGATCCGCTCGAAGATGACGATGTTCGCGTCGGCCGCGACGCCGATCGTGAGGATCAACCCGGCGAAGCCCGGCAGCGTCAGCGTGACGTTGAAGAGCAGGATCAGCGCGTACAACAGCGCCGCGTAGATGGCGAGGCCGAAGACCGCGACGAGGCCGAGGAAGCGGTAGAAGAGGAGCAGGAAGATCGCGACGGCGACCATGCCCGCGATCGCCGCGCGGAGCGCCTCGCGGAGCGAGTCCTGGCCGAGCGTCGCGGAGATCTGCGTCTCGGAGAGCGTCTGGAACTCGACCGGCAGCGCACCCGTCTGGAGCACGAGCGCGAGGTCCTGGGCCTCCTGGACGGTGAAGTTGCCCTCGATCTGCGCGCGGCCGCCGCCGATCCCGTCGGACAGCGTCGAGTCGGTGTAGTCGATCTGCGGCCACGACTGGATCTCGCGGTCGAGCACGATCGCGAAGTGCTGCGGCGCGTTGCGGAGGCGGCCGCGCGTGTGCTCCTCGCGCGTGATCCGCTGGAACTTGTCGCCGCCCGCGTCGGTGAACTGCATCGTCACGATCGGCTGGTTGCCGCCCTGCGTGTCGAAGTCCTGGCGCGTGCCGTTCAGGCGCAGGTCCTCGCCCGTCATCTGCGGAATCGGGTTCGGGGCGTTGGGGCGGTACTTGAAGAGGTAGTAGACGTCCTTGCTCGGCTGGACGCCGGGCGGGCAGAGGCCGGCCGCCGGGCCGCAGGTGATGACCGTGGTGCCGTTCGGCACCGCGTAGAGTCTTGACGCCCTCGGCGCCCTTCACCGTTCGTCGGCGTTCTCGGATCGCCTTCTTCGTGGGGAGCGGGCCGGCGACGAGCTTCCCGTCCTCGTCGTAGGCGTACCACGTCTTGCCGCCGAAGCGCTCGACGATCGACTGCGTCTGGGCGCTGCGCAGGAGGTCGTAGAGCGACTCGCTCGGGACGGCCTCGCCGTTCGCGTTGATCGACGGGCCGGTGAGCGACGTCTCGAGGTCGTAGAGCTCCAGCCTCGCGGTCGAGCCGATGACGTCGCGGACGCGGTCGGGGTTGTCCACGCCGGGCAGCGCGACCGCGATCTGGTCGTCGCCCTGGCGGCGGATCTCGGGCTCGGCGACGCCGAGCTTGTCGACGCGGTTGCGGATGATCTCCGTCGACCGCTCCATGTCGGAGTCCTGCAGCGGCCGGCCCGCGGGCGGCACGGCCTTGAGGACGACCTCGAAGCCGCCCTGCAGGTCGAGGCCCAGCACCGGCGAGCGGTGGAGCGGGGAACCGGGGATCGCCAGCAGAGCCGATCCGACCAGGGCGGCCAGGATCAGCGCGACGAGGATGAGATGGTTACGACGCTCTTTCACCGCGAAGCCCGACTAGGTTAGCGGCGGTCGTCGCGCCATCGGGGGCTCCGGAGCCGTGATTGACGCATCTGGCTCAGTCTCGGCGTCGGCTCGCCGACCTCGTCCGGCCTCGTCGTCCTCCACGTCCTCGATCTCGTCCTCCGGGATCACGGCGCCGATCGCGCGCTTCGCCACGCGGACCTCGACGTCGGGCGCGATCTCGAGCCCGAGGTCGTCCTCGCCGAGGTCGGTCACGGTGCCGTAGAGCCCGCCGGCGGTGACGATGTAGTCCCCCGGCTTCAGCTCGTTGACCATCGTGCCGTGGGCCTGTGTCCGGCGCCGCTGCGGGAGCACGATGAGAAGCCACATCAGGCCGAAGCCGAGCGCGAGGAACACGATGAACTCCACGGGCGCCTCCTAGACGGCGGCCGCGGCGCCGAGGCGGGCGAGCGCGTCGCCCGTGTACGCGGCGAGCGCCCCCCGCTCGATCGCGGCGCGGGCGCCGTCGGTCAGTTCGAGCAGGAAGCGCAGATTATGCAGGCTCAGGAGCCGCAGCCCGAGGAGCTCCTCCTGGTTGATCAGGTGCCGGATGTAGGCGCGGCTGAAGCGGCGGCACGCGGGGCAGTCGCAGGCCTCGTCGAGCGGGCGCGGGTCGGCGGCGAAGCGCGCGTTCTTGAGGTTCAGGCGCCCCTCCCACGTGATCGCCGAGCCGGTGCGCGCGATCCGCGTCGGCAGGACGCAGTCGAACATGTCGATGCCGGCGTCGATCGCGGCGAGGATCCCCTCCGGGTCGCCGATCCCCATGAAGTAGCGCGGCCGGTCCGCCGGCAGGAGCGGCGCCGCCTCGCGGGTCGCCTCGAACATGACCGCGCGGTCCTCGCCGACGGAGAGGCCGCCGAGCGCGTAGCCGTCGAAGCCGAGCGGGACGAGCTCGTCGACCGAGCGGCGGCGGAGCTCGGGGTCGGCCGCGCCCTGGGTGATCCCGAAGCGGAGCTGGCCCGGCGCGCGCGGCGCGTCGACCTGCCTGCGCGCCCACACGGTCGTGCGCCGCACCGCCTCCTCGAGCTCGCGCCGCGGCACGCCGGCCGGCGGGCAGATGTCGAGGCACATGGCGATGTCGGCGCCGAGCGCCGCCTGGATCGCCGCGGCGCGCTCCGGCGTGAAGCGCTCGAGGTCGCCGTCGTAGACCGAGCGGAAGGTGACGCCGTCGTCGTCGACGCGCCGGATCGTGTGCCGCAGGCTGAAGACCTGGAACCCGCCCGAGTCGGTGAGGATCGGCCCGTCCCAGCCGGTGAACGCGTGGAGGCCGCCGAGGTCGGCGATCAGGTCCTCGCCCGGGCGGAAGTGCAGGTGGTACGTGTTCCCGAGGATCAGCTGCGCCCCGAGCGCGCGCAGCTCGTCGGGGTCGACGCCCTTCACCGTCCCCTTCGTCCCGACGGGCATGAACACCGGCGTGCGCACCTCGCCGTGCGCGGTGCGGAGGACGCCTGCACGCGCGGCGCCGTCGGTGGCGGTGACCTCGAAGACGGGTGTCACAGGATCAGCATCGCATCGCCGAACGAGTAGAAGCGGTACCGCTCCTCGACGGCGAGGCGGTAGAGCCGGCGCGTCTCCTCCACGCCCGCGAACGCCATCACGAGCGCGAGCAGGGTCGAGCGCGGGAGGTGGAAGTTCGTCAGCAGCGCGTCGACGCGGCGGAACCGGAAGCCCCGGGACGACGAACAGGGACGTCCGGCCGGCGAGCGGCCCGCCGGCGGCGACCGTCTCGAGCACGCGCACGGTCGTCGTCCCGACCGCGAGCACGCGCTCGGCGGCGGCGATCCGCTCCCACGCGGGCGCCGACACCTCGTACCGCTCGCCGTGCAGCTCGTGCTCCTCGAGCCGCTCGGCCGCGACGGGGCGGAACGTGTCGAGCCCGACGTGGAGCGTCACGTACTCGACGTCGAGACGCGCGAGGAGCTCGGGCGTGAAGTGGAGCCCGGCCGTCGGCGCCGCGGCCGAGCCGGCGTCCCGCGCGTACACGGTCTGGTACCGCGACGGGTCGGCGAGCGGCTCGACGATGTACGGCGGCAGCGGCGTCTCCCCCGCCGGCTCGCCCTCGAGGCGCACGCGCCAGCGGCCCTCGCCGAGGTGCTCGAGGAGCGTCACCGGCCCGTACGTCCGGCCCGGCCGCAGGCGTCGCGTCGGCCGCGCGAGCGCCTCCCACTCGTCCGCGCCCGTCCGCTCCAGCAGCAGCACCTCGCCGCGCGGCCGCTCGAGCGGGATCCGCGCCGGCACGACGCGCGTGTCGTTCGCGACCACGAGCTCGCCGTGCAGCTCGTCCGGCAGCTCGGCGAAGCGGCGGTGCCGGACCGCGCCCGTCGCGCGCTCGTAGACGAGCAGCCGCGACTCGTCCCGCCGGTCGGCGGGGCGCTGCGCGATCAGCTCCGGCGGGAGCGTCGTAGTCGAGCTCGGTGACGTCCATGCGGCGAATCGTCCGACGCCCGTTGTAGCGTCTGACGAGATGGATCCGGAGGCGGTCGAGCGGGCGATGCAGCGGCTGGCGAACGCCGCCGAGGGCCGCGCCGGGCAGGGTGACGTCGAGGCGGCGCTCGAGCGGGCGCGGACGCAGATCGAGGCGCTCGCGCAGACCGCCGCCGAGCTCGAGTCGTCGCTCCCGACCCGCGTCGGCGACGCCGTCCGCGACGGCGTTCGCGCCGAGGCGCTGCCGGTCGCGCGGCAGATGGCCGAGGTCCGCGGCCTCCTCAACACGGTCATCGCCCGGCTCGAGCGCGTCGAGGGCGACCTGCTCGCCGAGCGGCACGCGCGCGTCGACGACCTCGGCGTGCTCGTCGACCTCGTCACGTCGGGCTGGATGAGCGTCGACCGCCGGCTCGAGCGGATCGAGAGCGCGCTCACCGTCCGGCAGCGACGCGGTCGTCTACCGGATCGAGGAGCGCCGCCCGCCCAACGCGGGCTCCGGCCCGTAGGCCCGGAGGTCGCCGGCCGGCAGGCGCAGCTCGAACCGGCTGCCCTCGCCCGGCGCGCTCTCGACCTCGATCCGCCCGCCGAGCGCGACCGCGAGCTCGTGCGCGATCGCCAGCCCGAGGCCGGTGCCGCCGCCGTCGCGCGACCAGAACGGGCGGAAGATCCGCTCGCGCTCCGCCGGCGCGATCCCGGGCCCGCTGTCCTCGACGGCCACGGACACGGTCCCGTTCGCGGCGGTCAGCGCGAGCTCGATCCGGCCGCCGTCGGGCGTCCAGCGGAACGCGTTCGTGAGCAGGTTCGAGATGATCTGCAGCAGCCGGTCGCCGTCGGAGATGAGCACCGGCTCCGTCTCGATCGTCTGCACGTAGTCGATCTCGCGCCGCCGGGCCTCGCCGCCGAACGCCGCGTACGCCCGGTCGACGAGCCGGCGCATGTCGACCTCCTCGCGCAGCACCGTGAACCGGTGCGCGTCGAGCTTCGCCAGGTCGAGCACGTCGCCGACGAGCCGCTCGAGCCGCGTGGTCTCGAGCGCGACGACGTCGAGCGACTCCGCCGCCAGGTCGGGATCCTCGACGACGCCCTCGCGCAGCGCCTCGACGTGGCCCTTGATCGCGGTCAGCGGCGTGCGCAGCTCGTGCGAGACGCTCATGAGGAAGTTCCGCTCGAGCTCCTCGGTCTCGCGCAGGCGCTGCGCCATCTCGGCGAACCGCTCCGACAGGTGCGCGATCTCGTCGCCGCGAGCGGAGCTGCGGCACCTCGACGTCGCGCTTCCCCGCCGCCACGTCGTCCGCCGCGCGCGAGAGCGCGAGCACGGGCTGCGTGATCCGCCGGCTGAGGTACCACGCGAGCGCGCCCGCGACGAGCAGGCCGCCGAGGAACGCGATCGCGAGCCGCTGCGCCAGCGTGACCCAGCGCTCGCCGAGCTCCGTCATCGGCTTCGCGGCGATGATCGCGCCGAAGGTCGTGTCGCCGATGCCGAGCGGAGACGCGACGGCGAGGAAGCGGCCGGTCCTCGTTCGGCGGCGTGAACTCGAACGTGATCGGCGCCGCTCTGCTCGAGCGCCGCGCTGTCGACCGCGTCCGCGGGCAGCGAGCGGAGGCCGAACTGCTGGGCCGGGAAGAGCTCGATGCCGGCGGCGAAGGGGACGTAGTACAGGCGGTCGCCGGTCGCCTCCTCGAGCGCGCCGGCGGACAGCGTCTCGCGCCGGCGTTCTCGGCGTACAGCACCGCGATCCCGGCCGCCTCGCGCCGCAGCTCGTCGATCGTCTGCTCGCGCGCGTAGTCCTGGAAGAGGCGCGACGGCGATCACCGTCGCCACGAGCCCCGAGAGCGCGATCCCGAGGAGGAAGATCGCCGGGAGCTTGAAGCGGAGGGAGCGGAACACCGCCCGCCGCCTCGCCTAGGCTCCGGTGGCGGCGGCCTCGCGGCTGGGGGCGACCTTGTAGCCGACCCCCCACACCGTGACGATCGGGGACGCGTCCCCGAGCTTCCGGCGCAGCTGGCGCACGTGGACGTCGACCGTGCGCGTGTCGCCGGCGAACGTGTAGCCCCAGACGCGCTCGAGCAGCTGGTCGCGCGTCAGGACGAGGCCCTTGTGGTCGAGCAGCTCCCAGAGGAGGTCGAACTCCTTCGGCGCGAGCTGGATCTCCTCCTCGCCGACGCGCACCTCGCGCCGGCCGGCGTCGATCGAGAGGTCGCCGTGCGTCAGCACCTTCGTCTCGAGCTCCTTGCGCTCGGGCGCGGCGCGCCGCAGGATCGACTTCACCCGGGCGACGAGCTCGCGCGGGTTGAAGGGCTTGGTCATGTAGTCGTCGGCGCCGACCTCGAGCCCGATGATCTTGTCGACGTCCTCGTCGCGCGCGGTGAGCATCAGGATCGGCACGTCCGAGGTCTTCCGCAGACGTCGGCAGACCTCGATCCCGTCGAGGTCCGGGAGCATGAGGTCGAGGATGACCAGCGAGAGTTTCCCGGACGCGGCCTGGATCAGCGCGTCCGACCCGGTCGAGACGGCCTTGACCTCGTAGCCGGCGTTCTTGAGGTAGAGCGAGACGAACGACGCGATCGAGGCTTCGTCCTCGACCACGAGCACCGTCTGGCCCGTCGCTGCCATGGGCCTAGGGTACCGAGCCGATGCGGACAGCCCGGCCGTCGTCGGGCAGCGAGCGCCAGTCGCTCCCGTCCACGGAGTACAGCCCGTCGTCGAGAAGCGTCGGCGTCCCGCGCACGAACGCCGCGGCCCTGGCCGACCGCCGAGAGCGCGATCCCGCGCGCGTTGATGCGGATCGTGTTCGGCCCGCCGACGAGGCGGAAGCGCATGCCGCTCGTGGTCGTGTACCAGCACTCGAGCACGCGGTCCTCGCCGAGCCGCCGCACGCGCGGCCACTGGTCGTCGGCGTCCCACACGAGCAGCGAGTCGCAGTCGTCGCCCTTGGGGTCGACGATGACGAGCGTCCCGGTCGAGATCCGGCCGAGGACGACGCCGCGGAAGTCGTTGAGGCGGACGATCCCGTCGCCGGAGCGGACCGCCAGCGACCCGTCGCCCGGAATGAGCGCCTGGGCCGCCGCGACCGCGGGGATCGCGAGGGCCAGGACCACGGTGATGACGAGGATGCGCCGCATCGGTATGGGAAGTATCGGGGGTCGCGGTTCGGCGGCGTTGAGCGCGCCGTAAGAAAAGTGTAAGTGGCGCGAAGGCCCGGAGCCAGCCCTCGAAGCGCGACTCGCGGGGAGCGGGTCCGGACGAGACGTTAGCGTCACCCCCGTGGACGAGGTCGTCGTGTTCGGGCAAGATCGTGGCCGTCGTCTCCGTCGGCGTCGTGCTCGCGCTCTTCGCGACGAAGATCACCCGGCGGATCGGCATCCCCGCGCCGGCGGTGTTCCTCGCCGCGGCGGCCGTCGCATCGGACCTCTTCCCGTCGCTCGGCGACCACGTCGACACGAGGACGGTCGAGCGCATCGGCGTCGTCGCGATCGTGGTCATCCTCCTCGACGGCGGGATGCACGTCGGCTGGCGGCGGTTCCGGAAGGCCGCCGTCCCGATCAGCGTCCTCGGCGTCCTCGGCACCTTCGCCACGGCCGGCGTGCTCGCGGTCGTCGCGCACGCCGTGCTCGGCCTCGACTGGACGCCTGCGTTCCTCCTCGGCGCCGCGCTCGCGCCGACCGACCCTGCCGTGATGTTCTCCGTCCTCGGCAACCGCGAGGTCCGCGGGCGCTCGGGGACGATCCTCGAGGGCGAGTCGGGCGCGAACGACCCGGTCGGGATCGCGCTGATGCTCGGCGTGATCGCCTACGCCACGAGCGACGACGGGACGGCGTGGACGGTCGTGGAGGATTTCGCCGTCCAGATGGCCGTCGGGCTCGCCGTCGGCGTCGTCGGCGCCGCCGCGCTCCTCTGGCTGATGCGGCAACTCGAGCCTGCCGGACCGCGGGCTGTACCCGCTCCAGGTGCTCGCCGTCGCGGGCGCGATCTACGGCATCGCTTCCGTCGCTCCACGGCTCGGGCTTCCTCGCGGTCTTCATCGCCGGCCTCCTGATCGGCGACGAGCGCGCGCCCTACAAGGCCGAGATCGAGAGCTTCCACACCTCGCTCGCCAGCCTCGCCGAGATCGCCGTGTTCGTCGTCCTCGGGCTCGACGATCGACGTGACGCAGCTCGCCGACGAGGGCTGGTGGCTCGAGGGCGCGATCGTCTTCCTCGTGCTCGCCTTCGTCCTGCGCCCGCTCGTGGTGCTGCCGCTGCTGCTGCCGTCGCGGCTGCGCCGCGGCGAGCGGCTGTTCGTCGCCTGGGGCGGGCTCAAAGGCGCGGTGCCGATCCTCCTCGCCGCGTTCGCGGTGCTCGGCGCCGTCGAGGAGGCCGACCGGATCTACGGGATCGTGTTCGTCGTCGTGCTCCTGTCGGTGCTCGTGCAGGGCTCGACGCTCGAGCGCGCGGCGGCGCGCTTCGGCGTGCCGATGCGCACGGTCGAGCAGGTCGGCTTCGAGGACGCGGCGGGCTCGTACCGCTTCCGCGTCGCCGCCGGCTCGCACGCCGCCGGGCGGCGCATCCGCGACCTGCCGCTCGGCGAGAGCGGCTGGATCGGCGCGATCGTCCGCGACGGAGCGCCGCGGACGCCGCACGGCGGCGACGTCCTCGAGCGCAGGCGACGAGGTCGTCGTGCTCGCCGACCCGGAGCGCGTCGCCGGCGATGCGGCGGCTGTTCGAGCGGCCGTAGTGGCACGATGACCCGATGAGGGTCGGACGGCGCGGGTTCCTGCGCGTGGCTCGCGCTCGGCGCGCTCGCGGCGCCGGCGGCGGCGCGCGCGGCGGTCGGGCGCGGCCCCGAGCTGCTCGGCCTCCGGGTCCGCTCGGCCCGGCCGTTCGCCGGCGACCGCAGGCTGTTCGCGACGCTCTCGCCCCGGCGCGGCGCGCGCGCGCGTCTCGTTCCGGCTCACCCGTCCGGCCCGCGTGCGGATGGAAGCGGTGCGGACGGACACGATCCGCGCGGGACGCCCCGCAGGCGAGACCGTCTGGCGCACCGAGCGCTCCTTCCGGCCCGGTTCGCACGAGCTCGTGTGGAAGCCCGCGGCGTCGGTGCCGCCGCGCACGTACGTCCTCCGCCTGACGGCGACCGACGCGGCCGGGCGACGCCGGACGTACGGCGCCCACGCGCCCGGGCGCGCGCCGGACGGCCCGGTCGTCCGCGTGCAGGGCGTCGACGTCGCGACCACGCGCTCGAGCTACGTGCCGGGCGAGCCCGCCGACCTGCGCATCGCCGCCGACGCCGCCGCGCTGCGCGTGCAGGTCTTCCACTACGGCGCGTCCCGGCCCGCGGACGCCGACCTGCGGACGAACGGCGTCGCGGTGACGCCGCCGGTGGTCGTCGACTGGCGCGCCCACGGCGACGCGCCGGGCCACCTCCGCCTCCTCCGTGCGGGCGACTGGCAGAGCGGCCTCTACTTCGTGCGCGTCGGCACCGACGACGGCCGGGCCGGCTACGCGCCGTTCATCCTCCGGCCGCGGCGGCTCGGCACCGAGCGCGTGGCCGTCGTCCTCTCGACGAACACGTGGCAGGCCTACAACTTCCAGGACGCGGACGGGGACGGCTGGGGCGACTCGTGGTACGTGAGCGACCGCTTCCACTCCGTCGACCTGGGGCGGCCGTACCTCGACTTCGGCGTCCCGTTCCGCTTCAAGGACTGGGACCTCGCCTTCGTCGCGTGGCTGAACCGGACCGGCAAGCGCGTCGACTTCCTCTCCGACGACGACCTCGAGGCGGCCGGCTCGGGCGACGCGCTGCGCCGTGCGTACGACCTCGTCGTCTTCCCCGGGCACGAGGAGTACGTCACGACCCGCGCGTTCGACGTCGTCGAGCGCTACCGCGACCTCGGCGGGAACCTGCTCTTCCTCGCCGCCAACAACTTCTTCTGCCGCGTCCGGCGCGACGGCGTCCGCATCGTGCGCGAGCAGCAGTGGCGCGAGGTCGGGCGCGACGAGGCGCGGCTCGTCGGCGTCCGCTACGTCGGCTCCGACCAGGGGCAGCGGCAGGCGCCGTACACGGTCGTCGGCGCGGCCGCGGCGCCGTGGCTGTTCGACGGGACGGGCCTGCGGGACGGCGACACCTTCGGCCGCTACGGGATCGAGATCGACGCGCGCAGCCCCGCGAGCCCGCCGGGGACGATCGTGCTCGCGCACGCCCAGGACCTGATGGGCCCCGGCCGCTCGGCCGAGCTGACGTACTACGAGACGCCTGCGGGCGCGCGCGTGCTGGCCGCGGGCGCGATCAACTTCGTCGCCTCGATGACCGACCCGCGCGTCGAGCGCCTGGTCGAGAACGCCTGGCGGCGGCTCGCCGAGGCCTAGCTCTCGTCGTACCGGTAGAAGCCCTCGCCGCTCTTGCGGCCGAGCTTCCCCGCCTTCGCCATCGCCACGAGCCGCGCCGGGGCGGCCATCCGCGGCTCGCGCAGGCCCTGCCACAGCGCCTCGGACGCATGCACGTGGACGTCGATCCCGACGAGGTCGACGAGCGTCGCCGGCCCCATCGGCCATCCCGCCCCGAACCGCATCGCCTTGTCGAGGTCCTCCGGCGAGACGCCCGCCTCGTCGAGGACGCGCACGCAGTCGTTGAGCAGCGGGATGAGGATGCGGTTGACGACGAACCCCGGCGTGTCGTTGCAGCGGATCGGCTCCTTGCCGAGCGACGCGGCGAACGCGTAGGCCGACTCGAACGCGTCCTCGTCGGTGCGCTGCGCGCGCACGATCTCGACGAGCCGCATCAGCGGGGCCGGGTTGAAGAAGTGCATCCCGACCACGCGCTCCGGCCGCGCGTACGACGCGGCGATCTCCGTCACCGACAGCGCCGAGGTATTCGTGGCGACGATCGCCTCCGGGCGCAGGAGCTCCGACAGCTCGCGCATCAGCGCGTCCTTCACGGCCATGTCCTCGAAGGCGGCCTCGATGACGAGGTCGCAGCGCGGCGAGGTCCGCGAGCTCGGTCGTCACGCGGAGGCGGCCCACTGCGGCGTCCTTGTCCTCCTGCCCGAGCTGGCCCTTCTCGACCTTGCGCGTGAGGAAGTGGTCGATGCGGCCGCGCGCGGCCTCCCCGGCCTCGGCGGCGAGCTCGCGCCCGACGGTCTCGTACCCCGCCTCGACGCACACCTGCGCGATCCCCGCGCCCATCGTTCCCAGGCCGACGACTCCGACCGTCCGGATCTCCATGGCGCGCGATCCTATGCGGCGTCGGCGATCGCGTGCCAGGCGGTGTCGTAGCCCTCGGCGGTGAGCCGGACGTACGAGTGGCGGCCGAGGCTGCGCGGGAAGACGCCGGCGGCCTCGACCGGAGGCGCCTCGCGCAGGTCGTGGACGGCGAGGAGCGGCCGGATCGGGAACCGCCAGGCCCAGCGCACCTTCGCCGGATCGTGCTCCGGCTCGCCGGTCACCTCGACCGCGGCGAACACGACCTGCCAGCCCGGCGGCGTACAGGATCGCGAGGTCGCCCGCCTGGATCGCCGGCCGCCGCGTCGACGAGTGCGCCCGCAGCTCGTCGGGGCGCACCTCGGCGCTCCAGCCGCCGGTCGCCGCGGCCGCGGACGAGCAGCCAGTGCTGCACGCGGCTAGACGCGCTCGACGACGGCCGCGATCGCCTGGCCGAACCCGATGCACATGCAGGCGACGCCGTAGCGCTCGTCGCGCCGCTCGAGCTCCGACACGAGCGTCGCGGTCATCCGCGCGCCGGTGGCGCCGAGCGGATGGCCGAGCGAGATGCCGCCGCCGTTCGGGTTCACGTCGCCGGCCTCCCAGCGCTCGTGCAGGCCGGTGTCCTTCAGGAACTGGAGCACGACCGTCGCGAACGCCTCGTTGACCTCGACCACCGCGACGTCGTCCCAGCCGATCCCGGCCTTCGCGAGGGCCTTCTCGCACGCCTCGGGGTTGCCGTGGAGCATGAGCGTCGGGTCGACGCCCGCGAGCCCGAACGAGACGAAGCGCGCCCGCGGCGTCAGCCCCAGCCGCGACACCGCGGCCTCGGAGGCGACGAGCAGCGCCGCCGCGCCGTCGACGATCTGCGACGAGTTCCCGGCCGTCACCTTGCCGTCCGGGACGAACGCCGGCTGGAGCGACGCCATCTTCTCGAGCGTCGTCTCGCGGCGCACCGCCTCGTCCGTGTCGAAGGTGAAGCCGACGTGCGGGTTCGTCAGGTCGATCGGGACGATCTCCTTCGCGAACCGGCCCTCGTCGATCGCCCGCGCCGCGCGCATGTGCGACTCGTACGAGAACGCGTCGCAGTCCTCGCGCGAGAGCTCCCACTTGTCCGCGATCAGCTCCGCCGAGATCCCCTGCATGACCACCTGGAAGCGGTCGTGCACCTTGTCGGAGAACGAGCCCGCGGTTCGAGCCCATCGGGACGCGCGACATCATCTCGACGCCGCCCGAGACGACGAGGTCGAGCTGCCCCGACCACACGGCGGCGGCGGCGTTGAAGTTCGTCTGCATCGAGGAGCCGCACTGGCGGTCGACGGTGGTGCCGCAGACCGTGACGGGCCAGCCGGCGGTGAGCGCGACGTTGCGGCCGATGTTCCAGGCCTGCTCGTCCACCTGGGTCACGCACCCCCACTGGACGTCCTCGATCTCGGCCGGGTCGACGTCCACGCGGTCGACGAGGGCGTTGACCACCTGGCCGGAGAGCTCGTCCCCGCGGATGGAGGCGAGGGTGCCGTTCTTGCGCCCGATCGGGCTGCGCACGGCGTCGACGATGAAGGCTTCGGTCACGGATTCGACGCTACCACTCGGAGCAGGCGCCAGGAGCCCGGCACGCCCTTCAGCTCCCGCTCGCCGAGGTCGTCGAACGCGAAGCCGGACCCGGCGACGAGGTCCCGGACGGTCCCGGAGACCACGACCTCCCCCGCGCCGGCGGCCGCGAGCACGCGTGCGCCGACGTGGACCGCGAGGCCCGCGAGCTTCCCGTCCGAGCGCTCGCACTCGCCGGTGTGGATGCCGGCGCGCACGTCGAGGCCGAGCGTCCGCGGTGCGGTCGACGACGGCGCGCGCGCACGCGATCGCGCGGGCCGGGCCGTCGAACGAGGCGAAGAAGCCGTCGCCGGCGGTGTCGAGCTCGGTGCCGCGGAACCGCGCCAGCTCGTGCCGGACGAGCGCGCGGTGCTCCTCGAGCAGCTCGCGCCAGCGGTGGTCGCCGAACTCGGCCGCGCGCTCCGTCGACCCGACGAGGTCGGTGAAGAGGAGCGTCGCGAGCACGGACTCCGGGCACCGGCGGCCGCACGGTCCCCTCGAGGAACGCCTCGATCGCCTCGCAGCGCGAAGTCGTTCTCGAAGATCGCGTTGCCGATGCCGGGCAGGACGACGTGCTCGGCGTCCGGGATCGCGCGCGCGACCTCCTCGGCGTCCTCGCGGACGAACTCCTTCGAGAGCACGAGCGTGGGGACGCGGATCGTCGGCAGGACGTCGCCGACGTCGAGGTCGACCTGCATGCGCCGGAACTCCGCCCACGACGCCGGCGTCGCCGTGAGGCGGTGGTGCCACACGAACCACTCGAGGTACTCGGCGTCGTCGGCCCATTGCGGGTTGATGCGCCGAGCCAGGTCCTCGAGGAACCCGCGCTCGCCGTAGCGCGCCCGCTCCGCCCGGATCTGCGCGAGCGCCGCCTCGCGCTCGGCCTCGTCCTCCGCGCCGCGCACGAACGGCACGAAGAGGACGAGCCGCTCCGTCACGCTCCGGATACGACGCCGCGAACAGCGCGCACGTCGCCGCCGATTCGGCGATGCCGAGCAGGGACGGCCGCTGCGAGTCGACGTCGTCCAGCACGGCATGCACGTCGTCCATGCGGCTCTCGATCGTGAAGCCGCGCGTGCGGTCGGAGAGGCCGACGCCGCGGAGGTTGATCACGATCAGGCGGCGGCCGCGCCGCGAGGTCGCGGCAGAAGTCGGCGAACGGCGGGCGCAGCCAGAGCGAGTAGAGGTTCGAGTGGAACGGCAGGAGCACGAGGTCGGTCGGGCCCGTCGCCGATCACCTGGTAGGCGATCGCGACGTCGCCCGAGCGCGTGTAGGCGACGTCCGGGATCTCCACGGCGCGAGGATCCCACGTCACGCGGATGTACGCTCACGCCGTGGCCACGACAGCGACGGAGCGCCGCCTCCTCCTCGCGGGCGAATGGATCGAGACCGGCGAGTGGATCGAGGTGCGCTCGCCGTACTCGGGCGAGGTCGTCGGGCGCGTCGCGAAGGCCGGCGCGGACGAGGCGCGCCGCGCCGTCGACGCCGCCGAGCGCGCGATGGCGGAGCCGCTCCCGGCGCACGAGCGCGCCGCGATCCTCGACCGCGTCGCCGCGCTCCTCGCGCGAGCGGCACGACGAGGTGGCGCGGACGATCTCCGCCGAGGCCGGGAAGCCGATGAAGGCAGCGCGCGTCGAGGCGCAGCGCGCCGTCTCGACGTACACCTCGGCCGCGGTCGAGGCGCGGACGCTCGCCGGCCACGTCGTGCCGATGGACGCGTCGCAGGCCGGCGAGGGGAAGCTCGCGTTCACGATCCGCCGCCCGCTCGGGGTCGTCGGCGCGATCAGCCCGTTCAACTTCCCGCTCAACCTCGTCGCGCACAAGCTCGCGCCCGCGCTGGCGGCGGGCTGCGCGGTCGTGCTGAAGCCGGCGACGCAGACGCCGCTCTCGGCCCTCCTCCTCGCCGAGCTCGAGACCGAGGCGGGGCTGCCGCCGGGCTGGCTCAACGTGCTCGTCGGCCCGGCGTCGGCGATCGGCGACGTGCTCGTGGACGACGAGCGCGTGAAGGCGATCACGTTCACCGGCTCGGGGCCGGTCGGCTGGGGGATCGCCGCGCGCGCGCCGAGGAAGCGCGTCGCGCTCGAGCTCGGGAACGCGACCCCGGTGATCGTCCTCGGCCGACGCGGACCTCGACGGCGCTGCCGCGAAGCTCGCGGCGAACGCGTTCTCGTTCGCCGGCCAGAGCTGCATCTCCGTCCAGCGCATCTACGTCGAGGACGGCGCGTACGACGCGTTCCTCGCCGGGTTCCTGCCGCGCGTCGAGGCGCTCAAGGTCGGCGACCCGGGCGAGGAGGACACCGACGTCGGCCCGGTGATCGACGACGACAACCGCGCGCGGATCCTCGAGTGGATCGACGAGGCGCGGTCGGCCGGCGCCGAGATCCTGGCCGGCGGCGAGGCCGACGGGCTCATCCGCCCGACGGTGATCGCCAACCCCGCTCCGGAGCTGAAGGTCTCGTGCGAGGAGGTCTTCGGCCCGGTCGTCACGGTCACCCGCGTCGGGAGCCTCGACGAGGCGATCGAGCTCGCGAACGGGACGCGCTTCGGCCTCCAGGCCGGGATCTTCACCGCCTCGGTCGACGCGGCGCTCGAGGCCGCGCAGCGGCTCGAGTTCGGCGGCGTGACCGTCAACGAGGCGCCCACGTTCCGCGCCGACCAGATGCCCTACGGCGGCGTGAAGGACTCCGGCAACACGCGCGAGGGCCCGCACTACGCGGTGCGCGAGCTGACGGAGGAGCGGCTCGTCGTGCTCCAGCTCTAGCGGCCACCGGGAGCCGACGAGGGGCGCTGTTACGCTGCCGCGGTGGCCCGCCCGTCGTTGTTCCGCCGCGCGCGCGAGGACGCCGCACCGGCGGCGCGCACCGCCCCCGACGGCGCCCCGGCGCCACGCGCCGCCCGTCGCCGAGCTGCGCCGCGAGCGGCGGGCGCTCCTGCGGCTCCGGGAGGAGCGGCTCCGCGACGTCGGCGGCCTCGCGATGGAGATGTTCCGCCGCGACTCGTTCCGCGAGCACGTCCTCCACGAGCAGTGCGCGGAGGTCGCGGCGATCGAGGACCGGCTGATCGAGCTCGAGACGCTCCTGTCGGTGCGACGCCCGCCGGCGGCCCGCTGCGAGTGCGGCGCGCCGCTCTTCTGGGGCTCCCGCTTCTGCGCGAGCTGCGGCCGGCCGTCGACCGTCGGCACCGCCGCCGCGGCGACCGGCGCCTGCGGCGTCTGCGGCCACGCGCTCGCCGCCGACGCGCGCTACTGCCCCTCCTGCGGCGCGGCCGCCCCGGACGCGTGACGACCGTCGAGGCGCCTCCCGCGCTCGAGTGCCCGCGCTGCGGCTCCGGCGTGAGCCGCGGACAGGAGTACTGCCTCGAGTGCGGCGCGCGGCTGCCGCTGCCCGAGCGGGACGCGGTCCGGGGCTCCGCCGTCGTGGCTCGTGCCGGTGCTCGTCGCGCTCGTGGTCGCGGCCGTCGCGTCGGCCGGCGTCGTCGCCTACGGCCTCGCGACCGAGGGCGGCGACCCGGAGCTCGTCGCGACGACCCTGCAGCCGGCCGAGATCCCGACCACCGCCCCGCCCGAGCTCCCGACCGCGACCGCGGCGCCCACCTCGGCACGCTCCGGCCACGCCTCCGCCCACGACGACGCAGGCCGCGCCGCCGCAGCAGCAGAACCGGATCATCTCGTGGCCGCAGGGCCGGTCCGGCCACACGATCGTGCTCGCCTCGCTGCCCGCGACCGGCGGCCGGCCGGCGGCGGTCGCGAAGGCGCGCGAGGCGATCGACGGCGGCCTGCGGCAGGTCGGCGTCCTCCGCTCCGACGACTACTCGAGCCTCCATCCCGGGTACTTCGTGGTGTTCAGCGGCGTCTACCCCACGAACGCCGCCGCGCAGGAAGGGATCGCCGCCGCGCGCGACGCCGGGTACAACCCGTACGTCCGCCCGATCACGCAGTAGGTGTAAAGCCCGCGCTGCAGGGAATTCCTGCCGTCGGAGACGCGCCGGCGAGCCCGGCAGGTTCGCAACGGAGGCAACAAGAAGCGCGACTTTGTGACAGCGGCCCGATCTGTATAAACTGGGCTGCGGGGCGCGCCGGACGTGGGTCTAACGTCCGCTTTACGAGCGTTTTTCGGCGGTTAACGGGAGGACAGGCAGACTTGGAACTCGACGAGCGAACCCAGCGGTTGCAGAGCTGCATGTATCAGTACTCGCGAGCCATCTACCGTTCGGTGAAGGACCTCATCGACCCGTACGCCGACCTCGAGACACGGCTCGCCTCCCGCCGTGCGGTGCTCGGAGCATTGCGAGACGACGATGTCCCGCCTCGCGACCGACCCGCTCTACTTCGCGAAGCCGGACCGGGCGCTCTTCCAGGACATTCGCCGCTACTTCCCGATCACGGCGCAGGCGCAGGTCGCCTGGGCCGTGCACGAGGGCGTCGGCGCCGCCTGCAGCTTCATCGAGGAGCAGATCGAGGCCGGCGCGCTCGACGGCGGCGTCGCCCGCTGCCGCGCCACCACCCGGAAGGGCAAGCCGTGCCAGCGCACGCCGCTGCCCGACCGCGACTACTGCCCGTCGCACCAGCACCTCGAGGCATCGCACCAAAGTCGCTGCGTACGGCACCGGCGGTAGGCTCGCCGCCGCGGTGTCACACGACACGGACAAGCTGATCCGCCAGCTGTCGCTGGTTGCGTTCCTGATGGCGGAGCGGCGTCCGCTGACGGCCCGGGACGTGAAGCAGAACGTCGAGGGCTACTCGGAGATGTCCGACGAGGCGTTCGCGCGCCGGTACTACTCCGACCGGGCCGAGCTGATCGGCCTCGGCGTCCCGCTCCAGTCGCAGCGCGACGAGTTCACCGGCGAGGAGCTCTACACGCTCCGCTCCGAGCAGTACTTCCTGCCGCCGCTCGAGCTCTCGGACGACGAGCTCGCCGCGCTCCAGACCTGCTTCTACCTCCTCGAGGGGAAGTTCGCCTACGCGGAGCCGCTGCGCCTCGCGCTGCAGAACCTGGCGCTCGGCCGGCCCGGGTGGCAGGACGCGCCGACCGAGACCGCCGGGCGCCGTCGAGGTCTCCGACCCCGACTACTCGCCGGAGATGCCGGGCCGGCTCGGGAAGCTCGAGAACGCGATCTCGAAGCAGCGCACGGTCAAGTTCAACTACTGGTCGATCTCGCGCGACGAGGTGCAGGAGCGCACGCTCAACCCGTACGCGCTCCTGCCCGAGCGGGGCGTCTGGTACGTGATCGGCCACGACCTCGACCGCGACGACGCGCGCACCTTCCGCGTCTCGCGCATCCGGGGCGACATCCGCTTCGCGACGCGGCGGGAGCGCGACTTCCGCATCCCGGCCGACTTCGACGTCGGCGCGTACCGCGACCGGCCGACGTGGCAGATCGGCGACGCGTCCGGCGAGGCGCGCATCGAGGTGAGCCCGGCGACGGCGTGGTGGGTCGAGCGCGCGTTCGGGACGGCGGGGACGCTCGAGGGCGACACCTTCGTGACGCCGTACTCGAGCATCGGCCTGCTCGCCTCCTGGATCCTGCGGCAGGACGGCCGCGCCGTCCCCGCCGCGCCCGGACGCGCTGCGGCGCGAGGTCGCCCGCTCGCTGCGGGCGATCCGGGACGCGCACACGGGCGCGCCGGCGGAGCCGGCCGCCGAGGCCGCTCCGACGCGAGCCCGACGGTGCGCCCGAGCGGCCCGCGGGCCCGGTCGCGCCCGAGCGCTTCGGCGTCCTCCAGGCGCTGCTCGCGTACCTGCTCGCCGCCTGCGGCGACGGGCGCGAGGCGGAGATCCCGGCCCACGAGCTCGTCGAGCGGTTCAACATCCCGGAGGAGGCGCTCGAGGAGCACCTCTCGCTGCTGAACCTCGTCAACTTCGGCGGCGGCTGCTACGCCGTCTACGCCGAGCTCCGCGGCGACCACGTCCACGTCGACAAGGAGCTCTACGGCGACACCTTCCGCGTCCGCCCCGCGCCTGACGCCGCTCGAGGCGCGCGCGATCCGGCTCGCGCTCGAGTTCGTCGGGCCGATGGTCGCCGCCGGCTCGCACACGCCGCTCGACCGCGTGCGGCGGAAGCTCGAGGAGACGTTCGGCATGTTCGAGCTCGCGCAGACGCCGGCTCCGCACGAGGGCACGGAGGAGGAGCGGCTCGTCGTCCTCTTCTCGGAGGCGATCCGCGACCACCGCGCTGGTCGAGATCGAGTACCTCAAGGAGGGCGAGTCGGAGGCCTCGACGCGCCTCGTCGAGCCGTACACGCTCGAGCGCGAGCTGCCGAACTGGCGCGTCCACACCTGGGACCGCACGCGCGACGGCGAGCGGAGCTTCCGGCTCGACCGCATGCGCAGCGCGACCGCCTCGAAGGAGCGCTTCGAGCCGCGCGCGGACTTCGCGCCGCTCGGCATGCGCGGCGCGCGCACGGCGCGCATCTGGTACTCGCCCGTGATCTCGCGCTGGCAGATCGAGAAGGGCGCGCGGCCGCTCGCGGACGGCGCGGCGCTCGACGAGCGCGCGGTCGGGAGCCCGGAGTGGCTCGTCGGCGAGGTGTTCGCGCACCGCGGCGAGGCGGTCGTCCTCGAGCCGGCCGACCTGCGCCGGATGATCGCGTCGCGGGCGAGCACGCTCGCGCGCGAGCTCGGCGTCGACCGGCTCCGCGTCGCGCGATGAGCGACGAGGAGAAGCGCGCCGCGCTGAACCAGGCCGTCGCGCGCGACGCGAACGAGACGGTCGAGGACGTCGCCGCCGCCTGGGATCCCCCGGCCGACCCGATCGACATCCGCTGCGAGTGCTCGCGCGCCGACTGCCGCGAGACCCTGCGCGTGTCCCTCGCCGAGTACGAGGCCGTCAGGGACGACCCACGCCAGTTCCTCGTCGTCCCGGAGCACGTGGACGAGCGGATCGACCGCGTCGTCGGCTCCATCCGCTCGTACGCGCTCGTCGAGAAGGTCGGCGAGGCCGCGTCGGTGGCCGAGGAGACCGACCCCAGGGCCTAGGCCGCGGCCGCGCGCTCCGCGATGCGCGCGAGCGCCCAGGCGGCCGTCTCGCGCAGCATCCCGTCCTCGTGCTCGAGGTACGGCTCGATCGCGCGCGCGTGCTCGGGCGGCCCGCGTTGCCGAGCGCGACGAGCGCGTTCCGCTTGAGGAAGCGGCCGTCGTTCCGCGGGACGTAGAGGCGGTCGTAGGCGCGGCGCAGCTCGTCGTCCTCGCGCTCCAGCCAGTCCACGAGCGACACGACGGGCTCGCCGCGGGCCGGCTGCGTCGGCGCGGCGCTTCTCGATCCCGCGGTTCCAGGGGCAGACGTCCTGGCAGATGTCGCAGCCGTAGACGCGGTCCTCGAGCGCCAGCCGCATGTGCTCGGGGACCGGCCCCGGCGACTGCGTCGTCCACGAGAGGCAGCGCGTGGCGTCGAGGACGCCGGGCTCGTCGAGCGCGCCCGTGGGGCACGCCTCGATGCAGAGCGTGCACGAGCCGCAGTCGGCGTCGAGCGGCGGCGTCGACTCGACCTCGGCCTCGGTCACGAGCGTCCCGAGCACGACCCACGAGCCGTGCCGGCGCGTGATCAGCATCGTGTTCTTGCCGTAGAAGCCGACGCCGCTGCGCGCGGCGGCCTCGCGGTCGACGTGCTGGTTCGCGTCGACGAGCACGCGGTAGGCGCCGCCGAGCCGGCGGCCGAGCGCGTCGAGCTTCTCCCGCAGCTCCGCGTACCCGTCGTCCCAGGTGTACCGCGGCAGACGCCCCTCCCCCGGCTCCGGCTCGGGCGCCGGCGTCCAGTAGCAGAGCGCGGCCGAGACGACGGTGCGGGCGCCGTCGAGCAGGCGCTCCGGATGGCAGGAGAGCTCCGGCTGGGCGATGGTGAAGCGCATCTCGCCGAAGAGGCCGCGGGCGCGGCGCTCGCGGATGTGCCGCTCCGTCTCGACGTAGGGCTCCGCCGGCGCCGCGCCGACGACGTCGAGCCCCAGCTCCTCGGCCAGCCGTTCCAGCTCCGCGGCGGTCACCGTCATAGTGTTCCCGCCGTGAAGGCGGTTCGCATCCACGAGGACGGCGGTCCCGAGGTGCTGCGGTACGAGGACGTGCCGGAGCCCGAGCCCGGCCCCGGCGAGGTGCTCGTCGAGCTGAGGGCGATGTCGCTGAACCACCTCGACATCTGGGTGCGGATGGGCCTGCCCTCGGTGCCGAAGCCGCGGATCCTCGGCGCCGACGGCGCGGGCGTCGTCGCGGGGCTCGGCGCGGGCGTCGACGGCTTCACGGAGGGCGACCGCGTCGTCATCAATCCGGGCCTCGAGCACGGCGCCGTGATCACGGTGATCGGCGAGCACACGGACGGGACGCACTGCGAGCGCATCGCCGTGCCCGCCGGGAACGTGTTCGCGCTCGACGACGCGCTCTCGTTCGAGGTCGCCGCCGCGTTCCCGCTCGTCTACGAGACGGCGTACCGGATGCTCGTGACGAAGGCGGGTCTCCGCGACGGCGAGTGGGTGCTGATCTGGGGGATCGGCGGCGGCGTCGCGACGGCCGCGTTCGAGCTGGCGCGCGCGCTCGGCGCGCAAACGCTCGTGACGAGCGGCAGCGACGAGAAGCTCGAGCAGGCGCGCGCCTGGGGCGCCGACGTCTGCGTCAACCACCACTCGGGCGACGTGGTCGCGGCGGCGAAGGAGGTCGGCGGCGTCGACGTCGTCGTCGAGACCGTCGGCGAGGCCACGTGGAAGCGGTCCCTCGGCGCCGTGAAGCCGGGCGGACGGGTCGCCGTCTGCGGTGCGACGAGCGGCCCGAACCCGCCGGCGCAGCTGCACCGCTTCTGGTGGAAGCAGCTGACCGTGTACGGCTCGACGATGGGCACGCGCGAGGACTTCCTCGGCGCCTACGACCTCGTCCGCTCGGGACGTGCCCGCGTCCACGTCGACTCGGTGCTGCCGCTCGCGGAGATCCGCGCTGCGCACGAGCGGCTGGAGGCGGGGGAGCAGCTCGGCAAGATCGTCCTCGTGCCGTGATGGCAGGCGCCGGCGCGCGCGGACGCCGCGAGTCGCGGACCGTACGACGGCGCGAGGACGCGTCGACCGGAGTCGAGCTGCGGCCGAGCGGTCCGGAAGGACGCTCAGCTGACCGGCGCGGCGCGCGATGCTCGGGCTCCGCCGGCTGGGCAGTACCGCCGCACAGCGCTGGAGCAGCTGCCGCTAGATCCGCGGACTAGCCGAAGCCGAGGATGAACTTCGCATCCTCGGACATGAGCTCGGGCGTCCAGGGCGGATCCCAGGTCAGCTCGACCTCGACGTCCTCGACGCCGGGCGCCCGACGCGCCGCCTCGTCGATTCCTTCCTGGATCATGGGCCCGGCGGGGCAGCCCATCGAGGTGAGGCTGTGGATCACCTTCACCTTCGGCCCCTCGACCTCGACGTCGTAGACGAGCCCGAGCTCGACGACGTCCATCCCGAGCTCCGGGTCCTCGACCTCGCGGAGCTGCTCGTAGACCTCTTCCTTCGTCGGCATGCCTCGAGGATAGCCGCGTGGGGGAACCGCATGGTTCCCCCACGAGCCCCCTCCTTCTGCCTGATGGCTTCGAGTGGCGTGGGTGTGGCCTCCCGGGCGGATGAACCGCCCTCCGGCCAGCGGGCCTGGTCTCGTTGCAGTGGCCGGGCGCGGTCGTGCGGCCTGCGCGCGCGCACCTGGCGGTGCGGGCGCTCCGGCCAGGAAGCTGCTCTCACTGCACTGGCGTGTCGTGACGGGCGGGATGCGCTGTGCCCCTGGACGGGGCACGCGGCGATCCCGCCCGTCCGATCGCTCCGGGACGCGTATACGGCTTGAAAGCGACTTAGTAACAGTCTGTTGCTTTGTCGCTTTCGATCGGATCAGCCGCTCAGCCGACCGTGCGGTCGCCCGCATAGCCGAGCTCGTCGAGAACGCGGTCGACGGTCTCGACCATCGCGTGAGCGCCGGCTGACGGCCGAGTGCCCAGCGCGAGGATCGTACGAGGCGAACGCAGACTCGAGCTCGGTCGCGAGGGCACGGAGCGCCACGAGGTTGCCGACCACCTCGGCATACAGCGCGCGGTGAGCACGAGCTCGACGGGTCGGATCCGTGCTCGGGCTCGGCACCCGCGATCAGCCGACGAGCAGCCGGATCTCCTCGCGCCGCTCGCGCGAGAAGAAATGCAGGCCGTCGGTGAAGCGCACCCAGTTGCACCGCGTGCACATGACGAGCGAGTGCGTCCGCGCGCTGTCGGCGTAGAAGCGCACGCCGCGGAGCAGGTCGCCGTTCGAGACGCCGGTCGCGGCCACGATCACCTCACCGGGCGCGAGGTCCTCGGTGAAGAAGATGCGGTCGACGTCCTCGATCCCGGCCTCGCGCGCGTCCTCGATGTCGCGGCGCGACGTCGGCCACAGCTGCGCCTGCACCTCGCCGCCGAGGCAGCGGAGCGCCGCGGCCGAGACGACCGCCTGCCTGGTGCCGCCGATCCCGATCGCCAGATGGTCGTTCGTGCCGCGGATGGCGGCCGAGATCGACGCGGTCACGGTGCCGTCCTGGATCAGCTTGATCCGGGCGCCGGCGCTGCGGATCTCCTCGACGAGGTCGTGATGGCGCGGGCGGTCGAGCACGATCGTCGTGATGTCGCCCGACTGGCGGCCGAACGCCTCGGCGATCGCGGCGATGTTGTCCGCGACCGGGCGCTGGATGTCGATCCGCCCTCGCGCGCGCGGGCCGACGGCCATCTTGCGCATGTACATCTCGGGCAGCGCGAGCAGCGAGCCGGGCTCGGCCACCGCGATCATCGACATCGCCCCCGGGCCGCCGCGCGCGACCACGCCTCGTCCCTCGAGCGGGTCGAGGGCGAGGTCGACCGGGTCGCCGCCGCTCCCGATCTGGCTCCCGACGGCGAGCGGGCCGTCGTCGGTGCCGATGACGACGCGACCGTCGATCTCGAACGTCTCGAGCGCGGCCGCCATGGCCGCACTGGATGCCGTCTCGGCCGCCTCCTGGTCGGCCCGGCCGAGCCAGCGCGCTCCCGCGAGCGCTGCCCATTCGGTCGCGCGCGCGTACGTCTCGCACCGGCACGGACGGCGCGTCGACGTCTCGGCCTCGGCCGGCTCCGGCGCGTCGACGACCTCGCTCACGGCGCCACCGCCGTCAACGCCTCGGCGTGCCCGTACACGGCCTCCATCACAGCTGCGATCGCCTGCTCGATGTTCCCATTCTGGACCACGGCGACGCCCGACTTCGAGGCCTGGTCGACGATGAAGTCCTGCAGGTGGCGGATGTCGCCGAAGCGGTCGAGGTACTTCTCGAGCGCGCGCTCGCCGCCGGTGGCCGCGTCGCGGATCGTGAAGTGCGCGGCGTGCAGGGACTCGTCCTCGATCGCCACGATCACGTGGACGAAGACGACGCCCGGCGGCGGCTCCCGCAGCATCCCCGGCACGAGGTGGACGCCCTCCAGCACGACGGACCAGCCCTCGTGCTGCGCCCGGTCGATCGCCGCCTCCACGCCCACCAGGACGTGTCTCGTCTGGTCGACGAAGCCGATCAGCAGCGGGTCGCCCGCCTCGCGCTCGGCGGCCGGGAGCGCCTCGCCGGCCTCGAAGCTCGAGTAGTGAACGGAGGGCATGAACTCGACCGAGAAAAAGGCGCGCATCGTCTGGCGGAGGAAGTCGGTCGAGGTGACGCGCGTGATCCCGAGCCGGTGGGCGACCTCGCTCGCGATCGTCGACTTGCCCGTCCCGGTCGCGCCGCCGATGAGGACGACGATCGGCGCATCGAGCTCGCGCAGGTGCTGATAGCGGCGCAGCCGGCCGATCGTGACCGCGGCGGCCTCGGGGCCGAGCGTCTCGACCGCGAGCTCCGACACCCGCTCGAGCGCGACGGTTTCGCTACCGCGCCCGCGGAGATCCGACTCGATCCGGTGGGCGAGCTCGTAGGCAGGCAGCGGCTGGAGCCCGGCGGCGATGAGCGCGCGCGCCATCACACCCTTCGAATAGGGCAGGCCGTGGTCGCCGCCGAGCGGCAGCGGCTCGTTCCGGCGTGGTTCGTTCACGGCACCGGCACCGCCTCGCGGGCAGCCGCGGCGAGCGCCCGCAGTTCGCCGTCGACGTCGCCCGCGGTCGGGACAACCTCCGCGTCGGCGAGCACGAGCCGGCAGCCGCGCGCGGCCGCGGCCTCGGCGACGACGTCGATCGCCGCCGCCTTCAGCTCCACCAGGAACACGTCAGCCTGTGCACGCTCGAGGTCGGCCCGGAGCTCCGCCCGCCGCGAGAGGTGCGGCGAGGCGAGCACGACGTCCGCACCGTGCTCGTCGTGGAGATGCTCGGCGAGCCGGCCGAGGGCCGACGCCGGCGCGGTCGAGAAGAACGCGACGCGCTCACCCGCCACCGGCTCGAGCGGCCGCGGGCGGAAGGTGCAGGCGACGACCGGGACGTCTTTCACCTCCCGGATCGCCTCCGCCAGGAGCTCGTGCGGCGAGTCCGCCTCCGCGGCCGTCAGGACGACGAGGTCCGAGACGAGGATGCGGTAGGCGTTCAGGTACCCGGCGACGACCTCGGGCGGCTGGGCCGCGTTCGCGACGAGCAGGCGCACGCTCGTCTCGACCGGCGGCAGGGCGGCGCCGCTCCCCTCGAAGACGACGAGGTCGGGCCGCCGCTCGGCGGCGAGGCGGGCACCCTCGAGCACGTTCGACTCGACCACGGCACCCGCCAGCCCGCCCCCGGCCCGCCGGCAGCCGATCGTCGGCACGCCGGCGAGCGCCGCCACCTCGAGGTAGTCCGACGCGGCGTGGCCGCCGCCGCGCGAGAGTGCGAGCAGGTCGTCGAGCGTCGGCGGCGTCTCCGCCACGACCGGCTCCGCCGGCCCGCCCCGCCCCATCGCCACGACCAGGACGTCGTGCTCCTCGGACCAGAGCCGCGCCGCATGGCCGGAGACGCCGGTCTTCCCGACGCGCTTCCCCGTCCCCACGATCCCGATCGAGGGCAGCGCGAAACGGCTCGAGCTCGCGGCGGCTCGAAGCGGAAGTCGGAGCCGACATAGGCGATCCCCGCCGCGAGCACCCGGCTCGCGAGGCGGAGTCGCTCCCGGGGCCCGAGCACGGGCTCGTCGGAGAGGTCGAAGACGAGGTCCGGCCGGTACGCGCCGAGCGCCTCGTCGAGGTCGTGCACGAGCGGGACGCCGTAGTCCTCGCCGCCGCGCAGCTTCTCGGTCCCGCCGAGCATGACCGCGGCCACGACGTCGTACGGCAGCGCCGCGATCGCGTCGCGCAGCACCGGCGCGTAGTGCTCGCCGTCGACGAGGGCCAGGCAGCGATCTACCAGGACGTCACCTCGTCCTCGATCCGGGCCGTGTACTTCTCGTACGCCCGTGTCTCGGTGGAGAACTGGATGATCCGCTCCTGCCCGTGGAACGGGTGGCGGCGCCAGACGGTGACGTGCTTGCCGCTGACCTCCACGACGTTGTAACAGGGCCGCACGTTGCCGCGCAGGCGCAGCGTGGAGACCGTCCCCGCGTTGACGATGAAGAGGTCCTCCAGCTTCCAGGCATACGGCACGTGCTTGTGCCCGCAGAGGACGAGGTCGACGCCCGACCGCTGCAGGCACTCGATCGCGTCGCCGGCGTCGTGGACGATGTTGCGCTCGCGGCCCGTCCCGGGGACCGGCAGCAGATGGTGGTGCATGACGAAGACGCGCAGGCGGGCGTCCCCGGCGAACGCGCTTTCGATCCAGGGATAGCGGCCGCGGCCGATGACGCCGTGGTCGAGGTCGGGCTCGGTCGAGTCGACGGCGACGATCGTCACGTCGCTTCACGCGCAGAACGGAGCTGCGGTCGCCGAACAACCGCTCGAAGTGGACGTAGCCGACGTTGCGCGAGTCGTGGTTTCCCGGGATCACGACGAACGCCTCGCACTCGAGCCGCTCGAGATACCGCTTCGCCTCGGCGTACTCCTCCTTGAACCCGAACGTCGTGAGGTCGCCGGAGCAGACGACGACGTCCGGCTGCAGCTCGTTGATCTCCGAGATCGCCCGCTCCAGCAGGTTCGGGACGAAGTACGTCCCTCCGCAGTGGAGGTCGGAGAGCTGGGCGATGACGAACGACTCGTCGGCGGCGGCCATCGCGCGGGAGTCTACGTCCGGGGTCGGTGCTACGCTGATCGAAGTGCCCCCGGAAATACCTGATTTCCAGGCATTTGTCGGGTCATCTCCTCCTCGTTTCGTGAACGAGGCGGAGCTCGAGTGCGCGAAGATCCTCGACTACCACGGGGTGCCCTGGGACTACGAGCCGCGCACCTTCGTGCTCGAGCGTGACGAGGCGGGTCGTGTGACGGAGGCCTTCACGCCCGACTTCTACCTCCCCGAGCAGGACCTGTACCTCGAGATCACGGTGATGAAGCAGTCGCTGGTGACGCGGAAGAACCGGAAGCTCCGGAAGCTCCGCGCGCTCCATCCCGAGATCCGCGTCAAGCTCTTCTACCGGCGCGACATCGAGCGCCTGGCGCAGCGATACCGCCTGAAGCTGGCCTCCTGACGCGTGATCCGCGGATCGGCGAGGTCTACCTCACCGCCGCGGACATCGCGACGCGCGTGCGCGAGCTCGGCGCGGAGCTCGCACGCGACTACGCGGGCGCCGAGCCGATCCTCGTCGCGGCGCTGAAGGCGAGCGTCGTCTTCCTCTCCGACCTGTCGCGCGCGACGCAGATCCCGCACGCGCTCGATTTCGTCGAGCTTGCGGGCTACGGGCCCGAGACGGACACCGGCGGCCACAGCCGCATCCGGTTCCTCAAGGACCTCGACGCGCGGATCGCCGGCCGCGACGTGGTCGTCGTCGAGGACGTGATCGACACGGGTCTGACGCTGAACTACGTCATCCGCTCCCTCGGGCTGCGGCAGCCGCGCTCGCTCGCCGCCGCGACGCTGCTCGACCGCCCCTACCGGCGGCTGGTGGACGACCTCCCGGTGCGCTACGTCGGCTTCACCGTGCCGGACGAGCTGTTCGTCGGCTACGGGTTCGACCTCGAGGAGCGCTGGCGGAACCTGCCCGACCTGCACGTCCTGCTCGAGGCATAGCGGCGCCGCGTAGAAGGAACCGGCCGCCCCTCGGAGGAGGCGGCCGGCTTTGTCGTCGGGAGACGACCCCTAGGGGAACGCGCAGACCCCACGCCAACGTCGTTCCTCCTTGCAACCGACAACGATGCAGGTCGCGAGGCGGGTACGGAGCCGCCGGTTTAGCCGTGCCTAACTTTCCGCTATCCTCCGTCCATGCCGAGGCTTACGCGCCGGACCCTGATCGCGGCTGCGGCCCCCGTCGTCGCGGCGGGGCCGCTGGCGAAGCTCGCCCTCGCCGACGGGCAGGCCGAGCAGCTCGCCACGCACCTGGGCCACGACCACGCTCACGCGGCGCGCGGCCACGCCGCGATGATCGGCGAGGGCGTCCCCGCAGTCGGCGGCCCGCACGACCTCGACCGGCTCCTCTTTCCGCCCGAGCGGCTCCCGTATCGCCCGGGACGCGTGCGCGAGTACCAGATCAGCGCGGTCGATCGCGAGATCGAGATCGCGCCCGGCGTGTTCTTCCCGGCGTGGACGTACAACGGCACCGTCCCGGGCCCCGTGATTCGCGCGACCGAGGGCGACACGCTCCGCGTCCGTTTCACGAACGGCGGCTCACACCCGCACACGATCCACTTCCACGGGATCCACCCGCCGAAGATGGACGGGGTCTTCGAGATCGTCGAGCCGGGCGACACGTTCGTCTACGAGTTCGAGGCCCGCCCGGCGGGGTTCCACCCCTACCACTGCCATGCCACGCCGCTGAAGAAGCACATCCACAAGGGCCTCTACGGCTCGCTGATCATCGACCCGAAGGAGCCCCGGCCGCCGGCGCAGGAGCTGGTGATGGTGATGAACGGCTACGACACCGACGCCGACGGCGGGAACAACTTCTACACCGTGAACGGGCGCTCGTTCTACTACGCGAAGTACCCGATCACGGTGAGCCGCTCGAAGCTCGTCCGGATCTACCTGGCCAACCTCACCGAGTTCGATCTCATCAACTCGTTCCACCTGCACGCGGACTTCTTCCGCTACCAGCCGAACGGGACCGGCGACGCCTGGGAGTACACCGACACGGTGATGCAGTGCCAGGGCCAGCGCGGCGTGATCGAGATCTCGTTCGCGAACGAGGGCCTGTTCATGTTCCACGCGCACCAGTCCGAGTTCGCCGAACTCGGCTGGATGGGCTACTTCCGAGTCGGGCCGTGACGGAGGCCCGGGCCGAGCGACTCGACCGCGGCCTGGGCTGGCGCCTGTGGGCGCTCGGGCCGATCGTGATCCTCGCGCTCGTCGTCGGGGCGTTCGCGGCGACCGGGTCATCGCTGATCGAGCTGATCGGGCAGAACCCGCCGCCGGCCGACGAGTTCGACGTCCGGCGCGTCGAGTTCCGGCCAGGGGAGATCCGCATCCGCGTGACGAACCCGCAGCGCGAGGACCTCACCGTCGCGTCCGTGACGGTGGACGACGCGATCGTCCCGTACACGCTCGACGGGCCGGCCACCCTCGGCCGGCTGCGGTCGACGACGATCGTCGTGCCGTTCGACTGGGTCGAGGACGACCCGATCAACGTCGGCGTCACGAGCTCGACCGGGATCGAGACGGTCGAGGAGATCCCGGCCGCGGTCGAGACGGCGCGGCCGTCGGCGCGCGGGTTCCTCGGCTACGGGGTCATCGGCCTCCTCGTCGGCGTCGTCCCCGTCGCGCTCGGGCTGCTCTGGCTCCCGTCGCTGCGCCGTGCCGACGAGCGCTGGCTGTCGGCGTTCATGGCGCTCACGGGCGGCCTGCTGACGTTCCTCGGCGTCGAGGCGCTCTTCGAGGCGTTCGAGCTCCAGGCGACGCTGCCGGGGACCCTCGGCGGGCCCGGGCTCGTCGTCCTCGGCGTCGCGATCAGCTACTTGACGATGACGCTCGTCTCGAGCCGGCTCGGCGGGGCGTCCGGTGCGACCGGCCTCGCGCTCGCGCTGCTCGTCGCGCTCGGGATCGGCCTCCACAACCTCGGCGAGGGGCTCGCGATCGGGAGCTCGTTCGCGTTCGGCCAGCTCGCGCTCGGGACGTTCCTGATCGTCGGCTTCATGATCCACAACGTCACGGAGGGGCTCGGGATCGCGGCGCCGATCGCCGAGGACCGCGCGGCCCGACCGTCGCTCGTGCGCCTCGGCGTCCTGGCGCTCGTCGCAGGCGCGCCGGCGATCGTCGGCGTCTGGATCGGCGGCTACGTCGCGAACGACGTCCTGGCCGTCGTCTTCTTCGGCGCCGCCGCCGGCGCCGCGTTCGAGGTCGTCGTCGAGGTCGGCCGCTACGTCGCGAAGCGGGCCCCCGGCGGGCTCTCCTCGCCGTGGGTGATCGGCGGGTTCCTCGCCGGGATCGCAGTGATGTACGTCACCGGCCTGCTCGCCGGCTAGAAGCGTGGGGGAACCCATGGTTCCCCCACGAGCCCCCTCCTTCTGCCTCAGGGCTTCGAGTGGCCTGGGTGTGGCCTCCCGGGCGGATGAACCGCCCTCCGGCCAAGCGGCCGTCTCTCGTTGCAGTGGCCGGACACGCGAGGTGTGGCCTGCGCGCGCGCACCTGGCGGTGCGGGCGCTCCGGCCAGGGACCGGCTCTCATCGGCACAGGCGTGTCGTGACGGGCGGGATGCGCTGTGCCCCTGGACGGGGCACGCGGCGATCCCGCCCGTCCGATCGCTCCCGGGCCATGAATACGTCTTGAAAGCGACCTAGTAACAGTCTGTTGCTTTGTCGCTTCGAAGCGACAAAGCACCGGATGCCGCTTGAGGCGACACCTAGAGGTAGCCGAGTGGATCGACCGGAGCCCCGTTGACGCGCACCTCGAAGTGGACGTGCGGCCCGGTGGAGTGTCCGGTCGAGCCGACGTAGCCGATCGTCTGGCCCTGCGACACGTACGTCCCGGAGCCGACGGCGATCGAGGACTGGTGGCCGTAGGCCGTCGCCAGGCCGTTGCCGTGGTCGATCACGACGAGGTTGCCGTAGCCGCCCATCCAGCCGGCGTAGATGACCGTCCCGCTCGCCGCCGCGGAGATCGGCGTGCCGGTCGGGGCGGCGATGTCGATGCCCTCGTGCATGCGCCCCCAGCGCCAGCCGAAGCCGCTCGTGAGCGTCCCCGACGTCGGCCAGATGAACCCTGCGGATGACGGCGGCCGGCTCACCTGGGACGAGGACGAGCGCGCCTGCGCAGCCTGGATCCTGGCCGTCAGCTGCGCGCTCTCCGCCTGGAGGTTCTCGACGTTCTTGCGGTCCTGCGACTCCTGGGAGCGCACCGAGGTGAGCACGTGATTCCTGTCCGATCGGGCCGACGCGAGCGCGTTCTGGTCGGCGACGAGCCGGTCGCGCACGGCGCGGTGCTCGTTCACGCGGGCTTCGACCGCGGCCGTCGTCGCGGCGACCTGCTTCCGCGTCCTGGCCGTGCGCGCGCGCGTCCGCTTCATCGCGAGGCGCGCCTCCCGCACCTGCGTCGCGATGCGCTTGTCCTGCCGTCCGACGTCGCGCATGAAGTCGAGCTGGTCGAGCACGTCGGCGAGGCTCTCGGAGGTGAGCACGACCTCGACCGTGTCGGGCGTGTCCGACTGGTAGATGGCGACGAGCCGGCGGTTCAGCTGCTCCTGCGCGGCGATGTGCTGGCGCGTCAGCAGCTGCAGCCGCTGCGTCTGGAACTCGAGCAGCTGCGAGAGCCGTGCGAGGCGGTTCTTGTAGACGACGAGCTCGCCCTCGAGCGTCGTGACCCGTGCCTGCGCCTGGGCGACGTCGTCCTGCAGCCCGCGGATCTTCGTGGTGAACTGCTCGATCTCGTCGGTGAGGACGGCTTCCTTGCGGTCGGCCGACGCGATGCGCCCCTGCAGCACCGCGATGCGGGTGTCGAGGGCACGCTTGCGGTCGCCCATGTCGTCGGCCCACGCCGGGGCCGACAGCACGAGCGCAGCGGCGACGGTGAGCAGAAGCCGGCCCATGGCGTTCGATCTTCGCCGGGCAGTCGGTCGTCCCTCCGCCCGCGAATCTGCGCGAATGTAGCGAAATCGGCTGTGATCTGCGGCCGCGCGCGCCGGATCAGGCCCGCTCGGTCGGCGGCTCCGGCTCGGGGATGCGCGCCGGCTCCGGCGGCGAGCCCTCGTCGGGCGGCGGGTACGGCTCCGGGACGACGGCCGGCTCCGGCGGCGTCCCCTCGCCGGGCGGCGGGTACTCCGGCGACGGCTCGGGCTGGTCCGGCACCTCGACCATCGTCGGCTGCGCCTGCAGCCGGGCCTCCTGGACGTGCTCCCGCGTCTGTGCGGCGACTGCCGCCATCTCCGCCTCCTTCGCCGCGATCTCCGTGTCGAGGCGCGCGACCTGCGCGCGCAGCGACTCGGTCTCCCGCTCGTCCGCGTGGTAAACGGCCGTGCCGAGGGAGCGCAGCAGGTCACGGCGGCGCGCAGCGAGCTCGTCCCGCTCGCGACGGAGGACGGCGCTCCGCCGGCGGGCGTGCGAGCGCGCGCGCACGACCGCCGCGCCCTGCGCCGCCCGGGCGCCGAAGACCGAGCGCCCGCGCCGGAGCTGCGGCGCGCCCGCGGCGAGGAGCAGCAGGAGCGCGGCCCCGGCCACGATCACCACGGCCCCGGCGACGACCGCGTCGAGGGCGAGGAGCAGGATCCCGACCGCGACCGCGGCGGCGCCGACGACGATCGCCGCAAGGGTCGGCGTCACGCCGAACAGATGCGGCTCGCCGGGATCGAAGTCCGCCCGCGGCGGCGCCTCCTCGACCCGCACCGGCTCGTGGAGCGTCGGGTCGCCCTGCACGCGCCGTCCGCACTGCGAGCAGAAGTGCGCTCCCGGTGCGACCTCGGCGCCGCAGTGGACGCAGTTAGCGGCTCGTGCGGACACGCTCCCCCTTCGCCCCGGCGCGCGGCTCGAGCGCGCGCAGCGCCTCGGCTGCCTGCCGCCGCAGCGGCCCGACCAGCGCGCGGTAGTCCTCGTCCGTGATCTGGCCCGTGCGGTGGTCGAGCTCGAGCTCCTTGAGCGCCGCGAGCGCCCGGTCGCGCTCCTCGGCGAGGAGGAGCCGGCGGCGCTCGAGCTCGTCCGGCTCGTCGAGCCGGTCGCGCACGGGCTCCGGCTCGCGCAGGAACGGGAGCGCCACGAAGACGACGCAGGCGATCGCGAGCCCCGCCCCGAGCACGAGCGCCAGCCCCGTCATGCCCGCGCCCCCGCCGCGCCCTCGCCCTCGTAGCGCAGCGCGAGCCGCCGCGCCTCGCGCGCGTCGGGCCACATCGCGACCAGGGCGCCGATGACGAACACGAGCCCGGCGAGCCAGACGAGGTTCACGAGCGGCTTCACGAAGACCTTGAAGTACACCGTGCCGTCCGGATCGATCTGGTCGGCGATCACGAACAGATCCTCGCCGGTGAGGAGATCGGTGCGGATCGCGACCTCGTTGGAGACCTGGTCCTCGACGGGATAGCGGTTCTTGCCGGGGCGGATCTCGCCCAGGTCGCGCCCGTCGCGGGAGACGACGAGCGTGGCGCGCGTCTCGGTCGCGTTCGCCGCCTGCCGCCGCTCGACGCCCTCGTGGCGGAGGACGTAGTCGCCGACCGCGAACGTCTGCCCGGGCCGCGCCTGCACCTCCGCGACCGTCTGGTACGCGCTCGAGCCGGCGATCCCGATCGCGAGCAGCACGATCGCCGCGTGGACGATGTAGCCGCCGTAGCGCCGCCGGTTCTGCCCGATCAGCGACGAGAACGCGCCGGGCCAGGTGCGGGCGCCGAGCGCCTTCCGCGCTCGCGTGCCACGGCCGAACTCCATCGCGATCGAGGCGAGGACGAAGGCCGAGAAGGTGTACGCGAGCAGGCCGGGGACGGACGACCCGGCGCCGAGCGCGAGGAGGATCGCACCGACGAGCAGCGAGACCGCGAACGGCCACACGAACGTCCGGCCCACCGAGCGCAGCGAGGCGCGACGCCACGCCACGAGCGGCCCGATCCCCATCAGCAGCAACAGCGGCAGCCCGAAGGCGCGCAGGAAGAAGTTGAAGTACGGCGGCCCGATCGTGAGCGTCGTGCCGCGCACCGCCTCGGAGACGATCGGGAACAGGACGCCCCAGAGGACGGTCAGGCACAGCGCGACGAGCAGCAGGTTGTTGTAGAGGAACGTCGCCTCGCGCGAGACGAGCGACTCGAGCCGCGTCTTCGAGCGCAGCAGCGGCAGCCGCCAGAGGATCAGCGCCACCGAGAACGCGGCGACGACGACGATGAAGCCGAGGAACCACGACCCGATCGAGCTCTGCGTGAACGAGTGGATCGAGGTGAGGATCCCCGAGCGGGTGAGGAACGTCCCGAAGAGCGAGAGCCCGAACGCGAGCGTGACGAGGCTCACGTTCCAGAGGCGGAGCATGCCGCGCTTCTCCTGGATCATCACCGAGTGGAGGTACGCCGTCGCGGCGAGCCAGGGCATGAGCGCGGCGTTCTCGACCGGGTCCCAGGCGTAGTAGCCGCCCCAGCCGACCTCCTCGTAGGCCCAGTGCGCGCCGAGCAGCTGGCCGACGCCGAGGAACGCCCACGCGCCGAGCGTCCAGCGGCGCGTGGCGACGATCCAGCGCTCGTCCGTCCGACCGGCGAGCAGCGAGCCCATCGCGAACGCCCACGGGATCGTCAGCCCGACGTAGCCGAGGTAGAGCATCGGCGGGTGCGCGAGCATGTACGGGTTCTGCAGCGACGGCACCATCCCGGCGCCGTCGGCGACCGGGCGTCTGCGTCGCGAACGGGCGAGGCCACGGCGACGAGCAGGAGGGCGAAGAAGGTCGCGACCCCGCCGAGCAACGGGACGACCCACGCGACGAGGTCGCGCCCGGCACGGCGGCCCCAGGCGACGGCGCAGGCCGAGACGCCGGTCAGCACGAGCAGCCACAGGAGCAGCGAGCCCTCCTGGCCGCCCCAGAACGCCGAGAGGGCGTACGGCGTCGGCAGATCCCGCGAGACGTGGTCGGCGACGTAGACGAAGCCGAAGTCCCGCCGCCAGAGGGCGGACACGAGCACCGCCGAGGCGACGAGCGTGGCGGCGAAGGCGGCGAGCAGCGCGTTCTGCGCGGAGACCGCGAGGCGGCGCCGCCGCCTGTGGGCCGCCCAGCCGCCGGCGACCGCCGCGTAGACGACGAGCCCGAGGGCGACGAGGAGGGCCGCGCGGCCGAGCTCAGCCACGGCGGCCTAGGTCGACGCGCGCTTCGTGTACTTCGACGGGCAGCGCGTGACGAGCGTCCCCGACTCGCCGACGAAGGTCCCGCGCCGCAGCTCGCCCTTCAGGTAGACGTCGCGCCCGACCTGGAACATGTCCGGCACGGAGCCGCTGTAGACGACCGGCACCCTCGCCGTCCCCTGCACGTCGCGCAGCGTGAAGTGGATCGTCCGGCCCTCGCGCTCGATCGTCCCGACGACGCGGCCCGCGAGCGACACCTCGCCCGGGTGCGCGCGCAGCTCACTCGGCTGCACCGAGGGCGTCCCGCCCCCCGCCAGCGACGTGTAGACGAGGAAGACGGCGAGCGTCGCCGCGACCGAGAGCGCGAGGACGAGCCGGGCAGGATTGCGCCGCCGCGTCACGCCGAGGAGTCTAGCCGGTGCCTGGCGGCGCTACGCCTCGGTAAGCGGCGTCCGCTCGGGCACGCGGTAGCCGTGGTCACGGCAGAGCGAGCCCGGCGCGTCCTCGGTCAGCGCGTCGCAGTACCCCTTGCCGTACGCCGCGCGCATGAACGCGGCGACGACCTCGAGGTTCCACTCCTCGATCTCGGCAGCCTCGCGCCAGAGGTCGGTGAGGCGGAGGTCGATGTCGAGCTCGAGCAGGTCGATGCGTGTCGGTTGCTTCAGCATGTCGGGAAAAGCGTAGGACCCCGGTCGGACGGCATCGCCGCGAAGGGCGCTCCTCGAGCGGTACGGTCGGGGTGTGGGAACGATCCGCGTGGGTCCTGGGTACCTCCCGTCGCAGGAGAGCCCCGAGCAGGCGATCGAGTTGCTCGTCGCGGACGGGTACACCGCCGCCGAGATCGACTGCGAGAAGGGATTCTGGCTCGACTACGACTGGGGCGCCCGCGTCGGGGAGCTGGCACGCGAGGCGGACATCGCGCTGTCGCTCCACGCGCCGCTCTTCGGCTGGATGGGGCACCGCGAGCGGGACAAGAAGTTCAAGATGGCGATCGGCGTGCTCGACCGCTCGGCCGGGATCGCGACGGCCGCCGGGGCGGCGCCCGTCGTCATCCATCCGGGCTACTTCCTCGGACGCACGCGCGAGGAGTCGATCGCGGACGTCGTCGACCAGCTCGGCGACCTGGGCGAGCGCCTCGAGGGCAAGGGGCGGCTCGTCCCGTTCGGCGTCGAGGTGATGGGCCGCGTGGCCGAGCTCGGCTCGGTCGAGGACGTGGTCGCGATCGCCGCCGCCGTGCCGTGGGTCCGCCCCGTGCTCGACTTCGCGCACATGCACGCGACGAGCGACGGCGCCTTCCTCGCGGCGGACGCGTTCGCCGACGCCCTCGAGCTCGCGGACGCCGTGCTCGGGCCGGACGAGCCGTTCCACATCCACTTCTCCGACATCCAGTACGCGAACCGGAACGAGACGAAGCACCTGCCCTACGGCGACGGGACGCTGCGGGCCGAGCCGCTGCGTGAGGCGCTCGACCGGTTCGAACGGCCGGCGACGGTCATCTCGGAGGCGCCCGACGAGGCGTCGACACAGGCGATCCGCGCGATCCTCGTCGCGTGAGCGCGGAGGAGGTCGAGCGCTACTACGAGGCGGCGGCGCGCCGGCTGCGGCCGCCTGGCGCGGACCAGCTGCACGTCCGCGGCGCCGAGGCGACGGTCGAGCTGGCCGAGCTCGCGGCGCTGCGGGAGGGAGAGCGCGTGCTCGACGTCGGGGCCGGGCTCGGCGGCCCCGCGCGGTTCATCGCCGAGCGCTTCGGCGTCGACGTGACGGGCGTCGACGTCACCGCCGCGTTCGTCGAGCGGGCGGAGGAGCTGACACGGGACGCCGGCCTGGCCGACCGCGTCCGCTTCGTCCGCGCCGACGCCACTGCGCTCCCGTTCGCGGACGGCGCCTTCGCCATCGGGTGGACGCAGCACGCCGCGATGAACGTCCGCGGACAAGGCGGCGCTCTACGCCGAGCTGCGCCGGGCCACCGGCCGGCTCGCGCTCTACGACGCGATCGCAGGGACCGGCGGCCCGCCCGAGTACCCGCTGCCGTGGGCGAGCGTCCCCGAGCTGTCGTTCCTCGTGACCGAGGACGAGCTCCGCGCGCTCCTCGCCGAAGCCGGTTTCCACCCCACCGCGGCGCGCGACGTCACGGAGACGGGGAGCCGCTGGATGCGCGACCTCCCGCTCGGCCCCGCGTTCGAGAACCTCGGCCGGGCCCTCGACGACGGCCGGCTCCGCGCTGCTGCAGCTCGTCGCGGACTAGACCATCCGCGCCGTGGCGCCGACCATGTCCGGCTGGCCCCAGGTGACCTCGCCGAGGATCGCGAGCTGGTCCTCGAGCGCCTGGGCCTCGTCGGCGCGGCCACGCTCGCGCAGGAAGCGCGAGAGCCCCGTGAGCAGCTCGAAACGGATGTAGGCGAACTCCGTCCGCGCGACCACGTCGAGCGCCTCGCGGAACAGCTCCTCCGCCTCCTGGTCCCGGCCCTGCCCGGCCCGCACCGCCGCCAGCGCCATCCGCGTCGTCGCACGCGAGCCCTGGTCGTGCGGCCCGACCGTCTCCCGCGCCTCGATCGCGTACCGCTCGGCCTCGTCGAGCTTCCCCTGGAAGGCGAGCAGCTGCGCGAGGCTGCGTTGGCTCTCGCACAACGACGCCCGTTCCTCGAGCGGCCTCAGGATGCGGATCGAGTCGCGGAAGAACCGCTCGGCGCGGGCGAGGTCGCCCTTGCGCCAGGCGATCCAGCCGAGGGCGTTGTGCGTCCGCCCGAGCGTCCACGCCGCGCCGGCCTCCTCGTAGAGGGCGCGCGCTTCCTCGAGCGCCGCCTGCGCGTCGTCGAGGCGACCGCGGATCGAGAGCAGGCGCCCGCGCGACCCGAGTGCGGCGGCCCGAGAGGTCAGGCTCCCGCTCTCCTCGGCGAGCGCGCACGCCTGGTCGACGTACGGTTCGGCGCCCTCGAGGTCGAGCCGGGCCAGCTTCGCCGCGGCGACCTGCTCCGCCGCCTCCGACTCGAGGTCCTTGCGGCCGAGCCGCTGCGCGAGCTCCAGCGCCTCGCGCGCGTACCGCTCGTTGCCGGAGAGGTCGCCGAGCCACCACGCGATCGAGGCGCGCATCCCGAGCGCGTCGAAGCGGCCCACGAGGTCGTCCTCGGGGAGCACCGACAGCGCCAGCTCGGCGAGCTCGCCCGCGCGAGGGAGGTCGGCGTCTCGCACGAGCGTCACGTCGGCGAGGGCGGTGAGCGCACGCCCGTGGATGCTCTGGTCGTTGGCGGCGATCGCCTCCTGGCGCACCGCATCCATCTCCATCGCGACCGCCGCGAAGTCGGCGAGCCGCCACGCAGCGACGGCCGCCTTGTGGCGGCGCACGAGCGTCGGCTGGAGCTCGGTCGCGCGCAACAGCAGCCGCCGGGCGGTGGTGTTGGCCTCGCGCGCGAGCGCACGGACGCCGGCCGCCTCGAGCGCCGCCGCTGCCTCCGAGGCGAGCTCGGGCGGGACCGCGCCCTCGAGCTCGGCCGTCAGCGACGCGGCGCGGTCGAGGTGCGAGGCCCGGATCTCGAGGAGCTCCTCCCCCGCCCGCTCGTGCAGCCAGTTGGCGAAGCCGACATGGAGCTCGGCCCGCGCCGCCTTCGGGAGCCCGGAATACGCGACGTCGCGGATCAGCACGTGCTTGAAGCGGTAGGCGCGGTCGCCCGACAGCGTCGAGCGCGGCTCGCGGAGCACGAAGTCGCGGAGGAGCAGCTCCTCGACCACGTCTCCCACGTCCTCGACGTCGGGGGAGAGGTGCTCGACGCGCCCCGTGCCAGAAGGTGCGGCCGATCACGGACGCGCGCTGCATGAGCGTCTTCTGGGACGCCGGCAGCAGGTCGATTCGCGCCGCGATGAGCGCCTGCAGCGTGTCCGGAATCCGCTCGACGTGGCCGTCGTCGCCCTGCACGAGCATGCGCACCGTCTCCTCGAGGAAGAGCGGGTTCCCCTCGGTCTTGTCGAGCACGTCCTCGCGGAGCTCCGGCGTGAGCGGCGTGTCGGCCGTGAGCGCGGACGCGAGCTCCTCCGCGTCGCCGCGGCCGAGCGGCTCGAGCTCGATCGAGAGCGCCCGCGTGCGGCCGCCGCCCCACGACGGGTGCTGGTCGAGCAGCTCGGGACGCGCGAGGCAGAGGATCAGCAGCGGCGCCTCGCGCACCCAGCCGGCGAGGTGCTCGATGAGCTCGAGCAGCGGCTCCTCCGCCCAGTGGATGTCCTCGAACCCGAGCACGAGCGGCTGCCTCGCCGGCGAGCCGCTCGGCCCACTCGCGCACCGCCCACTGGATCTCCTGCTGGCTGCGCTCGTCGTCGAACGAGTCGAGCACGCCCGCGGCGAGCCCGAGCAGGTCGGCGACCTCCTCGTCCTCGCAGAAGACCATCAGCTTCTCCTGCGCCTCGGCGCGGTCGTCGTCGTCGGAGATCCCGGCGGCGGCCTTCACCATCTCGGCGAGCGGCCAGTAGGTGATGCCCTCGCCGTACGGGAGGCTGCGCCCGACGAGCACCGTCGCGCCCTCGAGCGTGGAGACGAACTCGCGCGCGAGCCGGCTCTTGCCCACGCCGGCCTCGCCGTAGAGCGTGACGAGGTGGGCGCGGCGGTCGCGGACGGCGCGCTCGTACGTGTTGCGGAGCAGCTCGAGCTCGCTCTCGCGGCCGACGAGCGGCGTCCCGTCGCGGCGCTCGACGCGGCTCTCCGACGAGCCCGACGACGCGCCAGACCGGCAGCGGCTCGGCGCGGCCGCGCAGCTCCTGGAGGCCGGCCGACTCGAACTCGACCGCGTCGAACGCGAGCCGGTACGCGCCGGGGCCGACGAGGATCTCGTTCGAGCCCGCCGCCTGCTCGAGGCGGGCGGCGACGTTGACCGCGTCGCCGGTGGCGAAGGTGGCGTCGAGGCTCGAGTCGGCGACGACCTCGCCCGCCTCGATCCCGATCCGCGCCTGCAGGCCGAGGTCGCGGACGGCGTCGAGGATCGCGAGCGCGGCCCGGATGGCGCGCGCGGCGTCGTCCTCGTGCGCGCGCGGGATCCCGAACGCGGCCATGATCGCGTCGCCGACGAACTTCTCCACGGTGCCGCCGTGGGCGCGGATGCACCGTGACGCCCGCTCGAAGAAGCGGTCGATGCGCCGGCGCACGACCTCCGGGTCCGACCCGGCGACGATCGCGGACGAGTCGACGATGTCGACGAACAGGACGGTCGCGAGCTTGCGCTCCATGCCTCGAAGTGTAGGTGCCGGGGTGGTCGCTCCGCCCGCCCCCGGCACTCGTCCGTCACCAGGAGGTCGGCTTGCCCTCCTCGTAGAGCCACACCTGGAAGAACGGGTCGAGCTCCATCCCGCTGATCCGCTCGGCGGCCGCGACGAAGCCGGACGTCGTGACGTTGCCGAAGCGGTTCTGCTGCGCCCAGCTCCGCATGAGCGTGAAGAACGCCGGGTCGCCGATCTTCTCGCGCAGCGCCTGCAGCGTCATCCCGCCGCGGTAGTAGATCGTCCCGTTGAAGAGGAACCTCGCGTCGCCCGGGTCGCCCGGCGGCGGGTTCCAGAACGGCAGGTTCTGCGGCGGCGTGTTGTACAGCTGCTCGAACCACTTGTGGGCGGACTTGTTGCCCTGGTACTCGCTCCAGATCCACTCCGACCACGTGGCGAAGCCCTCGTGCAGCCAGATGTCCGGCCACTCCGTGAGCGTCACCGAGTCGCCGAACCACATGTGCGAGAGCTCGTGCACGAGCGTCGCCTCGTTCGGCATCCGGTCGAAGTTCGGCTTCGTCTGCGTCTCGAGCGAGTAGCCGACGACCTTGGCGTCGTCGACGATCGCGCCGACCGCGTCGAACGGGTACGGGCCGTAGATCGACGTGTAGAAGTCGACACGCTCCGGGATCAGCCGCAGGACGTTCCCCTTCGGCAGTGTCGGGTCGACCGCGACGTAGTTCGGCACGCCGCTGGGGAGGGTGCCGATCGTGAGGTCGAAGCGGCCGAGTGTCGCGGTCGCGAGGTACGGCGCCATCGGGAGGCCCTCGCTCCAGACCCACGTGCGCCGTCCGCCGGACGCCGCGTTCGATACGAGCACGCCGTTGGCCATCACGGTGAGGCCGTCCGGCACGGTGACGCGGAAGGTGTAGGTCGCCTTGTCGCGCGGGTTGTCGTTCGCCGGGTACCACGCCGGCGAGCCCTGCGGCTCGTTGACGACGAAGGCGCCGTCCGCGGTCGGTACCCAGCCCTCGATCGACCCGTCCGGATCCGTCACCACCGCCGGCGTACCCGCGTAGTCGATCGTGACGGTCAACGGCTGGCCCGCCTCGATCCCGGCGGAAGGCGTGATGACGAGCTCCTGGCCGTCCCGCGCGAACGAAGCCGCGCTTCCGTTCACGAGCAGCCGGGAGATGTCGAACCCGCGGAGGTCGAGGTCGAAGCGGGACAGGTTCTGGGTCGCGGTCGCGGCGATGACCGCGGTCCCGCGCAGCCGGTTCTGCGCCGGCTCGTAGTCGAGGGTCAGGTCGTAGTCGCGGACGTCGTATCCGCCGTTCCCCGCGAGCGGGAAGAACGGATCGCCGAGCCCGGCCGAGCCCGGCGTGAACGTCGCGGCGGCGGCGCTTCCGCAGACGAACGCGAGCGCGAGCGCCGCCAGGAGCGCCGAGGTCTTCCTCATGGTGTCCCCCCTTCGTCGTGACCGACCGCGCGAGCCTACGACGATGGCGCCGGAGCGACAAGCCTGCCGCGCACGGCCGCGGGGAGCGGCGGTACGGTTCCGGCCGTGCTCGACCCGAAGGTGTTCAAGGCGTACGACGTCCGCGGCCTCTACGGGCAGGAGCTCGACGAGGAGGGCGCCTACGCGATCGGCCGGGCCTACGTCGAGGAGTTCCGGCCGCGCCGGATCGCCGTCGGCCGCGACATGCGCGTGTCGTCCCCGTCCATGGCCCGGGCGGCGATCGAGGGCGCCGCCGACGCCGGGGCCGACGTCCTCGACCTCGGGATGATCGGGACGGAGATGCTCTACTTCGCCGTCGGCGAGCTCGGGCTCGAGGGCGGCCTCACCGTCACCGCCTCGCACAACCCGAAGGAGTACACGGGGATGAAGATCGTCCGCGAGGGCGCGCTCCCCGTCGGCGGCGACTCGGGGCTCGCGGAGGTGCGCGACCGGGCCGAGCGCGGCTTCGGCGATTCCTCGGCGCGGGGCGACGTCCGCGAGGAGGACATCTGGCCGGGGTTCCGCGACAAGGTCCTCTCCTTCGTCGACGTCGATGCGATGCGGCCGCTGCGGGTCGTGATCGACGCCGCCAACGGGATGGCCGGGGCGATGCTGCCGCCGGTGCTCGAGCGGCTGCCGATCGAGGCCGTGCCCTGCTACTTCGAGCCGGACGGCACCTTCCCGAACCACGAGCCGAACCCGCTCCTCCCCGAGAACCGCGAGTTCATCGTCGCGAAGACGCTCGAGGAGGGCGCCGACCTGGGGGTGGCCTTCGACGGCGACGCCGACCGCTGCTTCTTCGTCGACGACACGGGCGAGTTCGTCCCGGGCGACTTCGTCACCGCGCTGCTCGCGGAGCTGATGCTCGAGAAGGAGCCGGGCGCGAAGATCATCTACGACGTCCGCGCGAGCTGGGCCGTGCCCGCACATCGTCCGCGAGCCGCGGCGGCGAGCCGCTGGTCAACCGCGTCGGCCACGCGTTCATCAAGCACCGGATGCGGGAGGAGGACGCCGTCTTCGGCGGCGAGGTCTCCGGCCACTACTACTTCCGCGAGTTCTCGAAGGCCGACTCGGGCGTGATCCCGTTCCTGCTGATGCTCGAGCTGCTCTCGAAACGCGGCACGACGCTGTCGGAGCTCCTGCGCCCGTTCCGGTCGCACTACTTCCTCACCGGCGAGCTCAACACGCGGGTCGACGACGTCGACGCGAAGCTGCGCGAGCTCGAGGAGCGCTTCGGCGCGCAGGGGACGGTCTCGCACCTCGACGGCGTCTCCGTCGAGGCCGAGGACTGGCACTTCAACGTCCGCCCGTCGAACACCGAGCCGCTGCTGCGCCTCAACCTGGAGGCGATCGGCTCCGAGGAGCTGATGGAGCGGAAGCGGGACGAGGTGCTCGGCGTGATCCGCGGCGAGGCCTAGAGCCGCGAGGCGAGCGCCTCGACGGCCGCGCCCTGCACGGCCGTGAGCCAGCCGTAGAGCGCCAGCTCGCGCGCCTGCGGGTGCCGCAGCAGCGACAGCGCGCCGAGGTCGAGGTCCTCGGTCACGCCGAGCCGCTCGCCGAGGACGAGCCGGAGGTCGTTGAGCGCGCCGCACCACGCCTCGGCCTCCGCCTGCGAGAGCGTGTCCTCGCTCGAGCGAGCGGGTCACGACGTCGAGCGAGGCGAGCCGCTGCTCGCGAAGCCCCGGGTGCACGAGCTGCGAGAACTCCTCCGCCGCCTCGTCGTCGTCGCGGTAGCCCGGCGGGAAGAGGCGCGCGACGCCGGCGTCGTCGTCGCGGATCAGCTCGCCGAGCTCGCTGCAGAGGCCGCGCACGAGCTCCCGCTCGCCCGCGTCGAGGCGCAGCCGGTAGCGGCCGTCGGGAAGCGGGGCGATCGGCGTGCGGAGCCGCATCAGTCCTGCTGGAGCGTCGCCCAGAGGCCGTGGGCCTGGAGGCGGGCCGCGTCGTACTCCGCCCGCTCGCGCGTGCCCGTCGAGACGGCCGCCTTGCCCTCGTTGTGCACCTGCCACATCAGCTTCTCCGCCTTCTCCTTCGGTGTAGCCGAAGAGCTTCTGGAAGACGTAGGTGACGTACGTCATCAGGTTCACCGGGTCGTTCCAGACGATCACGACCCAGGGGCGGTCCTCCTCGCGGTCCTCGTCGAGGACGGCTCGCGGGTGCGGACGGGTGCTTCGATCGTCTGCGACACGCTCTCATCGTAGGATCGTGGGCGTGACCTCGCTGGAGCTCGGACGCGTCACCGACCGGCGGCCGCCGTTCAAGTACTCGGCGCTCGCGCGGGTCTGGTTCTCGGACACCGACGCGCAGGGGGTCGTCTACTACGGCCGCTACCTGCCCTACTTCGACCACGCGCGCGTCGAGTACCACCGCCATCTCGGCCTGCGTCCGCGGGTCGAGGGGACGACGGCGGAGTTCGTCATGCGCGCCTCGCAGATCGAGTACCACGCGCCGGCGCGGTTCGACGACCTGCTGGAGATCTTCGTCCGGATCGCGCGGATCGGTCGCACGAGCGCGACCTACGAGCACGCCGCCTACCGCATGGACGACGACCGGCTCATGGTCACGGCGACGCAGACGCTCGTGCTCGTCGACCCGGAGGAGCGGCGCACGGTCCCGATCCCGGACGGCTACCGCGAGGCCGTCCGCGCCTTCGAGGGCGGCGACCTGGAGAGCATGAGCGCCGTCACCCTCTCCGACGAGGTCCGCTCGCGTGCTCGACGGCCGCAACTTCGCGCACGTCGCGACGGTGCTGCCGTCCGGCGCGCCGCACAGCGTCCCGGTCTGGATCCTGCGCGAGGGCGACCGCGTCTGCTTCTTCACCCAGCCCGGCTCGCGCAAGGCGCGCAACCTCGCCGCCGACCCGCGCGTCGCGATCTCGCTGATCGACCTCGAGCGGCCGTACCGGACGGTGCAGCTCCGCGGCCGCGTGGTCGAGACGCGCGAGGGCGACGCGGCGCTGGAGACGATCGACCGGCTCTCGGACAAGTACACGGGCGCGCCGTTCCCCATGCGGAGCGGCGTCGTCTACGTGGTCGAGCCGGAGCGCGTGAACTACCTCGAGCTGCCGTTCGAGCATTGAGAGGAGGAGAGGTGGGCCGCCGCCGCGCCGCAACCGGCGGCGACCCTTCCGTGTGAGCTGCGCGCCCGCCCCAGTCCTCGGGGGCGGGCGCCGCAGCCTCTTGCCCTCTCCCCCTGGGCACGTTGTAGTCGCGTCCGTCGCGGCGGCCAATCCCTCGTTCGAGCTACCCCCCTCGCCGCGCGCCCGATCACTCGAACGAGGGAACGTCGCGAACAGGAAAACCCTGCAAATCCGCGGGGTACCGACCGGCCTAGCCCGTTCGAGTGAACGCGCAAGATCCCCCGAACGGGGGATCGAGGGTCAGGACGGCGTGACGCGGTACGCGTCGAAGACCGAGTCGATCCCGCGGAGCGCCGAGAGCAGCGAGCGCAGGTCCTGGATGTCGCCGACCTCGGCCGTGTACCAGTTGCGCGCGAGCTGGTCCTCGACGTGGCCGCCGTACTCGACGATGTTCGCGCCGTGCTCGGCGAACGTCCGCGCGACGTCCTCGAGCAGGCGCGGGCGGTCCCACGACTGCACCGCGATCTGGACGCGGAAGCTCGTGTTCGCGCCGCCCTCCCACTCGACCGGCGTGAACCGCTCGGGGTTCCGCTTCAGCGCCCGCACGTTCGGGCAGTCCGCGCGGTGGACGGTGATGCCGCGGCCGAGCGAGATGTAGCCCTCGATCGGGTCGCCGGGCACCGGGTTGCAGCACTTCGCCACGCGGACGAGCACGTCGTCGACGCCGATCACGCGGATGCCGAGGTTGTCGCCGGCCGTCGCCCGCTTCGCCTTCGGCTGCTTGAGCGGGACGGCCTCCTCCTCCGCGACCTCGTCCGTCTTCAGCCGCTGGAGGACCTTCTCGACGATCTTCGCCGCCTGGAGCTTCCCCTCGCCGAGCGCGAGGTAGAAGTCCTCGGCCTTCTTGAAGCCGGACTCGCGGATCACCTGCGCGAGCACGGACGAGCCGGCGAGCTTCCGGTACGGGAGGTTCTGCGCCTTCAGCGCGGCCTCGAGCGACTCGCGGCCCTTGCGCTCCGACTCCTCGCGGTTCTCGCGCGAGAAGAACTGGCGGATCTTGTTGCGGGCGCGCGACGACTTCGCCACCGAGAGCCAGTCGCGCGACGGGCCGCGGCCCTGCTTCTGCGTGAGGATCTCGACGATGTCGCTGTTCCGCAGCCGGTAGTGGAGCGGGACGATCCGGCCGTTGACCTTGGCGCCGACGGTGCGGTGCCCGACGTCGGTGTGGACGGCGTAGGCGAAGTCGATCGGCGTCGCGCCCGCGGGCAGCGTCTTCACCTCGCCCTTCGGCGTGAAGACGTAGACCTCGTCGTCGAACAGGTCGGCGCGCATCGAGCGCATGAACTCGCCGTGGTCGCCCTCGTCGGTCGACTCCATCAGCTGCTTCACCCACGTCAGCCAGGCGTCGTCGGCCTGCCGCTTGCCGGCCTTGTACGCCCAGTGCGCCGCGATCCCGAGCTCCGCGAGCTCGTGCATCTCGCGCGTGCGGATCTGGATCTCGAGCGGCCGCCCCTCGGGCCCGATCACGGTCGTGTGCAGCGAGCGGTACCGGTTCGCCTTCGGCATCGCGACGAAGTCCTTGAAGCGGCCGGGCATCGGCTTCCACAGCGAGTGGATGAGGCCGAGCGCGCCGTAGCAGTCGCGCGTGCCCTCCTCGCCGGAGCGCTCGACGATCACGCGCATCGCGGTGAGGTCGTAGATCTCGTTGAAGGCGCGGCCCTTCTTCGCCATCTTCTCGTAGATCGAGTAGAAGTGCTTCGCGCGGCCCGAGATGTCGGCCGGGATGTCGACCTTCTCGAGCTCGGCGCCGAGCAGCTCGGCCGCCTTCTGGACGTGGTCCTCGCGGTCGTCGCGGCGCTCGGCGACCATCGCCTTGATCTCCTCGTACTTGCGCGGGTGGAGCGTCTGGAACGAGAGGTCCTCGAGCTCCCACTTGATCGCGTGGATCCCGAGGCGGTGCGCGAGCGGCGCGTAGACCTCGAGCGTCTCCTTCGCCTTCTGCACCTGCTTCTGCTTGCCGAGGTACTCGATCGTCCGCATGTTGTGGAGCCGGTCGGCGAGCTTGATGAGGATCACGCGGACGTCCTCGGCCATCGCCACGATCATCTTCCGGTAGTTCTCGGCCTCGGTCTGCTCGCGGCTCTGGAACTGGATCCGCGTCAGCTTCGTGACGCCCTCGACGAGCTTCGCGACCTCGTCGCCGAACTCGCCGCGGATGTCCTCGAGATCGGTCTCGGTGTCCTCGACCGTGTCGTGGAGGAGCGCGGCCGACGAGCGTCGCGTCGTCGAGGTGGAGCTGGGCGCAGATGCGCGCGACGCCGAGCGGGTGGACGATGAAGTCCTCGCCGCTGCGCCGGTGCTGGCCGCGGTGCGCCCGCGCGGCGCGCTCGAACGCCCGCACGATCAGGTCGCGATCGGTGTCGGGGTTGTAGGCGGCGACCTCCGCCAGCAGCTCGTCGAGGAGGTGCTGATGCTTCCCGTGAGCCTCGACGACCGCCATCCACTCAGTGTACTCGGGCCTCCAACGGTTCCCTGCGCGCGCAACCGCAGGGCAGGGAACGCCGTTGCGAGAGGGAACGGAGGTCGGACATGCGCTGGATTCGGAGCTATCGAGAGCGTCGGGCGCTCCTCGCGATCGCCCGCGTGCTGGTCGACCTGGACGCGGCCGCGGCCGAGCGCCGGGCGCTGCGGCGGGGCGTGCGCGTGTCGTTCGGCGGGCGCGCTAGCCGGGGAAGGTCGGCGGGTAGACGACGCGGCCCTGCGGCAGCGGGGCATCCTCGTCGAGGACCGCGACCTGGAAGGCCCAGTCGTAGAGCGCCTGCGGCGGCGGGAGGAGCCCGAGCTCGTCGGCGCGGACGAAGCCGAAGCGGCCGTAGTACGCGGGGTCGCCCTCGAGCAGCACGAGCGGCTCGCCCAGGGCGCCCGCGACGGCGGAGGCGTCGCCCGCACGAGCGCCGAGCCGATGCCCGCGGCCCTGGTGCTCGGGGAGGACGCCGATCGGGCCGAGCTGGAGCAGCCGGCGCGCCGAGCCCTCGAGCCCGACCCAGCTCGTGAGGACGTGGCCGACGACCGTCCCGCCCACCTCGGCGACGAGCGAGAGCTCGGGCACCCACCCGTCGCTCGCCCGCACGTCGTCGGCCATGCCGCGGCTCGGCCTCGCCGCCGAACGCGCGGCGGTGAACGTCGAGGATCGCCGGCCAGTCGTCGTCGCGCGACGGCCGGACGGTCACGCGGCCTGCGCGAGCGGCGGGTCGCCCGCGAGCAGGGCCCGGAACGTCTCCGACTCGAGCAGGTGCCGCCGTCCGAGACCCGCCGCGTCGAGCTCGAGCTCGGCGAAGATCGCCGCTGGCGTCCGGGTGGCGAGCCTCGGCCGGCTTCCGGTACTCGGCGACGAGCCAGTCGCGCAGCCCGTCGAAGCGGTCGTCGGCGTCGAAGATCCGGCGGACGGTGAGCTGCGGCGCCACGGTGCCGTTCCAGCGGTTCTCGTGCAGGCGGAAGGCGACGTCGTAGCGCAGCTCGCGCCGGAAGCGGTCGAGCTGGGCGCCGAGCCCGAACGCGATCGCGCCGCCGGCGTCGCGGCCGTCGCGCCGCACGCGGAACTTCAGGTGCCGCCCCTCCCCCACGGTCGCGAGCGAGCCGAGCTCGCAGCCCGCGGCGAGGAGCGTGACGTCGGGGTTGCCGAGCCCGAACGGGGCGAGCCGCTGCAGCTCCGTGCAGAGCTCGAGCGTCAGCTCCGTCCCGCGCGGGAGCACGCCGTCGACCGGCGTGACGGACACGAGGTCGGCGTCGTCGAGGAGGCCGTCGGCGTGCGCGGCGAACGCGTCGGCGAACGCCTCGACCTGCTCCGGGCGGATCGAGAGGCCCGCGGCGGCGCGGTGGCCGCCGAAGCGCTCGAGGTGCGCCGGCGCACGCAGCGAGCCCGCCGTGGAGGTCGAAGGCGGGGAGCGACCGCCCGGAGCCCTTCCACAGCTCGTCCGTCCCGGCGATGAGCACGACCGGGCGGTTGAAGCGCTCGACGAGACGCGAGGCGACGATCCCGATCACGCCCTCGTGCCAGTCGGCGCCGGCGATGACGTAGCCGCGGCGGCGGCGCTTCGCCTCCGGCCACGACTCGACCTCGGCCACGGCCGCGCGAAGGATCCGGTCCTCGACCTGCTGCCGCTCGCGGTTCAGCTCCTCGAGCCGCGCAGCGAGGCGGCCCGCCTCCTCCTCGTCCTCGGTGAGGATCAGGTCGAGCGCTGCGCCGGGGTGCCCGAGCCGGCCGGCCGCGTTGATCCGCGGCGCGAGCCGGAAGCCGACCGAGCCGGAGTCGACGGCGGCAGGGTCGACGTGCGCCGACCGCATCAGCGCGCGCAGGCCCGGCTTCCGCGTCCGGGCGAGCGCGCGGAGGCCCGCGCCCGCGAAGAAGCGGTTCTCGTCGAGCAGCGGGACGACGTCCGCGATCGTGGCGAGCGCGACGAGGTCGAGATGCGGCGTCACGTCGACGCCCAGCGCCTCGGCGAGCTTCGCCACCACGCCCGTGCCGCAGAGCTCCGGGAAGGGGTAGTCGGACGGCCGCGTCGCGACGACGGGGCAGTCGGGCAGCTCGTCGCCCGGCCGGTGGTGGTCGGTGACGACGACGTCGAGGCCGAGCGCTTTCGCCTCGGCGACCTCCTTCACGGCCGTGATCCCGCAGTCCACCGTGACGACGAGGGCGCAGCCCTCGTCCGCGAGGCGCGCGATCGTGGTGGAGCTGACGCCGTAGCCCTCGTCGAACCGGCTCGGCAGGTGCCAGTCGACCTCCGCGCCGAGGCTGCGGAGCGCGAGCACGGCGAGGGCCGTGGCGCAGATCCCGTCGACGTCGTAGTCGCCGTGGACGCAGATCCGCTCGCCCCGCTCGACCGCGAGCCGGATGCGTGCGACCGCCTGCTCCATGTCGCCGAGGCGGAGCGGATCGTGGCCAGGGGCATCCGCCGCGAGAAACGCGCGTGCCGTGTCGGGGTCGCCGTACCCGCGGCGGACGAGGACGGCTGCGGTCACCTCGTGGAGCCCGAGCTCGGCGACCAGGCGCTGCACCTCGCCGTGCGGGCACGGACGAAGCGTCCAGCTGCCCTGCATTGCGCGACCACGCTACGAGGGCCGTCGGACGACATCGCCCCCGGACGCCCTCGGCCGGCGACGGCTCCCGCCGGGCGAAGCCCGGCTCCGCCGAGCGCGCCGCGAGTCACTCGGGGCCGTGCCACGCGCTCCGGAGCCGCGGCGCGCCGAGACGTTCGTTTTTACGAATCCGGCACGGAGTTGTCGCGGTCCCGGCGCACGCCGCGGACTCCCTCGACGACCACCTTCGCCCAGAGGACGATCAGCGCGGTCACGCCGAGCGAGCAGATCACGATGACCGGCGCGAGGTAGATCGCGCGCTCCCACGTCAGCTCGAGCAGCCAGGCCGCCCCGAGCGCCACGGTGACGAGGATCGCGAGGAAGACGAGGGTGCGGCGGCTCACGGGCGCCAGCCTAGCCGCGGTTATCCTCAGACCGTGGGCGAGGCGAACTACTCGTCGGGCGACGACTACGTGGTCGAGTTTCTCGGCTACCGGTTCGCCTTCGCGGCCGCCGACTTCGAGGAGCGCGTGACCGCGGCGGCGGTGAAGCTCGGGCTGCTCGACCACAACGAGCTCGAGGAGGAGGAGACGGCCGACCTCGTCGAGCTGGCTGCCGACGGGCGGATCGCGGAGGCGCGCAGCGGCCTCGGGCGCGTACCTCGTGCGCCACTGGGAGCGCGTCTCGCTCGTGGAGGGCGAGTCGCTCGTGTACTGGCTGCGGAAGCTCGTCTTCCGCGGCGCCTGGCTCGACCACCGTGTGAAGGAAGGCATGCTCGAGGTGGCCTGGGACGACGACGCCGCCGACTTCGCCTACCGCGACCCGAACGGCGGCCGCGCCCTCCTCGAGCTCGCGCCGGTGCCGTCGTGGCACGAGCTCGGCTTCAAGCGGTGAGGGCCCGGCCCGCGCTCGCGCTCGCCGCGGTCGCGGCCTACCTCGCGGCACTGCTGTGGGCGGACCGCTACGTCGGCCTCGGCGGCCAGATCCTGCTCGGCCTCGTCACCGTGCTGGCCCTCGTGGTCGCGCTCCGCGCCGTCTCGCCGGAGCGCCGCGCGCAGACGCTGGTCGTGGTCGCGGTCGCGACCTGCGGCGAGATCGTCGGCTCGATCGTCTGGGGCCTCTACACGTACCGGCTCGAGAACCTGCCCGCGTTCGTGCCGCCCGCGCACGGGCTCGTCTACCTCGGCGGCGTCGCGCTCGCCGGGCTCGCAGCGGGCCGGGAGCGGCTGCTCGTCGGCTTCGCCTTCGTGGCGGTGCTGGCGTGGGGCGTCGCAGGTGTCACCGTGCTGCCGCGGGAGGACCTCGGCGGGCTGCTCGGCGCCGTGCTGCTCGCGGTGTTCCTGCTCCGCGGCCGCGCGCCGGCGACCTACGCGGGCGTGTTCGCGGTCGTCGCGGCACTCGAGCTCTACGGCACGGCGCTCGGCACGTGGCGGTGGGCCGAGGTCGCGCCGGGGACCTCGATCACGCAGGGCAACCCGCCGAGCGGCATCGCCTCGGGCTACGTCTTCTTCGACATCGCCGCGCTGGCGCTCGCCCCGGTCGCGCTCGCTCTCACGCGTCGCGCGCGACGAAGCCGAAGCGCTCGCGGTGCTCCTCTGCCCGAGCCAGCTCGATCCGGCTGATCGCCTTGAGCGGGACGATGAGCCGCTCGGGCGTCTCGTCGTCCTCGCGGTGCGGCACGAGCGTGACGAAGCCGGAGCCGGGCTCGGCCAGGAGCGCCTCGAGCGCGTAGCGCGCGCCGTCGGCGAGCTCGACGAGCACCCACGCGCGCGCGATCCCCGCCTCGGCGACGTAGTCCGCGATCGCGCGGTGGACGTTCTCGACGAGCTCGTCGCCGCCCGCCGGGACCCACGCCTGCAGCTCCATCAGAAGAGCCGCGCGTCGCCGTCGTCGGCGACCGCGCCGACGTGCGCGCGGCCCGCGCTCGTGACCGTCCGGCCTCGCGGCGTGCGCTGCAGGAAGCCGAGGCGGAGCAGGTACGGCTCGTAGACGTCCTCGATCGTGTCCTGCTCCTCGCCGAGCGCGACGGCGAGCGTGGACAGCCCGACGGGGCCGCCGTCGAAGCGCTCGACGATCGCGCGCAGGAGCTCGCGGTCGGTGCGCTCGAGGCCGTGCTGCGTCGACCTCGAGCAGCGCGAGCGCCTCACGGGCGACCTCGGTGGTGATCGAGCCCTCGTGCCGCACCTGCGCGACGTCGCGGACGCGCCGCAGGATCCGGTTCGCGATGCGCGGCGTCCCGCGCGAGCGACCGGCGATCTCGGCCGCGGCCTCGTCCTCGATCGGGACGTCGAGGATCCGCGCCGAGCGGCGCACGATCCGCGTCAGCTCGGCCGGCTCGTACAGGTCGAGCCGGTACGTCATCCCGAAGCGGTCGCGGAGCGGCGTCGTCAGGAGGCCCGTCCGCGTCGTCGCGCCGACGAGGGTGAACGGCGGCAGGTCGAGCGAGAGCGTGCGCGCCGCGGGCCCCTGGCCGACCACGATGTCCATCCGGAAGTCCTCGAGCGCCGGGTAGAGGATCTCCTCGATCGCGCGGTTGACGCGGTGGATCTCGTCGACGAAGAGCACGTCGCGCGGCTCGAGGCTCGTGAGGATCGCGGCCATGTCCGCCTTCCGCTCGAGCGCGGGGCCGGCGATCATGCGCAGGCCGACGCCGAGCTCGTGGCGCACGATCTGCGCGAGCGTCGTCTTGCCGAGGCCCGGCGGGCCGACGAGCAGGACGTGGTCGAGCGCCTCCGCCGCGCGCCTTCGCGGCCTGGAGCGCGATCGAGAGCTGCTCCTTGACGCGCTCCTGGCCGACGAAGTCCGCCAGCGACTGCGGCCTCAGCGAACGGTCGAGCTCGTCCTCGTCCTCTGCGCCGTCGCCGTCAGGAAGCGGGCTGCCTCCGTCTAGGCCGCCTGCCGCAGCGCCTGCCGCACGCGCTCCTCGGCGGGGAGGTCGGGGTCGACCTCCGCCAGCGCGCGCTCGGCGTCCTGGAGCGAGAACCCGAGCTCGACGAGCGCGTCGCGCGCGACGAGATCGCCCGCCGGCACGCCCGGGGTCGGCGCGAGCGAGAGGTCGCCGGCCAGCTTCTCCTTCAGCTCGAGCACGATCCGCTCCGCGGTCTTCTTGCCGATCCCGGGGATCGCCTGGAACCGTGCCGTGTCCTCGAGCACGATCGCGCGCCGCAGCTCGGCCGCGGGCGAGCCCGAGACGACGGCGAGCGCCACCTTGGGCCCGACGCCGTTGACGGACAGGAGCTGCACGAACAGCTCGCGCTCGGCGACCTCCGCGAAGCCGTAGAGCTGGAGCGCGTCCTCGCGCACGTGGAGGTACGTGTGGACGGTGATCTCGTCCCCCTCCTGTCGCGCGGCGGACGGCGTCGCGTGCGACGAGGTAGCCGACGCCGCCGACGTCGAGCACGAGGCCCTCGGCCGTGCGCGCCACGGGCCTGCCGCGGAGGCGGGCGATCATCCGACCGCCCTCAGCAGCGGCGGCGCGAGCGCATGGCAGATGGCCACGGCGAGCGCGTCGGCCGCATGGTCGGGCGCGGGCATCGCGTCGAGGCTCAGGATCGCCTTCACCATCCTCCCCACCTGCTCCTTGTCGGCGCGGCCGTAGCCGCAGACCGACTGCTTCACCGTCGCCGGGCTGTACTCGGCACAGTCGAGCCCGGCGCCGGCCGCCGCGACGAGCACGGCTCCGCGCGCCTGCCCGACGGAGAGCGCGGTGCGGGCGTCGCGGCCGACGAAGGACTCCTCCAGCGCGACCGCATCCGGCGCGTGCGCCTCGATGAGGCTTGTGACGCCGTCGAAGATCCGCCTCAAGCGCACTTCCGGGCGCTCGGCGGCGCTCGACCGCCACCAGCCGTGGTCCACCGCCGTGAGCCGGTCGCCGCTTCGTTGGACGATGCCGTACCCGCACGCTGCCGTCCCTGGGTCGATGCCGAGGACCTTCACGTGGAGAGGGTAGGGAGCGCCCCGGACGTCCTCCCCGGTGCGGCTAGGAGGCGACGACCTCCAGCACCCGCTCCGGGATGTCGAAGTTCGCGTAGACGTCCTGGACGTCGTCGTTGTCCTCGAGCGCGTCCATCAGGCGCACGATCTTCTTCGCCGTCCCCTCGTCCTCGATCTCGACGGTGGTCTTCGGGACCATCGTGATCTCGGCCGACTCGACGCCGACGCCCGCCGCCTCGAGCGCCTCGCGCACCCGGTGCAGGTCCTCGGGAGCCGAGAGCACCTGCCAGGAGGAGCCGTCCTTGCCGATGTCGTCCGCGCCGCCGTCGGCCGCGGCGAGGAGCACCTCGTCCTCGTCGAGCTCGCCCGGGGACCAGCGCGACGCCGCGCCGCTCGAACAGCCATGCGACCGCGCCCGTGGTGCCGAGGTTGCCCTCGTTCTTGGCGAAGATGTGCCGGACCTCGGAGGCGGTGCGGTTGCGGTTGTCCGTCAGCGCCTCGACGAGCACGGCCACTCCGCCGGCGGCGTAGCCCTCGTACACGATCGTCTCGTAGGCCGACGCGTCGTCGCCGGTGCCCGCGCCCTTCGCGATCGCGCGCTCGATGTTGTCCTTCGGCATGGAGTAGGAGCGCGCCTTCTCGACCGCGTTCTGCAGCGCGAGGTTGGCGGCGGGGTCGGGCCCGCCCTCCCGCGCCGCGACGATGATCGCGCGCGAGAGCTTCGAGAAGAGCTTGCCGCGCTTCGCGTCGGCGGCGCCCTTCTTGTGCTTGATCGACGACCACTTGCTATGCCCGGACATGCGCCTCCCGTTCGACCAGCTCCAAGAATCGCTCGTGCACGCGCGTGTCGTCGGTCAGCTCCGGGTGGAACGACGCGACGAGGACGCGACCCTGCCGCAGCAGCACCGGCTCGCCGTCGTGCTCCGCGAGCACCTCGACCTCGGGCCCGACGTCGCGGACCCGCGGCGCGCGGATGAAGACGCCGGTGAGCGGATCCTCGTCCCCGTCGAGCGCGAGGGGGGCCTCGAAGCTCGCCACCTGGCGCCCGTACGCGTTGCGGGCAACCTCGAGGTCGACGAGGCCGAGATGGGCCCGGTCGAGCAGGATCATCCCCGCGCAGGTGCCGAAGATCGCGCCGTCGAACCGGCGCAGCGCCTCGTCGATCCCGTACAGCGAGGCGAGTTTCATGATCGCGGTCGACTCGCCGCCGGGGATGACGAGGCCGTCGAGCTCGTCGAGCTGCTCGGCCTTGCGCACCTCGACGACGTCGGCCCCGAGTGCGCGCAACATCGCCGTGTGCTCGCGGAAGTTTCCCTGCAGCGCGAGGACGCCGACCCGCATGGAGCCAGTGTAGAGGCGGGTGGGATAGACGTTCCTCGACCGCACGCGGTAGCGTCCGGGGCCGCACGCAATCGACTCAGGGGAGGTCACACGTGCGTCGTTCGTTCATCCTGGCGGCTGCGGCCGTGGCGTCGGCGGTGCTCGTCGCCGGTGCGCTCGCCGCGAAGCCGCCGAACGGCTCGAAGACCGGCGTCGGCACCGTCTTCCTGCCGAATCCGGTCGCCGAGCTGCAGAACCAGTCGCTCACCGACCAGAAGGACGCCGACTACGCGGCGCTCGCGCCGGCGTACCACGACGTCGTGCTCACGAACCTCGACGGGAGCGGGCGCCTCTGCGGCGACTGGGCCTGCATCCGCGCCGAGACGAGCACGCCGGCCTACTCGCCGACGAACACGTTCCAGTTCCGCCGGGACGACGAGCGGTTCGAGCAGGTCATGGCGTACTACTGGGTCACGCAGGCCCAGCTGTACCTGCAGAGCCTCGGCTTCGGCACGACGCTGCGGCCGATCAACCGCGAGTCGCAGGACATCCGGGCGAACCAGCTCGGGATCGACAACTCGTACTCGTGGGACAAGCACGACATCCTGCGCTTCGGCAAAGGCGGCGTCGACGACGCCGAGGACGCCGAGGTGATCCTCCACGAGTACGGCCACGCCGTGCAGGACTCGCAGCAGACGCCGTTCGGGTTCGGCTTCACGCCCGAGGCCGGCGCGATCGGCGAGGGCTTCGCGGACTACTTCGCGGGCACGGTGTCGGCGCACTACGCGCCGACGCCCGACCCGGCGTGCATCGCGGACTGGGACTCCGGTCTCGTACACCGACCGGGACGCCGCACTGCCTGCGGCGTCTCGACGCGAACCTTCACTACCCGGAGAACCTCGACCTGGTGCGCGATCCACAGCTCCGGCCGGATCTGGTCGCAGGCGCTGTGGGAGATCCGCAAGGCCCTCGGGGCGACGACCGCCGACCGGATCATCTTCGAGGCCGGGTTCCACTACGGCGCGAGCCCGACGATGCCGTCGGCCGCGGCCGCGACGATCGAGGTCGCGGACGATCTCTACGGCCCCGGCACGGCGGCGGTGGTCGAGCAGAAGTTCGCCGACCGCGGTCTCGCTTAGCGCCGGCTCACGCGGGCCGTCGCCGTCGCAGCACCGCGGCGGCGACGGCCCCGTAGGCGGCGTGGTCGGCGAGCTGCGGCAGCAGCGGCAGGGCGCGGACGCGCGGGAATCGGCGGCCGACGAGGCCGAGGTCGAGCGCCGCGATCGCGAGTCCGGCCGCGATCCCGCGCGGGACGGTCGGCCGGCGGAACGTCCGGGCGAGGACGACGCCCCATCCGAGCGAGAGCGCGAGGTGAACCGGCACGGCAGCGGCGACGAGAACGAGCCGTCCGCTCCTCGCGCGGGCGAAGTATCGAGCCGGCGGCCGTCGTCGCCTCGAGCGGGTCGCGCCCGGTGAGGAGCGCGTGGAGCGTCGAGGGGAGGCCGCTGGGCAGCGCGGCGGCGGCGCCGGCGACGAGGCCGTCGCGGACGACCGTCACGAATCAGTTCCGATCCGTCCACACATGTCCGGAACGGAGACCAGCAGGGACTGTCCCTGGGTCAAGGCCACAGAGGCCACGTCATGTGTGCCGAAGGTGTGCCGGTTCGTCCACGGGCATGGCCGGAACCGGAGGCATGCGGCACGCTTCGCGGGCGAGGCTGCCGGCCGAGCCGCCGAACGGGCTCCGACGCGGTTCGAGCGCCCCTGCGCCCGTGCGCGCTGCGAGGACGTCACGGCCGCGGCAGCCGCTGCCCGCGCGCCGGACGGCGCCTACCAGCCGCGAGTCTCGAGCAGCTGCTCGGGAGCGAGCGTCGCGGTCGAGATCCCGACCATGGGCTCGCCGAGACCCGCCGAGACCTCGGCGAGCACCTTCGCGTCGGCGTAGTGCGTGGTCGCCTCGACGATCGCCCGCGCCCGCTTCACCGGGTCGCCGGACTTGAAGATCCCGGATCCCACGAACACGCCGTCCGCGCCGAGCTGCATGCAGAGCGACGCGTCCGCGGGGGTCGCGATGCCGCCGGCGGTGAAGGTGACGACTGGGAGTCGACCGTGCTCGGCGACCCAGCGCACGAGCTCGTAGGGCGCGCGCAGCTCCTTCGCCTCGGCGTAGAGCTCGTCCTCGCGCAGCGAGCCGAGCCGCCGGATGCCGCCGAAGACCGCACGCATGTGCGTCTCGGCGTTGACGATGTCGCCGGTACCGGCCTCGCCCTTCGTGCGGATCATCGCCGCGCCCTCGGAGATGCGCCGCAGCGCCTCGCCGAGGTTCGTCGCGCCGCAGACGAACGGCACCGTGAACTGCCACTTGTCGACGTGGTGGGTGAGGCTCGCCGGCGTCAGGACCTCGGACTCGTCGATGTAATCGATCTCGAGCGCCTCGAGGATCTGCGCCTCGGCGAAGTGGCCGATGCGGCACTTGGCCATGACCGGGATGGTCACGGCCTCCTGGATCTCGCGGATGATCTCGGGATCGGACATCCGGGCGACGCCCCCGTCGGCGCGGATGTCGGCCGGGACGCGCTCGAGAGCCATCACCGCGACGGCGCCGGCCTCCTCCGCGATGCGCGCCTGGTCGGCGTTCACCACGTCCATGATCACCCCGCCCTTCAGCATCTCGGCGAGGCCGCCCTTGACCCGCATCGTCCCGAACTCCGCCATGCGGAGATTCTAGCCGTCGAGGCAGTCGCCGATCGTCCGCGCCTGCTCGGGCGTCGGCGGCTCCTCCCACAGCAGCACGGTGTTGCGCTCCTGGAAGAGGAGGTCCTGCAGCGGGATGCGGCGGCCGGCGAACGTGCGGTAGGCGCGAACGGTCCGGCCGGCGTCGGCAGGGGAGTCACCGAACGCGATCACGACGCGGTTGTCGCCGGGATGGGCGACCACGGCGCCGCCGAGCGCCGTGGAGGCGACGAAGTCCAGGTCGCTCGAGGACGTCCGCACGCCCTCCTCGTCGAGGCACGCCTTGGTCGCCTCGAGGGTGTAGCGATCCGGCTCCTCGTCGCCGCCACAGCCCGCGAAGAGGATGCCGGCGGCCACGAGCGCCGGCAGGGCTCTGCGGTGCCGGGCCATCGGGTCGGTGACTCTAGCGGGAAAACGCGACGGGGCCGGCGATGCCGGCCCCGTCGTCACGTTCGAGGTGGGAGAGCGCTACTCGCCCGCCGCGCCGTCGCCGAGGTTCTCGGCCCAGGCGGCCTCGGCCCACGCGGCCTCAGCCCACGCAGCCTCCGCCCATGCAGCCTCGGCCCACGCGGCCTCAGCCCACGCAGCCTCGGCCCACGCGGCCTCAGCCCATGCAGCCTCGGCCCACGCCGCTTCGTTCCATGCAGCCTCGGCCCACGCAGCCTCGTTCCAGGCCGCGTTCGTGCGGGCCGTCTCGGCCCACGCGGCCTCGTCGAACACCGGCGTCGTGCCGCCCGCCGAGTTCGGCCGGAGGAACTGGTTCAGGCCCGCGTTCGGGTTCGGCGGAGTGGTCACCGCGGCCGAGGCGGCGGCGTCGAGCTCGCCGAAGCCGGCCGCACGCGTCGCCACGAGGGGCAGCGGGCGTGCCTTCAGCAACAGCGCACCCTTGACCTGGTCGGGCGTCCACTCGGGATGCCGCGCGAGGATCTGCGCGGCCGCGCCCGCCACCACCGGAGCGGCGAACGACGTGCCCGAGAGCTTCATGTAGCCCGACGTGAGGATGCTCAACGGGCGCTCGAGCGACAGCGTCGAGCTCGACGGCACCGGCCCGGCCATGTAGCGGCCGCTCGCCGCGAGGTCCGGCTTGCGGAACCCGTCGGCGGTGGAGCCCCACACGGACCACGGAGCCATCGGTGTCGTCGCTGATGCCCTGACTGGAGCCCATGTCCGCCGCGCCGACCGTGATGATGAACGGGTCGTTGGCGGGCGAGCTCCGGACCGTCGTCTTCGCGCCGTTGCTGCCGTAGTTCCCGGACGACGCAACGACGACCACGCCGCTGAACCACAGCTTCTCGACCGCGTCGTTGAGCGGGTTGTTCCGGATGGAGCCCGCCGTAGCGCTGAACGAGAGGTTCGCGACCCGGATGTTGTACCGGCCCTTGTTCGCGATCACCCAATCGATCCCGGCGATCACGTCCGAGACGTACGCCATCCCGGCGTCGTCGATCACGTCGACGTCGACGAGGGGGGCATTCGGCGCCGCGCCGGCGTAGCCGAGACCGGAGCCGGCCGCGATGCCCGCGACCATCGTTCCGTGCCCGCGGCCGTCACCGGACGACTCGTTGGCCGAGCTCGAGAGCTTGACCGCCGCCTTGATCCGCGTGCCGAAGTCAAGCCGCTTCTCGATCCCGGAGTCGATGATCGCGATCGCAGGCGACTGTGGCGCCGGCGAGAACAGCGAGCCCCAGAGCGAGGTCAGCCGCTGGGCGGCCGGCCACATCTGATTCGAGCTGAGCGCGTTCACGTGGACCTGGACGTCGGGCGTGATGGTGAGACCCGGGATCTGCTCCAGCTTCCGCAGCTGCCCGGCCGTGAGCTCGACGGCGACGCCGTCGGCCGACTGGAGCTGCTTCTTCACCAGGCCGTAGGCCTTCGCGTGCCCCTCGGCAACCGACACGCCGCCGGTCGCCTGGACGATCACCCGGACCTTTTCGCCCGGATTGGAATCTGCCTTCTTCGCGAGGCCCGGCGTGAGGTAGCCGTTGCCGTTGCCCGCGGTCGCCCCGAGCGGGACGACGAGCGCGAGCGCGGCCACGGCCGCCGTGACGAGGCCCCGCCCGCGTCCGGAGCCCCACAGCGCGTTCGAACGGTGCTCACCGCCGCGGTTGCCCGTTCCCCAGAGGGCGCTCGAGCGGTGCTCGCCGCCCCGGTTCCCGGTGCCCCAGAGCGCGCTGTGTTTCACCCCCCGGGACGCGCTTCCATGAGTACGAGCCATTCGTTCTCCGTTTCCGCCCGCAAAGCGCGCGGGCCGCAGTACCGCAGATAACGAGTGGATCGTCGGCGCGAAGCCGGCGCGGTGCCTCCCCCACGTGGGGGACGGACCGCGAGGTTCCCTCGGACGAGGGACGGCTGCTCAAGCGGGCGGATCGGGCGCGTCGTCGGCGAGTTCAGCGCCGAGGAGGGCGAGCGCGACCGCGCTCCGAGCCCGCCCTGGATCGGCCGCCAGGGCGGCCGCCGCGGCCTCGATCACTCGGGAGCCCTCGCGCGCGCGTGTCTACGAAGGCGACCGCCGCCGCGAGCTCGTCGTCGCCGACGAGGGCTTCCAGGTCGCCCGCGAGCGCCCGCACGGCGCGCCCGTCGACGTCGAGCGTGCGATGCGGGTCGCCGCCCGTGGCGAGCAGGAGCAGGGCGCGGCGGAGCGGCCCTGCCAGCGCCGCCTCGTCGAGCCGGAGCGACAGCGAGACGGCGAACGCCACGGCCGCGGCCGCGTCGGCCGCCGACGGCCCGGATGCCTCGACGTGCTCGAGCGCGGCGCGCAGGTCCATGCGCGGATCGTCGCATTCCCGAACGCGCGCCCCGCAACCGCATCGGCCGTTTCGCCGTTGTACTTCTGTGGCACGTCGACCGCGAAAGGAGACGGTATGAGCCTCCTCTGGATCATCTTGATCGTTGTGCTTGTTCTCGCACTGCTCGGCTTCTTCGGCCGCAGCTACTGGTAGCGCGCCCGCACCAGGACCGATGACGACGGAAAATGAGCCGTCCGGCCTCTACCGGGCGGCTCATTCGTGCGGCACTCTTGGGGGGTGGGGTCGGACGCCGCCGTCATCGAGATCCTCGCCCGCGCCGACGCGGTGGGCGTACGGCCGCGGCTCGGCGGGATGGCACGCCCCGACGGGGTCGTGATCGCCAGTGAGCGCTTCTGGGCTTTCGCCGGCCGCGACGGCAGCGTGCGCGTCGGCGTGCAGCCGCGGCGCCATCGCGGCGTCGCCGGGCTGCCGCTCGTCCGCGGGCTCGTCCGGCTCGCAGCGTCGGTCGGCCCGCTCCTCTCGAAGCGCGGCGTCGCGAAGCGGCGGGAGCGCCGGCTGATCCTGCTGGCGCTCGCGGCGGGCGTGCTCACCGCGTTCCTCCCCGCGCCGTACGGCCTCGTCGCGGGCCTCGCGGCGACCGCGGGCATGCTCGCGCTGCTCTTCCGCGGTCGGACGTTGCGGCTCCACGGCGCCGAGCACCGCGCCATCGCCGCCGCCGAGCACGGGCTCCTCGTCCCCACGTGGGCCGGCGACGCGCGGCCGTCGCGCTTCGCGGCGCGCTGCGGGACGAACTTCGCGGCGATCGCCGTGCCGCTCACGCTCGCCTTCGAGGCGTTCTGGCCGCCGGCGGTGGCGGTCGCGACGCCGGTGGTCGTGCCGCTGGCCGCGCTCGCCGTCTCGATGGAGCTCTGGCAGCTCGTGCACCGGCCGCGCGGCCGGGCTCTGCGCTTCCTCCTCCTCCCCGGCCTCGTCCTGCAGCGCGTCACCACCCGCGAGCCGGCGCTCGACGACACCCGCGTCGCGCTGCGGGCGACCGCGGCCGTGCTCGAGCGCGAGCTGGCCCTGCACGAGGCCTAGACTCCGGGCCGTGGACCCGCGACTCGAACGCCAGGCCCTGAACGAGGCGCTCATGCGCGAGGTCAACGAGCGCATGGCCGAGCTCGGCGAGCAGGGGAGCTGGGGCGACGACGACCGGCTCATGGAGATCCACTGCGAGTGCGGCGCGTTCCCGACCTGCGACGCGAAGCTGCGCCTGCCGGTCGAGGAGTACGAGCAGATCCGGTCGCAGGACGACCGCTTCGCAGTCGCGCCCGGGCACGAGTCGCCGGAGCTCGAGACGGTCGTCGAGCGGCGCGAGACATGGCTCGTCGTCGACAAGCTCCCGCAGTTCGAGCCGCTCGTGAGCGACGACCCGTCCGACTAACGCCGCGCGCGACCGGCACCGACGCCACCTTCACTCGGTGCAGACCAGACGCGTCTTGAGGTGGACGTTGTAGTGGCAGCCCTTGGCCTGCGCGGCTACGAGGAGGACCGCAAGAGTTGTGACGACCATGACGGCGACGACGATTCGCATGCGCCGCCGCAGAGTGCCAACGCGCCTGAGTGCGGCGCGTGACGCATTTGAGTGGTTCCGTCCGCGCGCGGGAGACGTGCCGCTTGACCTCAGCGACCTCGACGCATCGGACCTCGATGCGGCCCGGTTCCTTCGCCGTGCAACAGGCTGACGGGCCTGTCGCCCGCGCCGGGAGATCCCGCGACCGAGGATTAGCCCAATCGTGTCATGCAGCGCCCCACCGCCCGCCCGTACTGTGATCCCTGCGAGTCGCGTGCCGGAGCTGGCCGCAGACTACGGTGCACCCCTGAGGCAGCGGGGGCTGCCCGACTCGCTGTCACTGCGCGGGAGACTCACCGTCGAATCGAGCGAGTCTCTCGCGCAGCCTTTCCATGAGGCAATGAGCCTACGACTTGCTGGCGAATAACGAACGATGCCGACAAGCGAGGCTGAGGTTCGGGCGCAGGGGCGGCGTGAGGCCGCGCCTGCCGCGCTGGCGATGCTGCTCGTGTTCGTCGCGCTCGCAGTCGTGAGCTGGGCCGCGAACTGGGATCTGCTCGGCCTGTCATGGTGGATCTGGCTGCTGGTAGCGGTCCCCGCGTTCCTGCTGACGGTTGACCTGGCCTTGTCGTTTGGGGGGCGTCGTGGGCTTGTCCGCTCGAGACGAGCGGCACTGCTCCTCCTTGGCCTGCTCGCGCTCGGCAACTTCGCAGCGGTCGCGGTTCTCGTCGCGGGGCTCGTCACCGCCAGCAGCGCGGACCTCAGCGGCGCCGAGTTGTTGTTCACCGGCTTCGCGATCTGGAGCGCCGACGTGATCGTGTTCGGCCTGTGGTTCTGGGAGGTCGAAGCGGGCGGCCCCGGCGCGCGACTCCACGCTCACAGACCCGCAACGCCCGACTTCCAGTTCCCGCAGGACGACAACCCACGGCTCACGCCCGCGGAGTGGCGTCCCCAGGTCTGGGACTACCTGTACGTGTCGCTGACGAACTCGATCGCGTTCAGCCCGACCGACACGATGCCGATCTCCCTGCGCGCCAAGGCGCTGATGGGCTTCGAGTCAGCAGTTTCGGCCGTCACCGTCCTCCTCGTCGCCGCCCGCGCCGTGAACGTCCTCGGCACCTGACGAGGACGCCGGTCGTTGCGGCGGCCGCGAGAGACTGGATCGCGGCCTCTTGTCCCGCGCGGGATGCGCAGGCGGCGTGGCCGACGACATTCGCGCCGACTATCTCGCCTGCTACGAGGGCGACCGCTTCGTCGAGTCGATGCACGACGTGCGCAGGTACCCGGAAAACTGCCGCAGCTCGCCGAGTTGCTGCCGAGGATCGCGACTCCGGTAACGGCCGCAATGACGTGTCGTTCCGGTCGCCAACGCGATCATCGAGTTGATCACCAGCAGCGGCTGACTTGCCCCTCCGCCGAGATTCGCGCTACGTCGTGGGCTGTGTGAACGCGGCGACGGACGGGCAATAGCCGCCGACGGCGTACCATTGCCGCCCGTGACCTGGGCGCTCGCGATTCCGCTCATTGTCCTCGGCACGGTGCTTGTGCTCGTCGGACTGGTGGCGTTGCTGGCGCGGGTCGCGGGCGGGCGCTACCTGCAGGCGATCGTGCTGGGCCTGTCGAAGGTGCCCGGCCTCAGGCGCCTGTTCCAGCGGTTGTCGCAGGCGGCACTCGAACGGGAGAACCCGGAGCTCGCGAGTGCCGTCCGGAAGCTCCAGCGCTACGGCACGCCGACGACACCCGAGGCGGCGCAGCGGGCCCTGGCTCGTCTCACCCCGGGTGAACGCCGTGCCTACCTGCAGGCCGCAGGCCAGCAGGCCGACCTACCACAGGCGCCGAACCGGGCCGCCCGTCGCAGGAAGCGTTGAGCAGCGCCAGGCCGGCGACGCCGCCCGTGCCTCCTCGTCGGACTCGAGGACGGTGGGCTGCCCGACGCGGGCGATGCGGCGACGCGAGTTCAGTGAGCTACCGACGCGAGGGACAGGAGTGGAGGGGGGAGCCGATGTGGCTCCCCCTCACCCGGTGGGTCTCAGCCGTTTCCGGGGTTGCTGCCGTCAGTGTTGAAGTAGCTGACGCAGTCGCCCTGGTTCTTGAACGAGGGGCTGGTGAAGTTCTGCCAGCCGCCGTCCTTGCACTGATCCTTGGCGACCTGCGGCGTCGGCACCTGCCGCTCGCCGTTAACCGTGATGTTGGTGATGTCGGCGGTGCCCTCGACGTCGATCATGATCTCGATCGTCTCGATCGCTCCGGTCGGGAACGGCACCTGGTTGCCCGCCGCGGCGAGCGTTGCCGCGGTGAAGGTGTAGGTCGCCGACCCGTCCGCATTCGTCGTCGGGATCACGTTGTTGCAGCCGAGGAAGAAGAACCCCGTCGTCGTGTCGACGTTGAAGCGCGGCGAGCCTCCCTCGCACTGGCTCGCGCTCGCGAGCGTGAACGAGGCCGACGTAAACGACTGTCCCTCGAGGCCGGTGATGTCCGCGCCCGCCGCCGCGTTCGTCGATGTCGGGCAGTTCTTCTCCAGGTGCAGGACGCCGCCGGCGTAGGTCGCGGTGACGCAACCGGTGTTGTCTGGGTCGAACACCCCCGGTACGAGCGCGGCTGCTGCAGTGCTCGCCAGCGCGAGCGAGGCAGCGGCGACCGCCGCCACGATGAACCTTCTCATTCGGACCCCTCCTCTGTGGTGCGGGAGACCGTCTCCCGCAGCGGCGCGCATCCTAACGCGCCTCAGCCCGGATCGCAGTACGACGAAATGCCGATCTCGGTGTAGCTAGGAGACTGTCCCAGGTCGGCGGTGTTGATGCCGTCGGTACGCGGTACTCAGAAGTTTCCACGCCAAGCGTGCGAGCCACATCACGACGATGGTCCGAAGTCTGAACATCTGGGCGCTACCTCCTCATGCCATTGCGGGCGGGCGAAGCAGAGGACGGCGAGGGAAGCGGGCGCTCCCCTCGCCGTGGGTGTCGAGTTCGGTCAGATGCCGGATCGGACCGGGCCGCTGCGGCGGCTGGCCACCAGCCGGTAGATGAGGAGCAGGACGATCGACCCGACGATTGCGGTGAGCCAGGTCGAGATGTCGAAGAACTCGTCCATCGGGTCGGCGTCGAAGAGGACCCCGGCGAGGAACCCGCCGAGAAGGGCGCCGACGACGCCAATGATCGCGGTGACGATGAATCCGCCCGGGTCATCGCCCGGGAGCAGAGCTTTCGCGATCGCGCCCGCAAGCAGGCCGAGAATGATGAAAGCGATGATTCCCAACGTGTTCTCCTTTTGATTAGCCCTCGAGACGCGTCGCGCGACCCGAGCCTGTCTACAACGCGTGAAGGTTCGTTTTGGTTTCAGCGGATGACGCCGACAACCAAGAGCACAGCGACCGCCGCCACTGCGGCCCACAAGACCAGCGTCACATTCGCGACTCGACGCGCTGCCTCCCTCCACGTCGGCTTCTGCCGTAGCTGCATCAACCTCGCAACGACGTAATCGCTGCACGCGTTACGCATCGCGCTGCCCCGCGCCCGGAATCGGGGGAGATGCGGTGATAGGCTCCGGGGTAGCGGCGCCTCATCGACTGGCGCAACAGAGTCACCACGCGGGGCCATAGCCCTTCGGCCCCGCAAAAGGTCCGCCCTGAGCGAAGCGGGTTGGAGCAGTATCTGGCTGGCCTCACGCACCGGCTGGCGTCGACGCTTCGAGCCCGGAGGACCGGCATGGTGGAGATTCGCGTTGCTGTTGCGGACGCCACAGGCGTTCACACCCTCGTGCGGCGGCTGGCCGGCGTATGCGACCAATCATCCGTGTCGTTCGACGGGCGTCGCAAGGAAGTCAGGGTTCGGTCGGAGTCGGAGTCGCGCACGGTCGTCCTCGTTCTCAATGCGGTCGAGGCATGGCTCGCGGAAGCCGGTGTCGGGTCGGCGAAGCTGTCCATCGGGGATCGCTCGTACACGATGGTCGGCCCCGTCCCGATCACGAGCAGCCCGTGATGGTCGGCCCAGAGCGAGGGATTCGCCATCGGTTGCTCGTCGAACCGGCGATCTCCTCGTCCGGCAAGGGAGTCTCGAGGGTCGCCACCACCTACCCCTCGAGCGCGGCCGCTGGCGCCTCGGCCTGTTCGGCGAAGGCCAGGCTGACGCTGATCGGCGGATCAGGAGCTCTCGCACTGCTGTGTCCATCCTGGCCGCGCGGCGCTTTGCCGATACTCCGTGGCCGCTCTCCGCGGGACTCCGGGCTTCTCACGGCGGCGGGGCTTCTCTTCCTCGTCGCGTACGTTCTCAAGATCTACGCGTGGCGATGGCTCTTCGCGGGGGATGAGCGCCCGCAGACGCGTGCCCTCGCAGCCGCCACCGGTGGCTCGCTCGATCGTCGGGCTCGTCCTCCCGGCCGCTGCGCTGACGTCGTCCGGATCGCGATCGTCAACCGCTACCCGGGCTGTCCTGCCGGCGTGCGAACGGTCGGCCTCTCCATCGTCGTGCTCGGCCTGATCGACATCGCTGCGCTGGCCCCGCTCGCGCTTGCGTCGGCGTTCGTGCCAGGCTACTCGAGCGCCGTGCGCACCGGCCTGGTCCTTCTTGCCGGGGTTGGATTCGCAGCTGCCACCTTCGTCGCAGTGCTGCCGCGATTGGCCACACGCGGGCGGCTCGCGCGCTCGCGGCTCGGCCGCTGGCTCGGGCCGCGCACGACCTCGCTGCGAGTTGCTTCGGGAGCATGGGCGCTCGTCTTTGTCTCCTGGCTCGTCCGGACAGTCGCACTGCTGCTCCTTCTCGGAGCGCTCGGGGTCGGTTTCTCGTTCGCGCTCGCCGTCCTCTACCTCTCGGCCGGCGCGGCAGTAGGGGCGCTGCCAGGCCCCGCAGGCGCGACCAAGGCCGGCGCCGGCGCCGCGGCGCTCATCGCCTCGGGTGTCGGGACCTCGCAGGCGTTCGACGTCGCGCTGGCCGGCCAGGCACTGGGGGTGCTGTGCGGCGTCGCGATCCTCCTCTACGCGGCCGCCTGGGATGTTCGCACCCGATTCGCGCCGGCTCGGGCTGCGGCACGATCGAAGCTCCACCTCGCGCCGGACGAGCTCGAGGTCGAGGCTCGTCTTGCCGTGACCTAACCCGGCCGCTCGGAAGGGGTCGGCAGCTGCGTGATTGGCGGCAGCAGCAGGAGATGGCTGTCGACGACCGCC
>CAVTFO010000021.1:0-389836 GCA_963733995.1 uncultured Thermoleophilia bacterium
CGATCTGGAGCGCCCACCGGCCGCGCGACGCGCCCCAGATCGGCAGGGATATCGGCTCCGCGGGCGAGCGCCGCGGCCACGTCAGCGAACGCGCCGCGCAGCGGGCCGGTGCCGACCGCGACCACGAGGTCGCGCTCGTGACACAGCGCGCGGGCCTGACCGAGTGCGACCAGTTGCGCCCCTCCGCGCTCGGCGCTGTGCACGGCCATGAGCACACGTGTCCTGGGACCTGACGCCGATGGGAGGGCGTGAGCCCGCATGCGAGGATCCTGACCGATACGTCCGGGCGGCCACGCCGTGGATCGAGCGGCGGGGGTGGGATTCGACCCACGAGGGCTTGCGCCCTGGCGGTTTTAGAGACGAGAACGATTCCGCTTGTTCTGGGCGTTTCCGCTCAGCGTGCGCCACTGTGCGCGCGGGCCCGCTGCAAACGGGGTCAGGCTGTGGGATGACCCCCACCTGCCCAGTCGACCCAACAAGCTGGGGACCGAGTTCGCTGGTCACGCGAGCGCCCGCCGCGCCGCCTCGTCGAACGGCGTGAGCTCGAGCGGCAGCAGCGTCCGGATCCGCTCCTCGCGCGCGATCGTCGGATTGCGCAGTCCTTCGACGAGCGGCCGCGCGACCGACGCGTTCACCGGCGTGACGAGGTTGAGCCAGAGCGAGGAGAGGTACGGCGTCAGCACCGGGACCTCGACGATTGCCGGCTTCCGGCCGAGCAGGGCAGCGATCCGCTCGATCATCTGCCGGTAGGTCATCACCTCCGGCCCGCCCGTGTCGTAGCCCTCGCCGTACGCGGCCTCGTTGCCGCAGACGCCGGCCAGGTAGCGGGCGACGTCGTCGAGCGCGATCGGCTGCGTCGGCGTCGAGACCCAGCTCGGCGTCACCATGACCGGCAGCCGCTTGACCAGGCCGAGGATCGTCTCGAAGGCGGCGCTCCCCTTGCCGACGATCATGGCCGCGCGCAGGGTCGTCACCGGGACGCCCGCGGAGGCGAGCCGCTCTCCGGTCTCGCGGCGGCTGCGCAGGTGCGGCGACGCGTCGGGGTCGTCGGCGCCGAGCCCGCCGAGGTAGACGATCTGCCGCACGCCTGCGTTCGCCGCCTCGCGCGCGACCGTCTCCGCCGCCGCGCGATCCTGCTCCTCGAAGTCGCGCGCGCCGAGCGAGTGGACGAGGTAGTAGACGACGTCCGCACGCTCCAGGGCCGCGGCGACGCCGTCGCCGCTCGCCGCGTCGGCGACCACCCAGCGGGCGCCGGGCTCGTCACGCGCGGTGCGCGAGACCGCGGTCAGCTCGTGCTCGGCCAGCAGGGGCACGAGCGCCCGGCCGACGACGCCGGTTGCACCGAAGACGGTGACGTTCACGAGTCCCGGCTCCGCAGCAGGAGCTCGAAGTAGCGGCGGCTGACCGCGGCATGGAAGGGGCTCTGCCCTTTCGCGTAGAGCATCCCGGTCCAGAGCGGCGCGCCCGCGCGGGCGGCGAGCCGCGGCAGGTACTCCTCGACCGTGACGCTCAGCTCCTGCTGATCGCCATCGGGTCGCTGTGCGAGCGTGACGGAGCCGCCGGCTCGGAGCGCGAGCAGTCCACCCTGGATCGCGTGCCGGCAGCTGACGAGCCCGCCGTCGAACGAGAGCTCCGGCGGCCCGAAGGTGAGCAGCGTCGCACCGCCGAGCAGCTTCAGCCTGCCTCCGCCGCCCGTCCAGCTCGCGCGGACGCCGCCGCGGGTGAAGCGGTCGACCGCCTGCCAGTAGGTGACACCGAGCGTGCGGGCGCCGGCCTCGGACGCCTCGACCACGGGCCCCGCCACGAGCACCCGCTGGCGCGACTCGAAGCCGCCGGACTCGAGCACGCGCTCCGATGTCTCCCAGCCGGTCACACCGCCACCGCCATCGGCGAAGGGTCCTCAGGCGTCCGGAAGCCGGCCAGCGTCCGCCGCAAGCACCGCTGAACGGGCCGAGCGTGGGCTGTTCGTTGATGAGGACGGTTGGTCATCTGCATCGCGCGCGCGTGCGCGCTTTCTTGGGGTTTGGAACCGATGCTGACATGTCTTACCGTCCGTGCAGTCCGCCGAGTCTCGTCCTCGACTACGAAGGGCTCTGGTGCGCGATTGCATTGGGTCACCGGGCAGGTGCAGCAACATCGTCATCGACGCCTGGATGCGACCGTGCAGGTCGCAGATCTCCTGCTCTCGAGGCAGCGCCGTAGCCGTCGGCGAGGAGGTCGCGCGCGCGTAGGACAGACTGCTCCTTGTCCTTCACCTCGAGGACGCAGTCGAGCAGGAGGTCGCCGACCTCGTCGAGGAAGCGAGCGAAGGCGTGGAGCTCGATCGTCGCGGCGTGGGCGCCGGGCCGCTTCCCCGGCTCCTGCGTCGAGAAGTGCACCTCCTGGCGACCGTCGTGCGGCTGCCAGCTTTCGCTCGCGGCGTGAACGGCGGCGCGGACGCCGAGCCGACTCGGGGACGGTGCGAGCGCGTGGTGGAAGGCGTCGAAAACGACCGGCACACCGAGTCGGCCGGCGAGGTCGAGAACGAGCGCGAGTGGCCAGCGCTCGTCGTTCTCGAGCACGAGCCGTCATCGAGCTCCGTCGGAGAGCCGCTTGAACGCGGCGGCGAAGCGTCGTGTCGCGGCCGCGGGGTCGGCCGAGCCGGAGCCCACGTGGAGCACGATCTTGTGCGACCCGTCGAGCCCGAGCGCGTAAGGAGCCGGTCGTGGTACTCGAGCTCCGCGAGTGCGGCGGCGACGACCGCCGGCCGCTCCGACGACAGCACCGTGTACTGGCCCGGGTGCGTGGATGCGCCGTCCACCGGATTGTGCGATCAGTGAGCCGAGCTCGTCCAGACGCTCCGCGAACTCGTCCCACCAGGCGACCGTGTTCGCAGGATGGGACCCGAACGGGATCAGGTTCGACGTCAGGCGGAAGACCTCGATCCCGTTCTCGGCGTTCCACCGGAGGATCGACTCGAGTGCGTCGAGGTTGGCGGCGATCAGCTCCCGCAGACGCGCCGGTGTGACATTCGCGAGCCGCAGCGTGCGCGCGGCCGACGGTAGTCGCGTGTTCACGCACGCGTAGCCGAGCCGCATCGGGGCCGTCACCGCGCTGCTACCGCGGTGACGTCGGTCGGCCGCCACAACAGGATCGCCCGCAAGGACAAGGGGCCCGTCGGGTGCGCCGCCGTCCGCCGCGCCCGCGCCGCCGAGCGCGACGCGGTGTGCGCGTTGCAGTGCGCGGAGACGCGGGGCGACGCCGGTGATGCGTGCGGCGTCGACGGCGTTGAGGACGACCAGCGCCGGTGCGAGCGTGCTCGCCGCGGCCTCGGTCGTCTCGAGCGGGGTGTCGCTGCCCAGATAGGCGACCCGCCAGCCGCGGGACCGGAGCGCCAGGCCGAACGCGATCAGCCCGAACTCGTGCTGCTCTTCCGGCAGGCACGCCAGCAGCGCCAGCGGGCCGAGGCCGTTGCCCCAGCCGCGGGCCAGTCCGAGCAGCCGTCCGCGGAGCACGCTCGAGGCGAAGTGCTCCTGAGCGACCGACGCCTCGCCGCGCGCCCAGCGCTCGCCGAGGTCGTGGAGATAGGGGAGGACGACGTCGGCCAGGAGCGCGTCGACGGTCGCGACCGCAAGCGCGCCGTCGAGGACAGCCTGCGCGCGCGGCTCGTCGAAGCGGCCGAGCGCTTCGGCGAGCTCCTCGCGGACGCGGCCGGGGCGGCGATGTGCCGCGCCTCTCGGCGTGGCTCCCGCGACGCGAGCGCCGCCGCCTGCGCGGCGGCAAGGCCGGAGTCGAGGTGGCCTTGCATGAGCCGCACGCGCTCGAGGTCGTCCTGCGAGTACAGGCGCAGCCCGCCCGCCGAGCGGGTGGGGCGGAGCAGGCCGTAGCGGCGCTCCCATGCGCGCAGGAGCTCCGGACTCACGCCCGACCGCCTGCTGAGCTCACCGATCCGCAGGATCGGAGTCGCCTCCACGGGTCGGACTATACAGAATCTAGACAAGATCTTGACAAGACTTGCTCGCGCTGGCGTACCCTCCGCCCGTTCTTGGACAATTTCTGGACAGGAGGTACACATCAATGAAGAAGCTTGACCTTCTCGCCGGGACGCTCGTGCTCGTCGGGGCGCTCAACTGGGGCCTCGTGGCGATCGCCGAGTTCGACCTCGTGGCGACCGTGTTCGGGCTCGAGTTCGGCGAGACGAACGCCGCCAGCCGGATCGTCTACGGCCTCGTCGGGCTGTCGGCGGTCTACGCGATCGGCGCACTCTTCGCGCGACACCGCGCGGGGGCGACGCGCCCCCTCCCGGCCTCAGCCGCCCGCTGACGTCCGGCGCCCACGCAATCACATACAAGGAGCAACCGTGAACCGTATTCGCATCGCCCTCGTGATCCTGGTCGTCGCGTCGATCGCATCGGTCGGCTCGACGGCGTCCGCGGCGCCGAAGGCCGAGACCGACATCGTCGCGACGGCGTCGTCCGCCGGGCAGTTCAAGACGCTAACGAAGCTGCTCAAGCGCGCCGGCCTGGTCGGGACCCTGAAGCAGCCGGGGCCATACACCGTCTTCGCACCCACCGACGCGGCGTTCAAGCGCGTCCCGAAGAGCACGCTCAACGCGCTGCTACGGAACAAGGCGAAGCTGAAGGCCGTCCTGCTCTACCACGTCGTCTCCGGAGAGGTGACGGCGAGCGACGTCGTCGAGCTCTCCCAGGCGACGACGCTGAACGGGAAGAACGTCCGGATCCGCACCTCGGGTCGGAACGTCTTCGTGAACACCGCAAAGGTCACCACCGCCGACGTGATGGCGACGAACGGCGTGATCCACGTCGTCAACCGCGTACTGATCCCGCCGGCCCGCTAGCGAGATGGACGCTCGAGGCCCCGCTGCGCCCGGTTGGCGGCGGGGCCTCCGGCATCCCGACGACGGTGGCGAGTGGAGTCCGCTGGCCCTCGTTGAGGCGGGGGAATCCTGAGCCAGATCCGCTTCGTCAAGCGAGCGGCGGGGGTGGGATTCGAACCCACGAGGGCTTGCGCCCTGACGGTTTTCAAGACCGCCTCGTTAGACCACTCCGGCACCCCGCCTGAACGCGTGCAGGCTAGCCGGGCCGGCCGAAGATCAGCTCGACGCCCGCGGCCTCGAACCCGAGCTTGCGGTACAGCTGCTGCGGCCAGTCGTCCTCGCTCGCGAGGAGGAACGTCGACGCGCGCCCCGTCGCGCTCGGCCTCGGACATGCCCGCTGGACGAGGGCGCGCGCGCAGCCCGCGGTTGCGGTACTGCGGGAACGTCTCGACATCCTCGATCTGGGCGACGGCGTCGCTGCGCTGAGCAGCTCGCAGGACGAGGCGGCGAGCCCGTCCGCGACCGCGACGAAGAAGCGCGCCATCCCGCGTCGCGGCGACCGCGGCGCGCGAGCTCGCGGAGCTGGCGCGACGTCTCCTCGTCGAACTCGCCCGTCGCGTGGCGCATCGGCTCGCGGGCGCGGACGAAGTCGTCGACGCCGACCTCCCGTACGTCGACCGCCGGATCCGGCTCGCGGTCGGCCGGGCGGCGGCGGATCATCACGAGGTTCCGCTCCGCCCACGGCCACGAGGGCACGGGCAGCTGCGGCCAGAGGCGGTCGGCGAGCTGCTGGTCGTGGACGAGCGCGCGCCGGTGCCGCAGGCCCGCCGCGCCCGAGGCCCGCTCGATCTCGCCCGCGAGCGAGACGGCGTCGCCGTCCCAGCGCTCGACGAGGGCGAGGTTCGCGTCGTAGACGCGCGGGAGGTCGTCGCTGACGAGGAGCTCGCCCCACGGCAGCGGCACGCGATGGCCGGCGCGGCCCCGGTAGACCTCGCGGACGAGCCCGAGCGCGTGGTCGAGCTCGGTCGCGCTCACCGCTCGACGCGCTCGGGCGCGCCGTACGGCGCGAGCACGTCGGGCACGTCGCCGCCGAGGTTCTCCAGGATCGCGAGCGCCATCCGGTCGACGACGGCGGTGCCGTTCAGCGTGTGCACGGGCTCGACGCCGCGCTCGCCGCGGTAGCGGATCCCGAGCCGCCGCGCCTGGAAGTCGGTCGTGTTCGAGACCGAGGCGGTCTCGCGGTAGCGGTCCTGGCTCGGGAACCAGATCTCGACGTCGTAGGTCTTCGCCGACGCCGAGGACATGTCCCCGGCGGGCAGGACGACGACGCGGTAGGGGAGCCCGAGGGCGCCGACGAGCTCCTCGGTGTTCGCGAGCAGGAACTCGTGCTCGGCGGGCGAGTCCTCGGGGCGCGTGAACGAGAACTGCTCGACCTTGTTGAACTGGTGCACGCGGAACATCCCGCGCGTGTCGCGGCCGGCCGCGCCCGCCTCGCGCCGGAAGCACGGCGAGAACGCGGCGTAGCGGAGCGGGAGCTCGTCCGCCTCGAGGATCTCGCCCGCGTGGAGGCTCGCGAGCGGGATCTCGGCGGTGCCCGCGAGGTAGAGGCCGTCGGCGGGCAGCTCGTACACGTTCGCCTCGTCCGAGGGGAAGGCGCCCGGTGCCGATCAGCGCGCTCTCGCGGACGAGCACGGGCGGCAGCACGGTGACGAAGCCCTTCTCGGCGAGCCGGTCGAGCGCGAAGCGGTAGAGCGCGAGCGCGAGGCGCGCCGTGTCGCCGAGCCAGTAGCCGAACCGCGCGCCCGACATGCGCGCCGCCCGCTCCATGTCGAAGCGGCCGATCTCCAGGTGCTCGCGCGCCTCCTCGAGCGCCGGCGGCTCGCCGCTCCGCTTCAGCTCGCGGACGTCGTCCTCGGTCGAGCCGTCGGGCACCGTCGTCGTCGGGCGGGTTCGGGACGCGCAGCGCGAGCCGGTCGCGCTCCGCCTCGGCCTCCGCGAGCTCGGCCTCCTTCGCCTGCAGCTCGGCCTTCACGCGCTTCAGCTCCTCGAGCTGCTCCGGCGTCGGCTTGCCCTTCGTGTCGAGCTTCTGGCGGGAGCGGAGCTCGTCGACCTGCGGCACGAGCGCGCGCCAGCGCTCGTCCGCCGCGAGCAGGGCGTCGAACGCCTCGGCCGCGCCCTTGCGCGCGAGCGCGGCGCGGAACGGGTCGGGGTCGGCGCGGGCTGCCCGGAGGTCGATCACGCGCGTGAGTCTAGGTACGCCTCGAGCACCTGCGCGACGCCCTCCTCCTCGTCGGACGGGCACACGAGGTCGGCGGCGGCGAGCACGCGGTCGTGCGCGTTCGCGACCGCGACGCCGTAGCCCGCCCAGTCGACGAGCTCGACGTCGTTCTCGCCGTCGCCGAACGCGACCGTGCGCTCGCGCGAGAAGCCGAGCCGGTCCGGCGAGGAACTCGAGCCCGGACGCCTTGTTCACGTCCGGGCTCGCGAACTCGACGAACTCCGGCAGCGACTTCGAGATGTAGAGCCGGTCGCCGAGCAGCGCCTTCATCCGCTCCTCGAACGCGTCCATCGCGTGCCGCTCGCCGACCGCGACGAGCTTCGTCGGCGGCTCGCTCGAGCCAGGCGCGGAGGTCGCCGACGGCGTGGAGCGGGATGTGCTGGAAGTCGGCGTACGGCGCGCGCCTCGGGCGTGATCTCGGCCACGTACAGCTCGTCGCCGACGTACGCGTTCAGGTGCACGCCCTCGGCGGTGACGGCCTCGACCGCCTCGCGCGCGAGCTCGAGCGGGATCGGCACGTGGCGGAGGAACGTCCCGTCGGCGTCCGCGACGACCGCGCCCTGGTAGCAGACGACCGGGTCGTCGAGCCCGGCCTCGGCGAGGTAGCGCGCGACCGAGCGGTACATGCGGCCGGTGACGATCACGACGTGGATGCCGGCCGCCCGCGCGCGGCGGAGCGCGGCGCGCGTCCGCGGGCGCAGGACGGCGTCGGAGGCGACGAGCGTGCGGTCGAAGTCGCAGGCGAACGCCTCGACGTCGTCGGGGAACGCGGGAGGGAGCCTCAGCTGCCGGCGACGCTGGAGACGTAGGCCGCCACGTCGGCGATCTGCTGCTCGCTGAGCTGGCCCTTGAACGCACGGCATCGCGCCGGCGCCGTTCGTGACGCGGTCGGTCACGAGCGCGGCGTCGGGCTTCGCCTCGTCGAGGTTCGGGCCGACCGTGCCGGTGGCGCCCGCGTCGGCGAGCGTGTGGCACGAGACGCAGCCCGCGGAGGCGAAGACCTCCTTGCCCGCCGCCGGGTCGCCGCCGCCGCCGCCGCCGGCGGTCTCGCCGCCGCCGGTGTCGGTCGTCGCCGCCGCCCGTCTCGGTCTCGCCGCCGGTGTCCGTCCCGGTGTCGGTCCCGCCGGTCGCGGCCGGCACGTCGTTGTCCGGCGTCGGCGTCACCTCCTCGCCGCCGCCGCAGCCCGCGGCGACCGCCAGCAGGAGGCCCAGCAGGAGCAGGAAGCGCGAGCCTGAGGCGCATCCGCGCGACTCTACCCGAACGTCTGCGGCTCAATCGCCCCTGCCGCAGCGCGCCCCGCCGGGCCCGATCTCGAGGGAAAAGCGGCCCTCCCGCGCGGCCACGAGCGTCGTCAGCCCGTCCGGCGCCGGCTCGAGGCAGACGGCGCCGGACGCGACGCGCCAGTAGCGGTTCCAGCGCACGCGGAGCAGGTGCCGGCCCCGGCCGACGGTGCCCGGCGATCGCCTCGTGGTCGAACCGCGTCAGCGCGCCCGCCGTCGAGGATCGGGGTCGCGCCGGGCACCTCGTAGACCGTCCAGTGGGCCGAGCGGTGCACCGGCCGCAGGCCCGAGCGCCCGGAGCGGAGCAGCGCGGCCTCGCGGTCGGCGCCCATCGGCCCGAGCCGGGCGTCCGGGCAGCAGCACCCAGCGCACGGCGAGCCGGTCGAGCCAGCGCCGGTACGCGTCCGGCGTCGAGCGGGTCGTCGTAGAGCTCGGGGTTCTCGGCGAGGTCGATCTGCCGGAACCAGCCGCGGGCGAGCGCGTACCCCTCGCGCGGCACCCACCACGCCTCCCAGTGCCCGAAGGTCGGGACGACCTCGACGCGGTGGTCGGCCGTGTCCTGCGTCGCCAGGTAGTCCAGCGCCGGCTGCCAGTACGCCTCGCTCGCCGGTCGCCGTGTCGTCGGCGCGCTTCGGCAGCGCGGAGACGTCGGGGCCGAGGTTGTAGGCGAAGGCGAAGGCGAGCGCGCCGACCGCGAGCCAGCGCGGCCGGAAGCGCGCGAGCACCGCCGCGAGCAGCACGAGCGGGAACACGACCGCCCGCAGCCGCGTGAGGTTGTCCCCGAACGGCGACGGCACGAGGAAGGCGCCGAGGCAGACGATCGCCCAGAGGACGAAGAACGGCGCGATCAGCCGGCCGCGCTCGGCCCGCCACGCGAGCGCGGCTCCGAGCGCGCTCACGGTCAGCGCCGCGGCGAGCGAGAGCGGGCTGAACGGGTAGCGGCCCTCGCTCGGGAAGAGGACGAGGAGCGCGAGCTGGACGACGGCCACGGCCGCCACACCGCCGGCGACGATCGCGGCCTGGCGGCCCCTCGGGCGCCGCGCCGCGGCGACGGCGACGAGCACGACGCAGAGGAACGCGAACGCGAGCGGGCTGAACCCGAGCGTGAGCGCCGCCGCCGCGACGCGCGAGCCAGGGCCGCCGCAGCTGCAGCAGGCGCAGGCACGCGAGCGCGGCGGCGAGGCCGGCGGCGTAGCTGTACGTCCCCGTGAAGAGCGGCCCGGCCGCGAGCAGCCCGAACGCGCGGGCGGGCCAGCGCGCGTCCTCGCCCCACTCGTGCGTCACCACCGCGGCGAAGAGCGCGGCCGAGGCGACGACCGCCAGCGATCACGAGCGGGACGTTCCCGACGACCGCGGCGGGGAGGTAGTACAGGAGCGAGTACGAGGCGAGCGGGTACTGGCCGCCGTACCAGAGGTTGTCCCAGACCGTGACGCCGTCGCGCACGAGCATCGTCCGGTACAGGTGCGCGGCGCTGTCCCCGCCCGGCGGGGCGAGGAGGACGATGGCGAGGGCCGCGGCGAGCGCGAGCACGGCCGCGCGCAGGATCTCTGCGCGTGCGGTCACGGCGGGCAGCTTAGGCTGCGCCGGTGCTGGAGACGCTGGTTCTCGCCGCCGCGCTGGCGGCTCCGACGTGCGTGGACGCGGTCCCGGGCGCGACGCTGGACGCCGCCCACGACCCACCTGCCGGGCGCCGTCGGCCTCGTCGTGCCCGACGCGGGGCCGCGCACCAGCGAGCGGCGCGCGACCGAGTCGCTCCGCCGCGGGAGAGGTCGTGAACTCGCTCCGCGGCCGGCTGCCGTCGGCGCCGCGGCTGCTCGAGCTCTGCGCCGGACTCGCGCTGGCACGTCGGCGTGCCGGCGGGCGGCGACCAGCGCAACGACCGCCGCTACCTCCTCGTCCTCGAGGGCGCCTCCGGCCTCCTCACGTCCACGTCGACGCGCATCCCGGGCCTCGTCGCGATCGCCGACATCGCGCACGGGCGGGTGCGGGTGGAGGCGGACGACGACCCGCTCGCGACGCTCCGGGAGCTCGACGACCGCATCCGCGACAACGGCACCTCGCGGCTGCCGGCGAGCGTCCTCGCCGCCCTGATCGTCGTCGCGCTCGCGCTCGTGCGCCCGCGCGCGGCCGTGAGCGCGCTCGCGACCGGCGCGCTCGCGAACCTCCTCCTCGGCGTGCTCGGCATCTCGTCGCCGTGGCTCGCGATCCCGGCGATCGCGCTCGGCACGGCCGCGGGCCTCGTCGTGCCGACGACGGGCGTCGCTGCTCGCGGGGACGATCGCGCTCTACGGTCTGGCGATGGCGATCGAGCCGGCGTGGGTCGCGCTCTCGCCGCTCGGGCCGACGCAGAACGCGCGCTTCCACGGGATCTCGAACCTGCTCGAGACGATGCTGCTCCCGGTCGCGCTCGCCTCGGGCGCGCTGCTGTGGCGGCGTCACGGCACGGCCGGGCTCGCCGTCGCCGCGGCGATCGCGCTCGTCACCGTCGCGGGGAGCCGCTTCGGCGCGGACGCGGGCGGGGCCGTCGTGCTCCTCGCCGGGTTCGCCGTCCTCGCCGTCTCGCTCCTGCCGCGGCGCACGGCCTTCGCCGCGCTGGGCGCGCTCGTCGTCGTGACCGCGCTCGCGCTCGTGCTCGGCCCGTCCACGCACCTCGGCGCCGCTGACCTGCCGGGCGACCTCTGGGACCGGCTCGTCCTGTCGTGGGAGCGCGCGACCGACGGCGTCGGCGTCGGGCTCGTCACCGCGGCCGCGATGGTCACGCTCGTCGTGCTCGTCGCCCGCTGGCCGCCCCGGCCGCTGCCGCTCGCGATGGCGGCGGCGATCGCCGTTTCGATGCTCGTGAACGACTCGCCGCAGGACGTCGCGCTCGGCGGACTCGTCGGCTGGCTGGCTCTCGCGCGGTGGGACGACCTCGCACCCGTACCATTCAGGCGATGAAGCGGCGCTCATACGGACGGGACCTCGGGCTCACGCTGCGGATGCTCCTCACGACCGGGCTCCTCGGCCTGCTCTACGTCGTCTTCGCCGTGATCCTCTTCCAGGTCCTGAACGCGTCGATCCTGGTGATGGTCGTGATCATCGGCGGCGCTCGCGCTCTTCCAGTACTACACCTCGGACAAGATCGCGCTGGCCACGTCCGGCGCGAAGGTGGTCTCGCCCGAGCAGGCGCCGGAGCTGCACGCGATGGTCGAGCGGCTCTGCGCGCTGGCCGACCTGCCGAAGCCGCGCGTGGCGGTGATCCCGACGGACATGCCGAACGCGTTCGCGACCGGCCGCAGCCCGAAGCACTCGGCAGTCGCCGTCACCGAGGGTCTCTGGCGCCGGCTCGAGCCGCACGAGGTCGAGGGCGTGCATCGCGCACGAGCTCTCGCACATCGGCAACCGCGACGTGCTCGTGATGACGCTCGCGAGCTTCTTCGCGATGCTCGCCGGGCTGCTCACGCGCGTCGGGATGTTCGGCGGGATGATGGGCGGCGGGCGGCGCGACAACAGCGGCGGCGCGCCGGTGTGGCTGATCGTCCTGCTCGTCTCGATCCTGACCTACGTCCTCAGCTTCATCCTGATCCGGACGATCTCGCGCTACCGCGAGTACGCCGCCGACCGCGGCGCCGCGCTCATCACCGGCGCGCCCGAGAACCTGATGTCGGCGCTCCAGAAGATCTCGAGCGGGATCGCGCAGATCCCGCAGCGCGACCTGCGGCAGGCCGAGGCGCTCAACGCGTTCTTCATCGTCCCGAGCGTAAAGGAGCTCTTCGCCACGCACCCGCCGATGGAGAAGCGGCTCGCCCGGCTCGCGGAGATCGCGCGCGAGATGGGCCGGCCCGTCTAAGCGGCCCGTGGGCTTCCTCGACGTCCTCTTCGGCCGCAAGCGGCTCCCGGAGGCTCGTCGCGATGACCTCTTCGCACTCGCGACCGCGGCGGTGACGCTCGAGGTCGAGCTCGGACTGACGCCGGCCCCGCGCGCGGGCGTCTGCTTCAAGCCGCTCTCGGCCGGCGACTTCACGAGGGTCGAGAACGAGATGACGGAGCTCGTCGAGGCCCTCGCTGTCGGATCGGGCTCGAAGGTGCGGCGCGAGCGCGACGAGTTCGGCTACGAGTGGCTCGTCGTCGAGGATCGAGAGCTCGAGGACCTCGTCACCGCCGTCCACGCGGCGGCGCAGGAGCTCGCGGAGCGCGGGTTCGGCTCGCAGCTGCTCGCCGCACTGTTTCGCTTCGAGGGCGAGGAGCGGCCGGTCTACCTCGTCTACGGGTACAAGCGAGGAACCTGGTGGCCGTTCGTCCCGACCGGAGAGGGGCAGGGGCGCGACAACGCCCGGGAGCTCGAGCTGAAGGCGAAGCTCGGGTCCCGAGCTGCCGCTCGAGGAGGACCCATCTCGCGCTGGTTCGCCCTCTTCGATGCCCCGCGTCTAGCGGCGCGCTCCGCCTCGCCGTCACCTTCGCGTTCGTCGCCCACGGCGCGATCTTCGGGACGTGGGTCTCGCGGATCCCGGCGGTCAAGGGCGACCTCGGGCTCGGCGAGGCGCAGCTCGGGCTGGCGCTCTTCGCTGCCGCACTGGGGACGCTGCTCGCGCTCCCGGTGGCCGGGATCACGGTCGCGCGCATCGGGAGCCGGCCGGGGACGGCGTGGGGTGTCCCGGTCTTCGCGCTGACCCTCCCGTTCCTCGCCCTCGCGCCGAACCTGCCCGCGCTCGCGGTGACGCTGTTCCTGTTCGGGGCGGCTGCGGCGATGCTCGACGTGGCGATGAACGCCCACTCGCTCGCGGTGGAGGGCACGTACGGGCGGCCGATCCTCTCGTCCTTCCACGCGGGCTGGAGCTTCGGCGGGCTGCTCGGGGCTGCGGCCGGCGCGCTCGCCGCCGCGGCCGGGGTCGAGCCGTTCTGGCACTTCCTCGCGGTCGCGGTCGTCGTCGGCGTGCCGGGGGCGTTCCTCGAGCGCCTGCTCCTGCCCGCGGAAGTCGACCGGCCGGAGGTGCCGCCGAGCTTCGTCAGGCCGCCGCGGCGGCTGCTCGCGCTGGCGGTCCTCGGGTTCTGCGGCCTGTTCGCCGAGGGCGCGGCGGCGGACTGGGGTGCGGTCTACCTCAACGAGTCGGTCGGGTCGGGCGCGGGGGTCGCGGCGCTCGCGTTCGCGTGCTTCTCGGTCGCGATGGCGGTGACGCGGCTGGCCGGCGACGCCGCGACCGTGCGCCTCGGGCCGGTGACGGTGACGCGCGCCGGCGGCGTGATCGGGGCACTCGGCCTCGGCGCCGCGATCGTGCTCGCGTCGGTGCCCGCGACCCTCGTCGGATTCGCGCTCATGGGCGTGGGGCTCGCGACGGTCGTCCCGATCGCGTTCCGGGCCGCCGGCTCGGTCCCGGGGATTCCGGCCGGGATCGGGATCGCCGGGATCACGACCGTCGGCTACGCCGGCTTCCTCGTCGGGCCGCCGCTCATCGGCTTCGTCGCCGAGGCGACGTCCCTGCGCGCGGCGCTTCTGATCGTGGTCGGGCTGCTCCTCTGCCTGGCGGCCCTGGCGCAATCGACGCGTCCGGCTGGAGCGGCGGCGTGAGCGCGCTCGACCGGGTCATGCCGGCGTGGCACTTCTCGGAGCGGCACGCGATCGACGTGGACGCGCCGCCCGAGCGAGCGCTCGCCGCCGCGTGCGAGGTGCGATTGCGCGACATCCCCGCCGCGTGGGCGCTCCTGGTCGCGCGCGGGCTGGCGACGAACGTGGGCGACCGGACGTTCGTCGGGCTGATGCAGCGCGGTGGCTTCGTCCTCGCGGCGGAGGAGCCGGACCGCGAGCTCGTGCTGGTCGGGGTCGGTCGGCCGTGGCGGCTGACGGAGCGGCTGCGCCGCGGCGTCGACCCGGTCGCGTTTGCGGAGCCCGGGTGGGCGCGCATGGCGATGTCGCTCCGTGCGGAGCCGGGCCGGCTGGTCACCGAGACGAGGATCGCGCTCACGGACGAGGCCGCACGCCGTGCGTTCCGCCGCTACTGGCTCGTCGTCCGGCCGTTCAGCGGGCTGACACGGCGGCTGCTCCTTCGCGCGGCCAAGCGCGCCGCCGAGCAGGGCTGAGCGTCACCGCACGAGGACGCGGGTGCGTCCGCCGGCGATCCGCAGCACGCGCCGCGCCCCGGCGATCTCCGACACGTACACGCCGGTCTGGTCGACCGCGAGGTTGATCGGCCCGTTGGCGCGGCCGACGACCGTGCGCGTGCGGCCGTCGGGCGAGAGCCGGACGATCGCTCCGGCGCCGCCGTCGGCGACGTAGAGCGTGTTGCCCGGGCCGCCCTTCACGGCGATGGGAGAGGAGAAGCCGTCGGCGAAGGTGCTGATCCGGCCGTCCGGAGCGATCCGGCGCAGGACGCGGTTGTGCGAGTCGGCGACGATGACCTCCCGGTCGATCCGGAGCGCGAGGTCGTGCGGGTGGCGGAGCAGCGCGGCGCGGGCCGGGCCGCCGTCGCCGGCGTAGCCCTCCTCTCCCGTGCCCGCGAGCGTCGAGATCCTCCCGGCCTCGTCGACGAACCGGATTCCGTTGTCGTACTCGGCGATCGTGACCGTCTCGTCGTGGTCGACCTCGAACCCGCCGAGGCCGCCGATCGTGGCCGCGGTCGCAGGGCCGCCGTCGCCGGTGCGGCCGCGCCGGCCGGTGCCGGCGATCACGGTCCGGCGCGCGCCGTCGAGGCGCAGGATCCGGTCGCCGGCCCCGACGTAGAGCCGCCCCATGTCGTCGAACGCGAGCGCGACGATGTCGCGGAGCCGCGTCGCAACGAGTCGCCGCCGGCCGGTGCGGAGGTCGATACGCACGACCCGGTTCAGCTTCCGGTCGGCGACGAGCAGGCCGCCGCGGCTGTCGAGAGCCAGCGCCCCTGGCTCTGCGATCCGGACCGGCGGCGCCGTGCGCTCCGGGGCGGCGGCGGTGTCGCCGCTGCACGCCGCCGCGACCGCCGCAAGTGCGGCGACGAGCGGGAGCGAGAAGCGCGTCACGCGCCGGAAACTACCACGGATCCGAAGGAGATACCACGGAACCGGAGCAGCTCCGTAGACTCAGCGCGTGCCCGACTGGCGCATGAACGTCTTCCTCGGAACCTGGACGGCCGCCCAGCGGATCGACCAGCTCATCACGAACGCGCTCGTGGCCGGCGGCGTCTGGACGCCGTGGTTCGCGATCCTGTCGATGATCCGGATCCGCGAGCCGATCACCCCGACGGAGCTCGCGGCGGCGATGGGGCTCGCGCCCACGACGTGCTCCGACCGCGTGCAGGAGCTCGTCGACAACGGGAACGTCGAGCGCGTGCCGAACCCGGCCGACGGCCGCTCGCACCTGCTGCGGACGACCGCCGCCGGGCGCGAGGCGCTCGACCGCGGTGACGCGGCCACGCTGGAGGCGCGGTTCCTCGTCAAGCGCCACCTCGCCGGATCGCTCGAGGAGATCGAGGCTTCGATCGCGGAGCTCACCCGCGCCCTCGAGGCCGCGCTCGCCGAGCAGCGCCGCGCCGCGCCGCGCTAGGCCGCGGGCAGCTCCGGGATCAGCCCCGAGCCGTCGTCGGCGAACAGCGCGCGCGTCTCCTCGAGCGTGAGGTCGGCCGGCGGGACGATCGCGTCCGACGGGTGCAGGTCGGCGTCGGCGAGCCGCTCGCCCTGCGCCTGGACGAGCTCCCACATCGCCGCGAGTCTGGCGTCGAGCGCCTCCTCGTCGCCCCGGTCGAGCGCGGCGATCGCCTCGTCGTCGAGCCGGTCGAGCTGCTTCAGCACCTCGTCGCCGACCCGGTACTGGCCCTCGTTCATGAGCCGGACGATCATTGGGGCCCCCGGGAAATCCGAAGGATTTTCTGGGGCGGGGTCACTGTTCCAGCTCCTTGGGCTTCTCGCCTGCGCCGAGCTCGGCCTTGATCCGCTCGAGCTCCGAGTCGACCTGGGTCGAGGACGTCAGCGCCTCGAGCTCGCGGTCGAGCTGCGTCTTGTCGCTCGTGAAGTCCTCGAGCGTCCCGGCGGCCGTCAGCTCCTCGATCGCCGACGCGCGCGCCTGCATCTGCTCGGTCTTGTCGCGCGCGCGGTCGATCGCGAGCCCGGTGTCGGCCATCTGCTCGCCGATGCCGGTGGCCGCCTCGCCGATCCGCACCTGCGCCTCCGCGGCCGAGTACTGCGCCTTGATGACCTCCTTCTCCGAGCGGAAGGCCTCGATCTTCGCCTGGAGCTGCTTCTCCGACTGGATGAGGCGCTCCTGCTGCTCCTCGAGCCCGGCGATCTGCCCGTCGAGGCCGCGCAGCTGCGCCTGGACGCCCGACTTGCGCTCGAGCGCCTGCCGCGCGAGATCCTCCCGTCCGGCACCGACGGCCTCCCGCGCCTGGCCGTCCAGCTTCACGACCGACTGCTCGAGCTGGGTCGCCTGGAGCTGGAGCCGCTTCTTCGCCGTGACCACGTCGGCGATGCCGCGCTTCACGTCCTGCAGCAGCTCGCGCTGCTTCTCGTACGAGTAGTCGAGCGTGACGCTCGGATCCTCCGCGCGGTCGAGCAGCTTCGAGATGCGTGCCTTGACCACGGTGGAGGCGCGCGACATCAAACCGGCCATCCGTCCTCCTCGTCTCGGGTTCGCAAGTAGCGTACTGGCGACCGTGATCGTCGAGCGGAGCATGGATCCGGGCTGGCTGTCGAACGCGTACCTCGTCGCGGACGAGCCCGGCGGCGTGTGCGTCTTCGTCGACAGCGGGGCGCCGCTCGAGCCGCTGCTGCGCGTCGTGGAGGAGGAGTCGCTCACGCCGACCCACCTGCTGCTCACGCACGGACACGCCGACCACGTCGCCGGCAACGACGAGCTCGTCGAGCCGTTTCGAGATCCCGATCGAGCGCGGCCGCGTCGAGACCGGCGGCCTCGTTTTCGACGCGCTCCCGGTCCCCGGCCACTCGGACGACGGCGTCGCGTTCGTCGTCAACGAGACGATCGTCTTCACCGGCGACACGCTGTTCCGCGGCTCGGTCGGCGGCGGCGACCTCGCGACCATCCGGCGCTCGGTGATGGAGGTGCTGATGCCGCTCCCGCCCGAGCTCCGCGTTCTCCCGGGCCATACGGACGAGACCACGATCGGCGCCGAGTGGGAGTCGAACCCGTTCGTCCGCGTCTGGGCCGGCCTCGACCCGGAGGGGGTGGAGCGGTGCCGGGTTCGGCGGCGAGCCGGCGGTGATCGTCGTCTGGTCGCCGGATTACGACGGCGGTGGCAAGGCCTGGGTCCGCTTCGAGGACGGCCGCGACGCCATCGTCGGCGGCTCCCGCGTCGAGCGCGAGAGGAGTTAGTGGCTCAGAGCCACTAACTCCTACGGCGTCGAGGGGATTCGCGCAGCACTGAGGATCCGCGCCAGCGCCATGGCATTCTCCGGTCCCTGCGCGAGCAGGCGGCCCGGCTCGTTGGGGTCGGGCCCGTACGCGTTCGTGTTCATGAGCGCGTACGCCTGCTCGGCCTCGTCCGAGAGCGGCGCAGCGGCTCGACCCACTCGGCGAGCTCCTCCTCGGGGTAGAGGTAGTCGAACCGGTCCGCGGCCGAGCCGCCGCGCACGTTCCACGTCTTGGCATTGCGGCCGTGGAAGCGGACGTACGCCGTCGGTGTCGTGAGCGCGACGACGGTGGGAATGAGGTTCTTCGCCTCCGACCGCGGCGCGTCGACGATCACGTTCCCGAGCCCCTGCGCCTCGAGGAACGAGAGCGTCTCGGCGCGTTGCTCGTCCTCGAACCAGCTCCGGTGGCGGAACTCGATCTGGACGTCATAGCCGTCGAGCTGCCCGCGCGCCCACTCGAGGTACTCGAGCGACCGCGGCTTGACCACGACGTACGGGGCCATCTGGAGCAGGATCGACCCGAGCTTGCCGGCCTCGCGCAGCGGCTCGACCATCTCGCGGAACAGCTGGAAGACGATCGCGCGCGCGTCCCGCGGCATGCGTTCGACGCGGCCGCGCTCGTCCGGGGCGAGCGTGGTGGCGAGCGGCTCGGGCAGGACGTCGTGCTTCACGCCGTGGCGCGTCATCGGCGCGAAGGCCTTCACGTGGAAGACGAATCCCTCGGGCACCGCGTCGGCCCACTTCGCGACCGTCTCCGGCGGCTGCAGGCGGTAGAAGGTCGAGTCGATCTCGACGGTGTCGAAGACCGTGGCGTAGTGGGCGAGGCGCTCCGACCCGGTTCGCATCCCCGGCGGGTAGAAGACCTTGGTCAGCGCCTCGTCGGCGAACGAGCACGTGCCGATGCGGATCGGCGTCACGGGAGCACCGCCGCCTTCAGCAGGTCGTCCGGCGGATCGGCGAAGAGCGCGGGCAGCTGGTCGAGCCCGATCCGGTGGCTCACGAGCCGCTCCCACGGGTACGCGCCCGAGGCGAGGAAGGCGAGCGCGGCGCGGACGTCGCGCGGCGCGTGGTGGAAGGCGCCGCGCAGGGTCAGCTCGTCGTAGTGGACGCGCGTCGCATCGACTGCGACCTCGGTGCCGGAGGGCAGGCCGCCGAAGAGGAGCACCGTCCCGCCCGCGCGCACGAGCCGGATCGCGTCGCGCCACGCCTGCTCGGTGCCGGCCGCCTCGATGACGACGTCCGCGCCCTCGCCGTCGCCCGTCTCGGCGCCGAACAGCGGTACGAGCTCGCCGCCGCGCGGGGCGCCCGCCCACGACCACGGGCCAGCCGCCGGCGTCGGCGACGCATGCCGCGAGCATCAGTCCGATCGGGCCTGCGCCGAGAATCGCGACCGTCTGCCCGGCCTCGACCCCGGCGAGCTCGACGCCTCGGAGGCAGCACGCGAGCGGCTCGACCATCGCCGCCACATCCGGCGCGAGGCCGTCCGGTACCCGGTGGAGGTTCACGCGCGCGATCGGCTCGGGCACGAGCAGGAACTCCGCGTAGGCGCCGTTCAGCAGCTCGACCTCGCGCCGGCCCTCGTCGGCGTCCGAGTTGGCCGCGACGACGCGTCGTCCGGTCGCGACGTCGACGCCGCAGAACTCGTGCCCGAACGGGCTGGGGAGCGACGCGAGCAGGCGCGGGTGCCCGCGGCGGTACGCCTTCAGGTCGGTGCCGTCGGTGAGCGCGACCTCGACCTGGACGAGCACGTCGCCCTCGCCGGGCTCGGGTCGGGGCACGTCCTCGAGCCGGAGGTCGCCGGGGCCGTGGAAGCGGATCGCCTTCACGGTGCGAACACGACCTTCAGCGCCTCGCCGCTCCGGTACAGCTCCAGCCCTTCCGCGAAGCGCTCGAGGGGGAGCACCGTCGGCGCGGGCAGGTCGAGCTCGGGGAGGAGGGCGACCGCCTCGGCGAGCGTCTCCGGGGTGGCGGAGCGCGAGCCGACGAGGTGGAGCTCGCGCCGGTAGACGTCGTCGAGCGGCAGCGTGCCCGCGTCGGCGAAGACGAGCACGGTCGCCGCCGGGGACGACCGCGCGCACCGCCGCGTCCGCGCCGCCGGGCGCGCAGAGGACGGCCGCGTCGACGGGCCCGTCCGGCTCGGGCCCGGAGCGCTCCGGACGCGCGTCGACGGCGAACACCTCATCGCCGCGCCGCCGCAGCACCGCCGCGAAGAGCCTCCCGACGAAGCCCTGGCCGACGACGAGGACGCGTCCGGACGGAACCCGCCGCGCCCCGCGCAGGACGCACGCGAGCGGCTCGGCGTAGGTCGCCACGGCGTCGGGGACGGCGTTCGCGACCGGCACCGCCTCGACCGCCCGCGCGCGCTCGGCGAAGCCGCCCGGGCGGATCGTCGGCGCCGCGAAGGACTCGCACGTCGACTCGTGCCCGGCGCGGCAGCGCTCGCACCGGCCGCACGGGCGGTGGTGGAGGAGGACGACGCGCGACCCGTCCGCGGCGCGCGCGGCGACCTCGTGCCCGAGCACCGCGCCGGCGTGCGCAGGCGTCAGCTTCTCGACGTCCGAGCCGCACAGGCCACAGGCGAGGATCCGGACGAGCTCACCCTCGCCGTCGGGCTCCGGCACCTCCTCGAGGCGCGGCGCTCCAGCCTCGTCGACCACGATCGCGCGCACGACGAAACGCTATCCCTTGCCTGCGGTGCTGATACGTCGCGGGTCCACTAGCCGGCGGTCGCCCGCGCGAGGCGCTCGTCGTACTCCTGCCAGAACGCCTCGAACTCCGGCCGCGTGGACTCGTCGAGCGACTTCTCGACCGTCGCGAACGGCTCCTTCGCCGCCTCGGCGAAGGCGACGACCTCGCGGCGGTACTCGTCCTCCGCGAGCACTGCTGTCAAGCCCGGGAACCGCTCCGTCTCGTTCTTGACGACGTCGGCGAGGAGCACGCGCTCCGTCCCGGTGCGAGACCGACCAGTCGATCCCTTCCGGGCAGCTCGATCATGAGGAGCATGCCGCAATGCATCACGAGCGACGGTCGGGACGACGGGAGGCCCTCGCCGAATGGTCGGACTCGAGCGTGCGCAGCAGGGCGAGCGCGCTCGTGCTGATCGTGTAGTCGCCCGAGCCGTCGCCCGCCGCGATGACGCGGCCGCCGATCACGAGCCGGATGTCGCCGTGCGAGCACAGATCGTCGCGCTCGGCGTTCGGGACGTCGAGCCAGCCCTGCGACACGATCTCGAGCTCGAAGGCGCCGGTGCTCATCTGATGCGCGCGCTCGACAGCCGGATCTCCGCCGGGAGCTCCCCGTACGCCTCACGGCGCTCGAGCTCGCCGCGGGCGCGGGCGTCGACGTAGACGTAGGACGTGACGAGCGCGACGAACGGCATCGCGAGCGCGTAGACGATGCCGGCGACGATGTTCAGCAGCGCGAGCGGCGCGTCCGTGACGAAGATCAGCACCGCGCCGAGGAACGGGCCGACCGCGAGCGCCAGGGCCGCGCTCAGACCGACGAGCGAGGCGACGCGCAGCCAGCGTCCCCGCACGAGCTCGGCGCTCCGTGCGCAGCCCGGCGCGGCCCGAGTGGCGTTCCAGCTCGACGGTCTGCGCGAGCAGCGACCAGCGGACGGCGAGCCAGATCGCGACCGGGATGAGGACCGCCGTCGCCGCGAGCACGACGCAGACGACGACGGCGATCGCGAGGCCGCCGAGCAGCGGGCGGATCCGCGCGAGCGCGAGGCGGTACGCGTCGAGCGGGGACGACGGGCCGGCCCTCGTCGATCTCGACGACCGCGCACGCGGTCGCGGCCTGGACGAGCCCGACGCCGAGCAGCGTGAGCGTGGTGCCGATCGCCAGGACGAGCAGCGCCAGCCAGCCGGCCGTCTCGCCGGTCGTCTCGATCCCGAGCAGTCCGAACCCGCCGAGCAGGAGCGCCTCGACGAGGGCGACGACGAAGCCGAGCGGGATGAACAGCACGCCGATCGCCATGAACACGGTCGCCCGCGCGACGGTACATGCGCCAGGCGGCGGTGAGGATCTGGCCCCAGCTGCGGCGGCGCGCGAGGCGGAGCGGGGTGGAGGGGCGCCACGTCGTCCGCGTTCCCGCGAAGACGGCGACGGCCAGGAGCGCGCCGAGCAGGAGCACCGTCGGCACCGGGTTGTTGAGCAGCTGGACGAGCGCCTTCGAGCCGGTCGCGACGGCGTCGCAGAAGAAGTCCGTCGCGCCGGTGCCGAGGATGCCTCCGGTCGGGACGGCGTAGCTGCGGGGGCGCCAGCCGTCGGCCCATTCGATCGGCGCCGTCCACTGCGTCTTCAGGTTCGGCCCCGTCGGGCCGTTGAAGAACGCCGGCTGGAGCTCGCCCCACCGGCCCTCGAACGCGATCCACGGGTAGGCGCGGCGGGCGGCGTCGGCGTCGCTCGGGATCGTCTCGACGTCGGGACGGAGCTCGACGTGCGGGCCGCGGGTGTCGTCGCAGCCGACCCCGGCCTCGGCCGAGCTGCCGATGTAGAGCGCCTCCGTGAACTTGTTCGCGTGCGAGCCGGCGGCGGGGTAGACGACCGGGTGCGTCCCGTCGACGACCTCGAGCTTCTCCTCGCCCCACTCGGCTTCCTCGGCGCCCTCGTGCGAGCTGTAGCCGACGGAGACCGGCTCGTCGCTCGAGCGCCGCGCGCGCGTCGTCGGCCTCGAAGACGAGCTGGATCATCTCCCAGTCGCCCTCGTGCAGGTTGTTGAACTCGTTGAAGGGATAGAAGAGCCAGTACTGGAGCGCGACCTCGCCCGGGCTCCCGGGATCGGTCGCGACGTGGGCGTAGACGGTCGGCGCGTGGTCCTCGGTGAGGCGCCGCGCCCAGCGCTCGTAGTCGCAGCCCGGGTGGAGCGGGTTGCCCGGGAAGTCGAGGTGGTAGTCGAAGCGGTCGACGAGGTCCTCGGCGGAGGGGCCGATCTTCACCAGGTCGATCGGGTTCCACGGCCCGCGCAGTGCCACGGTCGGCTCGTCGAACAGCACGTCGACGTCGGTCGGCTCCCAGGGCTCGCCCGGGCCCGCACTCCTCTTCCTGCTCGACGAGCCGGACGACCGGCGCGAACCGCTCGGCCAGCGCGCGCTCGTCGGCGAGGTCGGCGTGCGCGACCGCGGGGACGGCGAGCGTCAGCGCAACCGCAACGACGAACAACGCCGGCACGCGCGCCATCAGAACGACCAGAACACGGGGACGAGGAGGACGGCGACGATCCCGAACAGCGCGAGCAGCGGCAGGCCGAGCTTCCAGTAGTCGCCGAAGCGGTAGCCGCCGGGTCCCATCACCATCAGATTCGCAGGTGTGGCCACCGGCGTCAGGAACGCGGCCGCCGCCGCGACCGCGACGCCGACGAGCAGCGGCTTCGCCGACACGTCGAGCTCGGCTGCGGCGGAGACCGCGATCGGGATCACGATCAGCGCCGTCGCCATGTTCGAGATCAGCTGGCCGAGCACGAAGACGAGCAGGACGAGCCCGAGCAGCAGCGCCCGCGGCCCGGCGTCGCCGACCACGTCGACGAGCCCGTCGGCGAGCGCGTTCGCCGCCCCGGTCGCGGTCATCGCGGTCGCGAGCGGGATCATCCCCGCGACGAGGATCACCGTCGTCCAGCCGATCCCGCGGTAGGCCTGCTCGATCGAGAGCACGCCGGTGACGACCAGCGCGCCCGCCGCGAGCAGGCCGGCGACCGCCGGTGGAAGCGCACCGGTCGCGAGCAGGACGACCATCGCCGCGAGCACGAGGAGCGTGCGCCTCGCGCCGGCGCCGAGTGGAACCGCCTGGCGCCGCACGAGCTCCGGCCGGTCGACGACGAGCACGTCCGAGTCGTCGAGGTGCTCGTCGAGCGCGCCCCAGCTGCCCTGCAGCAGCAGCGTGTCCCCGACTGCGAGCGTGGTCTCGCCCGCGAGCTGCGTCGCCCCTGCGCTGGACGGCGAGCACGACGAGGTCCCCGCTCTCCGTCACCATCCCCGCGTAGGCGGCCTGGCCGACCAGCCCGGAGCGCGGCGGGATCACGACCTCCGCCGCCCCGTGGGCCCGCGTGAGCAGCGCGTCCGGGGCGTCGAGCCCGTACTGGTGGACGAGCGTCCGCGCGTGGGCGCTGAAGTCCGTCGGCACCGAGCGCGGCGTCCGTTGCGGGCAGCAGCCGGTCGCCGAGGAGGACGACGATCGCGATCGTGCCCGCGAGCAGCGGGATCCCGACGAGCGCGAAGTCGAAGTAGCCGATCCGGCCGACGCCTGCGTCGTCGGCGGCCTCGGAGACGATCACGTTGACCGGCGACGCCGGTCAGCACGAGCAGCGAGCCGGCGTGGGCGGAGAACGCGAGCGGCATCAGCAGCTGGGACGGCTCGCGCCGCAGCCGTAGCGCCATCAGCACCACGACCGGGACGAGCGCGGCCACCGAGCCGTTGACCGTGATCAGCGCGGTCGAGCCCCGCGCAGAGCAGCATCATCAGCACGAGCACGCGCGTCCGGCTGTCCCCGGCGCGCGCGATCAGCTGCTGCCCGGCCCAGGTCGTCACCCCGGTCGAGTCGAGCGCCTCGCTGACGACGAAGAGCGCCGCGATGAAGATCACGGTCGGGTCGCCGAACCCCGCGAGCGCCTGCTCGAGCGAGAGGACGCCGGTCGCCCACAGCGAGAGCGCGACCCCGACGGCGACGACCGCGACCGGCAGGCGGTCCCAGACGAAGACCGCCACGACCGCCCCGAGCACGAGGAAGGTGATCGTCTCGTCGCTCATGGGTCGGCCGACGCGTCGACCGCGTCAGTCGGTGTGGACCGGCGCGCCGGGACCGAGCGGGATCCCGATCAGGTACCAGGCGACGAAGAACAGCGTCCAGACGAGCGACAGGACGACGACGTACGGGAGCATCATGGCGACGACTGTGCCGATGCCGGCGTCCTTCCTGTAGCGCTGCGTGAAGATGACGATCAGCGGGAAGTAGGCCATCAGCGGCGTGATCACGTTGAACGGTGAGTCGCCCACGCGGTAGGCGGCGAGCACCGTCTGCGGCGTGACGTCGAGCCGCAGGAAGAGCGGGATGAAGATCGGAGCGAGGATCGCCCACTTCGCGATGGCCGCGGGCATGATGAGGTCGACGAGGAACGTCACGAGCATGAAGCCGAGCAGCAGCCACACGACCCCGATGTTCGCCTCCTCGAGCCAGTCGCCGAGCTTCACGGCCGCGACCTGCGCCATGTTCGAGTAGTTGAAGTACGCGATGAACTGCGCGATCAGCAGGAACAGGAACAGCAGGGCCGCGAGGCCGGCCCACGACTTCGTGATCGACGCGAGCACGTCGTCGGTCGTACGGATCGTCCCGGCTCCACGACCGTAGGCCAGCCCTGCCGCGAAGAAGATGATCGTGATGATCACGATCAGGCTGTCCATGAACGGCGAGTCTCCGATGATGTCCCCGGTGGCGGGGTCCCGCAGCGGTGCGTCGGGGAGCACCGTGAGGAGCGTGATCCCGACGAGCACGGCCAGGGTCGCGAAGAGGGCGTAGCGAAGCCCCCTCGCCTCGGCCTCCGGCGATACCTCGGGGCCCTTGTCGGCGTCGAGCGACTCGTCGTCGCTCTCGAGCGACGCGTCGTGCCTGCCGAGGCCAGGCTCGACGATGCGCGCGGAGACGAGCGTCATGACGATCGTGACAAGGACGGTCGAGGCGATGCCGAAGTACAGGTTCGCCGCGAGGTCGATCGAGCTATCGGGGTCGACGAGTCCGCTCGCGTCGTTCGTGATTTCGGTCAGCACGCCGTCGAGCGGAGTGATCAGGAAGTTGACGCCGAACCCGGCGGCGACTCCCGCGAACGCAGCCGCCATCCCGGCGAGTGGATTGCGCCCCACGCTCTTGAACGCGGCGGCGCCCAGGGGTATCAGAACGAGGTACCCGGCATCCGACGCGATGCTCGAGAGGACGCCGATGAAGACGATGATCGGCGTCAGCATCGCCTCCGACGAGACGTTGACGAGCTTGCGGATCAGCGCCCCGATCAGCCCTGCGGCCTCCGCGAGGCCGACGCCGATCATCACGACGAGGATGATTGCGACCGCGGCGAAGTTGCGGAAGTTGGCGACGAACGACGTGAAGAGGAAGCGAACCCCGTCCGCGGACAGCAGGCTCTGAATGGCTGCCGTCTCCTCCCGGACGGTGTAGTCACCCTCCTGGACGGACGCGTTCGGCAGACCGCCGGAAGGCTGTGTGGACCCGCCCTGCACGACCTCCTCGACGGGGATCGGCGGGGGCTCGACGACCTGATAGGTGACCTTGATGTCCGCCCAGGCGAGCAGGGCGGAGAGGACGATCACGAGCACGCACAGCCAGACGAACAGGATGGCGGGGTTCGGCATCTTGTTCCCGCCGCGTTCGATGGCACCGAGGATGCGCTGCATCATCGGCGGCTTGGCCGGCATCGCTTCCGGAGCGCTCGTCACGATCTCTCCTCACGGGTCTCGTAGGACGCCGCGTAGCGGCCGAAGAACTCGGCCTCGACGACGACCGCCCGCTCGAACTCGTCCAGCAGGACGCGCTCGTTGGGGGCGTGGATGTTGGCGTACCCGTCGGTCGTCCCGAGCAGCAAGATCTCGGCCTCGGGCACCGCACCGTGCAGTGCGTTCACCAGCGGGATCGAGCCGCCCGTCGCCGCGAGGGAGGGCGCCGCGCCCCAGGCCGCCTCCATCGCCGCGCGCGCCGCCTCGTAGGCCGGTCCCGACGTGTCGGCGGAGAACCCGTTGCCGATCGCGCCGGCGTGGACGCGGAGCTCGATCCCGAACGGGCGCACGGACTCGAGGTGCCGGATGAGCGCCGCCTGGGCCTCGGCGGCGTCCTGCTCCGGATGGATGCGCAGGTTGAGGCTCGCGCGCGTGCGCGGCGAGACGGCGTTGAGCGCGTTGTCGACGGACGGCACGTCGATCCCCGTGACCGTGATCGCGGGGCCCGACCAGACGCGGCGAGCCGAGGCCGCCGCTGCCGATCGAGCGGGAGCCCGGGGAGGACCTCGGCCAGGTCGCGGAACTCGTCCTCGCTGTACGACGCGCCCGTCCACTCCTCGCGCCGCAGGCCCTCGACCGCGACGTCGCCGTGCTCGTCGTGCAGCGAGGCCAGCGCGTGGAGGAGCGCGATCAGCGCATCCGGGGCCGCGCCGCCGTACTGGCCCGAGTGCTTCGGGCCGGCGAGCGTCTCGACCTCGATCGTCGGCATCGCCGTGCCGCGCAGCGCGACCGTGAGCGTCGGCACGCCCGGGCGGACGCTGCCCATGTCGGCGATCAGCATCGCGTCCGAGCGGAACAGCTCGGGATGCGTCTGGGGGTACGTGTTGAGCGCGCTCCCGACCTCCTCCTGGCCCTCGATCACGAGCTTGATCCCGACCGGGGGCCGGCCCTCCCACGCGCGGAGCGCGCCGATGTGCGCGATCACGTTCGACTTCGAGTCGGCGGAGCCGCGGCCGAACATCGCGCCGTCGCGCTCGGTCGGCTCGAACGGCGGCGAGTCCCACTTCGACTCGTCTCCGGCAGGGACGACGTCGTAGTGGCCGTAGAGGAGCACGGTCGGAGCACCGGGCGGCGCGGGAATCTCGCCGGTGATGAACGGCGCGGTCTTCGGCAGCCGGTGCGAGTCGAGCTCCTCGACGCCCGCGTCCTGCAGCAGCTCGAGGATCACCTCGTGCGCCTCGAGGAGCGCCGGTCTCGTCTCCTCCGGGTAGTCCGGCGCGGAGACGGAAGGGATCGCGACCAGCCCGGCGAGGTCCTCCTGCAGCCGAGGCATCAGCGCAGCGACGGTCTGGGCGATCGCTTGGCTCACGCGAGGAGCACGGCTCGACACGGGGTCGGTGTCGGGCGGCGTGGCGGGATCATCACGGACCGACCCTGCGCACGCAAACTTTGCTGAAAGAGACCTGTCCGATTGGGCGGATACCGTCGTCGCCCGTGCGCCTGCTCGTCGCCCGCTGCGAGGTCACCTACACCGGCCGGCTCTCGGCGTACCTGCCCGAGTCGACGCGCCTGCTGATGCTCAAGGCCGACGGCTCGGTGCTCGTCCACGCGGACGCGGGTGGGTACAAGCCGCTGAACTGGATGACGCCGCCGACCGTGATCGAGGACGGCGACGACGTGATCGTCGTGCGCAAGCGGGCCGGGAAGACCGAGGACCGGCTCGAGATCCGCCTCGTCGAGGTGCTCTCCGACGTCGAGCACGAGATGGGCGAGGCCGCCGCGCTCGAGAAGGACGGCGTCGAGCGCGACCTCCAGCTCGAGCTCGCGGCGCAGCCCGAGGCGCTCGGCGAGGCGCTGCGGCTCGTGCGGCGCGAGTGGCCGACGGACGTCGGCCCGGTCGACCTGATGTGCCGCGACGACGGCGACGGCTGGGTCGCGGTCGAGATCAAGCGGATCGGGACGATCGAGGCGGTCGAGCAGCTCGGCCGCTACCTCGAGCGCATCCGGCTCGACCCGGCGAAGGCCGACTGCCGCGGCGTGCTCGCGGCGCAGGCGATCAAGCCGCAGGCCGCGACGCTCGCCGCCGCGCGCGGGATCCGCTGCGTGGAGGTCGATCTCGCGGCGCTGCGCGGCGAGCGCGAGCCCGAGCTCACGCTGTTCGCGGTCTGACCGAGGCCGTCAGCGGACCGGAACTCGAAGACCGCGTCCGTTCATGTTCCCGGTCTCGGGTCGTGGACGGAGACTCGCGCGGCTCTCCACGGCCGGGGTCGTCCTCGGCGGCACGACCTGATCGCCTCCTGCCAGGCCGTGGCGTAGGCGCTTCCTGGCGAGGCATTTCCAATGACGAGCACGCCGTTGACGAACACGTGGCCGGCTGCGCGAGGCGATCCGGAGCGGGGGTTCGATCTCCGTGATCGCGTCGAGGTCCAGGTCTCTCACCCACGTAGAAGTCGTCGCCGTCGGGGATGACGAAGCCCGACCAGCCCTGCTCGACGTCGTCCCAGCCCTCGTCGTCCACCTCGGTCGGCGGACGATCGGCGAAGAGCACGCGCCAGGGCGCGAACGACCACCGGCTCGCGCCTCCCAGCGCGACGTCGACGTCGTCGAACCAGGGAAAGCTGAGGAGGACGTGCCGTCGTCGCCGACGAGACGGGGGCGCCAGCTCAGTCGACCGACCGGCGTGAGTGAAGCCGACGACGGCGGTGTCGTGTCGGCAGGCCGACGCGATCGGAGGTCGGGCACCCGCCGGGATCCGAAGCGACCGCGCCGCCGACGATGCTGGATCGGACACGTGCCGATCATCGCACCGGACACTCGATTCGCGCCTGCTCAGGCGAGATCAGCCGCTGACAATCGAGCTCTTCCCGCGGCCATAGCTCAGCTACGGAGAGCGCCTCGGATCGACTCCAGGGTCGGCGGTTCGAGCCCGCCTGGCTCCACTCGAAACCCCCCGCTCACGGGGGGTTTTCGTGGGCATCGTCCGCTGTTCGGCTATAATCCTGCGTGAGAGCGGGCACGACCCGCCGCCAACCGGCCTCAGCGGCACGGTGGCAAGAAGACGCGGCTGGTAAGGCAAACCGCTGAGAGGAGTGACTGATGAGTATGAACGTCGATGTTTCTGCGGCCCCGCGCGGGCTGATCCGGCAGGGCGACCTGCTGCTCGTTCCGATCGCCGAGCTGCCGGAGCGCGTCGAGCTGGTCCGCCGCGGCCGGCTCGTGCTCGCCGAGGGGGAGGCGACCGGGCATGCGCACGTGGTCGACGACGAGCGCGCGTCGCTGCACGGGCATCGCTGGTCCGACGTGCGGTACCTGCAGCGTGGTCGGGCGACGAGCCGGTGTCGCTCGTCCACGAGGAGCACGACCGCTGCGCGTCTCGCCGGGGGTGTACGAGGTGCGGCGGCAGCGCGAGTACGCGCCGCGCGGCGGTCGCGGCGGGTGAGCGACTGATGAGCGTCGCGAAGATCGTCAACGCGGGTGTGCGGAACGCGTTCGCGCGTCGCCCGCGGTGGACGAGGACACGGTCGAGCGGACGCTGCGGCGAGCGAACGGCCGACTGGGCAGGAGCCTCGGCCGGATCGAGTGGGCGGGGTCGCTCGAGTCGTACATCCGCCGCACGCGCGGAGCTGCATGGTCGAGGGCTGGACGGTGGACGACGAGGGGCCGCTCGTCGCCGCCGACGTACGTCGGCGGGGCCGGCATCATCACCGCGGACTCGCCTTCGAGCGCGCTCACCGCGATCGAGCGGCGGCTCTGGCGAGACGAGCGGCGGCGCACAGCACCGCGCGCCTGCCCCGTCGCGGCGGCTGCCCGTCTACCTGAACGCGATGGAGGCGCCCGAGCTCGCCTCGTCGGCGGCCGGCGAGCCGCTCGCGGCCGCGACGACGGGCGGCGCAGGACGCCCGCGCCGCGGACGCGGGGCTTCGCGGCCGAGAAGTACTGGAAGTGGCGCGACGAGCACTGGGAGCAGACGCGCGCCGCCGTCGCCCTGCCGTTCCTGACCGAGGTCGCGCGCTGCTTCGCGGACGGGCTCTTCGCCGCGGCGCTGCTGCGGCGGGGCACGCGCGACGCCGGACGATCCTGATCGGGCGGCCCGCGGCTGCGGCTCCGGGCCGGCGTCCTGCACGCGCCGAACGCACCGGCCGTCGTCTGGCCCGACGGCAGCGAGCAGCTGGTACTGGGCGGGGCATCGAGGTGCCGGAGCGGATCGCCGCGGCGCGCGACGAGCTCACCGCCGAGCAGGTCGCGGGGATCGGCAACCAGGAGCTCGCCGGGTCGTCGCTCGAGCGACTCGGCTGGGAGCGCTTCCTCGAGACCGCGGACGCCGAGCTCCGCGCCCAGGACGACTACGGCAAGCTCTGGGCGACCGCGATCCGGCTCGACGGCGAACGCGTCCAGCTCGTCGAGGTCGTCAACGCCACCGCCGAAGCGGACGGCAGCTACCGCCGCTACTTCCTCCGCGTCCCGCCGCAGCACGCACCGCGCGCGAGGCGGTCGCCTGGACGTTCGGCTTCGACAGCGCCGACGACTACATCCTCGCAGCCGCCTCCTGAGACGTGGCGGGCCGCCGGGAGACTCCTCCCGGCGGCCCGGCCAGTCCTCCGAGCGGTCAGCGCCGGATCGCGACGGCCTCGAGATAGGTCGCCGGGATCGCGATCGCGTCCGTGCCGAGCCGGTCGTGCCGGCCCGCCAGCGCCACGAGGTCCCGCTCGAGCGCCTCGCGGGCCTCGTCGTCGAGCGACGCGAACGCCTTGAGGGTCGGGCCGTACCACGTCCGGAAGAACGAGACGAACTCCATCGCCGCCTGGAACCGGAACGTGAACGTCCGCTCGACCGCGTCGAGCGACGCGATGCCGTCGCCGAACAGGTCGCGCAGGTGGCTCTCGGTGCCCCACAGCATCGGCGACCGGACCCCGGCCGGCGGCGGCACGTGCGCCGCCATCGTCCGGAAGAAGTCGCCGAGGAACCCGTCCGGCGTCCAGCTCGCGAGCGCGATCGTCCCGCCCGGGCGGGTGACGCGGAGCAGCTCCGCGGCCACGCGCTCGTGGTCGGGCGCGAACATCGAGCCGAAGACCGACGTGACGGCGTCGAACGAGGCGTCCGCGAACGGCAGCGCCTCGGCGTCGCCCTCCACGAGCTCGACCGTCGAGCCCCTCCGCGGCCGCCCGCAGGCGGGCCCGCTCGAGCAGGGACGGCACGTAGTCGACCCCGACGGACTCGACGCCCAGCCGCGCGGCGGCGATCGCCGCGTTGCCGCTGCCGGTCGCGACGTCCAGGACGCGCCAGCCGGCGTGGAGGTCGGCCGCGTCGACGAGCCGCTCGGCGACGACCATGATCCTCGCCGCGACGGCGTGGTAGTCGCCGCTCGCCCAGGCCTGCTGCTGCCGCTGCTTCACTGCCGGGAGGTCCGGCGTCGGCATCGGCGTCTCGAGGGTGGTGTGTGTCATCTGCTTGCTCCTTTCGCGGCCGGGCCGCTCGTGGTGTGGTCTAGGTCGCGATCCGCCGCCTGCGGCCGCCGGCGCCGAGCGCGAGTGACGCGGCGACGGCCGCCGCCGCGAGCGCGGCTCCGGCGGCGACGGCGCCGGCGTCGCCGACGAGGTCGAAGCCGGAATCGGACGCGACCGGGCGGCGGGCCGCTCGATGCCCCTGCGCTCCCGCTCGCGCAGGACGCCGGTGCCCGAGTCGGTCACGCCCGGGATGAACCGGTCGGCCTGCGCCCGAGCTCGGCCAGGACGATCGCGGGCGAGGCGGAGTCGCCGTCGGCCAGAATCGTTCGCGGCCGTCGCGGCGCCCGGTGCGGACGCTCCCAGGACGACCGCGGCCGCCGCGGCCACGAGCCTGATGTGTGGGTTGGAGAGATGCATGTCGTGTCGTTCCTTTCGTGTGTCGTGTGTGGGTGTCAGTTGCCGGTCGCCTTCCAGAAGGCGTAGTCGGCCGTGTACGGGATCTCGGCCACGGAGCCGACGGTCCCTGCGTTGCAGGTCTCGGGAGCGGGCGCCAGCCCGCCGGTGGTCTGGATGCGCTGGATGTACGTCGTCGCGAGCAGCCGGTCGCCGTCGGCGCCGGCGGTCGCGGACGTGACCTTGAGGCGCAGCCACGGGATCGCGGTCGGGTCGACGGTGATCGTGCCGTCGCCGTCGAGCGCCGCGGTGACCTTGCTGCCGTCCCTGGTCTGCCAGCTCGGCCCGCCGAAGTGGGTCGCGAGCAGGTTGCCGCTGTCGTCGTACAGGTCTGCGCGCGGGCCGACGAACCGCCAGCGGTAGCCGCTCGGAGTCGCCGGGATGCACTCGTGGATCTGGACGCCGACCGCGTGTCCGATGAGGAACACCTTGTGCGCGTCCCCGACGGCGATCTTGCCGGGCACGGAGGGCGCCTCCGGCCCGGCGTGTGCCGCCGCGGGCAGCGCGACCGCGAGGACGACCAGGATCGCGGGGACCAGGCGGCCGGTGACGATGGATCGCTTCATGTGATGCCTCCAGTTCGGGATCTGGTTCATGCGCTCGACGGTACGGCCACGTCGGCGCCGGCGAAATCGTCAAGACCTCGGGTCTTTGGAGGCCGCGACCCCAGTGCGGGCGCCCGTACCCCGGGCGGCGTGGCAGCCGTACGCGCCTAGGGCGAAGGCTCGGCCGGCGCAGCCAGCCGTGCCGCGAGCTGCCCCCGTGACCGGACGCCGAGCTTGGCGTAGATGTTCGAGAGGTGGAACTCGACCGTGCTGACGGTGACGACGAGCGCCTGCGCGATCTCCTTGTTCGCGAGGCCCTGGGCCGCGAGCTCGGCCACGCGGCGCTCGCGTCGGCGTCAGCTCCCCCGCCGGCGACGGCCGGCGCGCGCCGACGCGATCGAGCTCGGAGCGCGCCGCCTCGGCCCAGCCCGGCGAGCCGAGCTCGTCGAACGCCGCCGCCGCCCGTTCGAGCGTCTCGCGCGCTGCGCCCCACTTCCGGTGGCGCCGTTGGGCGCGGCCGAGGGCGAGCAGCGACCGGGCCGAGTCGAAGCCCGAGGCCGAGGCGCGCGTACTCGTCGGCGGCCCGCTCGAGCGACGTCACGGCCGCGTCGCCGTACACGAGCGCGAGCGCCGTCTGGGCCGCGCACCGCCGCGCGGTGGCGCGAGCCCACGGATGATCCTGCTGCTCCGCGAGCTCCTCGACGCGGGCGGCGACGGCGCCCGCCTCGTCCAGCTCGCCCTGCTCGGCGAGGGCCTCGACGAGCTCCGGGAGCGACCGGGAACGCGCCCGGATCGCACACGCCCTCGCGCTCCGTGTGCTCCCACACCGTCCGCAGCCGCGTCGCGGCCGCGGCCGTGTCGTGGCCGAGCAGCTCGGCCGTCCCCAGCGCGCGCTGCGCCTCGAGCTGGTCCCAGCGGACACCGCTGGAGCTCGCGCGCGCATCGGCCTCCGTCCCCCAGCGCCGGGCCTCGTCGGGCAGGCCGCGCCCGGCGGCGAGGAGCGCGCGGCAGCGCTCGTACATCGGCCAGTGGAGCAGCTCGCGGTCGGCGCTCTCGGCCCACTCGTCGAGCCGGCGCTCGGCGGCGTCCCACTCGCCCGCCCGCAGCTCGAGCTCGCACAGGTGCAGCCGCTGCAGCGCGTACGACGACGGCTCGCCGCGCTCGTCGGCCTCGACGAGCTGGCGGCTCAGGATCGCGCGCGCCGCCCCGATCTCGCCGCGCCAGACCAGCCGCTGCCCCGCGATCCGCTCCGGCGAGGAGGCGATGTAGAACGGCGTCGGGCGACGCGGCGCGGAAGCGCTCCCAGACGTCGTCGATCGCGCGGCCGCCGAGGGTGCGCGTCCACGCGAGGGCGTACAACGCGCGCCGTTCGAGCTCGGGCTCGGCGCCCGGCGTCGCGGGCAGCGCCTCGAGCGCCCAGGCCTCGGCCTCGGCGATGCGCTCGACGCGGACGGCGGCGACGTTCTCCGCCATCTCGGCGAGCACGGACGCCCGCGCACGGGCGTCGCCGCCGCTCTCGGCGAGCGCCAGCTCCAGGTACCGCTGGATGTCGTCGTTGCCGCGGATCTCGCCGCTCGTGAGCAGGAGGTACGCCTGGGCGCGCGTCGCGCCGGCGGGGAGCGAATGGACGTGCGGCTCGAGGAGGTCGGTCAGGCGGCGCTTCTCCCCCGCGACCAGGAGATGGCCGGCGAGCTCGAGCATGCGGGCGTCCCGGTCGGGATCGTCGGGCGGCGTCAGCCGCAGTGCGTGCTCCGCCAGCTCGACGGCGGCCTGGGGGGCGCCGCGCCGCGCCGCGCTCGCCGCGGCGGCGGCCACGGTGGCGGCCAGCTCCGAGTTCGGTTGCGCCGCGGCCAGGGCGAGGTGGCGCGTGCGCAGCTCGCCCTCGGGGACGAGGCCGGCGAGGTCGCGATGGAGCGCGCGACGCTCGGCCGGCTGCGACTGGCGCACCGCTGCGGCGGCAACCAGCGGATGCGACGCGCGGACGTGGTCGCCGTCGAGCACGAGCACCCCGGCGTCGACCGCGAGATCGAGCGCGTCCGGCTCCGCCAGCGACGCCAGCTGCGCCGACCCGGAGCGACGGGCTGAGCGCCATCGCCAGCAGCAAGTGGCGCACGTCCTCGGGCAGACCGGCCACACGCGTGCCCAGCAGCTCCTCGACATCGTCGGGCACCGGCAGGTCCTCGCCGATCGCCGGCACGCCGTCGTCCATCACCTTGCGCCCGACTTCCAGCACGAACAGCGGGTTGCCGAGCGTCGCGTCGTAAGCCGACGGAGCACGTGGCGCGGCACGGTCAGGCCGAGCCGCTCCGACGAGGATGCCCGGATCGCGGCGAGGCTCGGCGGTCGCACCTCGACGCGCTCCAGGGCTTCGCGTCGAGCGCGCGCTCGAGGTCGGATCGGGGACCCGGGCGTCGGGCGAGCAGGAACGCCGCCGGCTCGTCGACGAGGCGGCGGACGGCGAAGGCGAGCGCGTCCTCCGAGGCCCGGTCGAGCCACTGGACGTCGTCGACGGCCACGAGCAGTGGCCCGTGCTGGGCCAGCGACCGCAGCGCGTCGAGCAGGCCTAGCGCGATCGCGTGCGGCTCCGGGGGCGCGCCGGTCGGTTGCGCGCGGAGGAGCGCGACCTCGAGCGCGTGCCGTCGCGGCGGCGGCAGCGTGGCGAACTCCTCGTCGTCGACGCCGTCGAGCAGGTCGATCAGCGCCGCGAACGAGAGCTGCGTGTCGGCGTCGCTCGCGCGCGCGGCGAGCACGCGCAGGCCGCGGCCGCGGCCGGCCTCGACGGCGGCGTCCCAGAGGGTCGTCTTGCCGATCCCCGGTCCGCCGGTGAGGACGAGCGCGCGCGGCCGCGCGTCCGACGCCAGGAACGCGTCGAGCGCGGACAGCTCCGCCTCGCGGCCGACGATCGGGGTAGCCACCGTTCCATTCTCGCCGCTCGACTACCGTGTCGGTCCGGCGACGACGGGAGGCGAGATGGAGTACGTGAACCTCGGCGGCACCGGCCTGCGCGTCTCGCGCGTGTGCCTCGGGATGATGAGCTTCGGCGCGCACGAGAGCCGGGCCTGGGCGCTCGACGAGGCGGCGGCCGAGCCGATCGTGCGGCGGGCGGTCGAGGGCGGCGTGATCTTCTTCGACACCGCCGACGTCTACAACGGCGGCGAGAGCGAGGTCGTCACCGGCCGGCTCCTGCAGAAGCTCTTCGGCATGCGCGAGGAGTACGTCGTCGCGACGAAGGTGCGCGGGTCGACGATGCCCGGGGAGAACGGCCGCGGCCTGTCGCGGAAGCACGTGCTCGCGTCGATCGACGCGTCGTTGCAGCGGCTGGGGCTGGACTACGTCGACCTGTACCAGATCCACCGCTGGGACTCGTCTGACGCCGATCGAGGAGACGATGGACGCGCTCCACGACGTCGTCCGGGCGGGCAAGGCGCGCTACCTGGGGGCGAGCAGCATGTATGCGTGGCAGTTCGCCAAGGCGCAGCGGCGTTGCGCCGACGCCGGTTCGTGTCGATGCAGAACCACTACAACCTGGTCTACCGCGAGGAGGAGCGGGAGATGATCCCGCAGTGCCTCGACCAGGGCGTCGGCGTCATCCCGTGGAGCCCGCTCGCGCGCGGGCTCCTCGCCGGGACCCGCACCGCCTCGGGCGAGCGGCTGACCTCGCGCGCCAACACGGATCCCTTCCTGGACTCGCTGTACCGGCCCGACCTCGACCAGCCTGTGATCGACCGCGTCGCCGAGGTGGCGGCCGCCCGGGGCGACTCCCCGGCGCAGGTCGCGCTGGCGTGGCTCCTGCACAAGCCCGGCGTCACGGCGCCGATCGTCGGTGCGACGAAGGAGGCGCACGTCGCGGATGCGCTCGCGGCCGAGGCGCTGTCGCTGAGCGACGACGAGATCCGGCAGCTCGAGGAGCCGTACGTCCCGCACCCGGTGTCGGGGATCGAGCTCTAGCCCGGCAGTCATCACCCGCTTGGACGCCGTCCGGCCGTTCCTTTACTCTGCATAGCGGTGGCGCGCGGAGTTCTCCTCTCCCTTACCGAGACGGCCTTTACGGCCGTCGTCAAGGTTTCGCGCCCGCTCGAGCGCTAGCCGGTCTCCCGCCTCTCTCGCACTACCGGACTAGCGCACAGCCCACAGGCGAGAGGCCGGGGTGAAGGCAGTCGGGCTCTACGACCCGGCGTTCGAGCACGACGCCTGCGGGGTCGCGTTCGTCGCGCGCCTCGACGGGTCGGCGAGCCACGAGACGCTCGAGCGGGCGCTCGCAGCGCTCGCGAACCTGGAGCACCGCGGGGCGCAGGGGGCCGACGCCGACTCCGGCGACGGGGCGGGGATGCTCCTGCGGCTGCCGGACGCGCTCTTCCGGGACGAGCTCGGCGCCGCGCTGCCGGAGCCGGGCGCGCTACGGCGTGGCGGTCGCGTTCCTGCCGCACGGGGACGGCCGCTTCGAGCGCCTCCTCGAGGACGTGGTCGAGGCGGAGGGCCAGCGGGTGCTCGGCTGGCGCGACGTGCCGGTCGACCCGCGGCACGTGGGCGGCGCGGCCGGACGGACGGCGCCGCGGATCCGGCAGCTGTTCGTCGGCGCCGCTCCCGAGCTGGCGCGCGACCGCGACGCCTTCGAGCGGAAGCTCTACGTCGTCCGTCGCGTCGCGGAGCTGGCCGCCGGGCCCGAGCTCGTGATCCCGAGCTGCTCGTCGCGGACCGTCGTCTACAAGGGGATGCTGACCGCGCGGCAGCTCGCCGGCTACTACCCGGACCTCCGCGACCCGCGCGCCGCGTCGCCGCTCGCGCTCGTCCACTCCCGCTACTCGACCAACACGTTCCCGAGCTGGGAGCTGGCGCACCCGTACCGGCTGATCGCGCACAACGGCGAGATCAACACCCTGCGCGGCAACGTGAACTGGATGCGGGCGCGCGAGTCGCAGCTCGCGTCGGAGCTCTTCGGGGACGACCTCGCGAAGGTGCTCCCGGTGATCCGTCCCGGGGGCTCCGACTCGGCCACGTTCGACAACGTGCTCGAGCTGCTCGTCCTCGCGGGCCGCTCGCTGCCGCACGCGATGATGATGATGATCCCGGAGGCGTACGCCGGCCGGGACGACCTCCCGGACGAGCTGAAAGGGTTCTACGCCTTCCACCAGTGCCTGCTGGAGGCGTGGGACGGGCCGGCCGCCATCGCCTTCACCGACGGCCGCGTGATCGGCGCGACCCTCGACAGGAACGGCCTGCGGCCCGGCCGGTGGCTCGAGACCCGCGACGGCTGGGTGGCGCTCGCGTCGGAGGCCGGCGTCCTCGACGAGGACCCGGCCAACGTCGTCCGGAAGGGGCGCCTCCGGCCCGGGGAGCTCTTCCTCGTCGACGTCGACGCCGGCCGGATCGTCCCGGACGCCGAGGTGAAGCACGCGGTGGCGACCCGGCGGCCGTACGCCGAGTGGCACCGGCGCGAGACCGTGCGGCTGGAGGATCTGCCGGAGCGCCCGCCGCCGGCGCCGCCGGCCGAGCCGCTACGGCGCCGGCAGCTCGCGTTCGGCTACTCGCAGGACGACATGCGGGTGATCCTGGCGCCCCTCGCGCGGAACGCCGAGGAGCCCGTCGGCTCGATGGGGAACGACCTCCCGCTCGCCGTCCTGTCGGACCGTGCGCCGCTCCTCTACGCGTACTTCAAGCAGCTGTTCGCGCAGGTGACGAACCCGCCCATCGACCCGATCCGTGAGGCAGTCGTGATGAGCGTCGAGGCGAGCGTCGGCTCCGAGCGGAACCTGCTCGAGGAGACGCCGGAGCACGCGCGCCAGCTCGTGATCGCGAACCCCATCCTCCTCGACGGCGAGCTCGAGCGGCTCCGCCAGATCGATTCGGACGTCTTCCGCGCGCACACGCTCGACACGACGTGGCCGGTCGTCGACGGGCCCGAAGGGCTGGAGCGGGCGCTCGCGCGCATGCGCGCGGAAGCCGACGAGGCGCTCGCCGGCGGGGTGAACATCCTCGTGCTCTCGGACCGCGCGGCCGGACCCGAGCGCGCCCCGGTGCCGTCGCTCCTCGCCGTCTCGTCCGTCCACCACCATCTCGTGCGGCAGGGGACGCGCCTGCAGGCGGGGCTGGTGGTCGAGTCCGGCGAGCCGCGGAGCGTGCACAGCGTCGCCGTGCTCGTCGGCTACGGCGCGGCGGCGGTGAACCCGTACCTGATGCTCGAGACGCTCGCCGAGCTCGTCGACCTGGGCTGGCTGCCGCCGGGGCTGACGCGCGAGGACGCGCAGGCGCGGGCGACGGCGGGGATCGCGAAGGGGCTGCTCAAGACCATCTCGAAGATGGGGATCTCGACCATCTCCTCCTACTGCGGGGCGCAGGTGTTCGAGGCGGTCGGGCTCGCGACGGAGCTCGTCGACGAGCACTTCACCGGCACGCCGTCGCGCCTCGGCGGCGTGGGCTCGACGTGCTCGCACGCGACGCCCTACGCGCCACGCGCGCGCCTACCCGGGGACCGCCGACGGCCTCCTGCCCGTCGCGGGCCTGTACGCCTGGCGGCGCGACGGGGAGCATCACCACTGGAACCCGGACACGATCGCGCTGCTCCAGCACGCCGTCCGGGGCGGGGGCTGGGCGACCTACGAGCAGTACTCGCAGGCGGTGAACGCCGACTCGGCGCGGCGCTCGACCCTGCGCGGGCTGCTCCGCTTCCGCTTCGCCGAGGACGGCGGCGTCCCGCTCGAGGAGGTCGAGCCGGCGCGGGAGCTCGTGAAGCGGTTCGCGACGGGGGCGATGTCGCTCGGCTCGCTCTCGCGGGAGGCGCACGAGACGCTCGCGATCGCGATGAACCGGATCGGCGCGCGCTCGAACACGGGAGAGGGCGGCGAGGATCCCGAGCGCTTCCTCGACGACCGCCGCTCCGCGATCAAGCAGGTCGCGTCCGGGCGCTTCGGCGTCAACGCCAACTACCTCGCGAACGCGGACGAGCTCCAGATCAAGATGGCGCAGGGGGCGAAGCCGGGCGAGGGCGGGCAGCTGCCCGGGCACAAGGTCGACCGCTACATCGCGAGCGTCCGCCTGACCACGCCGGGCGTCGGCCTGATCTCGCCGCCGCCGCACCACGACATCTACTCGATCGAGGACCTCAAGCAGCTGATCTACGACCTCCGGTGCGCGAACCCGGCGGCGCGGATCTCGGTGAAGCTCGTGGCGGAGGTGGGCGTCGGCACGGTCGCCGCGGGCGTGGCGAAGGCGAACGCCGACCACGTGCTGATCTCGGGGCACGACGGCGGCACCGGCGCGTCACCGCTCTCGTCGATCCTCTTCGCCGGCGTTCCGTGGGAGATCGGCCTCGCCGAGACGCAGCAGACGCTCGTGCTGAACGACCTGCGCTCGCGGATCTGGGTGCAGACGGACGGGCAGCTGAAGACGGGCCGCGACGTGGTCGTCGCCGGCCTCCTCGGCGCCGACGAGATGGGCTTCGCCACCGCGCCGCTGATCGCGAGCGGCTGCGTGATGATGCGCGCCTGCCACCTGAACACGTGCCCGGTCGGGATCGCGACGCAGGACCCCGAGCTGCGGCGCCGCTTCCGCGGCCAGCCGGAGCACGTCGTCGACTTCCTCTTCTTCGTGGCCGAGGAAGCGCGGCGGATCATGGCCCGGCTCGGCGTGAGGCGCTTCGAGGAGCTCGTCGGCCGCGTCGACCTGCTCGAGGCCGACGACGCGATCGACCGCTGGCGCGAGCGCGGCCTCGACCTGTCGGCGCTGCTCGAGCCGCTCGACGTCGCGCCGGGGACGCCGCGTGCGGCGGACGACCGCGCAGGCCTCGCCGCTGGGCGACGCGCTCGACTGGCGGCTGCTCGAGGAGGCGCGGCCGGCGCTCGAGCACGGGACGCCGGTGGCGGGCGAGCACGCGATCCGCAACGTCCACCGCACCGTCGGCGGGCTCCTCTCCCACCACGTGACGACGGCCCGCGGCGCGGCCGGGCTCCCGCCCGGGACGATCCGCTTCACCTTCCACGGCTCCGCCGGCCAGTCGTTCGGCGCCTGGCTCGCGCCCGGGATCGAGCTCGAGCTCCGCGGCGACGCCAACGACTACGTCGGCAAGGGCCTCTCCGGCGGCGTGCTCGTCGTCCGGCCGCCCGACGGCGCCGCCTTCCGCGCCGAGGAGAACGTCGTCGTCGGGAACACCGTCCTCTACGGCGCGACCGCCGGCAGGGCGTTCGTCCGCGGGCTCGCGGGCGAGCGCTTCGCCGTCCGCAACTCGGGCGCGTGCGCCGTCGTCGAGGGGGTCGGCGACCACGGCTGCGAGTACATGACCGGCGGCCGCGTCGTCGTCCTCGGCCCGACCGGGCGGAACTTCGCCGCCGGGATGAGCGGCGGGATCGCGTACGTGCTCGACGAGGACGGCGGCTTCCGCGGGCGCTGCAACCCCGACCTCGTCGGGCTCGAGCGCGTGGAGGACGACCGCGAGCTGCGGGCGCTCGTGGAGGAGCACGGCGCGCGCACCGGCTCCGCCGTCGCAGCACGGCTGCTGGCGGCGTGGGACGAGGCGGTCGCCCGGTTCGTGCGCGTGGTCCCGCACGACTACGCCCGGACGCTCCGCGACAACCCCGTCTCGAGCGGCGGCGACGGGTTCCTCACGCGCGAGACGGAGGAAGCGGCGTAATGGGCAAGCTCGGCGGGTTCCTCCGCTACGGCCGCGTCGCCGCGCCCGCGCGCGATCCCCGCGAGCGGACCGGCGACTACCGCGAGTTCACCGGCACGGTCGAGCTGCCGCTCCTCCGCGAGCAGGCGGCCCGCTGCATGGAGTGCGGCGTGCCCTTCTGCCACGGCGGCTGCCCGCTCGGGAACCTCATCCCCGAGTGGAACGACCTCGTCTACCGCGATCGCTGGCGGGAGGCGATCGAGCAGCTGCACCGGACGAACAACTTCCCCGAGCTCACCGGGCGGCTGTGCCCGGCGCCGTGCGAGGCGGCATGCGTGCTCGAGCTCCAGCGAGGGCGACGCCGTCACGATCAAGCAGATCGAGGTCGCGATCGTCGACCGCGCGTGGGACGAGGGCTGGATCGCGCCGCAGCCGCCGCGGACGCGGACCGGGCGGAGCGTCGCGGTCGTGGGCTCCGGCCCGTCCGGACTCGCCTGCGCGCAGCAGCTCAATCGCGCTGGGGCACCGCGTCGTCGTCTACGAGCGCGACGAGGCCGGCGGCGGGCTCGTCCGCTTCGGCGTGCCCGACTTCAAGCTCGAGAAGCGCCTCGTCGAGCGCCGCCTGCGCCAGCTCGCGGACGAGGGCGTGGAGTTCCGCTACGGCGTCGACGTCGGCGCCGACGTCTCCGCCGACGAGCTTCGCGGCGAGCACGATGCCGTCGTCCTCGCGATCGGCGCCCGCGTGCCGCGCGACCTGCCCGTACAGGGACGGGAGCTCGACGGCGTCCACTTCGCGATGGAGTACCTCGTCCAGCGGAACCGCTGGGTCGCGCGGGAGCTCGGGCCGCAGGTCGCCGGCGCGCCGGCGCCCCCTGGCCCCGCCGAGACGATCAGCGCGGCCGGCCGGCACGTCGTCGTGATCGGAGGCGGCGACACCGGCGCGGACTGCGTGGCGAACGCGCACCGCGAGGGCGCCGCATCCGTCACCCAGATCGAGCTCGTCGGCGAGCCCCCGCCGTCGCGGCGCGACGACCTGACGCCGTGGCCGTCGTGGCCGATGAAGCTCCGCGTCTCGTACGCGCTCGAGGAGGGCGGCGAGGCGATCCTTCTCGATCACGACGACCGCCTTCTCCGGCGACGGCCGGGTCGAGCGAATCCAGTGGCGCGAGAACAGCGGCGTGCCGCCGTTCGACGAGATCCCGGGGACGGAGACGGAGCGCCCGGCCGAGCTCGTCCTCCTCGCGATGGGCTTCCTCGGCCCCGAGCCGGGCGTCCTCGCTGGCTTCGACGTCGCCGCCGACGACCGCGGCAACGTCCGCGCGCCGGCGTTCGCGACGAGCAACGACGGCGTGTTCGCCGCCGGCGACGCGCGGCGCGGTCAGTCGCTGATCGTGTGGGCGATCGCCGAGGGCCGGAAGTGCGCGGAGGCGGTCGACCGCTGGTTCGCGACGCGTCCCGGGACACGCGTCGCGCGTCGCGTCGCCGCCGAGCGCCGCGCCTGAGCGTCAACCCGTGTTGCGCAGCGCCGCCGCGATGCCGGCGATCGAGCGCAGCAGCGGGCGGCGCACGCGCTCGCGCTCGGCCTCGTCGCCGGCCTCGCGGAAGCGGCGGAGCAGCTCGACCTGGATCGCGTTCATCGGGTCGACATAGGGGTTGCGGAGCTCGATCGACCGCTGCAGCGACCGGCTGGCGCTGGAGCAGCTCCTCCGCCTCGACGATCGCGAGGACGGCGGCGACCGTCGCTCGTGCTCCGCCCGGATCCGGGCCCAGAGCCGGTCGCGGTCGGCGTCGGCCGGGACGAGCTCGAGGTACCCGCCCGCGATCTCGAGGCTCGACTTCGCGAGCGTCATCTCGAGGTTGTCGACGAGCGTGCGGAAGAACGCCCAGTCGCGGTAGAGGCCGCGGAGCTCGGCGAGCAGCGCCGGGTCGTCGAGCGCCGGGCCGAGCGCCGCGCCGCAGCCGTACCACGAGGGGAGCAGGCACCGGTTCTGCGTCCACGCGAAGACCCACGGGATCGCGCGGAGCGAGCCGAGGAAGTCCTCCTCGCGCCGGCCGCCTCGCCGGCCGCGAGCCGATCTCGAGCAGCGCGAGCTCGTCGACCGGCGTGAAGGCGCGGAAGAACGGGACGAACGCGTCGTCGCGCCAGACGAGCTCGCGGTAGCGTCGAGCGCGCGCCCGGCGAGCTCGTCCATGCGCTGCCTCGCGCCCGGCGGCGGCTCGGCGCGCGCGACGTCCGGGAACGCCGAGCACGAGGGTCGCGGCGAGCGCCGCCTCGAGGTTCCGGTACGCGAGGCCCGGCAGGCCGTACTTGAAGGAGATCGTCTCGCCCTGCTCGGTCACGCGGAGGCGGCCGGGCGGGTGCCCCGGCGGCTGCGCGAGGATCGCCGCGTACGTGGGGCCGCCGCCGCGCCCCGTGCTGCCGCCGCGGCCGTGGAAGATCGTCAGCTCGACGCCGCGGCGTCGCGCGCGAGCGCGGCGAGCTCCTCCTGCGCGCGCCAGATCGCCCACTGCGCCGCCAGGTAGCCGCCGTCCTTGCCCGAGTCCGAGTAGCCGACCATCACCTCCAGTCGGCCGTGCGCGCGCGACGCGGCCGTCCTCGAGCAGCTCGTCGACGATGTGCGGCGCCGCCTCGAGGTCGGCGATCGTCTCGAAGAGCGGGACGACCGACAGGGGCTCGTCGGTGAGGTCGAGCACGCCCGTCACGTCGCGCGCCGAGGTGGTGCCCGACACGATCACGGTGTCGAGCGCATGCGCTCCGTGGCGCGCCCGGGCGCGCGCGACGGCGGCGAAGGTCTCGCGCACGCGTTCGTCGGGCTGCGCGACGTCGCGCGCGTGGAGCCGCACGTCGAGCCGCGCGACGTGGAACCCGAAGAGCTCGACGCGCGTCCGCAGCCGCGCGAGCCGGCCGTCCGCGAGGCGCTCGCCGCCGTGCGCCGCAGGCTCCGGTCGATCACGTCGAGATCCGCGGCGAGCTCGTCCGGCGAGGCGTAGCCGTCGTTCCCGAGCCGCCACCAGACGAACGAGAGCTTGCGGCGGTACGGCTCGCCCTCGTTCTGCCCGCCGAGCGCCGCCGCGACCTCGGGGAGCTCGCGCTCGTCGCGCGCGATCGACTCGCCGAGCTCGCTCGTCGAGCCGACCAGCGACGTCGAGAGCCCGAGCGTCATCGCGAGCGACCGCACCTCGGCCGCAGGCGCGCGAGCGCGAGCTCCCGTGCGCGCTCGAGCGCGGCGGCGATCGTCTCGGCGCGCCGGCCGCCGGGTTCCCGTCCTGGTCGCCGCCGATCCAGGTGCCGAACCGGAGCGGCACGGGCGCGTCGCGGAAGCGGCGGCGGAAGTCCGCGACGAGCCGCGGCGCGGCGTCGAAGAGGCTCTGCTCGAAGAACCAGAGGCCGCTGCGGATCTCGTCGGCGACGCGCGGGCGCTGCTCGCGCACCTCGTCGGTCTGCCACAGCATCGTCACCTCCTCCGCGAGCTGCTCCTCGACCTCGTCGCGCGAGCGAGTGCCGGTGTCGAGCGCGAGCAGGAGCTCGCTCACGCGCGTGTGCGCGGCGAGGATCGTGCGGCGCGCCGCCTCGGTCGGGTGCGCGGTCAGGACGAGCTCGAGCGAGATCCGTCGCGCGGCCTCGCTCGAGGCGCGGCTGCCCCTCGAGGAGCGCGAGCGCCTCGGCGAGCGACTCGCGCGGTGCGTGCTCGTACTGCCGGCGGCGGCGCAGCCGGTGGTGCTGCTCCGCGATGTTCGCGAGCTGGAAGTAGAGCGCGAACGCGCGCAGGACCTGCGCCTGGCGGTCGAGCGCGAGCCCGCGGACCGCGTCGCGCACGAGCTCATGCGGGGCGCCGCTCCTCGCCTCGCGCGCGAGCGCCCGGATCCGCTCTTCATCCTCGAGCAGGCCCTCGCCGCCCTGCTCCACGAGCACCCGGCCCAGGATGCCCCCGAGGAGCCGGACGTCCCGGCGGAGCGGCGCCGTCGAGCCGGTCGCCTCCGCCATGGCGGCACCGTATCCCAGCGGCGTGGTCCGGAGGTCAGTCCACGAGCTCGAGGAACCCGACCTCGAGCATCTCGCGCGCGAGGTCGAGGCCCGCCTCGCGGGCTTCGTCGTCCTCGACGGCCTCGGCGAGCGCCTCGCGGAGCGTCCGCGACCCGTCGAGCGACCCGGACGAGCCGCGCGGTCGGCGGATCGAGCGCCGCGGAGAACGGGAGGCCGCTCTCGAGCCGGAGCGTCACCGCCTCCTGGCTGCCAGCGGCCGTCGCCGAACCGCGACCTCCTGGCCCACGACCGCGTCGTCGACCACGCGCAGCCGGCGGTCGAGCAGCGTCGCCGCTCCGCTCGAGGTCCGCGAGCCGGTCCTGCGTCTCGAACAGCCGGCGGACGTGCCGGCCCGCCGGGCGGAGCGCCGCCCGTCGGGAGCAGCTGCGCCCTCAGCCAGCCGTCCTGCCCGTCCGCCCGCTTCCGCAGGACGAGGCACGCGTACCCGAGCTGCTCGATCCCGAGCTCGCGGTAGTACGCGAGCCAGCGGTCGAGCGCGTCGGCGAACTCCTCCGGCCGGTCGAGGAGGTCGCGGTTCCACCCGGTCGCGGTCTCGATCGGGTCGTCGGTCGACGTGTGGAGGAGGACCGCGTCGCAGCCGGAGCCCTCCAGCCAGCTGCCGCGGGCGCGCTCGCCGGGTCGTCCGGGTCGAGCGCCCAGGCGATCAGGACGAGGCGAACCCGCCCGGCGCGAGCGCACGCGGAGCCGCCCGCACGACGTGCTCCGAGACGCCGTCGCCGGCCAGGTCGCCGTCGCGGAAGAGGTACGCGCTCTCCGGCGAGACGACGTAGGGCGGGTTCGCGACGACGAGGTCGAACTGCTCGCCCGCCACGGGCTCGAAGAAGCTTCCCGTCCGCGTCTCGACGTTTCGCACCCCGTTGAGCGCCGCGTTGAACGCCGCGTACGCGACCGCCCTCGGGTTCACGTCCGTCGCGACGACGTGGTCCGGCGTGCGCCGCGAGGAGGATCGCCTGGATCCCGTTGCCCGTCGCCACGTCGAGCGCGCGCTCACCCGTGCCGCGGACGGTGAGGTGCGCGAGCGCGACCGAGGGGCGGTGGACGCCCGGCACGTGGTCGGCGTGCTGCTCGGCCCCGCCGGCGTGGTCGGACGCGATCAGCAGCTCGTCGTGGGGGACGAGCCGCGCCGTGGCGTGGACGACCTCGCCGTCCTCCACGAGCAGGCCGGCACGGTGGAGGTGCGCCCGCAGCTCGCTCCCGACGAGCTCCTCGAACCGGGCCCGCGCGACGGGCACGCCGAGGAGGAAGAGCCGGAGGAGGACGGCCAGCTCGTCCGCGTCGCCGAGCCGGCGGAGGTAGGAGGGCAGCTCGGGCGAGCGCGCGAGGAGGTGGTCGCTCGGTCGCGAGCCGTTCCTGGATTCGCTCGGGCTCGTAGCCCGCCGCGCGGAGCTGCCGGGCGAGCTCGGCCGCCGCCTCCGGGCTCTCGGCGCGCGGCGGGTCGGGCCGCCCGGGCGGAGGGACGGCGCGGACTGGCTCCGCGGTGCGTGGCCGCTAGAAGGCCTTGTTCGATTTCAGGTCGTACTTGAAGTGCAGGCCCGGGGCGAGCGTCCCGTCCGGCTTCTGCGGCCGGTACTCCATCTCGACCTTGGAGAAGTTGAAGGACACCTGGTCCAGTGGGGTTGATGGATTCGGACGAGCCCCCGGTCTGGTACGAGCTGATGAGGAGGTCGTAGAACTTGTAGACCAGGTACTCCTGCTGACCCTTCCCGGCCTTGCGGGTGGTGAGGGTTGCGGACTTGATGTGCTGGCCCGTGGCGCACGCCTTCGCCAGCAGCGGGCTCGAGCGGTTCAGCTGCATGACGAAGTGGAAGTCCTGCATCTGAACCTTGCCGGCACCTCCGCCGCCGCCCGGGGCCTGGGTCCCGGTGTGCGTCTCGCCCCAGCTCCAGGACTCGACGTCGATCTCGTCCTTGTGCTTCGAGTCGGTGCTCTCGCCCTTGATGCCGTCGAACTTGAGGAAGTAGTCGACTACGGCCATCGTCCGTCCTTCCATGACCGCGGCCGCATCGCGGACGTTCCGTTTCCGGATGTCAGCCGGAGGCTATCGCGTCGGAGGCCGCCGGGCGGCTACTCGTACTGCAGCGCCTCGAGCACCCGCAGGCGCGCGGCGCGCCGGGCCGGCAGGATCGCGGCGAGCAGCCCGGCGAACACGGCGACGATCACGAACACGATCAGCGAGCCGCCCGGGATCGCGAACTGCAGGTCGTACTGCCCGAGCGCCTGCGTCACGAGCAGCGCGATGAAGATCCCGAGCGGGAGCCCGAGCGCCGTGCCGATCAGCGCCGTGATCACGCTCTCGTGCCGCACCATCCGCCGCACCTGCCGCCGCGTCATCCCGACGGCGCGCAGCATCCCGAGCTCCCGCGTCCGCTCGAACACGGCCAGCGCGAGCGTGTTGACCATCCCGAAGAGGCTGATGATCACGGAGAGGGCGAGCAGGACGTAGAGCAGCGTGAGGAACTGGCCGATCTCCTCGTCCTCCTTCTCGATCCACTCGTCGCGCGTGAAGATCCGGGTGTCGGGGAAGTCCGCGACGGCCGCCTCCAGCTCGGCCTTCGCCGCGGCGTCCGGGTCGCCCGCGACGTTCACGAGCGTGAAGCGGTTCCGGGGCCGCTGGTAGAGCTCGTCGAAGGCCGCGCTCGAGATGCTGGCGGAGCCGAGGAGCGGGTAGAACGGGCTGCCCTCGTAGATGCCGCGGACGACGAACTGCTTCGTCCGGTCGTCGGTGGAGCGCACGGTGATCGTGTCGCCGACGGCCAGGTCGCGGTCCTCGGCGACGTTGCTGGGGAGGAGGGCGCCGTCGTCTCCGAGCCCGCCGCGCAGGAGCTCGTCGGACCCCTCCGTCCAGCGGAAGCCGTAGACGTCGCCGACGTGGTCGTCGAGCCCGGTCACGTTGCCGGCCTTCTCCGAGATCTCGGCGAGGTCCTGGCGCACGTGGCTGACCGCCTCGGCGAAGCCCGCGTCCTCGACCGCGGTGCCCGCGGCGGCCGGGAACTCGGAGTAGCCGTCCTGCGAGGTGACGATCAGGTCGGACTGGATCTGCCGCTCGATCGCGTCGCGGTTGGAGACCCGCAGCCCCTGCGCGAGCACGGCGACGAAGGTCACGAGCGCGATCCCGATCATCAGCGCCGCCGCCGTCGACGCCGTCCGGCCGGGGTTGCGCAGCGCGTTGCCCTCGGCGAGCTTCCCGGCGGCGCCGCCGAGCCTGCGCGCCGGGATCCCGACGACCTTCACCAGCGGCCGGACGAGCCGCGACGAGAGCATCGCGACGCCGACGAAGAGCGCGAGCACGCCGACGCCGAGGAGCAGGAAGCGGTTGCCGAGCGCGACGTCGTCGCCGAGCGTCCCGTACGAGAGCGCGAGCACGGCGAGCACGACCATGGCGGCGGCGATGAACGGCGAGAGGCGCGAGAGCCGGCCGCGCGGGAGCTCGGCGCCCTCGCGCACGGCCGCGATGGGCGGGACCTTCGTGGCGCGCACCGCGGGGAAGAGGCCGGCGGCGACCGTCACGAGCGTGCCGACGAGCAGCGAGACGACGATCGTCCGCGTCGCGAACACCGTGTCGGTCTGCGGCAGGTCGAGGTTCAGCGCCTCGAAGAGCTTGTTGAGGCCGACGGCGAGGCCGAGGCCGCTGAACAGGCCCACGATCGAGGCGACGAGCCCGATCACCAGCGCCTCGAGGATCACCGAGACGAGGACCTGGCGGCGCGAGGCGCCGATCGTCCGCAGCGTCGCGAACTCGCGCGTCCGCTGCGCGACGGTGATCGAGAGCGTGTTGAAGATGACGAAGGCGCCGACGAAGAGCGCCACGCCGGCGAACGAGAGCAGGAAGTAGCGGATGATCGTGGTGAAGGTGGCGATCTCGCCCGAGGCCTCGTCGGCCTCTTCGACGCCGGTGCGGACCGTCACGTCGTCGCCGAGCTCGGCCTCGATCCGGCGCGCGAGCTCCGCCGGCGCGACGCCGTCCTCGGCCGCCGCCTGGATCGCGTCGAGCTGCCCCTGCTTGTCGAGCAGCGCCTGCGCCGTCGGGACGTCGAAGATCGCGAACGTCGCGCCGCCGAGCGAGCTCAGCTCGCCGTACTTGGCGACGCCGACGATCCGGAACTGGCTGCGCCGGGCCGAGCGCGGCGACGCCGATCCGGTCGCCGAGCGCGAAGTCCTCGTCGTCGGCGAGGCCCTCGTCGATCACGACCTCGTCGCCGCCCGCCGGCCAGCGGCCCTCGACGAGGTTGAGCGGGTTGAAGCGGTCGTAGGCCGGCGCGGTGTCGAGGCCGAACGCGAGCGAGGGCGCGTTGCTGCTGCCGATCTCCTCGCCGTCGGCCGTGAGCAGCTTCGTCTGGAAGTCCTGGACGGAGCCGGTGGCGACCTCGACGCCGTCGACTGCGCGCACGCGTTCGAGCAGCTCCTCCGGGACCGGCGGGGCGACGGCGGACTCGCCCTCGAAGCTGATGTCCGCGCCCTTGCCGGTGACGACGGCGTCGGTGCCCGCGTACGAGTCGACGAAGATCTGGTCGAAGGCGCGGTCGATCGTGTCGGTGAGGACGTAGGCGCCGCTCATCATCGCGACGCCGAGGACGATCGCGATCGCGGTCAGCGCGGAGCGGAGCTTGCGCCCGGCCATCCCGCGCAGAACCACCCTGAGCACGGCCCGAGGCTATCGCCGTCCAGTGCGGCCGCCTATGCGGCCAGCCGTACTTCGTGTCGGCATCGTGCGCGCGCGGCGGGGTGCCAGGGCTCCGCTACCGTACGCGCCCGATGGTCGCGCTCCTGGACGGGATCCGCTCGTTCGACACGGCCGTGTCCGCGTTCGGCGAGAGCGTCCGGTGGGCGCCGTTCACCGCGGTGTTCCTGCTCGTCTCGACCTGGTTCGTGAAGTGGCCGCTGATCGCGGTCGTCGGCGCCGCCTTCGACCGGCCCTGGCGGCGCCTGCTGCCGTGGGCCGGCGTCGCATCGGGCAGCGCGGTGGCGGCCGCGGGGCTCGCGGTGATGCTGCTGAAGGAGACGTTCGACCGGGCGCGGCCGCCGCTCGCGGACTCGTCGATCGACGCCGTCGGGCTGCTGCCGTCGTCGGCGTCCTTCCCCTCCGGTCACGCGGCCACGGCGTTCGCCGCCGCGGTCGCCGTCGGGATCGTCCACCCGCGGCTCAGGCGACCGCTGCTCGCGCTCGCCGCGCTGGTGGCGGTGTCGCGCGTGTACCTGGGAGTGCACTTCCTGTCGGATGTGCTGGTCGGAAGCCTGCTCGGAGTTGCGATCGGCGCAGTTGCCGGAACGGTGGTTCGAGCGGTCGCACCAGCGCCCACAGCACCGCCGCCGAGTCCCGACCCGCTCGGAACGAGCTCCGCTCCGCTCCGTAGATCGCCGGCATCGGCACCCACGCGACGCTGAGCCCGGCGCGGAGCACGCGCCGCAGGTGCGTCGTCTCCGCCTCGTAGCCGCCGCCGGGGAAGAGGGCGAGCGCCTCGCGGCGGAGCAGCCGCATCCCGTTCTGCGTGTCGCGCACCGGGTGGCCGCTCACGAGCCCGAACAGGCGGCGCGTCGTGCGGTTCGCGAGCCGCCGCTCGAACGGCATCGAGGCGAGGTCGGCGAAGCGGTCGCCGATCACGAGGTCGGCCGAGCCGGCGGCGGCGACGAACTCGGCGATCGCGGCCGGCGGGTGCTGGCCGTCGGCGTCGACGACCATGACGGCCCGGAGCCCGGGATGCGCCTCGAGCGCCGCGTCGATCCCGGCGCGGACGGCCGAGCCCTTGCCCGAGCGCGCCGGCTGCCGGACGAGCGTCGCGCCGACGGATGCCGCCGCGGCGTCGAGCTGCCGGGCGACGGCGGGGGAGGAGCCGTCGTCGACGAGGACGATCGCGCCGACCTGGGCGCGGACGCCCTCGAGCAGCTCCTCGGAGGGCACGTCCTCGTAGGAGGGCATCACGGCCACGACGTCGTCGGCCTCGAGCCGTGGCCGTGAACTTGCGTCGGAACGGGAGCCGCGCTCGCTGCCGCGGTCGAGCGCGATCGCGACGAGCAGGGCGCTGGCGACGCCGAGGGCGGTTCCCGCGACGGTGTCGAAGGGGAAGTGCGCGCCGAAGAGCACGCGCGTGAAGGCGACGGCGGCCACGTACAGGCCGAGGGCGAGGCGGGCACGCGGGAACGCGATCGCCGCGCCGGTCGCGAGGGCGGCGGTGATCGCCATGTGGCCGCTCGGGAACGAGTTGAGGTGCGCCCAGCTGTGGCCCTCGAGCACGATCTCGCCCGCGTCGAGGACCTCTTCCGGCCGCGCGCGGTCGTACACCGAGTAGACGGCCTCGAGCAGGCCCCAGGCGACGACGGCGGCGCCGAGGACGAGCGTCGCGACGCGCGGGACCCGGCGCGGGCCCGTGACGAGCGCGGCGAGGAGCGCGGCGACGACGAGGATCGCGTAGTTGCGGCTGTGCGGGTCGAGCACGCGCCAGAGGAGGTCGGGCGCGTCGAAGAGGCCGTTGATCGCGAGGTACAGCGCCTCGTCGAGCTCGTGCACCGGCGTGTGCGCGACGAGCAGGCCGAGCGTCGGCACGAGCGCGAGCAGCGCGGCGGCGACGCGGCCGCGGCTGCGCGGGCGGACGGCGACGCCGAGCGGCACGAGCGCGCCGAGGGTCGCCGCGCCGCCGAGCACGAACAGGGCGCGGTAGCTGCCGGTGGCGGCGACGAGCCAGCCGGCCGCGGGGAGGGCGATGGTCGAGGCGATCGCGCGGACGGAGAAGTAGAGCGCGCTGTAGCCGCCCTCCTCGCCGTCCGGGATCAGCGCCGAGAAGAGCGGGAAGCCGAGCGTCGAGATCAGGCCGAACCCGGCCGCGCCGGCGAGCAGCGCGGGGGCGACGGACAGCAGGTCGTTCGTGGCCGCGACGCCGAGGAAGCCGACGCCCATCAGCACGATCCCGCCGAGGAGCAGCGGCCGCTGCAGCGAGGGGCGCCGCACGCGGCCGCCGGCGACGATCGCCGCCGCGGTCGCGATCCCGAACGCCGCGAGCCAGAGCGAGGCCTCGGCCGGCCGCAGCCCGAGCTCCTCCTCGGCGTACAGGAGGAAGAACGCCGGGAGCGCCGCGTAGCCGAGCACCCACAGCACCTGCGCCGTGAGGAAGGCGGCCACGCCGGGCCGGCGGGCGGCGGCGAGGTAGTACCCACGCGTGCGCGCAGGCCCGCGCTCGCGCTCGACCCGGCGGCCGGCGCCGCGCGCGCTCGACAGGGTCGGCAGCGCGAGGAGCGGGAGGAGGACGGCGGCCACGAGGAACGGCGCCCAGAGCGCGACCTCGGTCAGGGCGCCGCCGACGGCGATCCCCGCGAGCCCGCCGCCGAGGAGCGCGAGCTCTTGCGCGCTCGTCGCCCGCGGCCGCTCGGCCGCGCCGAACCGCTCGGGGACGAGCGCGCGATGGACGGTGGTGACGGCGTTGAGGCCGACGTAGACGACCGCGCCGGCGGCGGTCAGCACGAGGTACGTGCTCGACGCGCCCGCGGCCATCGCGACGAGGCCGCCGGCGCCGAGGAGGCTGCCGCCGACGATGAAGGCGCTCCGCCGGCGCGGGCCCTCGACGCGGTCGCTCCAGACGCCGACGACGAGCGGCACGACGAAGCCCGCGATCGCGTTGACGAGCATGACGGTGCCGATGAGCCCGGGCTCGTCCTCGATCTCGTTGAGGAGCAGCGGCAGGTACGTCGTCGTGACGGCGCGTGCGAGGCCGGCTCCGGCCGCGGCCGCCGCGAACGCGACGAGCGGGAGGAGCGCGAGCCGGCGCGCCGAGGGGCGCGCGGCGACGTCGACGGTGGCGGCGACGGCGGTCACCGTCCGGGCCTCGCGATCGAGAAGGCGGCCGGCTCGAGGCGGATCTCGACGGGGCCGGTGCCGATGGTGGTGGTGTCGGCGACGACGGGCCAGCGGCCGCCGGTCGAGACGCGGACCTCGCGCGCCCGCCAGGTCCGGATCCCGCGGCGCCCGATGTGGGTGCCGCGGCGCATGCGGACGAGGTTCGCGACGAGCGCGGCGCGGCTCGACGCCTCGACGGCGACGAGGTCGAGGAGCCCGTCGCCCGGGTCGGCGTCGGGCGCGACGCGGAGCCCGAAGGCGAACAGCGGGAAGTTGACGACGAAGAGCTGGTTGAGGCTCGAGAGCTCGGCCGCGCCGTCGCTCTCGACGAGCACGGGGCCGGGCTCGAACCGCGCGAGGGTCGACGCGGCGGCCTTGATGCCCGCGCGGAAGTCGGCCGAGTTGACGCCGCGGTAGCCCGAGCGCGCGACGGAGTGGAAGCCGACGCTGACGCCCTCGAGCGCGTGCACGGTCTTCCCGTTCGCCGTCGCGGCGATGAGGTCGAGCGGCCGCGACGCTGCTCTCGACCGCGACGCGGGCGGCGGCCGCGAGGTCGATGGGGATCGAGAGGCTGTGCGCGATGTTGTTCGCGCGGCCGGCGGGGAGGAGGGCGACCTCGGGCTTCGGGCCGTCGACGTTCGCGAACGCGTGCACCGAGCCGTCGCCGCCCAGCAGCACGACGCGCCGGTCGGCCTCGTGCACGAGGTGCGCGAGCTCGTCGAGCGACGTCGTCACGTGCGCCTCGACCCTGGCGCCGCGGTCGCGCAGCTGCCGGACGGCGCCGTCGAAGACCTCGCGGTTGCCGCCGACGCCGCTCGCGTTGCCGTTTGCGATCAGCATCAGGTGCCGGGCCGAGACGGCGGCGCGGCCACGACGCGTTGTGGCTCGAGTGCGAGGGCGGCGGACACGTCGCGACCCTCGCAGCGCCGTTGTCCTGCGCGAACAGCGGGGGAGCACGACTCTTCGGCGGGGGGAACGAGGCGTCTGCCGGTGCGGCCAGCCGCACCGCCCGTGCGGGGACTTCCGGAGCGCGCCTCTAGGATCCCGGACGTGGCCGAGATCGTCCCGCTCGCCGATGCGGTCGCCGGGCTCGTGCGCGACGGCGACACGGTGGCGCTCGAGGGCTTCACGCACCTGATCCCGCACGCGGCGGGCCACGAGCTCGTCCGCCAGGGGCGCCGCGACCTGACGCTGGTGCGGATGACGCCGGACGTGATCTACGACCAGCTGATCGGCGCCGGCTGCGCGCGCGGGCTCGTCTTCTCGTGGGGCGGGAACCCGGGTGTGGGCTCGCTGCACCGCCTCCGCGACGCCGTCGAGCACGGCTGGCCGCGGGCCGCTCGAGGTGGTCGAGCACTCGCACGCCGGGATGGCCGCGGCCTACGCGGCCGGCGCCGCGAACCTGCCGTTCGGCGTCCTGCGCGGCTACGTCGGCACCGATCTCGCCGCCCGGACACGGGTCGCCACCGTCACGTGCCCCTTCACCGGCGAGGAGCTGGCGGCGGTCCCGGCGCACCGACCCGACGTCGGCATCGTCCACGCGCAGCAGGCCGACCGGGCCGGGAACGTGCAGCTGTGGGGCATCGCGGGCGTGCAGAAGGAGGTCGTGCTCGCCTCGACCCGCTCGCTCGCGACCGTCGAGGAGGTCGTCGACCGGCTCGAGCCGCGGCCCGGGGCGGTCGTCCTCCCGTCGTGGGTGCTCGACGCCGTCGCGGTGGCGCCGCGCGGCGCCCATCCCTCGTACGCGCACGGGTACTACGACCGCGACAACGACTTCTACGTCCGCTGGGACGAGATCAGCCGCGACCGGGACACCTTCACCGCGTGGATGGAGCGGCACGTGCTCGGGACGCGGGACGTCGACGAGTACCACCGGAGCCTGCGCGCCGCGTGAGCTGGACGCCCGACGAGATGATGGCCGTGGAGGCGTCGCGCCGCCTCCGCGACGGCGACGTCTGCTTCGTCGGGATCGGCCTGCCGTCGCTCGCGGCCAACCTCGCCCGGGCGACCCACGCGCCGCGGAGCCGTGCTCGTCTACGAGAGCGGCACGATCGGCGCGAAGCCGACGGAGCTGCCGCTCTCGATCGGGGACGGCGAGCTCGCGGAGACGGCCGACCTCGTCGTCTCCGTGCCGGAGATGTTCGCCTACTGGCTCCAGGGCGGCCGCGTCGACGTCGGCTTCCTCGGCGCCGCGCAGATCGACCGCTTCGGCAACCTCAACAGCACGGTGATCGGCGACTACGACGCGCCCGAAGGTGCGGCTGCCGGGCGCCGGCGGCGCGCCCGAGATCGCGACGGCCGCGCGCGAGGTGTTCGTGATGCTGCGCCAGACGCCGCGGGCGTTCGTGGAGCAGCTCGACTTCCGCACGAGCACCGGCGACCGCGTCTCGGTCGTCGTCACCGATCTCGGCCTGCTCGAGCCGCGCGGCGACGGACCGCGAGCTCGTGCTCACCCACGTCCATCCGGGAGTCGGACGCCGAGCAGGCGCGCGAGGCGACCGGCTGGCCGTTGCGCGTCGCCGACGATCTGCGCGAGACTCGCGCTCCGACGGACGAGGAGCTCGCGGCGCTCCGCGGGCTCGCCACGAAAGGAGCCCGGTGACCGAGGTCGACCCGCCGTACCTCTTTCCCGACTACCGGTCGACCGTCACGCGCGCGCCCTCGCGCGTGCTGCTGCCGCTCCCGGAGGAGCTCCACGACCTCCGCGCGCCCGTCTTCGGGGAGGACACGGTCGCGCCGGATGACGCGGACCTGACCCGGCAGGGCGAGGGAGAGCCGCTCGGCGAGCGCATCGTCGTCACGGGGCAGCGTGCTCGACGAGGACGGGCGCCCGGTCCGCGGTGCGCTGCTCGAGATCTGGCAGGCGAACGCCGCCGGCCGGTACGTGCACGAGGGGGATCAGCACCCGGCGCCGCTCGACCCGAACTTCACCGGTGCCGGGCGGACGCTCACGGACGACGACGGCCGCTACCGGTTCGTCACGGTCAAGCCCGGGGCCTACCCCTGGCGCAACCACCCGAACGCGTGGCGGCCCGCGCACATCCACTTCTCCGTGTTCGGCCGCGCCTTCACGCAGCGGCTCGTGACCCAGATGTACTTCCCCGGCGATCCGCTCTTCGCCTACGACCCGATCTTCCAGTCCGTCCGCGACCCCGCCGCCCGCGAGCGGCTCGTGGCGAGGCTCGACCTCGACGAGACGACGCCGGAATGGGCGCTCGGCTACACGTGGGACCTCGTCCTGCGGCGGACGCCGTTCGAGGAATGAGGACGCCGTCGCAGACCGTCGGGCCGTTCTTCTCGTTCGGCCTCTGCGTCCGGACGCAGAACGAGCTCCCGGGCGGCAGCGTCCGCATCGAGGGGCAGGTGTTCGACGGCGAGGAGGCGCCGATCGCCGACGCCATGCTCGAGGTGTGGGACCCGGCCGTCGGCTGGGGGCGCTGCGGGACCGACGGCGAGGGTCGGTTCTCGTTCCTCGTCCCCGAGGGGGTGCGCCGCCTCGAGGTGCTCGTGTTCGCGCGCGGGATGCTCAAGGCCGGGCTGACGCGGCTCTACCTCGATCCGGACGGCGCCGAGGACGAGACGATGGTCGCGCGCCGCGAGGGCGACGTGTACCGCTACGACGTGCATCTGCAGGGCGAGCGCGCGACCGCGTTCTTCCAGCACTGACCCGAGAGCCGAGGAGGCCGATCCGATGAGCGCACGCACCGAGCCCCCGTTCCGCGCCGACCACGTCGGCAGCCTGCTCCGCCCGCCGCAGCTCCTGCAGGCGCGCGAGGACCACGCCGCCGGCGTTCTCGACGCCGACGGGCTGCGCGCGGTCGAGGACGAGGCGATCGCGGAGATCGTCCGCAAGCAGGAGGAGATCGGGCTGCGCTCGGCGACCGACGGCGAGTTCCGCCGCGAGTCGTGGCACATGGACTTCATCTACCAGCTCGACGGGATCACGAAGGAAGCGGGCCACATCAGCGTCAAGTTCCACAAGCCCGACGGCGACATCGAGTTCACGCCGGCGGCCCTGCACGTCGACGGGAAGCTCGGCGTCTCGCAGACGATCTTCGGCGACGCGTTCGAGTACCTGCACGGGGCGGTGACGCGGAACGTCCCGAAGCTGACGATCCCGTCGCCGAGCATGGTCCACTACCGCGGCGGCAAGGCGGCGATCGACGAGTCCGTCTACCCGACCCTCGACGAGTTCTGGCGCGATCTCGTCGCCGCCTACCGCGAGGAGGTGCGGCGGCTCGGCGAGCTCGGGTGCACCTACCTCCAGTTCGACGACACGAGCCTCGCGTACATGAACGACCCGCACCAGCGCGAGTACATCGCCTCGATCGGCGGCGACCCCGAGCGCCAGCACGTCGAGTACATCCGCCACATCAACGAGGCGCTCTCGGAGCGGCCGGAGGGGATGCGCGTGACGACGCACATGTGCCGCGGCAACTTCCGCTCGGGCTGGGCGGCCGAGGGCGGCTACGACTTCGTCGCGGAGGCGCTGCTCAACGACCTCGAGGTCGACGGCTTCTTCATGGAGTGGGACGACGAGCGCTCCGGCGGCTTCGAGCCGCTCCGCTTCCTGCCGAAGGGCGAGAAGCAGGTCGTGCTCGGGCTCGTGACGACGAAGCGCGGCGAGCTCGAGAGCCGCGACGAGCTGCTTCGCCGGATCGAGGAGGCGTCCCGCTTCGCGCCGCTCGAGCAGCTCTGCCTCTCGCCGCAGTGCGGCTTCTCCTCGACGGTCGAGGGGAACCAGCTGAGCGAGGAGGAGCAGTGGGCGAAGCTGCGGCTGATCGTCGAGGTCGCCGAGGACGTCTGGGGGTGACGCGCGACCGTCCGCGACCGCGTCTTCGACGTCCTCCGCCGCCGCGGCCTCACCACGCTCTTCTCGAATCCCGGCTCGACCGAGGTGCCGTTCCTCGCCGGGCTGCCGGACGACCTGCGCTTCGTGCTGGCGCTCCACGAGGGCTCGGTCGTCGGGCTCGCGACCGGGCTACGCGCTCGGCCGAGGCGAGCCGGCGCTCGCGCTGCTGCACACCACGGCCGGCCTCGGGAACGCCGTCGGCGCGATCGCGACCGCGCGCGTCAACCGGGCGCCGCTCGTCGTCGTGGTCGGCCAGCAGGATCGTCGGCACCTCGTGTTCGAGCCGTTCCTGACCGGCCGGCTGCAGGGGCTCGCGGGCGAGTACCCGGTGTGGAGCGACCAGCCGGTGCGCGCGCAGGACGTGCCGGGCGCGATCGACCGCGCGTACCACGAGGCGGCGACCCGGCGCGGGCCGGCGCTCGTGGTCGTGCCGATGGACGACTGGCTCCAGCCCGCCGACGAGGACCGCGAGGACGCCTCGCCGGGGCGGGTCGTCCGCGCCGCGGGCGTCGATCCGGCCGCGGTGGACGAGCTCGCGGCGTTCCTCGAGGGCGCGACGGCGCCGGCGCTCGTCGTCGGCGCCGGGACGGACGGGGAGGAGGCCTGGGCGGCGCTCGTCGAGCTGGCCGAGCGGCTCGTCGCGCCGGTGTTCCAGGAGTCGTTCGCGGCGCGCGCCGGCTTCCCGCAGGACCACCGCCTCTTCGCCGGCTTCCTGCCGGCCGACCGGCCCCGGCTGCGCGAGCTGCTGGCGCCGTACGACGCGGTGCTCGTCCTCGGCGCGCCGGTCTTCCGCCAGTCGCCGTACGCGCCCGGCCGCCTCACCGAGGACGGGACCAGGATCGCGGTCGTCGGCGACGAGCCGGACGAGGTGCACCGCAGCCCCGCCGAGCTGGCGGTGCTGGCGCCGCCGGCCGCCGTCGCGCGCGAGCTGGCGCGCCGCGTGCCGCAGCGCGACGCCGAGCCGCCTGCGCCGTTCGCCGCGCCGCCCGCGCCGGAGCCGCCCGCGCCGGGCGAGCCGCTGACCGGCGAGCCACGTGCTCGCGGCGCTCGCCGAGCGCGATCCCCGAGGACGCGGTCGTCGTCGAGGAGACGCCCGTCGACCGGCCGGAGCTCCACGCGCGCCTGCCGGCGCGACGGCCGCTCGGCTTCCTCAGCGCGGCGATGGGCGGGCTCGGGTTCGCCGTCCCCGGCGCGGCGGGCGTGCGGATGGCGCTGCCGGAGCGCCCGGTGGTGGCGGTCGTCGGCGACGGCTCGTCGCTCTACGGGATCCAGGGGCTCTGGAGCGCCGTGCAGGAGGGCGCCGGCGTCCTGTACGTGATCCTCGCGAACGGCGGCTACGCGATCATGGACCGCCTCGCCGAGCGGCACGGAGGCGACGCGCCCTGGCCCGGCTTCGGCGAGGTCGAGATCGCCGACGGTCGCGCGCGCGTTCGGCTGCGAGGCGCGGCGGATCGAGACCCACGACGAGCTCGTGGCCGCGCTCGACGAGGTCGCTCCCGACGCTCGCGTCACGGCAGACGCCGCTGCTGCTCGACGTCGTGATCGCGCCGACGGCCCACTTCGCGCCGTAGGGGAGGGCGCCGCGGCGGGCGCCCTCCCCGCGACGGCCTATCTGACGATGAACGTCCGCTTCAGCGACGCGCGCGCGCTCGAGCTGAAGACGTACGTCCCGCGCCGCAGCCGCACCTGCCAGGTGGCGCGGCCGACGCCCCTGACGCTCGTCTGCTTGTTCACGCCCGGCCCCGCCAGCCGGAAGTTCTGCGTCGGCGACGAGTCGGTGACGACGAACGTGTACTGCCCGGGCGCGAGCCGCTTCACGGCCTTGCCGTCCTGCCGCAGGAGGATGAAGCGGTTGCCGACGGCACCCTGGAGCGTCTTCCCGCCCGGGATCACGGCCGGGATCAGCGCGGCCAGGTTCGGCAGCTGCTCGATGACGCCGTACTGCTTCGTGTAGCGCGCGAGCTGGGCCACCTTCTGGCGGTCGACGAGCGTCGTCCAGATCGGCAGCCGGACGGTCCGCTGGGCGGCGGGCAGCAGCGCGCGGACCTCGTCCGGATGCGCCTGCGCGTACGCGAGCGACTGGTTGATGGCGGTGCGGAAGCGCCGGGCGAGGCCCGGGTTGCGCCGCACCCAGCTGTCGAGCGCCCCGTAGCCGCCGATCGGCCAGAAGTCGCCGAGCACCGGCCCCGGCGCCATGACCGTGCGCGCGCCGTCGGTGTTGATCGCGAGCGACAGGAACGGCTCGGGTGTCCAGATCGCGTCGACCTGGCCGTTCTGCAGCGCCGACCGCATCGCGGGGAACGGCAGCGCCAGCAGGCGCACCGAGCTCGGGTTGACGCCGACCTTCTGCAGCGCGGCCTTGATCATCACCTCGCCGACGCCCTTCAGCGCGTTGACGGCGATGGTCTTCCCGGCGAGGTCGGCGGGGTTGCGAATCGAGCTCGACCCCTTGACGAGGATGTTCTGCCAGTTGTTCAGCTCGTTGGTGCCCTCGACCTCGCTGGCCGAGACGAGCGTGAACGGGATCCCCTGCGTGCGCCCGATGAACATGGGCACGAAGCCGAGGTAGCCGATCTCGCCGTTGCCGGCGGCGACGGAAAGGACGACGTCGTTGCCGCTCTGCAGCGTCCGCTTGTTGATCTGGATCCCCTGCGCCTCGAAGAAGCCCTTGCTGATCCCGAGGTCCATGGGCAGCGCGTTCGCGATCGGCAGCGTGTTGACGGTGATCGTGACCGTCGCCCGGCCGCCCTCGGGCCGCGCGGCCGCGGTGCTCGTGATGGTCAAGAGCACGGCCACGGCGCCCAGGACGGCGACCCCCAGGAGCCGCGCCCGCCGCCGAACGCCCGCAGACGTTCCTGTCATGTGGATCCTCCTCCTGCGCCGCGGGCAGCTCCCTGCCCGGGCGCGTGACGTGGGGTTGACCTCATCGGGAAACGCATCAGGCCTCGGCCGCCCCGGCCGGCTCCTGCACCCGCGGGTCCGCGGCGGCGGCGTCGCGCTTGATCAGGCGGTAGACGTGCGCACGGAGGTGCGTGAACTCCGGCAGCTCCTTCGTCTCCAGCTGGTCGCGCGGGTGCGGCAGGTCGACGTCGAGCATCTCCTTCACCTCCGCCGGCGAGGGCGTCAGCACGACGATCCGGTCGGAGAGGTAGACCGACTCGTCGATGTCGTGCGTGACGAAGAGGATGGTGACGTCGAACTCCTCGCGGACACGCAGCACGAGGTCCTCGAGGTCGCCGCGCGTCTGCGCGTCGACCGAGGCGAACGGCTCGTCCATCAGCAGGATCGACGGCTGGTAGGCGAGCGCGCGTGCGATCGCGACCCGCTGCTGCATGCCGCCCGAGAGCTGCCACGGGTAGTGGTCGATGAAGCGCGTGAGCCCGACCGCCTCGACCGCCTCGTCGACGAGCGAGCTGCGCTCGGCGCGCGAGAGCTTCTTGTGGCGGAGCGGCAGCAGCACGTTGTTGCGGACCGACGTCCACGGCATCAGCGAGCGGCTGTACTCCTGGAAGACGAGCGCCATCTCCGGCGGCGGCGAGGTCACGGGGCGCCCGCGCAGCAGCACCGAGCCGCTCGTCGGCTGCAGCAGCCCGCCGACGCACTTCAACAGCGTCGTCTTGCCGCCGCCCGACGGGCCGACCACGCAGACGAACTCGCGGTCGGCGACCGTGAACGACACGTCCTCGATCGCCCGTGTCGCCTTCTCGCCGGAGCCGTACGTCTTCGCGAGGTTGCGGATCTCGAGCATCCGGCCTAGAGCGGCGACGAGGCGCGCCAGCCCCGGTGCCAGGCGAGCGCGCGCCGCTCGACGAGGAGGAACGCGACGTTGAGGAGGTAGCCGAGGAGGCCGATCAGGAGGATGGTGGCCCACATCGGGCCCATCTGGAGGGTGTTCTTCGCGTCGAGGAGGACGTAGCCCACCCCGCTCGTGCTCGAGAACCACTCGGCGAGCACCATGATGATCACGGCGAGCGCGAGGCTCGTCCGCATCCCGGCCACGATCTGCGGCAGCGCCGCGGGCAGCACGAGCCGGCGGATCCGCTCGCGCCGCGGGATCCCGTACGAGCGCGCGGTCTCGATGAGCGTCGGCTCGATCGAGCGGACGCCGTCGATGGTGTTGAGCAGGATCGGGAACAGGCAGAAGAAGGCGATGAACGCGACCTTTTGCTTGTTGCCGATGTCGTGCAGGAGCACGATCGAGATCGGCAGGAGCGCCGGCGGCGGCATCGCGCGCCAGTACTCGACGTGCGGCATCGCGAGGATCCGCGTCCACCGGGAGAGCCCGATCGGGACGCCGATCGCGACGCCGAGCACGGCGGCGATCCCGAAGCCGAGGAAGATCCGCTGGAGGCTCGGGACGACGTGCTCGCCGAACTGGTCGAAGAGCCAGAGGTCGCGGAACTCGACGAGGATCGTGGAGAGCCGCGGGAAGTACTGCGAGTCGGCGCTCGCGGTCCAGAGCTGCCAGGCGGCCAGGATCGCGAGCGGCACGGCGATCTCGGCGCCGACCTTCAGCGTCCGGTAGGTGCGGGCGCTCACGCGACGGCGTCCCGTTGCGAGGGGTGCCAGCGCAGGACGCGGCGCTCGAGCCCCGCCATGAGGAAGTGGATCGCGAGCCCGAGGAGGCCGGTGGCGAGGGCGATCGCGTAGAGCTGGTCGGTGAGCGCGTAGGAGCTCGCGTAGTTCGTCGCCTGGCCGAGCCCCGGGGTGCCCATGAAGAGCTCCGCGGTGAAGGCGAGGATCAGCGCCACCGACGAGGAGAGGCGCAGCCCCGTGACGATGTAGGGGAGCGCGCTCGGCAGCGTGATCCGCCAGCAGGCGCTCGAACCGGCCGACGCCGAACGACCGCGCCGTGTCGATCGTCACCGGGTCGACGTCGCGGACGCCGTACATCGTCTGCACGAGGAGCGGCCAGAACGCGCCGAAGGCGACGAGGAACAGCTCGCTCTTCAGCGAGGTGCCGAAGGTGAGGAAGAGCAACGGGATCACGACCGCCGACGGGATCGGCCGCAGGAACTCGATCGGCACGCGAAACGCGTTCCCGGCGAAGTCGCTGGAGCCGAGCAGGATCCCGATCGGGACGGCGAGCACCGTCGCGATCGCGAGCCCGAGACCCCAGCCGCGGATCGTGTAGAGCAGGTCGCTCCAGAACGCGCGCGGTATGGGCGAGCTCCCACAGCTCGCGGACGGTCGCGCTCATCGACGGGAGGTCCCTCTCCGAGATGAGCCCGGTTCGCGAGAGGAACTCCCAGATCCCGAGCGCGGCCGCGATCGAGAGCAGGACCAGGGCGGCCTCGCCGATCGACCCGAGGCGAAGCCGGGCACGCGGCGCCTGTTGCGTCTTTGCCGCGGCGGTGATCGACGTCACGCGTGCGCCTCCTCGCGGTGCCCGGCGCGAGCGGAGATCGCGGCAGCCGTGTGCTCCAGCGCCGGCCCGAGCCGCCGGATCAGGTCGTCGAGCGACACCATCGTCCGGTGCACCGCGATGTTGATCGCCGCCTCGACATCGCCGGAGCGCCCGCGTACCGGAGCGGCGATCGAGCGCAGCCCGTACGCGAGCTCCTCGTTGTTCACGGCGATCCCGGATGTCGCGGACGCGCTGCAGCTCGGCTTCGAGCTGCCGGCGCTGCGTCACGGTGTTGGGCCCGCGACCGACGAGGTCTGTCGCGTCGAGCGCCGCTGCGCGCGCGTCATCGGGGAGGAACGCGAGCAGCATCTTCCCCATCGACGTGCAGTACGCGGGCAGTCGCGAGCCCACGTGGAGGTTGAGGTCGATCTCCTCCTGTCCGCGGCGCGCGCTGCGGACGCGGACGACGTAGACGATCTCGGTGCCGTCGAGGATCGCCATGTTCACGGTGAGGCCCGACTCGTCGCTCAACTGCTGGAGATGCGGACGCGCGAGCTCCGGCAGCTCCATCGAGTTGATCGCCGAGAAGCCGAGGTCGAGGACGCGCGGGCCGAGCCGGTACTTCCGCGTCGCGCGGTCCTGCTCGAGGTAGCCGAGCGCGGTCAACGTCCCGACGTAGCGGTGCGCGGTGCTGCGGTTGAGGTCGAGCCCGCGTGCGAGGTCGCTGATGCCGATGAGCGGCCGCGTCGGCTTGAACGCCGAGAGGATGGCGAGGCCGCGCTCCAGCGACTGGGAGTAGTTCGTGGGACGCGCCGCGACTGCCACGTTCCGGCTATTCAAACACTGTTCCGCTTACCGGACAACCGATAGGGTCGGCGTCGGCGGACGTGGTCGCAGCGAGCTCTCAGCCGACGTCGACGGGCGCGGGCTTCGTCCCTCTTGGCGCGCACCTCGTCGGCAGCGTGCCGCTTGCGAGCGCCGAGGCCGTGTTCCGCCTCGTCGCCGGCGAGCTCGGCACGCGCGTGCGGCGGATCCCCGACGGCGAGACGGGTCCGCGTGCCGACTGGATCGTGTGGCAGTACCCGGTGCTGAGCTCGCGCCCGCAGTTCGAGGTGGCGCCGCCGACGCCGCGGTCGTACCGGGCGCTTGCCGCGGCTCCGCCTCCGGCCAGGCGAGGACGCCTCGGCGCTCGAGTTCGATTCGCTCGGGTACGCGGACGCGGCCGTCGCCTCGTACCGCACGTTCGCGGTGCTGAAGCGCGACGGCGTCGTCCCGCGCGGCTGCCGCTTCCAGGTCTCGCTGCCGACGCCGCTCGCGCCGGTGAGCGCCTTCGTCGCCGTCGAGAATCAGGCGGCGGTCGAGCCGGCCTACGAGCGGGCGATGCGCCGCGAGCTCGCCCGGATCGCGGCCGAGATCCCCAACGACCAGCTCGCGGTCCAGTGGGACACGAACCTCGAGCTCGGGATGCTCGAGGGCGACGTGCCGGCGCCGTTCTCCGACGTGCGCGCGGGCGTGCTCGAGCGGCTGCTCCGCATCGGGCGGCTCGTCCCGGTCGAGGTCGGGCTCGGGTTCCACTTCTGCGCGGGCCACGACGAGCAGGAGCCCCGCCACGTGCCGGCCGATGCGGGCGCGATGGTCGACCTCGCAAATGCGCTCGCGGCCGGGCTCGGGCGCCGACTCGACTGGCTCCATGTGCCGATCCCGTCGGCTCCCGACGACGCGACCTTCGTCGAGCCGCTGCGGCGGCTCCGGCTCCATCCGGGGACGGAGGTCTACCTCGGGCTGCTCCATCCCGGCGAGACGGCGGAGGTGACGCGGCGCCGGATCGCCCTCGCGCACACCACGCTCGACGCGTTCGGCGTCGCGACTCCGTGCGGTTGGGGGAGGCTCGCGCCGGGCCTCGTCCCCGAGCTCGTCGAGCGTCACGTCCGGCTGAGCCGTGCCGTTGCCGACGCCTCGGCGCCCGGCGAGCCGTTCTCCTGGCCGGAGGGCTTTCCGCGCATCCCGGACGAGGAGTGGGTGGAGCAGCCGGTCGATGCCTTCGGACTGCACTACGACACGGTCGAGAACCACGGCTGGTACCGCAACCTCGACCTCACCGTCGAGCAGCTCGCCGAGGACCTGCGCGACGGCGACGTGCTCGTCGACTACTCCGGCGGCACCGGCATCCTGCTCGACCGCCTGCGGCTCCGGATCTTCGACCGCCAGGTCGGGATGCTCATCGCTGACAGCTCGCCGAAGTTCCTCCGCGTCGCGCTGGACCGCTTCCGCGGCGACGAGCGCGTCGCGTTCCGCCGGCTCCATTACCTGAAGGACGAGCGACGTCTCGAGCACGTCGACGAGGCCGTCGGACTACGCGTTTCCGGGCGCCGACCACCTCGTCTCGACGAATGCGATCCACCTCTACGACGACCTCGACGGGACGTTGCGCGGCTGGGCGCGCGTGCTTCCGCCCGGCGGGCGCGTCCGCATCAACTCCGGGAACCTGCGCAACCCGCGTGCGGCCGAGAACGAGTGGATCATCGACGAGACCGTGTACGTGGTGCACGAGGTCGCGACCGGGCTCGTCCGCGCCGATCCGGCGTACGCCGCCTACCGTGACGTGCTCGACGACGAGGATCGGATGCGTGCGTACCTCGACTGGCGCGACCGGGTGTTCCTCGCGCCACGGCCGCTCGACTTCTACCTCGAGGCCCTGCGCGGCGCAGGATTCACGGTCGAGGACGTCTCCGAGCGGACGATCGAGGCCGACGTCGAGGAGTGGTACGAGTTCCTGGCCGCGTATGCGGACGCGGTCCTCGGCTGGGTCGGCGGCTCGGCGAAGGTGGACGGTGCGCCGGCGACGGAGGAGGCGGCGCGCGACCGACTGGCGCTTCTCCATCGCGCGCTCACTACGATCTTCGGCGGACGACCGACGTTCCGCTGCTGCTGGACGTACATCACCGCGAGGAGGAGCTGAGATGGCGACTGCGGAGGCCAGCGAGATCCGGGAGACCAAGCACTTCATCGGCGGCGAGTGGACCGACCCGATCGGCGGGGTGACGTTCGAGGACCCAACCCGTTCTCGGGCGACGTCGTCGCGCACGTGGCGGCCGGCGACGGCGACGACGCGGAGCGGGCGATCGACGCGGCTGCGGAGGCCTTCCCGGCCTGGTCGCAGGCGCCGCCGGAGCAGCGCCAGCGGATCTTCCTGAAGGCGGCCGACATCCTCGAGAGCCGGCAGGACGAGGTCGTGCGGCTGGCTCGCACGCGAGACCGGCTGCACCTTCGGCTTCGCCATGTTCCAGTGCCACTTCGTCCCCGGCCTCTTCCGCCAGGCCGCGGCGCTCGCGTACGCGCCGCTCGGGGAGATCATCCCATCCGACACGGCGCGTTCTCGATGGGCATCCGGCGCCCGGTCGGGGTCGTCGGCGCGATCGCGCCCTGGAATGCGGCGCTCATCCTCTCCGCGCGCGCGATCTCGGCGCCGCTCGCGCTCGGCAACACGGTCGTCCTCAAGCCCTCGGAGCACTCGCCCTACGTCGGCGGGCTCCTCTGGGGCGAGATCTTCACGGAGGCCGGGCTGCCGGCGGGCGTGCTGAACGTCGTCACCCACGCCCGCGGGGAGGCCGGCGCCGATCGGCGAAGCGCCTGGTCGAGGACCCGCGCGTGCCGGTGATCAACTTCACCGGCTCGACCGAGACCGGACGCCGGCTGGCCGAGGCCGCAGGCCGGAACCTCAAGCGCGTCCTGCTCGAGCTCGGCGGCCACAACCCGCTGATCGTGCTCGCCGACGCCGATCTCGAGTTCGCGGTGAACGCGACTGCCTTCGGCGCGTTCCTCCACCAGGGCCAGATCTGCATGTCGGCGCGGCGGATCATCGTCGAGCGCCCGATCGCGGAGGAGTTCACGCGGCGTCTGGCGGAGAAGACCGCGGGCCTCAAGGCGGGCGACCCGGGGGAGCCCGACACGATCATCGGGCCGCTCATCACGGAGGACGCGGTCAAGCTCGTGCAGAGCCGCGTCGACGACGCGGTCGCGAAGGGCGCGAAGGTGCTCGCGGGCGGCGAGGCGGAGGGCTCCGTCTACCGGGCGACGCTGCTGACGGACGTGCCCGCCGACTCGGACCTCGCGCGGCTGGAGACGTTCGGCCCCGTCGCCGCGATCGACGTGGTCGACAGCCCCGACGAGGCCGTCGACCGCGCGAACGCGACGGCCTACGGCCTGTCGTCGGGGATCATCACGAGCGACACCGACCGCGGGCTGCGGCTGGCGCAGCGCATCCAGGCGGGCATCGTCCACGTGAACGACCAGCCGGTCGGGGACGAGCCGCAGATGCCGTTCGGCGGCGTCAAGGAGAGCGGGATCGGCCGCTTCGGCGGCAGCGCGGTGATCGACGAGTTCACCGAGACGCACTGGATCACGGTCGGGGCGCCGCACCCGTTCCCGTTCTGACCCTGCGGACCCAGGTCGGGATCGTCGGCGCGGGCCCGGCAGGGCTGACGCTCGCGCAGCTGCTCGCCCGCGAGGGCGTCGAGTCGGTCGTGCTCGAGGACCGCTCGCGCGACTACGTCGAGCACCGGCTCCGTGCGGGCGTGCTCGAGCAGGGCACGGCCGACCTCCTGCGCGACGCGGGAGTCGGCGAGCGCCTCGACCGCGAGGGGATCGTCCACGGCGGCATCCACCTCCAGTTCGAGGGCGAGCGGCACCACGTGCCGATGCGCGAGCTGACCGGGCGCTCGATCGTCCTCTACGGCCAGACCGAGGTGGTGAAGGACCTGATCGCGGCGCGGCTCGAGGCCGGGCTGCCGCTCCTGTTCGAGGTCGACGGCGTCGCCGTCGAGGAGCCCGAGAGCGACCGGCCGCGGCTCCGCTTCCGCCACGAGGGCCGCGACGAGGTGCTCGAGTGCGACGCGATCGCCGGCTGCGACGGCTTCCACGGCGTCTGCCGCGCCTCGATCCCCGACGGCGTCCTGCGGACGTACGAGCGCGACTACGTCTTCGGCTGGCTCGGCATCCTCGCGCAGGTCGCGCCGTCGATCGACGAGCTCGTCTACACGCACACCGAGCGCGGGTTCGCGCTGCTCTCGCTGCGCGGGCCCGAGCTGTCGCGGTACTACCTCCAGGTCGACCACGACGAGGACGTGGAGGCGTGGCCGGACGACCGGATCTGGGAGGAGCTGCGGCGGCGGACGGCGCTCGACGGCTGGGCGCTGGACGACGGTCCGATCCTCGAGAAGGGCGTCACCGGCATGCGTAGCTTCGTCGTCGAGCCGATGCAGTACGGGAACCTCTTCCTCGCCGGCGACGCGGCGCACATCGTCCCGCCGACCGGCGCGAAGGGCCTCAACCTCGCGATCCAGCGACGTGCGCGTGCTCGCCGAGGGGCTCGTCGCGTGGTTCCGGCGCGGCGACCGGAGCCTCCTCGACGGCTATCCGGCCGAGTGCCTCCGCCGCGTCTGGCGCTGCGAGCACTTCTCCTGGTGGATGACGAACATGCTGCACCTGCAGCCGGGCGGCGACCCGTTCGACCTGAAGCTGCAGCTGGCGCAGCTCCGCCACGTCGTCACGTCCGAGGCGGCGGCGACCGCGCTCGCGGAGAACTACGTCGGGCTGGAGCGCGTGTGAGCGAGCTCTTCGGCCCGATCTTCGTCCCCGACGCGTTGCGCGAGGCGGTCTCGGGGCGCGCGTGGCTCGCGCGATGCTCGAGGCCGAGCGCGCGCTGGCAGCGGCGCGCGGGATCGAGGGCGGGTTCGAGGCGGCGGACTACGACCTCGACGCGATCGCGCGAGAGGGGCGGGCGGCGGGGAACCCGTCGAGCCGCTCGTCCGTGCGTTGCGCGAGCACGTGCCGGAGGCGCATGTCGGCGCGACCTCGCAGGACATCCTCGACACCGCCGCGATGCTCGTCGCACCGACGCGCGCGGCGCTGATCGCGGCCGAGGTCGACGGGCTGGCGACGCGTGCGCACGGCTTGCCGACGAGCACCGCGCGACGGTCATGCCGGCGCGGACGCTGCTGCAGCAGGCGGTGCCGACGACGTTCGGGCTGAAGGCGGCCGTGTGGCTCGACGCGGTGTGCGCCGCCGAAGCGGCTGGCGCGTGGCGGCCAGTCGCCTCGCTCGGCGGCGCCGCGGGAACGCTCGCGCTGCTCGGCGACGCGGGCTCGACGTGCTGCAGGCCTACGCCGCCGAGCTCGACCTCGACGAGCCCGACGTCCCCTGGCACGCGACGCGCACGCCGCGTGCGCGAGCTCGTCGCCGCGCTCGACGGCGTCGCGGCCGCCTGCGGGAAGATCGCCCTGGACGTCGTGCTGCTCGCACAGACCGAGGTGGGGAGGTGCGCGTCCCGGCGCGGCGGCTCGTCGACGATGCCGCACAAGCGAAACCCGCGGGCCGGTCCTCGCGCGCGCCTGCGCCCTCCGCGTGCACGCCCTCGCGGCGGACTTCGCCGGCGAGCACGAGCACGAGCGGGCCGCGGGCGCGTGGCACGCCGAGTGGGAGCCGCTCTGCGATCTGCTCGCGCTGACGGGCGCGCGGCGTTCCACGTGCGCGGGGCGCTCGAGGGGCTCGAGGTCGACGCCGAGCGGATGCGGGCGAACCTCCGCGCCGAGGCCACCTCCGAGGGCGGTGCCGGCGTCGCGCCCGAGGACTACCTCGGCTCCGCGTCCGCGTTCGTCGACCGGGCGCTCGCCCGGCCGGCGCGGCCGGTGAGTCCACCACGCCGTCGAGGGTGAGCGGGCCGCCGCTCCTCCTCTCGTCGTCGCTCGGCACGACGCACGCGGTGTGGGAGCCGAACGTCGCGCGGCTCGCCGACCCGGTTCGACGGTGTCCGGTACGACCACCCCGGGCACGGGCGCGCCCGCCGGGCCGCAGGACGATCGAGGGCTTCGCGCGGGCCGCGCTTGAGCCGGCGGACGTGCCCGGGCTCGACCGCTTCTCGTTCTGCGGCCTCTCGCTGGGCGGGATGGTCGGGATGTGGCTCGCCGCGAACGCGCCGGAGCGGGTCGAGCGGCTCGTCCTCTGCTGCACGGCGCCGTTCCTCCCGCCGCCCGAGCAGTGGCTCGAGCGCGCCGCGACCGTGCGCGCGCACGGCGTCGAGGCCGTCGCCGACGCCGTGGTCGGGCGCTGGTTCACGCCGGCGTTCCCGCGACCGCGAGCCGTGGCGCGTGCACCTCCTCGCGACGCCTGCGGAGGGCTACGCCCGCGCGTGCGAGGCGCTCGCGACGATGACCTGCGCGCGACCTGGCCCGGATCGAGGCGCCGACGACCGTGATCCTCGGCCGCCACGACCCGGTCGGTGGACGCCGAGAGCGGGCGCCTGCTCGCGGCGCTCGGGCGCGGTCGTGAAGCTCGACGCGGCGCATCTCGCGAACGTCGAGCAGCCCGACGCGTTCCAGCGATACGGTGCTCGCCGCGTGAGCCACGAGGAGGGCATGAGGGTCAGGCGCGAGGTGCTCGGCGACGCCCACGTCGACCGCGCGGTGGCGCGAACGACCGAGTTCACGCGCGCGACTTCCAGGACCTCATCACCCGGTACGCCTGGGGCGAGATCTGGACGCGCCCCGGCCTCGACCGGCGGACCCGGAGCTGCGATCAGCGACCGCGCTCGTCGCCGCTCGACCGGAACGAGGAGCTGGAGATGCACGTCCGCGCGGCGCTGGCGCAACGGGCTGACGCGGGACGAGCTGAAGGAGGTCCTGCTGCAGAGCGCCGTCTACTGCGGCGTCCCGGCGGCGAACTCTGCGTTCGCGGTCGCGCAGCGCGTCCTCGACGACGGGCTGCCCTACGCCGCTGCGTCGGCGCGCGGGAGCTCGACGACGAACGTCGCGCCGGCGCCCGGTCCGAGCCGGACGTCGAGCCGGCCGCCCATGCGCCGCACGAGCTCGCGCGAGATGTAGAGCCCGAGCCCCGTGCCGCTCGGGTGCGAAGGTCAGCTGCGGGTCGCCGCGGTAGAACTTCTCGAAGATCCGCTGCTGCTCGGCGAGCGGGATCCCGGGCCCGTCGTCGGAGACGCGAGCTCCGCGTGCGACGCTCGTCGACGGCGACGCGCACGGGACCGACGCGCCGCCGTACTTCACGGCGTTGTCGACGAGGTTGACGAGCACCTGCTGGATCCGGTCGGCGTCGCCCGACGCGACGCCGTCTCCGGCGGCGAGCTCGACCGCGAGCGGAGCCGAGCGGCGGAGCTGCGGGCGCATCGCGTCGACCGCCCGCGTCAGCTCGGCGAGCTCGACCTCGTCCCGGCGACCGCAGTCGCCGCGGTCGAGCTGCGTCGTCAGTAGCACGTCCTCCATGATCTGGCTCAGCCGCCTGGCCTGGGCGGCGATCATCTCGAGGAGCTTCGCGCGCGCTCGGCTCGAGGTCGGGTCCGCGCCGGAGCAGCGTCTCGCGGCGCCGTAGACCGCCGCCATCGGCGTGCGGAGCTCGTGCGAGATCGTGGCGATGAAGTCGCTCTTCTCCTCCTCGAGCCGCCGTTCGCTCGTCACGTCGCGGAAGGCGTAGACGACGCCGGCGGCGCCTGCACTGCGACGAAGAAGCCACAGGTCGCGGCCGCCGAGCTCGAGCGGGAGCGTACTGCGCGGGACGTCCCCGCGGTCGGCGACCGGGATCGCTCCGCGATCGCCTTCCAGCCCGGGAAGACCTCCCGTGGCGTCGCCCGCGAATCGTCCGCGCGGAGCCCGTACCAGCTCGGCGGCCCGGTTCCAGAGCGCACGACCCCCGTCGTCGACGAGGAAGATCCCGTCGCCGACTGCCTCCAGCACCGTGCGCCGCCTGCCGCCGCTCGGCCGCGACCGCGCGCGCGGCCGCCTCGGCCGCCTCGAGCCGCCTGCGCTCGTCCTGGCAGGCGCGCGTTCCGGACGGCGGCCGCCATCTGCGGCGACGAGCCCTTCGAGTATCTCGAGCTGCTCCGGCGACGTAGGTCGTTGGTCGCTCATCACCTGCACGACGCCGACGACGCGACCCTCGTGCTTGACCGGGCACCATCATCGCCGCGCGCGTCGCCGGCGGGCCTGCGTCCGGGATCGTCTGCGCACGAGCCTTCGGGGTCGACGTGGTAGTAGGTGCCCGGTGTCCTTCACGTGCTCGGGACGTCGTTCACGAGGAGCGGCGTCGCCCTCGGCGATCACCCGGCTCTGCATCCCGCCGCCCTCGCGGTTCAGCGCAGCGGCGGCAGGATCGACGCGTCGAGCTCGTTCCCGTCGACCCAGGCGTACTCGCAGCGGATCAAGTCGCTCGTCGTCGTAGGACGAGACGATCAGGCCGTCGTGCTGGATGACGTCGGCGAGCAGCTCGTGGAAGCGGTCGTAGACGCGCTCCGGCTCGAGGTCTCGCCCAGCTGGCGGGCGACGTCGAGCAGGAGCGCTGCCTCTCGGCCTTCCGCTCGAGCTCGCGCTGGCTCACTCGGCTGACCGTAACCGAGCGCCCGGATGCACGGGAGCGTTTTTTTTTTTTTTTTTTTTTTTTTTTTTTTTTTTTTTTTTTAAAAAAAAAAAAAAAAAAAAAAAAAAAAAAAAAAAAAAAAAAAAAAAAAAAAAAAAAAAAAAAAAAAAAAAAAAAAAAAAAAAAAAAAAAAAAAAAAAAGGGTCAGCCCGCGTGGCGGAGCGCGGGGTAGAGGCTCCGTAGCCGGCGTAGCCCGCCTGGTAGGCCTCCTGCCACTCGGGGTCCGGCTCGACCCGGCCGCGGACGCGGACGCAGGACGCGACGGCCTCGTCCGCGTCGGCGAAGACGCCTGCCGCGACGCCCCCGAGGAGGGCCGCGCCGTACGCGGCGCCCTCCTCCACGGCGGTGCGCTCGAGCGGGAGGCCGAGCACCGAGGCGACGATCCGCAGCCAGAGCTCGCTGCGCGCCCCGCCGCCGGAGACGCGGCCGACGTCGCCTCGACGCCGACGGCGCGCAGGAGCTCGAGCGAGTCGCGCAGGCCGAAGGCGACGCCCTCGAGCACGGCCCGCACGAGCGCGCCGCGGTCGTGGCGGAGCGAGAGCCCGACGAAGGCGCCGCGCGCGTCGGGGTCGGCGTGCGGCGTCCGCTCGCCGGCGAGGTACGGCTGGAAGAGGAGGCCTTCGGCGCCGGGCTCCCAGCGCTCCGCCTCGGCGAGCAGCTCGTCGTAGGGCGCACCGCCGAGCGCCGCCGCAGCCAGGCGAGCGAGCCGGCCGCCGAGAGCATCACGCCCATCGCGTGCCAGGTCCCGGGCACGGCGTGGCAGAACGTGTGCAGCCGCGCCTCGGGCTCGGGCCGGTACTCGCGCAGCGCCGCGAAGACGACGCCCGACGTGCCGAGGACGACCGAGAGCGGGCCCGGCGCCGCGACGCCGACGCCGAGCGCGCCCGGCCGCCTGGTCGCCCGCGCCGTGCCGACGTCGGTCGACTCGTGCGACGTCGCGGCAGCCACTCGCCGCGGGATCTCGAGCGCGTCGAGCACCTCGTCGCTCCAGCGGCGGTTGGCGACGTCGAAGAGGAGCGTCCCGGACGCGTCGGCGGCGTCGATCGAGCGCTCGCCGGTGAGCCGCAGGCGGACGTAGTCCTTCGGGAGCAGGACGTGCCGCGACGCGCGCCCACGACGTCCGGCTCGTGACGCCGCACCCAGAGCAGCTTCGGCGCGGTGAAGCCGGTCAGCGCCCGGTTGCCGGTCAGCTCGACCAGTCGCTCGAGGCCGATCCGCTCCTCGATCTCGGCGCATTCGGCCGCCGGTGCGGCCGTCGTTCCAGAGGATCGCCGGGCCGCAGCACCCGCTCCTGCGCGTCGAGGAGGACGAGGCCGTGCATCTGGCCCGGAGAGGCCGATCGAGGCCGGCTCGACGCCGAGGTCGGCGAGCGCCGCCTGCGGCGCCTGCCACCAGTCCTCGGGATCCTGCTCCGCCCAGCCCGGGCTGCGGGGTCGAGAGCGGATAGCCGCGCTCGGCGCGCGCGAGCACCTCGCCGTCGCGGCGAGACGGCGACGCGCCTTGACGCCGCTCGTGCCGACGTCGAGCCCGACGAGCGGTCACGCGCCGAGGGCGGCGTAGACGAGCTCGTACGCGCGGACTGCGTCCTTTCGCGCCTGCGCCTCGCGGAGCGCCGGCTCGTCGATCCGCGCCGCCACGCCGTCGATGAAGCGCCACTGGAGCACCGACCGCCGCACCGCCTCGACCGCGTCCTCCGTGTACGGGTAGAGGTCGAAGCCGAGCCGCTCGCCGTTCTCGCCGTAGCGGGCGCGGCGGAGCTCGAGTGCGAGCTCGAGCGTCTCCATGAACGCGGTCGCGCCGACCATGTTGTCGTCGTCGAAGTCGCCCCAGCCGGAGTTCGCGTGCTGGTGCCCGAGCAGGCCCTCGGCCGCGAGCAGCGCCGCGTACTCGGCGAGGTTCTCGCGGTTCATGATCAGGTGCTGCCAGTCCATGTTGACCTTGACGTTGTCGAGGCCCTGGGCGCGGAGCTTGTGGATCACGTGCAGCGTCATCCCGATGTTGCGCATCAGGATCTTCATCGCCGGCTCCGAGTTCTTGTGCTCGAGGAAGAGCAGGATCCCGTGCTCGCGGCAGCGCTGCGCCGCCTGCCCGATCCCGTCGACGAACCACGCCCAGCTGTCGGCGTACGGCGCCTGGAACGGGTAGTTGTAGCCCTCGATCCCCGGCCAGATGATGAAGTTGGCGCCCAGCCCGCCGGCGAAATCCGCGGCCGCGAGCGTCTGCCGCACCGCCTCGGCGCGGATCTCCGGGTCGGGCGAGACGAGGCCGCCCTTCCCGAAGCGGGGGTCGAGGTGGAGGCCGGTGGCGATGCAGTAGATCCCGTGCCCGTCGAGCGCGTCGCGGACCTCGTCGAGATTCTCGAGGGAGAGCTCCTGCGGGTAGTGGAACTCGTAGTCGTCGATCAGGTCGCCGAGCCCGTCGACCGCGCGCCGCACGCGCTGCACGGTCGTCTCGCCCGCGAGCTCCGGCTTGTAGCCGCCGGGGACGAAGCGCGTGGCCATCGAGCCAAGCGCCCAGATGCCGAGGGAGGTCTTCATGCGGCGGATCCTAAGCCACGCCCCCTTGTCCTCGCCGCGGGATCGTCGTAGCCCTCGAGGCCTGCGGCAGGTCGAGAACGAAGGAGGGTTCCCATGGCCGGTGCCGCGAAGACGCCCACCCTCGACGCCTCCGTCGACGGGAACGGCGCGTCCCCGTCCGCGATCTCGACGCCCGACGAGCGCGACCGCTCCGTCTCGTTCGCCGAGCTCGTGCACGCCCACTCGGAACGGCAGCGCGAGCTGGCCTCCGGCGTGGCGGACGGGCCCTGGGAGGCCGAGTACCGCCGCCGCCTGCGCGCGTTCAAGGACGAGAACGGCGCCTTGCTCGACTCGTACTGGTGCCGGTTCGAGTCGTCGGGGGTCGCGATCACCGACAAGGTCGTCCGCGAGCCGAGGAACCTGTGGCGCCGCGACTCGATCATGCGCATGCACGCGGCGACCGACTGGCGCACGGCCCACGCGCCGCGCATCGCCGCGATGCTGCACGAGTGGGAGACGCTGGGGATCCGTGCGAGCGAGGTGCTGCGCGGGACGAGCGAGAAGATCGCGCTCCAGCAGATCTACGCCGCGACCAGCCGCCTCCTCGGGTTCGTCGACCGGAAGCGGCCGACGGCGCCGAGCGAGGAGATCGTGCGCCAGCTCGAGCGCATCCACGACCGCGAGCTGCGCGGACGTGACGACCTACTACAAGCGCGCCGCCGAGAACCAGGCGCGGATCGTCTACTTCCAGGGGATGATCTGGGGCGGCGCGATCCTCGCGGCGCTCGTCGGCGCGGCGTTCCTGCTCGGCTGGGCGCTCGGCTGGCTCGACCCGAACGACGTCCGCGTCCAGGTCTTCTTCGTCACGCTCGCAATGGGCGCGACCGGCGCGATGCTCAGCGTCATGACGCGGATGGCGAAGGCCAACGGGTTCAACATCGACTACGAGGTGGGGAGGAAGCCGGCGCGCTTCCTCGGCGCCCTCCGACCGTGGATCGGGGCGATGTTCGCCCTTGCGCTCTACATCGCGATCCGCGGAGGCGTCGTCGCCGTGCTCCCCGAAGCGGAGCAGACGGTCTTCTTCTTCGCCGCGATCGCGTTCCTCGCAGGCTTCAGCGAGCGCTGGGCGAAGGTGCTGATCGACAGCGTCTCGGGCAGTGACGAGCGCTCCGCGTCAGCGGGCGCCCGGGCCGCCGATCACGGAGCCCGATCCCGGCCTGGACGTCGCCGACGACGACCTCGCGACGACGACGCCCGCCCGCGCGCGCGCCGGAGGACTGACTCAGGCGGCGCCGAGCAGGAGCGCCAGCACCGCCTTCTGCACGTGGAGGCGGTTCTCGGCCTCGTCCCAGACCGCCGACTGCGGGCCGTAGAGCACGTCGGCGGTGATCTCCTCGCCCGGGTGCGCGGGGAGGCAGTGCAGCACGATCGCGCCCGGCTCGGCGAGCGCGAGCAGCGACGCGTCGATGCGGTACGGCTCGAGGTCGCGGTGGCGTCGCGCGGCTCGCTTCCTCGTCGCCCATCGACACCCACGTGTCGGTGACGAGCACGTCCGCCCCGGCCACGGCCTCGCGCGGGTCGCGCACGACGTCGACGTCCGCCGGCGGCTCGTAGCCCGCCGGGCGCGGCGACGACGAGCTCGAGCCCGAGCATCGGCGCGAGGCGGGCGAGCGAGACGCAGACGTTCGAGCCGTCGCCGAGCCACGCGACGCGGACGCCCTCGGTCGCGCCGAGGTGCTCGCGGATCGTCAGCGCGTCGGCGAGCGCCTGGCACGGGTGCTCCTCCTCGGTGAGCGCGTTGATCACCGGGATCGAGGCGGCCTCGCGCCCACGCGTCGACGTCGGCCTGCGCCGGCGTCCGGATCGCGATCGCGTCGAGGTAGCGCGAGAGGACCTGCGCGGTGTCCTCGAGCGACTCGCCGCGCGAGAGCTGCAGCTCCTCCGGCTGCAGCGGCACGGAGGCGCCGCCGAGCTGCGTCATCGCGACGGCGAACGAGACCCGGGTGCGCGTCGAGGGCAGGCGCGAAGAGCAGGCCGAGCGAGGCCCGCGGCGTGAGCGGCTGCGGGTCGAGCTTCAGCGCCGCGGCGAGGTCGAGGATCGCCTCGGCCTCGGCGGGGACGAGGTCGCCGATCCGCGTCAGGTCGCGGCCGGCGAGCGAGACCTCGAGCGGCTTCACGCCCATCGCGCTCTCGCCTCCTCGACGGCGGCGCGCCACGTCGCCGAGGCGCGGCGCAGGCGCGGGCGGCTCGAACGTCCCGGCGCGCACCGCGGCGGCGACCTGCTCGTGCGCGTCGCGGAACGGGACGCCCGGCGCGGACGAGCTCCTCCGCGGCGTCGGTCGCGCGCAGGAGCGGGTCGGCGCAGGCGGCGGCGAGGCGGTCGCGGTCGAGCTCGAGGCCGCGGACGAGCACGGTCAGCGCCGCGAGCGCGCCGCGCACGTCGGCCCGCGCGGCGAAGACCTGCGGCTTGTCCTCCTGCAGGTCGCGGTTGTAGGCGAGCGGGAGCGACTTCAGCGTCGCGAGCAGGCCGGTCAGGCGCCCGATCGCGGTGCCCGCCTTGCCGCGCGCGAGCTCGGCGACGTCGGGGTTGAGCTTCTGCGGCATCATCGAGGAGCCCGTCGCGGCCGACTCGGGCAGGCGCGCGAAGCCGAACTCCGCGGTCGTCCAGAGCACGAGCTCCTCGCCGATGCGCGACAGGTGGCTGAAGAGGACGGCGCAGGCGTAGAGGTAGTCGAGCGCGAAGTCCCGGTCGGCCACGGCGTCGATCGTGTTCCGCATCGGGTCGGGCGGCGGCGGCAGCGGCAGCGTCGAGCCCGGCGAGCGCGCCGGCGCCGAGCGGCGACGGAGCGGCCTGGGCGGCGGCGAAGCGCGAAGCGGGCCCGGTCGCGCTCCAGCATCTCGACCCAGGCGAGCAGGTGGTGGCCGACGGTGACCGGGATCGCGCGCTGGAGGTGCGTGTACCCGGGCATCGGCGTCTCGGCCTCGTCCGCGGCGCGGTCGAGGATCGCTCCGGCGAACGCGCGCAGCAGCTCGTCCGCCTCCTCGCAGGCAGCGCCGACGGCGAGCCGGAAGGCGGCCGCGACCTGGTCGTTGCGCGAGCGGCCGGCGTGGAGCTTGCGCCCGACCTCGCCGAGCTGCCGCTCGATCGCGCTGTGGACGTCCTCGTCGCCCTCGTCGACGCCGGTGATCGCGTCGAGCCCGCGCAGCGCCTCGGCGAGCTCGTCGTCGTCGAGGATCCCGGCCGCGTGCAGCCGCCGCGGCGTGGAGCCGCGACGCCTCGAGGTCGTACGGCAGGAGCTCGAGGTCGTCGCCGCGCAGGAACGTCCACACCTCGGGCGCGAGCTCCGCCTCGACCCGTGCGGCCCAGAGCGTCACCACGTCCACCCGAGCGTCTCGAGCATCCGCCGCGAGTCGGCGATGTCGTTCACCTGCACCGCGAGCTGGCCGATGCGGTCGGTGGCCGTGAAGGCCGTGGCGCTGCGCTCCATCGAGAGGCGCTCCGGGTCGTAGGTCACGCCCTCGCCGCTCGTGTCGAGGATCGTGTAGTCGTCGCCGCGCCGCAGCTCGATCGTCACCTCGCCGGTGACGGCGCGCGAGACCCAGCGCAGGAGCGAGTCGCGCAGCATCAGCGCCTGGACGTCGAACCAGCGGCCCTCGTACAGCAGGCGGCCGAGGCGCCGGCCCGTCGACGGCGTAGCGCTCGAGCGTCGCCTCGTTGTGGATCGCGCTCAGCAGCCGCTCGTACGCGATGTGCAGCAGCGCCATTCCGGGCGCCTCGTAGATCCCGCGGCTCTTCGCCTCGATGACGCGGTTCTCGATCTGGTCGGACATGCCGAGGCCGTGGCGGCCGCCGATCGCGTTCGCGGTGAGGACGAGCTCGACCGGGTCGAGCAGCTGGACGCCGTCGATCGCGACGGGGACGCCGGCCTCGAAGGCGATCGTGACGACCTCGGGCTCGATCGCGACGGCCGGGTCCCAGTGGGCGACGCCCATGATCGGCTCGACGATCTTCATCGAGGTCGAGAGCAGCTCGAGGTCCTTCGCCTCGTGCGTCGCGCCGAGCATGTTCGCGTCGGTCGAGTACGCCTTCTCGACCGAGCCGCCGTGCGGGAGGCCGCGCTCGGCGAGCCACTCGCTCATCTCGCGCCGGCCGCCGAGCTCCGACGACGAAGGCCTCGTCGAGCCACGGCTTGTAGATCCGCAGCGACGCGTTGGCGAGCAGGCCGTAGCGGTAGAAGCGCTCGATGTCGTTGCCCTTGTACGTCGAGCCGTCGCCCCAGATGTCGACGCCGTGCTCGGCCATGGCGCGGACGAGCAGCGTCCCCGTGACGGCGCGGCCGAGCGGGGTCGTGTTGAAGTAGCGGCGGCCGGCGGTCTGGACGTGGAAGGCGCCGCACTGCGAGCGCGGCGAGCCCCTCGCGCGCCAGCGCCTCGCGGCAGTCGACGAGCACCGCCTCCTCGGCGCCGTAGCGGCGCGCCCGCTCCGGGACGCCGACGTCGGCGACTCGTCGGCTGGCCGAGGTCGGCGGTGAACGCGTACGGGACGGCGCCGTTCTCGCGCATCCAGGCGAGCGCGCAGCACGTGTCGAGGCCGCCGGAGAACGCGATCCCGACCTTCTCGCCGACCGGGAGCGACCCGAGGATCGCGCCGCCGGCCTCCTGCACGTGCGGGATCACGCGCGCTCCTGGTGGTCGCGGAAGAGCTCGAGCAGCTGCGCGCCGGTCGTGCCGTCGCGGGCGGCGACGAAGATCGTGTTCTCGCCGGCGAGCGTGCCCGCGACCTCGGCGAGCGCGGCCTTGTCGATCGCCTCCGCCAGCGGCGGACGGCGAAGCCCCGGCGCGGTGTGGACGACGAGGAGCGTGCCGCTCGGCGCCATCTCGCCGGCCCAGCGCCGGAGCGCCGCCGCGAGCTCGTCGAGCCGGTCGAGGTCGGCGGCGCCGGGGAGCGCGTAGACCAGGCGCCCCGCCTCGTTGCGCACCTTCACCAGCCCGAGCTGGGCGATGTCGCGCGAGACGGTGGCCTGCACCGCCTCGATGCCGTTGCTCGCGGAGCGCCTCGGCGACCTCGGTCTGCGTCGACAGCTGCTGCTGCTGCGACGAGCCGGAGGATCGCGCCCTGCCGCTCGAACTTCGTCGTCACCCGATCACCTCCCGCAGGATCTCGATCGCCGTGTCCGCCTCCGCCGCCGTGATCGTGAGCGGGGGCGTGAGCCTGAGCGCCGTCTCGCCCGCGGTGCCGACGAGCAGGCCGCGCTCGAGCGCCGCCGCGACCACCGGCCCGGCCGGCCGGTCGAGCTCGACCGCGAGGAGCAGGCCGAGCGCCGCGGACGCCGGGGAGCGCCGCTGGAACCGCTCCGACACGGCGCGGACGTGGGCGAGCAGCTCGTCGTCGACCGCGGCGACGACCGCGCAGGCGGCGGCGCACGCGACGGGGTTGCCGCCGAACGTCGAGGCGTGGTCGCCCGGGACGAAGCCGGTCGGCGCGTCGTCGGAGACGAGCAGCGCGCCGATCGGCAGGCCGTTCGCGAGGCCCTTCGCCAGCGTGACCGCGTCGGGCCGCACGCCCGCGTGCTCCCAGGCGAAGAACGCGCCGGTGCGGCCGACGCCGGTCTGCACCTCGTCGAGGACGAGCATCGCGCCGTGCGCGTCGGCGAGCTCCCGCGCGAGCGCCGAGCGTCCCCGGCGCGAGCGGCCGGACGCCGCCCTCGCCCTGCACCGGCTCGAGCAGGATCGCGGCGGTGTCGTCGTCGACGGCGTCCGCGAGCGTCTCCTCGCGTGGCGAAGCGGACGCCCGGGACGAGCGGCTCGAACGGCTCGCGCTTCGCGGGCTGCCCGGTGACCGACAGCGCGCCCAGCGTGCGGCCGTGGAACGAGCCTTCGAGCGCGACGAGGCCGGTCTTGCCGGTCGCCTTGCGCGCCCACTTCAGCGCCGCCTCGACCGCCTCCGCGCCGGAGTTGCAGAAGAACGCGCGCGCGCCGCCGAAGCGGTCGGAGAGCGCCGCGGCGAGCTCCTCCATCGGCGTCGTCGAGTAGAGGTTCGACACGTGCCAGAGCCGGTCGAGCTGCGCGTGCGCGGCCGCGAGCGGGGCCGGGTGGCGGTGGCCGAGCGCGACGACGGCGATGCCCGGCGACGAGGTCGAGGTAGCGCTTGCCCTCGCTGTCGGTCAGCGTGCAGCCGTCGCCCTCGACGAACGTGACGCCGAGGCGCGCGTAGGTCGGGAGCAGCGGCGCGGCGGCCGAAGGACTTAGTGGCTCAGAGCCACGAAGTCCCTTCGCCACGGTCGTCGCGCGCGACGCGGCTCACGCCGTCACCGCCGTCCGTCCGATCGACGCCGGCACGCCCTCGCGCGCGGCGGCGGTCGCGGCGCGCGAGCTTCGGGACGATCCCGCCCTCGAGGCTGCCGCCGTCGAGCAGCGCCGTCGCGTGCGCGGCGTCGATCGCGTCGGCGACGCGGCCGTCGAGGATGACGCCGTCGACGTCGGTGAGGAAGAGCAGCCGGTCTGCGCCGAGCCCGAGCGCGAGCGCGGCGGCCGCCTCGTCGGCGTTCACGTTCAGCGGGCCCTCGGCGATCGGCATGACCACGGGGATCCGGCCGGCCGCGAGCGCGTCCTCGATCGCCGGCAGGGCTCGACGGGAGCGGGTCGCCGACGAGCCCGAGCTCGGGGACGCGCTCGGCGCGCAGGCCGATCTCGTCGCCGACGAGCGGGACGGCGAGCGGGCCGATCGCGCAGCAGAGGGCGTGGTTGACGGCCTCGAACGACGTCGCGCACGACGGCGAGGACGGCGGTCGTCGTCACGCGGCGGCCGCCGACGAACTCGACCGGCAGCCCGAGCCGCTCCATCGTCGCGGTGATCTGCGGGCCGGCGCCGTGGACGACGCAGACCTCGTGCTCGCGCGCCAGCTCGAGCACGGCCGCGGCCGACTCGGCGGCGACGGCGCCGCCGACCTTCACGACGATGCGGCTCACGAGCGGTACTCCGCGTTGATCCGGACGTACTCGTACGAGAGGTCGCTCGTGAGGTAGCTCGCGGCGGCGTCGCCGAGGCCGAGGTCGAGCGCGATCTCGGCCCGGCCGCCGTCGACGTCCGGCTCGGCGTGCTGCGGCGCGCCGTCGACCAGCACCGCGGTGCCGTTCCAGGAGAGCGTGAGGCGCGACGGGTCGACGCGCGCGTAGCCGCCGTTGTACGGCGCGCTGCCGGCCGCGGCGAGGATGCGGCCCCAGTTCGCGTCGCGGCCGAAGAGCGCCGTCTTCACGAGCGGCGAGGTCGCGATCCGGCGGGCGATCGCGCGCGCCTCGGCGTCGCTGGCGGCGCCGGTGACGGCGATCTCGGCGACGCAGCGTCGCGCCCTCGCCGTCGGCGACGATCTGCGCGCGCGAGCTCCTTGCAGACGCGGCGGAGCGCGAGCACGAACGCCTCGTCGCTCGCCGGCGTCCGCTCGACCGCCGCCGCCCCGGAGGAGAGCAGCACGACCGCGTCGTTCGTCGAGCACTCGCCGTCGACCGAGATCGTGTTGAAGCTCGCCGTCGACGGCGGGGCGGAGGAAGTCGATCGCCTCGCCCTCCGGGAGCGGGTAGTCGGTCGTGACGACGGCGAGCATCGTCGCCAGGTCGGGGTGGATCATCCCGCTGCCCTTCGCCATCCCGCCGACGGTGAAGCCGGGGCCGTGCGGCGACCGCGGTCTTCGCGTGCGTGTCGGTGGTGAGGATCGCCTCCGCCGCGTCGGCGCCGCCGTCGACCGAGAGCGCGGCCGCGGCGTCGACGAGGCCGGAGCGCACGCGGTCGAGCGGCAGCGGCGCGCCGATCACGCCGGTGGAGAGGACGAGCACCTCCTCGGCGTCGAGGTCGAGGAGCCGGGCGGCCTCGGCGGCGGTGCAGAGCGCGTCGAGCTCGCCGCGCTCGCCGGTGAGCGCGTTCGCGACGCCGCTGTTGATCACGACCGCCTGCGGCTGCGCGAGCTCGAGGTGCGCCTTCGAGACCGAGGACGGGCGCGGCCTGGACGCGGTTCTGCGTCCACATCGCGGCGCCGGTCGCGCGCGGGAGCGAGCGCACGATCGCGAGGTCCTTCCTGCTCGCGGCGGATCCGCGCGTGGACGCCCGAGGCGACGAAGCCGGCGGCGGCGGTGACGCTCACACCAGCACCCCCTGGAGGCGCAGCCCCTCCGTCTCGGGCAGCCCGAGCGCGAGGTTCGCGTTCTGCACCGCCTGCCCGGCGGCGCCCTTGCCGAGGTTGTCGATCGCGCAGATCACGATCGCCGTGCCGGTGGCGCCGTCCTCGAAGACGCCGATCTCGGCCGCGTCCGTCCCCTGCACGCGCGCGAGCTCCGGCGCCGTGCCCTCCGGCAGCACGCGCACCACGTCCGAGCCCCAGTACGCCGCCTCGAGCAGCGCGCGCAGCTCGGCGTCGCTCTCGACGTAGCACGTCACGAGCAGGCCGCGGCGCACGGGGAGGAGGTGGGCGACGAAGCAGACCGGGAAGCCGAGCTGCTGCGCCATCTCCGGCGCGTGCCGGTGGCCGCCGACCGAGTACGGCGCGAGGTTCTCGAGCACCGCGCCCGCGTGCGAGCCGGGCTTGAGCGCGCGGCCGGCGCCGGAGACGCCCGACTTGCCGTCGCACGACCGCGCCCGTCGATCGCGCCGGCGAGCGGCCCGAGCGCGAGCAGGGCCGCGGTCGCGTAGCAGCCCGGGTTCGCGACGAGTCGTCCGGCCGGCGGCCAGAGCTCGGGCAGGCCGTAGCTCCACGCCTCGCCCGGCGCCGTCGCCGTACCACGCGCTCGCGACGGCCGGGTCGGCGAGCCGGTGCGCGGGGGAGAGGTCGACGACGACGGCGCCGGGCGGAGGCGCGAACGCGGCTGCCTCGTCGTGGTCGAGGCAGAGGAAGAGGACGTCGGCGCCGCTCGCCGCCGCCTCGGCGTTCGTGACGAACGCGCGGCAGGCTCCCGTTCAGCCGCGGGTCGAGCGCGGACGCGGGCCTGCCGGCGAGCGAGTCGGAGCCGAGCGCGACCGCCTCGAGCGACGGGTGCGCGAGCAGGCGGTCGATCGTCTCCTGGCCGGTGTAGCCGGCGCTTCCCAGGACGGCGGCGGTGAACATGTGCTTATTATGCACGAAGAATGCAAACCATGCAGCAGCGGCTGGTGCTGGAGGACGGCACCGTCTTCCCCGGGATCGGCGTCGGCGCCGCCGGCGTGGCGGCGGGCGAGGCCTGCTTCACGACCGCGATGGCGGGCTACGAGGAGGCGGTCACCGACCCGAGCTACGTCGCGCAGGTGCTCTGCTTCGCGTACCCGCTCATCGGCACGTACGGCGTCGACGAGGCGCGCATGGAGTCGGAGCGCGTGCAGTGCGAGGCCGTGGTCATGCGCGAGGCGCGGCCCGCGTTCGCGGCCTGGCTGCGCGAGCCGCGGCGTGGTCGCGCTCTCCGGCGTCGACACGCGCACGCTCGTGAAGCGGATCCGCAACGCGCACCGGCCGCTCCGCTGCGCGCTCGGCGACGGCGACGTGGAGGCGCTGCACGCGCGCGCGCTCGCGGAGCCGCCGATCGACGGCCGGCCGCTCGACCGCGCCGTCGGCACCGAGGAGCCGTACGCGGTCGGCGCCGGGCCGCGCGTCGTCGTCGTCGACCTCGGCTCGAAGCGCTCGATCCCGACGCCGGCTCGCCGCCGCCGGGGTCGAGGCGTACGTCGTGCCGCGCTGGTGGGACGCCGACGCGATCCTCGAGGCGCGGCCGCGCGCCGTGCTCGTCGCGAACGGCCCCGGCGACCCGGCCGTGCTCGTCGACCAGGTCGAGACGATCCGCGCGCTGCTCGGGCAGGTGCCGGTGTACGGGATCTGCCTCGGCCACCAGCTGCTCGGGCTCGCGCTCGGGCACGAGACCTTCAAGCTCCCGTTCGGCCACCGCGGCGCGAACCATCCCGTCCGCGACCTCGCGACCGGCCGCGTGCTCGTCACCGTCCAGAACCACGGCTTCGCCGTCCTCGCCGACGACGACGTCTCGCACGTGTCGCTGAACGACGGCACCTGCGAGGGGCTCGCCGGCGACGGCTTCGCGAGCGTCCAGTTCCATCCCGAGGCGGCGCCCGGGCCGCTCGACGGCCTGCCCTTCTTCGAGGAGCTCGCGGCCGCGTGCCGAAGCGCACCGACCTTCGCACGATCCTGATCCTCGGCTCCGGGCCGATCCGCATCGGCCAGGCGTGCGAGTTCGACTACGCGGGCGCGCAGGCGTGCCGCGTGCTCCGGCGCGAGGGCTTCCGCGTCGTGCTCGTGAACTCGAACCCGGCGACGATCATGACCGACCCCGAGTGGGCCGACGCGACCTACCTCGAGCCGCTCGACGCGGGCACGGTCGCCGAGGTGATCGAGCGCGAGCGGCCGGACGCGATCCTGCCGACGCTCGGCGGGCAGACGGCGCTCAACCTCGCGCTCGAGCTCGCGCCGCTCGGCGTGGAGCTGATCGGCGCCGACCCCGAGGCGATCCGCCGCGCCGAGGACCGCGAGCGCTTCCGCGAGACCGTCCGGGCCGCCGGGCTCGAGGTGCCGCGCTCGGTCGTCGCGACGAGCCCCGACGTCGACTTCCCGGTGCCGGCGATCGTGCGGCCGGCGTTCACCCTCGGCGGCACGCGGCGGCGGCGATCGCGCACACGCCGGAGGAGCTGCGCGCCGCGGTCGCGCACGGCCTCGCGGCGAGCCCGGTGGGGCAGGTGCTCGTCGAGGAGTACCTCGCGGGCTGGCAGGAGCACGAGCTCGAGGTGATCGTCGACGCGCGCCGGGAACGCGATCGTCGTCTGCTCGATCGAGAACCTCGACCCGATGGGCGTCCACACCGGCGACTCGTGGACGGTCGCGCCGCAGCAGACGCTCGACGACCCGACCTACCAGCGGCTCCGGGACGCGGCGTTCGCGACCGCGCGCGCCGTCGGCGTCGCCACGGGCGGCGCGAACGTCCAGTTCGCGGTCCACCCCGAGACGCTCGAGGTGCGCGTGATCGAGATGAACCCGCGCGTCTCCCGCTCGTCGGCGCTCGCGTCGAAGGCGACCGGGGTGCCGATCGCCAAGCTCGCGGCGCTGCTCGCGGTCGGGTACACGCTCGACGAGCTCCCGAACGACATCACCGGCACGGCCACGGCCGCCTTCGAGCCCGCGCTCGACTACGTCGCGGTGAAGGCGCCGCGGTTCGAGTTCGAGAAGTTCCCCTGGGCGGAGCGGCGGCTCGGGGCCGAGATGCGCGCGATCGGCGAGGCGCTCGGCCTCGGGCGCACGTTCGCCGAGGCGTTCCGTCAAGGCGTTCGAGGGCCGCGAGGCGCCGCCGGTCCCGTTCGACGAGTCGACTCCTCGGCGAGCCCGTGCCCGGAGCGGTGGGACCTGCTGCTCGAGGCGGCGCGGCGCGGGCTCGACCTGCCGGGGATCCACCCGTACTTCGCCGACCGGCTGCGGGAGCTCGCCGCCGCGCCTCCGGCCTCGGGCCGCCCGCGGCGGCTCGCGGTCGACTCGTGCGCGGGCGAGTTCGACGCGCGGACGCCGTACTACTACGTCACGCACGAGGGCGAGGACGAGGGGCCGCCGCCGTCGGGCCGCGCCGTGATCGTGCTCGGCGGCGGGCCGAACCGGATCGGGCAGGCGATCGAGTTCGACTACTGCTGCGTCCACGCGGCGCGGGCGCTGCGGACGCTCGGCTACGAGGCCGTGCTCGTGAACTCGAACCCGGAGACGGTCTCGACCGACTACGACTCGTGCGACCGCCTCTACCTCGAGCCGCTGACCGCCGAGCGCGTCCTCGAGATCTGCGAGCTGGAGCAGCCGGTCGGCGTCGCGGTCTCGTTCGGCGGGCCAGACGCCGCTCGGGCTCGCGCCGGCGCTGGAGGCGGCCGGCGTGCCGCTGCTCGGCTCGCCGCTCGGCGCGATCGACGCGGCGGAGGATCGCGTCGCCTTCGCCGCGCTCGTCGGCGAGCTCGCGCCGCCGTGGGGGAGCGCCGCGGACGCCGACGGAGGCGCGCGCGGTCGCGGAGCGGCTCGGCTACCCGGTGCTCGTCCGGCCGCACCACGTCCTCGGCGGGCGCGGCATCCACGTCGCGCGCAGCGCCGACGAGCTGGACGTCTCGGGCCCGTGCCTCGTCGACCGCTTCCTCGAGGGCGCGCTCGAGCTCGACGTCGACGCGCTCTGCGACGGCGAGGACGCGTGGGTCGCGGCGATCCTCGAGCACGTCGAGCCGGTCGGCGCGCACTCGGGCGACTCGGCGTGCGTCATCCCGGCGCCGTCGGTCACGGCCGACGCTCGAGGACGAGATCCGGGCCATCGCCGCGACCGTCGCGCGCGGCCTCGGCGCCCGGGGCCTGCTCAACCTCCAGCTCGCGGTGCACGAGCGTCGGCTGTTCGTGCTCGAGGCGAACCCGCGCGCCTCGCGCACCGTGCCGTTCGTGGCGAAGGCGACCGAGGTGCCGCTCGTCGAGCACGCGGTGCGACTGCTGCTCGGCGCGCGGCTCGGCGAGCTCGGCCTCCCGGAGCGGGCCGAGCCGACGCGCGCCTGGGCGAAGGAGGCGGTCTTCCCGGTCGAGCGCTTCCCGGGCGCGGACGTGCGCGGGCCCGAGATGCGATCGACCGGCGAGGTCATGGCCGGCGGGCGCACCCCGCGCGAGGCGTACGCGCGCGCGCTCCGCGCGGCCGGCCGCTCCCGCCGCGGCGGCACGGTGCTCGCGCCGCTGCAGCAGGCGCGACAATCGCAGCCGTGATCGTCGCGCTCCACGTCGCCAGCGGCGCCCTCGCCGGGGCGCTCGCCGGCTCGCGCTCGCGTGCGGCCGTGGTCGGGCCACTGCTCCACGCGGCCCTCGACGCGATCCCGCACCAGGACATCCCCTCGCGACGGTTCGAGGAGGCGAGCGGGGTCGCGGCGCTGCTCCTGCTCGCGTCGCGCCGCGGGATCGACGCCGCCGTCGTCGGCGGCGCGCTCTCGGCGGCGCCCGACCTCGAGCACGTCCTGCCGCTCCCGAAGCCGGGCGGGAAGGGGCTCTTCCCGAGCCACCGCCTGCCGCACGGCGGCGACGGCCGGGTCGTGCCGGCGTGGGTGCAGCTCGCGCTCGCGGCCGCGATCCTGGCGGCGCTCGCGCGCCGCTGAGTTTCGCGCGTGCGAGTTCCTGCAAGACGATCGTCCGGCGCTAGCCCGGGAGATCGAGGTCCCGCAGCCGGTCGAGCACGGCGTCGAGCGGCACCGTCTGCGCGGCGAAGCGCAGGAGCAGCGCCGTCGTCCCGCCGATCGCGTCGGCCCGCTCGGCCTCGTCGACCGCGCGCACGAGCCCGGCCCGGAGCGCGTCCTCGACCTCCTCGTCGTCGAGGTCGTGCCGGGCCTGCAGCCGCTCGCGCCCCGTCTCGCCGGAGAAGGCGAGGAGCACCTGCTCGCGGGAGACGTCGAGCTCGCAGGCCGCGCCGTCGATCGCCGCGAGCACGAGGCGCTCGCCGAGCTCGGCGTTCGACTGCGGCTCGACGAAGGGCCGCGGCTCGCAGGGGTCGGCCGTCTCGGGAGGCCGGTAGCTCCCGCCGCCGAGGGCGACGTAGGCGAGGACGAGCGCGGCGGCGACGACTGCCGAGCCGACGAGGAGCAGCCGTCGCGCTCACGCCTCGCTCCTGCGCGGGACGGTGAGGACGGCGACCGCGACCGCGGCGAGGGAGAGCAGCGCCCCCAGCAGGAACGGCCGCGAGAACGCGGACGTGACGGCGCGGTCGACGATGTCGTCGAGCGACCGCTGCAGCCCCGCGACCGCCGAGCGCTCGTCGTCCTCCGGCTCGATCGCGGCGAACGCGGGGTCGAGGTCGGGGATGCTGCCGTCGGCGTCGCCGAGCCGGAACGGCGAGCGCGGTCGCGAGCTCGAGCTTCGTCCCGGTCGAGATGCGGGCGTCGAGCAGCTGCGCCGCGCCGGCCTCCTCGGCCGCGATGCTCTGCCGGTCGAGGTCGGCGACGAGGAGCGGCGTGAGCAGCAGCAGGCCCGAGCACGATCCCGGCATGGCGGGCCGCGACGGTGACCGCTCCGTGGAGCGCCTGCGGCCGCCGGCCGACGAGCGCCGCCTCCGTCAGGCCCGAGAAGGCGAGCGCGAGCCCGGCGCCGACGAGCAGCTGCGGCGGGATCGTCCAGCCCCAGTCCGCGCCGGGGAGCAGGCCGAGCGCGGCGAGGCCGCCCGTGACGAGCGTTGCGCCTGCGGCGGCGCGCGCCCGCGTGTCGGGCACGCGGCCGGCGAGCCGCGCCGTCGCCAGCGCCGCGAGCGGCAGCGCCGTCACGACCGCGGCGGCCTGGACCGGCGAGAGCCCCCAGCCCTCGATCAGGAGCAGGACGACGAGGAAGAGCGCCGCGGCGAGCCCGGCGGAGACGAGCGCGAGCGCCACGTTCGGCCCGATCAGCACGCCGCGAGCGCGGCCCCGCGTCGTCGGCCGCGCCGCGGAGCCCGAGGGAGAACGGCAGCGCCGCGAGCGCGAGGGGCGCCTGCACCGCGAACACGGCCCGCCACGAGATCGTCTCGGTGAGGACGCCTCCCGCCGCCGGCCCGAGCGCCGCGCCGACCGTCCCGGCCGCGACCCACACCGCCACGGCCCGCCGCTGCGAGGCGACGAGCGGGGGGAGGAGCTCGAGCGCCGCGACGACGACGGCCGCCCCGCCGAGCGCCTGGACCGCGCGCAGGCCGACGAGCCCGCCGAAGCCCGGCGCGAAGGCGCAGCCGAGCGACGCGAGCGCGAACAGGACGAGGCCGGCGACGAACGCCCGGCCGGGAGCGCGGCGCACGAGCAGCGCGACCGGCACCGCGGCGACGGCGAGCGCGATGTTGAACGCGGTCAGGACCCAGTGCAGGTCGCCGAGCGCGACGTCGAGCTCGCGGTAGATCGCGGGTAGCGCCAGCACCGCGACCGACGAGTCCGCGAGCACGAGCCCGACCGCGAGGCAGATCGCCGCGACGCGCATGAGGCCCCATCATCCCTTCCGGACGATGCCCGCCGCGCGGACCTGCAAGAGTTTGCGGCGCGTGACGATCCTCCTGTTCATCATCGCCGCGGTGCTGTTCGTCGCCTGGATCGTCTCGCTGTTCCTGCTCGTGGTCGACTCGATCGGGGTCGGCGCGAAGATCGTCTGGTTCCTCGCCCTGACGCTGCTCGCGCCCTTCGCGATCCCGGTCTACCTCGTGATGCGGCGCCGCCGCGCCCAGGCCGAGCCGGCCTGACGCGCGTTTGCGCGCGCCGCGCGGGGGCGAGACTCACCCCCGTGCGAACCCGAACTCGACCCTCGGCGTTTTCGCGACGTGCGAGTGGTGGACGCAGGTCTCGTCGTGTGGTCGCTCGTCTGGCTGGCCGCCGGCGTGTACGTCTTCAGGGCCGTCGAGCAGCTGGAGGACTACGGCGGCACCGTCGTGACGGCGTCCGTCGGCCTGCAGCAGGCGAGCGACGGCCTCGTCCGCGCCGGTCGGGCTCCGCGAGACGGGCGACGCGCTCGGTCGCGTGCCGTTCGTCGGCGGCTCTCGACGCGCCGGTGCGCGCACCGCGGACGACGTCGAGCGCATCGCCGTCACCGTCCGCCGCACCGCGCGACAGGCACGCGCGAACGGCGAGCAGACGCGTGACGGGGCCACCGAGGCGGCCGTCATCCTCGGGCTCGCCGTCGCATCGTCCCGATCGTGCCCTTCGCCGTCCTCTACCTGCGGCTGCGCCCGCTCGTGGCGCAGCGGCTCGCGACCCGTGAGCGGTTCGCCTGGCTGCTCGTCCGGCTGCGCTGGCCGATCGTGCTCGGCTGGGTCGCCGCCGCGATCGCGGTCGTCGTCTATCTGCCGAGCCTGGAGGAGGCCGGGGACGAGACCTCGCTGCGTCGGCCTCGTGCCGGAGGACGCCGAGTCGCTGGCAGCCGGCCTGCGCTCGTCCGAGCTGTTCGACGTCCCGGTGATCACGCACACCGCGGTCGTGCAGCGCGACCCGGACGGGCTCTCGCGTCGCGGCCCTGGAGCGCGCGGCGCGGCGGGCTGAAGCGGGTCTCGGACGGGGAGGTCGCCGGAGCTGCGGGAGATCGAGGGCGCGCTCCCGATCGCGAACGCGCGCGGCCTCGTCCCCGGCTCCCGCGAGAGCGGGACGACCGCGATCACGTACCTCTTCTTCGACCCGACGAGGACGGACCTCGACGACCAGGACGAGCTGGCGCGGCGGTATGCCCGGCGTCCGTCGGCCGAGGATGCGGTCGTCGGCGCGACCGGTGCGGTTCCGGCGCGGATGGAGGAGTGGCGGGAGATCGCCGAGGGCCTCCCGTGGGTCACCGCCGCCACGATCGCCGCGATCGCGCTCATCCTCGGGATCCACTTCCGCTCGCCGGTCGCGCCGCTCGTGACGCTCGTGGCCGCCGCGACCGCCTACCTCGTCTCGCTCCGAACGGTCGGCGCTCTTCGGGAAGGAGCTCGACGTCACGATCCCGCGCGACGCGGAGCCCATCCTCGTCGTCCTGCTGCTCGGCGTCGTCACCGACTACGCCGTCTTCTTCCTCCACGGGTTCCGGGAGCGCCTGGCCGCCGGCGAGGACCGGCTGCGGGCTGCCGAGGGCGCGACGGCCGAGTACCTGCCCATCGTCGTCACGGCGGGCCTCATCGTCGCCGGAGGAACGCTCGCGCTCGTCGCCGGGCAGCTCGCCTTCTTCCGTGCGTTCGGGCCGGGCATGGCGCTCACGGTGGCGATCAGCCTGCTCGTCGCGATCACGTTCGTGCCGGCGGCGCTGGCGATCCTCGGCGCGCGGGTGTTCTGGCCGTGGCGCGCCCACGAGGAGGAGCCGCCGCCCGAGCGGGCCGGCCGCATCGCGCGGTTCGCGACGCGCGCGCCCGGTGGCGCTCGTGATCGTCCTCGTCTCGGTCGGTCTCCTCGCGGTGGCCGCCCGCAGCATGCTCGAGACCGACCTCGGGATCAGCCAGATCCGCGGCCTGCCGGCGGACTCGGAGCCGAAGCGGGCGGCGGAGGCGGCCGAGCGCGGGTTCGCGCCGGGGATCCTCTCGCCGACGGTGCTGCTGCTCGAAGGGGTCGACCGCCGGCTCGACCTCCCCGGGCTCGTGCGGCTGCAGCGGGCGCTGGCAGAGGAGCAGGGGGTCGCCGCGGCGGTGGGGCCGGCGAGCCCGCTCGCGCGCGAGATCCCGGGGCTCGTGTTCGGCCGGGAGGAGTCGGCGCGCTACCTGCTCGTGCTCGACGAGGAGCCGCAGGGGAGCTCGGCGCATCGAGGTCGTGCAGCGGCTGCGTGAGCGCGTCCCGGCGCTGCTCGAGGAGGCAGGGCTCCCGGACGCGCGGGTGAGCGTCGCCGGCGACACGGCGCTCGCGGAGGAGACGGTCGAGACCATCTCGCAGGATCTCCTGCGGATCGGGATCGCCGCGTTCCTCGTCAACTTCCTCCTGCTCGTCGTCTTCCTCCGCGCCGTCCTCGCCCCGCTCTACCTCGTGCTCGCCTCGACCCTGGCGCTCGCCGCGAGCATCGGCCTGACGACGCTGGTGTTCCAGGGCTTCCTCGGGCACGACGACCTGACCTACCACGTGCCATTCGCCGTGGCGGTGCTGCTGCTCTCGCTCGGCTCCGACTACAACGTCTTCGTCGTCGGGCGGATCTGGCGGGAGGCCGAGCGGATGCCGCTGCGAGAGGCGATCGCCGTCGCGGCGCCGCGGGCGTCCCGGGCGATCACCGTCGCGGGGCTCGCGCTGGCGGCCTCGTTCGCGGCGCTGGCGCTGATCGACCTGCGCCAGTTCCGCGAGTTCGCGTTCGCGATGGTGGTCGGGATCCTCCTCGACGCCTTCCTCGTGCGCTCACTGCTCATCCCGGCGCTGATCTCGCTGTTCGGCGAGCGCAGCTGGTGGCCATGGCGGCGCCGGGTCGATCCGGCACTCGACGCCGCCTAGCGCGCTCGTACACTCGGCGCGTGCGTCAGGACGCGCTCGAGGCACTGGACTTCCCCGCGATCGCCGAGCGGCTCGCCCAGGCAGCCGGCACGACGCCGGGGGCGGCGCTGGCGCGCGGCCTGACGCCGTCGCACGAGCCGGACGAGGTCGCGCGGCGCCAGGCCCTCACCGCGGAGGCCGTCGCGCTGCTCGACGAGGCCGCGGAGCCGCCGCTGGAGCGGATCGCAGACGTGCGCGACGCGGCGGAGCTCGCGGCGCGCGGCGGCGTGCTCGCGACCGACGCGCTCGCGCGGATCGCCGCGACCGTGCGCGGCGGGCTCGCGCTGCGCCGCGCGCTCGACGAGACCGCCGAGCTCGCGCCACTGCTCCGGGAGCGGGCGGCGGGGGTCGACCCGGCGCTGACGTCGCTCGCCGACTCGCTCGAGCGCTGCGTCGAGGAGGACGGCTCCGATCTCCGCGACATCGCCTCGCCGCTGCTCCGGCGGCTGCGGAAGGAGCTGCGCGAGGGCCGCCACCGCGTCGCCGAGGAGCTGCGCCGGCTCGCGCGCGACCCGTCGCTCCGCGAGCACCTGCAGGAGGAGTTCGTGGCCGAGCGCGGCGGCCGGCCCGGTGCTCGCGGTGAAGGCGAGCGCGCGCCGGAGCGTGCCCGGGATCGTCCACGACTCGTCCGGCTCGGGCCAGACCCTCTTCGTCGAGCCGTTCGCGGTCGTGGAGCTGAGCAACCGCCAGTCCGAGGTCGCCGGCGCGGAGCGCGAGGAGGCGACGCGGATCCTGCGCGAGCTCTCGGACGCGGTCGGGGCCCGCGCGGAGGCGCTCGCCGCGCTCGTCGAGGCGGCCGCGGAGATCGACCTCGCGCTGGCGTGCGGCACGCTCTCGCGCGGCTGGCGCGGCGCGCCGGTCGAGGTCTCCGACGAGGTCAGGCTGCTCGCCGCCCGGCATCCGCTGCTCGATCCGGCTGCGGCCGTGCCGATCGACCTCGACCTCGGCGGCCTTCGCGCGCTCGTGGTCAGCGGCCCCAACACCGGCGGGAAGACGGTGGCGCTGAAGACGCTCGGGCTCGCGGCGCTCCTCCACCAGGCCGGGCTGCGGCCGCCGGCCGAGGTCGCAGCGCTGCCGGTGTTCGACCGCGTGCTCGCCGACATCGGCGACCCGCAGTCGATCGAGATGAGCCTCTCGACCTTCTCCGGGCACCTGCGGAACCTGATCGCGATCCTCGACGACGCCTCGCCGCGCTCACTCGTGCTCGTGGACGAGCTCGCGTCGGGCACGGACCCGGTCGAAGGATCGGCGCTCGCGCAGGCGCTGCTCGAGCGGCTGGCGACGCAGGCGCGGCTCACGGTGGTGACGACGCACTACCCCGAGCTCAAGGAGTGGGCGAGCGCGACGGAGGGCGCGGCGAACGCGGCGACGGCGCTCGACCCGGCCACGCACGAGCCGCTGTACCGCGTCGCGCTCGGCCGGCCGGGCGTCTCGCACGCGCTCGAGACGGCCGACCGGCTCGGGCTCGACGCCGGCGTCGTCGCGGCGGCCCGGGCACGGGTCTCCCCCGAGCGGTTGCGGATCGCGGAGCTCCTCGCCGAGTCGGAGGCGGCCGAGCGCGCGGCGGCGGAGGCGAGGCGAGGCGGCCGAGGCGGAGCGGCGGGAGGCCGAGGCGCTCGCGGTCCGGGCCGCCGCCCGCGAGGAGGAGCTTCGCGCCGAGGTGGAGGCGGTTCGCGCCTCGGCGCAGCGGGAGCGAGAGCGGGCGTTCGCCGAGGCCGAGCGCGACCTCGGCGCGGCGCGGGCCGAGCTCGCGGCGCTCCGCGAGGAGATCCGCGTCGCCCGGCGCCGCGACCGGGAGGTGCGCCGGAACGCCCCTGCGGCCGAGCGCGAGCGCGACCGGCGGCTCGGCGCCGCCTCGCAGCGCGCGGCGCGGGCGCAGCAGGAGCTCCGCGCCCTCGCCGAGCCGCTCGAGGCGCTCGCGCCGCTCGCGGTCGGGGACCCCGTCGAGGCGCCGGAGCTCGGGATCCGGGGCACGATCGTCGCGATCGACGGGGACGAGGCCGAGGTCGCGGGCACGGCCGGGCAGCGCGTCCGGATCGCCGTCGCCCGGCTCCGCCCCGACGCCGGCGCGGCGCCGGCCGCGGACGAGCCGCCCGCCGTGCGCGTGCTCGCGGCCGCGCGCGGCGACGTCTCCGACGAGCTCGACGTCCGCGGCCGCTCGTCCCAGGAGGCACGAGAGGCGGTGCGGGCGTTCGTCGACGACGCCGCGCTCGCCGGCCTCGCCAGCGTCCGCGTCGTCCACGGCCGCGGCACGGGCGCCCTGCGCAGCGCCGTGCGCGACGAGCTCGACCGCCACCCGCTCGTGGAGGGGCGCGAGAGCGACTCTGCGGACGGCGCCACCGTCGTGAACCTTGGCCGCTGAGCGCCGGTTCGTCGGGCGCGCGAACGTCCGCAAGCGCCTCGCGCCGCTCGACGGGACGCCGGGCAGGACGCTCTACGCGGACGGCGCGGTGCGGATCGAGCCCGAGGACGGCGAGCCGCTCGTCGTCACGCCGCCGTTCGGCCTCTCGCACGCGCGTGAGTACCCGGTCGTCCGCGTCTCGCCGCTGCTCGAGGAGCTCGAGGAGGACCACCTCGTGGCCGTCCTGCTCGTCCGGCTCGGCGGGTACGCGGCCGGCGTCCTCGACGGCGAGCGGCTCGTCGCGTCGAAGGTCGGCTCGCGCTTCGTGAAGGGGCGCCACAAGAAGGGCGGGTCGTCGTCGAACCGCTTCCGGCGGCGGCGCGAGGAGCAGGCCCGGGCGCTCGTCGACGACGCGGCGGACACCGCAGCGCGCGTGCTCGGGCCGTGGCGCGACCGGGTCGAGTTCACGGCTCTCGGCGGGGACCGCGCCGCGGTCGACGCCGTGCTCGCGGCGCGGGACGACCTCGCGTGGCTCCGGGAGCGCGCGATCCCGCGCTTCCTCACCGTCCCCGACCCGCGCCAGCGCGTGCTCGAGGCGCTGCCGTACGACCTCTATGCCGCCGAGGTCATGGTTGGGTGACGATGCGGGCGTGGAGGCTCTCACCCGCGCCCACAGCACGATCATCCGCGAGGCCCGCGCGCACGTCGCCGCGGGCCGCGACCCCAACGCCGAAGCGCTGGCCGCGCGGATCCGCGCCGCGGCGCAGCGCGAGCGGGACGCGGGCGACGCCGACCCCGGCGAGATCGACCGGGCCGAGCGGCGCGCGCTGAAGCAGCTCGAGCGGATCGCCGCCGTCCACCGCGCCCGCGCGGCGCTCCGGCGCGAGCCTGCGACTCCGTCGCGAGACGCCGTCGCCGGGCCCGCGGCGTCCGGCCCTGCGGGCGCGCGCGACCATCACCGGGAACATGGAGGTGCGCGCCGCCGCGGCCGCCGACGCGGTCGCGCTTCGCTGGGACGCGGCCCCGTCGGTCGTCTCGTGGGAGGTGCGCGTGAGCGAGCGCCCCGGCGCGCGGCCGCAGTACGTCGTCCGCGAGACGCGCGAGCTCCCGGGCGACGCCACCGAGGCCGAGGTCGAGCTCGGCGAGCGGCCGCTGCGCGTCCACGTGCTCGGCCGCGGCCGCGACGGCCGGCTGCTCCGGCGCGCGATCGTCTCCTCCCTCACGCGCGAGAACTGGCGAGACCGCTGGGAGCGCCGCGCGAGCGCCTCGTGAGCGCCCGGCTACCCTCCGCGCGCATGGCCGTGAGCGAGCACGAGGAGCCGGTCGCCGACGACGGTGCGGCGGAGCGGCTGCGCGAGGCGACCGAGGCGCTCGAGGCCGTCGTCCGCGACCGCACGCTCCTGCGGCAGCTGAGCGTCGCGGACCGCACGCGCCTGCTCTCGGCGGCCGGAGCCGTCTTCAACCCGGACGTCGCCACGCGCCGCCGCGCCGTCAAGGAGCTCAAGCGCCGGGAGAAGAACGAGCGCACGCGCCTCCACGAGGAGGTGCGCGCCGAGACCGGCATCCGCGTCCTCCGCGAGCGGCCCGTCTTCACGACGCCGAACGTGTACGCGCCGCGAGACGGAGGACTTAGTGGCTCAGAGCCACAAAGTCCGGCATCGCGATGGCGGTCTCGGAGCAGCACTGCTACGTCTGCAAGCAGCCGTACCGGGAGCTGCACCCGTTCTACGACCAGCTCTGCGTCCCGTGCGGGGACTTCAACTTCCACAAGCGGACGGAGACGGCCGACCTGCGCGGCCGCGTCGCGCTGCTCACCGGCGGGCGCGTGAAGATCGGCTACCAGGCCGGGATCAAGCTGCTCCGCGCCGGCGCCGCGCTGATCGTGACGACCCGGTTCCCGCGCGACGCGGCCGCCCGCTACGCCGCCGAGGAGGACTTCGAGGACTGGCGCGACCGGCTCGAGGTGCACGGGCTCGACCTGCGGCACACGCCGAGCGTCGAAGCCTTCTGCGCGCACCTCCTGGCGACCCGCGACCGGCTCGACTTCGTCGTCAACAACGCGTGCCAGACCGTGCGGCGCCCGCCGGCCTTCTACCGCCACATGCTCGACCTCGAGACCGCGGCCGAGCACGCCCTGCCCGGCCACGCGCGCGGGCTCCTCGGCGGCTACGAAGGGCCTCCGCGGCGTCGAGCTCGTGCAGGCCGAGGCCCTGCCGATCAGCGCGGCCGAGCTCTCGCAGGTGCCGCTGCTGCCCGAGGACGCGCCGCACCACGACCTCTTCCCCGAGGGCCGCCTCGACCAGGACCTGCAGCAGGTCGACCTGCGGACGCGGAACTCGTGGCGCCTCCTGCTCGCGGAGGTCTCGACCGTGGAGCTGCTCGAGACGCAGCTCGTGAACGCGGTCGCGCCGTTCGTCCTCAACGCGCGGCTCAAGCCGCTGCTGCAGCCGCACGCCCGAGCGCGACAAGCACGTCGTCAACGTCTCGGCGGTGGAGGGGCAGTTCTACCGGCGCTTCAAGACCACGCGGCATCCGCACACGAACATGGCCAAGGCGGCGCTGAACATGATGACCCGCACCTCGGCGGCGGACTACCACGCCGACGGGATCCACATGAACAGCGTCGACACGGGGTGGGTCACCGACGAGGACCCCGCGCACCTCGCCGAGCGCAAGAGCGAGGAGCACCGGTTCTCGCCGCCGCTCGACATCGTCGACGGCGCGGCGCGGATCGTCGACCCGATCGTCGACGGGTTCAACACCGGCACGCACGTCTGGGGCCAGTTCCTCAAGGACTACCGGCCGACGGACTGGTGATCGCGGGAAAACGCTGACGCACGCGCGCGGCGCGACACGCATCATTGGCGGCGTGACCGACACGACGCTCACCCCCAGCGAGACGCCGCTCGAGCCCGACGAGCTGCGCCGCATCGACGCGTACTGGCGCGCCGCGAACTACCTCTCCGTCGGGCAGATCTACCTCCTCGACAACCCGCTCCTGCGCGAGCCGCTGCAGCCGGAGCACGTGAAGCCGCGGCTGCTCGGCCACTGGGGCACGACGCCCGGCCTCAACCTCCTCTACGTCCACCTGAACCGCGCGATCAGGCAGCGCGACCTGAGCGCGATCTACGTGACCGGCCCCGGCCACGGCGGCCCGGGCCTCGTCGCGAACACGTACCTCGAGGGGACGTACTCCGAGGTCTACCCCGAGATCTCGCAGGACGAGGACGGCATGCGCCGGCTCTTCCGCCAGTTCTCGTTCCCCGGCGGGATCCCGAGCCACGTCGCGCCGGAGACGCCGGGCTCGATCCACGAGGGCGGCGAGCTCGGCTACGCGCTCTCGCACGCGTTCGGCGCGGCCTTCGACAACCCCGACCTGCTCGTCCTGTGCGTCGTCGGCGACGGCGAGGCCGAGACGGGGCCGCTCGCGACGAGCTGGCACTCGAACAAGTTCCTGAACGCGGCGACGGACGGGGCGGTCCTGCCGGTCCTCCACCTCAACGGCTACAAGATCGCGAACCCGACGCTGCTCGCGCGGATCCCGGAGGACGAGCTGCTCGCGCTCTTCCGCGGCTACGGCTGGGACCCGGTGATCGTGGCGGGCGACGAGCCCGAGCCCGTGCACCAGGCGCTCGCGGCCGCGCTCGACGCGTCGCTCGACCGCATCGCCGAGATCCAGCGGCGCGCGCGCGAGGACGGGGAGACGGAGCGGCCGGCGTGGCCGATGCTGATCCTCCGCACGCCCAAGGGCTGGACCGGGCCGCGCGAGGTCGACGGGCAGCAGGTCGAGGACACGTGGCGCTCGCACCAGGTGCCGATGACCGAGGCGCGCGAGAACGAGGGCCACCGGCGCGTGCTCGAGGAGTGGATGCGGAGCTACCGCCCGGAGGAGCTGTTCGACGAGAGCGGGCGCCTCGTGCCCGAGCTCGCCGCGCTCGCGCCCGAGGGCGAGCGGCGCATGGGCGCGAACCCGCACGCGAACGGCGGCCTGCTCCTGCGCGACCTCTCGCTCCCGGACTTCCGCGACTACGCGGTCGACGTGTCCTCGCCGGGCACGACCTCCAGCGAGGCGACCCGCGTGCTCGGCGGCTGGCTCCGCGACGTGATGGCGCGCAACGGCGAGACGTTCCGCGTCTTCGGCCCCGACGAGACGGCGTCGAACCGGCTCGGCGCCGTGCTCGAGGTCACGGACAAGACCTGGTCGGCCGAGCTGCTCCCCCTCGACGAGGGCCTCTCGCCGGACGGCCGCGTGATGGAGGTGCTCTCGGAGCACCAGTGCCAGGGCTGGCTGGAGGGCTACCTCCTCACCGGCAGGCACGGCCTCTTCAACTGCTACGAGGCCTTCATCCACATCGTCGACTCGATGTTCAACCAGCACGCGAAGTGGCTGAAGGTGACGCGCCGGATCCCGTGGCGCCGCCCGATCGCGTCGCTCAACTACCTCCTCTCCTCGCACGTCTGGCGCCAGGACCACAACGGCTTCTCGCACCAGGATCCCGGCTTCATCGACCACGTCGTGAACAAGAAGGCGGAGGTGATCCGCGTCTACCTGCCGCCCGACGCGAACACGCTCCTGTCCGTGGCCGACCACTGCCTGCGGTCGAAGGACTACGTCAACGTCATCGTCGCCGGGAAGCAGCCGGCGCTGAACTACCTCCCGATGGACGAGGCGATCGTCCACTGCACGCGCGGGGCCGGCATCTGGCACTGGGCCTCGAACGACGAGGACGGCGAGCCGGACGTCGTGCTCGGGTGCTGCGGCGACATCCCGACGCTCGAGACGCTGGCCGCGGCGGCGATCCTCCGCGAGCGGCTGCCGGATCTGAAAGTGCGCGTCGTGAACGTCGTCGACCTGATGCGGCTGCAGCCCGAGAGCGAGCACCCGCACGGCATGTCCGAGGGCGAGTTCGACGCCCTCTTCACCCGGGACAAGCCGGTCGTGTTCGCCTACCACGGCTACCCGTGGCTCATCCACCGCCTCACCTACCGGCGCACGAACCACGGGAACCTCCACGTGCGCGGCTACAAGGAGGAGGGGACGACGACGACGCCGTTCGACATGGTCATGCTCAACGACCTCGACCGCTTCCACCTGGCGATGGACGTCATCGACCGCGTCCCCGGGCTGACCGAGCGGGCCGGCCATCTGCGGCAGGATCTCGTCGACCGGCGGCTCAAGGCGCGGATGTGGACGAGGGAGCACGGCGACGACGATCCGGACGTGGCCGGCTGGACCTGGCCGTTCTGAGCCGCATCCTCGTCGTCAACGCGGGCTCGACGAGCCTCAAGCTGCTCGCTCGTCGACGACGCCGAGCGGTCGGAGCGCGTCGACGGCTACGTCCCGGCGGACGCCGTCGGCCACCGCGTCGTCCACGGCGGGCCGCGGTTCCGCGAGCCGGTGCTCCTCGACGCGGAGGTCGAGGCCGCGCTCGAGGAGCTGGTCGCGCTCGCGCCGCTCCACAACCGGCCGGCGCTCACGGCGATCCGGGAGGCGCGGGCGGCGCTGCCCGACGTCCCGCACGTCGCGGTGTTCGACACGGCCTTCCACGCGACGATCCCGGCCGAGGCGGCGACGTACGCCATGCCGGCGCGGTGGCGCGAGGAGTGGGGCATCCGCCGCTACGGGTTCCACGGGCTCGCGGTCGCGTGGGCGGCGGAGCAGGTGCCGGTGCCGCGGCTCGTCGTCTGCCACCTCGGCGGCGGCTGCTCGGTCACGGCGGTGCTCGACGGCCGCTCGGTCGACACGACGATGGGCTTCAGCCCGCTCGAGGGCGTGCCGATGGCGACGCGCTCCGGCTCGGTCGACCCGGGCGCGCTCGTGCACGTCCTCCGCGAGCACGGCCTCTCGGTCGAGGAGCTCGACCACGCGCTCGAGCACGAGTCGGGCCTCGCGGCGCTCGGCGGCCTCGACTCCGAGCTCGGCTTCGGCGTCTACACCTACCGCGTGGCGCAGGCGGTCGCGGCGATGGCGACGGCGCTCGGTGGGCTCGACGCGATCGCGTTCTCCGGCGGCGTCGGGGAGAACCGTCGCGGACGTGCGCGATGCGGTCGCGGCGCGGCTCGCGTTCGTCGGCCGGTTCGAGGTGCGCGTGGTCGAGGCGCGCGAGGACGTGATGGTGGCGCGCGCCGTCCGCGGGGTCGTACGGGCCGGAGCGGCGTGACTTTGTGGCTCTGAGCCACTTGCGCCGTCGGTGATCGGATAGCGTCGCGGCCGTGGCACCGGTGCGCATCGGCTTCCTGACGACGGCGCGGATCAACGACGCGATCCTCGACGGTGCGCGGCGCGGCGACGCCGCCGAGGTAGTCGCGGTCGGCAGCCGCGACCTCGGCCGGGCGGAGGCGTACGCGCGCGAGCGCGGGATCGAGCGCGCGCACGGCAGCTACGAGGCCGTCCTCGCCGACCCGGACGTGGACGCGGTCTACGTCGCGCTGCCCAACGCGCTGCACGTCGAGTGGGCCACGCGCGCGCTCGAGGCGGGGAAGCACGTCCTCGTCGAGAAGCCGTTCTCGACGCGGCCGGAGGAGGTCGAGGCGACGTTCGACCTCGCCGAGCGCGTGGGGCTCGTGCTCATGGAGGCGTTCATGTACCGCCACCAGCCGCAGGCGAAGCGGCTGAAGGAGCTCGTCGACGAGGGCGCGATCGGCGAGCTCCGGCTCGTCCGGGCGCAGTTCTCGTTCAACCTCACCCGGCCTGTCGACGTCCGCCTCGACCCCGACCTCGGCGGCGGCGCGCTGCTCGACGTCGGCGCCTACTGCGTCAACGTCTCGCGGCTGGTGGCGGGCGAGCCCGAGGTCGTGCACGCCGAGCAGGTCGTCGGCCCCGCCGGGGTCGATGTCCGCTTCGCCGGCGTGATGCGCTTCCCGGGAGACGTCCTCGGCCACTTCGACTGCGGCTTCGACCTCCCGCGCCGGCACGAGGTCGAGGTCGCCGGCTCGGAGGGGACGCTCCGCCTGTCGCCGGCGTTCGGCGACGACCGCGGCGTGCTCGAGCTGCACCGCGACGACGAGGTCGAGGTCGTCCCGCTCCCCGAGACGCACCGGTACCAGCTCGAGGTCGAGAACTTCGCCGCGGCCGTCCGCGGGGACGAGCCGCCGCTGCTCGGTCGCGCGGACGCGGTGGGGCAGGCGCGCGCGCTGGCCGCCCTCATCGCGGCCGCGCGCTGATGCGGATCCTCGTCCCGGACGACTACCAGGACGTCGTCCGGTCGCTCGACGCGTTCGCGCTCCTCGACGGGCACGACGTCACCGTCCTGACCGGGCCGCCGGCAGACGACGACCTCGCCGACGGCGGAGGCGCTCGTACTCATCCGCGAGCGGACGCCGGTCGACGCCGCCTTGCTCGACCGCGCGCCGCGCCTGCGGGTGCTCTCCCAGACGGGCCGCGGCACGCCGCACATCGACCGCGAGGCCTGCGCGGCGCGCGGGGTCGAGCTTCTCGTCGGCGGGGGCGCGGCGGTCGCTCCGGCCGAGCTCACGTGGGCGCTCGCGCTCGCGGCGGCCCGGCGGCTTCCGCAGTACGCCGAGCGGCTGCGGGCCGGCGAGTGGCAGCGCAACGGGCTCGAGGGAACCGACGGGCGCGCTCGGCCACGTCCTCCACGGGCGAACGCTCGGCGTGCTCGGCCTCGGCCGGATCGGCGGGCTCGTCGCCGGCTACGGCGCCGCCTTCGGCATGGACGTCGTCGTGTGGGGACGGGACGCGTCGCGCGCCGCGGCGGACGAGGCCGGACACGCCTTCGCGTCGTCGCAGCGGGACCTGTTCGAGCGCGCCGACGTCGTCTCGCTGCACGTCCCGCTGACGGCGGAGACGCGCGGCCTCGTCACCGCCGACGACCTCGCGGCGATGCGTCCGGGCTCGCTCCTCGTCAACACCGCCCGGGCCGGCCTCGTCGCCGAGGGAGCGCTCGTCGCCGCGCTCGCGGCGGGCCGTCCGGCGTTCGCCGCGGTCGACGTCTTCGACGAGGAGCCGGCGGTCGGGGACGAGCTCCTCCGGCTCGCCGAACGTCGTCGCGACGCCGCACCTCGGCTATGTCGAGCGGGACACCTACGAGCAGTACTTCGGCGACGCGTTCCGCAACCTCGTCGCCTTCGCCGAGGGCTAGCTGAGCGGGATCTCGGCGAGCACGCGGGTGCCGCCGCCGGGCGGGCTCTCGACGACGAAGGTCCCGTCGAGCGCGGCGACCCGGTCGGCCAGGCCGCGGAGGCCCGTGCCCGCGCCCTCGTCGGCCCCGCCCACGCCGTCGTCCCGCACCTCGACCGCCAGGATCCCGCCCTCCTCGCGGATCCGGACCGAGGCTCCCGCCGCGTCCGCGTAGCGCGCGACGTTCGCGAGCGACTCGGACACGACGAAGTAGGCCGCCGCCTCCACGGGCTCCGGGAACCGCGCGTCCGTGACGTCGAGCGTCACCGGCACGGGTGACCGGTGCGCCACGCCGGAGACGGCGGTCGCGAGCCCTCGCTCCGTCAGCGCCGCCGGGTGGATCCCGCGCGCGAGCTCCCGCAGCTCGTCGACCGCGGCCCCGAGCTCGGCGATCGCCGCGTCGAGCGCCTGCCAGCGCCTCCGGGCTCTGGTCCCCGCGCGAGCGCGAGAGCCGGAGCGCGAGCAGGACGGCGACGAGGCGCTGCTGGGCGCCGTCGTGGAGGTTCCGCTCGAGCCGCTTCCGCGCCTCGTCGGCCGCGGCCACGATCCGCGCCCGGGAGCGCTTCACCTCGGCCTCGTGCTGCTTGCGCTCGGTCACGTCCGAGGCGGACAGGAGGTAGAGCGGCCCGCTCGCGATCATCGGCAGCGGGTCGCACGTCCACTCGACGTGGACGACCTCTCCGGCCTTCGTCAGCCAGCGCCCCTCGTGGAACGTCGGCTCCCCGCCCGCCACGACCGCCTCGATCGCCGCCCGGACGTCCGCCGCGTCCTCGGTCGGGACGTGCCGCTCCCAGAAGCGCACGCCGCTCGTCTCGCCCGGCTCGTAGTCGAGCCGGCGCTCGAACGCCCTGTTCGTCGCGAACGGGCCGCACCGTGCCGTCGGGGTCGATCAGGCAGAGGAGGCTCGGCGCCGCGTTCGCGATCGCATTCAGCAGCTCCCGCTCGCGCTCGAGCTCGGCCACGCGCTCGCGCAGCTCGGCGAGGCTCGTGCGGCGGGTCCCGTCGGTGCGCGCCATGGGCGGAGCGTATTCGGGACGTCCGCTGTCGGCGCGAGCACGGCGAGCGGCAGCGTTCCGTCGAGGAGCGCGCGCCCGACGACCGCCGCCTCGCAGCCCGAGGCCGCGACGGCGGCGAGGTGGGCCTCGGTCGCGATCCCGCCGGCGGCGACGACGGGGAGGCCCGAGGCGTCGACGACGCGCCGCAGCAGCTCCGTGTCCGGCCCCGCGAGCGTTCCGTCGCGCTCGACGGCGGTGCAGTGGAGGCGGGCGACGCCGGCCGCGGCGCAGCGCTCGGCCGCCGCCTCGGCGATGCTCGCCGGCACTCGCCGTCCATCCGCGCACGACGACGGTTCCGTCCCGCACGTCGAGCGCGACCACGAGCCGGTCGCCGAGCGCGTCGACGAACGCGGCCGGCCCCGGCTCGGTCAGCGCTGCCGTGCCCACGAGCACGCGTGCCGCGCCGGCCTCGAGCAGCGCCTCGGCGTCGGCCACCGAGCGGACGCCGCCGCTCGCCTGGATCCGGGCCGGCGCCGCTGCTTCCGCCAGGCGGGCGAACAGCGCGGGGGCGAGCTCGCCGGAGCGCGCGCCGTCGAGGTCGACCACGTGCACGAGCGTGGCGCCGGCGGCGACGAGCTCCGCCACGACGAGCGCCGGATCGCCGCGGCGAAGCGTCACGTCGTCGTAGTCGCCCTGGCGGAGACGCACGGCCTCGCCGCCGAGGACGTCGACCGCGGGGATCACGTCGATCATGCTGTCATGCTAACGTGTTAGAACGTCATCATGAGCGACGGACGACACGAGTGGCGGACACCGGAGATCAGAGACCTCCTCGAGGCGACGCTGAGGCTGGAGAGCGCGGACGAGGCCGAGCGGTTCTTCCGCGACCTCTGCACGCTCTCGGAGCTCGAGGCGATGGCGCACCGGTGGCACGCGGCGCGGCTGGTCGACGAGGGGCTGCCGTACACGGAGGTGGCGAAGCGCTCCGGGGCGTCGACGGCGACGGTGACGCGCGTCGCCCACTGGCTGCGCTACGGGGAGGGCGGCTACCGGTTGGTGCTCGACCGGCTGGGCAGCCCGGCGCCGACCGGCTGACGATCGCCGTCCCGGCGAAGGGGCGGCTGCGTGAGCCGTCGGTGCAGCTGCTCGCGGACGCGGGTCTCGGCCCGGAGCAGCCGGGCGAGCGCGCGCTCGCGTTCCCGTGCCGGCACGCGCCGGTCGACGTGCTGCTCGTTCGCGCCGCCGACGTGCCCGAGTACGTCCGCGACGGCGTCGTCGACTGCGGCATCACCGGCGCCGACCTCGTGCGCGAGCGCCGCGTCGACGTCGACGAGCTGCTGCGGCTCGGCTTCGGCGCGTGCACCCTCGAGGCCGCGGTGCCCGAGGAGCACGACGCGACCGAGCTCGCCGACCTGCAGGGGCTCCGGGTCGCGACCGTCTTCCCGCGGCTCGCGGGCGAGGAGCTGCGCGCACGGGGGATCGCGGTCGAGCTCGTCGAGGTCACCGGCTCGGTCGAGGTCGCGCCGCGGCTCGGCCTCGCCGACGCGATCGTGGACCTCGTCTCGAGCGGCAGCACGATGCGGACGAACGGCCTGCGCTCGCTCGGGTCGCTGTTCCGCTCGGAGGCGGTGCTCGTCGGCCGGCCCGGTGACGGCGAAGGCGCGCGACGGCTCGCCACCATCCTCCGCACCGTCGTCGACGCGCGTGCCGCGCGGTACCTGATGCTGAACGCGCCGGAGGCGTCGCTCGAGGAGATCTGCGCGCTCGTCCCGGGCTCGCGGGCGCCGAGCGTGCTCCCGCTGGCGGAGCCCGGGATGGTGGCGGTGCACGCGCTCGTGCCCGCCGCCGACGTCTGGCGCCTGCTCCCGCGCCTCGAGCGCGCCGGCGCCTCGTCGATCCTGCTCGTCCCCGTGGAGCGGATGCTGGGATGAGTGCGGAGGAGATCGTCCGCGACGTCCGCGTCGCGCGGCGACGAGGCGGTGCGCGAGTGGGCGCTGCGGCTCGACGGCGCGGAGCCGGCCCCGGCGGTCGCGACGGACGTGCCGGCCGACGCGGTGCTCGCGCTCGCCGGGGCGGTGCGGCGCTGGCACGCCGTCGCAGCGGCCGCCGGACGTGACGCTCGAGGTCGCGCCCGGCGTGCGGCTCGAGCGGCGGTGGGTGCCCGTCCCGTCGGTCGGGATCTATGTCCCGCGCGGCCTCGTCTCGACGCTCGTCATGTGCGCCGTGCCCGCGCTCGAGGCCGGGGTGGAGGAGATCGTGGTCGTCACGCCGCCGCAGGGCGCCGGGCCAGTGGCCGCGGCCGCCGAGCTGCTCGGCCTCGACCCGCCGCTCGCGCTCGGCGGCCCGCAGGCGATCGCCTGGCTCGCCTACGTCCGGCGCGTGGCGAAGATCGTCGGCCCCGGGAGCGCGCCCGTGAACGAGGCGAAGCTGCTCGTCTCGCGCGACGTGCCGATCGACCTGCCGGCGGGCCCGTCCGAGGTCGTCGTGCTCGCCGGTCGCGGCGCCGACCGAGACGTGGCGGCGCTCGAGCTCGCGGCGCAGGCCGAGCACGGCCCGGCGTCGACCTGCCTCCTCGTCGAGGCGAACGGCGACCTCGAGGCGGCGCTCGCGCGAGTGGAGGAGCTCGCGCCCGAGCACCTCGTCCTCCTCGGCGAGGCCGAGCGGCTCGCGCCCCGCGTGCGCAACGCCGGCGCCGTCTTCGTCGGGGCCTCGTCGCCGGTGGCGGCGGGCGACTACGCCACCGGCGGGAACCACGTGCTGCCCACCGGCGGCTGGGCGCGCTCCGTCGGCGGGCTCGGGCTCGAGACGTTCCTCAAGCCGGTGACCGTCCAGCGCGTGACGGCGCGCGGCCTCGAGCGCCTTCGCCCCGTGGTCGAGGCGCTCGCGGCGGTCGAGGGCATGCCGGCGCACGCGGCGGCGGTGCGGCGGTGAGGGCGCTCCCGGAGGCGTTCCGGCCGTACCAGTGGGCGCCGTCGACGGCCGCGCTCGCGCGTGCGGCGGAGCTCGACCCGTCCCAGATCGTCCGCTTCGACGGCAACGTTCCCGCGGTGCCGAGCCCCGCCGCCCGGCCGGGGACGATCGCGCCGACCCTCGCGCGCGTGAACGAGTACGCGCACGGCGGCTACCCCGAGCTCGTGGCCGCGATCGCCCGCACCGCCGGCGTCGGGCCGGAGAACGTCGTCCTCGGCGCGGGCGCGGACGACCTGATCCTCCTCTGCGCCCGCGCCTTCGCCGGCCCGGGCGACGCGGTGGCGATCCCCGAGGGGCCGACGTACCCGCTCTACCGCGTGGCGGCGACGCTCGCCGGGGCCGAGGTGGTTCGTGGCTCAGAGCCACAAAGTCCGGGCGCGCTCACGTTCGCGTGCCGGCCCGGGAACCCGACCGGCGAGCTGCCGGCGCTGCCCGAGGCGCGGCCGCTCGTCGTGGACGAGGCGTACTTCGAGTTCTGCGGCGAGACCGCGGTCGGGCTGCTCGACGACGACGTGATCGTGCTGCGGACGTTCTCCAAGGCGTACGGGCTCGCCGGGGCACGCGTCGGCTACGCGCTCGCCGCCGCCGACACGGCCGCGGAGCTGAACCGGCGGCAGGCGCCGCTGCCCGTGTCGACGCTCTCGGCGGCGCTTGCGCTCGCGGCGCTCGACGAGCCGCTCGACGTCGCCGCGCACGTGGAGGAGCGCGAGCGGCTCGCCTCGGGCCTCCGCGCCCTCGGCCTCGACGTGCCGACGTCGCACGCGAGCTTCGTCTACGTCCGGCTCGACGAGCCCGAGGCGCTCGCGGCGACGCTGCTCCGGTCGGGCGTCGTCCCGCGTGTGGTCGAGGGCGGGCTGCGGATCTCGGTGCGCGACCCACACGACGACGACCTCCTTCTCGAGGCGCTCGCGCGCGCGCTCGACCGGCCCGCGCCGGTGGCCTCGCGTGGAGGGCGACGCGCGCGTCGGCTGCGCGCGACCGCCGAGACGACGATGCGCGTCCGGCTCGCGCTCGACGGAGCGGGGCGCGTCCACGTCCGCACGGGCGCCGGCCTGAGCGACCACCTGCTGGAGCAGCTGGCCTTCCACGCCGGCTTCGACCTCCTGCTCGAAGGCTCGGGCGACCTCGAGACCGGCGCGCACCACACCGCGGAGGACGCCGCGCTCGCGCTCGGGGAGGCGCTCGACGCCGCGCTCGGCGACCGCCGCGGGATCGCGCGCTACGGCGACGGCGTCGTGCCGATGGACGACGCGCTCGCCCGCGCCGCCGTCGACCTGGGCGGCAGGCCGTGGGCCGAGCTCGCGGTCGAGCCCGCGCCCGAGCTCGCCGTCCACGTCCTCCAGAGCCTCGCGCAGGCGGGACGGCTCGCGCTGCACGTCGAGGCGCGCGGAGCCGACGCCCACCACACCGCCGAGGCGGCGTTCAAGGCCGTGGGCCGCGCGCTGCGGGCGGCCGTGCGGGCCGAGGGCGGCGGGATCCGCTCGACGAAGGGCGTCACGTGAGAGTCGCGGTCTGCGACTACGGCGCCGGCAACGTGCGCTCCGTCCTCTCGGCGCTCGGCCGCCTGGGTCTCGACGGCGTCCTGACGGGCGATCCCGAGGCGGTCGTAGCGGCCGACACGGCGATCCTGCCCGGGGTCGGCTCCGCCCGAAGCGCGATGGCGCAGCTGCGGCGCACCGGAGTCGCGGAGGCACTCCGTGCCCGGCGTGGCCCGACCATCGGGATCTGCCTCGGCCTCCAGCTCGCCCTCGAGCGCACGGAGGAGGACGGCGGCGTCGTCGGGCTGGGGCTGTTGCCGGGCCGGGCGGTCCGGCTCGCGGCGGGGCGAGTGCCGCGCATCGGCTGGGCCGAGGTGGAGCAAGTGGCTCAGAGCCACAAAGTCCCGCGGTCGACGTACTGGTTCGCGCACTCGTACGCGGCCGAGACGCCTGCGGCCACGGCCCGTTCCGAAGGGATCGTCGCCGAGGCGCGCAGCGGCGCGTTCGTCGGCTGTCAGTTCCATCCGGAGCGGAGCGGCCCCGCTGGCCTGCGCTACCTCGAGCGATGCCTCTCCCTCGCCTGATCCCGTGCCTCGACGTCGCGGGCGGCCGCGTCGTCAAGGGCGTGCGCTTCCGCGGCCTCCGCGACGTCGGCGATCCGGTGGAGCTCGGCGCCGCGTACTCCGACGCGGGCGCCGACGAGCTCGTCTTCCTCGACGTCACGGCCACGCTGGAGGGCCGGCGCTCGCTCGTCGAGCTGGCGGGCCGGGTCGCCGACCGCGTCTCGATCCCCTTCACGGTCGGCGGCGGGATCCGCTCGGTTGCCGACGCGGACGAGCTCCTCCGCGCGGGCGCCGACAAGGTCGCCGTCAACTCCGCGGCGGTTGCACGGCCCGAGCTCGTGACGGGGCTCGCCCGCCGCTTCGGCTCGCAGGCCGTCGTCGTCGCGATCGACGCGGCGCAGGGCGAGGTCGCGACGCACGGAGGCTCTCGCCGCACCGGGCTCGACGCGGTTGTGTGGGCGCGCGAGGCGGAGGCGCGTGGTGCCGGCGAGATCCTGCTCACCTCGGTCGACGCGGACGGGACGCGGGCGGGGTACGACCTCGAGCTCACCCGGGCCGTCGCCTGTGCCGTGCGCGTGCCGGTGATCGCGTCCGGCGGCGCCGGCTCGGCCGCGCACGTCGCAGCCGCGCTCGGCGTCGCGCAGGCGGCGCTACTCGCGTCGATCCTCCACGAGCGCCCCGCCCGTCTCTCCTCCTTGCGCGCCGAGCTCCGCGGGCTGGGGGTGCCGCTCCGTGACGCGGCCTGACCTCCGCGCCGCGGTCGTGCAGGACGCCGGCAGCGGCCGCGTGCTCATGCTCGCGTGGATGGACGAGGAGGCGCTGCGGCGGACGCGGGCGACCGGCGAGGCCTGGTTCTGGAGCCGCTCGCGCGAGGAGCTCTGGCACAAGGGCGAGACCTCCGGGAGCACGCTCGCGGTCGAGGAGCTGCGCGAGGACTGCGACGGCGACGCGATCCTCCTCCGCGTCCGGCCCGCAGGCCCCGCCTGCCACACCGGCGCCGAGTCGTGCTTCGCGCCCTGGCTCTGGCGGACGATCGCCGAGCGTGCGCGCGAGCGGCCGGCCGGCTCGTACGTCGCGGCGCTCCTCGACGGCGGCCCGGCGGCGGCGGCGCGCAAGGTGGGCGAGGAGGGCGTGGAGGCCGCGCTGGCCGGCGCCGCAGAGTCCGACGAGCGCCTCGTCGAGGAGCTCGCGGACCTCTGGTTCCACAGCTACGTCCTCCTCGCCGCGCGCGGCCTCGACCCGGCGGCCGTCGAAGCCGAGCTGCACCGCCGCGCTACCGGCTGATGAAGGCGAGGAGGTCCGGCCCGAGCTCCGCGAGCCGCTCGCGGTCGAGGTCGTAGAGCACGTAGTAGCCGTCCCGCCGCGTGACGACGAGCCCGGCGGCGGCGAGCTGCCGCAGGTGTTTCGACAGCCCGGCTTCCGTGAGGCCGACGAGCGGCGCGAGCTCCTCGGTCGATCGCGGCCGTGTCGCGATCAGCCGCAGCGCCCGCAGGCGCGTCGGGTCGGACACCGCGCGCAGCCCGCGCACGAGGGCCTCCGGCGCCTGCTGGAGCCGCCCTTGCCGCGCCACCTCCCGCGCCGGGTACACGATCGCGAGCGGCCACGGGCCGTCGCAGTTCACGCGCGCGTGCGGGAAGATGTACAGGCTCGGTACGAGGACGAGCGGCGAATTTGGCCCGATGCGGACGTCGTGCTCGTGCGGCGAGGCTCGGACGACGCTGCCGGTGCCGCGGTCCACGCGCAGCTCCGGCCGCAGCTCCTCCATGAGGCTCCAGAAGCCGCCGCCTGCCACCCGCGCCCGCGCGTCGTGTGCCTCCTCGACGAGCTGCGGACGGATCCGCTCCCACTCCTCCGCGAACGCGGCCTCCCAGTACTGGCGCAGCAGCCCGAGCGCCCGCTCGCGTGCTCGCTCCGCCTCGTCGAGGAGCTGGACGGCGAGCTCGCGACAGTCCGCGCCGTAGAACCCGGCGAAGTACAGCGACCGCTCGCGGACGACCGGGTCGGCGAGATCGGTTCGGCCGGTCGCGGCGTGCGAGTAGTGGAACAGCGGCCGCGCCAGCTCGTACGCGAACGTCGCGACCGGGAGCTCCTCGAGCACGCGCAGCTCGTCCTCGAACGACGCCCCCTCGCCGTGCGGGAGGAACACGTCCGGGATCGCGTCGACGTAGAACGGCGTGAACGCACGCACCTCCCGCTTGAGCGCGGGCGGCAGCGTCCGCATCGCGCGGATCCACGGGTGTTGGACGGGGTGGTACTTCGGCTTGATCAGCACGTGGAGGCTGAGGACCGCCTCGCACAGCGGCGACAACGCGACGCCGACGGCGCCGGTGGGATCGTCCTCGAAGTGGAAGCGGATGGCCAATCCGATTGCGTGTTCGGCGAAACGGTTGCGGCGCGATCCTAGTCCGCCCTACCGTGGCGCCCCGTGAAACGGCTGCCCTACCTGGTCACTCTCGCCGTCGTGTCGGCTGCGGTCGCGTGCGGCGCCTCGTCTTCAGCCGCCGCGCCGCCGGAGGCCGTCGTCGTCGCCAAGGTGCAGGTCGGCGGCAACCCGTGCGGCGTCGTGGAGGCAGCGGGTGCGATCTGGGTGTCCGACGCGGCAGCGGCGAAGCTCGTGCGGATCGACCCGGCGACGAACGAGGCGGGCGAACGGTACGACCTCGCGCCGCTTCCGTGCGAGCTGCGGGCGGCCTTCGGCTCGATCTGGGCCGTGACGCAGTCCAACCGGCTCGTCCGGTTCGACCCGGCCTCGCGCCGCGTCGTCGCGTCGATTCCCGTCGGCAACACGAGCTACGACCTCGCGGAGCTCGCGGGCTCGATCTGGGTCTCGAACCGAGGCGGCCGGACGGTGCAGCGCGTCGATCCGTCGCGGAACCGTGTGATCCGGACGATCTCGATCCCGCGCATCCGGCCTGCCGGCCTCGCAGTCGCCCGCGGGTTCCTCTGGGTCGGCGACGACGCCGGCACCGCGATCTACCGGATCAATCCGAGCACCAACCGGTTCCTCCGCGTGCCGGTGGGGAAAGTGGCGCCGGCGTGGCTCGCGTCGACCGGCGACGCCGTCTGGTTCACGAGCCTCGTCTCCGGCACCGTCAGCCGCCTCGACGCGCGGACGCGCAAGGTCACGGCGACGGTCAAGGCCGGCTTCGACCCGGTGAACCTCGACGTCATCGGCGGCGAGGTGTGGGTGCCGAACGACCACGAGGGGACGGTGACCCGCGTCGATCCGACGACGTCCACGTCGCTCGGGACCATCCGCGTCGGCGCAGGCCCGGCGGTCGTCGCGCCCGGGGCCGGGGACGGCTGGGTGACGAACTTCGAGGAAGGCACCGTGTGGAGGATCGGCCTGCGCTGACGCCCTTGGCGCGGCCGCGGTCGCCGCGCTAGTCTCGACGGCCGCCATGCCTCATCCGGAGCTCGCCGCCGAACAGGCCTACGTCGACGGCGCCTACGTGCAGCTCGAGCGGATGCGGGAGACGATCGCCGGAGCCCCCGGGCTCGCCGACGGCGAGGTCGCCGCGCTCGCGCTCGAGGCGTGGGCCCGCCGCCGGCTGCGCACCTTCGAGGACGCCGACCGCGGCCTCGTCTTCGGCCGCCTCGACGTCGACGGGACGCCGCGACCGCTCTACGTCGGGCGGCGCTGGGTGCACGACGACGGGCACGAGATCCTGGTCGTCAACTGGCAGGCGCCCGCGGCCCGGCCGTTCTACACGGCGACGCCCGCCGACCCGCAGCGCGTCACCCTGCGCCGCCGCTTCCGCTCGCACGGCCGGCGCCTCGTCGACCTGAGCGACGAGACGCTCGACGGGACGCAGCTCGAGGGCGCGGGCGTCTCGGATTTCCTCCTCGAGGAGCTCGACCGGGCACGCGAGGGGCGCATGCGCGACATCGTGGCCACGATCCAGGCCGACCAGTACCGGCTGATCACGGCCGACCCGGACGGCGCGCTCGTCGTCCAGGGCGGGCCGGGGACGGGCAAGACCGCCGTCGGCCTCCACCGAGCCTCGTGGCTGCTCTACGGGCACCGGCACGAGCTCGGCCGCCGCGGTGTGCTGGTGGTCGGCCCGAACCCGACGTTCATGGACTACGTCTCGCACGTGCTGCCGGCGCTCGGAGAGGAGGCGGTCGAGCAGCGGGCGGTCGGCGAGCTGCTGGACGGCGTGGAGGCGACGCGCGAGGAGGCACCCGACGTGGCGCGGCTGAAGGCGGACGCGCGGCTCCTCGAGGTCGTCCGGCGCGCGGTCGACGCGGGCGTGACGCGCGCGCCCGAGGCGCTCGTCCTGCTCGTGGACGGGGCGATGATCTCGGTCGAGGAGCAGGACGTCGCCGGGCTGCTCGACGAGGCGCTCGCGCGGGAGGAAGGGCTCCGGCCGGCGAAGGAGCGCTTCCGCAACCTGCTGCTCCGGCGCTTCTACGACCGCTACCAGCGGCGGCTCGGCAGCTCGGCCTTCCTCGGCTTCGACGACGTCGAGGCCGCGCTCCGCCGCGGCGGCTTCCTCACGCGCTTCCTCGACGGCGTGCTGCGGCTGCCGAAGCCCGATGCGGTGGTGCGCCGGCTGCTCACCTCGCCGGCCGCGCTCGCGGAGCACGCCGAGGGGATCCTCGACCGCGCCGAGCAGCGCCTGCTCCTGCGCGACCGCCCTCGCCGCGCGGCCGACCTCGAGTGGAGCGTCCACGACCTGCCGCTGCTCGACGAGGCGCGCGCGCTCGTCGACGGGCGGCCCGACCGGTACGGCCACGTGATCGTGGACGAGGCGCAGGACCTCTCGCCGCTGCAGCTCCGAAGCGTGGGGCGGCGCGCCGTCCGCGGGCTGACGATTCTCGGCGACATCGCGCAGGGCACAGGGCCCGTCCCGTACCACGCGTGGGCCGAGGTCGCGGCGCACCTCCCGGACGTGGACGCGCGGGTCGAGGAGCTGCGACACGCCTATCGCGTCCCGGCGGAGATCATGGACTTCGCGCTTCCGCTGCTGGACGTGATCGCGCCCGACGTGGAGCGCCCGGTCGCGTACCGCACCGGGGCCGCGGCGCCGCGGCTCGAGCGGGTCGCGGCGGACGAGCTGCTCGCCGCGGCGCTCCGCGAGGCGGCGGCGGTCGCGGCCGACGGGCTGGTCGCGGTGATCGCGCCGCCGACCCTCGCCGCCGCGGCACCACACGCCGACACCTTCGACGAGACCGCGATCCCGGTGCTCACCGCGCGCACGGCGAAGGGCCTCGAGTTCGACCACGTCGTCGTCGTGGAGCCCGCCGCGATCGCCGACGAGGGCGGCGAGCAGGGGCTGCGGGAGCTCTACGTCGCGCTCACGCGCCCGACGAAGACCCTCGTCGTCGTGCACGCGCGGCCGTTGCCGCAGGAGCTAGTGGCTCAGAGCCACTAACTCGATTCAGCCGGCCGTCGTTCGCTCCCGGTCGCCGGCCCACGCCGAGAGCAGCCCGCGGTAGTGCGCCACCATCTGCTCGTGCTCGTGCGCCGGGAACGTCGACGTGATCGTGTCGACGAGGACGGCGTCCATCTCCGGGCCCGCGAACCACTCCGCCGCCCGCTCCTCGAACCCGGCGAGCGGCCCGTCGCAGAACTCCCGGTACGCGTCCACCTCGAAGTACTCGTCCGCGAGGCGCCGGTACTCGGCGAGCTTCTCCTCGTAGGAGAGGTCGTCGCGGTCGCCCACGGCCCAGAACGGGTCCATGTCCAGCGACACGCGCATCTCCCGGCCCGTCGCGACGCAGAACGCGCTCCACTTCGCCAGCGCCGTGATCGCCCACGGGAAGTAGTAGTGGAGCGAGATCAGCGACACGTCCGGCGAGGCGTTGGCGTAGTCGATGGGCGAGACGACGCCGTCCTTCACGATCGTCTCGCACGAGTTGAACTCCCAGCCGAAGAACGCGTTCACGAGGCGCGAGATCGTCACGATCTCCTCGCCGCCCTCGGGCGAGAGAAACGCGTGGTCGACGTGGTAGCGGTCGTGCATCGGCCGGTCGGGCTCGAACCGCATCGTCATCGTCTCGGCGCCGATCGAGAGGCTGCGGGCGAACACGTCGAAGTCCTCGACGGCGGCCTGGAGGTGCATCAGCCGCTCGCCCGACTCGTCGTAGCGCCGGTGCAGCTCGTCGGGCGAGCCGATCCGCGTCACCCCGACCCACTGGCCGCCGTCGAACGGCTTCATGTACAGCGGGTAGCCGACGTGGCCCGCGACCTCCTCGAGCTCGAACGGCAGGTTGTACTTCGCGGCCATGTACGGGAAGCGCGGGTTGTCCGGCGGCTCCTTGTGGGGGAGCAGCCACGTCTCCGGCACCTTCAACCCGAGCCGCATCATCGCGCAGTACGCGGAGTGCTTCTCCATCGACTGGAACGTGAACGGGTTGTTGAGCAGGTAGACGCCGTCCATCAGCGCGACCTTCTTCAGCCACTCGCGCGGGACGTAGTACCAGTAGGCGAGCCGGTCGATGACGAGCGCGTGACGCGGCTTCGCACGCAGGTCGAACGGCTCGATCGTGACCCGCTCGGTCGTGAGCCGGTGCCGCTCGCCGCCGTGCTCGAACTCGCCCATGAGCCCCACGAGCGCCTCGAACGCGCGCGGCCAGTCCTCTTCCGTCCCCAGCAGCAGGCCGACCAGGTGGTCGTTCACGACGGGCAGCCTAGTACTGCGCCTTGCGCATGCTCCTGGAGAACTGCCGCCACTTCTTCCGCTCCTCCGAACGGAGGCGCTTGTCCTGGCGGATCTCGAGCGCGCGGATCTCGGCCTGCAGCTTCCGGTAGCTCTCCCACCGCTCGGGTGCGAGCCGGCCGTCCTCGAGCGCTGCCTGGACGGCGCAGCCCGGCTCGTGGTCGTGGGTGCAGTCGGAGAAGCGGCACTCGGCGGCGAGCTCGGCGACGTCCGCGAAGGCCGTGTCCAGGGCCTCCTCGTCCGCGTAGAGCTGGAGCTCGCGCATCCCGGGCGTGTCGAGCAGCAGGGCGCCGCCGGGCAGGGGCACGAGCTCGCGGTGCGAGGTCGTGTGCCGGCCGCGCTCGTCGTCCTCGCGCACCGCCGCGGTCGCCATCCGCTCCTCGCCGAGCAGGCTGTTCACGAGCGTCGACTTGCCCACGCCGGAGGAGCCGAGGAGCGCGACCGTCCGCCCGGGACCGAGGTAGCGGTCGAGCGCGTCGAGCCCCTCGCCGGTGACGTTCGAGACGGCGTGGACGGGCACGCCGAACGCGATCGCCTCGACGTCGGCGACCGCCTCCGGCACGGCGCCGGGGTGGAGGTCGGACTTCGTGAGCACGATCACGGGCTCGGCGCCGCTGTCCCACGCCGCGGTGAGGTAGCGCTCGAGCCGGCGCAGGTTGAGGTCGTGGCCGAGCGCGGAGACGAGGAAGACGGTGTCGACGTTCGCCGCCACGATCTGCTCCCCGGTCCGGTCCATCGTCTCCTTGCGCGTGAAGGCGGTGCGCCGCGGCAGCACGGCCTCGACGATCGCCTGCCCCTCGGGCAGGAGCCGCAGCGCGACCCAGTCGCCGACGCCGGCGAGCTCGCCGCTCCGGACCTGGCGGCGGGCCGCCTCGGCCTCGAGCTCGCCGTCCTCGGTCAGGACGATGTAGCCGCCGCGGTGCTGCACGGCGACGCGGGCGGGGACGAGTCCCTGCTCCTCGTACGGGGCGAACGCCTCTGCGAACTCGTCGTTCCAGCCCAGCGATTCGAGTGTCAAGCGATGACCTCCGTGGTCTCGTCGGAAAACGGTCTGACGAGGCTCGGGGTCGGCGCTGCGCGTCAGGCGCAGATGACCGAGAGCCTCACGGCCCGGACGGCGGGTGCTGCACGCATGGATCCGGCCCTCCTCTCGGTCGCTTCCGCCCGGCACGGTGCACGGGCGATTCGTCAGAGTAGACGCCAGTGCGGTTCGAGGGCAAGCACGTCGCCGTCTCGGGCGCGTCCCGGGGCATCGGCCGCGCGATCGCGCTGCGGCTCGCGGCGGAGGGCGCGCGCGTGTCGCTGCTCGCGCGCTCGCGCGAGGGGCTGGCGGAGACGGCGTCGCAGATCGGCGGCGCGCACGTCGCGCCGGTCGACGTCCGCGACCGGGACGCGGTCGACCGCGCGGTCGCCGGCGCGGCGGACGCCAACGGGCCGCTGTTCGCGTTCGTCGCGGTCTCCGGGCTCGGCGGCGCGAACGAGGCGGGGGCGGGCGACCGCTGGGACGACCTCGTCGCGACGAACCTCTCCGGGACGTACTGGTCCCTCCGCGCTGCGCAGCGGCACCTCGAGCCCGGCCCGGACGCGCGCCACTTCGTCGTGATCTCGTCGATCCTGGCGCGGATCGCGGTGCCGTTCTACACCGGCTACTCGGCGTCGAAGGCGGGGCTGCTCGGGCTGGTGCGCTCGCTCGCCGCCGAGCTCGCGCCGCGAGCACGTCCAGGTGAACGCGATCTGCCCCGGCTGGATCGACACGGACATGGCCTGGCAGCGGCCTCGACGCGATGCCCGGCACGCGCGAGGAGTCGTACACCGAGGCGATGAAGGCGGTGCCGCTCGGCCGGATGGGGCAGCCGGAGGACGTCGCCGGGACGGTCGCATGGCTCCTCTCGACCGACGCCCGCGGCGTCACCGGCCAGGCGATCGACCAAAACGGCGGCGCGTGGGTCGGCTGATGCGCGCCCGAAGCCAAGGCTCCTTCGGACGTGACCTGGTCTCGAGAGACCGGTCGGGTCTGCCGCGGACATGGCCGTGTCAGTTCCGCTGACACTTCGATGACACACGGGCGTCCAGTCGGGACGTGACCGGTCTCAGAGACCGTCCATGGCCGGCCGGGGCATGCGGCGTGACACTTCTGCGACGGTTCGGGGCGCATCGGGAAGACGGCCGGGGCGGCGATCGTTGAGATCCTTGATGACGCAAGTATCTGCCGCGATCGCGCGTTCCCCGGCAGCGGAACGACGACCGCGCAACCAGGAAAGCGAGAAGGCATGAAGCTCGAAGGCATCCACCACGTCACGGCGATCACCGGCGACGCGCCCGGGAACGTCGACTTCTACGCCCGCGTCCTCGGGCTGCGGCTCGTGAAGAAGACGGTCAACCAGGACGACCCGACCGTCTACCACCTCTTCTACGCCGACGAGCGCGGCTCGCGCCGGCGCGGACATGACCTTCTTCGAGTACCCGGGCGCCCGCCGCGGCCGCGCCGGGCGCCGGGATGGTGCACACCGTCGTCTGGCGCGTCGCGCTCCGAGGAGCGCGCTCGACTTCTGGGAGCGACGGCTCGCCGACGAGGGCGTCGCCGACGTCGCGCGAGCCCGGCCGGCTGCGGTTCTCCGATCCCGAGGGGATCGGGATCGAGCTGGCCGTCGTCGAGACCGACGACGAGCCGCTCGTCGGCCGAGTCGCCGGAGATCCCGCGCGAGCACGCGCTGCAGGGCTTCGACGGCGTGCGCGCCTACGCGGCCGACCCGGAGCGCAGCGCGCAGCTGCTCGCAGGACGCGCTCGGCTTCGAGGCGCGAGGGCGACGGGCTCGTGCGAGGTCCGCGGCGACCGGCGCGGCGGCTTCTACGCCTACGACCCGGCCCCGGCCGACCGCGGCATCGGCGGCGCCGGCACCGTCCACCACGTCGCGTTCGCCTCGACGATGGAGGAGCACGACGCCTGGCGCGAGCGGGCGCGCGAGCACGGCCTCGCGCCGACGCCGGTGATCGACCGCTTCTACTTCCGCTCGATCTACTTCCGCGAGCCGAGCGGCGTGCTGTTCGAGATCGCGACGATCGGGCCGGGCTTCACCACCGACGAGCCGGCCGAGACGCCTCGGCGAGCGCGCTGTCGCTGCCGCCGGACTTCGAGCACCTGCGCGAGCGGATCGAGCCGGTGCTGACGCCGATCCGGAACCCGCGCGAGGACTGGGCCCGCACCGCATGAGCCTGCGACGCCCTGACGCGGGAGCCGGCGGGCGAGCCGGAGGGCGCGCTCGTCCTCTTCCACGGGCGCGGCGCCGACGAGCACGACCTCGTGCCGCTGCTCGACGTCCTCGACCCGGAGCGCCGGCTGCTCGGCCTCACGCCGCGCGGGCCGCTCTCGCTCCCGCCGGGCGGCGCGCACTGGTACGTCGTGCCGCGCGTCGGCTACCCGGACACGGAGACGTTCCACGAGTCGTACCGGCTCGCGTCCGAGTGGCTCGACGCGCTGCGCCGGTCCCGCTCGAGCGCACGGTGCTCGGCGGCTTCTCGCAGGGCGCGGTGATGAGCTTCGCGCTCGGGCTCGGCAGCGGCCGCCCGCGGCCGGCCGGGATCGTCGCGTTCTGCGGCTTCGTCCCGACCGTCGACGGGCTGGGAGCCGGACCTCGAGCGGGCGCTGCCGCCGGTCGCGATCGGCCACGGCACGTACGACCCGATCATCCCGGTCGAGTTCGGCCGGCAGCGCGCGGGCAGCGCTCGAGGCCGCCGGCGCCGACGTCACCTACCGCGAGTCGCCGCTGCCGCACGCGATCGACCCGCGGTACGCAGCCGAGCTGGCAGGCGTGGGTCGAGCAGCGGCTCGCGGCCGGCGCCGGCCGCGCGCTGACGATCAGCGCGACCGCGCCGAGGATGACCGCCGCCCGCGACGAGCGTCCGCGTCGTCACCGCCTCGCCGAGGACGGCGCCAGCCGAGCGAGACGGCGACGACCGGGTTCACGTACGCGTACGTGGCGACGAGCGACGTCCGCGCGTTGCGCAGCAGCCAGGCGTAGGCGCTGAACGCGAGCAGCGAGCCGAAGACGACGAGGTAGGCGAGCGCGAGCGACGCGAGCGCCACGACGGCGCCTGGACGTCGCCGAGCTCGCCGGCGACGAGCGCCCGCGGCGACGAGCGCGACGCCGCCGCAGAGCATCTGCATCCCGGCGCCGACGAGCGGCGGCACCGTCAGCCGCTGCCCGCGCGAGAGGAGCGTCCCCGTGGCCCAGCAGAAGGCCGCGGCGAGGAGCGCGACGCCCGCCGGCCGGGTCGATCCGCGCCGGGCGCGGCCGGGTTGACGAGCACCGCCACGCCCGCGAAGCCGACGCCGACGCCGACGCGCGGCGACGCCACGAGAGCCGCGCGCCGAACGAAGACGCGGTCGAGGAGCGACGACCCAGAGCGGGATGCGTCGCGATCACGAGCGCCGCGACCCCCGAGGGCACCGTCTGCTGCGCCCACGAGACGCCGCCGTTGCCGACGCCGAGCAGGAGCACGCCGGTCAGCGCCGCGAAGCCCCACTGCGTGCGGTCCGGCCGCGCCGCGGCCCGCGTCGCCGACGAGCCGCGCGGCCGCGTAGAGGATCGCGCCCGGCGACGAGGAACCGCGCCCCGGCCATCAGCAGCGGCGGCAGCGTCTCGATCGCGAGCGCGATGCCGAGGTAGGTCGAGCCCCAGACGACGTAGACGACGCCGAGGGCGGCGACGACTCGCCGCCGCCCTGCGGCGGCCGGCTAGGCCCAAGGCCGCCCGCGGTCGCGGTCGAGAGGCGCGAGTCGGCGCCGTAGCGCAGCGCGAGCGGGCCGATCAGGACGAGGAAGAGCGATGAACGAGGAATGCGCCCATGCCCCCAGTATCGGCGTCGCTTGCCGATTAGGGCAACGCGGGTATCGTTTGGTGTCGATCATGGAACCTGATCGCTGGCTCGGGGTCGAATTGCGGCATCTCGCCGCGCTCCAGGCGATCGCGGAGGAGGGGTCGTTCGGCCGCGCGGCGCAGCGGCTCGGCTACACGCAGTCGGCGGTCAGCCAGCAGATCGCGACCCTCGAGCGCATCGTCGGCGAGCGCCTCCTCGACCGTCCCGGCGGGCCGCGGCCGGTGTCGCTCACCGAGGCCGGCGAGCTGCTGCTCCGCCACGCGCAGGCGATCGTCGCCCGGCTCGAGGCGGCGCAGGCCGACTTCGCGGCGCTCGCCGCGGGCGAGGCCGGGACGCTCCGCGTCGGGACGTACCAGTCCATCGGCCAGCGCGTCCTGCCGACGCTGATGCGCCGCTTCCGCTCGGCGTGGCCGAGCGTCGAGCTCCGGATCACGGAGATGAACACCGACCAGGAGCTCGTGCGCCTCGTCGAGCGCGGCGACCTCGACCTCACCTTCGCGGACTTCCGGCTCTGGGAGGGCCCGTTCGAGTGGCTGCACCTGCTCGACGACCCGTACGTGCTGCTCGTCCAGGCCGGCTCGCCGCTCGCGGCGCGGCGGACGGCGCCGTCGCTCGAGGAGATCTGCGAGCTGCCGCTGATCGGCTTCCGCGTCTGCCGCTCGTGGGAGCTGCTCGAGTCGCACTTCCGCTCGGCGGGCCTCAACCCGGACTTCGTCTTCCGCTCCGACGACAACGGCACCGTGCAGGGGATGGTCGGCGCCGGGCTCGGGGTCGCCGTCGTCCCGCGGCTGACGGTCGACTTCAACGACCGCTGCGACGGTGCCGGTCGCGCTCGGACGGGATCGTGCCGCCGCGCCGGATCGGCCTCGTCTGGCACACCGACCGCTACCGCTCGCCGGCCGCGCGCGGCCTCGCCGACATCGCGCGCGAGGTCTGCGCCGGCTTCGCGGTCGAGCGACCCACGCGCTCGCGACCGCCTAGGCAGCTCGCGCGCAGCTCCGGGGGCCGCAGCACCGCCAACTGGTCGGTGATCTCGAGCCGGCGCGAGCGGAAGCGGAACACCGCGGCCGGGCGCCCGCCCGTCGGGCCCGGCTCGCGCCGCTCGCCGGTCGCCTCGAGCAGGCCGCGGCGCAGGAGGACGCGCTGGAGGTTCGTCGTCGAGACGGGGTGGCCGAGCGCCGCCGCGTACAGCTCGCGGAGCTGCGAGATCGTGAACGTCTCCGGCGCGAGCGCGAAGCCGACGTTCGTGTACGAGAGCTTCGCGCGCAGCCGCTCGCGTCCGGCGAGCGCGATCTCCCCGTGGTCGAACGCCATCTCCGGCAGCGCGTCGACCGGGTGCCAGGTCGTGTCGTCCGGCACCTCCGGGTCGAGGTCGGAGGGGACGAGCCCGACGTAGGCGGTCGCGAGCTCGCGCCGCTCGCGGGCTCCGTCCGGGGGCGCTCCACGTCCCGAGCTGCTCGAGGTGCGAGAGCTCGCGCACGTCCACCTTCGCCGCGAGGTGGCGGCGGATCGACGCCTCGAGCGTCTCGTCCGCGTCGAGGACGCCGCCGGGCAGCGCCCACGCGCCCGAGAACGGCTCCTTCGCCCGTTTCCAGAGCAGCACCTGCAGCCGGCCCGCGCGCACCTGGAACACGGTCGCGAGACTGACGTGCGCCGGAGTGGTAGACTCGGCCACGGGTTTCAGCCTATCAGTCGAAAACCTGGGAGACGGTGACGTGAACGGCTTGTGGAAGGGCATCGGCGTCCTCGCGCTGCGCGTGCTCGCGCTGGGGCTCGCCGGCTGCGGCGGCGACGACGACGGGGAGAGCACGGCGACGACGCCCGGCACCGGCACCGCAGCCGCCGCGACCGACGTGAAGGTCGGGCTCGTCACCGACGTCGGGCAGCTCAACGACCGCGGCTTCAACCAGCTCGCCTTCGAGGGCGTGAAGCGCGCGAAGTCGGAGCTCGGCGTCGACTACCGCGTGATCGAGTCGGCCTCCGACTCGGACTACGTCCCGAACATGCAGTCGCTCGCCGACGACGGCTACGACCTCATCATCGGCGTCGGCTTCGCGCAGGGCGAGGCGGTCGCGACCGTGGCGAACGAGTACCCCGACACGAAGTTCGCGATCATCGACGTCGACCAGGCCTCGCTCGAGGGCGCGCCGGAGAACGTCGTCGGGCTGCTCTTCCAGGAGGAGCAGGCGGGCTATCTCGCCGGCGTCATCGCCGCGGAGGTGGCCAAGGCCAAGGGCTTCGACACGATCAGCTCGGTCGGCGGCATGAAGGAGCCGCCGGTCGACCGCTTCATCGCCGGCTACCAGGCGGGCGCCAAGGCGACGATGCCGGGGATCACGCTGCTGAACGGGTACTCGCAGGACTGGGACGACGTGGCCAAGTGCAAGGAGGTCGCGCTCGACCAGATCGCGCGCGGCTCGAAGATCGTGTTCCAGGTCGCCGGCGGCTGCGGGCTCGGCGCGCTCGACGCGGCGAAGGAGAAGCAGGCCTACGGGATCGGCGTCGACGCCGACCAGTCGTTCCTCGGCCCGTACGTGATCACGAGCGCCCTCAAGCGGGTCGACTCGGCCGTGTTCCTCACGATCAAGAGCATCGTCGACGGCGACGTGGCAGGGCGGCCGCAACGAGACCTACGGCCTCGAGCAGGACGGCGTCGGCCTCGGCAAGACGAGCCCGGACGTGCCGCCGGCCGCGACCGAGGCCGCCGACGAGGCGCGGCAGAAGATCGCCGACGGCGAGATCTCCGACATCCCGACCACCGTCCCCTAGGGGAACGTCGCGCTGCCCGGCACGAGGTCGAGCGGCCCGCCGTCGCGGCACGCGTCCGTCCGGTAGTGCGGCGGGAGCGAGGGATAGAGCCGCGCGAACGCGTAGTCCGCGAGCGCGCGGGCCGTCGCGCGGTCGGCTCCGAGCCGCACGGCGACGAGGTCGACGGTCTGGAGGCCGTAGCACTCCGCCTCGGCCTCGTTGCGCACGCCGGCGAGGTGGACGGCCTCGTGCGCGAGCGTGTGGACCGCCTGCACCATCTCGAACGCCGCGCGCGGGCACTCGGCTGCGGCGCGGACGCAGTCGAGCCGCGTCGAGCGCGGGTCGCCCTGGAACCGCCGCAGCCCGCGGCAGACGCCGCGCGTCAGATGCGTCACGTCGGCGGGCCGCCCGTTCGCGTCGAACTGCACGGTGCCGGCGTTGATGCCGATGTCGAGCAGCTCGCCCAGCAGCCCCTGGCAGCGCACGCGCACATCGCGCTGCGCGATCTCCGAGGCCACGCGGGCATACCGCGCCTCGCTCTGCGCCGCAGCGCGCTGCTGGACGAGGAGCGCGGCGCCCGCGACCGCGAGCACCGCCGCGAGGAGCGCCGCAATCTTCACGCAACAACTTTTCGGTTAGCGTGGACGTCTCCTTGAGCGGCATGACCCGGATCGCGATCCTTCTCCTCGCCGTGCTCGCGCTCGGCCTCGCCGCGTGCGGCGGGGGCGACGACGACGGCGACGCGTACCCCGGCCACGGGCGCCGGCACGGGGAGCTCGGCCGAGGCCCTCCCGAAGGACGAGTTCATCGAGCGCGGGGACCAGATCTGCAAGGACCTGCAGAAGAAGGCGCAGTCGCTCGGCCGCGAGGCGCAGGCGCTCGCCGGCGTCCCGCTCGACGATCCGGAGACGACGAAGGCCGCGGCCAAGATCTGGCACAAGCAGGTCGACCTCGTGCAGGAGCTCAAGACGAAGTTCGACGCGCTCGGCCCGCCGCCGGACGGCGAGGAGACGACCGTCGGCGACTTCCGCAGCGACATCGCGCAGGCGCTCACGCTCGGCAAGCAGATCGCCGCCGCGCTCGACAAGGGCGACGACCCGACGGTGCTCGTCGGCGACTACACGGAGCTGATCGACGCCTCGAACGCCACCGCAGGCCTGATCGGGTTCAAGGTCTGCGGCCAGGTCTAGCGGCGCCGCGGCGCGGCTGACCGAAGCCCGACGAGGTCGGCCTCAAGGTGCGGGATCCGGCTCGCGCGGTTCCGGCCCTACGGAATCGCTTGAACACCGGCGGCCTCGTGTCGCGTAGCGTGCGGCGCACCCCACCGGAAGGATCTGCATGAAGCGCCTCTGGCTCGTCGTCGGCACCGGCATCGCCGGCCTCTTCGTGATCGTCGTCGCCGCGGTCGCGGCTCCGTCCGGAGGGCCGGCCGCAGCCGAGCTCCAGCCGAACCTCCCCGACCTGCGCACCGTCGTGCCGCGCCACCTCCAGGTCGTCAACGAGCACCAGCGCGAGCTTCTTCGCTTCTCGAACGGGATCGCGAACACGGGCCGCGGTCCCTGGGCCCTTCGCCCGGAGCACACGCTCGGGCTCCAGCCCACGACCGCCGCCATCCAGGAGATCCGCAGCTCGGGCGCCAAGTACCGCTGCGGCACGCAGCCGAAGCAGGTGACCGAGTGCTACACGATCCTCGCAGAGCACGAGGCGACGATCTTCGAGTACCACCCGACGCACAACCACTGGCACACGGGGCAGGTCGCGCTCTTCCAGATCCGGAAGGGCTCGCCGACGGGGCCGGTGGCGGGCGGGCAGCAGGTCAAGGTCGGCTTCTGCCTGATCGACCTCGTCAACCTCGACGGCAACGCGCCGGGCTCCGAGAAGGTCTTCTGGGACTGCGAGACCTCGTTCCAGGGGATCTCGGCCGGCTGGATCGACCAGTACCACCACGCGACGGACGGTCAGCAGCTCGAGGTCACCGCCCTTCCCGACGGGGACGCGTACTACCTCGTGAGCACCTCGAACCCCGACGGCGTCTTCCTCGAGCAGCGCACGGACAACAACCACGCCTGGCAGCGCTTCGCCCTGAGCGGCAAGGGCACGGGCAACCGCAAGCTGACCCTCCTCGAGCACTCGACGTGCGAGAGCCCCGCGCTCTGCGGCGCGTACGCCCCGAACCGAGGCTAGGCCGGCCGCCCTGCCATCCCGCTACTTGAGGTCGCCGAGGATCTCCGCGGCGACCCGCTCGCCGGTCTCGACCGCGCCGTTCAGGTAGCCCTGGAAGTCGATCGACGTGTGCTCGCCGGCGAAGTGGCACGTGCCCCGCCGCTCGCGCTCGACGCCGGCGAACGCCGTGTACTGGCCGACCTTCCAGTACGAGTACGAGCCGCGCGTCCACTCGTACGCGGGCCAGAACTCGACCGCCGCCTTGCCGTTCCACGCCTGCGTGATCCCCGGCAGCACGGGCTCGGCCTGCGCGAGGAACTGCTGCGCCCGCGACGTCGGCGTGCCGGAGCCGAAGCTCGCGCCGACGTCCCCGCCGGTGTAGTCGACGAGGATCCCCGAGGCGCCCGGCTGCGCCCGCGTGACCTCCCACGTGCACTGGTAGCCGCGGTCGGAGAACGTCTCGCCGGTGAAGCCCCGCGGCCGCCACGGACGGCTGCGGAACTGGAGGTGGAGCTTCGAGTTCGTGCCCATCCCCTGCTCGCGGATCGCCTGCTCCTTCAGCGCGCCGAAGCCGGCGCGCCGGAAGTCGACCGAGCGGCGCATGATCGAGAACGGGAGGGCGAGCACGACGCGGTCGGCGGTGATCGTCTTCGTCCCCGAGCCCTGGCGGAACGTCAGCTCCCAGCGGCCGGCCGCGGTCTGCCGGATCCCGACGAGCTCGGAGCCGGTCGTGATCTGCCCGGCGAGCCGCTCGGCCAGGCGCGACGGGATCTGGTCGTTGCCGCCCCGCACGTGGTACTTCTCGTCCGACTTGCCGAAGATCCGCAGGTTCCCCTGGCCCTGGTAGCCGAGCAGGTAGAGGAGGTTCAGGGAGCTCTGCTCGGCCGACTCGGCGCCGTACTCGATGTTGTAGGCGACGTCGAGCAGCTGGCCGACCCGCGACGAGATGCCGCCCTGCGAAGGTCTCCTCGATCCAGTCCACGATCGACATCGCGTCGAGCTCGCGGCCGCGCTGCGGTGGAGAGCTGGTAGGTCGTCGGGTAGCTCGCCGCCGACGAGGTCCTTGTGGAGCTTCTGCCAGCCGGCCTTCAGGTCGCGCGTCGCGTCCTCGAACGTGTAGCGCGCCCCGTCGAACCAGTAGGTCGGCAGCGTCCCGTTGGCCTCGGCCGCCAGCAGGTCGTCGAGCTGGAGGCCGAGCTCCTGGGCGAGCTGCCGGATCGCGGTGTGGCCCTGGTCGATCAGCTCGCCGCCGCGCTCGGCGACCTGGCCGTCGTCCCAGTCGTCGCGGTGCGTCCAGCAGCGGCCGCCCAGGCGCGTGGAGGCCTCGTGCACCTCGGCGACGACGCCCGCCTGGCGGAGGCGGTGGGCGGCGGTGAGCCCGGCGAGGCCGGCGCCGACGACGACGACGCGGCCCGGGGCGACGGCGGCGCGGGCGCGGCCCGCGAGCGCGCCCGCGCCGGCGACCGCGAGGCCGAGGAGGCCGGCGTCGCGCAGCAGCTCCGCACGGGTCGTGCGCCGTTCCTCGGCGACCTGCTCCGTGGCGTCGGCGAACGCCCTCTCCACGAGCGCGGCGAGCGGTGTGCGTGCCATCGTCCCTCTCCCCGGTCGAGCCTCGGATTCGTGTCGGACGATGACCGCTCGAGCGCGACCCGTTCAATGTCCTCCACGTCGAAGCGTGCAGGCGGATTTGTGGCCCGCGAGGCAGGTTGATCCGCGCTTTGCGCAGGGGCTAGGCTGGCCCGGGTGTCGAGACGGGAGGCGGGATGAGCGTCGCGGTGCAGTCGTACAAGAACTTCGTCGGCGGCGAGTGGGTCGACGCCGTCGAGGGCGAGACGATGGAGGTCCTCAACCCGTCGACCGGCGAGCCGATCGCCGAGGTGCCGAAGGGCACGCAGGCCGACGTCGAGCGGGCCGTCGACGCGGCGCGGAAGGCGCTCCCCGACTGGCTCGACAAGACGCCGAAGGACCGGATGGAGCTGCTCCTCAAGCTCGCGGACGTGATCGACGAGAACGCCGAGGAACTCACGCAGCTCGAGTCGCTGAACGTCGGCAAGCCGATGTCGATCGCCGCCGACGAGATGCCCTTCTCCGCCGACAACCTCCGTTTCTTCGCCGGCGCGGCACGGACGCTCGAGGGCAAGGCCGCCGCGGAGTACGTCGAGGGCTACACGTCGTTCATCCGCCGCGAGCCGCTCGGGATCGTGGCCGGGATCACGCCCTGGAACTACCCGCTGATGATGGCCGTCTGGAAGCTGGGCCCCGCGTTGGCCGCGGGCAACGTCCAGATCCTCAAGCCCGCCGAGCAGACGCCGCTCTCGACCCTGCGCTTCGCCGAGCTCGCGCAGGAGGTCCTCCCGCCGGGCGTCCTGCAGGTGATCACCGGCGACGGCGACCCCGTCGGCGCGGGCCTCGTCGACCACCCGGACATCCGCCTCGTCTCGCTCACGGGCGACGTCGCGACCGGGAAGCTCATCGCGGCGAACGCCGCGCGGACGCTCAAGCGCGTCCACCTCGAGCTCGGCGGCAAGGCGCCGATGGTCGTGCTCGACGACGCCGACCCCGCCGCGGTCGCGGAGGCCGATCAAGATCGGCGGCTACTGGAACTCGGGCCAGGACTGCACCGCCTCGTCGCGGATCCTCGTCGCGGAGCGCATCTACGACGACGTGCTCGCGCAGACGAAGGACGTGATCGAGGCGATGAAGGTCGGCGACCCCGCCGACGGCGAGGAGATCGAGATGGGGCCGGTGATCTCCGAGGCGCAGCGCGAGCGCGTGCTCGGCTTCCTCTCGCGGCTGCCCGGGAGCGCGACGGTGGTCACGGGCGGCGAGGCCGTCGGCGACCGCGGCTTCTTCGTCAAGCCGACGATCGTCGCGGACGTGGCCCAGGACGACGAGATCGTCCAGGACGAGGTGTTCGGCCCGGTGGTGACGATGCAGCGGTTCGCGAGCGACGACGAGGCGCTGGCGATGGCGAACGGCGTCCGCTACGGGCTCGCGGCCTCGGTGTTCTCGCGCGACGTCGGCCGCGCACTCGCGGCGGCCCGGAAGCTCGAGTTCGGGACGGTCTGGGTGAACGAGCACCTGTTCCCGCTCGCCTCCGAGATGCCCCACGGCGGGTTCAAGGAGTCCGGGTACGGCAAGGACATGTCCCTCTACTCGATGGAGGAGTACACCCGCGTGAAGCACGTCGCCGTCAAGCTGGCCTGATGGCCGTCACTGCGGCCGTGGACGCGAGCGCGACCGGCCGGACGGCGCCTGCCGACGTCCGCCTCGAGGGCGTGACGAAGCGCTTCGACGACGTCGTCGCGGTCGACGACCTCAGCCTCGACATCGAGCGCGGCGCCTTCTTCGCGCTCCTCGGCCCGTCCGGCTGCGGCAAGACGACGACGCTGCGGATGATCGGCGGCTTCGAGGAGCCGACCGCGGGCCGCATCCTGCTCGCCGACCAGGACGTGACCGGGCGGCCGCCGTACCGGCGCGACGTCAACACCGTCTTCCAGAGCTACGCGCTCTTCCCGCACCTCTCGATCGGCGAGAACGTCGCGTTCGGCCTGCGGCGCAAGGGCGTCCGCGGCCCGCAGCTGCAGGGCCGCGTCCGCGAGATCCTGCGCCTGGTCGCGCTCGAGGGCTACGAGAAGCGGAAGCCGCGGCAGCTCTCCGGCGGCCAGCAGCAGCGCGTCGCGCTCGCCCGGGCGCTCGTGAACTCTCCGCAGGTGCTGCTGCTCGACGAGCCGCTCGGCGCGCTCGACCTCAAGCTCCGCAAGCAGATGCAGCTCGAGCTGAAGCGGATCCAGCACGACATGGGGATCACGTTCGTCCACGTCACGCACGATCAAGAGGAGGCGATGACGATGGCGGACACGATCGCGGTGATGAACCGCGGCAAGATCGAGCAGCTCGGCTCGCCGACCGAGCTGTACGAGCGGCCGCGCACCGCGTTCGTCGCCGGCTTCCTCGGCGTCTCCAACCTCCTGTACGGCCGCCGCCAGGCCCGGGGCGAGGTGCTCGCTCGACTCGGGCGACGCCGTGCGCGTGCCGCCGGAGCTGCTCGACGGTCCGCGGCGATCGCGTCGCCGTCGGGATCCGGCCGGAGAAGATCCGCCTCGGCACGGGGGAGGGCGACGACAACGCGCTCGCCGGCACGGTGATCGAGACCGCGTACATCGGGCTCGCCACGCAGGTGCTGGTCGACACCGGCGCCGGCCGCGTCACCGTCTTCGCCCAGAACGACCGTCCCGGGACCGCCCCTCCGGCCGTGGACAGCCCCATCACCCTCAGCTGGAGCCCCGAGGCCACCTTCGTCATCGATCCCGAGGAGGACTGATGCGCCCGTTGACCCGTCGAGACCTGCTCGAGCGCGCGGCGCTGGGCGGCGCCGTGCTGTCCGTCCCGGGCTTTCTCGCCGCCTGCGGCGGCAGCGGAGGCATCGAAGGCTCCGCGGCGACGACGGCGGCCGGCACCGCCGGACCGGCCGACACGACCCTCGCGGACACGCTGCGGATGTCGAACTGGCCGCTCTACATCGACATCGACGAGAAGACGAAGAAGCGCCCGACCCTCGACCAGTTCACCGCCGACACCGGGCGTGAAGGTCGACTACATCGAGGACGTCAACGACAACGACGAGTGGTTCGGCAAGAACCGCGCCGCGCTCTCGCAGGGCCAGTCGATCGACCGCGACATCACCGTCCTCACCGACTGGATGGCCGGGCGGATGGTCCGGCTCGGCTACGTCGAGAAGCTCGACAAGTCGGCCATCCCGAACATGAGCAACCTCGTCGACACGCTCGCGTCGCCGAGCTTCGACCCGAACCGCGAGTACACGCTGCCGTGGCAGTCGGGGATGACGGGGATCGGCTTCGACCCCGACCGCGCGGGCGAGGTGACCTCGATCGAGCAGCTGCTCGAGGATCCGAAGCTGAAGGGGAAGGTCACCTTCCTGACGGAGATGCCCGACACGATGGGCCTGCTCCTCCAGCTCGACGGCGCCGACCCCGGCGGACTTCACGAGCGCGCAGTGGGACAAGGCGATCGCGCGGCTGCAGAAGGCGGTCGACTCCGGCCAGATCCGGCAGTTCACCGGCAACGACTACTCGGGCCTGCTCGCGAAGGGCGACATCTGGGCCTGCGCGGCCTGGTCGGGCGACATGGTGCAGCTGCAGCTCGACAACCCGAACCTGCAGTTCGGCATCCCCGAGAGCGGCGGGATGATCTGGACGGACAACATGATGATCCCGACCGGCGGCGACGTCTTCACCGCGTCGACCTTCATGAACTTCGTCTACGACCCGAAGATCGCGGCCCAGATCGAGGCCTACGTGAACTACATCTGCCCGGTGAAGGGCGCGAAGGAGGAGGCGGCGAAGCTCGATCCGGAGCTCGCGAACAACCAGCTGATCTTCCCGGACGACGCGGCGCTGGGGCAGGTCAAGATCTTCGACGCCGAGGCGGCCGACGATCCGAAGTACAAGGAGCAGTTCCAGGCGGTCATCGGAGCCTGAGCGCTTCGTCCGGCGACGCATGGCGAGCCACTCGATCACGAGCACCAAGCCACGGGCCGCACTCGCGTGCAGTCCAAGGCTGGGCGCCTTGGCAAGCGCGAGGGTGGGCCGTGGCGCAGCGTGATCGGGAGCGAGAGGCCGGCGGGCGTCGCCGGACGGAGCGCTAGTGCAGGCGGTCGTCGTCAGCGAGCACGGAGGGCCCGAGGTGCTTCGCGCCGAGGAGGTCCCCGACCCGGAGCCCGGGCCCGACGACGTCGTCGTCGAGCTGCGGGCGGCCGCGCTGAACCGGCGCGACACCTACGTCCGCATGGGACGGCTGGGCTTCCCGCCCGGGGTGATCCCCGGCTCGGACGGGGCGGGCGTCGTCCGCGGCACCGGGCAGGAGGTCGTGATCTACCCGCTCCTGCACTGGGGCGACCGCGAGGACGCGCCGGCGGAGGGATACGAGATCCTCGGCGGGCCGACGAACGGGACGTACGCCGAGCTCGTGCGCGTGCCGCGCGCGAACGTCCTGCCGAAGCCGGCGCGGCTCTCCTGGACGGAGGCGGCGGCGCTGCCCCTCGCCGGCCTCACCGCCTACCGCGCGCTCTTCTCGCGCGGCCGGCTGCGCGGCGGCGAGACCGTCCTCGTCCAGGGCGCGGGCAGCGGTGTCTCGACGATGGCGATCCAGCTCGCCGTGCACGAGGGGGCACGCGTCCTCGTCACCTCGTCCTCGGACGAGAAGATCGCGCGCGCGGTCGAGCTCGGCGCGGCGGGCGGCGCGCGCTACACCGACGAGGGCTGGGTCGACGAGATCCGGGCGCTCGCGGGCGGCGAACGGCGTCGACCTGGCGCTCGACTCGACCGGGACGTGGGCCGACTCGCTGCGGACGCTGCGGCCCGGCGGCCGCCTCGTCGTCTTCGGCGCGACCGCCTCGCTGGAGGCGTCGCTCCAGGTCCGGCCCTTCTACTTCGGCCAGTACTCGATCCTCGGCACGACGATGGGGAGCCCGGGCGACATGGCCGGGCTCCTGCGCGTGGTCAACCACGGCAGCTGGCACCCGGTGATCGACTCGGTGCGCCCGCTCGCCGACGCGGCCGAGGCGCACCGCCGCATCGAGTCGGGCGAGCAGTTCGGGAAGCTCGTCCTGGAGGTCGCAGCCTGATGGGCCTCGTCCACCGCCACCGCTGGAGCGTTCCCTACCTGCTGCTCGCGCCGGGGCTCGCGTTCCTCGCGCTCTTCTTCGTGGTGCCGATCTACTACCTCGCGTCGACGTCGCTGCAGACGGGCTCGCTCGACGTCGGCTACACGTTCACGTGGGCCTGGTCGAACTACTCGGACGCCGTTCGCACCTACGACGAGCACTTCATCCGCTCGCTGAAGTACGCCGCGGTCGCGACGGTCGCCGCGCTCGTGATCTCGTACCCGCTCGCCTACTTCATCGCCTTCCGCGGCGGGCGCTGGAAGAACCTCCTGCTCCTGCTCGTGATCGCGCCGTTCTTCGTCACGTACCTCATCCGCACGCTCGCGTGGCAGACGATCCTCACGGACGACGGCCTCGTCGCCGACACGCTCCGCTCGATCGGGCTCCTGTCCGACGACGGGCGGCTCCTCGCCACCTCGACCGCGGTCGTCGCGGGCATCACCTACAACTTCCTGCCCTTCATGGCGCTGCCGCTCTACGTCAGCCTCGAGCAGATCGACGAGCGGCTCGTCGAGGCAGCCACGGACCTCTACGCGTCGCGCGTGCAGGCGTTCCTGCGCGTGACGCTGCCGCTCTCGCTGCCGGGCGTGTTCGCCGGGACGCTTCTCACGTTCATCCCGGCGATGGGCGACTTCATCAACGCCGAGCTGCTGGGGACGCCGCGCCAGGCGATGATCGGCAACGTCGTCCAGTCGAAGTTCCTCGTCATCACCGACTACCCGCAGGCCGCCGCGCTCTCGTTCGTGCTGATGGCGGGCATCCTCGTGCTCGTCGCCGTCTACGCGCGCGTCCTCGGGACGGAGCGGGTGAGCGTGTGACCAGCGTCGCCGTCCCTGCCCCGCGCGCCTCGGCGCCCGTCGCGCGCGCTCGCGTTCGCGCGCCGGAACCTGCTGACGCTCTGGGCGATCCTCGCGCTCGCGTACATCCTGCTGCCGATCGCGGTCGTGATCCTGTTCTCGTTCAACGACCCGGCCGGGCGCTTCAACTACACGTGGGAGGGCTTCACGCTCGACCACTGGCGCGAGCCGTTCGCGATCCCGGGCCTGCGCGAGTCGCTCGTCCTCTCGCTCCAGATCGCCGCCCTCGCCTCGGTCGTCGCGACGATCCTCGGCACGCTCATCGCGCTCGCGCTCGTGCGCTACGGGTTCCGCGGCCGCGGCGCCACGAACCTGCTGATCTTCCTGCCGATGACGACCCCCGAGGTCGTGCTCGGCGCCTCGCTGCTCGCGCTCTTCCTCAACCTCGGGGTGGCGACCGGCTTCTGGACGATCTTCATCGCGCACGTGATGTTCTGCATCTCGTTCGTCGTCGTCACCGTGAAGGCGCGGATCATCGGCTTCGACCGCCATCTCGAGGAGGCGGCGATGGACCTCGGCGCGAACGAGTGGACGACCTTCCGCAAGGTGACGCTGCCGATCATCGCCCCGGGGATCGTCGCCGGCGCGCTGATCGCGTTCGCGCTCTCCGTCGACGACTTCGTGATCACGAACTTCAACGCCGGGGCCGAGGTGACGTTCCCGCTCTACGTCTGGGGCGCCGCCCGCGTCGGCGTCCCGCCGCAGGTGAACGTGATCGGGACGATGATCTTCCTCGTCGCGGTCACGCTGATGCTGGTCAACGTGCTGGTCCAGAGGAGGAGAGGAACCTGATGTCGACGACCGTCCCGTCAATGACGCCCGAGCAGCTGCAGCAGGCCGCGCGCGACCACCTGTGGCTGCACTTCACGCGCATGGGCGGCGTCGCGACAGGGCGACGTGCCGGTGATCGTCCGCGGCGACGGCTGCTACCTCGAGGACGCGAACGGGAAGCGCTACCTCGACGCGCTCGCCGGGCTCTTCTCGGTGAACATCGGCTACGGCTTCGGCGACGAGATCGGCGAGGCGGCGGCGGCGCAGATGCGCGAGCTGCCCTTCTACACGAACTGGTCGTACGCGCATCCGCGCGCGATCGAGCTCGCGCAGGAGGTGGCGTCGCTCGCGCCGGGCGACCTGAACCGGTGCTTCTTCGTCTCGGGCGGCTCGGAGGCGGTCGAGTCGGCGTGGAAGCTCGCGCGCCAGTACTACCTCGTGCGCGGCGAGAAGCGGATCGCGGACGCGGACGAGACCCGGCACGACGAGCGGGTCGCCTCGCCGACGCACCGCAAGTACAAGGCGATCGCGCGGCGGGTCGCGTACCACGGCACGACGTTCGGCGCGCTCTCGATCAACGGCATCCCCGCGCTCCGGACCCCCTTCGAGCCGCTCGTGCCCGAGGCCCGGCACGTGAAGAACACGAACCGCTACCACCGGCCGCCGGAGGAGACCGAGGCGGAGTTCACGGCGATGCTGCTCGAGGACCTCGAGCAGACGATCCTCGCGATGGGGCCCGAGACCGTGTGCCTCGTGCACATGGAGCCGGTGCAGAACGCGGGCGGGGCGTTCACGCCGCCGGCGGGCTACTGGCGCGGCGTGCGCGAGCTCTGCGACCGCTACGACATCCTGCTCTCGGCCGACGAGGTGATCACGGGCTTCGGCCGCGTCGGCGCCTGGTTCGGCTCGGAGCGCTACGACATCCGGCCGGACCTCATCTGCTCGGCGAAGGGGCTCTCCTCGTCCTACGCCGCGATCGGGGCGGTGATCGCGACCGACCGGGTGATGGAGCCGTTCCTCGAGGCGACGTCGATGTACTCGCACGGGATCACCTTCGGCGGGCACCCGACGATGTGCGCGATCGCGCTGAAGAACATCGAGATCATGAAGCGCGAGCGGATCGTCGAGGGCGTGCGCGAGCACGAGGACGCCTTCCGCGCGACGCTGGCGCAGCTGCTCGAGCTGCCGATCGTCGGCGACCTCCGCGGGACGGGCTTCTTCTACGCGCTCGAGCTCGTGAAGGACAAGGAGACGCGCGCAGTCGTTCAGCGACGAGGAGTGCGAGACCCTCCTCCGCGGCTTCCTCTCGCCGGCGCTGTTCGAGCGCGGGCTGATCTGCCGCGCCGACGACCGCGGCGACCCGGTGATCCAGATCTCCCCGCCGCTCGTCGCGCGGCAGGAGCAGTTCGACGAGATGACCGGGATCCTCGGCGAGGTGCTCGAGGAGGCCGGCCGCCGGATGGCGGGCTAGCGCTCGGGCGCGAGACCCTGATCGCGCCGATGCCGCCCTCGAGCTCGAGCCGGAGCTCGGGGCCGACGCCGTCGGTCCGCGTCCGTCTGCAGGTCGGCGTCGAAGCCGTCGTCGTGCTCGCCGAGGACGTCGACGTCGCCGGCGCCGATCTCCGCGTCGACGGAGACGGGCCGGGCGGCGGGCACGGTGACGACGAGCTGGCCGATGCCGATCTGCGCGCGGACGGTCGTGTCCTCGTCGAGCTCGAGCTCGGTGAGGTCGAGCTTCGAGGCGGCCGATCCCGAGCTCGTAGGGATCCTCGAGCTCGTCGACCGACTCCGGGGACTCGTGCCGGTCGCCGACGCCGCCCGAGAAGTCGACGTTCGTGGCCGCGAGCGCGCCGCCGACGAGCGCGACGAAGAGCCCGATCACGATCAGGAGCACGCGGGCGCCGCCGGACGGCGAGGCGATCACGCCGACGCCGATGCCGACGAGGACGATCCCGACCCAGACGCCCGTGTCGAGGTCGACGGTGTCCGACACCTCGAGCAGCCAGATCGCCCCGAGGGCCGCGATCACGGCGCCGAGCGCGACGGAGCCGGCTCTTCATCGGCGGACGCCGCGCGCGAGGACGACGAGGCCGATCACGATCAGCAGCACCGGCCAGACGTAGTCCGAGTCGAACACGTCCGGGAAGACCTCGCGCAGCAGGAAGAAGGCGCCGAGCAGCGACGAGCGCGATCCCGATGACCTCGGCGCCGCCGCCCCGGCGCTCGCCCGTCGCGCGCCGGTTCGCCGAGCTCGTCGCCGGGCCGCTCCTCCGGGATCGCGATCCAGCCGACGCCGTAGAGGAGGATCCCGCTGCCGCCCGCGAGCAGGAGGACGACGAAGACGAGCCGGAGGATGACCGGGTCGATGCCGAAGTAGCGGCCGAGCCCGCCGCACACGCCCGCGATCACGCGGTCGTCGCGGCTGCGCCGCAGCACGGGGCGTGGGGCTTCGGCCGGCTCCGGCGCCGGCGGCGGCGCGGGCTCGGGCTCGGGCTCGGGCGGTGGCTCGGGCGCCGGCCCGGACTCGGGCTCCGGCGGCGTCTCGCTCATCGGCTCGAGCCTAGTCGACCTTGTGGCTCTGAGCCACTAGGTCGCGACCGGCTCGCCGCTCGGCCGCTTCCGGGCCACGCCGGCCTGCTCCGCCGCCTCGGCGACCGCCTTCGCGACCGCGGGGGCGACGGCCCGGTTGAAGACGCTCGGGACGACGTAGTCCGAGCGCGAGCTCGTCCGGTGGGATCACGGACGCGATCGCGTGCGCGGCGGCGAGCTCCATCCCGGTCGTCACCTCGGAGGCGCGGACGTCGAGCGCGCCGCGGAACATGCCCGGGAAGGCGAGCACGTTGTTGATCTGGTTCGGGTAGTCGGAGCGCCCGGTGGCGACGATCGCGGCCGCTCCCTCGACGTCGCTCGGCAGCACCTCGGGCGTCGGGTTCGCCATCGCGAACACGATCGCGTCCTCCGCCATGCGCGCGACGCCCGCGGCGGTGAACGCGCCGGGCCGGGAGACGCCGATGACCGCGTCGGCGCCCGCGAGCACGTCGTCGGCGCTGCCGTGCTCGAGGTTCGGGTTGGTCAGCTCGGCGAGCGCGGCGTGTGCGGGGGCGAGCCCGGCCGTGCCGCGGACGAGCGCCCCGTCGCGGTCGCACCCGACGACGTTGCGCGCGCCGGCGGCGAGGAGGAGGTGCGCGATCGCCGTTCCCGCCGCGCCGCAGCCGACGACGACGATCTTCGCGTCCTCGAGCCGCTTGCCCACGAGCCGGAGCGCGTTGAGGAGGGCGGCGAGGACGACCACGGCGGTGCCGTGCTGGTCGTCGTGGAAGACCGGGATGTCGAGCTCCTCGCGCAGCCGCCGCTCGACCTCGAAGCAGTGCGGCGCGGCGATGTCCTCGAGGTTGATCCCGCCGAAGACGGGCGCGATCGCCTTCACCGCGGCCACGATCTCGTCCGGGTCGGTCGTGTCGAGGCAGATCGGGAAGGCGTCGATGCCGGCGAACTCCTTGAACAGCATCGCCTTGCCCTCCATCACGGGCAGCGCGGCCTCGGGGCCGACGTCGCCGAGCCCGAGCACTGCGGTGCCGTCGGTGACGACCGCGACGGTGTTCGCCTTGATCGTCAGCGTCCAGACCTTCGCCGCGTCCTCCGCGATCGCGGACGAGACGCGGGCGACGCCGGGCGTGTAGGCCATCGAGAGGTCGTCCCGCGTCTTCACCGGTGTCTTCGGCGTCACCTCGATCTTGCCGCCGAGGTGCATGAGGAAGGTGCGGTCGGAGACGTGCTCCAGCCAGATCCCGGCTACGGCGCGGACGGCGTCGGCGATCGCGTCCATGTGCTCGGCGTTGTCGGCGAGCACCGTGACGTCGCGCACCTTCTCGCCGCCCTCGACGCGCACGAGGTCGATCGCGTCGAGCAGCCCGCCCGCCTCGCCGATCGCCGCGGCCAGGCGCCCGAACGTCCCGGGCACGTCCTCGAGGTGGACGCGGAGCACGGCGCTGAACGACGCGGAATGGTGCATCCGGCACATGGTGCACGAGTACGCTCCGACGCATGCAGGTGCGCGTCTGCGACGTCGGCCCACGCGACGGGCTGCAGAACGAGCCGGAGGTGCTCGCGCCGGCCGTGCGGGCCGAGCTCGTGCGGCGGCTGGCGGCGGCCGGGCTGCCGCGGATCGAGGCGGTGTCGTTCGTGCGCGGCGACCGCGTCCCGCAGATGGACGGGGCGGAGGAGGTGCTCGACGCGGTCGGCGAGGTGGACGCCGAGCTGTCCGGGCTCGTCCTCAACGAGCGCGGCTGGGAGCGGCTCGCGGCGACTGCGCCTCGACCGCGTCAACTGCACGCTGGCGGCGACCGAGTCGTTCAACCGGCGCAACGGGAACGCGTCGCTGGAGGAGGCGGCGGCACGCGTGGAGGCGATCCTGGCGCGGGCCGACCGGCCGGCGACGGTGACGATCTCGTGCGCGTTCGGCTGTCCGTTCGAGGGCGAGGTCGATCCCGGCGTCGTCGCGGCGCTGGCGGAGCGGCTCGCAGCGGCCGGCGCGGACGAGGTCGTCCTCGCGGACACGATCGGCGTCGCGGTGCCGCGGCAGGTGCGCTCGCTCGTGGAGCGCATCGGCGCGGACGGGACGGTCGTCGGCGGGCACTTCCACGACACGCGGCACACCGGCGTCGCCTGCGCGTGGGCGGCGCTCGAGGCCGGCGCGACCGTGCTCGACGCCTCGGTCGGCGGGCTCGGCGGCTGCCCGTTCGCGCCGCGGGCGACCGGGAACGTGGCGACCGAGGACCTCGTCTACCTCCTCGACCGCGAGGGCGTCGAGACGGGCATCGACCTCGAGGCGCTGATCGGCGTCGCGGAGTGGGTCGCCGGCGTGCTCGGCCGCGAGCTGCCCGGGCGCGTCTACCGCGCGGGGCCGTTCCCCGTGACGCCCGCCGCGACGAGCGCGGCCACCTCCTCTTCCGAGTAGCCGGCCTCGCGCAGGACCTCCTCCGAGTGCTCGCCGAGCCGGGGTGCGGGCGCGCCGTAGGCCGGCCGCTCGCCGTCGAGCGAGAAGGGGACGCCGACGCTCGTCGCCGCCGTCGAGGCGCTCGAGGATCCCCAGCGCCTCGACCTGCGGGTGCCGTGCGACCTCGGCGACGTCCTGGACCGGAGCCGCGGGGACGCCGCGCGGCGTGGAGCGCGGCGAGCAGCGGCTCGGTCTCGCGGAGGCGCGATCCGCACCGCGAGCGCCTCGATCAGCTCTGCGCGATGCTCGAGCCGGAGCGGGTTCGTCGCGAAGCGCGCGTCGTCCGCCAGCGACGGCTCGTCGAGCGCGGTGCACAGCGAGCGGAAGAGGCGGTCGTTCGCGGCCGCGATCATGAGCGCGCCGTCGCTCGTCGCGAACACCTCGTACGGCGCGATCAGCGGGAAGGCCGTGCCGTGGCGTCCGGGCACCGAGCCGTCGTGCAGGAACCGCGTGAGGTGGTAGCCCACGAGCGAGAGCGCCGTCTCGAGCAGCGAGAGCTCGACGGTCGCGCCCTCGCCGGTCAGGTCCCGCTGCCGGAGCGCCGCGAGGATCGCGAGCGCCGCCCACGCGCCGGCGCCGTAGTCGACGAGCGAGACGCCGACGCGGACGCCTGCGGACTCGCGCTCGCCGGTGACGGAGAGGATCCCCGAGAAGGCCTGCATCAGCGGGTCGTAGCCGGCGAGGTCGCCGAGCGGGCCGCGGCCGTAGGCGCCGAGGGTGCAGTGGACGAGGCGCGGGTTCCGCGCCCGCAGCGTCGCTGCGTCGAGCCCGAGCCGCTCGGCCGCGCCGGGCCGGAGGCTCGCGACGACGACGTCCGCCCGGTCGGCGAGGCGGAGCAGCGCCTCGCGGCCGGCCGGCGCCTTCAGGTCGAGGACGAGCGAGCGCTTGCCGGCGTTGGCGGCGAAGAACATCGCGCTCCCGCCGGGGAACATCGGCGGCCCCCAGTCGCGCGCCTCGTCGCCGGCGCCCGGCCGCTCGACCTTGACCACGTCCGCGCCGAGCGCGACGAGCACCTGCGTGCACGTCGGGCCCGCGAGCGAGCTCGTCAGGTCGACGACGCGGACCCCCTCCAGCGGACGCATTGCGCGATTCTCGCCGCGTATCGTGCTCCGCGTGGCCGGGATCCCCGTCACCGGTGTGAGCGAGCTCGTCCTGGAGGTCGTCGACCTCGACGCGGCCGTCCGCTTCTACACCGAGGCGCTCGGGCTGCCGCTCGTCGAGCGCTGGGGCGACCGCGAGGCGGTGTGGGTGATGGCCGGCGAGCGGACGCGGATCGGCCTCTGGCGGCCGCAGGTCGGGCTCGCGGGCGGCCGCGGCGGCGTCCACGTGCACTACGCGATGCACCTCGAGCCCGAGGACTACGACGCCGCCGTCGCGCGGCTGCGCGAGCACGGCCACGAGCCGCACGAGGAGCGGTTCGAGGGGTACGGCGGCAGCCGCGCCGCCTACGTCGACGACCCCGACGGCAACGTCGTCGAGCTCTGGACGTGGGACGTGGCGAACCACCTGCGCGCGTGAGGCTCTGGGTCACCGGCGCCACCGGCTACCTCGGCAGCGCGCTCGTCGCCGCCGCGCGGGAGCAGGGCCTCGAGGTCGACACCGAGCGGGTCGAGGTACGAGACGAGGAGGCCGTCCGGGCGCACGTCGAGCAGCTCCGTCCCGACGCGGTCGTGCACACCGCGTACCGCCAGGAGCCGGCCGAGGCCTGGAGCACGAACGTCGACGGCTCGGAGCACGTCGCGCGAGCGGCGGCCGGCGCGGGCGCGCGCCTCGTCCACCTCTCCACGGACGTCGTCTTCGGCGGGCGCAAGGGCGCGCCGTACGTCGAGGCCGACCCCACCGATCCCGTGACCGACTACGGGCGCACGAAGGCCGAGGCCGAGCGGCGCGTCGCGGCCGCGCACCCGTCCGCGCTGCTCGTCCGCACCTCGCTGATCGTCGGCGGCCCCGGCGGCCCGCAGAGCAAGCACGAGCAGTCCGCGCGCGGACGGCGGCGGCACCTGGTACGTGAACGAGATCCGCTCCGCCGGTGCAGGTGGACGACCTCGTCGCGGCGCTGCTCGAGCTCGCTCCGCGACCACGACGTCGCCGGGCCGCTCCACGTCGCCGGCGCCGACGCCGTCTCGCGCCACGAGCTCGCCGAGCTCGCCGCCGGCGTGCCCTGCGCGGCCGGCCTCGCGCCGCCGACCCGCCCGCTCGACTGCACGCTCGACTCCTCCGTGGCGCAGGCGATGATTCGCACGCGGCTGCGCGGTGTACGGGAGCTGTACGATGAACTCGACCCAGGATGAAGCCGGGCCGTCGGAGCGCCCCGTCCGGCGCGATCGCTGCGTCCTCAGTCGCTTCGATAGCAGCTGCTATCGAAGCTCCCTGCGTCCTTGCGCTCGCACCGGCCGGTGCACTCCGACGGCGAAGCGTCATCCTGGCCCGAGTTCGATGAACTCCCTCGCCGGAGAGACGAGCCCGTACCTGCTCCAGCACGCCGACAACCCGGTGGACTGGCTCCCGTGGGGCGACGAGGCCTTCGCCCGCGCGCGCGACGAGGACAAGCCGATCCTCCTCTCCGTCGGCTACGCCGCCTGCCACTGGTGCCACGTGATGGCGCACGAGTCGTTCGAGGACGCGGAGACGGCCGCGCTGCTGAACGAGCGGTTCGTCAGCGTGAAGGTCGACCGCGAGGAGCGGCCCGACGTCGATGCGGTCTACATGGACGCCGTCGTCGCGCTGACCGGCCAGGGCGGCTGGCCGATGACGGTCTTCCTCACGCCGGCCGGGGAGCCGTTCCTCGGCGGGACGTACTTCCCGCCCGAGCCGCGCCACGGGCTCCCGAGCTTCCGGCAGGTGCTGATGGCCGTCGCCGACGCGTATCGCGATCGGCACGGCGAGGTCGTGGGCCAGGCGCGGCAGCTGACCGAGCTCGTCGCCGCCTCGGCGCGGGCCCGGCCCTCGGCCGAGCCGCTGACGGAGGAGCTGCTCGACCGCGCGGAGCTCGGCCTGCGCCAGAGCTTCGACCCCGTCAACGGCGGCTGGGGCACGGCGCCGAAGTTCCCGGCGGCCGCGACGCTCGAGTTCCTGCTCCGGCGCACGTCCGACGACGCGCTCGCGATGGTGCGGACGACGCTCGACGCGATGGCCGCCGGCGGCATGTACGACCTCGTCGGCGGCGGCTTCCACCGCTACTCGGTCGACGCGCAGTGGCTCGTGCCGCACTTCGAGAAGATGCTCTACGACAACGCGCTGCTCGCCGCGACCTACCTCCACGCGTGGGCGCTGTGGGGCCAGGAGCGCGACCGGCGGGTCGTCGAGCAGACGCTCGACTACGTCCTGCGCGAGCTCCGGCTCGACGAGGGCGCGTTCGCCTCGGCGCAGGACGCGGACACCGAGGGCGTCGAGGGCCTCACCTTCACGTGGACGGCGGAGGAGGGCGTCCCCGCCGAGCTGCTGCGCCCGTTCGAGCACGGACGGTCGGTGATCCGCGGCGAGCTCGACGAGACGCTCCGGGCCGAGCTCTTCGCGCGCCGCGAGCAGCGGCCGAAGCCGGCCCGCGACGACAAGGCGATCGCGTCGTGGAACGGCCTCGCGATCGCGGCGCTCGCGGAGGCCGGGCGCCGGCTCGAGCGGCCGGACTACGTCACGGCGGCAGCCGAGGCCGCGGACTTCCTGCTGCGCGGGCCGGAGCTCGTGCGCAGCACGCGCGCCGGGCGGACGAGCGGGCCCGGCTTCCTCGACGACTACGCGAACGTCGCGCACGGGCTCCTCGAGCTCCACGTCGCGACCGGCGAGCTCCGCTGGCTCGAGGAGGCGCACCGTCTCGCGCGCCTCGCGGTCGAGCGCTTCGGCGACGACGAGCACGGCGGCTTCTTCCTCGCGCCGCGCGACGGGGAGCGCCTCGTGGCCGAGCGGAAGGACCTCGACGACCACCCGATCCCGTCGGGGAACGCGATGCTCGCCCACGTCCTGCTCCGGCTCGCGCGGATCTACGGCGACGACGAGCTCGAGCGGCGGGCCGTCGGCGTCTTCCGGCTCCTGCGCGACGCGATCCCGCGCGCCCCGTCGGCTTTCGGCTGGGCGCTCGTCGGGCTCGACCTCCACTTCTCGCCGCCGCGCGAGCTCGCGGTCGTCGGCCCACCCGACAGCGACGGTCGCGCGAGCGGCGCTCGCGCCGTGGCAGCCGCGGACGGTCGTCGGCCGTCGGCCCGGCGGAGGGCGTGCCGCTGCTCGAGGGCAAGGGGCTCGTCGACGGGCGGCCCGCCGTCTACGTCTGCGAGCGCTTCGCCTGCCGCGCGCCGGAGACGGATCCGGGAGCCTTCGCCCGTGCCTGAGCGGCAGATCCTGGCGCTCGGCGGCCACGCGATGCAGCCCGGCGAGGCGCTCGACGACCTCCTGCTCGAGCTCACGGGCGCCTCGCGGCCGCGCGTGCTGCTGCTTCCGACCGCGAGCGCCGAGAGCGAGGCCTACGTCGTCCGCTTCTACGAGGCGTTCGCGCGCCGCGCCGAGGCGTCGCACCTGTCCCTGTTCGGGATCCCGCCGGCCGACATCCGCTCGGTCGTGCTCGACCAGGACGCGATCTTCGTCGGCGGCGGCAACACCGCGAACATGCTCGCGATCTGGCGCGTGCACGGCGTCGACCGGTTCCTGCGCGAGGCGTGGGAGGCCGGTGTCGTCCTCGCCGGAGTGAGCGCGGGCTCGATCTGCTGGTTCGAGGCCGGCGTCACCGACTCGTTCCGGGAGGAGCTCGACGGCGCTCGACTGCCTGGGCTTTCTGCCCGGCTCGAACTGCCCGCACTACGACGGCGAGGCGACGCGGCGCCCCGCCTTCCACCGGCTCGTCGCCGAGGGCTTTCCGGCGGGTCTTGCCGCCGACGACTTCGTCGGGCTCCGGTTCAGCGGCACCGAGCTCGCGGAGGTCGTCACCTCGCGGCCCGATGCGGCCGCGTACCGCGTGGAGCTCGTGGACGGCGCGGTCAGCGAGCAGCGGCTCGACGCGCGGCGGCTCTGAGGGGCCGTTCGGCTCGACACCGCTGCGGTCTCGTAGGCTTCCGGGCCGTGCCCGGCGCGCTGCTCGAGCTGCGGAACGTCGAGGCCCGCTACGGGCCGGTCGCCGCCCTCCACGGCGTCTCGCTCACCGTCGGCGAGGGCGAGATCGTCGCCGTCCTCGGCGCCAACGGGGCCGGGAAGACGACCACCCTCCGCGCCGTCTCGGGGACGGTCCGCCGCAGCGGCGAGATCCTCTTCGACGGGGCGCCGATCGGGCGCACGCCCGAGGCGACGGCGCGGCAGAAGGTCGCGCACGTCCCCGAGGGACGTGGCACGTTCGTCGAGCTGAGCGTCGAGGACAACCTTCGCCTCGGCGCGTACACGCGGCGCGACGGCGCCGTCGCGGCCGACCTCGACCGCGTCCTCGACTGGTTCCCGCGCCTGCGCGAGCGGCTCCCGCAGCAGGCGGGCACGCTCTCCGGGGGCGAGCAGCAGATGCTCGCCCTCGCCCGCGCGCTGATGCTCTCGCCGCGGCTGCTCCTCCTCGACGAGCCCTCGCTCGGGCTCGCGCCGATCGTCGTCGCCGAGCTGTTCGGCATCGTCCGGCGGCTGAACGAGGAGGAGGGGCTGGCCGTGCTCGTGGTCGAGCAGAACGCGACGGTCGCGCTCGCCGCGGCCCAGCGCGCGTACGTGCTCGAGGCGGGCCGCGTCGCCGTCGAGGGCCCGAGCGCCGAGCTGCGCGAGCACGACGAGGTCCGCGCGGAGCTACCTGGGCTACTGATGGAGGAGTTCCTGCAGCAGGTCGTCTCGGGACTCGCCTCCGGCGGGATCTTCGCCAGCCTCGCGCTCGCCCTCGTCCTGATCTACCGCTCCACGGGCGTCGTCAACTTCGCGCAGGGCGAGATGGCGATGTTCACCACGTTCGTCGCCTGGAGCCTGATGGAGCACCTGCCCTACTGGCCGGCGTTCGCGCTCACGCTCGCGGCCGCGTTCGTCGGCGGCGCGGTGATCGAGCTGACGCTGATCCGGCCGGTGCAGTCGGCGGCCTCGCCGCTCACCGTCGTGATCATCACGATCGGGCTGCTCATCGGGCTCAACGGCCTCGCGCGACGGATCTGGGGCAACGAGCCGCGGACGCTCGAGTCGCCGTTCTCGACCGACCCCGTGCGCATCGGCGGGGTGGCGTTCTCGCTGCAGGACCTCGGGATCATCGCCGTCTCCTTCGTGATCGTCGCGCTGCTCTGGGCGTTCTTCCGCTTCACGAAGCTCGGGCTCGGCCTGCGCGCGTCGGCGACGAACCCGGCCGAGAGCCGACTCGTCGGCGTCCGCGTCGCCTGGATGCTCGCGCTCGGCTGGGGCCTCGCCGCGGTGCTCGGCGCCGTCGCCGGGATGATGGCCGCGCCGCCGCTCGGCAGCTTCGACCAGAACCTGATGCAGCCGATCCTGCTCTACGCGTTCGCGGCGGCGGTGCTCGGCGGCATCGACAGCCCCCTCGGCGCGGTCGTCGGCGGGCTGCTCGTCGGCGTGATGATCAACCTCATCGGCACCTACGTCGACTTCGTGGGCGCCGACCTGCGGCTGCCGGTCGCGCTCGCGATCATCCTCGCGGTGCTGCTCGTCCGGCCCGCCGGCCTCTTCGGCCGCGAGGCGGTGCGGCGCGTATGAGGGGAGCCGCCGTCGCCTCGCGCGTCGCCGTCGTCGCCCTCGCGGTCGTCGCGATCGCGTTGCTGCCGCGGCTCCTCTCGGACTTCCGCGCCGAGCCAGGCGGGCCTCGTCGCCGTCTACTTCGTCGCGCTGATCGGGCTGAACATCCTCACCGGGCTCAGCGGCCAGGTCTCGCTCGGGCACGGGGCGTTCATGGCCGTCGGCGGCTACGTGACCGCGATCCTCGTCTCCGACCAGGGGCTCGAGCTCTTCGGCCACACCTTCTCGTCCGAGGTCCGCGACATCTGGACGCTGCCGCTGGCCGGGATCGTCGCCGGCGTCGCCGGGCTCCTCTTCGGCCTGCCCGCGACGCGGCTCGCCGGCGCGTACCTGGCCCTCGCGACCTTCGGGATCGGCGTGGCGCTGCCGGCGATCCTGCGGAAGGCCGAGAGCCTCACCGGCGGCGGCAGCGGGATCAACCTCTTCGGCCTGCCGAAGCTGAGCGGGCTCGGGGTCGAGGTGACCGTGTTCGGCCGCACGCTCACCTACAACGACTGGCTCTACTACTCGTGCTGGACGGTGGCGCTCGTCCTGCTCGGCGTCTCGTGGCTGCTGCTCCGCGGGCGCCTCGGCCGCTCGCTCCGCGCCGTCCGCGACGCGGAGGCCGCGGCGGTCTCCTCCGGCGTGAGCCCGATGGCGGCGAAGACGACGGCGTTCGCGATCTCCGCCTTCTACGCCGGGCGTCGCGGGCGGCCTCTACGCGATGCACACGACGTTCGTGAACCCGGGCGTCTTCGACGTGACGCTGTCGATCTTCCTGCTCGTCGGCGTCGTCGTCGGCGGGCTCGGGACGATGTGGACGCAGGCCTTCGGCGCGGCGTTCATCGTCTTCCTCCCGGACGCGGCCCAGGCGATCTCGAAGGAGCCGGGCGTCCCCGCGATCGTCTACGCCGTCGTCCTCATCGGGCTGATGCTCGTCCTCCCGGGCGGCGTCGGCGGGCTCGTGCGGCGCGTTTCGACGCCGCTAACAAGTCGCTGGCATTCTCGGTCGTAACCAGGAACGCGCCGCGAGGCGCAGGGTGTGGAGAGGAGCCTCAGGGAGTGAAGAAGCAACTGCTCGTCCCGGCGTGCCTGCTCGCGCTCGCCGTCACCGCCGCCGCCGCGTCGGCGCGGCCGGAGGCGCGTGCCGCGGACCCGGGCGTGACCGCGAACACCGTCACGATCGGCGGCACCGTGCCGCTGTCAGGCGTCGCCGCCGCCTACGCCTCGGTGGCCAAGGGCGCGGAGGCGTACTTCAAGTACGTCAACGCGAACGGCGGCGTCAACGGGCGCAGGATCCAGTACACGTACCTCGACGACGCCTACAACGAGGCGAACACGGTCCAGCAGACGCGGAAGCTCGTCCAGGAGGACAAGGTCTTCGCGATCTACAACTCGCTCGGGACCGAGCACAATCTCGCGATCCGCCCGTTCCTCAACGCGCTCAAGGTGCCGCAGGTCTTCACGGCGACCGGCGCGACGACCTTCAGCGCCGACTACAAGCGCTACCCGTGGACGATCGGCTACCAGCCGAGCTACGTCGCGGAGGGCCGCATCTACGGTCGCGCCATCGGCCAGCTCGGGCGCAACAAGAAGGTCGCGGTCTTCTACCAGAACGACGACTACGGCAAGGAGCTGCTCTCCGGGGTGAAGCAGGGGCTCCGCTTCGCCGGCCGGGGCGGCCGGGTCGTCGGCGAGGCGAGCTACGCGATCTCCGACACCGACATCAGCTCGCAGATCTCGCGGCTGAAGGGCTCGGGCGCGAACGTGATCGTGATCGCCGCCACACCTGCGCCCGCGATCCGCGCCTACATCGCGGTCAACAAGCTCGGCTGGCGTCCGCAGGTGATCGTGAACTCGGTCGCGAGCGCGTCGAACACGATGAAGATCGCGCAGGCCTCGAGCGGCCGGCGTCGCGAACGGCTCGATCGCGATCGGCTTCCTCAAGGACCCGACCGACCCGCGCTGGCGGAACGACAGGGGCGGGCGCCTCTACCGCCAGATCATGTCGCGCGTACTGCCAGGGCTGTAACGCGTCGGACGTCTACAACGTCTACGCGATGGCCTCGGCGCACTCGTTCGTGACCGCGCTGAAGCGGGCCGGGCGGACGCCGACGCGGGCAGGGCTGATGCGCGCGCTGACGACGCTGAACGACAGCGGCAACCCGTTCCTGCTCCCCGGGATCCAGGTGAAGACGACGCCGAACGACCGGTTCCCGATCAAGCAGGCGCGCCTGCAGCGCTGGACGAACGGCCGCTGGGTCGGCTACGGGCCGGTCGTGAACGCGCGGGTGCTGCGCTAGCCTATCCCGGAGGTGCCGGAGGCGGCGCGTCGGCAGGCGCGTCTCCTCCGGGCACGCCGGCGGCGTCGAGCGCGGCGAGGACCTGCGGCGCCGCGACTCTCCACACGGCGTCGTTCGCGTTCGCGATCCGGCGGACGACGGCGCCGCGCGAGGTCGGCGGCGGCGCCGGGTTCCAGCGCTCGACCGCCGCGACGATGTCGGCCCGCATCTTCAGCGCACGCGCGGCGGCCGCGCTCTTCGACGGCTTGCCGCCGGCTGCTCGTCGGGCTTCGGCTTCGGCTTCGGCTTGGCCGGCTCGGCGTCCGCCTCGGGCAGGGTTCCCGGCGCGGGCGGCGCCGCCCGCGGCCAGTCGCGCATCGCGTCCCAGTCGGCCGCGTCGACGTCGCCGTAGCGGAACAGGTTCCAGCGCCCGGCCGTCATCGCGATCTGCCCGCCGTAGCCCGCGGCCTTGAACCCGCGCGTGAGGTAGAGACAGGGGGCCGTTCGCTCCCCGGGCCAGCCGAGCGCGGCCGTGAGCTCGAGCATCGCCGCGATCGTCGCCTGCGGGTTCTCCGAGACGATCGCCTCCGGGATCGCATTGAAGCCGCGCCGCCGCCAGCGGCGCGAGCGCTCGCGGTCGCGGCCCCAGGCGCCCTCGGTGAAGATCACGGCGAGCCCGTTGGGGAGGTCGAGCGAGACGAGCTCGTCGAGCGCGCCGTCCGTCCACACGCGGTCCTCGTGCGGTGCCTCGACGTTCGCGATGTGGAAGGTCGAGCCGTACGAGCGCACCGCCGCGAGCTCATCCGCGGCCGGGAGGCCCTGCGCCCAGGTGCCGAAGCCCGCGCCGCGCCGCGCGCACGCCTCCCGCAGGTGCGCCGCCGCGGCCTCGTTGCCGGGCGAGATCTGGAGCGCGCACCAGCGCAGGCCCTCGCGCTGGAACGTCGAGACGAGGTCGTCGGCGTGCTTCGGCGGGTCGCCGCTCTGGGTGACCTCGTCGCCGAGGAAGACGCCGGGCGCAAGCAGCAGGTTCCGGTCGGGCATCGCTCGCTCCTCTTGGTCGCGCCGCAGCGTCCGCCTTCACCTCATCACGGCACGGCGACCTGCGCAAGGGGAGCGTCGCACCGGAAAATTGAGGATCCGCGACCACGTGACTACGATTCCTGCGGATGCAGCGGCCGGCGGTCGTCCGGGGGCTTGCGCGCCGGGCACTCGTCCCGGCGCTTGCGTGTGCGGCCGTCCTCGCTGCGGGGATCGCGCTTGCCGCCGGTGTGTCGGCGCTCCGGTCGGAGGAATCGCCGCCCGCGTCGTCCCAGCCGGTCGAGCTGACGGCGACCGTCGGGCCGACGACGCACCTCTTCGCCGACGAGCTCACGGGCCGCGTCGTCGTCCGGGTCGACCGTCGGGTCGTCGATCCGAACAGCGTCCGGGTCGACGCCACGTTCCGTCCCTACGGCGTGATCGAGCCGCCGCGCGTGACGACCACGACCGCCGGCGACCTCGTCACGCGGGAGTACCGCTACCGCGTCTTCTGCCTCCGCGCCGACTGCCGCCCGAAGGGGACGGAGCGGCGTCGCGTCGTCCTCGCGCCGGTGCGCATCGTCCTGCGCGGGACCGACGGCAGCATCCGCGGCACGTCGCTCCCGCTGCCGCCGGTCGAGGTCGCGACGAGGCTCACGCCCCAGGACCGGCTCCGGCCCGCGCTCGACGTCGGCGACGAGCCGCTCCCGGCGGTCACCTACCGCGCCGAGCCGGATCGCGCCGCACTCGTCCTCGGCCTGGCCGCCGGTGTGCTCGCGCTGCTCGGGATCGTCCTGCTCGCACGCGAGGTGCGCCGGGCCGTGCTCCTCGCGCGGGAGCGGCGGCGACGGCCGCCGACGCGGCTCGAGCGGGCGCTCGGCCTCGTCCGCCGGGCGGAGCGCGACGGCGACGAGCGCGACCGGCGCCTCGCGCTGGACGCGCTCGCCTCGGCGCTCGACCCGCGGGACGGGTCGCTCGCGACCGCGACCCGCAACGCGGCCTGGGCGCCGGGCGGGCCGGCGGCCGGCGACCTGCGGCGGCTCGCGGAGGCGGCCGAGCGGACGGCGGGGGCCGAGGCGTGACGCGGATCCCCCTCGCCGAGGCGGATACCTACGGGACGGCGCTGCGGCGGACGCGGCGCCTGCGACTCGGGCTCGCGGCGGCGCTCGTCGTGGTCGCGGCGGCCGCGCTCGCTGCGGCCTGGGCGCTGCGGCCGGCGAAGCCGTCGCTGCTGCCGCCGGGGACGAGCGGGGTCATCGTCCTCGACGTCTCGTCGAGCATCGGCGTCCGCACGCACAAGCAGATCGCGCACACGCTCGCGAGCGCGGCCCGCACGCGTGACCGGTACGGCCTCGTCCTCTTCTCGGAGACGGCCTACGAGGCGCTTCCGCCCGGGACGCCCTCGGCCGAGCTCCGGCGGTACGAGCGGCTGTTCCGGCCCGTGGGCGAGCTCGAGACCGACCCGGGCCCGGACGGGCTCGTGCCGCTCGGCGACGCGGAGGGCGAGACCCTGTCCGGCGGGGCCGGCGGCGCGCGCTTCCCCGCCAGCCCGTGGCGCGGCGACTTCAGCGCCGGGACGCGGATCTCGGAGGGCCTGCGCCTCGCCCGGCGGATCCTCGAGCGCGACGGCATCAGCGACGGCTCGGTGCTGCTCGTCAGCGACCTCGACGACGACCAGTCGGACCTGCCGAGCCTCACGCAGGCGCTGCTCGAGTACCGGATCGAGGGCACGCCGATCCGCGTGGTCGGCCTCGCGCCCGACTCCCGCAACCGCACGCTCTTCGCGCGGCTGCTCGGGAGCGCCGACCCGATCACGGCCGCGCCGGTCGGGGACGCGGAGCTCGACACGCCGCCGGCGCCGTACGACCGGCAGCGCGCGCCCGTGCTGCTCGCGGGCGCCGCGGCGGTGCTCCTGCTGCTCCTGGCGCTGAACGAGCTCTGGCTCGCGCGCGTCGCCTGGCGGAGCCCGCTGGAGGCGCAGGCGTGAGGCCCGTGCCGGTCGCGCTCGCCGTGCTCGCGCTCTCGGCGGCGGCTCTGCTCGGCGCGGCGGCGTACGACCTCGCGGGGCTCGACGAGCGGATCGCGCGGGGCGACGCGCGCTACCCGGGCGACACCGACGCGGGCGACCTCTGGCGGCTCGACGGCGGCGGCCTCGTCTCGGTCCCCGTCGGCCTCGCCGGCGCCGACGACGACGTCGCGCTCCGGCGAGCCCTGCGCCTCGTCCGGATCGGCCGCGAGGGCGACAACCCGACGGCCGACGCGACCACCCTCGCGCGCCTCCACAGCCAGGCCGAGGAGGCGCTCCTCGACGTCGTCCGCGCCGAGCAGGATCCCGCCCGCCGCGCGCTCGCCGCGAACGCGCTCGGGATCCTCTTCTACGAGGACGCGCAGGTCTCCGAGGAGAACGCCGCCGCGTTCACGGGCCGCAGCCTCGACGCCTTCCGCTCGGCGATCAAGACCGACCCGACGGCGGCGGTGCCGAAGGCGAACCTCGAGCGCATGCTCGGGCTGCTCCGTCCGCCGCGGGCGCGGAGCACGGGCGGCGGCGGCGGCGAGGGCGAAACCGACGAGCGCGCGGCCGCCGGGCTCCCGGCCGGGCAGGGCTGGTGAACGAGCTCGCCTTCCAGACGCCGGCCTGGGCGCTCGTCGCGCTCCTGGTCGTCCTGCCGCTCGCGGCGCTCCTCGTCGCCCGGCGGCGGAGCGAGCGCGTCGCGCGGGTGCTGTCGCTCGATCCGCCCGGCCGGAACGCGCTCCTGGTCCCCGTGGTCGCGCTCGTGGGGGTCGCGGTGCTCGTGGGGACGGCCGCGGCACAGCCCGTGCTCGTCGACGCGGGAGCGGCGCCGACGCGCGACGACGCCGAGCTGCTCGTCGTCGTCGACGTGTCGCGCTCGATGCTCGCGGCGCCCGCGCTCGGCGCGCCGACCAGGTTCGACCGCGCCCGTGCGCTGGCCCGGCGTGTCCGTGCGGCCGTCCCGGAGGTCCCGGCCGGGGTCGTCTCGATCAGCGACCGGGTGCTCCCGCATCTGTTCCCGACCCCGGACCCGCGCGCGTTCGCCACGGTGCTCGACCGGGCGCTCGCGGTCGGACGGCCGCTCCCGCGCATCGGCGGCGGCCTGGCGACGAACGTCGAGCCCCTCATCGCCGTCGCGGGCCGCGGCTACTTCACCGACGGGGTGAGCCGGCGCGTCATGCTCGTCCTCACCGACGGCGAGGTGCTTCCGATCGACCCGCAGCTGTTCCGGGAGGGCTTCGCGGACGCACCGCCGGTCGACGTCGTCTTCGTGCGGCTCGGCGTCGCCGGACGAGCGCGTCTTCCGTGCGAACGGCCGTGCCGAGTCGTACCGCGCCGACGCGCGGCTCGGTGCGCAGCTCGACCTGCTCGCCGACGCGATCGGCGCGCCCGTCGTCCCCGAGGCCGAGCCCGCGCGCGTCGAGCAGGTCGTGCGCGAGGCGCTCGGCACCGGAGCGGTGCACACCGTCCGCGAGCGGCGGAGCACGGTCGCGCTCGCGCCGCTCGTCCTCGTCGGCTCGCTCGTGCCGCTCGCCGTGCTCGTCCGGCGGAGGAACCGTGCGTAGGGCGCTGCTTCGTGGCGGTGCTCGTGCTCGCGGCCGGCTGCGGCGGCGACGACGGCGGCGGGAGCGGGGGCGGCGAGGCCGAGGCCGGCTCGTTCGCCGTGCTCGACCGCGTCGTCCTGCCGACGCGCCCGGGCGGCCTCGCCGGCGGGACGGGCGCGGTCTGGGCGACGAACCCGGAGGCCGGCGAGCTCGTCAAGATCGACACGGCGACGGGCGAGGTCGCCGACACGTACAAGGTCGCGCAGGCGGCGACGGGCGTGACGGCGGGCGGGGGCTCCGTCTGGGTCGTCGATCCGCTCGCGTCCGAGATCGTCCGCGTCGACGAGCGGACGGGCGAGCCGGTCGCGCACATCCCCCTCGCGAACCCGGCCGAGATCGCGTTCGGCTTCGGCTCGCTGTGGGCCGTCGAGGGCGTCGGCGTGACGCGCATCGACGCCGCCACGAACCGCGTCGTCGCGCGGGTGGCGATGCCCGGCTCGGTCGGCTCGCTCGGCATCGGCGGGACGCGGTGTGGGTCGTCGGCCGCGGCCGGGGCTTCGGCCCGGGCAGCAGCTGGGACCTCGCCCGCATCGACCCCGAGACGAACCGCCGCACCGCCGAGGTCGAGCTCGGGGAGTTCGTGGGCGCGAACTGGGTCGCGACGACGCCGGGCGCGACGTGGGCGTCGGTCAGCTCGCCCGACCGCTACGGCCTGGCCCGGATCGACTCGCGTACGAACCGCGTGCTCGGTCTCGCGCCGCTCTCGCGGACGCGGTTCCCGTTCCTCGGGCGCATCGCGGCCGACGACCGCTCGGTCTGGTTCGTCTCGGCCCTCACGGTCGGACGGATCGACCCACGCACGAACCGGCTCACGGCGAGCGTCCACGCCAACAGCTTCGAGCGCCGGCTGCGCGGCGCGCCCCGACTACTCCGACCTCGGCGCCGCGCGTGGTGGTCGACGGCGACCTCTGGGTGGCCGATCCGGGACACCTGCGATCGTTCGGGTCGGGAGGGCACCTCTTAACCCATGGACAACGACGACGAGACTAGGGTTCCGCGAATGACCGAGGCGGGAGAGACGCAGGCCGCTCGCGAGGAGCGGCACGCACGCGCCGATCGAGACGTCCGACCGGTTCCTCGCGAACGTCGAGACGGTCGTGCACGGGAAGCGGCGCGAGGTCGAGCTCGTGCTCACGGCGCTCGCCTGTCACGGCCACGTGCTGCTCGAGGACGTGCCCGGAACGGCCAAGACCGTGCTCGCCCGCGCGATCGCGCAGACGATCGAGGGCGCGCGCCACGCGCGGATCCAGTGCACGCCGGACCTGCAGCCGAGCGACGCGACGGGCCTGTCCGTCTACAACCAGCGCGAGCGCGACTTCGAGTTCCGCGCCGGCCCGATCTTCGCCAACGTCGTGCTCGTCGACGAGATCAACCGCGCGATGCCGAAGACGCAGTCGGCGCTGCTCGAGGCGATGGCCGAGCGCCAGGTCACGGTCGACGGCGCCACGCGCGAGCTGCCCGACCCGTTCCTCCTGCTCGCGACCGAGAACCCGATCGAGCACGAGGGCACGTTCCCGCTCCCCGAGGCGCAGCTCGACCGCTTCTTCCTGCGGACGTCGCTCGGGTATCCGTCGGCCGAGGTCGAGCGCGAGATCGTCCGCGAGCAGCGGCACGGCCACCCGCTCGGCCGCCTCGAGCCGGCCGTGTCGCTCGAGGAGATGCGCGCGCTGCAGCAGGCCGTCGAGGAGGTCTACGTCGACGCGCTCATCGAGCACTGGCTGATCGACCTCGTCCGCGCCACGCGGGAGCTCGACGAGGTCGCGATCGGCGCCTCGGTGCGCGGCTCGCTCGCGCTCGAGCGGGCGGTGCGCGCCTGGGCGCTGCTGCACGGCCGCGACCACGTCGTGCCGGAGGACGTGGAGGAGCTCTTCCTCCCGGTCCTCGGCTCACCGCGTGATCTTCTCGACGCCGTTCCTCGTCGAGCTCCGCCGCATCGGCCGCAACGCCGCGCTCGAGCGCTTCCGGGAGCGTGCCTGGAGCGCGCGCCGCGTCCCGATCCGGAGGCGCCCGGCGGCCTCTCGCTGGTCCGGAACGAGGACGACCATCGCCACCGCGGCCTGACCTTCCCGCTCGTCCCGCGCCACCGCCTGCTCGGGCTGGCGTTCGGCGCGATGCACTCGGCGCGCCGCGGGCTCGGCTCGGACGTCGCCGGCTCGCGGCCGTACCTGCCGGGCGACGACATGGACGCGATCGACTGGGCCGCGTCGGCACGGCTCTCCTCCGCACGTGGCACGGACGAGTTCATCGTGCGTGAGCGCTTCGCGGAGGAGGCGCCGCGCGTGGTCGTCGTCTGCGACCGCCGGGCCGGGATGGGGCTCTACCCCGAGGGGCTGCCCTGGCTGCGGAAGCCGGAGGCGGTGCGAGACGCGCTCGAGCTGATCCTCGCGTCGGCCGCGCGGGCGCGCGGGTTCGCCGGGTACCTCGACGCGGCGGAGGACGAGCCGTTCTGGGAGCCGCCGCGGAGCCAGGCGACCGTCGACCGCGGCCCGGAGTGGCTCGGCCGCGGCGGCTACGTCGGCCCGCCCGATGCGCTGGAGCGGGCGCTGCTCCACCTCGAGAGAGCACGCGCGCGCCGTGCCGTCCGGCGTCGTTCGTGTTCGTGCTCTCGGACTTCCTCGTCGAGCCGTCGCAGGAGCTGTGGCTGCGGGCGACGCAGCGGCGCTGGGACGTCGTCCCGGTCGTGATCCAGGATCCCGACCTGGGAGCGGAGCTTCCCGGACGCGCACGGGGTCGCGCTCCCGATCGTCGACGCCGCCACCGGGCGCCGCGAGCTGCTGCGGCTCTCGGCCCGCGAGGTTCAGGAGCGGCGCGACGCGCACGAGGCGCGGGTGTCGCGCGATCGTCGACGGCTTCCACGCGCTGCGGATCGAGCCGGTGTCGATCACGTCCGCCGATCCCGAGCACGTCCTCGACGCCTTCCTGCGGTGGGCCGACGGCCGGGTCTACGCACGCGGGGCGGAGTGGCGCGCGGCCTGATCCTCCGTCTCGGGGCCGCGATCGGAGTCGGGCTCGTCGTGGGCGGCGCGATCGTCGCCGGGATGCGGCTCTCCTCCGACGCGGCGGGGCCGGAGATGCGCGAGCCGGTCGCCGTCCGCGCCTGGCTGTCGGCGCCGGCCGTGCTGTTCGGCGACCCGTTGCGCGCCGACGTCCACGTCCTCGTCGACCGCACGCGCGTCGACCCCGCGAGCGTCCGCCTCGTCGGCGGCTTCGAGCCGTTCCGGCTCCGCTCGCGCACGCGTCACCCGCACCGACTCGGGGACGACGACCTCGCTCCGCTACCGGCTCGAGCTGCTCTGCCTCGAGCGCGCGTGCCTGCCGAAGCAGGGGCAGCCGAAGCCGGTCCGGTTCGAGCGCGGGTTCGTCCTCTACGGGCCGAACGGGCGCCGTGCGCTCGACTGGGGCGGGGTGGAGGTGGCGTCGCGGCTCTCCGCGGCCGACCGTGTCCGGCCGGCGCTGCGCCTCGCCGACGAGCCGCCGCCGGCGCCGACGTTCTCCGTCTCGCCGACCGGGACCGCGGCGCTGCTCCTCGGCGGCGCGGCGCTCCTCGCGCTGGCGGCGCTCGCGATCATCGGCCTCGAGGTGCGGCGGGTCGTGCTCCGGCGGCGCGAGCGCGACCCGTTCGCCGGGCTCTCGCCGGTCGCCCGCGCGCTCGCGCTCCTCGAGCGGGCGCGAACCCCGGCCGAGCGGCGTGACGGCGCTCGACCGGCTCGCGCGCGAGGTCGACGACGGCGAGCTCGCGGCCGAGGCGCGGCGGCTCGCGTGGTCGGAGGAGGCGCCCGACGCGCCCCACGCGGCCGCGGTGGCGGCGAGGGTGGCCCGATGAGGATCCCACTCGCGCGACGCGCGGCCGTTCTCGCGCCGCCTGCTCCGGGGCCGGCGCGCTGCGCCTCGGGCTCGCGGCCGCGATCGCGGCGCTCGCCGTCACGGCGCTCGTGGTCTCGCTCCGGCTCGACCGCGAGGCGGGCTCGTCGTTCGGGTCGGACGAGGGCGGCGTGCTCGTCCTCGACGTCTCGACGAGCATCGGCCAGGACACGCACCGCCAGATCGCGCAGGTGCTCCGCGACGCCTCGCGCTCGGGCGGCCGCTTCGGGCTCGTCGTCTACTCCGACACGGCCTACGAGGCGCTGCCGCCGGGGACGCCGTCGGTGGAGCTCGGCCGCTTCGCCCGCTTCTTCGGGGACGACGCGCCGGCGGGCCGCTTCGGGCAGCCGCTGACGCCCTGGGTGCGCGCCTTCACGAGCGGCACGAAGATCTCGACCGGCCTCGAGCTCGCGCGCGACGTCCTCCGCCGCGACCGGATCGACGGCGGCATCGTCCTCGTCAGCGACCTGGAGGACGACCAGAACGACGTCGGGTCGCTCACCGAGACGCTCATCTCGTTCCGGCGCCAGGACGTGCCGCTGCGCGTCGTCGGGCTGTCGCCCGCACCCCGGGACAGGCGCTACTTCGAGGAGCTGCTGCCGCCCGGCGCCGTCGGCATCGCGGCGAAGCCGGGGCAGGGGTCGGCGGGGGTCGCGCTCTCGGGCGGCTCCGGGCATCTCCGTCCCGCTGATCGCGGTCGCGCTGCTCGCGCTCCTCGGCCTCGCCGCGAACGAGTTCCTCAACGGGCGGCTCGCCTGGAGGCCGTCGTGAGGCCGGCGCGGGTCGTCGTCGCGCTCGCGCTGCTCGCCGCCGCGGCCGTGCTCGCGCTGCTCGGCGAGGACGTCCGCCGCTGGCCGGGCCGGATCGAGGCGGGCGACCAGCGGCTCGCGTCGGGCTCCGCGGCGCCGGGGCTCTGGGAGCCGGACGACGCGCTGCCGCTGCGCGTCGGGCCCGGAACGCATGGGCCTCGAGGACGACCTGCGCTACCGCGAGGCGCTGCGGCTCGTCCGCGTGACGCGCGAGGGTCTCGACACGCTCGACGCGGCCGAGATCCACCGGCGCCAGGCCCGCGCGGAGAACGCGCTCGCGCAGGTGCAGGACGCGGACCGCGACACGACCCGCCGCTCGGCCGCGGCGACGATGCGCGGCGTCCTCCTCTACGAGGACGCGCTCTCCACCGGCTCCCGGTCGACGGATCTGCTGCCCGCGGAGCGTGGAGGCACTGCGGCGTGCGATCGAGCTCGACCCGGCGAACGGCGACGCGAAGCTCAACCTCGAGCAGGTGCTGAACCTCCAGCCGCCGCGCCAGCAGCGCGACCGGGCCGGCGGCGGCGGCTCGAGCGGCGGCGCCTCGTACAGCGCTCCCGGCGAGGGCTACTGATGATCGACTTCCTCACGCCCGAGGGTGCGGCCGTCGCCCTCGCGGTCGTCCTGCCGCTCGCGGCGCTGCTCGTGCTCGTCCGCCGCGCGCGCGTCGTCCGCGAGGTGCTCGGCCTGCGCGCGCCCGAGCGGCCCGAATGGATCGTCCCGGCGGCGGCGCTCGCGGCGTTCGCGGGCCTCGTGGGCGTGGCCGCGGCGCAGCCGGCGATGACCGAGACGCGGCGCGAGGCGGTGCGAACGGACGTCGAGGCCTTCTTCGTGATCGACACGTCGCGGTCGATGCTCGCGGCCTCCGGGCAGGACGGCGAGCGTCGGATCGATCGCGCGAAGGCGGCGGCGGTCGGGCTGCGGAACGCGATCGGGGACGTCCCGGCCGGGATCGCGTCGCTCACCGATCGCGCGCTGCCGCACCTCTACCCCTCCGCCGACAAGCAGGTCTTCGCGCAGACGATGCGGCGCGTCGTCGACGTCGAGCACCCGCCGCCGCTCGCGCCGGGGGCCCGCGCGACGTCGTTCGACCCGCTGGAGTCGTTCGCCGGCTCGGACCTCTTCTTCTCGCCGACGGTCGACCGCCGGGTAGTCGTCGTCCTCAGCGACGCCGAGGTGCGCCAGACGGACGCGTCGCTGCTCGCGGCGCGGATCAAGGACGGGGCGCCGCTCCGGGTCGTCTTCGTCCACGTCTGGGACGACGGCGAGCGGATCTTCTCGCGCGGACGGCAGTCCGGAGGCGGCCTACCGGGCCGACCCGACGAGCGGGCCGCAGCTCACCGAGCTGGCGCGGCTGCTCGGGGCGCAGACCGCGGGCGAGGACGAGCTGGACGCGGCGGCGAGCGCGGTGCGCGCCGCGGCCGGCGTCGGCGGCGCGACCGCCGGGTCGAGCGGGTCGAGACGGTCGCGCTCGCGCCGTACGCGATCCTCGCCTCGTTCGCGCCGCTCGGGCTGCTGCTCTGGCGCCGCAACCGGGCCTGAACGCGCGGCGTCTAGAGTCCCTCCATGGACGCGCGCGAGCTGCTGGCGGCGCCGCTCGACGAGCTGCTGGCGGAGGCTCGGCGGCTCCGGGACGAGGGTGCGGGCGGGCTCGTGACGTACTCGCCGAAGGTGTTCGTCCCGCTCACGACCCTCTGTCGCGACGTCTGCGGCTACTGCACGTTCGCCCGGCCGCCGCGTCGCGGCGAGCGCGCGTACCTCCCGCTCGACGAGGTGCTCGACGATCGCCCGCGCGGGCGCCGCGGCCGGCTGCCACGAGGCGCTCTTCACGCTCGGCGACAAGCCGGAGCTGCGCTACCGCGTCGCCCGCGACGAGCTCCGCGCGCTCGGCTTCGAGACCACGCTCGAGTACCTCGCGGCCGCCGCCGACGCCGTGCTGGCGGAGACCGGCCTGCTGCCGCACCTCAACCCCGGCGTGATGACCGCCGACGACCTCGTCGCGCTGCGCCGCGTCTCGGCCTCGATGGGGATCATGCTGGAGACGACCGCGGCCCGGCTCTCGGCGCGGGGCGGGCCGCACTGGGCCTCGCCCGACAAGGAACCGGCGCGCCGGCTGGCCACGATCGCGGCCGCGGGCGAGCTGCGGATCCCGTTCACGAGCGGGATCCTGATCGGGATCGGCGAGACGCGCGAGGAGCGGCTGGACGCGCTGTTCGCGCTCCGCGACCTCCACGAGCGGTACGGGCACGTGCAGGAGGTGATCGTCCAGAACTTCCGCGCGAAGCCCGGGACGCGCATGGCCGCGCACTCCGAGCCGACGCTCGACGACCACCTCTGGACGATCGCCGCGGCCCGGATCGTGCTCGGTCCTCGGGCGCACGTGCAGGCGCCGCCGAACCTCGCCTTCGACGATTTCCCGCGCCTGCTCGACGCCGGCATCGACGACTGGGGCGGCGTCTCGCCGGTGACGATCGACCACGTCAACCCGGAGGCGCCGTGGCCCGAGGTCGAGCGGCTCCGCGAGGCGACCCGGTCGCGCGGCCTCGAGCTGGCGCCGCGGCTGCCGGTCTACCCGGAGTACCTCGACGCGGACGTGGGTCGACCCGCGCGTGCTCGGCCCCGCGCTCGCGCGCGCCGACTCGCTCGGGCTCGGCCGCGAGGACGGCTGGGCGCCCGGCGACGTGGGCGCGGTCCCGTTCGTCGTCCGCCGGGACGCCCTCCCCGTGGACACGGCCGGCGAGCTCGGCGAGGACGAGCTCGTGCGGCTGCTCCGGGCGCGCGGCGAGGAGCGGCAGCGCGTGTTCGCGGCCGCCGACCGCGTGCGCCGCGACGCGAACGGCGACGAGGTCACCTACGTCGTCACCCGCAACCTCCAGTACACGAACGTCTGCTACTTCCGCTGCGGCTTCTGCGCGTTCTCGAAGGGGAAGCTGGCGGCGAACCTGCGCGGCCCCGCGTACCTCGTCCCGCACGACGAGATCCGCCGCCGCGTGCGCGAGGCCTGGGACCGCGGCGCCGTCGAGGTCTGCCTCCAGGGCGGCATCCATCCGGCCTTCACCGGCGAGTACTACCTCTCGGTCGTCCGCGCGGTGAAGGAGGCGGCGCCCGAGATCCACGTCCACGCGTTCTCGGCGCTGGAGGTCTGGCAGGGCGCGGCGACGCTCGGGCTGCCGCTCGAGGAGTACCTCGCGCGGCTGCGGGACGAGGGCCTCGGCTCGCTCCCGGGGACGGCGGCCGAGATCCTCGACGACGAGGTGCGGCGCGTCATCTGCCCCGACAAGGTGACGACCGACCAGTGGCTCGAGGTACACGCGGCCGCGCACGCCGTCGGCCTTCGCTCGAACGTGACGATGATGTTCGGCCACGTCGAGGGGCCGCGCTCCTGGGCGCGGCACCTGCTGCGGGCGCGGGAGCAGCAGCAGCGCTCGGGCGGATTCACCGAGTTCGTGCCGCTCCCGTTCGTGCACATGGAGGCGCCGATCGCGCTGAAGGGCCAGGCGCGCCACGGTCCGACGTTCGGCGAGGTGCTGCTCGTCCACGCGGTCGCGCGGCTCGCGCTCCATCCGTGGTTCGAGAACGTCCAGGCCTCGTGGGTGAAGCTCGGGCCCGAGGGCGTGCGCGAGGCGCTCCGCGCCGGGGTCAACGACCTCGGCGGGACGCTGATGAACGAGTCGATCTCCCGCGCGGCCGGCGCCCGGCACGGGCAGGAGATGCCGCCGGAGCGGATGGAGGCGCTGATCCGCTCGGCCGGCCGGCGTTCCGCGGCAGCGGACGACGCTCTACGGCGTGCCGCCGGAGTCGCGCGTGCGCGCGTCGTTCGGCGCCGCGCCGCTCGCGGAGCCGGTCAACCCGCCGGTGCGCGACGCGGGCCTGAAGGCGCCGCCCCGGCTCGTGCGGCCCGGCTTCCGCGCCGCCGCTCGCTGAGCGGTCTCGGCCGGTTCGCGAGGTGCGAATCGGCGCAGAATCGGCACAGCTGCGGCAGATCTCGGCCATAGGCTCGTGCCCCACCCATGGAGGGTGGGGGAGTGGAGGTGGGAACGCGCCCGGCTACGCCTCCGCGGCGGCGTCCGGCTCCTCGCCAGTGCGCCGCGCGAGCTGTTCGAAGGCCCGCTCGAACACCTCCTCCGGCTGCGCGCCGAGGACGAGCAGCTTTCCGTCGAGGAGGAAGGCGGGCACGCCCGTGACTCCGATCGACACGGCCTCCTGCGTGGATGCCGCGACGCGGTCGAGGTAGCGGTCGGAGCCGAGCACGTCGTCGACCTCGTCCGCCTCGAGCCCGACCGAGACCGCGTGCCGACGCAGCACGTCGTGGTCGCCGAGGTCCTCGCCCTCGGCCCAGTACGCGTCCATCAGCCGGTCGTGGAGCGCCTCGTGCAGGCCTGCGTCCCGCGCGAGCTCCGTCACCCGCAGCGCCGCGCGCGAGTTCGGGATGTGCTCCGAGAGCGTGAACGGGAGCTCCGCCGCCTCCATCCGCCGACGCAGCAGCTCGTCCGTTCCCGCGCCGTAGCGGCGGCGCAGCTCGTCCCGCGGGATGCCCTCCGGCGGGTACTCCGGGTGGAGGTCGAACGGCAGCCACGTGACGCGCGCGCCGAACCGGCGCTCGAGCGACTCGGCCAGCCGCTGGCCGACGCGGCAGAACGGTCAGATGTAGTCCGACCAGATCCAGACGTCGTGCTGCGGCTCGTGCTCCGGCGCGTCCTCGGCCACGCCTCGAGGGTAGGGGACGGCGGGCCCCGCGCCGTCGGCGGAGCCCCCGGTTCGGCCCACCTACGCAGGGGGCAGGAGCACGCGGTCGATCACGTGGATGACGCCGTTCGTCGCCTTCACGTTGGCCGTCGTCACCTTGGCGGCGTTGATCCGGACGGTCTTGCCGGTGACGCGGATGCGGACGCTCGGGCCGGCGAGTGTCTTGGCCGAGCGGAGCTTCACGACCTTTGCGGCCGTGACGTTGCCGGAGACCACGTGGTAGAGCAGCACGCGCTTCAGCAGCGCCGGATTCGCCTTCAGCTTCCTCAGCGTTGCCGCGGGGACCTTCTTGAACGCGGCGTCGGTCGGTGCGAACACGGTGAGTGGCCCCGGGCCGGCGAGCTCGTCGGCGAGGCCGGCCTGCGTCGCGAGCGAGAGGAGCGTCTTGAAGCTGCCGGCGGCGGAGGCGGTCTGGACGATGTTCCCCTCGGCCGCCGGGCGGGCGGTCGCGCCCGCGGGAAGCGCGAGCGCGATAAGCGCGGCCAGGGCGAGCAGCGCCCGCGTCACGCCGCGGCCCTCGCGACCGCGCCGCGGGAGAACGCGGGGAGCCGGCTCGCGCCGTAGACGGCGGAGAGGCCGACGAGCCCGTAGACGATCCGGCTCGCCCAGTTCGTTTCGCCGAAGTCGAGGCCGACGAGAGCCGCGACCAGGTCGAACTCGGCGAGGGCGACGAGGCCCCAGTTGAGCCCGCCGACGATCAGCAGTGCGGCGGCGGTCAGGTCGAGAGTGCGCACGAATGAACCTCCTGTCTAGATGTTGTCCAACTTTCGGCAGGATACTACTCGCCGCGTCACGTGCTTGTCAAGCTTCTGTCCATAGTCTGTACAATGCGGCCCGGTGGACGGGCACCTCCGGATCGGCACGCTCGCGCAGCGGACCGGCGTCTCGACCGACCTGCTGCGCGCATGGGAGCGCCGCTACGGGCTGCTCCGGCCGACGCGGACGGAGGGCGGATTCCGGCTCTACACGGACGAGGACGTGCGGCGGGTCGAGGCGATGCGCGACCACCTCGACCAGGGGCTGTCTGCGGCACAGGCGGCCCGGCTCACGCTCGCGGGCCCGCCGTCGAGCGCGGCCGCCGTCGACCGGCCGGCCCCGGCGCTCGTCGACCGGCTCGAGCGGTTCGACGAGGCGGGCGCGCACGCGCACCTCGACGCGCTCCTCGGCTCCCTCACGCTCGAGACCGTGCTGCTCCAGGCGGTACTGCCGGCGCTCGCGACGATCGGCGACCGCTGGGAGCGAGGAGAGGTGTCGGTGGCGCAGGAGCACTTTGCCAGCGCGCTCATCCGCGGCCGTCTGCTCGGACTCGCACGACGGTGGGGCGCGGGCGCCGGGCCGCACGCGCTCCTCGCCTGTCCGCCGGGCGAGTTGCACGACCTCGGCCTGATCGCGTTCGGGCTCGCGCTCCGCGGCCAGGGCTGGCGGATCACGTACCTCGGGCCCGACACCCCGATCGAGACGATCGCCGACGCGGCCGCGGCCGTCGACGCAGACGTCGTGGTCGTCGCGGCGACGCTGCCGGAGCGGATCGAGGCGGCGCGTGTGTGGCTCGCAGCGCTGGCGACCAGCCGGCGCGTCGCCCTCGCTGGCCCCGGCGCGACGGCCGACGTCGCCGCCGCGATCGGCGCGGAGCACCTGGACGGTGACCCGGTCGCCGCGGCCGCCGTCGTGGCCGGGCAGGCGCCGCGGCCGCGCTAACCGTCGGCCTCGAGCGCGAGCAGGTCGTCGAGCGTCTCGCGCCGCCGGATGACCCGCGCCTCGCCGTCGCGCACGAGCACCGCCGCCGGGCGCGGGACGACGTTGTAGTTCGAGCCGAGCGCGAGCGTGTACGCGCCGGTCGCCGGAACCGCGAGCACGTCGCCGCGCCGTGGCCCGGCCGGGAGGAGCACGCGGCGCGCGATCACCTCCTCCTCGCAGTGCAGCCCGGCGACGGCGTAGGCCTCGTCGGCGGGCTCGTCCGCCCGGTTGGCGAGCAGGGCCGTGTACCGCGCGCCGTACAGCTGCGGCCGCGGGTTGTCCGACATCCCGCCGTCGACGGCGACGTAGCGGACCGTCTCGCTCGCGCGCTTCACGACGCCGACCCGGTAGAGCGTGACGCCGGCGCGGCCGACGAGCGAGCGGCCGGGCTCGAGGACGAGCCGCGGCAGCGGGAGCCCGTGCAGTCGAAACCCTCGCTCGAGCCGCTCGACGAGCGAGCGGACGAATGTCTCGACGGGCGGCGCGTCCTCGTCCTCGACGTGCCGGACGCCGAGCCCGCCGCCGACGTCGACGACCGCCGGCTCCCAGCCGAGCTCGGCGCGACACGAGGCGGCGAACGCCGCGAGCCAGTCGACGGTCATCCCCGCGGCCGTCGCGTCGAGCAGCTGCGAGCCGACGTGGACGTGGAGGCCCTGCACGTCGAGTCCCGCCGCGAGCGCGCGCCGCACCGCTTCGAGCGCGTCGGCCGCCGGGAGGCCGAACTTCGAGCCGTGCCACCCGGTGCGAATCGACTCGTGGGTGTCGGCCTCGATGCCGGAGGTGACGCGGACGAGCACGCGACCGACGCCGGCGGCCGCCGCACGCTCGACCTCCTCGAGCGAGTCGAGCACGACGAGCGCGGCCCCGGCCTCGGCCGCGGCCCGCAGCTCCGCGTCCGACTTGTTGTTGCCGTGGACGACGAGCCGCTCGCCGGGGAGACCGGCCGCCTGCGCGAAGCGGAGCTCGCCGAGCGTCGACACGTCGGCGCCGAGCCCCTCCTCCGCGAGCAGGCGGAGGATCGCGACGTTCGGGAACGCCTTCGTCCCGTAGCAGACGAGCGCGTCCGGAGCAGCGGCGCGATAGGCGCGCGCCTGGGCGCGGAGCGTCTCCTCGCAGTAGACGAGGAGCGGCGTCCCGTGCTCGGCCGCGAGCGCGCCGGCCCGGAAACCGCCGAGCACCAGCTCGCCGTTCTCGACGCGCGCCGTCTGCGGGAACAGGTCGAGCACGCGCGGACTCTGCCACGATCCGGGCGTGGTCAAGGGCTTCCTCCTCTCGCTGCCCGAGCGGCTCGTCCGCTCCCTCGCCGCGGTGGTCGGCGGCGGCGTCCACGAGACGGCGGAGCTCGTGCTCCCGCGGTTCGTGCGGCGCTCGCACCTCTACGAGGCGACGGCGAAGAACCTCCTGCGCGTTACCGTCGAGCTCGTCGGCGGGGTCGAGCAGCGCGACCCGGAGCTCCCCGACGCGGGCGAGGTCGCGGTGCGGAAGGGCGCGGGGAACGCGGTCGAGCTGGGCTCGATCGCGGCGTTCGGCTTCTCGCCGCTCTGGCTGCTCGCGGCGGCGAGCGACGTCGCGCACGGGACGCGGACCTACCTGGACGCGCTCGTCGCCGAGCTCAAGGCCGCCGGTGTCCTCGCCAAGGAGACCGAGGTGGGCTCGATGGGCGAGCTGCTCGACGCGCTCGAGCGCGGCTCCGGGACGGCGGCCGGGCTCATCGACATGCCGCCGCTCGAGCTCGCGGAGCTCCGCCGCTCGCTCGCCGAGCTCCGGGGCAGCGCGCGCTCGCTGCCGCGGCCGCAGGAGCTCGCGGCCGTCTTCGCCGCCCTGCGCGCCGCGGCGGCCCGCGAGCGGCGATCGGTGCTCGAGGTGTCGCAGGGCGCCGGGCTCGCGTTCCTGCTCTCGGCTCGCACCGTCGGCCGCGAGCATCTGGTCACGCCGTACCGCGAGGACTGGCGGCCGCTCCGGCACGAGGGCTTCGCCGCGTACGCACGCCGGATCGCGGGTCCCTACCGCGAGGCCCTCGCGGGGCACCTCGACGACGAGCGCCCGAGCCTGACCGAGCGGCTCCTCGGTCGGTTGTCGCGCGACACGTGAGGTTGGTACGCTGGATCCCGTGAAGCGGCTGCTTCGATAGCGCAGGGAGCCACCGCGGCGAGGGCCGCGCCGACTCCCCACGGCCTCCAGCGGAGGCCTTTTTTGTCCCCGGAGGACGAGTTGGAGAAGTACGAGCCAGAGACGATCGAGCGGAAGTGGCAGCGCGTCTGGGAGGACGAGCAGACCTTCCACACCCCGAACCCCGGGCCCGACGTGCCCGCGAGCGACCGCCACTGGTACCAGCTCGAGATGCTGCCGTACCCGTCGGGCAACGGCATGCACATGGGGCACGTCCTCAACTACACGATGGGCGACGTCCTCACCCACTACCGGCGCCGCACGGGCTGGACCGTGCTGCGGCCGATGGGCTGGGACGCGTTCGGGCTCCCCGCCGAGAACGCCGCGATCCGCGAGGGCGGCCACCCGCGCGAGATCACCGAGCGCAACATCGAGACGATCCGGCGCCAGATGAAGCGGCTCGGCTGGGCGATCGACTGGCAGCGCGAGGTCTCCGCCCACGAGCCGTCCTACTACCGCTGGACGCAGTGGCTGTTCCTGCGCTTCTTCGAGCGCGATCTCGCGTACCGCAAGGAGGCGCCGGTCAACTGGTGCCCGAAGGACCAGACGGTCGTCGCCGACGCGTACGTCACCGACGGCCGCTGCGAGCGCTGCGGCACGCCGATCGAGGCGCGGAACATGACGCAGTGGTTCTTCCGGATCACCGCGTACGCCGACGAGCTGCTCGAGTTCGAGCTGCCCGAGGGCGGGGAGTGGCCGGAGCGGACGAAGGCGATCCAGCGCAACTGGATCGGCCGCAGCGAGGGGGCGGAGATCCGCTTCCGGGTCGACGAGCTCGACCTCGACCTGCCGGTGTTCACGACGCGGCCCGACACGCTCTTCGGCGCGACCTTCTTCGTCGTCGCGCCCGAGCACCCGTTCGTCGAGCAGCACGCGAGCGAGGAGGCGCGCGAGTACGCGCGGCATGCCGGCGCGCGTCCGACGGAGGAGCGCGCGACCGACACGGTCAAGACCGGCGTCTTCACCGGCCGCTACGTGACGAACCCCGTCAACGGCGAGCGCCTGCCGATCTGGGTCGCGGACTACGTGCTGATGGACTACGGCACCGGCGCGATCATGGCCGTGCCCGCGCACGACGAGCGCGACCGCGAGTTCGCGCGAGACGTTCGACCTGCCGATCGTCCCGGTCATCGACGAGGACGGCCGGCTCATCAACTCGGGCCCGTTCGACGGGCTCCCGGCGGACGAGGCGAGGCGCGCGATCGTGGCGGCGCTGGAGGAGCAGGGGCGCGGGCGGGCGACGGTCTCGTACCGCCTGCGCGACTGGAGCTTCTCGCGCCAGCGCTACTGGGGCTGCCCGATCCCGATCGTCTACTGCGACGAGTGCGGCATCGTTCCGGTGCCCGACGAGGAGCTCCCGGTGCTGCTGCCGGACATCGACGACTACCAGCCGAAGGGGAAGGCGCCGCTCGCGTCCAACGAGGAGTGGCTGCGCGTGCCCTGCCCGCGGTGCGGCGGCGAGGGGCGGCGCGAGGCCGACACGATGGACACGTTCGTCGACTCGTCCTGGTACTTCCTGCGCTACGTCGACCCGCACAACGACCAGGCGCCGTGGGACCGCGAGGTCGTCGACTACTGGCTGCCGGTGTCGCAGTACATCGGCGGGATCGACCACGCGACCGGCCACCTGCTGTACGCGCGCTTCTTCGTGAAGGCGCTGAACGACATGGGCCTGGTCGGCTTCCGCGAGCCGTTCGCGCGCCTGTTCCACCAGGGGTGGGTGCAGATGGGCGGCTCGAAGATGTCGAAGACGAGAGGGGAACATCGCGGGCCCGGACGAGCTCGTCGAGCGGTACGGCGCCGACGCCGTGCGGCTGAGCATCCTCTTCATGGGGCCGGCCGACCAGGACATGGAGTGGACGGAGACGGGCATCGAAGGCGTGTCTCGGTTCGTGCGGCGGCTGTGGCGGACGGTGCTCGAGGTCGCTGAGGCCACCCCGCGCGAGGGCGAGCCGGGGGCGCTGGCGCGGAAGGCGCACGAGACGATCGCGCGCGTCGGCGACGACATCGGGCGGCGCCTGCAGTTCAACACGCCGATCGCGGCCGTGATGGAGCTCGTCAACGAGCTCGCCAGGGATCCGGACGCGCCGGACGCGCGTTTCGCCGCCGAGACGGCGGTGTCGCTGATCCAGCCCTACGCGCCCCACGTGGCGGAGGAGCTGTGGGAGCGGCTCGGGCACTCGCGGCTGTGGGAGGAGCCCTGGCCCGAGGCCGACGAGACGCTGCTCGAGCGCGACACGTTCGAGCTCGTCGTCCAGGTGAACGGCAAGGTGCGCGACCGCATCGAGGTGGCGGCGTCCCTCTCGGAGGACGAGCTCGTCGAGACGGCGAAGGCGTCGCCGAAGGTGCAGGCGCACGTCGACGGGAAGGACGTCCGGCAGGCGATCGTCGTGCCGCGCAAGCTCGTCAACCTCGTCGTCGGCTAGCGCCGTCACACATCCGGCACGAAGGCGGCACGGTCCGGCGCGACGCGCGTTGCCATCATCGTCAACGTGCTCGATGCGGTCTTCACCGTGCTCACGCCGCCGCGCCGACGCGCGCTCGCCGTCGGGCTCGTGCTGCTCGTCGTGCTGGTGCTCGGCGCGCGGCGGCTCGCCTCGGCCGGCGCGGCGCAGGCGCCGGTCGCAGCGCCCGTCGTGGTGCCTGCCGCGCCGGTCGCGCAGCGCCGTGTCCTCGTGCACGTGGTCGGCGCGGTGCGGGAGCCCGGCCTCTACCGGCTCCGCGAAGGGGACCGCGTCGCCGACGCGATCGAGCGCGCGGGCGGCGCCGCGGCGAAGGCCGACCTCGCGGGCGTGAACCTCGCGGCGCCGGTCGTCGACGGGACGCAGGTCGTCGTGCCCGCCCGTCGGCGCGGCGCGTGCGTCTCCCGGTGGCGGGACGGGCGCCGCTGCGGGTCCGGTCAGCCTGAGCTCCGCCACCGTCGAGGAGCTGGACACGCTGCCGGGGATCGGTCCCGTCACGGCCGAGAAGATCGTGTCCTGGCGGGATGCGCACGGGCCGTTCCGCAGCGTCGACGACCTCGACGCGGTTCCCGGCATCGGGCCGACGCGCATCGAGCAGTTGCGGGAGCTGGTGACCCCGTGAGCGTCGTCGGCCGGTACCCGTCGCACGCGCGTCGTCGCCGCGGCGTGCCTCGGGGTGGTCTCGGCGCTCATCGTGCGGTTCGCGCGCGGTGCCGGTGGCGGTGCGTCGGCGCCGTGCTCGCGGCTCTCGCGTGCGCATCCGTCACGCGGCGACTGGCCTTGGCGGTCGCAGCGGCCGCGCTTCTCGGCAGCCTGGTGGGGAAGCGTCCGCCTCGACGCGCTCGACCGCTCGGTCCTGCGGCCGCACATCGGCGAGACCGCTCCGGCCGACGTCGTCGTCACCGGACCTGCGCGGCGTACGCAGTTCTCCGTCCGCGTTCCGGCGCGCGTCGAGGTGTTCGACCGCCGCGCGATGCGCGAGCGCATCCTGCTCGAGCTGCCGGCCGGACGCGCACCGCCGCAGGGCGGTCGGCTCGAGCTCGTCCTCGAGCTGCGCGAGCCGCGCCCGCCGGACGACGGGTTCAGCGAGCGCGACTGGCTCGAGCGGCAGGGCGTGCACGTCGTCGGCCGAGGCGGACGCTGGCGGCTCGTGGGACGGCGCGGCGGCGTCGCGGGCGCGGCCGACCGGCTGCGTGAGGCCCTGGCCGGGTCGATCGCGCCCGGGCTGACGGGCGAGCGCGCCGCGGTCGTCGCCGGAATCGTGCTCGGCGAGGACCAGGGGCTCTCCGACGAGCTCGGCGACGCGTTTCGCGCCTCCGGCCTCTACCACCTGCTGGCCGTCTCCGGCTCGAACGTCGGCGTCGTCGTCGCGGTCGCCATCGGGCTGGCGACCGCCGTCGGCGTCTCGCGCCGGATCGGACACGTCCTCGCGCTCGCCGGGATCCTCGGCTACGTCGCCGCGGTCGGCTGGCAGCCCTCGGTCGTGCGCGCCGGTGTCGCCGCGACCCTCGTCTCGCTCGCGTGGCTGCTCGCGCGCCCGCGGGACCGGTGGCACTTCCTGCTCGTCGGCGCGACCGTGCTCCTGGCATGGAACCCGAGGACGCTGCTCGAGCCGGGGTTCCAGCTGTCGTTCGCCGCCGTCCTCGCGATCTTCCTTGTCGTCCCGCGTGTGCTCGAAGCGGCCGGAGGGCTATCCCGTCCCGGCGGGGCTCGCGGCCGTGGTCGCCGTCTCCGGAGCGTGCAGCCTCGTCACGGCGCCGATCCTCTGGGCGCACTTCGGCGCCATACCGGTGTGGTCGGTGCCCGCGAACGTGCTCGCGTGGCCCGTCGCCGGTGCGATCCTCGTCCTCGGCCTCGTCGCAGCCGCGCTCGACCCGGTCGTCCCGCAGGTCGCGGAGCTCGCGGCCGGCGCCAACGGCTGGCTCGCGGCGTATCTCGCCGCGGTCGCGCGGCTCGTCGCGTCGCTCCCGCTCGCGCAGATCCGGTCGGGGCCGGCGCTGCTGCTCCTCGCGCTCGTCGGTGGCGGCATGTTCGCGGCCGCACGGCTCCCCTCGCGATCGCGTCTGCCGGTGCTGGCGGCAGCCGCGACGGCGATCGTCGGCGTCGGGCTCTGGCGGCTCGTTCCGTCGGGGGAGGCGGTGCCGCCGCCGGCGGGGCTTCGCGTCACGGCGCTCGACGTCGGGCAGGGCGACGCGATCCTCGTGGAGGCGCCCGGGGCGGCGATGCTCGTCGACGAGGGGCCGCCGGAGGGTCGGGCGGCCGAGCAGCTCCGCCGGCGCGGGCTGCGCCGGCTCTCGCTGCTCGTCCTCACGCACCCGCAGCGCGACCACGTCGGCGGCGCGCGCGACGTGATCCGCCGGCTCGACGTCGGGCTCGTCCTCGATCCTGGTCTCCGCGCGGCGAAGCCCGTACCGGGACGACGCAGTCGCCGAGGCCCGTCGGCGCGGGGTGCGGGTCGCGATCGCCCGCGCCGGCGAAGCGCTCCGCATCGGCCCGCTCCGCGTCCGCGTGCTCTGGCCGCAGGACGCGGGCGCGCCCGGCGACGACCCGAACCAGCGCGCGATCGTCCTGCTCGTCTCGTACGGCTCGGCCGACCTGCTCCTCACCGCCGACGCCGAGAGCGACGTCACGCTGCCGCTCCGGCCGCCGCCGGTCGAGATCCTCAAGGTCGCGCACCACGGCTCGGCCGACCCGCGGCTGGACGAGCTCCTGCGCCTCGTCCGCCCGCGGATCGCATTGATCTCGGTCGGCGCGGACAACGACTACGGCCATCCGGCGCCGTCGACGCTCGCCACGCTCGGCGCGGTCGCACGGGCTCGCGGTCCTCCGCACCGATCGCAGCGGGAGCGTCACGGTCGAGTCCGACGGCCGCTCGCTGCTCGTCCGGGAGGAGCGATGACTAGCATCGGCCGCAATGGCCGAGCTCGCGCGCGCGTACCTCATCACCGGCGGCGACCGGCCGAAGATCACGCGGGCGCTCGGCCGCCTCCGCACGCACTTCGACGACGAGTCGGTCGAGCTCCTCTCGGCGCGCGAGACGAGCGGGGAGGACGCGGTCGCGGCCTGCAACGCCCTGGGGCTCTTCGGCGGCGGCCGGCTCGTCGTGGTCGAGGACGTCGACGGGACCCCGAACGCCGAGGGCCGGCTCACCGGCGGCTGGAAGGCCGCGGACCTGAAGGCCGTCACCGAGTACCTCGCGGCGCCGTCTCCCGAGACGGTGCTCGCGCTCGTCGCGGCCGAGGTGAAGGCGGACTCCGCGCTCGGCAAGGCGGTCGCGAAGGTGGGGGACGTCCTGGCCTACGACGTGCCGAAGCGCGCGCTCGCCAAGTGGGTGGCGGAGCAGTTCCGCCTGCAGGACGCGCAGGCGGATGCCGAGGCGTGCCGCGCGCTGCTCGAGCTCGTCGGCGACAACGTGGACGAGCTCGCGGCCGAGATCGAGAAGCTCGCGGTCTGGGCCGACGGCGAGCCGATCACCGAGCGCGACGTGCAACAGCTCACGGCGGCGCGGGCCGAGACGTCGATCTTCGCGCTCACCGACGCCTGGGGGCGGCGCGACGCGACCGCGGCGCTCCGGGCGTGCGAGGAGATCCTCGACCGCTCGGCGCGACCGCGCACGTCGGAGCTGCACCGCCTCGCGACGCAGCTCGCGAGCCACGTCGGCCGCGTGCGTGAGTGCCAGGCGCTCGCCGCCGAGGGCGTCACGGCCCGCGAGGCGGCCGGCCGGCTCAAGCGCGCGCCCGTACTACGTGGAGAAGCTCTTCGGGCAGGCGCGCAACTTCGGCGTCGAGGAGCTGCGGGACGCGATCGTCCGCCTCGCCGAGCTCGACGCGGCGCTGAAGGGCGGCAGCCGCCTCGCCGGCGACCTCGAGCTCCAGCGCGCCCTGCTCGACATCACCCGGCCGGCGCAGCAGCCGGCGACCGCGCGGAGCTAGGAGCCCGAGCCGGAGACGAGCTTCGCGGCCTGCGACTTCTTGCGGGCGGCCGCGTTCTTGTGGAGCGCCCCGCGCGCGGCGGCCCGGTCGATCAGCTTCTCGAGGTTGCGGCGCTCGGTCGTGACCGCGTCGGCGTCGCCGTCCTCGACGGCGGTCTCGAGCCGCCTCGTCAGCGTCTTGATCGTCGAGCGGTAGCGCAGGTTCTCGAGCCGCTGGCGGGCGGCGATGCGGACGCGCTTCTTCTGCTGCTGGATGTTCGGCATACGAAAAGGGGCCCGCAGGCGCGGGCGGCGCGATCGTAGCAGAGCCGGGGCGGCCGCAGCCTCTGGGAAGATCCGCCGGGCGTGGGCGAGACCCCGGCGAACCAGGAGGGCGTGGACGCGGCCGCGGGGGAGGGCGCGCACCGCCGCCGGCTCGCCGTCTCGACCGCGATCTTCGCCGGCGCGACGGGGCTGTCCCGCATCCTCGGCCTCGTCCGCGAGATCGTCGCCCGGCGCTACTTCGGCGTCGAGGGCGCGGGGATCAACGCCTTCACGGCCGCGTTCCAGGTGCCGAACCTCGTCCGCAGCCTCGTCGCCGACCAGGCGCTCACCGCGGCATTCGTCCCCGTCTTCTCCGAGCTGCTGGAGAAGGGCGAGAAAGCCCGCGCGTGGCGCGTCGCCTCGACGCTCTTCTGGCTGCTGCTCCTCGGGCTGGGCGGGCTGACCGCGCTCTTCATGCTCGTCGCGCCGCTCGTCATGCGCCCGTTCGGCTTCGAGGGCGAGCAGCAGGAGCTCGCGGTCACGCTCTCGCAGATCCTGTTCCCGATCGTCGCGCTGCTCGGCGTCTCGGGCGTGATCGTCGGGATCCTCAACTCGTACGACCAGTTCTCGATCCCGGCGCTGACGCCGGTGGCGTGGAACCTCGTGATCATCGCCGGCCTCGTCGTCGGCGTGCCGCTGACCGACAGCGACACGACCGCGCTCTACGTCTACGCGGGCTCGATCCTCGTCGGCACCGTCGTCCAGGTGCTGCTCCCGGTGCCGTGGCTGCTCGGCCTCGACGGGCGGCTCCGGGTCGCGATCGACTGGCGCGACCCGCTGGTGAAGCGGGTGTTCGTGCTGATGCTCCCCGTCACGCTCGGCCTCGGGCTCATCAACTTCAACCAGGTGATCGGGACGGTCTTCGCCGCGCGGCTGATCGACCCGACCTCGCGCCGGCGGCGATCGACGCCGCGTTCCGCATCTACATGCTCCCGCAGGGGATCTTCTCCGTCGCGGTCGCAACCGTCCTCTTCCCGTCGCTCTCGCGCCTGAGCACGCGGGAGGACTGGGCGGGCTTCCGCGGCGCCGTCAGCCTCGGGCTCCGCCAGATCGCGTTCCTGCTCGCTGCCGGCCTCGGCGCTCTGCGCGGTGCTGGCGGAGCCGATGGTGCGCCTGCTCTACCAGCGGGGCGAGTTCGGCCCCGACCAGACGACCGTCGTCGCGGGCGCGCTCGCGGCGTTCTCGCTCGGGCTCACGTTCAACGGCTTCATGCTGATGCTCAACCGCGCGTTCTTCTCGCTCCAGCGGCCGTGGACGCCGACGCTCGTCGCGCTCGGGAACCTCGGCGCTCAACACGGTCCTCTACTTCGCCTTCTACCGGGTGGGGACGTGGGGGATCCCGCTCGCGATCTCGCTCGCGAACGTGGCTGCGAGCGCCGCGCTGTTCGTGCTCCTCCGCCGCCGCCTCGGACGGATCGACTTCGGCGCGATCGCGTCGTCGTTCCTCCGCGTGACCGTCGCGTCGATCGTGATGGCCGCGGTCGCGTACGGCGTGTGGCGCGGGCTCGACGAGGTGCTCGGCCGCGGGATCGCTGATGCAGGCGATCTCGCTGCTCACGGCCCTGTTCGTCGCCGCCGTCGTCTACCTCCTGGCGGCCCGGGCGCTCAGGGTTCGGGAGCTCGAGGCGCTGCTAGCGTTGAGACGGCGCCGCGGGGCGCCGTGAGCCATGGACCAAAGCCGCATCCGCAACTTCTCGATCATCGCCCACATCGACCACGGGAAGTCGACGCTCGCGGACCGGATCCTCGAGGTGACCGAGACGGTCTCGAGCCGCGAGATGCGCGACCAGCTGCTCGACACGATGGAGCTCGAGCGCGAGCGCGGGATCACGATCAAGGCGCAGGCCGTCCGCGTCGCGTGGAAGGGCCACCAGCTCAACCTCATCGACACGCCCGGCCACGTCGACTTCACCTACGAGGTCTCGCGCTCGCTGCAGGCGTGCGAGGGCGCGCTGCTCGTCGTCGACGCGGCGCAGGGGATCGAGGCGCAGACGCTCGCGAACGCGTACCTCGCGATCGAGAACAACCTCGAGATCGTCCCGGTCGTGAACAAGATCGACCTGCCGCTCGGCCGATCCCGCACAGCGTCGCCAAGGAGGTCGCCGACCTGCTCGGCGGCGCGCCCGACGACGCGCTCCGGATCTCGGCCAAGACCGGCGACGGCGTGGCCGAGGTGCTCGACGCGATCGTCGCAGCGGATCCCGGCGCCCGCGGGCGACCCAGACGCGCCGGCGCGCGCGCTCATCTTCGACTCGTCCTACGACCAGTACCGCGGCGTCGTCGCGTTCGTCCGCGTCGTCGACGGCCGGCTCGGCGGCGGCGAGGCGCTGCGCGCGATGGCGCTCGGGACGCGAGTTCGAGGCCGAGGAGGTCGGCTTCCTCTCGCCGACGCGCGAGCCGGTCGCGCAGCTCACCGCCGGCGAGGTCGGCTACGTCATCACGGGCCTCAAGGACGTGTCGCGGCTGCGCGTCGGCGACACGCTCACGACGCGCCGCGGCGGGGCCGCCGACGCCGCTGCCGGGCTACAAGGACGTGAAGCCGATGGTGTTCGCGGGCCTCTTCCCGACGGACTCGGACGACTACCCGGAGCTGCGGGACGCCCTCGAGAGGCTGAAGCTGAACGACGCCGCGCTCTTCTACGAGCCCGAGACCTCGCAGGCGCTCGGCTTCGGCTTCCGCTGCGGCTTCCTCGGGCTCCTGCACATGGAGATCGTCCGCGAGCGGCTGGAGCGCGAGTTCGACCTCGACCTGCTCGTGACCGCGCCGAACGTCGCCTACCAGGTGGAGACCCCGACGGGCGAGGTCGTCGAGGTGCACAACCCGGCCGAGATGCCGCGCGAGCTCGAGACGGTCGAGGAGCCGTACATCCGCGCCTCGATCATCGTCCCGAAGGAGTACGTCGGCACGGTCATGGAGCTGAACAACGACCGCCGCGGCTCGCTTCGACCACATGGAGTACCTCTCGGAGGAGCGCGTCCTGCTCGTCTACGAGCTGCCGCTCGCCGAGGTCGTGCTCGACTACTACGACGCGCTCAAGTCCCGCACGAAGGGCTACGCGAGCTTCGACTACGACCTCTCGGGCTTCCGCGAGGGCAAGCTCGTGCGCGTCGACGTCCTCGTCGGCGGCGAGCAGGTCGACGCGCTGTCGCTCGTCGTCCACCGCGACTTCGCCTACGGTCGCGGCAAGGCGCTCGTCGAGAAGCTGCGGGAGGAGATCCCGCGCCAGATGTTCGACGTCCCGATCCAGGCGGCGATCGGGTCGCGCGTGATCGCGCGCGAGACGGTCAAGGCGAAGCGCAAGGACGTGCTCGCCAAGTGCTACGGCGGCGACATCACGCGCAAGCGGAAGCTGATCGAGAAGCAGAAGGCGGGGAAGAAGCGGATGAAGCAGGTCGGCTCCGTCGAGGTGCCGCAGGAGGCGTTCCTCGCCGTGCTCAACCTCGGGGACGGGAAACGATGAGCGGCGCGCGGCACCTCTACGTGCACCTGCCGTTCTGCGTGCACCGGTGCGGCTACTGCGACTTCGTCACGGTCGTGGGCCGGGGCGAGTCGCACGCGCCCTACGTCGACGCGCTGCTCGAGGAGCTCCGGCTCGAGGGCGAGCTCCTCGCGCCGCGGCTCGAGACGGTCTTCCTCGGCGGCGGCACGCCGACGTTCACGTCGCTGCCGGAGCTCGAGCGCCTGCTCGCGGCGCTCCCGCGCGCGGACGAGGTGACGGTCGAGGCGAACCCGGAGACCGTGACGCCCGAGGTGGCGACGCGCGCTGCGGCGGGGCGGCGTGACGCGCGTCTCGCTCGGGGTGCAGTCGTTCCGCCCGCACCTGCTCGAGGTGCTCGAGCGGCGGGCGGGGCCCGACGACGTCCGACGCGCCTTCGCCGCGCTGCGCGACGCGTCGTTCGACAACGTCAGCGTCGACCTCCTCTACGGCGTTCCGGGCCAGGAGCCCGCGGATCTCGCGCGCGACCTGGAAGAGGCCCTCGCGCTCGAGCCGGAGCACGTCTCGTACTACGAGCTCGAGGCCAAGCCGGGGACGCGCTTCACCCATGCGCACGGGGACGAGCTGCGCCGCCAGAGCGAGGCGATGGAGGGGTACTTCGAGCGCGTGGTCGAGGCGCTCACGGGCGCCGGCTACCGCTGGTACGAGACGGCGAACTTCTGCCGCGCCGACGCGGGGACGCGACCTCCGCGCGCGGCACAACCTCGCGTACTGGCTCGGCCGGGACTACGTCGGGATCGGGATCGGCGCGGTCTCGACCGTCGGCGGCCGCCGCTGGCGGAACGCCCCGAGTCTCGGGCGCTACCTGGGCGCGCTCGCGCGGGGCGAGCGGCCGCCGCGCGAGCACGAGGCCCTCGGCGACGACGTGAAGCGTCGCGAGCGGCTGCTGCTGGGGCTGCGGCTCGACGAGCCGCTTCCGCTCGCGGGCGTCGAGCCGGCGCTCGACACGGCGGCGCTGGCGCGGATGGAGCGCCTCGGGCTCGCCGAGCGCCGCGGCGAGGCGCTCGCGCTGACCGAGCGCGGCCGCTTCCTCGGCGGGGCGGTCACGGCCGAGCTCCTGGCCTAGGCCGGATCCGGGCCGGCCGTCGCGCCGCGGCTACGATTGCCCTGCAAAGCGTGGAGATCCAGCTCACCCAGCGGCAGCGGCAGATCCTCGTGGGCGTCGTCGAGGAGCACGTCGCCACGGGCGAGCCCGTCGGTTCCAAGACGCTCGTGGCGCGGACGACGGTCGAGGTCTCGTCGTCCACGGTCCGCAACGAGTTCGCGGCGCTCGAGGCGCTCGGGGCTGCTCACGCACCCGCACACCTCCGCGGGACGCGTCCCGACCGAGCGCGGCTACCGCGTCTACGCGGGCGAGCTCCTCGCCCAGCGCGAGGCGCGGCCCGGCTCGTTCCCGCTCGACCTGTCGGCGCTGCGCACCGAGGTCGAGGCCGCGCTCCAGCGGACGACGGAGATGCTGTCGGAGGTGACGCGCCTGCTCGCGCTCGTCTCGGCGCCGGCGATCGAGACCGCGCGCATCCACCACGTCGAGGTGCTGCTGCTGCGGCCGACGGTCGTGCTCGTCGTCGTGATCACGTCGGCCGGCGGCGTGACGAAGCGCGTGCTCACGTTCGCCGAGCCGGTCGACCCGGGCCTCGTCGAGTGGGCGCGCGAGTACCTCAACGAGGGCCTTGCCGGCGTGCAGCTCGGGCACGCACACGCTGCGGCGGCGGCTCGACGACCCCGGGCTCCCGCCGCGCGAGCGTGCGTTCGTCGAGGCCGTTCGTCCGGCGTTCACGGATCTCGTGGCGGAGCGGGAGCAGCGCCTCTACGTCGGCGGAGCCGCGAGCCTCCTGAGCGAGGCGCGCGCGGACGAGCTCGAGGCCTGCCAGCGCCTGCTCGAGACGCTCGAGCAGCGCGCGACGCTGCTGCAGCTGATCGGCGAGGCGATCGAGCCGCGGCGCGCCTTCGTCCGCGTCGGCGACGAGCTCGACCACCCCGGGCTGCGCGACGTCGCGCTCGTCGGCTCGACGTACGGCCTCGCGAACCGGACGCTCGGCGCCGTCTCGCTCCTCGGCCCGGTGCGGATGGACTACGACAAGGCGCTGCGCAGCGTCCGCGGCGCCGCGCAGGAGCTCTCGCGCTTCGTCGAGGGCGTCTACGGCGAGGCCTGACCCGGCTGACCGCGCGGCTACGCTCTGAGCGTGGCGACGACGCAGCACGACTACTACGAGCTCCTCGGAGTCGCGCGCGACGCCTCGGACGCCGACATCAAGCGTGCGTTCCGCAAGCTGGCGCGGGAGCTGCATCCCGACGTCAACGACGCGCCCGATGCCGAGGAGCGGTTCCGCCAGGTCGCCGAGGCGTACGAGGTGCTCTCGAAGCCCGAGTCGCGCCAGCTCTACGACCGCTTCGGCCACGCCGGGCTGCGCAGCGGCGGGTTCCAGCCGGGCCACTTCGACTTCGGCAGCCTCACGGACATCTTCTCCGCGTTCTTCGGGGACGACCTCTTCTCGACGACGGGCCGGCCCACGCGCTCGAGGGGCGCGGATCTCGTGGCCGAGGTCGAGGTCGAGCTCGTCGAGGCGGCTCGCGGCGCCACGCGCGAGGTCTCCTACGGCGTCGCGGTCACCTGCGCGCACTGCAGCGGGAACGGGGCGGAACCGGGGACGCCCGTGCGCACCTGCGAGACGTGCGGCGGCGCCGGTCGGGTCCAGCAGGTCGCGCGGTCGCTGCTCGGGGAGTTCGTCCGCTCGACCGCGTGCCCGACCTGCGCCGGCGCCGGGAGGATCGTCGAGACCGCGTGCCGCGAGTGCTCCGGCGCCGGCCGCGTCGCGGAGGAGCGGACGCTGCGCGTCGACGTCCCGGCCGGGATCCACGACGGCCAGCGGATCCGGCTCGCGGGCGAGGGCCACGTGGGCGACGGCGGCGGCCGCGCCGGCGACGTCTACGTGCAGGTGCGCGTGCGGCCCGACCCGCGGTTCGTGCGCGAGGGCAACGACGTCTTCTCCACCGTCGACCTCACGATCACGCAGGCGGCCCTCGGTGCGAGCGTGACCGTCCCGACGCTCGAGGGCGAGGTGCAGCTCGACTTCGATCCGGGCACGCAGGCCGGCACCGTCCGCGTGCTCCGCGGCAAGGGCATGCCGGTGCTGCAGGGCTTCGGCCGCGGCGACCAGCGCGTGCTCGTCAACGTCGTCGTCCCGCGGCGGCTCACGGACGAGCAGCGCGACGCGCTCGAGCAGTTCGACCGCCTCACCGACGGCGAGACGTACCGCGACGACGGCGGCGAGGGGTTCTTCGACAAGCTGAAGAGCGCGTTCCGCTGACGCTCCGGCGCGTCTCCGTCTCGGTTCCGCTCGAGCGCGCCGAGCCGGCACGGGCGCAGATGCTCGAGCTCTTTCCGGAGGGCTTCGAGGAGGTCGACGGCGCCGACGGCGTGGAGCTCGTCGCGTACACGGACGGCGCGGGCCAGGAGCGCTTCGCCGCGGTCTTCGGCGCCGTCGCCGGCCGCGACGTCCCCTCCGACTGGCACGACCGCTGGCGCCTGTTCCACCGCGGCGCGCGCGTGGGCCCGCTCTGGGTCGGGCCGCCGTGGGAGGACCCGCCTCCCGACCTGATCCCGGTCGTCGTCGACCCCGGCCGCGCGTTCGGCACCGGCGCCCATCCGACGACGCGCCTCTGCCTCGAGCTGCTGGCGGAGCTTCCGCGCGGGAGCCTCGTCGACGTCGGCTGCGGCTCGGGCGTCATCGCGATCGCGGCGGTGAAGCTCGGCTTCGCGCCGGTCACGGGCGTCGACGTCGACCCGCAGGCCGTCCAGGTCGCCCGCCAGAACGCGGCGGCGAACGGCGTCGAGCTCGCGGTGCAGGCGCTCGACGCGCGCTCCGGCGGCCTGCCCGAGACGGACGTCGCCGTGGCGAACATCGCGCTCGACTCGGTCGAGGCGCTCGGCGGCGTGCTGCAGGCCCGGCACGCGGTCACCTCCGGCTACCTCGTCTCCGAGCAGCCGATGCTCGACGGCTACCGGATCCGCGAGCGCCGCGAGCGCGACGGATGGGCAGCCGACCTGTACGAGCGCCGTTAGGGTCCCCGCCCGATGGCGACGTTCTCCGTCAGGTTCCTCGGCTGCAAGGTCTCGCACACCGACGCCCACGCGGTCCGCGAGGCGCTCGTCGCGGACGGCCACGAGGAGGTCGCAGGCTCGGCGGGCGGAGACGTCGCGGTCGTCAACGCCTGCTGCGTCACGCACGAGGCCGTCTCGAAGTCGCGCCAGGCCGCCTCGCGCGCGGCCCGCACGCACGCACGCGTGTACGTGACCGGGTGCGGCGCGAACCTCGAGGGGGCCTGGGGCGGGCTCCCGGACAACGTCGTCGTCGTCGCGAAGCGGTCGGAGGAGACGCCCGCATTCGTCGCCGGCGACGTCGGCGCGATCGGGTGCGTCCGGGACGACACGCGGCTCGAGCGGGTGCGGGCGTTCGTGAAGATCCAGGACGGCTGCTCGTTCTCGTGCTCCTTCTGTGTCGTCCCCCTCGTGCGCGGCGGGACACGCAGCCGCGCCGCGAGCGCGATCCTCGACGAGATCCGCCGCCGGGTGCGCCAGGGGCACAAGGAGGTCGTGCTGACCGGCATCAACCTCGGGCTCTTCCGCGACCCCGACCGCGGCTGGCGCCTGCCCAGGCTGCTCCGCGAGGCCGCCGCGGTGGACGGGCTCGCGCGCCTGCGCCTGTCGTCCATCGAGGTCAACCACGTGAGCGCCGAGCTCGTGGAGGCCGTGCGCGAGTCGCCGACCGTGGCGAAGCACCTGCACGTGCCGCTGCAGTCCGGCGACGACCGCGTGCTGGCGGAGATGGGTCGCCGCTACACGGTCGCGACCTACCTGCGGCGGCTCGAGCCGCTCCGCGACGTCGCGAACCTGACCGCCGACGTGATCGTCGGGTTCCCCGGCGAGGACGAGGCCGCCTTCGAGCGCACGCTCCGAACCGTCGACGACGCCGGGATCACGAAGGTGCACGTGTTCCCGTACTCGCCGCGGCCCGGCACGCGCACCGCGGCCGCGGACACGGTGCCGGCTGCGGTGAAGAAGGAGCGCTCGGCGCGGCTGCGCGCGCGGTCCGACGACGCGTGCCGGCGGCGCTGGGAGTCGAAGCTCGGCACGGAGGACACCGTCCTCGTCGACCGGCCCGGCCGCGGCTACGGCGACGACTACACCCCGTGGCTCGTCGACGCGCCGGTCGGGTCGCTCGTGCGCGTGCGCGGCGGCGCGGTCACGGAGGAGGGCGTCCGTGCCGCCTGAGGACTGCCTCTTCTGCGCCCTCGTTCGCGAGGGCGACCACGTCCACGCCGTGCCGGGCTTCGTCGCGGTCCGGGACATCAACCCGCGGGCCGACACGCACCTGCTCGTGATCCCGGAGCGGCACGTCGAGACCTTCCGCGAGGTCGCCGCCTTCGAGGAGCACGAGGCGAAGACGATGCTCGAGTTCGTCGCCGACGTCGCGCGGCGCGAGGGCCTCCACGACTACCGCGTGGTCGTCAACGTGGGCGAGTCCGCCGGCCAGACAATCTTCCACCTGCACTGGCACGTCCTAGGTGGAAGGATGCGAGGGATGCCCGCATGACGCTCATCGACGAGCTGAAGGAGGACCTCGACGAGGCCGTCCGCGAGCGCGACGAGGACCTGCGGGACGCGATCCGGCTCATCCTCAACTCGCTCCAGCTCGCGGAGAAGGAGCTGCAGCGGCCGCTCACGCAGGACGAGGAGCTGCAGGTGCTCCAGCGCGAGCGCAAGCGGCGGGTCGAGGCGGCCGAGGCGTTCCGGGCCGCCGGGCGCGACGAGCAGGCCGAGGACGAGGAGTACGAGCTCGAGGTCCTCGAGGACTACATGCCCGACCCGCTCTCGGACGACGAGCTCGAGGACATCGTCGACGACGTGATCGCCGAGGTCGGCGCCACGAGCATGCGCGACTTCGGCCGGGTGATGGCGGACGTGATGCCGCAGGTGTCCGGCCGCGCGGACGGGTCGGCCGTGAGCCAGATCGTCCGCGAGAAGCTCGGCAGCTCGGCGACGCGCCGTCGTCCAGCCCCCCACCTGGGGGCACGCGGCTCCCTTCCGGAATCGTCGCATGCGCCGGCGCACTGGTCCGTGCCGGATGCGTGCCGAGACCGTGACGAGCAGTCTTCGCGAAACCGGGTCGAAACCGAGCCCGAACCGTGCGAGATTTACGGGATCGACGAGGGCGCCGCATCCCCAGCCGCTCGCGCTCGACCGGGAGCAGATGCGCGCGCTCGGCTATCGCACGGTCGACGCCCTCGTCGACTGGCTGAGCGACGACGACGCGCCCGCGCTGCGACGCGCCGCCCCGGCCGAGATGGCCGCGCGCCTCGGAACGCCCGCGCCCGAGGCGGGCATCCCGTTCGACGACGCGCTCGCGACCCTCTTCCGCGACGTCCTCCCGTTCACGAGCCGCTCCGCCCACCCGCGCTTCTTCGCGTACGTCCCGTTCGCCGGCACCTGGCCGGGCGCGCTCGGGGACTTCGTCGCGAGCGCGTGCAACGTCTACGCCGGCTCGTGGCAGGAGGCGGCGGGCCCGACCCAGCTCGAGCTCGAGATCCTCGGCTGGTTCGAGCAGTGGGTCGGCTATCCCGCGACCGCGTCGGGCTCGCTCGTCCCGGGCGGCTCCGCCGCGAACCTGACCGCGCTCGCGTGCGCGCGCGAGCACCTGGTCGGCGCGATGCGCGACGACCTCGTGATCTACGCCTCCGACCAGACGCACTCGTCGATCGGCGCGCGCCGCCCGCACGCTCGGCTTCCGGCCCGACCAGGTGCGCGTGTTGCCCGTCGACGCCGACCTCCGGCTGCGCCCGGCGACGCTCGCCGACGCGATCGCCGTGGACGAGCGCGACGGCCGGAGGCCGTTCTGCGTCGTCGCGAACGCCGGCGCGACGAGCACCGGCGCCGTCGACCCGATCGCGGCGCTCGCCGACGCTGTGCCGTGAACACGGTCTGTGGCTTCACGTCGACGCGGCGTACGGCGGCTTCGCCGTGCTGACCGAGCGCGGGCGCGCCGCCCTCGGCGAGCTCGGCCGCGCGGACTCGATCACCCTCGACCCGCACAAGTGGCTGTACCAGCCGTACGAGTGCGGCTGTGTCCTCGTGCGCGACGGCCGGGCGCTGCGCCACGCGTTCGAGACGCACTCGGACTACCTCCGCGACTCCGAGGTCGACGACGCGACGGTCAACTTCTGCGACTACGGCCTGCAGCTGACCCGTGCGTCGCGCGCCTTCAAGCTCTGGCTCTCGCTGCGCACCTTCGGCGTCGGCGGCGTTCCGCGCCGCGATCGACCGCTCGCTCGACCTCGCGGAGCTCGCGCGCCGCCGGATCGAGGCGAGCGCCCGGCTGGAGCTCGCGGCGCCGCCGTCGCTCGGCATCGTCTGCTTCCGGCGCGACGGCGACGACGCGCTGACGGACGGCCTCGTCGCGGCGCTCGAGGAGGAGGGCCTCGGGCTCATCTCCTCGACGCGCGTCCACGGCCGGTCGGTGCTGCGCCTCTGCGTCCTCAACCACACGTCGACCGCCGCGGACGTGGAGGCGGTGCTCTCGTTCCTCGAGACGGCCGACCCGGTCACGCCGCCGGTCGAGTACGAGCGCGACCCGGCAGTGCCGGAGACCGTGCCGCTGTTCGCGCGCCTCACGCCGGAGGAGAACGACGCGTTCCGCTCGCTCTCGACGCCGCGCGAGGTCGCGAACGGCGTCGAGATCGTCCACCGCTGGGACATGAGCCGCGAGCTCTTCGTGCTCGAGCGCGGCCTCGTCGACGTGGTGCGCGAGGGCGAGCTCGTCGCGACGCTCCGCTGCGGCGACTACTTCGGCGAGATCGGCGCGCTCGAGTGGGGCGCCGGCTTCGCACGCTCACGCGTCGCGTCGGTCGTGGCGCGGGAGGGCGTGAGCCTGCGCGTCCTCGAGCCGCAGGCCCTCGTCCGGCTCCTCGGCACGTTCCCGCGGCTCGAGGCCGAGATCCGCCACACGGCGCACACGCGGCTGCGCGCGGTCCCGTGAGCGCGCTCGCGTACGCCTCGCAGATCCCGCGCGTGATCGGCGGCGTGCTCCGCAACCGCGACCTGCGCCGGGTCCAGCTCGCGTTCGTCGCCTTCAACGCCGCGGAGTGGGGCGTCTGGATCGCGATGCTCGTCTACGCGTACGAGCAGGGCGGCGCGACGACGGCCGGCCTCGTCGCGCTGGTGCAGCTCGTACCCGCGGCGCTGTTCGCGCCACTCGCCGCCTCGCTCGGCGACCGTCGTCCGCCGACGCGCGTCCTCGCCGCCGGCTACGTCGCCCAGGCAGCTCGCGATGGGCGCGACCGCGGCCGTCCTGCTCGCCGACGGCCCGCCGCTCGCCGCCTACGCGCTCGCCGCGGTCGCCGCGACCGCGGTGACGGTGACGCGGCCGGCGCAGGCGGTGCTCCTGCCGTCGCTCGCGCGGACGCCGGAGGAGCTGACCGCGGCGAACGTCGTCGCCGGGCTGGATCGAGAGCCTCAGCGTGCTCGTCGCGCCGGCGCTCGCGGGCGTCCTGCTCGGCGTCGGCGGGGCCGGCACGGTCTTCGCGGTCATGGCCGTCGTCGCCGGGGCGGCGGCGGTCCTCGTCGCCCCGGTCGAGAGCCCGCGGCCGACCGGCGCCGGGCCGGTGCTCGCGGGGATGCTCGACGGCCTCGCGGTCGTCGCGCGCGAGCCGGGCCCGCGTGCGCTCGTCTGGCTGCTCGGGGTCGAGGCGCTCGCGATCGGAGCGCTCGACGTCCTCTACGTCGTCCTCGCCGTCGGCGTGCTCGGCCACGAGGGCGGCACGGCCGGCTACCTCAACGCCGCCTTCGGCCTCGGCGGCGTCGTCGGCGTCGCGGTGACGGTCGCGCTCGTCGGCCGCCGCCGGCTCGCGCCGGCGCTGCTCGCGGGCATCGTCGCTGTGGGCCGCCGCGCTCGCCGCGATCGCGCTCACGGACACGCTCGCCGCCGCGTTCCTGCTCCTGGCCGCGGCCGGCGTCGGCCGGACGACGCTCGACGTCGCCGGCAGGACGCTGCTGCAGCGGATCGCGACGCCCGACCGCGCTCGTCACGCGTCTTCGGCCTCCTCGAGGGCCTGACGATGGCCGGCCTCGCCGCCGGCTCGATCCTCGCCTCCGCGTTCGTCGCGCTCGCCGGCGGCCGCGGCGCGTTCGTCTGCCTCGCCGCGGTCCTCCCGCTGGCGGCGGCCGTCGTCGTCCGGAGCATCCTGGCGAGCGACGCCGCCGCGCTGCCGGTGGTCGAGATGGCGCGCCTGCGGGCGCTGCCGATCTTCGCGCTACCTCGGCCCGGTCGAGCTCGAGGCGGCCGCGCGCTCGGTCGAGCCCGTCGAGCTCCCGGCCGGGACGGTCGTCATCCGCGAGGGCGAGGCCGGCGACTGCTTCTACGTCGTCGCCGACGGGGAGGTCGTCGTCTGGCAGGGCGAGACGCGCGTCCGCGAGCTCGGGCGGGGCGAGTGCTTCGGCGCGATCGCGCTCGTGCGCGACGTGCCGAGGACCGCCACGGTCGTCGCGAAGACCGACGTGCGCCTGGACAGCCTCGACCAGGCGGCGTTCCTGCGCGCCGTCACGGGTCACGAGCGGACCGCGCGCGCCGCGGAGGAGCTCGTCGCCGCCCACCTCGGGCACGCGGCGAGCACGCGCTGATCCCCGCCTACACTGAGCCCGTGCAGCAGGTTCTCGACGTCTCGAACGAGGTCGCGGCCGAGCTGGCCGGGATCGGCGACGGCGTGCTCGACTCGCTCCGCGACCGCCTCAACATCACCATCCGCATGCGCGGCAACCAGCTCACGCTCGAGGGCGAGGAGCAGGAGGTCGAGCAGGCGCGCGCGGTCGTCGACGAGCTGGTCGAGCTCGTCGAGGGCGGCCACGAGATCGGCCCGTCCACCATCGACGCGGTCGTCGGCGCGCTCGACGAGGCCGAGGACATCCGCGACGTCTTCGAGGACGTCGTCTGGCGCCACCGGGGCAAGAAGATCGCGCCGAAGACGGTCACGCAGAAGCGCTACGTCGACGCGATCCGCGACTGCACCGTCACCTTCGGGATCGGCCCGGCGGGCACGGGCAAGACCTACCTCGCGATCGCGCTCGCCGTGCACGCGCTCTCGGAGCGCCAGGTCGGCCGGATCATCCTCACGCGCCCGGCGGTCGAGGCCGGCGAGCGGCTCGGCTTCCTCCCCGGCGACGTGCTCGCGAAGGTCGACCCGTACATGCGGCCGCTGTTCGACGCGCTCTACGACATGATGGATCCGGAGAAGCTGAGCGCGTACATGGAGCGCGGCACGGTCGAGGTCGCGCCGCTCGCGTTCATGCGCGGCCGGACGCTCAACGACAGCTTCATCATCCTCGACGAGGCGCAGAACACCTCGCCCGAGCAGATGCAGATGTTCCTCACGCGGCTCGGGTTCGGCTCGAAGGTCGTCGTCACCGGCGACGTCACGCAGATCGACCTCCCGCGCGAGCAGGCCTCCGGGCTCATCACCGTCCAGAACATCCTCGGCGAGATCGACGGGATCGACTTCGTCCGCTTCACGCACAACGACGTCGTCCGCCACAAGCTCGTGCAGCGCATCGTCGAGGCCTACAAGCGGCACGCCGAGGAGACCGGCACCGAGCGCGGCCGGTGATCGAGGTCGAGGTCGAGAACCGCAGCGGCACGGAGGTCGACGGCGAGGGCGCGGCCGAGCTCGTCCGACGCGTGCTCGAGGCTGAGGGGATCGACGACGGCGAGCTCGGGCATCGCGTTCGTGGGCCCGGAGGAGAGCCGCGCGCTCAAGCGCGAGCACCTCGGCGTCGACGAAGCAACCGACGTGCTCTCGTTCCCCCTCGACGGCCGCGAGGACGTGCCGACCGGTCTCCCACGGCAGCTCGGCGACCTCGTCGTCTGCCCGCAGGTCGTGGGCGACGACTGGCGCGCGCCGATCGTGCACGGCGTCCTGCACCTGCTCGGCTACGACCACGGCCCCGAGATGGAGGCGCGCGAGGAGGCGCTGCGCTGATGGCCGTCCGCCCGCTGCGCCAGGCCCGGGCCGCGCGCCGAGCCTGATCGACTCGTTCAACTACGCCTTCGAGGGGATCATCCACGTGCTCCGCACGCAGCGGAACATGCGGATCCACTTCATGGTCGCGGCCGGCGTGCTCATCGCCGCGGTCGCGATCGGCGTGACGCGGATGGAGCTGATCGCGCTGCTGCTCGCGATCGCGTTCGTGATGTTCGCGGAGATGATCAACACCGCGATCGAGGGCGCGGTCGAAGTCTCGACGACGTCCTTCGACCCGAACGCGAAGCTCGCGAAGGACATCGCCGCGGGCGCCGTTCTCATCGCGACCGTCACCGCGGTCGCCGTCGGCTACCTGATCTTCTCGGAGCGCCTCGCCGACCGCAGCTCGCGCCTGCTCGAGCGGCTGTCGGACGCGCCGGCGGAGCTCACGCTCGTGGTGCTCGTGCTGACGACGATCGCCGTGATCGGGGCGAAGGCGATCACCGCAGCGGCACGCCGCTCCGCGGCGGCTTCCCGTCCGGGCACGCCGCGCTCGCGTTCGCGGGCTGGATGGCGATCACGCTGCTCGTGGACGAGCAGCAGTTCCTCGTCTCGTCCGTCGCGTTCGTGCTCGCGTTGCTCGTGGCGCAGACGCGCGTCGAGTCGGGCATCCACTCGCCGCTCGAGGTCTTCTGGGCGCGATCCTCGGCTCGCTGACCGCCCTCGTCGTCATCCAGGTGTTCGCGTGAGCGACGTGCTCGGCGAGATGAGGGCCTACTACGCCGCGCGGGCGCCCGAGTACGACGACTGGTGGTTCCGCCGCGGCCGCTACGACCTCGGCGAGGAGGGCAACGCGCGCTGGGCAGCCGAGGCGGCCGAGGTCGAGGCGGCGCTCGACGCGCTGCGGCCGTTCGGCAGCGTCGTCGAGCTCGCCGCGGGCACCGGCCTCTGGACGCGCCACCTCGTCGAGGGCGCGACGCGCGTGCTCGCCCTCGACGCGAGCGCCGAGACGCTCGCCATCAACCGCGAGCGCACCGGCGGCCGCGCCGAGTACCGCGTCGCCGACCTGTTCGCGTGGGAGCCCGGACGAGCGCTTCGACCTCTGCGTCTTCGGCTTCTGGCTCTCGCACGTGCCCGAGGCGCGGTTCGAGCGCTTCTGGGACACGGTCCGGCGCGCGTCGGACCGGTTCTTCCTCGTGGACAGCGCTGCCGGCGACCCCGCGCACCTGTGGGAGAGCGCCGGCGAGCGGGAGGTGCGGCGCCTGGCCGACGGCCGCGAGTTCGAGATCGTGAAGCGGCGCTGGTCGCCGGACGGCCTCGCCGCGCGGCTCGGGCCGCTCGGCTGGGAGGTCGACCTGCGCACGAGCTCGGGCGGCAGCTTCGTCTACGGCTCCGGCAGGATCCCGGTGTGACCGGGGAAGAGCTCGTCGAGCGCGCCGAGTCGGCGGCGCAGCGCGCCTACGCGCCGTACTCGAACTACCTCGTCGGCGCCGTCGTCCTCACCCGCGACGGCACGATCATCGAGGGCGTGAACGTCGAGAACGCCGCCTACCCGCTCGGCGTCTGCGCGGAGCGGACGGCGCTGTCGCGCGCCGTCGTCGAGGGCTTCCGCCCCGGCGACGTCGAGGCCGTCGGGATCACCGCGTCCCCGTGCGGCGGCTGCCGGCAGTGGCTGCACGAGTTCCGCGTCGACCGGGTGGCCTTCCGGCGCGAGGACGGCTCGATCGCCGAGTACACGCCCGCCGAGCTCCTCCCGGACACGTGGAACCTGCCGGGCTGACGTCGGGCTTCGTCGCGGTCGCCGGGCGGCCCGAACGTCGGCAAGTCGACGCTCGTGAACGCGCTCTGCGGCGGCAAGGTCGCGATCGTCTCGGACAAGCCGCAGACGACGCGGCGGCGGATCTTCGGGATCGCGAACGGCGACGACTACCAGCTCGTGCTCGCCGACCTCCCCGGCTTCCAGCGGCCGCGCGACCCGCTCACCGAGCACATGCAGCGCACCGTCGACTCGTCCTTCGAGGACGTCGAGGGCGTGCTGTTCGTGCTCGACGCGCGCGAGCGGATCGGCGCCGGCGACCGCTTCGTCGCCAAGAAGGTGTTCGGGCTCGGCGTCCCGGTCGTGATCGCGCTGAACAAGGTCGACCGGCTGCAAGCCGGGGCACATCGCGCAGCAGATGCAGACGGCGGCGCAGCTCGGCGACTTCCACGCGCTCCATCCCGTCTCGGCGAAGACCGGCGACGGCGTGGGGGAGCTGCGCGACGAGCTGGTCGAGCTCCTGCCCGAGGGCCCGCGCTACTTCCCCGTCGACCAGCGCACCGACCTCGGCCCCGAGGAGCAGGTGGCCGAGCTCGTCCGCGAGAAGGCGCTGCACCTGACGCGCGAGGAGGTGCCGCACGCGCTCACGGTCGAGGTCGAGGAGCTGGGGGAGAAGGTCGTGCGGGCGACGATCTTCGTCGAGACGGAGTCGCAGAAGCAGATCCTGGTCGGCAAGGGCGGGGCGATGGTGCGCGAGATCGGCACGCGGGCGCGGCCCGAGGTCGAGGCGCTGCTCGGGCATCCGGTCTTCCTCGAGCTGCACGTCAAGGTGCGCCCGCGCTGGCGCCGCGAGGAACGCTTCCTCGAGCGCATGGGGCTCTGACGAGGCCGGCGATCGGAAGTCGCGCAGAGGTACGGGGCTACACTCACCGCATGGCGCAGGCCCCGGCACTGCCGCGTGGGTTCGAGCTTCCGCTGGAGCCCCGGCTCCCGCGCATCGGCTCGATCGACCAGGTCGCCGTCGAGGAGCGGGCGGCCTCGCTCGCGAAGCGGTCGATCAAGAAGGAGGCCAAGCTCTGGGCGCTCGAGACGGCCGTCCGGATGATGGACCTGACGACGCTCGAGGGCGCCGACACGCCCGGCAAGGTCGCCGCCCTGTGCTCGAAGGCGGTGCGGCCCGACCCGGTCGACCGCACGATTCCCTCGGTCGCCGCCGTCTGCGTGTACCCGAACCTCGTCCCCGTGGCGAAGGAGCGGCTGGCCGGCACCGGGGTCAAGGTCGCTGCGGTCTCGACGTACTTCCCGTCCGGGCAGGCGCCGCTCGACGTGAAGCTCCGCGACGTGCGCGACGCCGTCGAGCTCGGCGCGGACGAGATCGACATGGTGATCGACCGCGGCGCGTTCCTCTCGGGCCGCTACGCGAAGGTCTACGACGAGATCGTCAAGGTGAAGGAGGCCTGCGGCGAGGCGCACCTCAAGGTGATCCTCGAGACCGGCGAGCTCGGCACCTACGACAACGTGCGCCGCGCCTCGCTGCTCGCGATGGCCGCGGGCGCGGACTTCATCAAGACCTCGACCGGCAAGGTGAGCCCGGCCGCGACGCTCCCCGTGTCGCTCGTCATGCTCGAGGCGATCCGCGACGTCCACGACGAGACCGGCCGGATCGTCGGCTTCAAGCCCGCGGGCGGCATCCGCGCCGCGAAGCAGGCGATCCAGCACCTCGTGCTCGTCCACGAGACGCTCGGCCCGGACTGGCTCACGCCCGACCTGCACCGCTTCGGCGCCTCGTCGCTCCTGAACGACGTGCTGATGCAGATCCGCAAGCAGAAGACCGGCGCGTACCAGTCCCTCGACTACTTCACGATCGACTGATGAGCGACGTCGAGAAGCGCCAGGACCGCGCCCCCGTTCCGACCGACTGGACCTACGCGCCGGCTCCCGAGTCGTCCGACATCGTCCGGCTGCAGGACCGGTACGGCATCTTCGTCGGCGGCGAGTGGCTCGAGACCGCGGAGACGTACGCGACGCTGTCCCCGGCCACCGAGGAGCCGCTCGCGGAGGTCTCGCAGGCGGGGCCGGAGGAGGTCGGCGCCGCCGTCGACGCCGCGCGGGCGCGCGTTCGAGAACGGGTGGTCGTCGCTGCCGGGCTCCGAGCGCGCGAAGTACCTCTACCGGATCGCGCGCATCCTGCAGGAGCGCTCGCGCGAGTTCGCCGTGCTCGAGTCGATGAACGGCGGCAAGCCGATCAAGGAGTCGCGCGACGTCGACCTTCCGCTCGCCGCGGCGCACTTCTTCTACTACGCGGGCTGGGCCGACAAGCTCGAGTACGCGTTCCCGAACCGCCGTCCGCGTCCGCTCGGCGTCGCCGGTCAGATCATCCCGTGGAACTTCCCGCTGCTGATGCTCGCGTGGAAGGTCGCGCCGGCGCTCGCGGCCGGGAACACGGTCGTGCTCAAGCCGGCCGAGACGACGCCGCTGACGGCGCTCCTCTTCTGCGACGTCCTCCGCCAGGCCGAGCTGCCGCCGGGAGTCGTCAACATCGTCACGGGCGACGGCCGCACCGGGGCCGCGCTCGTGAAGCACGAGGGCGTCGACAAGATCGCCTTCACGGGCTCGACGGAGGTCGGCAAGGCGATCCAGCGCGAGCTCGCCGGCACCGGCACGAAGCTGACGCTCGAGCTCGGCGGCAAGGCCGCGAACATCATCTTCGACGACGCCGCGCTCGACCAGGCGGTCGAGGGCATCGTCAACGGGATCTACTTCAACCAGGGCCACGTCTGCTGCGCCGGCTCGCGCCTGTTCGTGCAGGAGTCGATCTCCGAGCAGACCGTCGCGAAGCTCAAGCGCCGCATGGCGACGCTGCGCGTCGGCGACCCGCTCGACAAGAACACGGACGTCGGCGCGATCAACTCGCGGATGCAGCTCGAGAAGATCGAGGAGCTCGTCGAGAGCGGCAAGGAGGAGGGCGCCGAGGTCTACCAGCCGCCGTGCCGGCTCCCGGAGAAGGGCTACTGGTTCGTGCCGACGGTGTTCACGAACGTCGCCCAGAGCTACCGGATCGCGCAGGAGGAGATCTTCGGGCCGGTGCTCTCGGTGCTGACGTTCCGCACGCCCGAGGAGGCCCTGGAGAAGGCGAACAACACGCCGTACGGGCTCTCGGCCGGCGTGTGGACGGAGAAGGGCTCGCGGATCCTCTGGATGGCGCAGCGGCTCCGCGCCGGCGTCGTGTGGGCGAACACGTACAACCGCTTCGATCCGACCTCGCCGTTCGGCGGCTACAAGGAATCCGGGTTCGGTCGCGAGGGCGGCCTGCACGGGCTCGAGCCGTACCTGGCGTTCGAGGAGTGAGATGAGCGACCGCCTCCCGGTCAAGAAGACGTACAAGCTGTTCATCGGCGGGAAGTTCCCGCGCTCGGAGTCGGGCCGCACGTACGAGGCGCAGGGGCAGAACGTCGCGCTCGCCTCGCGGAAGGACGTGCGCGACGCGGTGAAGGCGGCGCGCGGCGCCGCGGCCGGGTGGGCGGGGATGACGGCCTACAACCGCGGGCAGGTGCTCTACCGCGTCGCGGAGATGATGGAGGCGCGCGCCGCCGAACTCGCGGAGCTGTGCTCCGGCCGCGAGGAGGTGGAGGCGGCGATCGACCGCGTCGTCTGGTACGCGGGCTGGTCGGACAAGCTGGCGCAGGTGCTCGGCTCGTCGAACCCGGTGGCGGGGCCGTACTTCAACTTCACGGTGCCGGAGCCGACGGGCGTGGTCGGCGTCCTCGCGCCGGAGGAGCCCGCCCTGCTCGGGCTGGTGACGCGGCTCGCGCCGGTGCTCGTCGGCGGGAACGCGGCCGTCGTCGTCGCCTCCGAGTCGCAGCCGCTCGCGGCCGTCGAGCTCGCCGAGGTGGTGGCGACCTCCGACGTGCCCGGCGGCGTCGTCAACCTGCTCACCGGGCGGCGCGGCGAGCTGGCGCCGGTGCTCGCGTCGCACATGGACGTGAACGCGCTCGACCTCGCCGGCGCGGACGGGCTGGCGCCGGAGCTCGAACGGCTCGCGGCGGAGAACGTGAAGCGCGTGGTCAAGGGCCGGGCCGACGTCCAGAGCCCGTGGGAGGTCGCGTCCTTCCTCGAGCTCAAGACGGTCTGGCACCCGATCGGGCAGTAGGACCAGGTACACGCGTGATACCCGGGGCCCCGACCCGCCCTCCTGCCTGAGCGCGAGCCTATCGAGCGAAACACGCGCGGGTCCGTCACGGCTTCGTGTCGAGTTCGTGCCGGCTGCTCAGGTGCCGCGGATCGTCGTCGCGATCGCCTGCCGGAAGCGCCGGTCGCCGGCTCCGACCGTGGGTGACGCGAGCGAGATGACGGGCACGGGACGCCCGTCCGCCCACGAGACGGACAGGTAGTCGGCGAGCATCACGCCCGACCGCGTCCGCGCGATCCACGACAGGGGCATCGAGCGCGGCGTCAGCCGCTGCGGGGCCGACCAGCGGGCACCGGCGGTCGCGCTCCGCACGAGCCACGCGTCGACGCCCACGCCCTCCGCGTAGCCGTAGAGGACGACAGCGATCCGAGTGGACTCGCCGGCGCTCGCCGGGTCGACGCCGACGCCCGGCACGAACGCCTCGACGCCGCCGGCTGCGGGCACGGCCGGCACGCGCGCGGGCGCTGTCCATGCGACGCCGTCGAGCGACGACGAGAGCACGATGTCCGTGCTCGACCGAAACGCCGCGTCGTGCCACACGACGACGACGCGCCCGTCCGCCGCCACCTCCGCGGAGGGCACCGGCGGGGCGCGGAGCCGGCCGACGTCCGCGTCGCGCAGCTCCGCGATTCGCGCGGACGGGCCGAAGGAGGCCCCGCCGTCCCGGGAGACCGCTGCGACGAGCGTCGCGGTCTCGCCGCCTCCGAGGAAGACCAGCACCAGCGTCCCGTCCGGCTGCACCGCCGGCATCGCGAACACACCCTCGCCCGCCGTCACCGCCGGGAGCCAGGTGTCGCCGCCGTCCGGGCTCGTCTGCACGGCGAGCACGTCGCGCCGCACGTCCGTGTACCCGAGGTAGCAGCGGCCACGGAACCGGCTCGCCGGCCACGAGTCGCAGACGAGCCACTCCTTGTCGTACGCGAGCCCGCCGCCGACCGTACGCGCCGCGGCGACCGGCGCCTCCCAGCGTGACCCCGTCGCGCGAGTGCGAGATGAGCAGCTCGGTGAGCCCGGGCGAGACGCCGAGCGAGCCGACCAGCCAGCGGCCGCTCGCGTCGTCGTAGGCCACCACAGGGTCGCTCACCGACGGATGGACGCCCGCGGGCGTGCCGTAGACCGTCAGCCCCGGCAGGAACGCGGGCCGCCACGTGCGGCCCGCGTCGGTCGAGGTCGAGACGCCGATGTTGGCCGCGCCGCCCTCGAAGTACCGGCCCGACTGGAACGCGGCGACCACCGTCGAGCCGTGCGCGAGCGAGTCCGGCTCGACCTGCGTGCGGTGCTGCCCGGTCTGCGTGCGGTACGGGTCGCTCGAGATCGGGACGGTGACGACCTCGCAGTCCGCCGCCACGGCGTCAGTCCGGTCGGCGGCGACGAGGTCGCGGCCCGGGCCGCACGAGGCGCGGTCGCGGCTCCCGTCCTGCTCGAGCGCGAGCCGGTCGGCGCCCGCGCCGCCCTCGACCCGATCCGGTCCGGCTCCGCCGACGAGCACGTCGGCGCCGCCGCGCCCGAGCACCCGGTCGGCGCCCGCCCGCCCGTCGATCCGGTCGGCCCGGGCGGTCCCGAGGAGCCTGTCGGCGCGTGCGGTTCCGTCGATCGACGCCGCGCCGGCCGCCGGGACGGCGATGACGACCGCAGCAGCCACGAGGACGAGGGTGCGGCGCACGCGGCGCTGACGCTACCGGACGCGCCGTTACGATTGGCCGACGTGAGAGCGGGACGCCGTCTCAGTCAGGCCATCTCCGAGGGCGACGGGATCTCGCTCCTCGCCGTCGTGGACGACCCGTCCGCCGCGCGTGCCGCGGAGGAGGCCGGTGCCGAGGGCATCGTCGTCACGGGCGCGCCCGCCGCACTGCGCGAGGCCACGGAGCTGCCGATCCTGTGGACGTCGGACCGGATCGAGGCTGCGGACGGCGCCGATGCGTGCGTCGTCGACGCCGAGGGGCTCGAGGACGACGACGACGGCCGGTTCGAGGAGCTCTTCGACGACGGCGCCCGGGCCGGCCTGGAGTGGGTTGTCGCCGTCGCCGACGAGGACGAGCTCCGGCTCGCGCTCGACCGGCTCGACCCGGAGATCCTGCTGCTCTCCGCCCGCGCGGCACGCGAGGACGAGGCGCTCGAGCACGTGCTCGGGCTGCTGCCGGACGTCCCGGCGGGGAAGCTCGCCATCGCGGACCTCGCCGTGCGGACGCGGGAGGAGATCGTCGAGCTCGAGCGCGCGGGCGTCGACGCCGTCGTCGTGCGGGCCGAGGACGTCGCGCGCCTGGCCGGCGACCTCCAGCCGCAGCCCTGACGTCGATACCCTGAGGAATATGGCCGTCGAGCCTGCTGCTCCCCACGCACCCGCGACGGCCTCGGCCGTCCGCGCGACGCATACCCTCGCGCATCGGGATCGCCGTCTTCACCTCGGGGGCCGTGCTGCTCGGGATGGAGCTCGCGGCGAGCCGCGTCCTCGCGCCGTACTTCGGCAACTCGCTGTTCGTCTGGGGCGCGCTCATCGGCGTCGTCCTCGCCGGGCTCTCGGTCGGCTACTGGCTCGGCGGTACGCTCGCCGACCGCCTCCCGGCGACGCAGCTGCTGCTCGGCGCGATGACGCTCGGTGCGCTCCTCGTGCTGCTCGTCCCGATCATCGACGAGCCGGTGCTCGAGTGGGTCGTCGAGTGGGATCCGGGCCCGCGCGCCAACCCGCTCGTGACCGCGATCATCCTCTTCGGCCCCGCGAGCGTCGTGCTCGCGTCCGTCTCGCCGATCGCGATCCGCCTCGCCGTCCGCTCCGTCGAGACGGCCGGGCGGACGGCGGGCCGCCTGTACGCGATCTCGACCGCGGGCAGCATCGCCGGCACGCTCATCACCGCCTTCTGGCTCGTGCCCGAGCTCGGCGTGAGCCAGCTGCTCGCTGCCGCCGCCACCGTGCTCCTCGGGGCGGTCGTGCTCGTCGCCCTCGCCGAGCGGCTCCCGGTCGTCGCGGCCGTGGCGCTGGGATTCACCGCCGCCGCCGCGCGTCGCCACCGCGAGCATGGCGCCGGAGCAGGGCCAGCGGCTGGAGGGCGTCGCGGCGCAGAACTGGTCGCCGGTCTACCGGTCGCGGGCCGAGGGGAGCCGCGACATCGACCAGGCCGCCGGCGGCTTCGACGTCGTCTTCCAGAAGGACACGCGCTACCACCACCTCGCGGTCGTCGACGACGGAGCCGGCTCGCGCTACCTCCGCTTCGACAACTCGTTCCAGAGCGGGATGACGATCGGCCGGCCCTTCGAGACGCGCTTCCACTACACCGACTACTTCGACCTCGGCCTCGCGTACAACCCCGACGCGCGCAACGTCCTGTTCGTCGGCCTCGGCGGCGCGTCGGCGCCGAAGCGCATCTGGCGCGACTTCCCGTCGCTCGACCTCCAGGTCGCCGAGCTCGACCCCGTGGTCGTCGACGTGGCGCGGCAGTACTTCGCGATGCCCGACAGCCCGCGGCTGAAGGTCGCCGTCGAGGACGGCCGCCGCTACCTGCAGCGGAACGAGCAGCGCTACGACGTGATCGCGCTCGACGCGTACTTCTCGGACTCGATCCCGTTCCACCTCGCCACGGCCGAGTTCGTCGACCTCGTGCGGCAGCGGCTCGCGCCGGGCGGCGTGGTCGTCGCGAACATCATCGGCTCGGTCGAGGGGCCTGGCTCGCGGCTCTTCCGCTCGTTCGTCCGCACGTATCGCACGGCGTTCCCGACCGTCGCCGTCCACCCGGTGATCGAGGAGGGCGACGGCGGCGGGCTCACCGAGCTGCGGAACCTGATGCTCGTCGCGAGCGAGGGCGCGCTGCCGTCGGAGGAGTTCCTGCTCGAGCGCTGGCGCGAGCTCGCGCCCGCGACCGCTCCGGATCTCGAGAAGCCGATCCGCGACCGCTACGACAAGCAGATCCGCATCGAGGACGTGCCGACGCTGACGGACGACTACGCGCCCACGGACTCGCTGCTCCTCGTCGACTGACCGGGCTACCCTTGGCGGCGAGCCGAAGTGGCGGAACTGGCAGACGCGCCGGACTCAAAATCCGGTGCCCGAGAGGGCGTGTGGGTTCGATCCCCACCTTCGGCATCGGGATTCGTGCGGCGCTACGCGATCGCCGCCTGCCCCTCCGGCTGCGCTGAGACCGCGCGCCACGTGGCATTGAGCCCGCTCTGCATGTACGCGTAGTACGCCGGCGAGAACACGATGTACAGGATCAGGCCGATCCAGCCGTTGATCGGGTCGCCGCCGCCGGCGAGACGCTGCGCGGCCTGCACCCGCCGGAAGGTCGTGACCGTCGTCCAGAGTGCGGGCACGACGAGCAGTGCGCCCGGGAACAGCGCGAGCGTCGACTTCGCCGGGCTGTCGCCGAGCTCGCTGCTACCGAGGGAGCGGCCGAGGTCGGCGAGCTCGCGGTTGATGAAGTACCACCAGAAAACGAGGTAGATGCCGAGCGTGACGACGGCCAGGACGGGCACGGCGATGATGTTCCGGATCTTGGCCGTGGACCCGACGTTCGGGATCTCGATCTGCTGCGCCACCGTCACCTCCCCGTCGCGGCGCGCCGGCGGGCGCCGATTGGGACGAAGGTATCGCGCCGCCGCGTCGCCGTCCACGAACATGCCTTTGGCAGACTCCCGCCGTGGCGAGCCAGGCGGGAATCCTCACCGGCGGGGGCGACTGCCCCGGGCTGAACGCGGTCATCCGCGCAGTCGTGCACCGGCTCGTCGACGAGGGCTGGGAGGTCACCGCGGTCGAGCAGGGCTGGCGCGGGCTCGTCGACGGCCGCTTCCACGCGCTGGGGCTCCGCGAGGTCTCGGGGATCCTGCCCGCGCGGCGGCACCATCATCGGCACCTCGCGGACGAACCCGTACAAGGTCGACGGCGGCGTGGAGAAGGTGCTGCGCAACTTCGGCCGGCAGGGTCTCGACGCGCTCGTTGCGATCGGCGGCGAGGACACGCTCGGGGTCGCTGCGCGCCTCTACCGCGAGCAGGACTTCCCCGTCGTCGGCGTCCCGAAGACGATCGACAACGATCTCAACGCGACCGACTACACCTTCGGCTTCGACACGGCCGTCACGATCGCCACCGAGGCCGTCGACCGCCTCCACACGACGGCCGAGTCGCACAACCGCGTGATGGTCGTCGAGGTCATGGGCCGCCACACCGGCTGGATCGCCGTCCACAGCGGCATCGCCGGCGGGGCGGACGTGATCCTGATCCCCGAACAGCCACTCACCGTCGAGGACGCGTGCGATGTGATCGAGCAGCGGCACCGCGGCGGCAAGGACTTCTCGATCGTGGTCGTGAGCGAGGGCTACGAGCTGACCTACCGCTCGGGCGAGTCACGCCTCGTCGCGCAGGAAGCGCCGGCGACGGACCAGTTCGGCCACGTTCGACTGGGCGGCGTCGGCGACCTGGTCGCGCGCGAGATCGAGGAGCGCACGGGGTTCGAGACCCGGGTCACGGTGCTCGGGCACGTGCAGCGCGGCGGCACGCCGACGCCGCGCGACCGCGTGCTCGCGACCCGCTACGGCCTCAAGGCGGCCGACCTCGTGCTCGCGGGGCGAGTTCGGGCAGATGGCGGCGCTCCATGGCGACACGATCGAGTCCGTGTCGCTCGCGGACGCGACGGCGGAGCTGAAGACGGTCCCGAGCGCCTGGTACGACGTCGCCCGCGCCTTCTTCGGCTGAGCGAACGTTCACGTGCGATTAACGCCGCTCGCTAATCGACGCGGCGGAGGCCGCGTCGGGTCCAAGTTGAAATGCGGAACCATCGCACCCATACTGCTCGCCCACGCGGTGAAAAACCGTGCCGGGCAGCGCGGTTTCTCGGCGGCACATCGGCATCAGGCTCAGGAGGGCTTCACTTTGAAGAATCGCGGACTTTTCAGCTTGCTGGCGCTCCTCGTGGCGTCGCTGGCACTCGTCGCGGCAGGTTGCGGCGGCGACGACGACGAAGGCTCGGGCGGCGGGGATACGGGCGCCGCAGCAGGTGGGGGCGGGAACGTCGAGGCACTGCCGGCGTCCTCGTGCACGGGCATCGAATACGAGGGCGAAGGCGATCCGGACGCGATCATCGTCTCCGACCTGCCGATGCAGGGCTCTTCACGCACCCAGACGGTGCAGATGACCAAGGCGATCCGCTACGTGCTCGACCAGGCGGGGTGGAAGGCCGGCGACCTCAACATCGGCTACCAGGTCTGCGACGACGCGACCGCCCAGGCCGGCAAGTGGGACTCCGGCAAGTGCTCCACCAACGCGCAGGCCTACGCGAGCAACCAGGCCGTGATCGGCGTCATCGGCACCTTCAACTCGGGCTGTGCCGGGATCGAGATCCCGGTGCTGAATCAGGCACCGAGCGGGCCGCTCGGGATGGTCTCGCCGGCGAACACGTACGTCTGCCTCACCGAGGGTGGGCCCGGCTGCGACGACAGCGAGCCGGACAAGTACTACCCGTCGGGAACGCGCAACTACGTCCGCGTGGTGGCGAACGACGCCTTCCAGGGCGCGGCCGTGGCCGAGTTCGCGGACGCAGCAGGGCATCAAGAACGTCTTCATCCTCAACGACAAGGAGGCCTACGGCCTCGGCGTCGCGACGAACTTCCGCAACGCCGCCGAGAGCATCGGGATCAAGGTCGCCGGCTTCGCGGCGTGGGACCCGAAGGCGTCGAGCTACGAGGCGCTCATGCAGCAGGTCAAGTCGAGCGGCGCGGACGCGCTCTTCCTCGGCGGCCTGGTCGACGAGAACGGCGCGCAGGTGATCAAGGACAAGGTCGCCGTCCTCGGCCCGAACGACGGCGCGGTCAAGCTGCTCGCGCCGGACGGCTTCACGCAGCAGTCGACGATCGACGAGTCGGGCGTGGACAACGCGCGCGGCATGTTCCTCTCGATCGCCGGCGTGCCGACCGAGGACCTGACGGGTGAGGGGAAGACCTTCATCGACGCGTTCAGCAAGGAGCTCGGCGACGAGCCGGTCGACCCGTACGCGGCCTACGGCGCCCAGGCGGCGCAGGTGCTCCTCGCGGCGATCGAGCGGGCCGGCGGGGCCGACCGCGCGAAGATCACCGAGGAGCTCTTCAACACCCAGGTCACGGGTGGGATCCTCGGCGACTTCCAGATCGGCGAGAACGGCGACCCGGAGCAGGGAAGCGGCGGCGTCGTCGGCTTCACGATCTACCGGGCGGAGGAGCAGCTCGAGACCGAGACGACGCTCTCGCCCAAGCAGGAGACTGTCGACGCGGCGCTGGGGAACTAGCCGCTAGACGCGACGCAGCAACCGGGGGGAGGGCCGAGGCCCTCCCCCCGCTCGTTCACCACGACGGGGAGGAGCGGCCATCGAAGCGCAGGCGCCAGGGAAGCCACCGGGGCCGCTCGGCGCCTTCGGCGGCCGTCGGCCGAGCGTCCTCTCGGCGATCGGGCTGGGGCTCGTCGGGCTGGTCGTGATCTGGCTGATCGGGAACTTCGTCCAGGAACCGACCTCCTTCACCAACGTCTTCTTCATCGGCCTCACGAACGGCGCCGTCTACGGTCTCGTCGCGCTCGGCTACACGATCGTCTACGGCATCCTCCAGCTGATCAACTTCGCCCACGGCGACATCTTCGCGCTCTCGGGGCTCGTCGCCTGGACGGTGCTCTTCACCATCTTCGACGTCAGCGGCGCCTCCTCGACGCCGGTGTCGATCCTCGCGATCTTCGCCGCGCTGATGCTGGTGATGCCGTTGTTCGCGTTCATCAACGCGATGATCGAGCGCATCGCGTACCGCCCGCTGCGCCGTGCGCCACGGCTCGCGCCGCTGATCACCGCCGTCGGCGTCTCCTTCATCGTCCAGAACGTCAGTCTCTACTTCTACGGCGTCGGCTTCGTCAGCGCGAGCGAGCTGCTCCCGCGCACGCCGGTCTTCGAGGTCGGAGGCGTCAGCTACGGGTGGAACAAGGCGATCGTCCTGCTGATCACGATCCCGACGCTCATCGTGCTGACGTGGTTCGTGCGGCAGACGCGGCAGGGGAAGGGGATGCGCGCCGTCGCGCAGGACCAGGAGGCGTCGGCGATGATGGGGATCGACGTCAACCGGACGATCTCGGTCGCGTTCGTGCTCGCCGGCTCGCTCGCGGCCGTCGGCGGGATGCTGTTCCTGCTCCAGTTCAACATGCGCTTCGACACCGGCTTCGAGCTCGGCCTGATCGCCTTCACCGCCGCCGTGCTCGGCGGCATCGGCAACCTCACCGGCGCGGTCCTCGGCGCGGCGATCATCGGCTTCATCCAGGCGTTCAACGAAGGGCTGCAGTGGTTCACGCCCGGCTCCGACTGGACCCGATCGATCGTGTTCGGGATCCTGATCGCGATCCTCGTCTTCCGGCCCGAAGGTCTCCTCGGCGAGCGGACGCCGGAGGGCGCATGACGACCGCGACGGCCGGGAGGAACGGGCAGCGCGGCGACTGGTTGCAGGGCGTCGCGCGCAACTACTGGCTGGTGCTGGTCGTCGTCGTGCTCGCGTTCTTCTACCCGGAGTACCAGAGCACGCTGCGCGACCTGCCCGCCCTCGGCGACTTCATCCCGTCCGTCGACTCGATGGTCGTGATGATCGTCTTCACGATGATGGCCGTCGGCCTGAACATCGTGGTCGGCTACGCGGGCCTCCTCGACCTCGGCTACGTCGCCTTCTACGCCGCCGGCGCCTACGTCGCAGCCTGGTTCGCCTCGCTCCAGTTCGACCAGGTGACGTTCCACTTCGGCTCGGTCGGGATCAACCCGGAGTTCCCCGGGATCCACATCTCGTTCTGGCTCGTGCTGCTGATCGCCGGGATCTTCACCTTGCTGGTGGGGATCCTCATCGGCCTGCCGACGCTCCGACTGCGCGGGGACTACCTGGCGATCGTGACGCTCGGCTTCGGCGAGATCATCCCGCAGTTCGTCCGCAACGGCGACAACTTCTTCGGCTTCGACCTCACCCACGGGACCTTCGGGATCAGCCCGATCGACTCGCCGGGGTTCGGCGTGGCGCTGAACTCCGCGCTCGGGCTGCCCGTGACCTACCAGCAGGTGACGAACCGCGTGCAGTGGTTCTACTGGACGATCCTCGTCCTCCTGCTGATCACCGTCATCGTGTCCGTGCGCCTGCGCGACTCGCGCCTCGGGCGCGCCTGGATCGCGATCCGCGAGGACGAGACCGCGGCCGCCGCGATGGGCGTGCCGCTGATGCGGACGAAGACCTGGTCGTACGCGATCGGCGCCTTCTTCGGCGGCGTCGCCGGGCGCGTTCTACGCGAGCTTCAAGTCGGGCGCCTTCCCGGCGGACTTCTACTTCAACATCTCCATCTTCCTGCTCTGCATGGTGATCCTCGGCGGGATGGGCTCGGTCTGGGGAGTGATCCTCGGCGGCATGATCCTCGGCTGGCTCAACGTCGAGGGGCTGGCGACGATCGGGACGAAGGTGGGGCTCGAGGACGTGCCGAAGTACCAGTTCGGGATCTACGGCCTGATCATCGTGCTGATGATGCTGTTCCGGCCGACCGGGCTCATCTCGGAGCGCAGGCACAAACGCGAGATCGAGCTCGGCGTCCACGACACGCCGCTCTACGACGTCACGCTCGAGGGCTCGGACACCGACCGCGACCGGACCGATGACTGACCTCCTCGTCGCCACCGCCGTCCGGAAGGAGTTCGGCGGTCTCGTCGCCGTCAACGACGTCGACTTCACGATCCCGGAGCGGGCGATCGTGTCGCTCATCGGGCCGAACGGCGCCGGCAAGACGACGTTCTTCAACATGCTCACCGGCGTCTACAAGCCGACGGGCGGGACGATCGTGTTCAACGGCGAGGACGTGACCGCGAAGCCGCCGCACGCGATCACCGAGCGGGGGATCGGCCGCACGTTCCAGAACATCCGGCTGTTCCAGCACATGACGTCGCTCGAGAACGTGCTCGTCGGCATGCACGCGCGGCTCAAGTCCGGGATCCTGGCGTCGATCTTCGGCACCCGCCGGCAGCGCCGCGAGGAGCGCGAGGCCGAGGAGCGGCGCGCGGGAGCTGCTGCGCTTCAGCGGCCTGCGCGGCCAGTACGACGAGCTCGCGCGGAATCTCGCCTACGGCGACCAGCGGCGGCTCGAGGTCGCGCGGGCGCTCGCGACCGAGCCGAAGCTGCTGCTCCTCGACGAGCCGACGGCCGGGATGAACCCGCAGGAGACGGCGGCCTTCACCGACTTCGTGCACAAGCTGCGCGAGGACCGCGGGCTGACGATCCTGATGATCGAGCACGACATGAAGGTCGTGATGGGCATCTCCGACCGCGTCACCGTGCTCGACTACGGCGAGAAGATCGCCGAGGGGACGCCGCATGAGGTGCAGCAGCGACGAGCGGGTGATCGAGGCGTACCTCGGAAAGGCGGCGACGGCGTGACCGAGACGCTCGCCGAGACCGAGGCGCCGCGGGAGCGGCCGGCGGACGACGCCGAGGTCGTCCTGCGCGTCGACGACATCCACAGCTACTACGGCTCGATCCACGCGCTCAAGGGCATCTCGCTGGAGGTGCGAAAGGGCGAGGTCGTGACCCTCATCGGCGCGAACGGCGCCGGCAAGTCGACGACGCTGCGGTCGATCAACGGGCTCGTGCACCCGCGCGAGGGCCGCATCGAGTACCTGGGCAAGGACATCACCAAGCTCGCGCCGCACGAGGTCGTGAAGCGCGGCATCGCGCACTCGCCGGAGGGCCGGCGGCTCTTCCCGCGCATGTCGGTGATGGAGAACCTCGAGATGGGGGCGTTCCAGAAGGAGGACCGCTCCACGTTCCGCGAGGACCTCGAGCGCGTCTTCACGCTCTTCCCGCGGCTCGCGGAGCGGCGGAGCCAGAAGGCCGGGACGATGTCCGGCGGCGAGCAGCAGATGTGCGCGATGGGCCGGGCGCTGATGGCGCACCCGAAGCTGCTGCTCCTCGACGAGCCGTCGATGGGGCTCGCGCCGATCTTCGTGGAGCGGATCTTCGAGATCGTGGCGGAGATCAACCGGCAGGGGACGACGGTGCTCCTCGTCGAGCAGAACGCGCTCATGGCGCTCGACGCCGCCGATCGCGGCTACGTGATGGAGACGGGCGAGATCGCGCTCGCCGACGACGCGGACAAGCTCGCGGAGAACGAGCAGGTCCGGAAGGCGTACCTCGGAGAAACGTAGGGGAACCCATGGTTCCCCCACGAGCCCCCTCCTTCTCCTGAGTGGCTGATTCGGACCGGGGTGTGGCCTCCCGGGCGGATGAACCGCCCTCCGGCCGCGGGAGCTGCTGCTCACGGCAGGACGTGGTTGGGCGTGGTCTCTGTGGCCTGCGCGCGCGCACCTGCGGTGCGGGCGCTCCGGCCAGGATCCTGCTCTCGATGGACGTGGCGTGTCGTGACGGGCGGGATGCGCTGTGCCCCTGGACGGGGCACGCGGCGATCCCGCCCGTCCGATCGCTCCGGGACCGTGAATACGTCTTCAAAGCGACCTAGTAACAGTCTTGTTGCTTTGTCGCTTTCGATCCGTACGAGTCGTCGTCACGTGCCCTGGCCGACGACGAGCGGGAAGTACGGCGGCGAGAGGAGGAGGCCGAGGCTCGCGTCGTCGCCCGCGCGGGCGTGGCCCATCTGCATCGCGGCCGTGAGGCTGTGCACCGGGACGAATCCGAGCTGGCGCGCGGCCGTCGCGTCGCGGCACTCGGCCACGAGGACCGACCCGAGGCGCCCGAGCGCCGGCTGGCATGCGTCCCATTCCGCGAACGGGAGCAGCGGATGGCACGCGCGGCCGGCGCGGTAGGCCTCGATCGCCCGTGGGTCGGCGACCGCGGCGTGGGCGGCGGCCGCCAGCTCGTCCGGGTCGCGGCCGGTGCGCGTGGCGGCGAAGAACCCGCGGTACGGCGACTGGGTCGGGTGCGCGAACCGGCGCTGGAAGCGGTTGACGAGGACGACCGTGCCGCCGTCCACGACCGGGAAGTCGTCACGCCAGAGCCGCAGCGCGAGCCCCAGCGCGAGGTTCGCGGCCTGGAGCGGGTTCGGTGCCTCGCGCGGGAGGGTCGGCGTCGTCGCCGGCACGGGCACGACCAGCGTGTCGAGCCGCTGTGGCAGGAAGGCCGCGCGCGCCTCGATCGACCGGAGCAGCGCCTCCGCGTGCGCGACCGAGGGCGGGCCTGCGAACGCCGCGGCCGCGGTCAGCTCGGCGCGGAGGGAGTGGAGCACGCGCTCGCGGAGCACGCGCGGCAGCGCGCCGTAGAGCGCGCGGAGCGGCGAGCGGGCGAGCCGGTCGAGCGCGTCCGGGTCGTAGGGGTAGTCCGGCAGGGCGCCGAGCCGCGGGTGGTTGAGCGCGAGCGAGACGCCGAGCACCGGCGCGCGGTCGGCCAGCGCGCGCTCGAGCGCGACGCCGGCCCGCCAGCCGCGCGACGCGCCCGTCTCGAGGAGCGAGTACGCCTGCGCGGCCCGCAGCGCCTCCGAGCACGACGCGGCGACGAGGGACGCCGGCCCGCCGTGCAGGACGCTCTCCGCCGCGCCGACGGTCAGCACGAGGTCGGTCTCGACGAGCGCGGGGTGGACGCGGAGCGGGACGTTCCCGTCCGTTCCGAGCTCGACGAGGTCGTCGGCCTCGACGTCGTGCACCTCGACGCGGCCGCGGAAGCGGCGGGCGAAGTCGAACGAGAAGAGCGCCTGGAGCTCGCGGCCGAGCGGCCGACGCGCCAGCCCCGCGGCGACGAGCACGGTCTGGTTGCGCGCCGGGACGCCGACCGCCTCGAGCTCCGCGACCGCCGCGGCGACCGCCTCCTCGCGCGGGTCGAAGGCGGCGCCGGGGATGGGCAGCGCCGGAGACTCGACGACGACGGTGGCGTGGCCTCCCTTCGTCACGGCGTCCGCGAGCGCCGGCCCGGCGAGCGGGAAGCGGAGCGCGTCACGGACGGCGGCGCCCACGTCGCCGAGGGGCTCGCCGGGCGCCGGCGGCCGGAGGATCGTCGCGTCGTCCGGTGCGTCCGCGAGCACGACGCGCGTGCCCGCGAGCAGCGGCACCCTCACGGGATCGCGCGGTACAGCCGCAGGTGCGTCGGCCGCCAGCCGCGGCGCGGCCAGAAGCGGGAGGCGAGGAGGTTCACGCTGCGCCAGTCCGCCGTGACGGAGCGGAACCCGTGCTCGTGCGCCCACGTGAGGACGTGCGCGGCGAGCGCGAGGCCGACGCCGGAGCCGCGGACGGCGGGATCGGTGGCGGCCTGCGAGAGGTCGACGTTCGCCTCCGGCACGCGGAGGTCGCCGGTCGGACGGCGGTAGAGGAGCAGCTCGCCGACGACCTCGCCGTCCCGCTCGGCGACGAACGGCCAGAGCGTGTCGGGGGTGTCGAAGGTGTCCTCCGCCCACTCGGCCTCGAACGTCTCGAGCGGGATCCACGTCCTGGCCGGAGAAGCTCGGCGACCCCACCTGGTGGACCCACAGCTCGCGGTCGAGGCGGGCGAAGTGGGCGAGGTCGGCCTTCGTGCCCGGGCCGGATCGTCACGCCCGCATCCACCGGCGGCACGGCCTCCGACTCGCGCACGGCGTAGGCGAACTGGAGGCCGAAGCCGACCCGGAACCAGGCGTCGACGAGCGCGGCGTCGTAGCGCCGGGGCGACCACGGCGAAGCGGCGTGTGCCCCTCCTCGTGCCAGCGCTCGGCCGCCGCGGCGAACAGGTCGCGAGCGAGCTCCGGCTCGACCGTCGCGTGGCCGGCGAGGCCGCTGAAGATCCGGCGGCCGCCGCGGTTGTCGTTCGCTGCGGGCGCACCCAGGAGGTAGCCGACGAGCCGACCCTCGCGGAGCGCGGCGACGCCGCTCGCGTCCTCGCGCGCGAGCTCCTCCGCCACCTGCGCGCGGTAGTCCACCTCGCCCGGCAGCAGCGGCTCGACGTCGCGGTGCCGCGCGTGCACGTCGGCCAGCAGGCGGGACGCGCGTCGAGGTGGTCCTCCGAGAACGGGACGAGCTCGAGGGCCATCGGCGCCGGACGATACCCTCGGCCCTGTGAGCCCGAAGACCCTGACGGGCGCCGAGCTGCAGCTCGACGACGGCCCTGCGCGCGAGGCGGAGCTCTTCCTCGTCGACGGCAACAACCTCGCCTACCGCGCCTTCTTCGCGCTGCCCGAGGAGCTGGCGACGACCGAGGGCTTCCCGACGAACGCGCTGCTCGGGTTCACGAACATGCTCTTCAAGCTCCTCTCCGACTACCGGCCGAAGGGCGTCGCGGTGGCGTGGGACACGCGCCCCGTGCACCGGCACGAGCAGCTCGAGACGCTACAAGGGCGACCGGCGCGCGATGCCCGACCTGCTGCGCGAGCAGTTCCCGCACTTCCGGCCGATCGTCGAGGCGTTCGGCTACCGCAACCTCGAGTTCGAGGGCTGGGAGGCCGACGACGTGATCGCGACGCTCGCGACGCGCGCGCAGGAGGCCGGCGTGCGGACGTGCGTCGTCTCGACCGACCGCGACGCGTTCCAGCTCGTGAGCGACACGGTCTGCCTGATGATGACCCCGCGCGGCGTCTCCGACGTCCACGTCTACACGCCGGAGCGGGTCGAGGCGCGGTACGGCATCCGGCCCGACCAGATCCCGGACTTCATCGGCCTCAAGGGGGACTCGTCGGACAACATCCCCGGGATCCCGGGCATCGGCGACAAGACGGCCGGGCAGCTCGTGGCGCAGTACGGCTCGCTCGAGGAGGTGATCGCGCACGCCGACGAGTTGTCGCCGGCGCGGCGGAAGAACGTCACCGAGCACGCCGAGCAGGCGCGGACCTCGAAGGGGCTCGCGACGATGCGCCGGGACCTCGAGCTCGACTTCGATCCCGCCGCGATCGTGCTCGCGCCGCCCGACCGCGGCACGCTCCACGAGACGTTCCGCAGGTTCGAGTTCCGCAACCTGCTGAACCGGGTCGACGAGCTCGAGGCGGCCGTGCCGGCGGCGGTGCGCGAGTCCGTGGGCACCGCGGTGCCGTGGCAGGAGGGCGAGCTGCCGCCGCTGCGCGGCCGGGTGGGCCTGTCGATCGCCGGCGACCGGTTCGCGGTCGCGACCGAGGAGGGCGTCGTCGTCGGCCCGTGGGACGAGGCGCTCGTGCCCCGGCTGCGGGACGCGGAGGTGGTCGCGCACGACTTCAAGTCGCTGCCGCGGCTCACGTTCGAGCCGGTCGACGACACGATGATCGCCGCGTACCTGATCGAGCCCGGGCCGGGCGGAGTACGCGGTCGACGACCTCGTGCGCGAGTACGGCGTCGAGCCCGTCCCCGAGCCCGGGGCGGAGGAGGAGACGACGGCGCTCGTGCGCGCCGCGGAAGGCTCGCGCCGGCTCGCGCCGCTGCTCCGCGACCGGCTCGTGGAGCGCGGCTCCGAGCATCTGTACCGCAACATCGAGCTGCCGCTGACGGCGGTGCTCGCGGCGATGGAGGACGCCGGCGTCAAGGTCGACGAGTACCGGATGGGCGAGATCACGGCGCGGCTGCGCGACCGGGTCGAGGAGCTCGAGGCGAAGGCGTACGAGCTCGCGGGCGAGGAGTTCATGCTCGGCTCGACGCAGCAGCTCGCGCGGATCCTCTTCGAGAAGCTCGAGCTGACGCCGGGGCGCAAGGGCAAGACCGGCTACTCGACCGACACGCGCGTGCTCCGCACGATCCGGGCCGACCACGAGATCGTCCCGGTGGTCGAGGAGTGGCGCGAGCTGCACGAAGCTGCTCAACACCTACCTCGAGCCGCTCCCGTCGCTCATCTCGCCGGTCGACGGCCGCCTGCACACGACCATCAACCAGACCGTCGCGTCGACCGGCCGGCTCTCGACGACGCGGCCGAACCTCCAGGCGATCCCGATCCGGACCGAGCTCGGGCGCGAGATCCGCTCGGCCTTCGTCGCCGAGCAGGGGCACCGGCTGCTGTCGGCGGACTACTCGCAGGTCGAGCTGCGGATCCTCGCGCACGTGTCCGGCGAGCCGAAGCTGCGGGAGGCGTTCGCGCGCGGAGAGGACATCCATGCCGCGACGGCGGCGGAGGTGCTCGGCAAGGAGCGCGCGACGCTGACGAAGGACGAGCGCAACGTCGCGAAGATGGTCAACTTCGGGATCATCTACGGGATCTCGTCGTTCGGGCTCTCGGAGAACCTCGAGATCCCGCGCGAGCAGGCGCAGGAGTACATCGACGCCTACCTCGCGCGCTTCCCGCACGTCCAGGACTTCATCGCGCGGACGATCGAGCAGGCCGAGCGCGACGGCTACGTGACGACGCTGCTCGGGCGGCGGCGGCCGGTGCCGGAGATCCGCGCCTCGAACCGGCAGACGCGCGGCGCTGGGGGAGCGGCTCGCGGTCAACTCGGTGATGCAGGGAACGGCGGCGGACATCATCAAGGTCGCGATGGTGAGCATCCACCGGCGCCTGCGGGACGAGGGGCGGCGCGCCCGGCTCGTGCTCCAGGTGCACGACGAGCTGCTCCTCGAGGTGCCCGATCCGGAGGTGAGCGGGGTCAAGGAGCTGGTGCGGGCGGAGATGGTCGGCGCGTATCCGCTCGACCCGCCGCTCGCGGTCGACGTCGGCGTCGGCGACGACTGGAACGAGGCGAAGAGCTAGCCGGTTGCCGAGGCGTGCATCGGGCAGACCCGCGTGGCGCCGATCGGGCGCTCCGGCAGGCATCTCGGATTGCCGATTACTCGCCGGAGCGGCGGCGTCGCGCCTCGGGACGAATCGTCACTCTCGGCACGACCGACAGTCGCGGAACCGTGACCAGGGACAGTGCCTGATCTTTTCCGGTCGTGTGCGGAACTGACCACTGGTCTAGGCTCGCGGAGCGCCGTCTACACTGCCCGCCGGCGTCCGGTCGGACGAATCCTATGGGGAGAGAGGGAGGAACAGTGAAGGTTCGCGCCACGGTTTCCGGGCTGCTCGCGACCCTTGCGCGATCGTCTGGGCGGCTGCAGCGGCGGCATCGCCGCAGCGGCGTCGTCTTCAGCCAGGACTAGGGCGGCGGCGCGGAACACCGGCGCGACGACAACGCACGACTTCGTCGAGCTCTACAACCGGGCGCGACGCTCCGTCAGCCTCGCCACCGGCTGGTCGATCCAGTACACCATCGCGCCGAGGGCACGACCTCGACGTCAACGCCAACCAGACGAGCTCACCGTTCGCGATCGCGGCCGTGGCCGAGTTCTACCTCGCTGATCCGGCAGGCGCAGGCGCTGCAACGGCGTCGCGCTCCGCCGACGCGCCGCACATCGTCTTCAACGTCTCGACGACGGCGATGGCGCGGCGCGCGCCGGACAAGGTCCGCGACCTCGACGGCTCGGTCGACGACGCCGCTCAGCAGGTAGCGCTGCCAGCACCGCATCGCGACGGCCGGCGCCTGCATCGAGGTCCCCGCCGGCTACGGCACGGACGCGACCGCGGCGCGCAGCTGCCTCGAGGGTCAGGCGCCGGTCGACGTGACGCTGCCGGCCGCGACCGCCGACGCAGCCGCGGCGTCCAGCGGCGCGATGACACGACGAACGCCGTGGGCAACGACGAGTCGGCCGGGATCGACGACGTCCGCGTGACAGCCAGTCGGCGAGCCCGGCGACGGCGCCCCGCCGTCACAGAGACGTACGCCGGCGAACGGCGCCACCGAGCGTGGCGCGGAACGACGAACCTCACCGTCACCTTCAGCGAGGCCGTGACGCCGCGGCGCGGGCGCGTTCGCGCTCGCGTGCGCCCAGGCGGCGCGCGCACCTTCACGCTCACCGGGAACGGTCCGACGACCTACACCCTCGATCCCGACTCCGGATTTCGGCGTTCGGCGAGAGCTGCACCGTGACCGTCACGCGGCACGGCGATCTCCGACGACGACACGACCGACCCGCCCGACACGATGGCCGGCGGACTACGTCTGCTCGTTCACGACGTCGTCGCGGCTCCGACGATCCGGACGATCGGCTAGGTCCAGGGCGCGGTCGCGGACACCGCCGACGGCAGCGACGCATCGCTCCCCGCGCGTCGGGCAGCGCGTCACGATGCTGCGCGGCGTCATCTTCGAGCGGACGATGATGCGTACGGCGGCCGGCGGCGAACCAGCGCGGCTTCTTCATCCAGAACACTGCCGCGATCGCCGACGGCGACCCGACGACGTCGGACGGCATCTTCGTCTTCACGGGCTCGTTCACGACGCTGATCGGCGGCTACCCGGTCACGGTCGGCGACGAGGTCGTGATCACGGGCACGGTCGCGGAGTTCGGCGGCCTCACGGAGCTCCGAACGCCACCGCCGAAGAGGTCGATCCGCTCCGGCGTCGGGCTCGAGCTCGAGCTGCCCGCGGTCGCAGACCGCTCCGCCGGACGACACCGCGCCGCTGCACCGCTACTGGGAGCGGCTCGAGGGGATGCGGGTCGGCCTCCCGGCCGGAAGCATCGTCGCGAACCCGCGCGTGATCTTCTCCGCGGCCACGACGCGCGACGCGGAGATGTACCTCATCCGACCCGCGCACCCGGTCGCGCAGCGCGCGAACCCGTACGCACGGCGCGCGTTCCGCGACCCGCACCCGCTCGACAACCGGCCGGACGTGCTCTTCGACGACGGGAACGCGTACCGCGTGATCATCGCGAGTCGCGGGCGTGAAGCACGCCGCGGGCGACAACCTCGCGATCATCGACACCGCGCCGACGTTCTCCACGCTCGGCGCCGAGGCGGTCGGCGGCGTCTCCTTCGCCTTCGGCAAGTACACGGTCCAGGTCGTCTCGCAGCCGCAGTTCGCGGCCGGCCCCGACCCGGCGGCGAACCATCCGCCGACGGCACCGAACCGGGCGCTCGAGCAGACGTTCTCGGACTACAACGTCGAGAACCTCTACGACTACCGCGACGACCCGTTCGACGGCTGCGACTTCACCGGCAACACGGGTTGCCCGGGCGTGAGCCCGCCGTTCGACTACGTCCCGGCGAGCGACGCGGACTACCAGAACCGGCTCGGCCTGATCGCGCGCCAGATCGTCGAGGACCTGCACGCCCCCGACGTCGTGATGACGCAGGAGGGCGAGGACCAGGACATCTGCGTCGTGGCCGGCGGTCAGCTCGCCTGCGGGACGACGAACAACGCCGACGGCAAGCCCGACTCGCTCCAGGAGCTCGCGCTCCGGATCGAGGCGATCGGCGGCCCGCGCTACGACACGGCCTACGACCGCAACGGCGCGGACGCCCGCGGCATCGTCTCGGCGTTCATGTTCCGCACCGACCGGGTCGAGCTCCTGCCGGTAACGGCGTCCGACCCGGTCTTCGGCAGCTCGCCGCAGGTCGTCTACGACACGGCGCCGCTGGCGTACAACGCGGACGTCCAGAACCCGAAGGCGCTGAACGCCGTCCTGCCCGCGCGGGCGATCGACGGCACCGGCACCGACGGGACGAACGTCTACACCCGCGCGCCGCAGGTGGCCGCGTTCCGGCTCTGGCGGAACGGGGTGGGGACGAGCGTCTGGACCGACGTCGTCGCGATCTCGAACCACTTCTCGAGCACGCCGCAGAACCGCGTCGGGCAGCGGCGCGAGCAGGCGCTCTACAACGCGCGGATCATCGACGCGCTCGACGAGGCGCGCCCGCTGGTCATCACCGCGGGCGACTTCAACGTGTTCCCGCGGCCCGACGACCCGTACGACCCGTCGAGCCCGCGGTACCCGACCGACCAGCTCGCGCCGCTCTACGAGCACGGGCTGGAGAACCTCTGGGACGTCGAGGTGGCCGAGGTGCCCGAGGCCGCGTACTCGTACGTGTTCGACGGGAACGCGCAGACGCTCGACCAGCAGTTCGTCAGCCCGGCGCTCTTCGCCCTGCTGACCGAGGCGCGGACGGCGCACGTCAACGCGGACTACCCGCAGGGCGAGGAGGAGACCGACACGCGCGGCCTCTCCGACCACGACCCGATGGTCTCGCAGTACGACGCGGCGCCGACGGTCGCGAAGCTGCGGGCGCTCGTCGAGCTGTACATCGCCCAGGGCCGCGTGACGGGGAACAACACGGCGCGGATCCTCCGCGACCGCCTCGACCGGATCGAGCAGCTCCTGGCCGAGGGCAAGACGGATGCGGCGCTCTCGCAGCTGCAGGCGCTGGCCGACCAGGCCCGCGACATGGCACCGACTCGCATCGACCAGGCTGCGGCCGGCGCGATCGCGCGCGAGGCCGAGCTCTTGAAGGAGCTGTTGTCATGACGGCTCCGACCACGACCAGAAGGGGAGAGAGCAGGATGAGGAAGCGAATCGGGGTCGCGGCGCTCGCCGTCGTCGCCGCGCTCGTCACGGCGGTGCCGGCGCTGGCGGCGCCGCCGCCGAAGAAGGACAACGACACGCACGTCCAGCTGCTGGCGTTCAACGACTTCCACGGCCACGTCAAGGCCGTCAACGACCTGGGCCAGTCGATCCCGGGCACGATCCAGATCGGCCAGTCGAAGAATCCGACCACGGGCGCGATCGTCAACCAGACCGTCCCGGCTGGCGGCGCCGAGTACCTGTCGGCGACCGTGAAGGCGCTGCGGACGACCAACGCGAACACGATCACGGTCGGCGCAGGCGATCTCATCGGCGCGAGCCCGCTGCTCTCGGGCCTGTTCCACGACGAGCCGGCGATCGAGGCGCTCAACATCCTCGGGCTCGACGTGAGCGGCATCGGCAACCACGAGTTCGACGAGGGCCTCAACGAGGTCTACCGGATGATGAACGGCGGCTGCCATCCCGTCGACGGCTGCCAGGACGGCACGCCGTTCCTCGGGTCGATCTTCGGCTACCTCGCGGCGAACGTCTTCTTCGCCGGCACCGACGAGACCGTCCTGCCGCCGTACGAGATCCGGAAGGTCGGCAACGCCAAGATCGCGTTCATCGGGATGACCCTCGAGGGGACGCCGTTGGTCGTGACGCCGTCGGCGATCGCCGGGCTCGAGTTCCGCGACGAGGTCGAGACGGCGAACGCGCTCGTGGCGAAGCTCCGTGCCGAGGAGGGCGTCCGCTCGTTCGTGATCCTCCTGCACGAGGGCGGTATTCAGAATGCGCCGTTCTCGAACGCCGACGCAGCGCAGGGCCTGCCGGGCTGGGCCGCGGTCAACAGCTGCGACAACCTCAGCGGCGCGATCGTCGACATCGCCAAGGGGCTCGACGATCAGGTCGACGTGATCGTCAGCGGCCACACGCACCAGCAGTACATCTGCGCCGGCGCGAAGGAGATCGACGGCAAGCTCGTCACGAGCGCGGCGTCGTTCGGCCGCCTCGTCACCGACATCGACCTCGTCATCGACCATCAGACGAAGGACATCACGTCGAAGACGGCGCAGAACGTGATCGTCAGGCAGACGGGCCTCGCGCAGGACAAGGACCCGCTGGTGACGGACCTGATCGCGCACTGGGACGCGTTCGCGGGCCCGATCGGGAATCGCGTCGTCGGGTTCGCGAACACCGCGCTCTGTGCTCGGTGCGTGACGCCGGCTGCGATCCCGACGGCGACGGCGAGGCACCGCTCGGCAACGTCATCGCCGACTCGCAGCTGGAGGCGACCGCGCCGACCGACTTCGGCGGCGCCGTGATCGCGTTCATGAACCCCGGCGGGATCCGCGCTCCGCTCAACGCGGGCGACGTCACCTACGAGGAGCTGTTCAACATCCAGCCGTTCGGCAACACGCTGACGGTGAAGACGTGCACGGGCGCGCAGATCCAGGCGCTGCTCGAGCAGCAGCAGTTCCCCGGGCGGATCCTCACCGTCTCGCGTGGCTTCAACTACACGTGGGACGCGTCCGGCCCGTCGGCGACAAGGTGCTGAACGAGACGGTGAAGCTGAACGGCAACCCGATCGTCGACACGCAGAGCTACCGCGTGGAGATGAACAACTTCCTCGCGAGCGGCGGGGACGGCTTCACGCGTCTTCAACCTGTGCACGAACCAGCTCGGCGGCGAGGTCGACCTCGACGCGGTCGTGCGCTACTTCGAGGCGCACAGCCCGCTCGCTCCGCCGGCGGAGAATCGGATCACGCGGCTCAACTGAGCGCGCACGAAAGCGCATGCGTCTGGAGGGCCCGGGCAACCGGGCCCTCCGTGCGTTCGGCAGCCCAGAGGAATCGCCCTCTTCGGGCTATACTCGTCGGCTCTTATGGCGATCAACGAGACCTCAACCACAACCGCAGAGCCGCCCGTCCTCGAGGAGGGCGTCTGGGTCGAAGGGCCCGACGGCGAGCTCGTCCCCGACTACGAGTCGACCTTCCCCACCATCGAGGAGGGGCAGGTCGTCCACGGCACCGTCGTCCGCGTCGACAAGGACGAGGTGCTCGTCGACATCGGCTACAAGTCGGAGGGCGTCATCCCGCTCGCCGAGCTCTCGATCCGCCGGTCGGTGAACCCGGCCGACGAGGTCTCGCTCGGTGACGAGATCGACGCGCTCGTGCTCACGAAGGAGGACGCCGAGGGGCGTCTGATCCTGTCGAAGAAGCGCGCGCGCTTCGAGCTGGCCTGGAAGAAGATCGAGGAGGCGGCCGAGAGCGGTCAGCCGGTCATCGGACGGGTGATCGAGGTCGTCAAGGGCGGCCTGATCCTCGACCTCGGCGTCCGCGGCTTCCTGCCTGCCTCGCTCGTCGACATCCGCCGCGTGCAGGATCTCGACGAGTTCATGGCGCAGGAGCTCCGCTGCAAGGTGATCGAGCTCAACCGCTCGCGGAACAACGTCGTCCTCTCGCGCCGCGCCGTCCTCGAGGACGAGCGCAAGGAGATGCGCCAGGCGATCCTCGACCGGCTCAACCCGGGCGACGTCGTCGAGGGCCAGATCTCCAACATCGTCGACTTCGGCGCGTTCGTCGACCTCGACGGGATGGACGGGCTCATCCACATCTCCGAGCTCTCGTGGTCGCACGTGAACCACCCGAGCGAGGTGCTCGAGATCGGCCAGACCGTCCGCGTGAAGGTGCTCGACATCGACCGCGAACGGCAGCGGATCTCGCTCGGCCTCAAGCAGACCCAGAGCGATCCGTGGTCGCAGGTGCTCGAGAGCTACCAGGAGAACGACGTCGTGCACGGCCGCGTGACGAAGGTGGTCACGTTCGGCGCCTTCGTCGAGATCCTCCCCGGCGTCGAGGGTCTCGTCCACATCTCCGAGCTCGCGCAGCACCACGTCGAGAACCCGCGCGAGGTCGTCTCGCAGGGCGATGACGTCAACGTCCTCATCCTCGAGATCGACGCCGAGCGGCGCCGCCTCTCCCTCTCGCTCAAGCGGGTCGAGGAGGGCATGCAGGTGCAGCCGCGGATCGGCGACGAGCCGGCCCCGCCCGCGCTCGGGCTCTCGGAGGAGGTCTTCGCCGAGCCCGCCGCGGCGGTCGACGAGGACGTCCTCGTCGCCGGCGAGGAGGGCGAGGCGGCCGAGATCGAGCCGCTGGTCGTGGACGAGCCGGAGGCCGAGGCTGCGTCAGTCGAGGTCGAGGCGGAGGCTGCCGTCGAGCCCGAGGTCGAGGCGGAGGCCGCGGTCGAGCCCGAGGCGGAGGCTGCGGTCGAGCCCGAGGCGGCGGTCGAGGCCGAGGCGGTTGTCGAGCCCGAGGCGGTGGTCGAGCCCGAGGCCGAGGCCGCGGTCGAGCCGGAGGCCGAGGCTGTGGTCGAGCCCGAGGCCGAGGCGGCGCCCGAGGCCGAGGCTGCGGCCGACGACGAGGCCGCTCCGTCCGCCGCCGAGGACGACGAGTCCGCCTAGCCGCGTGCGGCCGCCCGCGGTCGCGATCACCGGCGGCATCGGCGCCGGCAAGAGCGAGCTCCTGAAGGCGTTCGCGCGCCACGGCGCGGCCACGATCTCGAGCGACGAGATCGTGCACCGCCTGCTGCGCGAGGACGAGGAGGTGAAGCAGGCCATCGTGGAGAAGCTCGGACGGATCGTGCTGCGGAAGGGCGAGATCGACCGTTCGCGCGTCGCGAACCTCGTGTTCCGGGACCGCGAGCTGCTGGCCTGGCTCGAGGGCCTGCTCCATCCGCGCGTCTCGGCCGAGTACCTGCGCTGGCGCGACGAGCAGGACGCGGCGCTGACGGTGACGGAGGTGCCGCTCCTGTTCGAGGCCGGCAGCGCGGAGAGCTTCGACGCGGTCGTCGTGGTGACGGCGCCCGAGGACGAGCGACGCGCCCGCTCCCAGGTCGCCACTGCCGACCGCGAGGCGCGGCTCATCCCCGACGAGGAGAAGGTCGCCCGCGCCGACTTCGCGTACGTCAACGACGGGTCGCTCGACGAGCTCGACGCCTTCGCGGCCGGCGTCGTGGAGCGGCTCGCCGCCCGATGACGAGGCTCGCCGCGCTCCTCCTCGTCGTCGCGATCGGCGTCGGCGTCGGCGCCGCGATCGTGACGACCGAGCCGACGTGGTACCTGCGCATGCGCTACCCGCTGCGCTACGCCGACATCGTCCGCGGCCACGCCGAGAACTACCGCCTCGAGCCCGAGCTCCTCGCGGCCGTGATCTACACCGAGTCGAAGTTCGATCCCGACGCGGAGTCGCCGTCGGGTGCGATCGGGCTGATGCAGCTCCTCCCCGAGACGGCGGCCGGGATCGCCGAGCGGACGGGCGGGTCGCGTTCGAGACGGCCGACCTGTACGACCCCGAGCTCAACGTCCGCTACGGGTCGTGGTACCTCCGGCACCTGCTGGACAAGTACGACGGCGACCTCCGCAAGGCGCTCGCGGCCTACAACGGCGGCCAGGGGAACGTCGACCGCGGCATCCAGTACGCCGAGACGAAGGCGTACGTCGACCGCGTCCGCGAGCTCGAGGAGACGTACGCGCGGGCCTACCGCGACGAGCTCGGCGCCTAGACGGCGCCCGGGTCCGACGTGAAGCGCTGGCCCTCGGGCGCGAGCCGGTTCCAGACGTTCTGGAGGATCCGGCGCATCGGCCAGTGCATGACCGCGCCGCCGAAGTCGAGCGCACCCGCCGCGAACACTCGCGCGCCGGCGGCGGTCTCGTAGTACGTCATCTGCGCCGTGTAGCCACGGCCGAACAGGTTCGGGATCTCGGCCACGACCGTCGTCCCCGGCGGCGAGTACCGGCTGCGCGCGTCGATCTCCGTCCCGAAGCCGCCGACGAACTCGCCGAACGTCGCGCCGTCGTCGAGATCGGTCCCGTCCCACAGCCACGGCACGCGGTTGCTCCGGCGCACGACGAACGGCTTCTGCCGCCGACCGTCGTCGTTCGCCAGATACTGGGTTCCGAGCAGCCTCGCCTCCGGCCGGCCGAGGGCACGCCACAGGCCGATGCGCCGCATCTTGCGGCCCCGCTTCTCGACCTTCCAGAAGAAGTTGTTCGCGGAGAGGAAGAGGAGGTTGCCGCCGAGGTCGCGGTACCGCTCGACGACGTCGTACGTGCGCGCGGTGACGTACTCGGTGTGGCCGGGGAAGACGACGAGGTCGTACAGCGTGCGGAGGTGCTCGCCGGCGTCGATCCGCTCGAGGTCGTCGTCGGCGAGGACGTCGACCTCGCGCCGCGTCAGCGCGAGCCAGCGCAGGAACGCCCGGTCGTGCTGCTTGAACCGCGGCGGGACGCCGCGCTGCAGGTAGGGCCGGTCGAGCACCACCGGCGGCGACCCGCCCGCGTACCACGTGTCGCCCCAGCCGTCGCCGTCCGTGTCGCGGAGGTTGTACGCCTGCCAGGTGTTCGTCGGCAGGACGACGGCGACCCGGCTCGCGCCGAGCCGCGCGGGGCGGAGGACGAAGGGCGCGAAGCCGACCCGGCCATCCTCGGCGACGAGACGCGCGTAGTAGAGGCCGCTCGGCCAGTCTCCGATCCAGACGAGCGCCGCGTTCCGCCGGCCGCTCCGCTGCCGCCAGTCGAGCTTCACCGGCGCCGAGACGGGGACGCCCGACAGCTCGTCGGCGCGGTTCGTCGACACGGGCTCGGGCCCGTTGCGGAAGAGCTGGAGCGTCAGGTGCTCGGCGTCGGCCTCGATCCGCAGAGCGTGCGCGCTGGCGGGGCTGGTAGCTGCGCCGCACCCAGGCCGCGTCGATGCCCAGGACGCGGACGATCGGCGCCGTGAGGCCGTGCCGCTCTCCGTAGACGGTCATGTCGCCGTCCTCGCCGAGCACCGTCGTGCGCAGGAGGTACGTCCGCGCCTCGGTCGGTGCGCGGCGGGCGCCAGTCGAACACATGCTCGCCCGGCTGCAGCGAGCGTGTCCGCGACCAGACGGTCGCCTCGGCGCGCCGGCCGGTCGCGACGGCCTCGACCGTCACGCTCGCGGGCTCGTCGAGCGCGAAGCGCAGGACGGCGCGCTCGTCGCGGCGCCCGGCGGAGACGGTGGCGAGGCGGTCCGAGTCGCCGGCCCACGTCCCGGCGCCGCCGACGCGCAGCCCGCGCAGGCGCGGCCCCGTCGTCGTCGCTCGCGCGCCGAGCGGGCGGGCGAGCAGCGCGAGCGCGCCGGCGCCGGCGGCCCGGAGGAGGGAGAGGCGCGTACGCATCGGCTCCCCGGGATTTGCGCCGCAGCTCGCCGTTCCTGCCGCGCTTGGTGGCGTTCGAGACAAGTGTTACAACCCACCGTCGTTCGATGCGACCGGACGCCGCATCGTCACTGTCGGAGTCGACGGCGGGATCCGCTCGTACGCATGCGTGGTCTGCGGCCGGATCCCGCGCTCCTCCCGTTCGCCGAGCGTCGTCTGCGGCGACCGGTAAGCAGACACCCGCTGAAACCGGCGCTACGCCCGCTAGGCCTCGACCCGTTCCTCGAGCTCGTTCGCCTTCTCCGTCAGCGCCGCGAAGCCGGCCTGCAAGAAGTCGTTCGCCGCCGACGCCGCGAGCGACCACGTCAGCATCCGCCCGAAGCGCGGCGCGAGGATCTGGATCGACGTCAGGCCGGCGGCCGTCCACGTGCCGATGCAGCGCGAGCACGTGACGAGCTCGCCGACGGCGCGGCGCATGCCCGTCCGGGGCCGGGCGCTCGTCCTCGCCGTCGTAGGCCTCGCCCTCGACGAACGGCTCGCGGACGAAGCTCGTCACCTTGTCGTGCGAGATCGTCCGCGCGGCCTTGAAGTTGGCCGCCGCGAGCACCGCGAAGTCGAGCGCGGTGTGCGTCGAGGCGGAGCGGCGGAGCAGCCGCGCCGAGCACGCCGGCGGTCGCGAGCAGGCCCGCGTACGTCGCGATCAGCGCGGCGTACGACTCGTAGGGCGGGCGGTCGGGAGCCTGGGACACGGCCGATACGCTGTCCCCGGATGCCGCCGTTCAAGACATCGGACGCGTATCGCCCGACCGGCGACCAGCCGACGGCGATCGCGGGCCTGTCCGAGGGGATCCTCGCGGGCGAGCGCTACCAGACGCTGCTCGGCGCCACCGGCACCGGCAAGACGGCGACGATGGCCTGGGTCATCGAGAAGACCCAGCGGCCGGCGCTCGTGATCGCGCACAACAAGACGCTCGCCGCGCAGCTCTGCAACGAGTTCCGGGAGTTCTTCCCGGACAACGCGGTCGAGTACTTCGTCTCGTACTACGACTACTACCAGCCCGAGGCGTACGTCCCGCAGGCCGACCTCTACATCGAGAAGGACTCGTCCCGGAACGACGACATCGACCGGCTGCGCCACGCGGCGACGTCGAACCTCCTCACGCGCCGCGACACGATCGTCGTCGCATCCGTCTCCTGCATCTACGGCCTCGGCTCGCCGGAGGAGTACGAGAAGAAGATGGTGCAGCTGACGGTCGGCGAGGAGACCGAGCGCGACCTGATGCTGCGCAAGCTGATCGACATCCAGTACGCGCGCAACGACACGCTGCTCGGCCGCGGCCGCTTCCGGGTCAAGGGCGACGTCGTCGAGATCCAGCCCGCGTACTCGGAGACCGCGTACCGCGTCTCGTTCTTCGGCGACGAGGTCGAGACGATCACGCACTTCGACCCGCTCACGGGCGAGGTCTTCGCGAAGCTCGACAACCTCACCGTCTTCCCGGCGACGCAGTACGTCACCTCGAAGCCGACGATCGAGCGCGCCGTCGGCGAGATCCAGCACGAGCTCAACGAGCAGGTGAAGCAGTTCGAGTCGGACGGGAAGATGCTCGAGGCGCACCGGATCCGGCAGCGCACCGAGTACGACGTCGAGATGATGCGCGAGCTCGGCTTCTGCTCCGGGATCGAGAACTACTCGCGGATCCTCGACGGGCGGCCGGCGGGCTCGGCGCCGCACACGCTGCTCGACTACTTCCCCGGCGACTACGTCGTCTTCATCGACGAGTCGCACCAGACCGTGCCGCAGATCGGCGGCATGTACGAGGGCGACCGCTCGCGCAAGCAGACGCTCGTCGACTTCGGCTTCCGGCTCCCGTCCGCGCTCGACAACCGGCCGCTGCGGTTCGACGAGTTCCTCCGCAAGGTGCCGCAGATGGTGTTCGTCTCGGCCACGCCCGGGCCGTACGAGCTGCGCCACGGCAAGCGGACGGTCGAGCAGCTCGTCCGGCCGACCGGGATCGTCGACCCCGAGGTCGAGCTGCGCGCCACGCGCAACCAGATCGACGACCTCCTCAACGAGATCCGGCGGCGCGAGGAGGCCGGCGAGCGCGTGCTCGTGACGACGCTGACGAAGAAGATGGCCGAGGACCTCACCGACTACCTGCTCGAGTCCGGCGTCCGCACGCGCTACCTCCACTCCGAGATCGACACGCTCGAGCGGATCCAGATCATCCGCGAGCTGCGGCTCGGCGAGTACGACGTGCTCGTCGGCGTCAACCTCCTCCGCGAGGGGCTCGACCTGCCCGAGGTCTCGCTCGTGGCGATCCTCGACGCGGACAAGGAGGGCTTCCTCCGCGGCAAGACCGCGCTGATCCAGACGATCGGCCGCGCCGCGCGCAACGTGAACGGCAAGGTCGTGATGTACGCGGACAAGATGACGGAGGCGATCAAGGGCGCGCTCGACGAGACGAACCGGCGCCGCGCCGTCCAGCTCGCCTACAACGAGGAGCACGGGATCACGCCGGAGTCGATCGTCAAGGGCGTGTCCGACATCGCCGAGTTCCTCTCGCTCGAGTCGCCGACGGTGCCGTCGCGGCGCCGCCGCGGCGACCGCAAGGTCGAGGGGATGAGCGCCGACGAGCTCGAGAAGCTCGTGATCCAGCTCGAGGAGGAGATGTTCGCGGCCGCGGAGGAGCTCCGCTTCGAGTACGCGGCGAAGCTGCGGGACGAGATCAAGGAGCTGCGGCGCGAGCTCGCCGCGGCGGCTGCCGCCGCGTAGCGGTGGGCGACGTCCTCGAGCTGGTCGTCCTCGGCGCCGTCGTGGCGCTGCTCGTCCGCGTGCGCTTTCCGTCGCGCTTCCCGGCGCTCCAGCTGGGAGTCGCGATTGCGGTCACCGTCGCGGTCGGGCGGCCACTCGTCGACTCCGGGTTCCGCGGCGCGGTCGTCGCGGCCCTCGCCGGCGCGGCCGCGACGCTCCTGATCGCGCGCGCTAGGCCCGCTCCCGGGACAGGGGCTCCCGACCGCGCGGATACGTCCGCGTCGCCGTGAGCGCCCAGTCGTCGTCGCGCCAGATGTAGGTGTCGACGCGGAGCGTGTCGGCTGCCGCCTCGTAGACGTGGAGGCCGCGCGCCTCGCCGCGGCGGTTGGGGCGCGGCTGGCCGAAGCCGGGCGCGGTCGAGACGACGACGGCGCGCCGTCCCTCCGGCCCGATCACCTCGAACTCGTGCCGCTCGGAGACCGCGGCCTGGTGGATGTGGCCGCCGAGGACGAGGTCGGCGCCCGCGTCGACGAGCGCGCCGAGCACGCCGCTGCGGTCGCGGACCGGCGCCTTCCGCGAGCGCCACGGCGCGCCGAGCAGCTGGTGGTGAAGGACGACGACGCGGAGGGCGCCCGTCGCGGCGCGCGCGAGCTCGTCGGCGATGCGGGCGAGCTGCGACGCTCGAACGCGGCCGCTCTGGTGTCGCCACGGGCGCACGGAGTTCACGCCGACGACATGGAGCGCGTCGGTCGCGAACACGGGCTCGGTCGTCCCCCACAGCCGCTCGAACTCGGCCCAGGGGCGCGTGAAGCGGGCCGGGAACGTGTACGGGATGTCGTGGTTGCCGGGGACGGCGTGGACCGGCGGCCCGAGCCGCGTGAGGAACCCGTGCGCGAGCTCGTGCTGCGCCCGCCGGCCGCGGTGGGTGAGGTCGCCGCTCGCGATCACGAGGTCGGGCGCGACATGCCCGAGCAGCGTCGCGAGCGCGTGCTCGACGGCCGGGTCCTCCTCGCGTCCCGAAATGGAGGTCGGAGACGTGGAGGATTCGCGTGGGCATCCGGCGAACCCTAGGCGGATTGACAACTGCGCGGACGGGTAGGGAAGCGGCCGGTCAGACGAGTACAGTTCGTGGCATGAGCGACGAATCCACCGAGATCTTCGACGACCTCTACCTCGGCCTCCGGGCCGGGGGCGCACGGCGCAAGCAGCGCCGCGGCGAGACGCTGACCGCCGAGGAGCAGGAGGCGCTGACGCGCTGGCAGCGGCTCTCGGCCTCGCGCAAGGCGATCGCGGTCGGCGCGTTCTCGGTCGGGACGTTCGGGCTCGGCTTCACCCTCGGCGGCCTCGTCTTCGGCCGCTGGCGCAAGGCCTGAGGTCAGACGAGGTGGTCTCCGCCTCCTTCGCGGCGAACAGCACCGTCGGGGCCTCTTCCTCCACGATCGCGACCACGCGGCCTTGCGCCGCAGCAGGCGTTTCTGGCCGGCGGCGAAGGGCGCAAGCCGTGCTGGCGGAGGCGGACCGGGTGTGTCTCGACGAGCGGCCGCACGCGGTCGTGCTGGCGTGGCCGTTCGTGAAGGCGAGTGCGGTGGGCGCGCTCGGCGCGGCGCTCGGGCTCGTGGGCTGGCCGGCGAGCGTCGCCGGCGCTGTGGTGCTCGCGGTGGCGGCGGCGATCGCGCTCCGGGCGGCTTGGCGGTGGGAGCGGACGCGCCTGCTCGTGACGACCGAGTCGCTGGTGGTCGTCCACGGCACGCTGCGGCGGAGGTCGGCGTCCGTGCGTCTCAGCCGGATCGGACCGGTCGAGCTCGAGCAGACGCTGCTCGGGCCGGCTGCTCGGCTACGGGACGCGTGGTCGCGGGCGAGCTCGAGATCCCGTACGTGCCGCGGCCGCAGCCGCGTCGCGGGCCTGGTCGACCGGCTCGCGCGCCGGTAGGCGCGCAGGGGCTGTCGACGCGCTCCCGGGGCCTGCACCGGGCCGCACGCCGCTCGATCGTGCCTCCCGTGGCCGCCGCGGCCAGCGTCGTGGACGAAGCGTCACGCTCTCGGCACGATCGGCACGTCCGCTTTGGCCGCAGCCGGGGACAGTCCCTGGTTCCGATGGCAGCGCCTCGTCTCGGATACTAAGTACAATTTGTATACTTAATGCATGAGTACAGACACCGAAGGGAGGCGGACGATGAGCACGCTCCTGCTCGTTCCGCTCGAGGACACCGTCGTCTTCCCGAACATGAACGTCACGCTGACCGTGGACGTCGGCAACGACGAGCAGGTCCTGCTCGTCCCGCGCCACGAGAACGAGTACGCGAAGGTCGGCACCGTCGCCGAGGTCGGCGACCGCGTCCGCCTTCCGGGAGGCATGCGCGCCGTGGCGCTGCAGGGCCTCCACCGCGGCGTCATCGGCGCCGCCCACACCGACGCGCGCGGCAACCTCCGCGTCGAGGTCGAGGAGCGCCCCGACGAGGACCTGCCGCCGGCCGCGACGCGCGAGCTCGAGACCGAGTACCGCGCGATCGTCGAGGAGATCCTCGAGCTGCGCGGCGACGACGGCTCCGTCGCGCGGTTCGTCCGTTCGATCACGGAGCCCGGCACGCTCGCCGACACGTCCGGCTACTCGCCCGACCTGACCTTCGAGCAGAAGGTGGAGCTGCTCGAGACGACCGACGTGCGCGAGCGGCTCGAGCTCGCGATCAAGCTCCAGCGCGAGCGGCTCGCGGAGCTCGAGGTGCGCCGCCGTATCCGCGAGGACGTCGAGTCCGGCGCCCAGCAGCAGCAGCGCGAGTACATCCTGCGCCGCCAGCTCGACTCGATCCGGAAGGAGCTCGGCGAGGACGATGCGTCCGTCGTCGACGAGTATCGCCAGAAGATCGCCGACTCCGGGATGCCGGAGGCCGTGCGCGAGCAGGCCGAGCGCGAGCTCTCGCGGCTCGAACGCATCGGCGAGCAGGGCGCCGAGTCGTCGGTCATACGGACGTACCTCGACTGGCTCCTCGCGGTGCCGTGGGGCGAGCGCTCGGAGGAGCGGCTCGACCCGATCCATGCGCGCGAGGTGCTCGACGCCGACCACCACGGCCTCGAGGACGTGAAGGACCGCATCGTCGAGTACCTCGCGGTGCGCAAGCTCCGCCAGGAGCGCGGCATCGAGGAGGACAAGCGCTCGGGCGCGATCCTGACCCTGATCGGGCCTCCCGGGACGGGCAAGACGTCCATCGGCGAGTCGGTCGCGCGCGCGCTGAACCGCGAGTTCGTCCGGATGTCGCTCGGCGGAGTCCGCGACGAGGCCGAGATCCGCGGCCACCGCCGCACCTACATCGGCGCGATGCCGGGCCGCCTCGTCCGCGCGCTGCGGGACGCCGGGACGATGAACCCGGTGATCCTGCTCGACGAGGTCGACAAGGTCGGCGCCGACTGGCGCGGCGACCCGTCCTCGGCGCTGCTCGAGGTGCTCGACCCGGCGCAGAACGACACCTTCCGCGACCACTACCTCGACGTCGAGCTCGACCTCTCCGAGGTCGTGTTCATCGCGACGGCGAACATCGCCGACACGATCCCGGGGCCGCTGCTCGACCGGATGGAGATCATCCGCTTCGACGGCTACACGGTCGACGAGAAGGTCGCGATCGCGCGCAACTACCTGTGGAGGCGGCAGCATGGAGCGCAACGGGCTGCTCGACGACGAGGTGGAGATCTCGGACGAGCTGCTCGAGCTTGTCGTCAGCGAGTACACGCGCGAGGCGGGCGTGCGGCAGCTCGAGCGCGAGCTCGGGAAGCTGCTGCGCAAGACGGCGACGCGCATCGCCGCCGGCCAGGTGGAAGCACCGGTCGCGCTCGGCCTCGACGACATGCGTGACGCGCTCGGGCGCCAGCGCTTCTTCCAGGAGGCGGCGGAGCGGACGGCTGTACCGGGCGTCGCCACCGGTCTCGCCGTGACGGGGACCGGGGGAGACGTGCTCTTCGTCGAGGCCACGGCGATGAAGGGCGACAGCGGCCTCACGCTCACGGGCCAGCTCGGCGACGTGATGAAGGAGTCGGCGAAGATCGCGCTCTCGTACGTGCGGGCACACGGCGACGAGCTCGGCGTCGACGAGTCGGTTTTCGACGGGCGGCACTTCCACGTCCACGTGCCGGCGGGTGCGATCCCGAAGGACGGGCCCAGCGCCGGGATCACGATGGCCACGGCGCTGGCGTCGCTGCTCACGGGTCGGCCCGTGCGGCACACGGTCGGGATGACCGGCGAGGTCACGCTGCAGGGCCGCGTACTGCCGATCGGCGGCCTCAAGCAGAAGGTGCTGGCCGCGCACGCGGCGGGGCTGACCGACGTGATCCTCCCCGAGCGGAACCGGCCCGATCTGGACGACGTGCCGATCGACGTTCGCGAGGCGATGGCGTTCCATCCGGTGATGTCGCTCGGCGAGGTGCTCGAGCTCGCGCTGGAGCCCACGCCGTCCGCCCACGATGTCGCGCTGTCGTAGCTGCGAGCCGATGCCCGAGGAGGTCCGCCGTGCGGCGGGCCTCCTCGAACGGCGCTGGCTCCTCTCGATCCTCTACGCCGCGCATTCGGGCGCGCTGCGGTTCAACGAGTTCAAGCAGATCCTCGGGTCGGTGCCGCCGCGAACCCTTGCGCAGCGGTTGACGGAGCTCGAGGAGGCGGGCGTGCTCGAGCGGCACGTCCTGCCGACGCGGCCGCCGGCGGCGGAGTATCGGCTCACGCCGAAGGGCGAAGAGCTCGGGCAGCTCGTCGTGGCCCTTCAGCGCGCGGCAGCGGCGATCTAGCCGGCCACCCGAGGCCGAGTCGGCGGCGCCGACCGAAAAACCAGGGACTGTCCCTGGTTCTCGGCCCGAGCAGCCATGCCGATCGTGCCGAGAGCGTCACGAAACGTCCCCAGACCCGGTCCGCATGCCTGGTCGGGCGTACCGTCGAACCATGCCTCGGATCCCGCGGCGAACCCTCCCCGACGGCGTCTACCACGTCACCACCCGGGGCGTCGACGGCTGCTCCGTCTTCCGAGACGACGCGGACTACCGCGCCTTCCTGACCCTCCTCCGAGACGTCGCGACCGCGCAGCGCTGGCACGTGATCGCGTTCAGCCTCATGCCGAACCACGTCCACCTCGTCCTCGCCTGCACGCGCCAGGCGCTGTCCGACGGCTTCCGCTACCTCAACGGCGTCCACGCCCAGCGCTTCAACCGCAAGTACGCCCGCACGCGGCCACCTCTGGGGCGACCGCTTCGCCAGCCGCGTGATCGACACCGACGCCTACCTCACCGCCGCCGTCGAGTACGTCCTCGACAACGCCGTCCGCGCCGGCCTCGCGCCCAACCGCGCCGCCTACCGCTGGCACGCCGTCCGCGCCGACGCGCCCAACCTGGACGAACACACGTTCGACGGATACACTACCTCCCGCATGGCTGCCGACGAACTGGTCGTCCACGGCGCCCGCGAGCACAACCTCAAGGACATCACCGTCCGCCTGCCGCGGAACCGCCTGATCTGCATCACCGGCCTGTCCGGGTCCGGGCAAGTCGAGCCTGGCCTTCGACACGATCTACGCCGAGGGCCAGCGCCGCTACGTCGAGTCGCTCTCGGCCTACGCGCGCCAGTTCCTGCAGATGATGGAGAAGCCGGACGTCGACCACATCGACGGCCTCAGCCCGGCCATCTCGATCGACCAGAAGACCACGAGCCGCAACCCGCGCTCGACCGTCGGCACGGTCACCGAGATCTACGACTATCTCCGCCTCCTCTACGCGCGCATCGGCCGGCCGCACTGCCCGGTCTGCGGCCGCCCGATCGCGGGCCAGAGCCTCGAGGCGATCGTCGACCAGATCCTGCAGCTCCCGGAGGGGACGCGCTTCACGGTGAACGCGCCGGTCGTGCGCGACCGCAAGGGCGAGTTCCGCGACCTGCTCGAGGAGCTTCGCCGCGAGGGCTTCACGCGCGTGAAGGTGGACGGCGAGCAGCGCCTGCTCGAGGAGGAGATCCCGCTCGACAAGAAGTTCAAGCACACGATCCACGTCGTCGTCGACCGGCTCGTGATGAAGGCGGACCTCCGGACGCGCCTCGCCCAGTCGGTCGAGACCGCGGCCCGCCTCGCCGACGGCCTCGTCGTGATCGACGTGATCGACGGCGAGGAGCTGCTCTTCTCGGAGAACTTCGCCTGCCCCGAGCACGGCGTCTCGCTCCCGGAGCTGCAGCCGCGGATCTTCTCCTTCAACAGCCCGCACGGCGCGTGCCCGCGCTGCACCGGCCTCGGGGCGCAGCAGGAGATCGACCCGGACCTGCTCGTCCCGGACCCGTCGCTCTCGATCGGCGAGGGGGCGCTCGTCCCGTGGGCGGTCGGCAACTCGAGCTACTACGAGTCCGTCATCCAGGCCGTCGCCGAGCGCTACGAGATCGACCTCGACACGCCCTGGCGCGAGCTGACCGAGGAGCAGCAGAACCGGTTCCTCTACGGCACCGACGGCGAGCGCGTCTACGTCACCTACCGCAACCGCATGGGCCGCCGGCGCGCGTACATGCTCGCGTTCGAGGGGATCGTCGCGAGCCTCCAGCGCCGCTACCGCGAGACCGACTCGTCCACGCAGCGGGAGCGGATCGAGGAGTACATGAGCTTCCGCCCGTGCCCCGTCTGCAAGGGCGCGCGCCTGAAGCCGGAGGTGCTGGCCGTCACCGTCGGCGAGCTCAACATCCACCAGTTCACGCGCCTGTCCGTCACGCGCGCGCTCGAGTTCGTGCACGCGCTCGACCTGACGACGACCGAGCACCTGATCGGCGACCGCATCCTCAAGGAGATCCGCGAGCGCCTGACCTTCCTCGACAACGTCGGCGTCGGCTACCTCAACCTCGACCGCGCCGCGGCGACCCTGTCCGGCGGCGAGGCGCAGCGGCTCCGCCTCGCGACCCAGATCGGGAGCCAGCTCGTCGGCGTCCTCTACATCCTCGACGAGCCCTCGATCGGCCTGCACCAGCGCGACAACGACAAGCTGATCCACACGCTCGAGCGGCTGCGCGACCTCGGGAACACGGTCGTCGTCGTCGAGCACGACGAGCAGATGATGCGCAGCGCCGACTGGCTCGTCGACATGGGCCCGGGCGCCGGCGAGCACGGCGGCGAGGTCGTCGCCGAGGGCACCGCCGCGGAGGTGGAGCGGACGAAGGGCTCGGTCACCGGGGCGTTCCTCTCCCGGAAGCGCGAGATCGCCGTCCCCGAGCGCCGCGAGGAGGACCACGGCAGCTTCCGGATCCTCGGCGCGCGCGAGCACAACCTCAAGGGCATCGACGTGGAGTTCCCGGTCGCCAAGTTCGTGGCCGTCACGGGCGTGTCCGGCTCGGGCAAGTCGACGCTCGTGAACGAGATCGTCTACAAGGCGATCGGCAACCGGCGTCAACCGCATGCGCGCGAAGCCGGGGGCGCACGACGGCGTCGAGGGGATCGACGTCTTCGACAAGGTCATCGACATCGACCAGAAGCCGATCGGCCGCACGCCGCGCTCGAACCCGGCGACGTACACCGACCTCTTCACGCACATCCGCGACCTCTACTCGCTCACGCCGGAGGCGAAGGTGCGCGGCTACAAGCCCGGCCGCTTCTCCTTCAACGTCAAGGGCGGCCGCTGCGAGACGTGCAAGGGCGACGGCCAGATCAAGATCGAGATGCACTTCCTGCCCGACGTCTACGTCCCGTGCGAGACGTGCAAGGGCGCGCGGTACAACCGCGAGACGCTCGAGGTGCGCTTCAAGGGGAAGACGATCGCCGACGTGCTGGACATGTCCGTCGAGGAGGCGCTGCGCTTCTTCGCGAAGATCCCGAAGCTCCGCCGGCGCCTCCAGACCCTGCACGACGTCGGCCTCGACTACATCAAGCTCGGCCAGCCGGCGACGACGCTCTCCGGCGGCGAGGCCCAGCGCGTGAAGCTCGCGGCGGAGCTCGGCAAGGTCGCGACCGGGAAGACGCTGTACATCCTCGACGAGCCGACGACGGGCCTGCACTTCGCCGACATCGAGAAGCTGCTCGAGGTGCTGCAGCGGCTCGTGGACAGCGGCAACACCGTGCTCGTGATCGAGCACAACCTCGACGTGATCAAGCAGGCCGACTGGCTCGTCGATCTCGGGCCCGAGGGCGGCGAGGCCGGCGGCGAGATCATCGCGCAGGGGACGCCGGAGGACGTCGCCGCCACCGACGCCAGCTACACGGGGCAGTTCCTGCGCGGGCTGCTGTCCGCGCGCGAGGCGGCGGCCGCCTAGCCGGTGCCGCCGCGGCCGCCCTCCTCGAGGACGGCCAGGCAGCCGGCCTTCGCGGCTTCCTGCTGGTCGGTGGGATAGTCCGCCGCGACGGCCTCGGCGATCGCGTCCGGGTCGGCTTCGACGCCGTACTGGCCCGCGAGCAGCTCGATCGGCAGGTTCACGCAGATGTTCCCGGCCTCGTGGAAGATCGGGTCGTTCTCCACGCCCGGAGCCTGGGCGTCCTCGCCGGCCTGCTGCTCGCCGAGCTCGCCCGCCTCGGTCTCGGCCGAGCCGCCGCCCGAGCCGGGGCCGCTCGTGCTGCCGCAACCGGCCAGCGCCAGGGCCGCGACGAGGAGCGAGAGGAGCAGGAAGATCCGCATGAGGCGGCCACTGTAGCGCCTTCCAGAGGGGATTTGCACGCCCCCGCCCCGGTAGGCTCGAACGCGTGACGACGGACGGCCGGGTGACGCTCTCGAGCGAGCGCGACTGGTGGCTGCGGACCCTCCTCGTGCTGCAGGCGCCGCACGCGGTGTTCGTTCATCTGCGGGACGACTCGGACGAGGCGGCCGAGGCGCGACAGGAGCCGGTGACGGCCATCGTGTTCCTCGCCGGGATCGCCGGCGTCCTGGCCACGACGGTCGCGGGGAGGCTGCTCGACGACCCCGTCATCGACGCGGTCACGGTCGCCGTCTGGGCGGTCATCGGCGGCGGCTTCTACGGCATCGCCTCGTACTTCGGGATCGGCGTGCTCGTGCTCCTCGGCGCGAGCCTCGCCGGCTCGCGTCGGGTCGTACCGGCGCGCGCGGCACATGCTCGCGTTCGCCTCGGTGCCGATCGCGCTGACGCTGCTCGTCTGGCCGGTGCGCCTCTCGCTGTACGGGACGGACGTGTTCCGCAGCGGCGGAGCCGACGGGGACGGGGACGTCGTCTTCGACCTGATCGTGGCAGGCGCCGTGGCCTGGTCGGTCGTCCTGCTCGCGATCGGGAACCGCGCGGTGCACGGCTGGAGCTGGCCGCGCGCGGCCGCGGCGACGGTCCTGCCCGCCGCCGTCCCCGCGCTCGCGTACGCCGCGTACGCCGGGCTCGTCTAGGCCCGCGTGGCCGCCTCGCGGAAGGCCGCCAGCTCCTCCTCCGGCATCGCGTAGGTGTGCCGCTCCTCCGGGAAGGCGCCGCTGCGCACCTCGGCGACATAGGCCTCGAGCGCGCGCCCGATCTCGCCCGCGAGCTCCGCGTACTGCTTCACGAACCGCGGCGCGTGCCCCTCGTAGAGGCCGAGGAGGTCGTGCCAGACGAGCACCTGGCCGTCGGTGGCCGCCCCGGCGCCGATCCCGATCGTCGGCACCTCGAGCAGCCCGGTGACGTGCTCGGCCACCGGCGCGGGCACGGCCTCGAGCACGATCGCGAAGCAGCCGGCCGCCTCGAGCGCGAGCGCGTCCTCGACGAGCCGCCGCGCCTTCTCCGCCGTGCGGCCCTGCGCCTTGAAGCCGCCGAGCATCGTCGCCGACTGCGGCGTGAGCCCGATGTGGCCCATCACGGGGATGCCGGCACCCACGATCGCGCGCACGCGCGAGAGCATCGGGCCGGCGCCCTCGAGCTTGACCGCGTCCGCGCCCGCCTCCTTGACGAAGCGGATCGCGTTCTCGAGCGCCGTCTCGTCGGAGACCTGGAAGGAGCCGAAGGGCATGTCCGCGATGACGAGCGGCCGCCGCGCCCCGCGCGTGACCGCGCGCGTGAGCACCAGCATCTCCTCGACGGTGGCCGGGACGGTCGAGTCGTGGCCGAGGACGGTCATGGCCGCCGAGTCGCCGACGAGGATCAGCTCGACGCCCGCGCCGTCGGCGAGCCGGCCGCTGGGGGCGTCGTAGGCGGTGACCATCGTGATCCGGTCGCCGCGGCGCTTCATCTCGAGCAGCTCGGGCAGGGCGAGCTTGCCCGGGGCGGGGGTGCCGGGGGCGGGCGTGCGGGGACGGGTCGTCATCGCTCCTCTCCTTCCAGGGGGACGTTGTCGATCAGGCGGGTGCCGCCGACGCGAACGGCGGCCGCCAGGACGGGCGGGTCGAACGGGGCCACCTCGACGTAGTCGACCTCGAGGCCGTCGAGGAGCTCGCGTGCGCGCGCGGGGTCCCGGGTTGCGAGCGCGCGCGGCAGGGCGAGCGCGGCTTGCCGCTCCGCGGGCGAGAGCCGGGCGTTGCGCGACGAGAGCGCGAGGCCGTCGGCGTCGCGGACGGTCGGCACGACCCGGATCTCGAGCTCGTGCGCGAGGTCGAGGTCGCGCACCATCCGGCGCACGACCGCCACCTGCTGGGCGTCCTTCTGGCCGAAGTAGGCCCGGCGCGGCCGGACGAGGTGGAAGAGCTTGAGGCAGATCGTCGCGACGCCGCGGAAGTGGCCGGGACGCGCGGCGCCCTCGAGCGCGGAGCCGAGCTCCTCCACGTCGACCCACGTCTGGAACCCGGGCGGGTAGAGCTCGTCGGTGGCCGGTGCGAAGAGGACGTCGACGCCGGCCTCCGCGGCGATCCGCTCGTCGCGCTGCGAGTCGCGCGGGTACGCCCCGAGGTCCCGCGGGTCGTCGAACTGCGCCGGGTTGACGAAGAGCGAGACGACCACGAGGTCGTTCTCCGCGCGCGCGGCGTCGAACAGCGCACGATGCCCCTCGTGGAAGGCGCCCATCGTCGGGACGAGCCCGATCGACCCGGGCCCGAGCGCGTCGCGCAACTCTGCGGCGGTCCGCGCTACACGCACGCGGCCGTCACCTCCGCCAGGGCGTCGTACATCGGCTCGAGCTCGGGCGCGGTCGCCCGGATCGCCTCGCGATGGCGCTCCACCGTCTCCCAGTCGCCGCGCGCGATCGGCCCGGTCAGCTCGAACCCGTTCTCGATCGTCCGCAGCATCAGCGGGTCGAGCGCCTCCGGCGGCGCGCCCGCCTCCTCGAGCAGACGGCCCGCGGCGCGGCGCAGCGCGACGAGGTAGCTCGCGGCGATCGCGGCGCCGGCGTGGTAGAGCGGCCGCGCCTCGTCGGCGAGCGGGAACGGGCGGAGGCCGAGCGTCTCGGCGAGCCAGTAGGCGACGTCGGCCGCCTCCTGCGACTCGGCGGTGACGGCGGCCCAGGCGCCGTCGAGCTGCTCGGGGCCTCGCGCGCGCGTGAACGTCTGGAGCGGGTGCACCGCGAAGCGGCGCACGTGCGGGTCGAGCGCGTCGAGCGTCGTCGCACCGCTCACGTGCGCCACCCAGGGGCCGGGCTCGATGCCCGCGGCGACCTCCGCGATCGCGCGGTCGGGGACGCAGAGGAGGACGATCTCCGCGCCGTCGGCCGCGAGCGCGACGCCGCGCTCGCGCAGCCGGGCGGACACCGCCGATCCGACGCGGCCTGCGCCGATCACCTGGATGGTCTCGATCATCTCGTGCTCCAGTTCCGTTCCGGATACCGGGCACCGCGAAGTGTAACCGTCTAGAAGCGGAGTCCCTCGCCGCGTGCGAGCAGGCGGACGGTGTCGGCCAGGATCGCGAGGTCGGTCGCCAGCAGGCGCCCGGGGGAGAGGGTGCGCAGCCGCTCCACGTACTCGAGGTCGAGATCGCTGCCCTTCACCGGCAGGTCGCTGTCCTTCCGCACCTGCGCCGGCCCGGTCAGCCCCGCGACGACGTGGTCGCGGTAGTCGAGCCCCGCCTCGCGCTGGGCGACGACCATCGGCACGGGCCACGGACGCGGCCCGACGAGGCTCAGGTCGCCGCGGAGCACGTTGAGGAGCTGCGGCAGCTCGTCCAGGTACCAGCGCTTGAGGATCCGGCCCGACCAGGTGAGGTTCGCCTCGTCCGCCTCGGCGAGCCGCGCGTACGAGCCCTCGGCGCGGACGCCGTCGAGGACGTCCCGCCGCAGCGTGCGGAACTTCAGCAGGTCGAACTCGCGTCCGGCCGAGATGCGCCGCTCGCGGTAGAGGAGCGGCCCTCGGTCGCCCGGTCGGCGGAGCATCCCGACGACCGTGAGCGCCGTGGCCGCGACGGACACGGGCGCAGTCGCGACGAGGAGCGCCGCCGCCACGGTCGCGTCGAGCGCGCGCTTGGCGGCCGGGTACGGCACGTCGGGACACGGCGGGGATTGTGGAGCCGGCGCGTGGTAGCGTCCACGCCGTGCCGATCTACGAGTTCGTGTGCATGGAGTGCGAGTCGCATTTCGAGGAGCTCGTCCGCCTGGGCGAGGACGCCGACTGCCCCGACTGCGGCGCCTCCAACGTCCGGCGCCAGGTCTCGGTCTTCGCCGCCCACGGCGTGAGCGAGTCGCCGAGCTTCGGCGGCGGTGGTTGCTGCGGCGGCAGCTGCGGCTGCGGCCACTGAGGGCCGTCCGGGGACGCGCCTAGACTGACGGCCGTGGACGCCGTGTCCCGTGCCGCCGATCTCCGGGCACTCGATGAGGCCGTCTCGGTCTGCGAGCGGTGCCGCCTCGCCGCGGGGCGGACGCAGGTCGTGTTCGGCTCGGGGCATCCCGACGCCGAGCTGATGTTCGTCGGCGAGGCGCCCGGCTTCCACGAGGACCAGCAGGGCGTGCCCTTCGTCGGCCAGGCCGGGAAGCTGCTCGAGCGGCTCCTCGCCGGGATCGGGCTCACGCGCGGCGACGTCTACATCGCGAACGTCCTCAAGTGCCGTCCGCCCGGGAACCGCGACCCGCAGCCCGACGAGATCGAGGCCTGCGAGACGCACCTGTTCCGCCAGATCGAGCTGATCCGGCCGACACTCGTCGCGACGCTCGGCAACTTCGCCACGAAGCTCCTCTCGGGCAAGCCGCAGGGGATCACGCGCGTCCACGGGCAGGAGCAGCAGGCCACGCTCGGCGGCAACACCGTGACGCTGTACCCGCTCTACCACCCGGCCGCGGCGCTCTACACGCCGGCGATGCTGAAAGTGCTGGAGTCGGACTTCGCCCGGATCCCCGCGCTCCTGGCGGGCGCCGACGCATCGGCCGCTCCCGCCACCCCGCAGGCGGCTCCCGAGCCCGCGCCGCCGGTCGCGTCCCGCGAGCCCGACGCGGTCCAGCTCGGCCTCTTCTAGCGGCTGCCGGCGGATGCGCCGATGCCGCCGGCGCATGGCGCGGCCGTTCCTTAACGCCCGCTCCATCCAATTCACGTCCCGCTAACAAACGCGTGCGATCTGCGTCTAACTGCGCCGGAGAGGTAAAGGCGGCTGCCCGTCGGGCGTCGCACTTTCGAAAGGAGTCACACAGGCATGCACAAAAGGTTCCTGCTCGCGATGGGCGTGTTCGCCCTCGCGGCAAGCCTGCTGGCGACGAGCGCCGCTGCGGCGCCCGAAGTCAAGAAGGGCGGGACGCTGAAGGGGATGTTCGCCACGGACGTCGACTTCATCGATCCGTCGCTCGCGTACTACGTGCACTCATGGCAGATCATGGGTGCCGTTGGCGCGAACCTGCTTCGGTTCGCCGACGCGGGAGGCTCGGCTGGTTCTCGCCTCGTTCCGGAGGTCGCGACCGGGTTCCCGCGCATCTCGAACGGCGGCAAGACGTACACGTTCACGATCCGCCCGGGCTTCCGCTTCTCGAACGGGAAGGCCGTCACCGCGGACAGCTTCAAGTGGGCGATCGAGCGCGCCGTCAACAACCAGCAGCAGTCGCCGGCCGGCCCGTTCGTGGCCGACGTCGTCGGCGCCCAGGCCGTCCTCGACGGCAAGGCCCGGTCGGTCAGCGGTGTGACCGCTCGCGGCAACACGCTGACGATCCGCCTGACGCACGAACGCGCCGGACATGCTCACGCGGCTGGCGATGCCGTTCTTCGTGGCGATGGACCGCCAGCTCCACCCGATCGACGCGAAGGGCATCAAGGCGCCGATGCACGGGGCGGGCCCGTACTACATCCAGTCGTGGACGCCGAACTCGCGGATGATCGTCGTGCGCAACCCGTACTACAAGGGCAAGCGCCCGGCGAACGTCAACCGGATCGAGTACGAGGCCAACGTCAACCTCGACGCTCAGGTGCTGCGCATCCGCGCAGGCCAGGGTGACTTCGCTGCTGAGGGTGTGTCGCCGTCGGCGCATGCCGACCTCGCGAAGCAGTTCGGGATCAACAAGGGCCGCTACCAGGTCCGCCAGGTCCCGACCACGCGCTACCTCGCGATGAACACCACCAAGGGCGTCACGACGAACGCCAACGTCCGGAAGGCCGTCAACTGGGCGATCGACCGCCAGGCGATGGTCGCGCAGCGCGGCTACCTCGCCGGGAAGCGGGCCGACCAGATCCTGCCGCCCGGTATCCCCGGGTTCAGGGACTTCAACGCCTACCCGCTGCGGTTCACCGAGGGGAACCTCAACAAGGCCAAGCAGCTCATGGGCGGCCGCACGGGCAAGTTCCTGCTGCTCCACGGCAACACCGCGGCTCCGCGCGCGGAGGGGCAGATCGTGAAGTTCAACCTGTCGAAGCTCGGGCATCGACGTCGAGACGCAGGCGCTCGCATCGGGCCCGCTCGTCGCCAAGGCCGGCGCCCGCGGCGAGGACTTCCAGGGGATCATCATCGGGTGGCACGCGGACTACCCGGACCCGAACAACTTCGTCGACATCCTGTTGAACGGGAACAACATCCGCGAGGCCAACAACAACAACTACGCCTACCTCAACGTGCCGGCGCTGAACCGGCGGATGGAGGCGGCTGCGGCCCTCACGGGCGCGAAGCGCTACGCGACGTACCAGAAGCTCGACCTGGACATCACGAAGAGCTACGCACCGTGGGCGTCGTACATGTACTCGAACAACCGGGACTTCGTCTCGGCGAAGGTCGGCTGCTACCAGTACCACCCGACGTACTCGATGAACCTCGCGACCGCCTGCATCAAGTAGCGCAGACGGTTCAGCAGTGAGCGACGGAGCGCCGGTCCCTCGGGGCCGGCGCTCCTCGTCTCCGATCTCGGCGCGCAAACCGGGACAGGCCCCGACCGTCGTATACAGTTGCGCCGCCCCGGCGTCGATACGAACCCCGCCATCCAGGACACCACCGAGTGCCACTTCTCGAAGTCAACGACCTGCGGACGCACTTCAAGACCGACGACGGCATCGTCAAGGCCGTCGACGGGGTCAGCTTCTCGATCGAGAAGGGTCAGACGCTCGGCATCGTGGGCGAGTCGGGCAGCGGGAAGTCCGTCAGCTGCCTGACGATCATGGGCCTCAACCCGGCGTCGGCCATCGTCAGCGGCGAGGCGCTCTTCAAGGGCGAGGACCTCGTGACGGCGGGCTCGAAGCGCCTCCGCGACGTGCGCGGCAACGACATCGCGATGATCTTCCAGGACCCGATGACCTCGCTGAACCCGGTCCACACGATCGGGCGGCAGCTCGTCGAGGCGGTCATGCTCCACCGGGACGTCACGAAGAAGCAGGCGGGCGCGCGTGCGCTCGAGCTGATGAAGGCCGTGGGCATTCCCCGGGCCGACCGGCGCATCGGCGACTACCCGCACCAGTTCTCGGGCGGCATGCGACAGCGCGTGATGATCGCGATGGCGCTGATCAACGACCCCGACCTGCTGATCGCCGACGAGCCCACGACGGCGCTCGACGTGACGACGCAGGCGCAGATCCTCGCGCTGATGAAGCGCCTGCAGCAGGAGTTCGACAGCGCGATCCTCATGATCACGCACGATCTCGGCGTCGTCGCCGAGGTCGCCGACGACGTGCTCGTCATGTACGCCGGCAACGTCGTCGAGAACGGGCCGGTGCGCGACATCTTCCACGCGCCGCACCACCCGTACACGTGGGGCCTCCTCGGGTCGCTGCCGCGGCTCGACGACGACCCCGAGCACCGCCTCACCCAGATTCCCGGCCAGCCGCCCTCGCTGCTGCGCCCGCCGTCCGGCTGCCGCTTCCATCCGCGCTGCCCGTACGTGATGGACGTCTGCCGCTCCGAGTTCCCCGAGCTGAAGCCCGTGCCCGGCGACGCGTACCACGCGCAGCGATGCTGGCTCGACGAGGACACGAAGCGCCGCGAGGCCGAGAAGCTGCTGGCGAGCACGATGGCCGGGGCGTCGTGACGGCCGTGACGGAGCTGGCGGAGACCGACACCATGCTGACGGGCAACGAGCTCCTCCAGGTCGAGGGGCTCGAGAAGTACTTCCCCGTCACGCGCGGGATCATCTTCCAGAAGCAGGTCGCCTCGGTGAAGGCGGTCGACGGCGTCACCTTCGGCGTGCGCGAGGGCGAGACCCTCGGCGTCGTCGGCGAGTCCGGCTGCGGGAAGTCGACGATGGCGCGCTGCATCATGCGCCTGCTCGATCCGACCGGCGGCAAGGTCGTCTTCGACGGCCGCGACATCACGAAGCTGAACCGGAGCCGAGATGCGCCCGATCCGGCGGCAGATGATGATGATCTTCCAGGACCCGTACGCGTCGCTGAACCCGCGCAAGCGCGTCGGCTTCATCGTCGCGGAGGCGCTCGAGGTGCACAAGATGGGCACCGACGCCGAGGTGAAGCGGCGCGTCCAGGAGCTCCTCGAGGTCGTCGGCCTCAACCCCGAGCACTACAACCGCTTCCCGTTCGAGTTCTCCGGCGGCCAGCGGCAGCGCATCGGCGTCGCCCGCGCGCTCGCGGTCAACCCGAAGCTCATCGTCTGCGACGAGCCGGTCTCGGCGCTCGACGTGTCCGTCCAGGCGCAGATCCTCAACCTGCTGAAGGACCTGCAGCGGGAGTTCAAGCTCACCTACATCTTCATCGCCCACGACCTCAACGTCGTGCGGCACATCTCCGACCGCGTCATGGTCATGTACCTCGGCAAGGTCGCCGAGGTCGCGAAGCGCGACGCCCTCTACGCCGAGCCGCGGCATCCCTACACGGGGTCGCTCCTCTCGGCGGTACCCGATCCCGGACCCGGATCTCGGCCGCGAGCGCAAGGGGATCGTGCTCGAGGGCGACGTCCCGAGCCCGATCAACCCGCCCGAGGGCTGCGTCTTCCACCCGCGCTGCCCGCGCTTCCGCGAGGGGCACTGCGACGTCGAGGATCCGCCGCTCCACAACTTCGGCGACGATCACCGCGCCGCCTGCCACTACCCGCTCGAGCGCTGGCCGATGACGGCCGACGAGATGCGCCGCGCGACCAGCGGCCCGGTCTCGGAACCGGTCTAGGCGATGTGGCGCGGCGCCGCTCGCCGCTTCGGGTTGATGCTCGGAGGGGTGGCGGGCGTGACCGCCCTCGTCGCGGCCGTGCTCGGGCTCATCGTCGGCAGCTCGCTGCCGCGCGCGGTGTCGCTCGGCTTCTACGCCGTGGGGAGCTTCCTCGTGATCATCGGCTTCTTCATCGGCAACCGGGGCCCGATCCGGGCCAAGGGCGAGGACGCCGCGCTGCTCGGGCTGTTCCCGATACGCCGCCGCTGGGCCGAGCCGGACGAGCACGCGGGAACGATCAACGACTCCGCGCTCCTCGTCGTCCTCGGCTTCGTGCTCATCGTCCTGGGGATTGCGGTCGATACCAGGTATGACCTGATCTGATCCGGTTCAGCAGCTAACCTCTCTCGAAGGAGCCCGTCCAACAAAGAGATGAGCGTTTTGCCCCGCCCCTCCCTGCCCTGCGAGCGCGCGCGCGAATGGGCGTCGCTGCGCCTCGACGGCGAGCTCTCGCAGCTCGAGAGCGCGATGCTCGAGTCGCACCTCGCCCGCTGCGCGACCTGCCACGACGTCGTCTTCCAGACCGAGGCCTTCACCGCGGAGCTCCGCGCGTCGCCGCTCGAGGCGCTCAGGCGTCCGATCGCGATCCCGCGCGCCGCGGCGATGCGCGCCGCCCGGGTGACGGCGGCCGCCGCGGTGATGCTCGTCGCCGCCGGGCTCGGCAGCGTGTTCGCGACCTCGATGCCGTCGTCCACGACCGAGCACGCCGCGCCGCAGCCCTCGCTCGTCGACTCCGACGACCGCCTGCTCCGCGACATGCGTCGCGACCAGCTGCGGATCGAGCGGGCGATGCTCCAGACGAACTCGCGCAACCAGATCGGCCACGTCATCTAGTGCTGGCGGGCTCGTCCTTCATCACCCAGCACTGCTGAGCGCTCGAGCGCGCCGACAGGCTGTCGGCGGCGGAGGAGTGGCGTCGTACGGCGCCGTTGCGGCGCGGCTCGGATAGACTCGGGGCGCTTCGCCGGCGCCTCCGCGCCAGGCGTGCCCGCCCTCACGACCAGGCCTCTTGGGAGATGCATGTCTGAGCAGACGACAACGAACGGCAGCAAGCAGAGCGTCGGCAAGCTGCTGGAGATCAAGGGCGTCGTGATCGACGCCGTCTTCACCGGCGGACTGCCGGAGATCTACTCCGCGCTGCGGATCGACGTCCCCGCCCGCGACGGGCGGGAGGCGCGCACGCTGATCGCGGAGGTGCAGCAGCACCTCGGCGACGATCGCGTCCGCGCGGTCGCCATGGACTCGACGGACGGTCTCGCCCGCGGCACCGACGTGGTCGACACGGGCCAGCCGATCTCGGTGCCGGTCGGCGACCAGACGCTCGGCCGCATCTGGAACGTGCTCGGCGAGCCGGTCGACAACAAGGAGCCGGCCTCGGGCGAGCGGTCGCCGATCCACCGCGACCCGCCCGGGTTCCGCGACCTGTCTCCGAAGGTCGAGATCTTCGAGACCGGGATCAAGGTCATCGACCTGATCGCCCCGTACGTCCGCGGCGGCAAGGTCGGCCTCTTCGGCGGCGCCGGCGTCGGCAAGACGGTCCTGATCCAGGAGCTGATCCACAACATCGCGCGCCAGCACGGCGGCGTCTCGGTCTTCGCCGGCGTCGGCGAGCGCACCCGCGAGGGGAACGACCTCTACCTCGAGATGGAGGAGTCGGGCGTGCTCGACAAGGTCGCGCTCGTCTACGGCCAGATGAACGAGCCGCCGGGCGCGCGCCTCCGCGTCGCGCTCTCGGGCCTGACGATGGCCGAGCACTTCCGCGACGAGGGCCAGGACGTGCTCCTCTTCATCGACAACATCTTCCGCTTCGTCCAGGCGGGCTCCGAGGTGTCGGCGCTCCTCGGCCGCATGCCGAGCGCCGTCGGCTACCAGCCGACCCTCGCCACCGAGATGGGGCAGCTCCAGGAGCGGATCACCTCCACGCGCGAGGGCTCGGTCACCTCGGTCCAGGCGATCTACGTGCCGGCCGACGACCTCACCGACCCGGCGCCGGCGAACACGTTCGCGCACCTCGACGCCACGACCGTGCTCTCGCGCGCGATCGTGGAGCAGGGCATCTACCCGGCGGTCGACCCGCTCGACTCGTCCTCGCGGGCGCTGCAGCCGGGGGTCGTCTCCGACGAGCACTACCAGACGGCGACGCAGGTGCAGCAGGTGCTGCAGCGCTACAAGGACCTGCAGGACATCATCGCCATCCTCGGCATCGACGAGCTCACGGACGAGGACAAGGTGGTCGTCTCTCGCGCGCGCAAGATCCAGCGCTTCCTCTCGCAGCCGAACTTCGTGGCGGAGCAGTTCACCGGGCCGCGCGGGCGAGTACGTGAAGCTCGAGGACACGATCCACGGCTTCCAGGAGATCCTGGAGGGCAAGCACGACGACCTGTCGGAGCAGGCCTTCTACATGGTCGGCCCGATCGAGCAGGCCGTCGAGGCCGCCGAGAAGCAGGCCGCGGCCGCCTAGTGTCCCACCCGCGGATCACCGCCGGCGCCCGGCCCGCGATCACGCAGCGCTCGAGTTCACCCTCGGCCTTGCCAAGGCGTCCAGCCTTGGCTGCGGCCGAGTGCGGCCTCGAGCTTGGTGCTCGCGACCCGGGCATCCGGCGAGACCCACGGGCGGCACACTGATGGCCGACCGGCCGAAGTTCGACGTCTCGCTCGTCACCCCGGACGGCGCGGCGTACGAGGGGGAGGCGGAGATGCTGGTCGTCCCCGGCGCGGCCGGGGAGATCGGCGTGCTCGCGCGCCACGCGCCCCTCGTCGCGACGCTGAAGGCGGGCTCGACGCGCGTCTACCGCTCCGTCGACTCGGAGGACGTGCTCGAGTTCGCCACCGGGCCCGGGTTCTTCCAGGTGCAGCTCGACCGGGCGATCGCGCTCGTCGACGACGCCGTCGCCGCGAAGGAGATCGACGACGAGCGCGCCCGACGGCAGCTCGAGGAGGCGCGCGCGGAGCTCGAGCAGGTCGAGGCGGGCGAGTCGCAGGCCGACCGCTGGCAGCTCGAGCAGCGGATCAAGCACGCCGAGAACCAGCTCTCCGTCGCCGGGCGCGGCTCGGACTAGCGGGCCCGGCGTGAAGGCGGTCGTCCGGGAGACGCGCGAGGTGGCGAAGGGGACGCTCCTCGCCGTCTTCGACGTCGAGGGCTACCCCGACTACCGGCCCGGGAGCTACTTCTGGGTCGAGCTGCCCGACCGCGGGCACCACGACGAGAAGGGGCTCCGGCGCCACATCACGATCGTCACGTCGCCGACCGAGCACGGGCGTCGTCGGTCTCGCCACGCGCCTGCGCGACACGGCCTTCAAGCGCACCCTCGCCGGAGCTCGAGCCGGGCGACGAGGTCCAGGTCGAGGAGCCGAAGGGCTCGTTCCTCCTGCCCGAGGACGCCTCGCAGCCGTACGTCTTCGTCGCGGGCGGCATCGGCATCACCGTCTTCCGCTCGATGCTGCGCTACATCGCGGACACCGGCGCGCCCTACGACGTCACGCTCCTGTACTCGAACCGCGACCGGGCCTCGGCCGCCTTCCTCGACGAGCTCGCCGAGCTGGAGGCGCAGATCGCCGGCCTGCGGGTCGTCCTCACCATGACCGACGACGACGAGTGGGAGGGCGAGCACCGCCGCATCGACGAGGGCTTCCTGCGCGACCACGTCGGCGACCTCTCGCGCCCGAGCTTCTTCGTCGCCGGCCCGCCCGCGATGGCCGAGGGCGTCTCGGAGCTGCTCGACGCGGCCGGCGTGCCCGAGGACCGCGTGCACACCGGCCGATTCGCCGGGTACTAGCCGCTACAGTTCGTCGATCCCCCGGAGAGCTTTGAGACAGCAGCTTGGCGACCGGGTCACCAAACGCCTAAAGCGCTGTGAGCCAGACTCCCGGCGCTGTGGGCGTAGGAGCGGCGATGGCGACGAGGATCGAACAGCTGAGGGCCCGGCTCGACGAGCGGATCGTCGTGCTCGACGGCGCCTGGGGCGTGCTGCTGCAGGGCCGCGGGCTCACGGAGCAGGAGTGGCGCGGCGAGCGGTTCGCCGACCATCCGCGCGACGTCAAGGGCGATCCCGACCTGCTCAACCTGACCCATCCGGAGCTCGTCGAGTCGATCCACCGCGCCTACCTCGACGCCGGCGCCGACGTCACGACGACGAACACGTTCACGGCGACCTCGATCGGACAGGCCGACTACGGGCTCGAGCACGCCGTGCGCGAGATGAACGTCGAGGGCGCGCGCATCGCCCGACGCGTCGCCGACGAGCACGGCGGCTTCGTCGCGGGCTCGGTCGGGCCGCTGAACGTCACGCTCTCGCTCTCGCCGAAGGTCGACGACCCCGCCTACCGGCAGGTCGGCTTCGACGCCGTCGTCGAGGCGTACGCCGAGCAGATGCGGGCACTCGCGGAGGGCGGCGTCGACCTGTTCCTGATCGAGACGATCTTCGACACGCTCAACGCGAAGGCCGCGATCGTGGCGGCGCGCGAGGCGGCGCCGGACGTGCCGCTCTGGCTCTCGTTCACCGCCGTCGACAAGAGCGGCCGCAACCTCTCCGGGCAGACGAGCGACGCCTTCTGGACGTCGGTCGAGCACGCCGAGCCGCTCATCGTCGGGGTCAACTGCTCGCTCGGCGCGACGGAGATGCGCCCGTTCCTCGAGGACCTCGCGCGTGTGGCCGACACGTACGTCTCGTGCCATCCGAACGCGGGCCTGCCGAACGCGCTCGGGCTCTACGACGAGCACGCCCACGACACGAGCCGGCTCCTGCGCGAGTTCGCGTCGGACGGTCTCGTCAACCTCGTCGGCGGGTGCTGCGGGACGACGCCCGAGCACACCGAGGCGATCGTCGCGGCCGTGGCGGGCCTCGCCCCGCGGGTCGTGCCGGAGCCGAGGCGCCGGCCGCGCTTCAGCGGCCTCGACCGGTTCGAGATCGGTCCGGACACCGGCTTCGTCCTCGTCGGCGAGCGGACGAACGTGACCGGCTCCGCGCGCTTCCGGCGGCTGATCGAGGCGGACGACTTCGCCGGCGCGGTCGAGGTCGCGCTCGAGCAGGTGCGGGGCGGCGCGAACCTCATCGACGTGAACATGGACGCCGACCTGCTCGACGCCGAACAGGCGATGACGACGTTCCTCAACGTGGTCGCGACCGAGCCGGAGGTGGCGCGGCTGCCGGTGATGGTCGACTCCTCGCGCTGGTCGGCGCTCGAGGCCGGGCTCACGTGCCTGCAGGGCAAGGGGGTCGTCAACTCGATCTCGCTGAAGGAGGGGGAGGGGCCGTTCCTCGAGCAGGCGCGGACGATCCGGCGCTACGGGGCCGGCGTGGTGGTGATGGCCTTCGACGAGGAGGGTCAGGCCGTCGACACCGACCGGCGCGTCGCGATCTGCGGCCGCGCCTACGACCTGCTCACCGGCGAGGCCGGCTTTGCGCCCGAGGACATCGTCTTCGACCCGAACGTCCTCGCCGTCGCCACCGGGATCGAGGAGCACAACGACTACGCGCGCGCGTTCATCGAGAGCCTGCCGCGGATCAAGGAGCGCTGCCCGGGCTCGCTCACCTCGGGCGGGATCTCGAATCTGTCCTTCTCGTTCCGCGGCAACGACGCCGTGCGCGAGGCGATGCACGCCGTGTTCCTCTACCACGCGATCCACGCGGGGCTCGACATGGGCATCGTCAACGCGGGCCAGCTCGCGGTCGTCGAGGACATCCCGGCCGACCTGCGGGAAGCGGTCGAGGACGTGATCTGGAACCGCCGCCCCGACGCGACCGACCGGCTCGTCGAGCTCGCCGAGCGCTACCGCGGCGAGGGCGCGACCGCGCGGGAGCGCGACCTCTCGTGGCGCGAGGCTCCGGTCGAGAAGCGGCTCTCCTACGCGCTCGTCCACGGGATCGTCGATTTCATCGAGGAGGACACCGAGGAGGCGCGGCAGCGGCTCGGCGCGCCCGCTCGACGTGATCGAGGGCCCGCTCATGGACGGGATGAAGGTCGTCGGCGACCTCTTCGGCGACGGGCGCATGTTCCTGCCGCAGGTGGTGAAGTCGCGCGCGCGCGATGAAGCGCGCCGTCGCCTACCTCGAGCCGTTCATGGAGGACGAGAAGGCCGGCGGCCGGGCGCAGGGCAAGGTCGTGCTCGCCACCGTCAAGGGCGACGTGCACGACATCGGCAAGAACATCGTCGGCGTCGTCCTCGGCTGCAACAACTACGAGGTGGTCGACCTCGGCGTGATGGTCCCGGCCGACCGCATCCTCGAAGCGGCCGCCGAGGAGGGCGGCCCACGTCGTCGGCCTCTCCGGCCTGATCACGCCGTCGCTGGACGAGATGGTCTCCGTCGCCTCGGAGATGGAGCGGCGCGGTCTCGACCTGCCGCTGCTGATCGGCGGCGCGACGACGTCGAAGCAGCACACGGCCGTCCGGATCGCGCCCGCGTACTCGCGCGAGACCGTCCACGTGCTCGACGCCTCGCGCGTCGTCGGCGTCATGTCCGAGCTGCTCGACCCGGACCGCCGCGCCGCGCTGGGCGAGCGGACGCGGGCCGACCAGGAGCGCCTCCGCGTGCAGCACGCCGAGCGCGTCCGCAAGCCGCTCGTCTCGCTCGCGGAGCGCGCGCGCGAACCGCGACCAGGTCGCGTTCGCGGAGCTGCCGCAGCCGCCGTTCGAGGGCGCGCGCCATGGTCGAGCCGTCGGTCGCCGAGCTGCGGCCGTACGTCGACTGGCAGTTCTTCTTCCACGCGTGGGACCTCAAGGGCCGGTTCCCGGCGATCCTCGAGCAGCCCGCCGCGCGCGAGCTCTACGACGACGCCCTGGCGCTGCTCGACCGGCTCGAGGCGGAGGAGCGCTTCCGGCCCGTCGGCGTCTACGGCTTCTGGCCGGCGCGCGCGGAGGGCGACGACATCGTCCTCGACGGGGCCCGGCTGCCATGCTGCGCCAGCAGGCCGAACGCAGCGACTCGCGGCCGAACCTCTCGCTCGCCGACTACGTCGCGCCGGAGGGAGACCACGTCGGCGCGTTCGCCGTCGCGATCCACGGCGCCGACGAGGCCGCGGCCCGGTTCGAGGCCGAGCACGACGACTACCCGCGATCATGACCAAGGCCCTCGCCGACCGGCTCGCCGAGGCCTTCGCGGAGTGGCTGCACGAGCGCGCGCGCCGCGAGTGGTACGCGCCGGACGAGCGGCTCGCGACCGAGGATCTCGTCGCCGAGCGGTTCCGCGGCATCCGGCCGGCGTTCGGCTACCCCGCGTGTCCCGACCACTCGCGAGAAGGAGACGCTCTTCGCGCTGCTGCGCGCCGAGGAGGCGGGGCTCTCGCTGACCGAGACGTACGCGACGCTCCCCGCGGCGAGCGTCAGCGGCCTCTACTTCGCCCACCCGCAGGCGCGCTACTTCAGCATCGGCCGCATCGGGCGCGACCAGCTGGAGGACTACGCTGCGCGCAAGGGAATCACGCGTGGACGAGGCCGAGCGCTGGCTGCGGCCGCTGCTCGGCTGACCGGGGACGGTGGCTATCCTCCGCCGCCGGGGGAGCGCCGTCATGGCGCTCCTTTGCGTGAACGATGAAGACGACACTGAAGAGAGGCATCGGGCGCTCCGCCGGGAGCGGAGCACAACGGCGAACGGCAACGGCCGGGTCGCCGCGATCTCGGCGCCGCTGGCGCCGGTGCGCCGCTACCGGGTCGAGCCGCCGCGGCGCCGCGGCGTCGGCCGCATCCTCCTCGTCGCGGTCGCCTGGCTCTTCGTCGCCGTGCTCGTCGTCGCCGCCGGTCTCGCGGGCGGGGCCTACCTCTACCTCGAGGAGGGCGTCGCGCAGGCGCTCACGCCGCGGGACGCGCAGGTGATCGCCGCCTCCGAGACGCTCGACGCCGTCCCGCGGGCGAGCCCGCGATCGCGCTCGCGATCGGCTACGACCGGCGCATGGGCGCCGAGGGCGCGGTGAACGGCGCGCGCTCCGACACGATCATGCTGCTGCGCGCCGACCCGGAGACGAAGTCGGTGTCGATGCTCTCCTTCCCGCGCGACCTCGCTCGTCGACATCCACTGCCCGGGGAAGGGCGTCTTCCAGAACCGGATCAACGAGGCCTACTCGCCAGTGCGGCGTCCAGGGCACGGTCGAGACCGTCCGGCACCTCACCGGGCTGCCGCTCAACTACCTGATCACGGTCAACTTCCACGGGTTCAAGCAGCTCGTGGCCAACATGGGCGGGGTCTGGCTCGACATCGACCGGCGCTACTACAACCCCGAGGGCAGCGGCTACGCGGCGATCGACATCGAGCCCGGCTACCAGAAGCTCAACGGTCAGGACGCGCTCGACTTCGTCCGCTACCGGCACACCGACTCGGACATCTACCGGCTCGCCCGCCAGCAGCTCTTCGTCCAGTCGTTCAAGCAGGCGCTCGCGAGCCAGTTCTCGCCAACCGACCTGCCGCGGATCGTCAAGACGGTCACCGACAGCGTCGAGGTGGGCCAGTCGGACAACAAGGAGTTCGACGTGCGGACGCTCCTCGGCTACGGCCTGTTCCTCTACGACCGGCCGAACGTCTACCAGTCGAAGATCGACCTGTCGTGCTACGGCGCGGACGACGTCGCGGCGATCACCGTCGACGACTCGTGTATCCGCAGCGCGGTCTCGGACTTCGTCACGCCGGACGTCGAGGCGTCGGAGAAGGCGACGGCCGTCGCGCTCGGCCGGAAGCCGAAGACGGCCGTGCCGCTGCCGAAGGACACGAGCGTCGTCGTCCTCAACGGGAACGGCGTGCCCGGCGCGGCCGCGGACGCGTCCTACCAGCTCACGCAGCGCGGCTACGTGACGCTCCAGCCGCCGAACAACCTGCCGGCCAACGCGCCGACGCAGGACTACTACCGCTCCAAGGTCTACTTCGACTCGAGCAAGCCGCGCGCCGAGGCGGCGGCGAAGAAGCTCGGCACCCTCGTGGGGCAGACGGACGTCGAGCCCTTCCCGGTCGACGTGCCGGAGGTGCAGACGCTCGCGAACGGCGCCATGGTCGTGCTCGTGCTCGGCCAGGTGTTCGACGGAACGGTCGAGCCCGTCCCGGTCGACCGGACGCCCGAGCGGACGCCGCCGGCCGTCGTGAAGAACCCGGAGCTCACCCTGCCGGGCCTGCGCGAGGCGCAGAAGCGGTTCCGCTGGCCGCTCGAGCACCCGACCGTCGTCGAGCAGGCGTCGCAGCTCTCGACGCAGTCGGGCATGCGCACCTACTCCGTGGCGGGTCACAAGACCGTGCGCCTCACGTTCGTGCACGCGAACGGGGAGTACTGGGGGATCCAGATGGTGAAGTGGCGCGAGGCGCCGGTGCTGCAGGCGCCGACGCGCAAGCTCTTCGTCAAGGGCCGCCGCTACGACCTCCACTACGTCGGCCCGAAGCTGCACATGGTCGTGCTGCGCGAGAACGGCGCGACCTACTGGGTCGTCAACACGATCCTGAACACGATGTCGAACGAGACGATGCTCGCCATCGCCCGCGGCCTGAAGCCGCTGCCGAAGGCGAGTTAGTGGCTCAGAGCCACTAGCGCTCGATCGCGGCCCTGAGCGCCGCGTGGGCGTCCTGCTCGACGGGGTCGCCGTGCGTCGGGACGACGCGCTCGACCGGCAGTCGGAGGACGGCGCGAGAGGAGCTCGACGAACCGCGCCGGCGCGAGTCCCCTGGGGAGCCAGGAGTCGGGGCACCGGCGCAGGCCGTCCGGCGTGCCGAGGATCGCGTCGCCGGCGACGAGCGTCGCGTGCGCGGGGATCCAGAGCAGCACCTCCGCCGGGAAACCGACGTCCAGCGCGTCGAGCCCGCCCGGCAGCCGGTCGCCCGGCGCGAACGGGCGCGTCACCGGCGCCGGCGTGACTCCGACGGCGCCGGCGGGCGCCCACACCTCGGCGTCGTAGCGCTCGCGGAGCTCTCCGGCGCTGCGCCCGTGCGACTCGCAGGTGATCGCGACCGCGACGGGCGCCGCGCCCGCTCGACGTCGCGGTCGAGCGCCTCGAAGAAGCGGTCGCGCTCGTCGCCGGGGACGAGCGGGTCGACGAGGACGACGTGATCCGGCGCCTCGAGGTAGACGCACGAGACCTCCTGCTCCCAGCCGTCGGGACCGCCGTCGCCGGGCTTCCAGTCGGGGTGGAGCGCCGTCCAGCGCCAGAGCCCGTCGGCGAGCCGCGTCACCTCCACGGCGGCAGTCCTACCACGGCTCACGCGCTCGTAACCGGGGCAGGCTAGGCTGAGCGCGATGGCGAAGATCGGCATCTTCGGCGCCGGCTACGTCGGCCTCGTCACGGGGGCATGCTTCGCCGACCTCGGCCACGACGTCGTCGTCCGCGACGTCGTCCCGGAGCGGATCGAGTCGCTGGCCCGCGGCGAGGTGCCGATCTACGAGCCCGGTCTCGACGAGGTCATCGCGCGGAACCGCGACCGCCTCGCGTTCACGCTCGACGTGGTCGAGGCGGTCGACGGCGCCGACTTCCTCTACGTCGCCGTCGGGACGCCGCCGACGCCGTCGGGCGACGCCGACCTCTCCGCCGTGTGGACGGTCGTGGACGAGATCCCCGAGAACGCCGAGGCCGTGATCGTGATGAAGAGCACCGTCCCGGTCGGGACGGGCGAGAAGGTGCGCGCCGCGCTCGACGCGCGCGGTCTCACGCGCGTCGGCTACGCGTCGAATCCCGAGTTCACCGCCGAGGGCTCGGCCGTGCGCGACTTCATGCACCCCGACCGCATCGTCGTCGGCGCCTTCGAGCCGGAGCACGGCGACGCCGTCGAGGCGCTCCACGAGGGGATCGACGCGCCCGTGCTGCGCATGGACGTCAACTCCGCCGAGATGGTCAAGCTCACCGCCAACGCCTTCCTGTCCACGCGGATCAGCTTCATCAACGAGATCGCGAACGTCTGCGAGCGAGTCGGCGCCGACGTCGAGCACGTCGCGAAGGGCGTCGGTCTCGACCATCGCCTCGGCCCGCACTTCCTCCGCGCCGGCATCGGCTTCGGCGGCTCGTGCTTCCCGAAGGACGTCTCGGCGCTGAAGCAGCTCGCGGGCAACTCCGGCTACCACTTCCAGCTCCTCGCGGCCGTGATCGAGGTGAACGAGCTGCAGAAGCGGCGGGTCGTCGCGAAGCTCGAGCACTATCTCGGCTCGCTGCGGGGGACGACGATCGCGCTGCTCGGCCTCGCCTTCAAGCCGAACACGGACGACATGCGCGAGGCGCCGTCGATCGTGATCGCGAACCGGCTCGTCGCCGAGGGCGCCCACGTCCGCGGCTGGGACCCGATCGCCGACGCCGCGCCCGTGCTCCCGCGCGCCGTGGAGGTCTGCCGGACGCCGTTCGAGGCGATCCGCGGCGCCGACGCCGCCGTGATCGTGACCGAGTGGCCGGAGCTGCACGCGATCGTGCGCGAGGACGTCCGCGCCTCGATGCGGCGGCCGCTGCTCGTCGACGGGCGCAACATGCTCGACCCGCGCCGCGCGCGCGCCGCCGGCTTCGTCTACGACGCGATCGGCCGCGGCTGGGCCGTCGCAGGAGCTGCCCGAGGCCGACGTCCCGGCCGAGGCGCCTGCGTAGCACGCCGTGGAGGCGATCATCCTCGCCGGCGGCAAGGCCGAGCGGCTCGGCGACGCCGCCGAGGGCCGGCCGAAGGCGCTCGTCCCGGTCGCCGGGCATCCGCTCGCCGAGTACCAGGTCGCGCAGCTCGTCGCGCGCGGGCGTGACGCGCGTGATCGTGAGCTGCGCCGCGGGCCAGGGAGCCGCGTTCGCCGAGGCGCTCGACGGGCTCGGCGCCGAGATCGTCGCTCGCGGAGGAGCCCGAGCGGCTCGGCCGCGGCGGCGGGCTCCGCTTCGCGGCCGCGGCTGCGCGGCGAGACGGGGCCGCTGTACGCGCTCAACGGCGACGAGCTCCTCGACGTCGACCTCGCCTCGATGCTCGGGCGCCACCGGCAGGCCGGGGCGGCCGCGACGATCGCCGTCGCGCCGCTCGTCTCCCACCTCGGCGTCGTCGACCTCGACGACGACCTCGTCACGGGGTTCCGCGAAGGCGCCGCGGCTGCCGTACTGGGTGAACATCGGCTGCTACGTGCTCGACGACGAGGCGCTCGAGCGCCTGCCCGAGCGCGGCGACCACGAGGACACCACCTTCCCCGAGCTCGCCGCCGAGAGGAAGCTCCGCGCCTGGCGCCACGAGGGCACCTGGATCACCGTCAACACGCCGAAGGACCTCCGCCGCGCCGAGGAGTTCTTCGCCGCCCACCCGGAGTGGCGGCCGCGTCGCGCAGCGGCGTAGGATCGGCGGGTGCCGGACTTGAGCTCGTCGAACCTCGAGAGCCTGGACCGCTTCGGCTTCGAGACCGCGCCGCGTCGAGAAGCCGTGGGGCCACGAGCTGATCTGGGCGCGTGACCGACCGGTACGTCGGCAAGGTGCTGTTCGTCGCCGCCGGCCACTCGCTCTCGCTGCAGTTCCACCGCGAGAAGGACGAGTCGTGGTACGTGCAGTCCGGCCGGGCGAAGGTCGAGCTCGGCGAGGTCGGCGAGGCGGTGCTCGTGGAGGAGGTCGTGACGGCCGGCGCCGCGTTCCGGTTCGAGCCGGGCACGGTCCACCGCGTCACCGCGCTCGAGGACACGACGCATCCTCGAGGTCTCGACGCCGCATCTCGACGACGTCGTCCGGCTCGAGGACTCGTACGGTCGCGCCGGGACGTAGAACCTTCACACACTTCTGGTAAGGTGCCGCCATGGAGGAGGTGACCGTCGGTGGAGCCGCGCAGCGGACCGGATGGTCGCCGCGCATGCTCCGCTACCTCGAGGAGCACGGGCTCGTGCGTCCGCGTCGCACCGCCTCGGGGTATCGCCTCTACGGCCTCGGCCAGCTGAACCAGCTCCGCGCGCTGCGCGAGCTGCGCAGCCGGTTCGGCGTCGAGCTCGACCAGATCGCGTTCGCCGCGCGGCTCCGCCGTGAGCCGGAGCTGCGCCGCGCGGTCGACGGCTGGCTCGCCGGCGCGGAGGACGACGCCTCCTGGATCGAATGGGAGCAGCGCAAGCACGAGCGCCTGCTCGCCGCCTGACGGCGACGACAGAAAGGAATCATGGCCACCACGCAAGCGACACGACGTCAAGGATCTCGCGCTCGCCCCGGAGGGCGTGCGGCGGATCCAGTGGGCCGACCGGCAGATGCCGGTGCTCGCGGCGATCCGGGAGCGCTTCGAGCGCGAGCAGCCGCTGGCCGGCTACCGCATCTCGGCGTGCCTCCACGTCACCACCGAGACCGCGAACCTGATGCGCACGCTGAAGGCCGGCGGCGCCGACGTCGTGCTCTGCGCGTCGAACCCGCTCTCGACGCAGGACGACGTCGCGGCGGCGCTCGTCGACGAGTACGACATCGCCGTCTTCGCGATCAAGGGCGAGGACAACGACACGTACTACGCGCACATCGAGGCCGCGGTCGACCACAAGCCGCACCTGACGATGGACGACGGCGCCGACGTGATCGGCGTGCTCCACTCGCACCGGCGCGAGCAGCTCGGCGACATCATCGCCGGCACCGAGGAGACGACCACGGGCGTCATCCGGCTGAAGGCGATGGAGGCCGACGGCGCGCTCGCCTTCCCCGTCATCGCCGTCAACGACGCGAAGACGAAGCACCTGTTCGACAACCGCTACGGCACCGGCCAGTCGACGATCGACGGGATCATCCGCGCGACGAACGTCCTGCTCGCCGGCAAGCGGTTCGTCGTCGCGCGGCTACGGCTGGGTCGGCCGCGGCGTGGCGCTGCGGGCCCGCGGCATGGGCGCGCACGTGATCGTCACCGAGGTCGACCCGATGCGGGCGCTCGAGGCGCTCGATGGACGGCTTCGAGGTGCTGCCGATGGCGGACGCGGCCGAAGATCGGCGACATCTTCTGCACGGCGACCGGCGACAAGCACGTGATCGCGCGCGAGCACATCGAGCGTGATGAAGGACGGCGCGATCCTCGCGAACACGGGCCACTTCAACGTCGAGATCGACATCCCGGCGCTTCGCTCGCTCGCGACGGAGACGCGCGAGGCGCGGCAGTTCGTCGAGGAGTTCACGATGGCCGACGGGCGGCGGATCTACCTGCTCGCCGACGGCCGGCTCGTGAACATCTCGGCCGCCGAGGGCCATCCGGCGATCGTGATGGACATGTCCTTCGCGAACCAGGCGCTGGCCGCCGAGTACGCGATCGCAGCACGCGGGCACGCTCGAGCGGAAGGTGTACTCCGGTGCCGCAGGAGATCGACAGCGAGATCGCGCGCCTCAAGCTCGCCACGATGGGCATCGACATCGACCAGCTCACCGAGGAGCAGGCGAAGTACCTGGCCTCGTGGGACGAGGGCACTAATGACGTGGGGGACCCAGGTTCCCCCCGAACCCCCTCCTTCGGCGATCGGCGAGGCTGCGTGACCCCTCGGCCAGCGCTGCTCCGGAGGTCGAGGTGAGCGCGCGTGCGCGAGCGTCGGCGACGTCCTCGCAGGACGGTCGTGACGGCGTGCGCTGGCCCTGCGGCCGCGGTCCCCCCGGTCGACCGCGAGCCTGGAGCTCCGCAGGCGGTGGCCCGGGGAGCTGGTAGCGGGGACGCTCGAGCCGGAGCAGATCGCTCGGCTCGAGGACGACGCGTCGTCGTCCTCGACCAGCGGCGGCTGCCGGACGAGGAGGTCGAGCTGCGCTGCGGACGGCGGCAGAGGTCGCCGACGCGATCCGGACGCTGGCGTCCGCGGGGCCCCGGCGATCGGCGTCGCCGCGGCCTACGGGTTCGCGCTCGCGGCGCGCGCGGGGAGGACCTCGAGGCGGCGTACGAGGTGCTCGTCGACCGCGCGGCCGACCGCGGTCGAACCTCGTCTGGGCGCTCGACGCGATGCGGGACGACCCGTCGCCCGAGCGCGCGCGGGCGCTCCACGCGGCGGAGGTCGAGCGCTGCCGGCGCATGGCGGCGCACGCGGTCGAGCTCTTCGCCCCGGGCGCGCGCGTCGCTCACGCACTGCAACGCGGGCGGGCTCGCGACCGGCGGCTACGGCACGGCCGTCGGCGCGATCCGCCGCGCGTGGGAGCGAGGGGCTCGTCGCGCACGTCTGGGTCGACGAGACGCGGCCGCTGCTGCAGGGCTCGCGGCTGACGGCGTGGGAGCTCGAGCGGCCTCGGCGTCCCGTTCGCGGTGCTGCCCGACGTCGGCGGCCGCGTCGCTGATGGCCGCCGGCGAGGTCGACTGCGTCGTCACCGGCGCCGACCGGATCGCGGCGAACGGCGACACGGCGAACAAGATCGGGACGTACGCGCTGGCCGTGCTCGCGCGCGCACCACGGGATCCCGCTCTACGTCGTCGCGCCGACCTCGACCGTCGACCTCGCCACGCCCACGGGCGCCGGGATCCCGATCGAGGAGCGCGACCCGGCCGAGGTCACGGACCGCTTCCCGGCCCGCAACCCGGCGTTCGACGTCACGCCGGCGCGAGCTGATCGCGGCGATCGTGACCGAGGACGGCGTCCACCGGGCGCCGTACGCGAGTCGCTCGCGGCCGCCCGCGTCACGGCACGAACCGTCACGAACCTGCACATCGACCGCCGGCCGTCTAGCGTGAGAATCCCCGCCGTCGGGCCGTGCGACATTCGGCACACATCGGCACGACACGTGACGTTTCGCCGCGTACCGTCGGAGGCGTGTGCTCGAGCTCCTGTTCCCGCAGCGCTGCGTCGTCTGCCGCACGCCGGGGTCGGCCGCGTGCGAGCCTGCCTCGGACGCCTGCGCGCGGATCCGGCCGCCGCTCTGCGCGCGCTGCGGCGCGCCGGCGCCTGGCCGGTGCGCCGCTGCACGGAGTGCGCCGGCCGGCGGCTCGCCTTCGCCTCCGCGCGCGCGGCCGTCGTCTACGACGACGGCGGTGCGCGCGCTCGTCGCCGGCTGGAAGGAGCCGGTCGCTCCGCCGGCTCGCCGCGGCTCGCCGCCGCGCTCGTCGGCGGAGGCGCTCGAGCCGCCGCCCGGCGTCGACGGCGCTCGTCCCGGTGCCGGCCGATCCGGAGCGCGTGCTCGAGCGCGGCCACCATCCCGGCGGCGGCGCTCGCGCGGGAGCTCGGCCGCCGCTGGGAGCTGCCGGTCGAGCCGCTCGTCGACCGCGCCGCCACGCGCCGTCCGCAGCGCGGCCTCTCGCTCGCCGAGCGCCGGCGGAACGTCGCCGACGCGTCCGCGCCGACGGCACGCGTGCGCCGCCGCGCGTCGCCCTCGTCGACGACGTCTACACGACCGGCTCGACCGTCGCCGCGGCGGCGTCCGCGCTCCGGCGCGCCGGCGCGCGGCGAGGTCGAGGTGGTCACGTTCGCGCGGGCAATTCGCGGCGGAGGATTCGGATAGAGTCAGACCGCGGAGTCGAGCCCGAAGAAGGGAGCGTCCATGCGTCTTCAGGTCAAGGGCAAGAATCTCGAGGTCAGCGACTCGATCCGGGCGTACGCGGAGCGACAAGCTGGCGAAGCTCGATCCGCAGCTGCACGAGCTCACGCAGGTCGAGCTCGAGCTGGCGGTCGAGAAGAACCCGTCGATCGCGGCCAACCAGGTCGCCGAGGCGACGATCTGCACGAAGGGGCCCGTGCTCCGTGCGCGCGAGTCGTCGTCGGACATGCGGGCCTCGATCGACCTGCTGACCGAGAAGCTCCTGCGGCAGGTGAAGCACTACCGCGACAAGCGAAGCCGCCGCAACGGCCGCCGCCCAACGGCGCCCCCGAGGGAGGAATCGACGTGACGAGACCTGGAGCCCCAGATCGTGAAGACGAAGCAGTTCGTGATGAAGCCGATGACTCGCGGAGGAGGCGGTCCTCCAGCTCGAGCTCGTCGGCCACGACTTCTTCGTCTTCCAGAACGCCGACACGGGCGAGCGTGAACGTCGTGTACCGGCGTCGGAACGGGGGGTACGGGTTGATCGAGCCGCAGCTCTGACGCCCTGAGCCCTTTCTGGCGCAGAGCGAGCCGCTGCACGAGCGTCTCGCCCGCGAGGGCGGGATCGTGCTGCCGGGTCCGGCGGGCCGCGCCGGCCGCCCTGGGACGACGCCGGCATCCACGGCCTGCACCGGCACCGCGAGTGGGACGCCGTCGCTGACCGTCGACGCGCCGACGCGCCGGGGCGACGAGCTCGCGCTACGTCGTGCTCGACGGCACGGTCGTGATCGAGTCCGACGGCGAGCTGCCGGACGACGTCACCGACCGCCTTCGAAGGCACGGCTCGAGCCGCCCTACCGCGTCGTCGGCGTGCCGCCGCGCCGAGGCGACTCTGGGCGCTCGGCGCGCGGCGGATCGAGACGGCGGAGGTGCCCGGACCTCGAGGGCGACGAGATCGCGCTCGCGGTCGGCGAGGAGGGCACGACGCTGCTCGTCGACGGCGTGCAGAGCTTCGGCTCGATCCCGGCGCTCGAGGCGCTCGCCCGCGACCGCGGCCTCGAGCTCGTACGCGCTCCACGCCGAGCGCGCTCGACGGCGACGTCTGGGAGGTCCGCGTCGCGGCGCTGTAGGCCGCTGGCGCTACTCTAGACCCGTGAGCGCCGAGCTCCAGATGGGCGCGCTCGAGAAGGTCCTGCGCTTCGGCGAGGGCCGCAGGCGCAAGCGGCTCGCCGAGCAGGCGGCCTACATCGGCACGCTCGAGCCGGACTTCGAGGCGCTCTCCGACGACGAGCTCGCCGCGAAGACGGCCGAGTTCCGGCAGCGGATCGAGAACGGCGAGGCGCTCGAGGACGTCCTCTTCGAGGCGTTCGCGGCCGTGCGCGAGGCCTGCAAGCGCACGCATGGACATCCGCCTCTTCGACGTCCAGCTGATGGGCGGCGATCGTCCTCCACGAGGGCGACATCGCCGAGATGAAGACCGGCGAGGGGAAGACGCTTCGTCGCGACGCAGCCGCTCTACCTGAACGCGCTCGCGGGCACCGGCGTCCACCTCGTGACGGTCAACGACTACCTGGCCAAGCGCGACGCCGGAGTGGACGGGCCCGGTCTGGGACGCGCTCGGCATGCGCGTCGGCTTCATCCAGAACATGATGCCGTTGAACGAGCGGCAGGTCGCCTACGAGGCCGACGTCACCTACGGGACGAACTCCGAGTTCGGCTTCGACTACCTGCGCGACAACATGGCGACGTCGCTCGAAGGCGCACCGTCCAGCGCAGCCACGCCTTCGCGATCGTGGACGAGGTCGACTCGATCCTCATCGACGAGGCGCGGACGCCGCTGATCATCTCCGGCGAGCCCGAGACCGCCGCGCGCATCTACTACGACTTCGCCCGCGATCGCGAAGCACGCTCGAGGGCGTGCCCGCGCCCGACGTCGAGAAGGGCATCGAGCCCGGACGCCGACTTCGAGTACGACGAGAAGCGCAAGACCGTCGCCCCGACCGAGCGCGGCGTCGACAAGGTCGAGCGCGCGCTGCGAGGTCGAGAACCTCTACGACCCGCGGAACGCGCAGCTCGTCAACCACCTGATCCAGGCGCTGAAGGCCGAGTCGCTCTACCAGCGCGACGTCGAGTACGTCGTCCAGGACGGCGAGGTGAAGATCGTCGACGAGTTCACCGGCCGGATCATGGAGGGGCGCCGCTGGTGCGAGGGCCTCCACCAGGCGGTCGAGGCGAAGGAGGGCGTGCGCATCCAGGAGGAGCACGTCACGCTCGCGACGATCACGCTCCAGAACTACTTCCGCCTCTACGAGAAGCTCGCCGGCATGACCGGTACCGCCAAGACCGAGGAGAAGGAGTTCGCCGAGATCTACGGCCTCCACGTCGTCGAGATCCCGACGAACGCAGCCGGTCGCGCGCGCCGACGAGAACGACTTCATCTTCAAGACGAAGGACGCGAAGTGGGACGCGGTCGCGGCGCGACATCAAGGAGCGGAACGCGACGGGCCAGCCGATCCTCGTCGGCACGATCGCCGTCGAGACCTCCGAGTACCTCTCGCAGCTGCTGACGCGCAACGGGGTCACGCACAACGTCCTGAACGCGAAGGAGCACGCGCGCGAGGCCGAGATCATCAAGGACGCGGGCCAGCAGGGCGCGGTCACGATCGCGACGAACATGGCCGGCCGCGGCGTCGACATCAAGCTCGGCGACGGGCGTGCGCGAGCTCGGCGGCCTCTACGTGCTCGGCACCGAGCGGCACGAGTCGCGGCGCATCGACAACCAGCTCCGCGGGCGCTCGGGCCGCCAGGGCGACCCGGGCGAGACGCGCTTCTACCTCTCGGGCCAGGACGACCTCGTCCGCCTGTTCGCCGGCGACCGGATCTTCAACATCATGGAGCGCTTCAAGGTCCCGGACGACCAGCCGATGGAGGCGAAGATCCTCTCGAACCAGATCGAGGGGGCGCAGAAGAAGGTCGAGGAGCAGAACTTCGTCTCGCGGAAGAACGTCCTCAAGTACGACGACGTGATGAACGTCCAGCGCCAGGTGATCTACGCGCAGCGGCGCGAGGTGCTCGAGGGCAAGGACATGTCCGAGGACGTGCTCGACTGGATCGACGAGGTGGTCGCGCGCACCGTCGGCGCGCTACACCGACGCCGAGTACGGCGAGGAGTGGGACCTCGACGAGCTCGTGAACCAGCTGCACGCCCTCTACGGCACCGACATCACGCTCGACGAGCTGCGCGAGGACGGGGTCGACCTCGCCGACCGCGACGCGCTCGATCGCGGAGTTCCAGGAGGACGCCCGCGACGTCTACGCCGAGAAGCAGGAGTCGTTCGGCCCGAATCCCGACACCGATGCGCCGCTCCTCCGCGACGTCGAGCGCTACGTGATCCTCCAGATCGTCGACCGCCGCTGGCGCGAGCACCTCGAGAACATGGAGTACCTCCGCGAGGGGATCCACCTGCGCTCGATGGCGCAGAAGGACCCGCTCACCGAGTACCGGCACGAGGGCCACATCATGTTCGAGGAGCTCGGGCAGCACATCCGCGAGGAGGTCGTCCTGACGCTCTTCCACGCGGAGCTGGCGCCCGAGGCGCGGCAGGAGGTCGACGGCCCGGCAGACGGACGGCGGGCCGGCAACGGCGACCTCCGCTACGAGCACGAGACGGCGCAGGGCGCCGAGGCGATCGCCGCCGCGGGCGCCGCGCCGCAGGCCGACGGCGTCCGGCGCGTCGACGTCCGTCGGCAGCGGCGGCGGCTCGGTCGCGACCGCGGCCAAGGCTGCGGTGGGCGCCGGACGGCGAGAAGCTCGGCCGCAACGACCCGTGCTGGTGCGGCTCGGGCAAGAAGTTCAAGAAGTGCCACGGCGCCTGACCGGGCGCCGCGACTAGTCTCACGCGTCACCGAGGATAGGCCGTCCGGCCCATGCGACGGCCTGCCACGAAGGCTAGGCTCCCGGGCGGATGGGGAGGGCCACCTTCGTTGCTGCGGCCCTCATGGCTGCGTTCGTCGCGGCGCCGTCCGCGTTCGCCGCGGGCTGGCTCCCGCACCCGGCCGACGCGACGTGGACCTACGAGTGGTCGGACAGCGTCTACAACGCGACGCCGACGAAGGAGCAGGTCACCGTCAAGGAAGTGAAGGGCAACGCCTTCGTGCTCGGGTGGACGACGAAGGATCAGGGCAACCCGCCGGAGGCGCCGCAGGCCGAGGGCCAGATGGCGTTCCAGGAGACCTCGTCCGGGCTCGTGAACACCGACTGGCAGAGCACGCCGCCGCCGTCGGTCTTCCCGATCCTGTGCGCGCAGGTGAGCCGCTGCGGCAACAGCCTCGCCGGCCCGCTGTACATGCTCATCTGGGGCACGCGCGCACCGTTGCTCTCCGAGCCGCTCATGCGCGGCACCGCGTGGGCCAGCCGCGGCGGCGCAGACGGCGACGTGACGGGCCTGGCGCAGTACCAGGGGACCGAGCCGGTCACGGTGCCGGCGTTCCCGATGCCGGTCATGGCGGCGAAGGTCCGCACCGACGTGACGCAGGCGGGCGCGCTCGGCGACCCGTACGGGAGCGGCGTGCGGACGACGTGGTGGGTGTACGGCGTCGGCCCGGTGAAGATCGTGTTCGAGCACGCCGGCGGCGTGAACGCGCCGATCTCGCAGTCGGTGCTGCTGTCGACCAACCAGGTGCCCGCGGCGCCGCCGACCGACCTGAACTACTTCCCGCTCGAGCCGGGCCTCAAGCTGCGCTACCGGTTCGTCAACTCGAAGCACCTGAAGAAGCCGTCCGTGCAGGAGTTCCAGGTCGCGGAGGCGGCGAACCAGTCGGCGCGGATCGACGTGAAGCACCTCTCGGGGCCGATTCGCGTCGCCGGCAGCTACGGCTTCGCCGTCCGCACCGACGGGCTCACGAACATCTGGGGCGCCACGCGGGTCGCCTCGCTGGCGACCTTCCCGCCGCTCGGGCCGGGCTTCCTGCCGAAGAACCGGCGGCGCCACTTCTTCACCCCGTTCGACCTGATGATCTACGGGATGAACCCGATCTTCACCGCGTACCCGAACGCGGGCGAGCGCTGGGCGACGAAGAACCCCAGCCGCGACTACTCGACTTTCGGCGTCACCGGATCGACGACGATCGTCGGCGTGCGGCGGGTGACCGTCCCGGCCGGCAGCTTCGACGCGCTCGTCGTCCAGAGCACGCTCAACCAGGCGGGCTTCAAGTACGGCTCGGGGACGCGGACATCGTGGTTCGCGCCCGGCAAGGGGCTCGTGAAGCTCGTCTTCCGGCACGCAGACAAGAGCGTCTCGACCGTCACGCTCCTGCGCTAGACGCGACCGTCTAGGACGAGGCGGCGCGCGTGCGGCCGCTCGCACCCGAGGCGGGCGGGGTCGCGGGCGCGTTGCGCTTCTCGCGCTCTTTCTTCTTCCGGCGCCGGTCGTTCGCCCAGCGCACCTTCGGCCTCGAGCCGCGTCCCATGTGCGCGAGGCTACCATCCGGCCCGTGGCGGAGACGACCCTCACCATCGACGAGCAGCTGCAGGAGCTCGGGGCCCGGCTCGACTGGGTCCGTGAGTACCTTTGACCCCGCTGCGCTCGAACGCCGCGTAGGGGAGCTCGAGGCCGCCATGGGCGAGCCGGGCTTCTGGGACGACCAGGCCCGCGCCGCGCAGACCTCGGCCGAGCACGCGCGCGCCTCGCGCCGGCTCGAGCGCTACACGAGGCTCGCGGGCGACTACGACGACGCGCGGGAGCTGTACGAGCTCGACCCGGAGATGGGCGACGAGATCGCTTCGACGCTCGTGCCGATCCGCCGCGAGCTCGACCGGCTCGAGGAGGCGGCGCTCTTCAACGGCGAGTACGACCCCGGCGACGCGGTCGTCACGATCCACTCCGGCGAGGGCGGCACCGACGCGCAGGACTGGGCCGAGATGCTCCTGCGGATGTACCAGCGCTGGGCCGCCGACCGCGGGCTCCAGGCGGACCTGATCGAGGCGTCGCCGGGGGAGGAGGCCGGGCTCAAGTCCGCGACCTTCACCGTCCGCGGCGAGAACGCCTACGGGATCCTCAAGGCCGAGCGCGGCGTCCACCGCCTCGTCCGCCTGAGCCCGTTCGACCAGGCGCACCGCCGCCAGACGAGCTTCGCCCAGGTCGTCGTCGCGCCGCTCCTCGCCGACGACGGCGAGGTCGAGCTGGACGAGAACGACCTCCGGATCGACACCTACCGCGCGTCGGGCGCCGGCGGCCAGCACGTGAACAAGACCGATTCCGCCGTCCGGATCACGCACCTCCCGACCGGGATCGTCGTCCAGTGCCAGAACGAGCGCTCGCAGACGGCGAACAAGGACACGGCCATGAAGGTCCTGCGCTCACGGCTGGCCGAGCTCCAGGAGGAGCAGCGGGAGGCCGAGCTGGCGAAGGAGCGCGGCGCTGCCCAGAACACGGGCTTCGGCAGCCAGATCCGCTCGTACGTGCTCCACCCGTACCAGATGGTCAAGGACCTGCGGACGAACCACGAGGTCGGGAACGCCCAGGGCGTGCTCGACGGCGACCTCGACGGGTTCATCCATGAGTACTTGCTCGCAAAGGCTGCGGGCAAGGTGGTCTAGCAGGACGCTGGGCTACAATCCGCGAACCTTTTCCGAGGGATCCGCGGCTGCGGCCGCTCCTACCTTCATGGATCCGTTGCAGGAACCCACGCTGACCGAGACCCCGACAGCACTCGCTGAGCCCGCCCCCGCGCCCGCGGCGCCCTCGCCGGCGCCCGGTCCGGGGACGATGATCGTGTTCGAGTCGGTGACGAAGGTCTACGACCCGAACGTCGTCGCGCTTCGCGACGTCTCGTTCGTGATCGAGAAGGGCGAGTTCGTCTTCATCGTCGGCGCGTCGGGCTCCGGGAAGTCGACGATGATCCGGCTGCTGCTGAAGGAGCTCGAGCCGACGGACGGCCGCATCTTCGTCGGCGGGCGCGACCTCGGCCGTCTCAAGCACTCGAAGGTGCCGCTGCTGCGCCGCAACGTCGGCTGCGTCTTCCAGGACTTCAAGCTGCTCCCGAACCGGACGGCGGCCGAGAACGTCGCCTACGCGCTGAAGGTGCAGGGCGAGTCGCGGAGCTCGATCCGCAACAAGGTGCCGGAGGTGCTCGCGCTCGTCGGCCTCTCCGACAAGATGAACTCGCTCCCCGACGAGCTCTCGGGCGGCGAGCAGCAGCGCGTCTCGATCGCGCGCGCCGTCGTCAACCACCCGCCGCTCCTCATCTGCGACGAGCCGACCGGGAACCTCGACCCGGACACGTCCGTCGGGATCATGCAGCTGCTCTACCGGATCAACCGCGCCGGGCACGACGATCCTCATGGTCACCCACGACCGCGAGATGGTCGACAAGATGCGCAAGCGCGTGATCGCGCTCGAGGACGGGAACCTGATCCGTGACGAGCGCCGCGGGGGGTACGAGGTCGAGTGAGCCGGTTCCGCATGGTCTTCGCGGAATCGATCCGCTCGCTCACGGCCAACCTCTCGACCACCGTCGCGGCGACGATGACGGTGCTCATCGGGATGTTCCTGCTGGGCCTCTTCATCGCGCTCGGCACGTGGGTGCTGTCCTGGTCCGACCATGCGGCGGACAAGCTGCGCACGAAGGTCTTCCTCTGCACCGACACCACCTGCCCCAACGTGGGCGAGGTGACGCCGGCGCAGATCAACAACGTCCGTATCCGCCTGCTCGAGACGCCCGGCGTCGAGAACGTCCTCTTCGTCTCGAAGGAGCAGGCGCTCGGCGAGATGAAGCGGCGCACGCCCGAGCTCGTCGAGGGGCTGACGTCGAACCCGCTCCCGGCCAGCTTCGAGGTGACGCCGAAGCGCCCGGAGGACGTCCGCGCGATCTCGAACTCGATCCGCTCGCAGCAGCTCCCCGGGGTCGAGCGCGTGCGCGACGGGGAGAAGGTCGCGGACCGGATCGTCCAGGTGGCGACCGCCGTCTCGACGTTCTTCCTCATCGCCGTGATCGTGCTCGTCGTCGCCTCGACGCTGCTGATCGCGAACACGATCCGCCTGTCGATCTTCTCGCGACGACGCGAGATCGAGGTGATGAAGCTCGTCGGCGCCACGAACTGGTTCGTCCGCGGGCCGTTCATGATCGAGGGTCTGATCTGCGGCGTCGTCGGGGCGGTCGCGGCCGTGATCCTGCTCCTGCTCGGGAAGGCCGTGGTCGTCCGAGCGGTCCTGGACCGGCTCGAGGCCGACAGCGAGGTGCAGGCGATCGCCTTCGGCTGGAACGCGGTCGCGCTCGTCGCCGTCGGCCTCCTGCTCGGCGCGATCGGCTCCGGGCTGACGCTGCGGCGCTTCCTCCAGGTCTGAGCGACCCGGTCGTCGTCGAGCTCCAGCGGCGCGGCAAGCTCCTCCTCGGCGAGCCGTACTTCACGCCCGGGACGGCGCTCGTCGTCGACACGAAGGGCGTGCGCGACGCGGGGGAGGGTGACCTCGCCGTGCTCCGCCCGGGGCGTGGGCGGGCGCGGCTCGAGGCCGTGCTCGGCAAGGCCTCCGACGTCGAGGCCGTGCTCGAGGGCCTGCTCGTGCAGGAGGGCGAGCGGCGCCCGTTCGAGCCGCACGACGTCCCGGAGCCGTCCTTCGAGGGGCGCACCGACCTGCGCGACCTCGTCACCTTCACGATCGACCCCGAGACGGCGAAGGACTTCGACGACGCGATCTCGGTCGTCCGCGAGGGCGACGGGCTGCGCGCCTGGGTGCACATCGCCGACGTCTCGCATTTCGTCCCGGCGGGCACGCCGCTCGACCACGGCGCCGCCCGGCGCGCCTTCTCCGTCTACGTCCCAGGCCGCGTGGCGCCGATGCTCCCGCCCGAGCTCTCGGACGACGCCTGCTCGCTGCGGCCGTACGTCGACCGGCTCACGGTCACCGTCGAGGTCCCGTTCGACGCGGACCTGAACGCGGGCGAGCCGCGCTTCTACCGCTCGGTGATCCGGTCGGACGAGCGCTTCACGTACGGCCGCGTGGAGGAGCTCCTCGCCGGGCGCGAGCGGCTCGACGGCCCGCTCATGGACGCGTTGCAGCTCGCAGAGACGCTCACCACGGAGCTGCGGCGGCGGCGCTTCGCCCGCGGCGCGCTGCGGATCGAGACCCCGGAGCTGAACCTCTCCTTCGACGGGCAGGGCGGCGTCGAGCGCGGCCTGGTTCGAGGGCGAGCCGCACGCGCACATGCTGGTGGAGGAGCTGATGATCCTCGCCAACGAGTGCGTCGGCGGATTGCTGTCGTCGCGGCGGCGCGAGGCGCTCTACCGCGTCCACGAGCGCCCGGACCCGCAGGCGATCGGGCACCTCGTCGCCAAGCTGGCCGCGCTCGGGAGTGCCGACGCCGCCCGTGCCCGACCCGGAGACGATGGGCCCCCAGGACGCCGCGCGCGCGGCCGCGCAGGTCGGCGAGCGCGTGATGGCCTACGTGCGCGAGTCGGGGCGCGGCCGCGAGGCGTTCCCGACGCTCGTCCTGCGCTCGCTCAAGCAGGCGCGCTACCACCCGCAGAACCTCGGCCACATGGGCCTCGCGAGCCCGGCGTACTGCCACTTCACCTCGCCGATCCGGCGCTACCCGGACCTCGTCGTGCACCGGGCGCTGCTGCGCGAGCTCGGCGCCGCCGACGAGCCGCCCGCCTCGGACCTCGACGCCCTCGCCGAGCACGCCTCGGCGCGCGAGCGGCACGCGGCGAAGCTCGAGTACCGCGCCGACGACCTCGCGCTCGCGTGGCTCCTCGAGCGGACGCTCTACGAGCGCGGCTGGGACACGCCGTTCGAGGACGGGGAGATCACCGGCCTCATCGGCTCCGGCCTCTTCGTCCGCTTCGGCGAGGTGTTCGAGGGCTTCCTGCCCGTGCGCCGGCTCGGCGACGACTACTACGAGCTCGACGAGCTCGGAACGCGGATGCAGGGCCGCCGCGGCGGCCGCGCGTACCGGCTCGGCGACGAGGTCGTGGTCGAGGTCGCCGACATCCGCCGCCACGAGGGCAAGGTCGAGCTCCGGCCCGGATGAGTAAAACCGGCCGCGCGCCGGGTAACGTAGAACCCGTCGTGAAGGCCCTGATCGCGCTAGCGCTGATGCTCGCCGTCCTCGGCGTCGCCGGATGCGGTGGGACGACGACGACGAGAGCGAGGGCGCGGCGACTGCGACGGCTGCCGACACCGCCGGCTCGGCCACGGGAGGCGAGGACACGGGCGGCGCCGTCGACGGTGCGGCCGTCTTCGCCTCGGCCGGCTGCGGCAACTGCCACACGCTGTCCGCCGCGAACGCGAGCGGGAACGTCGGGCCGAACCTCGACGAGCTGATGCCCGACGAGGCGACGGTCGAGGCGCAGGTCAAGAGCGGCGGCGGCGGGATGCCGTCCTTCGAGGACCAGCTCTCGCCGGAGGAGATCCAGGCCGTGGCGCAGTACGTCTCCAGCTCCGCCGGCGGCTGATCCCGACAGGCGGAGGCGCCCGGGCTACGATCGCCGGCGTGGCGACCGAGAAGGGCCAGAAGCAGATCGCGGAGAACCGCCGCGCGCGGCACGACTACGTGCTGCTCGAGCGCATCGAGGCGGGCCTCGTCCTGACCGGGACCGAGGTCAAGTCCCTGCGGGACGGGCGCGTCGTCCTCGGCCAGGCCTACGCCGACGTCCGCGACGGCGAGGCGTGGCTCCACGGCGCCGAGATCGCCGAGTACGCGAACGGGAACATCGCGAACCACGAGCCGACCCGGCCGCGGAAGCTCCTGCTCCACAAGCGCGAGATCGACGCGCTGATCGGCAAGACCCGCGAGCGCGGGCTCACGCTCGTCCCGACGCGCCTCTACTTCAAGGACGGCCGCGTGAAGATCGAGCTGGCGCTCGCGCGCGGCAAGGAGAAGGGCGACAAGCGCACCGACCTGAAGGAGCGCGACGCCCGGCGCGAGATCGACCGCGCCCTGAAGGCGCGCCGCTAGCGATCAGTGCCAGAGCGCCGCGGCGACCGACTCGAGGTCGTGGCCGCTCTCGAAGCGGTCGACGTGCGGGAGCGCCGCCCGCATCCCGCGCGCGAGCGGCTCGTAGGCGGGGCTCTCCTTGAGCGGGTTGAGCCAGACCACGCGGTGGGCGAGCAGGCCGAGGCGCTCCATCTGCGCGGCGAGCAGCTCCGGGTCGCCGACCTCGAGCCCGTCGGAGCAGAGCACGACGACCGCGCCGCGGACGACGTGCCCGTGCCCGTCGAGGAGCGCCTTCAGCGAGTCGCCGATCCGCGTGCCGCCGTCCCAGTCGAGCACCTCGTCCGCCGCGCGCTCGAGCGCCGCGCGCGGGTCGGGGCCGCGTCAGCGCGCGGGTCACGCGGGTCAGCCGCGTGCCGAAGCAGAACGCCTCCCAGCGGCGGTCGGCCCGCAGCGCCGCGTGCGCGACGGTGACGAGGGCCGTCGAGTACGCGGTCATCGAGCGCGAGACGTCGACGACGAGCACGAGGCGCCGCGGCCGCCGGCGCCGGCGCCGCCGCGCGAGGCCGACGGGGTCGCCGCCGGTCCGGAACGAGCGCCGGAGCGTGCGCCGGAGGTCGAGCGCCCCGTCGCGCGCGGATTCGCGCCGCCGCGTCCGCCGCTCGGGCACGGCGAGGCCGATCCGAGCCGCGAGCTCGGCGAGCTCGGCGAGCTCGTCGGGCTCGAGCGTCGCGAAGCTCTTGCGGCGCAGCGCCTCGTCGCGGCTCGCGCGCGCGGCGCGGCCGAGCGCGTCCGCCTCGACGTGGATGCGTGCGCTCGGAACGGGAAGCGGCTCCTCCTCGCCGAACCAGCGCGCGAAGACGGCGTCGTAGGCGGGCACGTCGGCGGGCCGGCCGAGCAGGGTCGCGCGTCCGGCCCAGTACAGGTGCTCCGCGCCCGGCGAGCGCCGCGGCGCGGCAGAACTCGCGCGTGCGCCCGGTGCCGATCGCGACGCCCTCGTCGCGCAGGTCCCGCGCGAAGCCGACCAGGTGCTCGACGCGGCTCAGGCATCCGCGAGGAGCGCCTCCGCGCGGCGGAGGTCGTCCTCGTTCTTCACCGCCCAGCCGAGCGTGGCGCGGCCCGCGTCGCCGTCGACGGAGTAGGCGCCGAGCAGCCGGAGCGCCGCGGCCCAGTCGATCGCCTCGGCGGCGCCGGGCCGCTTCACGAGGTCGGCCGCGCGCAGGCGGGCGACCGCCTCGGCCACCGAGCGCGCGAGCTCCTCCGAGACGCCGGGCGCCCGGAGCCGGATGATCTCGACCTCGCGCTCGACGTCCGGGAAGTCGATCCAGTGGTAGAGGCAGCGCCGCTTCAGCGCGTCGTGGAGCTCGCGCGTCCGGTTCGAGGTGACCACGACCGCCGGCGGCTCCGACGCCGTGATCGTGCCGATCTCCGGGATCGTCACCGCGTAGTCGGCGAGCACCTCGAGCAGGAACGCCTCGAACTCGTCGTCGGCCCGGTCGAGCTCGTCGATCAGCAGGACCGCGCCCGAGCCGCGCGCGGATCGCGCGCAGGAGCGGCCGCTCGGCGAGGAAGTCCGGCCCGTACAGCTCCCGGATCCGCCGGTCCGGGTCGGCGTCCTCGGCCTGGAGGCTGCGCGCGTACAGGAGCTGGCGCGCGTAGTCCCACTCGTAGAGCGCCTGCGCCGCGTCGATCCCCTCGTAGCACTGCAGCCGGATCAGCTCGGCGTCGAGGATGCGCGCGAGCGTCTTCGCCACCTCGGTCTTGCCGACGCCCGCCTCGCCCTCGAGCAGGAGCGGCCGCCGCATCGCGAGCGCGAGGAAGACCGCGGTCGCGAGGCCGCGGTCGGGCAGGTACGACGCCTCGCGGAGGGCCCGCTCGACGTCCTCGACCGATCCGAACGCCACGGCGACATCGTATGGAAGGTGGGCGTCGCATTCGCCGCGAGCGACCCGTTATTGTCGGATCTCCCAAGGGGAAGGAGGCGTCTCTTGTACCCGAGCAGCTTCGAGTACTTCGCGCCGGACACGCTCGAGGAGGCGCTCGGGATCCTCGAGCGGTTCGACGGGCGAGGCGAAGGTGCTGGCCGGCGGTCAGAGCCTGATCCCGGTGCTGAAGCTCCGCACCTTCACCGCGCCGGCGGCGCTCGTCGACATCAACCGGATCCCGGACCTCGACACGCTCACCGTCACGCGCGACGGCGGCCTGCGCATCGGCGCGCTCGTCCGGCACAAGACCTGCGAGCGGTCCGAGCTCCTCGACGGGACGTTCGCGACCCTCGGCGACGCGGCGCCGCAGATCTCCGATCCGATCGTGCGCAACCTCGGCACGGTCTGCGGCTCGCTCGCGCACGCCGACCCGCAGGGCGACTGGGGCTCGGCGCTGCTCGCGATGGGCGCCGAGCTGCAGGCGCGCGGGCCGGACGGCGAGCGCACGATCTCGCTCGACGACCTCTTCGTCGCGCCGTTCATGACCACGCTGCAGCCGAACGAGATCGTCACCGAGGTCCGCGTCCCGAGCCCGGGGCGGCGCGCCGGCGGGACCTACCTCAAGCTCGAGCGGAAGGTCGGGGACTACGCGACGGTCGCCGTCGCGGTGCACGTGTCGTTCGCGGACGACGACACCGTCGAGCGCGCAGGGATCGCGCTGACCGGCGTCGGCCCGACGAACCTTCGCGCCCGCCGCGCCGAGGACGCGCTGCAGGGGCGCGCCCTCGACGACGAGGCGATCGGCGAGGCGGCGCGGCTCGCGGCCGAGGAGGCGCAGCCGTTCGACGACATCCGCGGCACGGTCGACTACAAGCGGAACATGGTGCGGGTCTACACCGAGCGCGGGCTGCGCAAGGCGCGCGACCAGGAAGGAGGCTCCGCGTGAGCCAGGCTGCGGAGGTGGAGCGCAGGACGACGCACCCGATCACGATCACCGTCAACGGGACGCCGCGGTCGGCCGAGGTGGAGCCGCGGCTCCTGCTCGTGCACTTCCTGCGCGAGACGCTGTCCCTCACGGGGACGCACATCGGCTGCGACACCACGAGCTGCGGCGCGTGCACCGTCCTCGTCGACGGCACGCCGGTGAAGTCGTGCACGTACCTGGCCGTTCAGGCCGACGGCCGCGCGGTCACGACCGTCGAGGGCCTCGGCGCCGCCCGGCGCGCTGCACGCGCTCCAGGAGGGCTTCAAGGAGGAGCACGGCCTGCAGTGCGGGTTCTGCACGCCGGGGATGATGCTGACGGCCTCGGCGCTGCTCGCGGAGAACCCCGACCCGAGCGCCGAGGAGATCCGCTGGGCGCTCTCCGGGAACATCTGCCGCTGCACCGGCTACCAGAACATCGTCAAGGCCGTGCAGTGGGCGGCGCGCAAGCAGGCCGAGGGAGGTGCGTGATGGCGACGACCGAGGCCTCCGAGACGCGCTGGCTCGGCCGCAGCGTCAAGCGCGCGCGAGGACGACCGCTTCATCGTCGGCCGCGGCAACTACATCGACGACATCAAGCTGCCCGGGATGCTGCACATGGCGATCCTGCGCAGCCCGATCGCCCACGCCACGATCACCTCGATCGACACGTCGAAGGCGTCGGAGCATCCCGGGCGTCGTCGCCGTCGTCACCGGCGAGCTCCTGGCGCAGCACAACCTCGCCTGGATGCCGACGCTGTCGGGCGACACGCAGGCCGTGCTCGCGACCGACAAGGTGCGGATGCAGGGCCAGGAGGTCGCGTGCGTGATCGCCGAGGACGTCTACACGGCGCACGACGCGCTCGAGCTGATCGAGGTCGACTACGAGCCGCTGCCCGCCGGTCACGACGCCGCAGGCCGCCCTCGCACCCGGCGCGCCGCTGATCCGCGACGACAAGGAGGGGCAGACCGACAACAGCGTCTACCACTGGGAGGCCGGGCGACGCCGAGGGCACCGAGCGCGCGTTCGCGGAGGCGGACCGCGTCGTCAGCCTCGAGACGCTCTACCCGCGCTCGCACCCGGCGCCGCTCGAGTGCTGCGGCTGCGTCGCGGACGTCAACCCGGCGACCGGCAAGACGACGATCTACATGACCTCGCAGGCGCCGCACGCGCACCGGACGGTGTTCGCCCTCGTGGCCGGGCTCGCCGAGCACCAGATCCAGATCATCTCGCCGGACATCGGCGGCGGCTTCGGCAACAAGGTGCCGGTCTACCCCGGCTACGTCGTCGCCACGGCCGCCTCGCTCCTCATCGGCCGCCCGGTCAAGTGGATCGAGGACCGCACGGGGAACCTGATCTCGACCGGGTTCGCGCGCGACTTCCACATGCAGGGCGAGCTCGCGCTCACGGACGAGGGGAAGATGACGGCGATCCGCGTCCGCCTGCTGTCCGACCAGGGCTACGCCTTCTCGGATGCGCAGCCGACGAAGTTCAAGGCCGGGCTGTTCCACATCGTCACCGGCTCGTACGACATCCCGACGGCCCACGTCGACGGCCGACGGCGCGTACACGAACAAGGCGCCGGGCGGCGTCGCCTACCGCTGCTCGTTCCGCGTCACCGAGGCGTCGTACTTCGTCGAGCGGCTCGTCCAGACGGCGGCGTACGAGCTCGGGATCGACCCGGCGGAGCTGCGCCGGCGCAACTTCATCCAGCCCGACCAGTTCCCGTACACGTCGGCGACCGGCTTCGAGTACGACTCGGGCGACTACGAGACGGCGATGAACCTCGCGCTCGAGAAGCTCGGGCTACGAGGAGCTCCGCGCGGAGCAGAAGCGGGCGCGCGAGGAGGAGGGCCGGCTGCTCGGGATCGGCATCGCGAGCTTCACGGAGGTCGTGGGGGCCGGGCCGAGCCGCCAGTACGACATCCTCGGGATCAAGATGTTCGACTCGGCCGAGCTCCGCGTCCACCCGACCGGCAAGGCGATCCTCAAGCTCGGCGTGAAGAGCCAGGGGCAGGGGCACGAGACGACGTTCGCGCAGATCGTCGCCGAGGAGCTCGGGCTGACGCCGGACGACGTCGTCGTGCAGGAGGGCGACACCGACAACACGCCGTACGGGCTCGGCACCTACGCGTCGCGGAGCACGCCGGTCGCGGGCGCGGCGACGGCCGTGGTCGCGCGCAACGTCCGCGCCAAGGCCCAGAAGATCGCCGCGCACCTGCTCGAGACCGACGAGGCGGACGTCGAGTGGCGCGACGGCAAGTTCTCGGTGAAGGGCGCCCCCGACCGGTCGAAGACGATGGCCGACGTCGCCTTCGCCGCGTACACGAACCATCCCGAGGGGATGGAGGCCGGGCTCGAGGGCACGCACTACTACGACCCGCCGAACATGACCTACCCGTTCGGGACGTACGCGGTGCTCGTCGAGATCGACCGCGGCACGGGCCAGTGGAAGCCGCTCAAGGTCGTCGCCGTCGACGACTGCGGCGTCCGGATCAACCCGATGATCGTCGAGGGGCAGATCATGGGCGGGCTCACCGAGGGCTTCGCGATGGCGGCGATGGAGCAGATCGCCTTCGACGAGGACGGCAACTGCCTCGGCTCCACGTTCATCGAGTACCTGATCCCGACCGCGTGGGAGACGCCGCCGTTCGAGCTCTACGACACGGTGACGCCGTCGCCGCACCACCCGATCGGCGCGAAGGGCGTGGGGGAGTCGGCCACCGTCGGCTCGCCGGCCGCGTTCGTGAACGCGGTCGTGGACGCGCTCGCGCACGTCGGGCGTGCGGAACCTCGAGATGCCGGTGACCTCCGACAAGGTCTGGCAGGCGCTGCAGGAGGTCGGCCTGGCCGAGTGACCCCGTCCGACGTCCTGATGCGAGCGGCCGAGCTGGCCGGCGAGGGGCGCCCGTTCGTGCTCGCGACCGTGGTCGCCGTCGCGCCGCCGGCGTCGACGCGGCGCGGCGACCGGGCCCTGGTCACCGGCGACGGGGCGCTCCAGGGCTGGATCGGCGGCGCGTGCTCGGAGCCGATCGTCGTCCGCGAGGCGCGTGCGCGCGCTCGCCGACGGCGAGCCGCGGCTGCTGCGGATCGGCCCGCCCGGCGCCGCGGGCGACGCGCCGGACGACGTGGTCGTCGCCGAGAGCACGCTGCGCCTCCGAGGGCACGGTCGACGTCCTCCTCGAGCCGCAGCTGCCCGCGCCGCTGCTCGCGGTGCTCGGGGAGGGCCCCGCGGCGCGCACGCTCGCCGAGCTGGCGGGGACGATCGGCTGGCGGGTCGCGCGCGAGCTCCGGACGGACGCCGACGCGGTGGTCGTGGCGACGATGGGGCACGGCGACGAGGACGCGCTCGCGGAGGCGCTCGCCGGTCCCGCGGGCTACGTCGGCCTCGTCGCGAGCGCCCGCCGAGCCGCGACGGTGCTCGACGCGCTCCGCGCCCGCGGCCTCGACGAGGCGGCCCTGGCCCGGCTGCGCAGCCCCGCCGGCCTCGACCTCGGCCCGTCGACCCAGCAGGAGATCGCCGTCGCGATCCTCGCCGAGCTCGTCGCGTGGCGGCATCTCCGTCCCGCCGAGGAGGCGGCCGTCGCCGAGGCCGTCGACCCGGTCTGCGGGATGACGGTCGTGCTCGGCGACGCGGCCGAGACCGCCGTCCACGACGGGGTCGTCTACGGCTTCTGCAGCGCGCACTGCCGGCATCGCTTCGAGAGCGACCCGGCCGGCTTCGTTTCTGCGTCCATCTGACAGAGGAGGTCGCATGACCAGCATTGCGGTCACCGTCAACGGCGTCAGCCGGGAGGCGGAGGTGGAGCCGCGCCGGCTCCTCGCTGACTTCCTGCGGGAGGACCTCGGCCTCACCGGCACGAACATCGGCTGCGACACCTCGCAGTGCGGCGCGTGCGTCGTGCACCTCGACGGCGAGCTCGGTGAAGTCGTGCACCGTCTTCGCCGTCCAGGCCGACGGGCGCGAGGTCACGACGATCGAGGGCATCGCCTCGAACGGGTCGCTCCACGCCGTCCAGGAGGCGTTCCGCGAGCACCACGGCCTCCAGTGCGGCTTCTGCACGCCCGGGATGATCATGTCGGCGATCGACCTGATCGAGTCGGGCGAGGAGCTGAGCGACGAGGCGATCCGGCGCGGCATCGAGGGCAACCTCTGCCGCTGCACCGGCTACGAGAACATCGTCCGGGCCATCCGGGCCGCGGCCGGGAGCGAGGTGGCGGCGGGATGACGGTCACCGAGACACCGACCACGAGCCTCATCGGCGCCCCCGTCCGGCGCGTCGAGGACGCGCGGCTGATCACCGGCGCCGCGAAGTTCCTCGACGACATCCGGATCCCGGGGATGGTGCACGCCGCGATCTTCCGGTCGCCGTACGGGCACGCCCGCATCAAGGGCATCGACACCGCCGCCGCCGAGCAGTCGCCGGGCGTCGTCGCGGTCTACACCGGCAAGGACTTCGAGGACCTGCCCGCGCTGCCGTGCGCGTGGCAGGCCGGCGGGATCGAGAACTTCGTCAACACGCCGCGGCCGCTGGAGATCGACCGCGTCATGCACACCGGCGCCGGCGTCGCCGTCGTCGTGGCGGAGTCGCGCTACGCGGCGGAGGACGCCCTCGGCCTGATCGAGGTCGACTGGGAGCCGCTCGACACGATCGTCGACCTCGAGGAGGCGGTCGCGGAAGGCGCGCCGCAGCTCCACGAGAACGCGCCGGGGAACATCGTCATGGACTGGGAGTGCGGCGACCGGGAGGCGACCGACGCGGCGCTCGCCGAGGCCGAGGTCGTCGTCAGGCAGCGGCTCGTGAACCAGCGGCTGATCGGAACGCCGATGGAGAACCGCGGCGCGGCCGCGACCTACGAGCCGGCGACCGGCGAGTACACCGTCTGGCTGACCTCGCAGACGCCGCACATCATGCGGCTGCTGATGACCGCGTTCGTCTTCGGGATCCCCGAGACGAAGATGCGCGTGATCGCGCCGCAGGTCGGCGGCGCGTTCGGCACGAAGATCGACCTCTACCACGAGTACGTGCTCGTCGCGGCGCTCGCGGCGAAGGTCGGCCGGCCGGTCAAGTGGGTCGAGACGCGGCGCGAGAACTACGTCGCGACGACGCAGGGCCGCGACCACGTCAGCCACATCGAGGTCGGCGCGAAGCGCGACGGCACGATCACGGCGCTCAAGGTGAAGACGCTCGCGAACCTCGGCGGGATCCTGTCGACGATCGCGCCGGGCATCCCGACGACGCTCTACGGCCGCATGCTCTCCGGCGCGTACCGGATCCCGGCGATCCACTGCCAGGTGCTCGGCGTCTACACGAACACGGGCATGGTCGACGCCTACCGCGGCGCCGGCCGGCCCGAGGCGACGTACGTGATCGAGCGGGCAATCGACCTGCTCGCGCGCGAGCTCGACCTCGACCCGCTCGAGATCCGCCGGAGGAACTTCATCCCGCCCGACGCGTTTCCCTACGACCCCGCCGGGATCCTCAAGGGGCTCGAGTACGACTCCGGCGACTACGAGAAGACGCTCGACCGCGCGCTCGAGCTCGTCGACTACGAGGCGTTCCGCGCCGAGCAGGAGGCCGCCCGCGACGGAGGGCCGCTACCTCGGGATCGGCTTCTCCACCTACGTCGAGATCTGCGGCGTGGCGCCGTCGAAGTGGATCGGCACGCTCGGCGAGGGCTGGGGCGCGAGCATGTGGGAGAGCGCCAACGTCCGCGTCCACCTGACCGGCAAGGTCGTCGTCACGATCGGGACGCAGTCGCACGGGCAGGGGCACGAGACGACCGTCTCGCAGATCGTGGCGTCGGAGCTCGGGATCCCGATCGAGGACGTCACGGTCGAGCACAGCGACACGCTCGGGACGCCGTTCGGCTACGGCACCTACGGGAGCCGCAGCGCGGCGGTCGGCGGCGTCGCCGTCTACAAGAGCCTGCAGCAGATCAAGGCGAAGGCGAGCCGCATCGGCGCGCACATGCTGGAGGCGAGCCCCGACGACGTCGAGTTCGTCGACGGCAAGGTGTCCGTCAAGGGCGCGCCCGACCGGGCCAAGACGATCCAGGAGATCGCCGGCGCCGCCGCGCTCGCGTACGACCTGCCGGAGGGCGAGCAGCCGTTCCTCGACGACCTCACCTACTACGACCCGCCGAACTGCACGTTCCCGTTCGGGACGCACATCGCGATCGTGGAGGTCGACGCCGAGACGGGCGAGGTGGACCTCCGCCGCTACGTCGCGGTCGACGACATGGGGCGCGTGATCAACCCGATGATCGTCGACGGGCAGGTGCACGGCGGCATCGCGCAGGGCGTCGCGCAGGCGCTCTGGGAAGCAGGCGTCTACGACGAGCAGGGACAGCTGCTCACGGGGAGCCTGATGGAGTACGCGATCCCGAAGGCGGAGTATCTCCCGGCGCTCGAGGTCGACCGGACGGAGACGCCGACCGACGTCAACCCGCTCGGCGTCAAGGGGGCGGGGGAGACGGGGACGATCGCCTCGACCCCGGCGGTCGTGAACGCGGTCGTCGACGCGCTCGCCCCGCTCGGGATCACCCATGTCGACATGCCGCTCACGCCGGAGCGCGTGTGGCGGGCAATGCAACAGGCGCGCTGAGGGAGGAGACGCGATGTACACGATGACACCCGCGGCCTTCGACTACCACCGGCCGACGAGCGTCGACGAGGCGCTCTCCCTCCTCGCCGCGGACGAGGGGACGCGCCCGCTCGCGGGCGGGCACAGCCTCATCCCGGCGATGAAGATCCGCCTCGCGACGCCGTCGGCGCTCGTCGACCTCGGCGGCATCCCCGGGCTCGACGGCATCGAGCGGGACGGCGACGAGCTCGTGATCGGGGCGCTCGCGACGCACGCGGCCGTGGCGTCCTCGGCCGTCGCGCACGAGACGTGCCCGATGCTCGCCGAGGCGGCCGGGCTGATCGGCGACCGCCAGGTCCGGAACCGCGGCACGATCGGCGGCAGCATCGCGCACGCCGACCCCGGCGCGGACTACCCGACGGTGACGACGGCGCTCGGCGCGACGATCGTCACGGCCAGCAAGTCGGGCGGCCGCTCGATCCCGGCGGAGGACGTCTTCATCGACGTCTTCACGACGGCGCTCGAGCCGGGCGAGCTGATCACGTCGATCCGCATCCCCGCCACGCCGGCGGGGACGGGCGCCGCGTACGTGAAGCACGCTCACCCCGCGTCGCGGCTACGCCGTCGTCGGCGTCGCCGCGGTGATCGGGGTCGAGGACGGCACATGCTCGAGCGCGCGCCTGGTCGTCGGCGGCGCCACGCCCGCGCCGGTCGTCGTCGGGATCGACGAGCTGATCGGACAGGCGCCGTCGGCCGACGCGATCGCCGCGGCCGCCGGCCACGTGCGTGACGCGATCGCGAGCCCGCTCGCGGACACGTACGCCTCGGGCGACTACCGCCGGCACCTCGCCGAGATCACGGCGCGGCGGGCCATCGCGGCGGCGGTCGACGCCACCGGCTAGGAGGAGCTCGGGGCCGGGCCCGTCCTGCGGGCCCGGCCCTTCCCCCAGGGCTACGGACGGAAGACGATCCGGGCCGGGACGCGCCCGGCCTCGACGTCCGCGATCGCCTCGTTGACGTCCTCGAGCGGCCGCACCTCGGTGATCACCTTCGTGAGGCCCGCGGCGTGGAGCTCGAAGACCTCGCGGAGGTCGACGCGCGTGCCGACGATCGAGCCGACGACGGTGATCCCGTTCAGCACCGTCTCGAAGATCGGCAGCCGCATGAGGTTCTCCTTCGGCAGCCCGACGAAGACGAGCGTGCCGCCGCGCTTGAGCGACGCGAAGGCCTGCTCGCACACGGTCGGCGAGGCGGCGAGGACGATCGCCTGGTCGGCGCCGCCGAGCGCCTTGATCGCCTCGACCGGATCGTCCGTCGCGGCGTTCACCGTCCAGGTCGCACCGAGCTCCCGCGCGAGCGCGAGCTTCTCGTCGACCACGTCGACGGCCACGGTGCGGCCGCCGGCGATCTGCGCGTACTGCTGCGCCATGTGACCGAGCCCGCCGATGCCGAAGATCGCGACGACGTCGGACGGCCGCGTGCCGCGCGACCTTGACCGCCTTGTAGGTCGTGACGCCGGCGCAGGTGAGCGGCGCCGCGTCGACCGGGTCGACGCCGTCGGGCACCTTCACGACGTAGCGGCCGTACGCCTTCACGTACTCCGCGAAGCCGCCGTCGATCGCGTAGCCGGTGTTCTTCTGCTCGAGGCAGAGCGTCTCCCAGCCGGATACGCAGTACTCGCAGGTTCCGCAGGCGTAGCCGAGCCACGGCATCGCCACGCGGTCGCCGATCGCGACCTCGGTCACGCCCTCGCCGATCGACTCGACGATCCCGATGCCCTCGTGCCCCGGGACGAACGGCGGCGTCGGCTTGACGGGCCAGTCGCCGTGCGCGGCGTGGATGTCGGTGTGGCAGAGCCCGGAGGTCTCGACCTTCACGACGATCTCGCCGGGGCCCGCGACCGGTTTCGGCATCTCCCTGAGCGCGAGCGGCGCGGTGAAGCTCTCGACGACCGCGGCCTTCATGGTCGTCGGCTCGCCGACGGGAGCGCGCGTCGGCTCCCTCTCGATGATGGCCATCGTTTCCTCCTTCGCTCGGTTCCGTCGTCGGAACCTCGCCGCGTCCAGGCGGCGGCGTAAGGGGAGGAACTACGGACGGAGGTCGAAGACGACCCGTCCGGGGACGCGGCCGGCCTCGACGTCGGCCATCGCCCCGTTGACCTCCTCGAGGGGCCGCGTCTCGGTGACCACGCGCGTCTCGCCCGCCGCGTGGAGGGCGAGCACCTCCGCCAGCTGCGCGCGCGTCCCGACGATCGAGCCGACGACGGTGATGCCCTTCAGCACCGCGGGCACGATCGGCAGCTCGAAGACGCCGCGCCGCGGCATCGCGACGAGCGCCATCGTCCCGCCGCGCTTGAGCGAGCCGAACGCGGCCTGCGCGGCGGCCGGCGTCGCGGCGACGACGACCGCGCGGTCGGCGCCGCCCAGCTTCCGGATCGCCCGCACCGCCTCCTCGGCCTCGAACGCGTGGGCGGCGCCGAGCTCCTGCGCCAACTCGAGCTTCTCGGGGACGACGTCGACGGCGACCGCCTCGGCGCCCGCGGCTCGGGCGTACTGGACGGCCATGTGGCCGAGGCCGCCGACGCCGAACACCGCCACGCGGTCGCCCGGCCGCGTCCCCGCAGCGCGCAGCGCCGCGTACGTCGTCAGCCCGGCGCACGTGAGCGGGGCGGCGTCGACCGGATCGACGCCGTTCGGCACCGGGACGACATAGCGCGCATCCGCGACCGCGAGCTCGGCGAAGCAGCCGTCGTGCGAGTAGCCGGTGTTGCGCTGGCGCGCGCAGAGGTTCTCGCGGCCGGCTTTGCACAGCTCGCAGTCGCCGCACGCGCGCCCGAGCCAGGGGATCGCGACCCGCGTCCCCACGGCGACGTTCGCCTCGGCCCCGGCGGCCTCGACGATCCCGACGCCTTCGTGTCCGGGGACGAGCGGGAGCGTCGGCTCGGCCTCCCAGTCGCCGTTCGCCGTGTGGATGTCGGTGTGGCAGAGGCCGCTCGTCTCGAGCCGGACCAGCACCTGCTCCGGGCCGGGCTGCGGCGTGGGGAGGTCCTCGATCGCGAGCGGCTCGCCGAACGCGTGGACGACCGCGGCCTTCACGCGAGTGGGCCGCGCACGAAGATCCGGCCGGGCACGGGCCGGTAGCCGTAGCGCTCGTTCAGGCGGCGGATCGGCTCGTTGCGCTCCTCGTTGTTCGTCGAAAGGCGTTCGTAGCCGTGCTCCTTCGCCCACGCCATCTGCGTGCGCTTGAGCGCAGCGGCGATCCCGCGCCCGCGCCACGCCCGCTTGACCCCGGTGAGGTCGTGGTACGCGGTCGTCGGTTGCGCCTCGGTGAGTGCGAACTTCGAGTATCCGACGACCTCACCGCCGGCGAGCGCTACGAAGGTCGCCTCCGGCTTGTCCCCGGGGCCGCCCATGTCGTGCGCGAGCCAGTCCTCGAACGGCTCGAGCTCGTCGTCCTCGTCGCCGGGAATGTCGGGCGAGGCCTCGCGGTAGACGTCGTAGAGACCGCGCGCGGCGTCGGGGCGCTCGGCCCAGGTGACGATCTCGATCCCCTCGGGCGGATCGATCGGCGGCGGCTCGAACGTGGTCAGGTCGAGCTCGAGCCGAAGCTCGCGCCCGGTCTCGGCGAACCCGCGCCGTCCGACCCAGGCGAGACTCATCTCGTCGCCCTCTTTGACGTTGCCGCGGAAGCCGACGAAGTCCTGCTCACGCGCCCAGTCGGAGAGGGCGCCGTAGAGCGCCGAGCCGACACCGCGGCCGCGCGCGCCTGGAGCGACGGTGATCGTCCCGAACGATTCCCGCGCGTCACGCATCCGCGGTTCCGCGACAGCCAGCGCGACGCCGACGTCCTCGCTGTCCGCCGCCGCCAGCACGTGCAGGTGCGGGAACTCCTCGATATAGCCGCGGAGGTCGGCCGGTGTGAGCGCACGCTCGGGGAAGACCGCGACTGCGACGCGGAGCCCGCGCGCGAGCGCGTCCTCGCGATCGTCGCGGATGAGCTCGAGTCCGGCCACCGCGGCTACAATACGGCCGTACGAACATACGGGGGCGACCTGGTTTCGACGTGGTCGGTTCTCCGGCAGAGCTGCAAGCCGAGGTCTCCGGTTGGCCTCGTTAAACAACCGGAACAATCAGTAAGTGCGGATAACGAACTCGCACTCGCTGCCTAACTCACTGAGCTAGGCAACGTGTCTCCCGGAGCTGGGCCCGTGGCTCCGACCGAGGCATCAACAAACGGGCTCGGCGCCGACGGAGAGCCAATCGCCCGAGGCGCGACTCCTAAAGGATGGCTAGCCCGTCGGTAGGTCGGTCGCCTACCGGCCGGCGGGCGAATTCCAATGGCGGCCTATGCTTGTAGACGCTCTCGCCGGTGCGTCCGCGGACGCGGGTTCGATTCCCGCCGCCTCCATGAAGCCGCTGACAAAGCCGAATCCAGGCGCATGGCGGCGCCTGGGCGAACTCCGATGTTCGCGCTACTGAGGCTCGGAGCGCCTTTCGCGAAGGATGCGTCGGGCCGTAAGGCTGTCGTCGGCCTCTGTCATGGCGAGCAACAGATGCTCGCTCCCCATGAGGCCGTGCCCCATCTCGTCAGCGAGTGCCATTGCGCGGGCGATGAGGTCGCGAGTCGGTGGCGTCGGCTGAGCCATGCCGGAATCAGACCATACGTCGGCGCTAGCGGGAATCCGGCGCTGCCCGCCAAGATCCAGTCGCTACCCCGGCGACGGGCGGTAGGGTCACGACGATGAGCCAACGCCCGATCCCGCCGACGCCAAGTGGCACCCGAGTGGGAGCGCCAGTTGGACGAGCTCTGGGCCTCGTTCGACGACCTGGACGAGGGAGACTTCGTCGCTCGGATGAATGCGCTCGCCGCCGAACTCCCCGACGAGGCGATCGCCGCGTTCGAGCGAGCGTGCGCGTTCGACTCGACCGGACACGAGCACGAGGCGGTGGCGCAGTACGAACGCGCGCTCGAGCTTGGGCTTGACGGTATTCGCCGCCGACGGGCGGTGATCCAGCTCGCGAGCTCGCTGCGGAACGTCGGCCGCGTCGAGGAGGGAGTCGCGCTCCTGCGCGCCGAGCGGGAGACCGTCTCCGACGACCTCGATGACGCCGTCGCCGCGTTCCTCGCGCTGGCGCTTGCCGATTCCGGTCGCGAGCGCGAAGCCGTCTCGGTCGCTCTCGCTGCCCTCGCGCCTCACCTGCCGCGCTACGAGCGATCCGTCGGGAACTACGCGCGTCTCCTCCTCGCGTAGGAAACTCGTAGGTCGAACGCCGCGTTGACCTGATCGGGTCCGGGCCAGTCGGCACCAGCTGAGAGCGACGACGGCTCTTCCCGCCGATGGCGGATCAGAGGTGGAGTGCGAGCAGGGTGGCCGCGAGCGCGACGACGGCGACCGTTAGCGCCTGCAGCGCCGCTTCGGGCGCGTGTGTCAGCGTCACGGCGGTGATCCTGTCCTCGCGACCGTCCCGGTAGGAGATCGTGCCGGAGACCGAAGCCGTTCGGCGTCTCACGTTCCGCACCTGCGTGGAGAGGCGCCGCTGGGCGAGGCTGAGGTACGCCGCGAACGCGGCCGCGAGAAGGCGTCGGGTCGGATCGTCTCGGTCATGCCGACGTACGCGGTCAGCACGGGGAACGATCCCCACGCAAGGGCGAACCAGGCGTCGGAGTGGAAGCGACCGCCGAAGAGCTCGAGGCTGTACGCCACGACGACAAAAGCACCGAAAGCGACGAAAGGGAGGAGCACAAGCGTCCAGGCGACGGCTGCCGCAACGCCGATTGCGGTCGCGGCGCCGATCGAGATGCCCGCGAGTGCGATCAGCACTCGGTCCGGGATCGCCGTTTGCAGCGGCCGACCGTTGAGCTCGTCGAGCGCGTGGGCGCCGACGCCGAGCGCGAGAGCGAATGCCGTCAGCCCCCAGAGCAACCGGTTGAGCGACAGCTCGGGCGCGAGGGCGGCGCCGATCACCACGTACGAGAGGTGCCAGAGCGTGTACGGCGGATGGAGCAGCGTCAGGTAGTCGCGCCAGCCACCCTGGGCGAGCGCGTAGAAGGCCGGTCGCTGTTCGACACTCACCGGCGGCTGCCCCAGGTCACCACGCCGCCGCCGAAGCTCATGCGGCGAACTCGGACTGAAGCGATTCCGGCCTCTTCCCAGGCCGCGGCGACCCGATCGGGCGGCCACTCTGCCGAGAACGCTCGAATGCTCGGGCCCAGAAAGCTGCCGACGCGACGCCAGTCCGGCGAAGCGAGCCCACCTGCGAGCGGCAGGACCGCCCCGACGTAGGCGTTCCAGAGCGGCCGCGCCGGCCCTCGTGGCACACCGAACTCGAGCGCGCCCACGGCGCCACCGGGGCGCACCACGCGCGCAAGCTCGCGCATCGTCGCTTCGACGTCCCGCACGTATCGGAGCAAGTACGTGAAGGTCAAGCCGTCGAACTCGGCATCGGCAAACGGCAGCCGCTCCGCACCCGCCTCAACGAAGCGGATTCGGTCACGGAGTCCCGCACGCGCCACCCGCTCGCGCGCCACGGCGAGCATCTCAGGGCTCTGGTCGACGCCGATGACGCTGCAACCAGTTTGCCGAACGAGCTCGATCGCGACCGCCCCCGTGCCGGTCGCGACGTCGACGATCGTGTCGCCGGGACCGGCATCGATCCGCGAGACCAGGAACCGGCGCCAACGCGGATCTTGCCCGAACGAGAACAAGCGCGCATAGCGGTCATAGGTTGGCCCAAGCGGCGCAAAAAGCTCGAGTGCGAGACGGTTCGGCTCGTCGATCATGACCTTCCGTCCTGAGTCACGGCACCAAGTCGCGTGCCCGCTCGGCACGCGAGGGGTGAGAGTACGCGGTCGCGCTCGAGCGCGGCCTCCTCGACGCGCGCGACGACACCGGGATCCCGCTGCAGAACACCTGGATCGCCAACGTCTGCGCAACCGATCGTCCGGCCGGCGCGATCTGTGGCACGAACGAACCGCTTGTGACGGAGGAGAGCGGGGTTAACCGCTCTCCTCCTCGGTCGGCCTGGAGTCGACGCGTTATCGAAGGCGGGCCGCCCTCACCGTCGACTTCACGGGATAGCGGGAAGCGGCTCGACGTTGATCCGCTCCGCGGTCACGAGATCCTTGCGCGTGTTGCTGCCGGGGAGCAGGTTGCCGTTCGCGTCGCGAAGCTCGCCGATGGCCACGCCGCTGAACGACTGCCCGTCCTGCGCGAGCTCGAGCTCGTGCCTGAGCTTCAGCGTGCCGATGTAGGCCCCGCTGACGGGGTCGTAGCGGAAGAACACGGCCGTCGAGCCGTACGTGCGGTTTCCGATCCGCTTCCAGGTGCCGTGCGACGGGCTGCGAACCGTCGCGCCGCCGTTCGCGATCTCCACCACGGTTCCGCCTCCGCTGTACGACACAAGCGACTTCAGCGGGGGCAGCGCCGGACCGCGGTCCACGGTCTGCATCCACGACCCGACGATCTTCGTGCTCGCCGAGTCGCTCGCGCGGTTGTTGCCGGCCGACGCGGAGAGCGCGCCGACTGCGACCGCGGTTGCCAGGACGATCGCTGCGATCGTCCCGATCACTGTCCTCTGAGAGGTCATGCCCAGCTCCTTTCCGACTCGAGGTCGAGGTGGGTGAGGGCGGCGTTCATCGCCGGCCGTCGGGCTGGATCGCCGGCGAGATCCGCTCGAGCGGGACGCCGGCCCGCACGTAGGCCTCGCGGACGAGCGTCTCCGACGTCGCCTCGAACGTGGCCATGAAGGCCTCGTCGCCGGGAATGATCGTCGCGCGGACGTAGCGGACCGACTGCCCCTGCTTCGTCATCTCGGCCGTCGTCCGCCGGACGTCCCGAACGGCATCGCGAAGCGTCTCCGCAGAGCTTCCCGGCCCGTAGTGCTCGACCAGGTAGGTGCCCCATGTCTCGCCGCCCTCGTCTTGCATGCGGACGACGGTAGGACGGCGCGGCGTTCGCGGAATCGGGCGTTTCCCTACGTTTGAGCCCCGGCCCCTCCCTCGACTTCCGCCGCCATCCTCGCCCCGAGCTCGGCACGCGACGTGATTCCGAGCTTGCGGTAGACGCGGCTGAGGTTGGCCTCGACCGTCTTCGGGCTCATGAAGGCGGCCAGCGCTACCTCGCGGTTGGTCAGCCCGGTCGCGGCCAGCTCGGCGACGCGCTGTTCGGACACGGTCAGCTCGTCGGGGGCGCGGCGGAGGCCGATGCGTTCGAGCTCACGCCGCGCGTGCTCGGCCCAGATCGTCGCTCCGCTGCGCTCGAGGATCGCGACCGCTTCGCGGAGGGTCTTGGCGGCCGCAGCCTTCTGCTTCAGCCGCCGCTGCAGCCGACCCTTGACCAGCAGCGTGCGGCCGTGCTCGTAGGGGACGCGCGCTGCGGCCTCGGCGTCGAGCTCGGCGAGCTCGGCAACCGCCGCGTGGGCGTCTCCTTCCGCGGCGAGCACGAGCGCCTTTGCGCGGGGGAGTGCGACGGTGATCCACGGTCGTGGGATCGTGCGGCCGCGCCACTCGAGGTGCGCCAGGGCGGCATGTCGCGCGTTCGACGTCGCCGAGCTCGACCAGCGCCTCGACGTGGTCGGCGTCATGGCGCGGGCCCGGCGCCGCGACGACGCCGATCGTGTCGAGGTGCTCTCGGTATCTGACGAACGCCCGGTCGGCCGCCTCGGCGTCGGCGGCGGCGAGCTCGACGGAGCCCAGCCTGCTCAACGCGACCGCTGCGAAGAAGAGGTGACCGGTCCGTTCGGAGTTCTCGGCGAGCGCGAGCAGGGTCTCTCTCGCGCGGTCGATTCGGCCGCGATGCAGGTCGACGGCGGCTGCGAATGCTCCAGATCGATGCCCCACGGGCCGACGCGCAGCCCCATCTGCTCGAGGGTCGTGCAGCTCTCCTCGATCATCCGCTCGGCCGTCTCCCAGTTGCCCGCAGTGAGCTCGGCGGATGCGAGCTGGCCGAGACGCTCGGCGCGCCAGCCTTCTTCGCCCCGATCGCGATACCAGCCATCCTCGAAGGCGTGCCGGGCTCTCGCCGCTTCGAGTTCGTCCATCCACGCGAACCACATCAGCGGGTAGCGACTCCGCTGCTCGTTCGTGCCGGCGCGCTCCTCCAGCCGCAAGGCGCGCTCGAGGAGGTCGCGCGGTGCCGGCCGACCAAGCTGGGCTCCGTAGAAGAGCTTGAAGAAGAGCACGTGGGCCAGCAGCGCTGGGTCCTCGTTCTCGTCGAGCAGGGCCGCCGCCGCCTCCGCATGCTCGAGCGCCTTTCGCTGGTCGAGCAGCGAGGCTTCGCCGAACTTCGCGTGGATCCGGCCGCAGAGGCGACGGTCGCCGTCGGCGAGGCCAAGGGCGCGTTCCAGGTGCTCGACCTGCTGTCGGCCGGGATTCTCGACCCATGCGATGTCGCTCAGCAGGACGTGCGCCTCGGCGCGATAGGTCGCGGCGTCGGCGCGCGCGAGCGCCGTCTCGGCCACCTTCCGAGCGCCCGTGGGGTCACCCGCTGCGAACAGTGCGGCCGCCTCGCCGAGCATCCGCCTGCGCCGCGTCGTCGCGGCATTCCTCCGGCGTGAGGCGGGCCGCAGCCTCGTACAGCTGAGCGGCCGCGTCCTGCGCACCTCGTCGCGCGGCGAGATCGGCGGCTCGCTCGATCTCCGCAGCGGTCGCGGCGTCCGCCTGCGTCGCGCTCTCGGCGAGGTGACGCGCGCGCTCCTCGGCGTCGGAGACCACGTCGGCGAGGTGACGATGGAGCTGCCGCCGTCGCTCGTGCGAAGCCGCGGAGTAGACGGCCGAGGCCAGCAACGGATGCGAGAACCGGATGCGGGCGCGCTCGGCGACGATGATTCCGGCTTCCTCGGCCTCGACGATCGCAGCCTCCGCCTCGTCCCGCGCGCCGAGCGCCGCGACGACCGTCGCCACCGTCGGACGGGAGAGCGCCGCCGCGACGAGCGCCGCTTCCTGAGCGCTGGGCGAGAGGGCGCGCGTGCGTGCCGTGACGAGCTCCTGCAGGTTGTCGGGAATCGGCAAGCGCTCGCCCGGGCTCGGCTCGTTGCCGTTCCCCCTGAGACTGCGCGCGATCTCGAGCGCGTAGAACGGGTTGCCTCCGGACGCCGACTCGATTCGGACGAGCACCGGACGCGTCGGAGCAACACCGAGCTCGCTGCGGATGAGGTGATGGAGCGCGGCCGCCGACAGGGGGCCGAGGACGATTCGCTCGATTTGCTCGTCTGGAAGTGCATCGGCGAGGCCCAGCGGTGCATCGCCGCCGCCGACCGTCCGTCGAGCCGCGAGGATGCCGACGTGCGGCGGCAGGCGGCGTGCTGCGAACTCGAGCGCGCGCTGCGACGCGCGGTCGAGCCATTGCACGTCGTCGACGGCGACGACCACCGGGCTCCGGGCGGCGAGGGCGCCGAGGATGCCGAGGAGCCCCACGGCGGTCGTTCGCGCGTCCGACTGCCCGTCTTCCTCGGCACGGAGCAGCGCCATGTCGAGGGCCCGGCGCTGCGGCGGCGGAAGCTCATTCCCCAACTCGGCGTACGGCGCCGCGACGAGATCGGCGAGCGCCGCGTAGGAGAGCGCAGCTTCCGCCTCCGCGGGCCGGGCGACGAGCACGCGAAACCGGCGCTCGCTCGGCACGGTGCAGCGCCTCGCGCCAGATCGTCGTCTTCCCGATTCCCGCCTCGCCGTCCACGACCAGTGCGCCGCCGGTCGCAGCGACCCGGTCGAGGAACCGCTCGACCGCACCGATCTCGGCGTCCCGCCCGAGGATCACCCGTCCGATTGTCCTCCACGGCCGGCGTCAGGAGCAATCCCTCTCACGGACGACTCGGAGGGAGAATTGAGCGCGCGGCGTCGTAGGATCCGTGCGTCAAGCGGGAGGCAGGGTGGGCGACCAGATTGTCGGGCGCGACGCGGAGCTCGCGGCGGTCGAGCGGTTTCTCGCGGCGCTCTCGGACGAGCCGGCCGCGCTCGTCGTCGAGGGAGAGGCGGGGATCGGCAAGACGACCGTCTGGTTGGAGGCGATCCGGCTCGCCGAGGCGGGAGGGCTGCGCGTGCTGCGGGCACGGCCGACACAGAGCGAGGCCCGGCTTTCCTTCGCCACGCTTGCCGATCTCGTCGGCGACGTGTTCGAGGACCTCCGCGATTCGCTGCCACCCGTGCAGGAGCGGGCGCTGGCGGCGGCGCTGCTGCGGGGCGAGCCGAACGAGGGCGCCGACCCGCGGACGATCGCGACCGGCTTCGTCGGGGTTCTCGCGGCGCTCGCGGAGCGCGGCCCGGTGCTCGTCGCCGTCGACGACGTGCAGTGGCTCGACCCGGCCTCCGAGGGAGCGCTCGCGTTCGCGGCCCGTCGGCTGCCGCCACGACTCGGCCTGCTCCTGACCCGGCGGACGGACGGCGGCGAGGAGTTGCCGCTCGGGCTTGAGCGGGCGCTTCCGGAGAGCCGCGTCGAGCGCGTCGTGCCGGGGCCGCTCTCCCTGGCCGAGCTCTACCACCTCGTCGACGGTCGGCTCGGAGCGTCGCTGCCGCGCCCACTGCTCGCGCGAGTGTCCGACGCCTCGGGCGGCAATCCGTTCTTCGCGCTGGAGATCGCGCGGACGCTCGACGCGGCGCCCGCGGACACGAGCGTGAGCGGGCCGCTGCCCCTGCCGCCCAGCCTCGAGGAGCTCGCGGCTGCCCGCGTGCGGCAGCTCTCGGAGCCGGCGCAGCGAGTCGTGCTCGCGGCCGCGGCGCTCTCGCAGCCGAGCGTCGCGAACCTCGTCGAGGCCTGTGGGCCCGAAAGTGACGCGCGGGCGGCGCTCGTGGAGGCGGAGGAGGCCGGCGTGCTGCTCTCGGAGCGTGAGCGCGTCCGCTTCACCCACCCGCTGATCGCCTCCGCCGTCTACGGCGCCGCGTCACCGGAGCGACGCCGCCAGCTGCACGAGCGGCTGGCCGCGGTCGTGTCGGACACCGAGCAGCGCGCACGCCATCTCGCGCTGAGCGCCACGGAGCCGGACGAGGAGATCGCGGCGGTGCTCGAGCGGGCGGCGCAGCAGGCGGCGGCGAGAGGCGCGCAGCGGGCCGCGGCCGAGCTCTTCGAGGCGGCGGGGCGGCTCACCCCGGCCGGCCCGGGCGAGGACCTCGAGCGCCGCATGCTCGGCGAGGCGTCGGCGCTGCTCGCCGCGGGGGACGTCGCCCGCGCGCGGGAGCTCGCCGAGCGCGCCGCGGGCTCGTCGGTCAGAGACCTGCGCGCCGCGGCGCTGTCCCTGCTGGGCGAGATCCTCTGGGTCGCCGGCACGTGGGAGGGCGCGATCGCGAGCCTCGAGCAGGCATTGGCGGCCGAGCCCGCCGACCAGGCACTGGTCGCGCGCGCCCACCAGAGACTCGTCTACTACACGGTGGCGCACCACCCTGCCCGCGGCATCGAGCGTGCCGACGCGGCCCTCGCAGCCCTCGATCCCGAGCGGGCGCCGGGCGCGGTGGCCTCGATCAGCGTCGACCGGTTCTGGGCCGGGCTCCTCCGGGCGGAGCATCCTCGCCCCGAGCTGCTCGAGCGCTGGCGGGAGCTCGAGGCGAGGGCTGGGCCGGACGCACCCAAGAGCACGATCCCGCTGATCCACTTCCACTCGGTCGACGACTTCGAAGCCGCGCGCGCCCGCCACGCCGTCGAGGACGAGTGGTACCGCCTCCGCGGCCAGGACGACTGGCGGGCGGAGCGGCAGGCCCACCGCTCCTTCGCCGAGTTCCGGGCCGGCAACTGGGACGAGGCCGAGCGGTTCGTCGAGGCGAGCTGCGTGGCAATCGGCCAGCCCGGGCCGGGGCCGTGGGCGATGGTGTTCCGCTTCCGCTCGCTCGTCGACGCGGGCCGGGGGAGGACTGACCGCGCAAGGCAGACCTTGCGGCCGATGGCCGAGCAGGCGGAGCAGGCGGGCCGTCGCTGGTGGGGCGCGCTGCTGCTCTCCGCGCTCGCGTTCGTCGAGTTCTCCGCCGGCGACCACCGAGCCGTCGACGAGACGTTGACGCGCATGCGCGCGCACCTCGACGCCATCGGGACGCTCGACATGGTCCCGGACCGCAGCGAGCCGTTCCACGTCGAAGCGTTGCTGGCCCTCGGCGAGCCCGAGCGGGCGCGCGCCGTGCTCGAGCGGCTGGAGGAACGGGGCAGGACGTTCCCGCGGCTCTGGATCACCGCGACGCTACCGCGCACGCGCGCGCTCCTGCTCGCGGACGAGGGGGAGGTCGAAGCCGCGCTCTCCGAGCTCGACGCGCTCGACCTCGACGTTGCGGCGCAGCTGCCGCTCGATCTCGGCTGGACGCTGCTCGTCCGCGGCCGGCTCGAGCGCCGGGCCAGGCGGCGGGGTGCGGCGGCAGGCTCGTTCGCCGAGGCTCTCGCGATCTTCGAGCGGCTCGGCGCGCCCGGCTGGGCCGAGCAGGCGCGGGTGGAGCTCGACCGTGTCGGCCTGCGCCGGGCGCACGCGGAGCTGACGGCCACCGAGCGCCGCGTCGCCGAGCTCGCCGCGGCCGGGCTGACGAACCGCGAGGTCGCGGCGCAGGCGTTCATGAGCCCGAAGACCGTCGAGGCGAACCTCGCCCGCGTGTACCGCAAGCTCGACATCCACTCGCGCGCGGAGCTCGGGGCACGCCTCGCCTCCGCGGAGAGCACATTGGTCGGGCAGCCGCCTGCGGAGCTGCAAACGTAGGGAAACGCCTGATTTCGCACCCGCCGGCACCGGCGTAGCGTCGACGGCATGGCAGATCGAGCGGGTGTGGAGAGGCAGACGTACCTGGTGGAGCACTACCGGCCCGGCCTCGAGGTCGAGGGGTTCAGGCGGTGCGCCCTGCAGGTGCGCGGTGCCGCGGCCGAGCTCGCGCGCGAGGGCAAGGCGGTGCGCTACCTCCGCTCCACGATCGTCCCCGCGGACGAGGCGCTGCTCTGCGTGCTCGAGGCTGCCGACGAGGAGCTGGTGCGCGAGACGTACGCGCGTGCCGGTGTCCCCTTCGAGCGGCTCTCCGCGGTCGTCCACGAGACGACGCACGACATGGGGGCCGCCGACATCCACGAGCACAGGGAGGAAGCATCGTGATCAAGAGATCGCTGCTCGCGGCGCTGGCCGTGGCCGCCGCTTTCGTCGCCACCGGCATCTTCGCCGGCGTGGGAGCGGGCTCCGACGACGCGGGCAACAGCGTCGCCGGTACGTGGAGCGTGACCGTAAACCGGCCGGCGCCGCTGCCGCCGCTGACCTCGCTCCAGGTCTTCACCTCGGACGGCAGCTGGATCGAGATGGCCACCGAGGATCCGAAGACACGCACCTCGCAGTTCGGCAGCTGGGAGCGGATCGACGGCCGGCTCTACGCGGCCAGCGGCGTGATCTTCCGCTACGACGCCCAGGGCGCACACGTGGCGACGATGAAGATCAACCGCAACATGCGGCTGTCCCAGGACGGCCAGTCGATGACAGTCGCAGCGCGTGCGACGCTCTACGACCTGAACGGGAACGTGCTGCAGGCCTTCCCGGTCGTCGCGAGCGGCGTACGGCTGCCGGTCGAGCGGATCCCGGACGAGCCGTAGGCGGCACGGGAGCGACGGGCGCGCGGCGGGCTCCGGCCCGCCTCGCGCCTGTTGTCACCTCGGGATGCGCGCGAGATAGTGGAACTCCTGTGAGACGGATGAACGTGGTCGGGTGGCTCTTCGTCGCACTGGTCGCCGTCCTCGTCGAGGCCGGCGTCAGGCTCTTCGACCTCCACGACAGCGTCGCCGCACCGTCGGCGGCGTTCGGCGCGCTCGGGACGGAGCTGTGGTCCGGAGCCCTGGCCGGCGAGATCCCCGTCACGATCGAGGCGTACGTGCAGGGGCTCGCCCTGGCGATCGCAATCGGCGTGACCGCCGGTGTCCTGCTCGGCGCGTCGCGGACACTGCACGACGCCTCCTCGGTCGTGCTCGAGTTCCTGCGGCCCATCCCGGGGGTCGCGCTCATCCCCCTCGCGATTCTCGCTTTCGGGCTCGACACGCCGATGCGACGCTTCGTGATCGCGTACGCCGCGGTGTGGCCCGTCCTGATCGCGACCCTCTACGGCGTCAACGGCCGCGACCGCATGCTGGACGACGTCGCGCGGACGTCCGGGGTCGGGCGGGTGGGCAGGCTCGTGCGCGTCACGCTGCCCGGCGCCCTGCCGAGCATCGCCGCGGGAATCCGGTTGAGCGCATCGGTCGCGTTGCTCGTGGCGGTGACCGTCGAGTTCGTCGTCGGGCCCGACGGGATCGGGGCCTACATGCAGCAGCAGCAACTCGCGTTCCGGATCCCGGAGCTGTACGGCGCGGTACTCCTCGTCGCTGCGCTCGGCTACGCCGTCAACGTCGGGCTGCGTGCCGCACAGCGGCGCGCTCTCTTCTGGGCGGGGGAGGAGCGCGCGGGCTCGCCGTGAGCGCGCGGCGGCTGCTCGGCCCGGCCGTCCTCCTCGCGGCGCTCGCGGTCTGGGAGGTGTGGGCGCGCGCCGAGGCGTCGTTCCTCGTGCCGCCGCCGAGCACCGTCGCCGAACGGGCGTGGGACGTCTGGCCGACGCGAGAGTTCCTCGGGAACGTGCAGGCGAGTCTGACCCGGCTCGCGGTCGGCTTCGGCATCGGCGCCTGCGCGGGCGTCGCCGTCGGGCTCCTCGTTGGAGGCTCGGTGCGCGTCCGTCGGGTGCTCGAGCCGTTGCTCGAGCTGCTGCGCGCCGTGCCGCCGATCGCGATCGTGCCCGTCGCGATCGTCGTCTTCGGGCTCGGCGACGCGATGCTCGTCTCCGTAATCGCGTTCGGCGTCTTCTTCCCGGTCTTCGTGCACACGGCCGAGGGCGTGCGCGGCGTGTCGCCCGAGGTACGAGATACCGCGGCGCTGCTGCACGTCGGGCCGGCCGAGCGGCTCTACCGCGTCTACCTGCCCGCCGCGCTCCCGTCGATCGCGGCGGGGCTGCGGGTTGCAGTGTCGATCGGGCTCGTGCTCGTCGTCATCTCCGAGCTGACGGGGGCATCCGACGGCCTCGGCTACTCCATCCGCCAGCAGCAGCGCGACTTCGACCTGCCGGGGATGTACGGCGGGCTCGTCTTCCTCGGCCTGCTCGGCTACGTCCTGAACCGCCTCTTCCTGATCGTCGAGCGGCACCTCCTGGCGTGGCACCACGGAGCGGTCGGTGCGGTCGAGCGCTGACGGGATCGTGCTCGGCGTCTCGGGCCTCGGCAAGCGCTATGGCGCCGAGGGGCCGGCGGCGCTCGACGACGTCTCGTTCGACGTCGCGGCGGGGGAGTTGCTGACGGTGGTCGGACCGTCAGGCTGTGGCAAGACGACGCTGCTGCGGCTGCTCTGCGGCTTGACACGCCCGAGCGACGGCGCCGTCCTGCTCGACGGCGTGCCCGTCACCGAGCCGCCTCGGCAGGTCGCCCTCGTCTTCCAGGACTACGGCCGCTCGCTCTTCCCGTGGCTGACCGCGCGCGGCAACGTCATGTTCCCGCTGCGCGGACGAGGGATGTCCCGCGTGGAGCGGGTCGCGCGGGCCGAGTCGTTGCTCGCCGAGCTGGGCCTCGCCGGGGTCGAGCGCAAGTACCCCTGGCAGCTCTCCGGCGGGATGCAGCAGCGCATCGCGATCGCGCGCGCCCTCGCGCCGCGGCCCGAGCTGCTCCTCCTCGACGAGCCGTTCGCCTCGGTCGACGCGCTCACACGAGCAGAGCTCCAGGACGTCCTGCTCCGCGTCCACGATGGCCTCGGGGACGCTCGCGTGACGATCGTGCACGTGACGCACGACATCGACGAGGCCGTCTACCTCGCTGATCGGGTGCTCGTGCTCGCCTCCGCACCGGGTCGGGTGGTCGGAGAGGTGGAGGTCGGGCTTCCGCGCCCGCGCTCGCAGGCCACGACCCGTAGCCTGCCCCGCTTCCTCGCGGTCCGGGACGAGATCCACGTGTTGATCACCTCGCCACATCGGCATACGATCGTCCGATCGGTGGCCGGATGAGCACCGGAGGCTGGCGCGGTGCAGGGAACATGCGGCTGCTCGGGCTGGCGTGCGCCGTGACGCTGCTCTTGCTCCTGCCTGGCGGGGCCGCCGGCTCGGCCACCCGGCCCGCCGCCCACGGCGCGGCGCTCACGCCGGTGACGATTGCAATGCTCCCGCTGGAGCCGGCCGCTCTTGCGCTGTATGCCCACCATCGCGGCTTCTTCGCCCGGCAGGGCATCGCCTCGAAGCCGCTCGTGCTTGCCTCGCCCGAGCAGCTCACGGCCGCGCTGTTCGCCGGCGAGGCGCAGGTCGCGGGTCTCAACGTCGGCGGGGCCGCGATCCTGAAGACGCGCAACGCTCCGATTCGCGTGATCGCCGCGGGAGCGCTGTACAAGCCCGCGGAGCCGGCCTCCGCGCTTGTCGCGGCGCCCGGACGGACGATCAGCCGCCCCCGCGACCTGATCGGCAAGCAGGTCGCGATCGACGCACGCAACACGATCGCGCACGTCGCGCTGCTCAAGTGGCTCAAGCGCGGCGGTGTGTCGCCCGACCAGGTCCAGCTGCGCGAGATCGTCTTCCCACTGATGCTCGGCCCGCTGCGGCGCGGGCAAGTCGATGCGGCCGTGCTGCCCGAGCCGTTCCTGACCCAGGCCGTGCGAAACGGCGCCCGGCGCGTCGCCCGCATCTTCGACGCCGTCTGCGCGCAGGATTGCCTGCTCACGGTGTGGATGACGAGGAAGGACGTCGACCCGACACTCGCGGCCCGCTTCCGGAACGCGATCCAGGCGGCGGCGGTGTGGGCGAACCGGCCGGGCAACGACGCCGCGAGCGCAGCGATCCTCTCCAATTACGTGGACGTCTCGAAGTCGGTGCTCGCGGCGATGACGCGCACGCGCTTCGCCGAGCGGCTTCGCCCCGCGCAGGCTCAGCCGTGGATCGACGCCTACGCGGAGTTCGGCGTGATCCCGCAGTCGTTCCGCGCGATCGACCTCGTGAAGTAGACCCGCCGACGGCGTTACGCAGTCGTGGGGATGGGGGCCGTTCCGCGAATAGGGGGGACAACCGAACGGCGGAGCGTGCCCCGGCGGCGGCACGATCGAAGGACACGCCACCGAAACCGGGGGGAACGCATGAACAGCGTCACCGCGAACGGGGTCATCGAGGCGGTCCGCGCCGAGCTCAACGGCGGGGTGATCACGCCGGAGGACGACGGGTACGAGCAGGCGCGCGCAGTCTTCTACGGGAGTGTCGACCGGCGGCCTGCGGTCATCGTCCGGCCCTCCGACGCAGGCGAGGTCGCGCGCGTCGTCTCGCTGGCGCGGGAGCTCGGGGCGGAGCTGGCGATCCGGAGCGGCGGGCATAGCCTTGCCGGTCACGGCGTCTCCGAGGGCGGGATCGTGCTCGACCTCTCACGCATGAGCGCGCTGGAGGTCGACGCGGAGGGTCGCACCGCGTGGGCGCAGACCGGAATGACGGCCGGTCGGTACACGGTCGCGGCGGGAGCGCACGGTCTCGCGACCGGGTTCGGCGACACCGGCTCCGTCGGGATCGGAGGGCTCACGCTCGGCGGCGGGGTCGGGTTTCTCGTCCGCAAGCACGGCCTCACCATTGACGATCTGCTTGAGGCCGAGCTCGTCGCCGCGGACGGCGAGCTCCTGCACGTCGACGCGGACACGCACCCCGAGCTCTTCTGGGCGATCCGCGGCGGCGGGGGCAATTTTGGCGTCGCCACCCGATTTCGGTTCAGGCTGCACCCGGTCGACCGGATCCTCGGCGGACTGCTGATCCTGCCTGCGACGCCCGAGGTGATCTCGTCGTTCGTCGCCGAGGCGGAGTCCGCCCCGGACGAGCTGTCGACGATCGCCAACGTCATGGTTGCGCCGCCGATGCCGTTCTTGCCGGCCGAGGCGCACGGCGAGCTCGTGATCATGGCCCTCGTCTGCTACGCCGGTGAGGTCGAGGCCGGCGAGCGCGCCATCGCCCCGTTCCGTGCGCTTGCCCGTCCGATCTCGGATCTCGTACGACCGATGCCCTACGCCGAGATCTACAGCCTGTTCGGGGAGGAAGGCGGACCCGGTCCGGCCCAGGAGGTCGCGCGCTCCTTCTTCGTCGACTCGGTCGACGGCGATGCCGCGGAGGCGGTGGTGGAGCATCTCCGGGCCTCGACCGCGCCCATGGCCGTCGCCCAGCTTCGCGTCCTGGGCGGCGCGATGGCGCGCGTCCCGGTCGCGGCGACGGCGTTCGCACACCGCGAGCGACGCATCATGGTCGCCCTGGGCGCGGTCTACGAGCGCGCCGAGGAGGGGCCGCAGCACGAGGCGTGGGTGAGCGCGTTCGCGGAGGCGCTGAGGGACGGGACGCCGGGCGTCTACGTCAACTTCGTCGGCGAGGAGGGCGAGGCTCGGGTCCGGGAGGCCTACCCGGGAGACACCTGGGATCGGCTCGCGGAGGTCAAGCGTCGGTACGACCCGACGAACCTCTTCCGGCTCAACCAGAACATCCAGCCCGAAGCGGAGGCCTGAACAGGCTGTGCGCGGCGTCGTGGCCAAGGCGCTCGGCGGCCCGGACGTCCTCGAAGTCCGTGACGTCGCGGAGCCGACTCCAGGGAAGGGCGAGCTGCTGGTCGACGTTGCGGCGGCCGGAGTCAACTATCGAGACGTCTACGAGCGCGAGGGTGGCGGCGGACAGACGCCGCCGTTCGTCATCGGCGTGGAGGGCGCCGGAACCGTGGCCGCAACGGGCGAAGACGTCGACGGGTTCTCGGTCGGGGACCGGGTTGCGTGGGTGTCGGCGCCGGCCAGCTATGCGGAACGGGTCCTCGTCGACGCGTCCCGCGCGGTGGCCGTGCCGGAGGCGCTGGCGAGCGAACGTGCGGCGGCGTCGCTCCTGCAGGGCATGACGGCGCACTACCTCGCCACGAGCACGTACGCCGTTCAGCCCGGCGACGACGTCCTCGTGCACGCCGTCGGCGGAGGAGTCGGATCGCTGCTCGTCCAGGTCGTGAAGCTGCGCGGCGGGCGAGTGATCGGGACGACCTCGGCGGAAGCGAAGGAGCGGCGCGCCCGCGAGCTCGGCGCCGACGAGGTGATTCCCTACGACGGGTTCTCCGAGCGGGCGCGCGAGCTCACAGGCGGCCGCGGGGTCGCCGTCGTGTACGACGGTGTGGGCCGCGCGACGTTCGACGGCAGCCTCGCGTCATTGCGCCCGCGCGGGACACTGGTGCTCTTCGGGAGCTCGAGCGGGCCGGTCCCGCCGTTCGATCCGATGCGGCTCGAGGACGGCGGCTCGCTGTTCCTCACCCGTCCGTCGCTGCGGCACTACACGGCGAGTCGCCGGGAGCTCGTCGAGCGCGCACGCGAGGTGTTCGACTGGGTCGCGGACGGAAGGCTGGACGTGCACATCGGCGGCCGCTACCCGCTCGAGGACGCGTCTCGTGCGCACGAGGATCTCGAGGCACGGCGCACGGCCGGGAAGCTCCTGCTCCTGCCTGGCACAAAGTGACGCCGGGTCACTCGATGACACGCCTCGCGATCGTCGACGGTTCGCGGCCGGCGAGGAGCCACCCGGCCGCCGCCGCGACGAGTGGCATGCCGAGAATCGCGAGCGCGAGGTAGAGGGCCGGCACGTCGCTCAGACGGTCGAGGTCGTCGTGGTACAGCGCCGCGATGGCGACGTACGCGCCCGCGACGCCGAGGATCGCCCCGAGGAGGGCGAGGACGCCGGCGGTCGTCGCCGTCAGCGTGCGTCGGATCCTGCCCGTGGCTCCGACCGCCGTCAGCGTGCGGAGGTCGGCCGCGCCCTCGCTGCGGATGAGCCCGACCGTCATCGCGAGGATGGCGAGGGCCAGGACGGCGCCCGCGGCCGTTGCGATTGCCATCGGCGTCGCGAGAGACGTCCCTCTCACGCTGTGTCTCGATCGTCAGTCCGGCCGCGGCGGCGAGCTCGCGGGCGGCGGCGACCTGCTCGCTCGTCAGGGGCCGGCTCGACTCGACGAGCCACCCCGCCGAGGCCTGCTTCCAGCCGTGGCGACGCAGTCCGTCGACGGTGACGAACGAGGCGGGCACGCTGCCGGTGTCCCCGCCACCGGAGCCGAGGACGGCCAGGCTGTCGATCCTCTGGACGTGCGTGACGGGAAGCGGCTTCGCCCCGATATCCAGGATGGTCAGCTGGTCGACGGGAACACTCGGGTCGGCCAGGAAGTCCGCGCTCGGCTCGACGGTGGCCGGGTCGATCCCGAGGTGCCTGAGCAGGGCGGGGGTGGCGACGTAGACGCCCGATCCCCTGGTCCAGTGCCTCCGGTCGACCTGCCGTGAGAGCCCGACGGAGACGAGGGCCCGGTCGCCCTCGAAGGTGACGATCGGCCGATCGCCGGGCCGGTAGGCCTTCTCCAATGGGATCACGGTCGCCTCGCCGAGACGTGCGGCGATCTGGCGGACGCGGGCCGCGCTCTGTGCGAGCTCCGCCGGCGTCTCCAGGGGGAACGGGATGAGCTCCGTGTCTTGCGTCGGGCCGGTGTACACGCGGATCTGGCGGTCGGACAGATTCGGTAGGTCGGCGGCCAACCGCTCGTTCTCCCGCTGCTCCTCGGCCGCTGCGGTGACGACGACGGCGGCGGCGATGCCGAGGGCGAGGGTGATGGCGGCGAGCGCCGCTCCGGAGCGCGCCTGGTAGCGGGCGAGGTCCCGGAGCGCCAGGCGCGGGGCGACGGGGAGACGTCCGGCGAGAACGGAGAAGCTGCGGATCGCCGGCGGGCCGAGGAGCAGGGCGCCGAGGATCGTCGCCACGATCCCGGCAACGATGAGCGCTACTGCGTCCCGGTTGGACAGCGCCAGGCAGGCGACGCCGACGGCGATCAGAGCGGCGGCCGCGACGGCCGACTGGCGTGCGGGCCTCGGCCCGGGCGGTCGCGCCGAGAGGGCGAGCGTGACAGGGACGCGAGCGACCGTTCGTCCGGGCCACCAGGCAGCGACGGTCGCCCCCACGACTGCGAGGACGACTGCCAGTGCGATCAGCCCCCACGGAAGGCTGAGCGGGTCGATCCGATGATCGACCGCCGCTTCGAGCATCGGGGCGAAGACGACCCAGAGTGCGAGGCCCGCGACCGTTCCGACGATCGCAGCGACTGCCCCGACCACGGCGCCGTTGGCGACCAGCACGAGGCGGAGGTGCTTCTCCGTCGCGCCGACGGCGGCGAGCATCCCGAGCTGGCGGAGCCGACGCTGGGCGACGACTGCGAAACCTGCGGCGGCAACAAGCGAGGCGAGGAGAAGGAACACGGTGGCGACGGAGGCGATCGCCAACGTCTCGGCCGCACTGCTGACGTCGCTTCCGCGAGCCATCGAGCCCGCGAAGGCGGACTGGGACCGGTCTCGGCCCAGGGAGTCGTAGAAGGACTCGACCTGGGGCGTGTCCAGGCTCGCGCCGACGAGCACGTCGACGCGGTCGGGGCTCGCGGACGAGGGCGTGACGAGCGCGAACTCGTCGCTGAGCTCGGTCGGGTTCTCGACGATGCCCACGACGGTCCGGCGGCGTCCGTCGAGCGCAAGGGTCGATCCGAGCTCGAGCCGCAGCGACTCGGCGACCCCGTCCGTGACGGCGACCTCACGCGGGCCTCTCGGGTACCTGCCGCCGCGGAGCGCGAGCAGCTCGCCGCCGTAGATGCCGCCGGGGACCTGCGACCGGTAGTCCACCGTCTCGAAGCTGCCCGGGACGCGGACGGAGCGGTGGCCGATGACGTCGAGCGTTCCGAACGACTTCCTGGCGGCGTCGAGGCCCGCCTGCAGCCTTTGCGGATCGGTGCCGTCGAACGCGAGCACGAGGTTGGCCGAGCCGAACTCGCTGTTATCGGCGGCACTCGCGTTCGAGGCGAGCGTGATGCTGCCGATCGCGGCAGCGACGGCGACGGTGAGGAGCGTCAGAACCAGGAGCTGCCGCCGCCACTCGCGGCGGAACATCCGCCATGACCAGCGGACGACCGCGCGGCGGGCGGCGACGCCGCCGTTGGCAGGCCGCCGGAGCGTCGAGCGGTGCGCGAGCGTCGTCATCGCCGGTCGCCGGCCGCGAGGAGGGACTCGGGGCCGGGAGGAGCCGATGTCTGGTCGACGACGTGGCCGTCGCGCAGGAAGACGACGCGGTCGGCCCACGACGCCAGCTGCGCCTCGTGGGTCACCACGACGCCTGCGACGCCCCGCTGGGTGGCCGCGCGCAGCAGGCGCATGATCGCCTCGCCGTTGACGGAGTCGAGCGCACCGGTCGGCTCGTCGGCGAGCAGCAGGTCGCGCTCGCCGACGATCGCCCGCGCGATCGCGACCCGTTGACGCTCTCCGCCCGAGAGCTCGTCGGGGTAGCGGTTCGCGCGCTCGGCGACGTCGAGCTGCTCCATCGCCTCCAGGGCCGTCGCGCGCGCCGTCTTCGACGCGACGCCGTCGAGCTCGAGCGGCAGGGTGACGTTCTCGACCGCCGTGAGCCCCGACAACAGGTTGAAGTCCTGGAAGACGTAGCCGATCGACCGGCGTCGCAGCCGCGCTCGATCCGAGCGCGAGATGGTCGCGAGGTCGATCCCGTCCACGAGCACCTCGCCGCTCGTCGCGTCCTCGAGGCTGCCGGCGATCGTCAGGAGCGTGCTCTTGCCCGAGCCGCTCGGGCCCATGACGGCCACCAGCTCGTCGCGCTCGACCGCGAGGTCGACCGAGAGGAGCGCGCGTACCTCGCTCGGGCCCGAGCCGTAGACCTTGGATACCTGCCGCAGTTCGAGTGCGCATGTCATCGCGAGACCTCCGTCGCGCGTCGTGGTTCGAGGGACGGGTCGGCCGGCGGAACCGGATCGAGCGGCTGCCGCTGCTTGACGCGGACGTCGGCCGCGTCGAGCCAGCGGACGATCGCCTCGAGCCGGAAGAGCTCGGCGTCGGCGACGAGTGCGACCGCGACGTCGTCCTCGCCGGCGGCCGCCTTGACCTGGGTGTAGCGCTGCATGACCTCGATCACCTGCCGGCGATGTGCCTGCAAGACCTCGTGGACGTCGATGCCCGGAGCCTCGAGAGCGACGAGGACTTTGATCACGAGCTCGTCGCGCGGCGGCGGGACGAGCTCCGGCGGCGTACGCAGCCAGTCGTCGAGCTCTCGGGCGCCGACTGCGGTGATCCGGTAGCGCTTCCGCGAGCCTTCGCCCTCGCCTCCGCCGTCGTCGCTCTCGACGAGCCCGTCGCGCTCGAGGCGCTGCAGCGTGGTGTACACCTGCCCGACGTTGAGTGGCCACACCTCGCCCGTTCGCGACTCGAACTCGCTCTGGAGCCGCAGTCCGTACTTCGGGCCCTCGCTGAGGAGGGCGAGGAGCGCATAGGGGACGCTCACGAACGGCTCCAGGCGCAGAACATACTGAGTATGTATACCCGGTATAGGAAGCCAGTGCAAGTCGATGCTCGCGCGCGACCGGATCGACGGCCGCGCGCTTCTCGCGGCGACGCGGCCGGCTTCCAGTCGAGTCGGATCTCAGCGGTGGAGCCCCGGACGCGGCGCCGGGGCTCCACCCGCTCGCCGGCTAGGCGGCGACCGGCTCCTCGAGCCGGGCGCCCATCGGCACCGGCGAGCCGATCACGAGCACCTGCGGGCCGCCATCCTCGAACGGCTGCTCGAACGTCGAAACGACGGTCGAGGCCGAGAACGTGCCGAGGACGCGGAGCACGTCGTCGCCGATGTTGCGCAGACCGTGTGGCGCCATGGGCGGGACGAGCGCGACCTGATGCGTCTCGAGCCGGCCCACCTCGTCGCCGACGCGCGCCTCGGCGGTGCCCTGCACGATGATCAGCAGCTCCTCGGCGCTGTCGGTGTGGACGTTCAGCTCCGCGCCGGGATCGAGCTCGAAGAGCACGGTAGCCGTGCTGGCCGTCCCGGTGGCGCTGTGGAGGGGGAAGCTCACGCGCAGGCCGGGCCCGGCCGGGGCGAGCTCGTAGTCGTCGAGGTCGAACGCATGCATGTCACAACTCCTTTTGTTGCACAGTAGTGTGCAGCGATCATAAGAGGGTGCGAACCGCTCTGTCAAGAATCCGGGTACACTGCTGTGCAATGAAGCGGAAGTACGAGCTGAAGGAACGCGCACGGCGCCAGGCCGAGACGAGACAGCGGATCGTCGAGGCGGCGGTCGACTTGCACACGTCGGTCGGCCCGGCCCGGACGACGATCTCCGCCATCGCGCAGCGCGCAGGCGTGGAGCGGCACACCGTCTACGCCCATTTCGCCGACGAGCGCCGGCTCTTCGACGCCTGCACCTCGCACTGGGCGGCCCTGCATCCGTTTCCCGATCCCGCTCGCTGGACGGCGGCCGAGAACCCGGAGGCGCGCCTGCGCGCCGCGCTGGACGACGTCTACGCGTGGTACGAGGAGGTCGAGGCCGATCTCGCGGTCTTCCGCCGGGATGCGCAGGTACACGAGCTGAACGCTGAGGTGATCGCAGGGTACGACCGGGAGCTGGCCGGGCTCGCCGACGAGCTCGACCGCGGGTGGCCGCGCCGGAAGAGCGTCCGCGCTGCGATCGGCCATTCGCTCGCGTTCGACACCTGGTGCTCGCTCGTTCGCCGGGAGGGCCTCACGCGCAAGCAGGCGGTCGACACGATGCTGCGGCTCGTCGCGGCGGTCTAGGTCGCGCGGGACCACGCTGACCTGAGTCCCCGCCAGTAGGCTCGCGGCGGCGGCGGCGCTCCCCACCGAGGAGGCAGGCGATGCACGCACGGATCACGACGCTGCGGACGACGTCCGCGCAGCACGACGAGGGCGCTCGGATCATCGTTGAGCAGTTGGTGCCGTGGGCGCAGAACGCGAGCGGGTACTGCGGCCTGCTTCGGCTCGACAGCCGCGAGGCCGAGACCACGCTCGTCGTGACCCTGTGGTCGACGCTCGGCGCGCTCGAGCAGAGCGGGGAAGCGATCGCGCGGATGGCGAGGCTCGCCGCCGAGGCGTCCGGAGCGGAAATCGTCTCGGTCGACCACTACGACATGACCCTCGTCGACCTGCCGAGGATTCTCATGAGCCCTGCGCTCCAGCGCTGAGCGACCTTCGGAGCCGGCGAAACCGAATCGCGCGAGGGGACGGCTCAGCACACGACGGGTGAGTGGCACGTGAGCGGCGCGTGAGCGCTGCGGGCGAGCGTTCCCGGAACAACCGATGCGCTCGAGGAAAGGAACCGTCGTGAACGCTCGTCTTGCACTGCTCGTCACCCTGGCCGGCCTGACCGCGGCGGGCACCGCGCTCGCCGCCTCGTCGGCCTCCGTCTTCACCGACCCCTCCGGCGACAGCGGCGCCGCGCCCGACGTGACCGAGGTCCAGGTCGGAAACGACGTCGTCGCGGGGCCGCTCGTGCTCTGGATCACCGCTCCCAACCGGACGACGCTCGGCGGTTCCGAGGGTGTCGTCACCTATCTCGACAGCGACCTGAACGGCGACACCGGCGGCGTCGACTTCGGCGGCGCGGAGTTCGGGATCGAGACGATGTCGTCCGGCTCGCGGCTCTACCGCTGGGACGGCGCAGGCTGGGCCCAGACCGCGGCGCCGTCGCTCCGTCATGACTGGGTCGCGGGGGCGCACGCGGCGCGGATCGAGATCCACCCGCGCGATCTCGGCGGGACGCGCGCGTTCAACTTCTACGTCGTGAGCGTCAACGGCGACGCGATCGACGTCGCCCCGGACGGAACCGACCTCTGGAGCTACTCGCTCGCGAGCGGGCCCTTGCGGCTGACCAAGGAAGCTGCGGCAGCGACTCCGGCCCGCGCAGGCCGGCCGTTCATGCTGCGACTCGAGGTCGGGCGCGACGACATCAACGAGATCCTCGGCGCCGGACGGGTCATGTGCACCGCGAAGCTCGGGACGACCAGTCTGCGCGGCACGGCACGGCCCTTCGGTGCGAGCGGCTCGACCTGCACCTGGGCGCTGCCGAAGGCGGCGCGCGGGAAGCGGATCAGCGCCAAGATCGTCGTCGGGTACGGCGGCGCGTCCGTCTCGCACTCTTACACCGGCGTGGTCAAGCGCTGAGGCGGTACCGTCCGTTCCGGGGGTGGTCCAGATCGAGTACGAGGTCGCCGCACACACACGCACGGGCCGGGAGCGGATCCACCGCTATACGACGGAGGACGCGCTGCAGCCGGGTGACGTCCTCCGGTTGGAGGGCCGCTGGTGGCTCGTCGAGCGAGTGGATGCGGCCCGCGTGGAGGCGAAGCCGGCCCGGTACCGCCTCCGGCTGCGCCATCCCGACGGCCGGGTCGAGTCCGGGGCCTTTCGCCGCTACCGGCCTGACGCGCCGCGGCTCGGGCACGCGTTCACCACGACCGAGGACGGGCGCCCGGCTGCCTGGGAGGTGGTCGACGAGGGCCTCGCGAGCGATGAGGAAGGCGAGCCGTTCCTCGAGTTGGTCGCCGAGCGGAGCTACCGCGAGTACGAGCAGTTGCCCGACCACGAGCTCGAACACACGCTCGCCCCTGGTGCCGAGCGGCTGCCCGAGGCTGTGACCGAGCTCCTCGCGCGAGCCGGGACCGCCGGTGTCGCTGTCGAGATCGTCGCGCTGGAGCCTGGCGAGGTTCCCGACTGGGAGGCGGCACACCACTACGTCGACTCGCTGATCCTCGAGGAGATCGAGGACGACCTGCTGGAACTGTGCGGCGTCGATCCGGGTACCGACCCGCAGGAGACGTGGCTTGGCACGGTGAGGCAGCGTCTCGACGCCGATCTCGAGCGCCTCCAGGCGGATCTCGAGGGCGATCGTGACGAAGTCGAGGAGTGGGACTTCGCCGACGGTCGGATCGTCGCCGCGGTCGGCAGCGCCGACGACGAGTCCGATCCGGATTCCGGCTTCGGTTGGGTCAGCCGGCTCGTCGACGCGAGCGCGCTCGGCGCGGCCGGCTTCCGGCGCGTCCGGAGAGCCGAGCTCGAGCTCGCGGAATAGCCCCACCCGATCCGTTTGGGGCCGAGCGTCGTACGGTAGGTCGCCGGAGAGAATCCGACGGAGGGGGGACGAACCATGACCCGATCGCGCCTGAGCGCCGTCGTCGGCGCGTGCGCCCTGATCGCCACAGCCGCGGCGGCCGCGGCAGACAACTTCCCGGATGTGATCCAGCTGCCGACGGGGTGGCGGCCCGAGGGGATCGAGGCCGGGCCGCAGCACACGCTCTACGTCGGCTCGATCCCGACCGGCGCCGTGCGCCAGATCGACGCGCGCACCGGGGCGAACTTCACGCTCGTCCAGCCGACGCCCGGACGTTCGGCGACCGGCCTCGAGTACGACCGGAAGGGCGAGCGGCTGTTCGTGTCTGGCGGCGGCACCGGGGCGGCGTACGTCTACGACGCCCGGACCGGCGCGCCGATCGCCGACTACGTGCTGACGCCGGCTGCGCCGCGGTTCATCAACGACAACGTGCTGACGAAGGACGCCGTCTACTTCACCGACTCGCAGCGGCCCTGGCTGTACCGGCTGCCCGCTCGGGCCGGGCGGCGCACTCCCGGCCGCCTCGGCGGTGGAGACGATCCCGCTCTCGGGCGACTACGTCCACACGACCGGCGTGAACAACCTGAACGGGATCGTCGCGACGCCGAACGGGAAGACGCTCATCGCCGTCCAGACCAACACCGCGTCGTTGCTCAAGATCGATCCGGACACCGGCGTCGCGGACAGGATCGAGCTCACGGGCGGGGACGCCACGAACGGCGACGGGCTGCTGCTCGAAGGCGACAACACGCTCTACGTCGTCCAGAACCGGTCCAATCGGGTTGCGGTCGTCCAGCTCGCGGACGACCTCGGCTCGGGCACCGTCGTCGGCTTCCTGACGAGCCCGGCATTCGACGTGCCGACCACGATCGACAAGCAGAACGGGCGCTTCTACCTGCCGAACGCGCGCTTCGGCGTCCCGACGCCGGACGCGCAGCCCTACCAGGTGGTCGGCTTGGGCTAGACCTCCTGGTTCAGGCCGATCAGGTTCCCGTCGGGCGCGCGCAGCACCGCGAGCCGGCCACCGGGGACGTCGACGATGCCCGTCTCGGGGTTGCCGTTCGTGACCTCGGCCTCGCCGATCGGCGCGAGCGAGCCGTCGGCGACTTCGCCGAGCGGCGTCGCTCCGCGTGAGACGAGCGCGCGGTGTGCCTCCTCGACGTCGTCGACGCGCCAGAACACGAGGGGGTGGTCGACCCACGGCAGCGCCGTGAGGCCGAGCCGGACGTCGTCGCCGCTGAACGCCGCAAAGTCGTCGCCGGCGAACAACGGGCCGTGGCCGAGCAGCTCGGTCCACGCGGCGACGGAGGCCTGGAGATCGCGTGTGGGGAAGACGACGTTCGCGAAGCCGTTGAGCATTGCTCGCGCTCCTCTCGGTGTTTTGACAGAATGCTGTCAAGGAGGAACGATAGCAAGACGACAGGATGCTGTCAAAGTCGCGGAACACACGCCGGAGGGCGAGGCGCTCACGCGGCTCCTCGTCGAGGTGATCCGGCTCGGCGAGCTGTTCACGCAGACGGGCGAGTCGCTCGCGAAGGCGGAGGGGCAGACGCTGGCACGGTGGCTCGTCCTCGGCACGCTCGCCGAGGGCCCGGAGCCCGTTGCGGAGGTCGCCCGACGCCTCCGCCTCACGCGCCAGAGCGTGCAGCGCGTCGCGGACGTGCTCGCGGACGACGGGCTGGTCGCGTACGAGGACAACCCGCGCCACCGCCGGGCCAAGCTCGCGCGCCTGACCCCCGAGGGGAGCCGGCTGCTTGCGCGCATCGATGCCGGCCAGCGCGCATGGGCGAACCTGCACGGCGCCGAGGTGGGTCTGCCCGAGGCCGAGCGGGCCGCGGCGCTGCTCGAGCGAATCCGCGGCACCCTGACGCGGCCCGCCTCGCACGGGTAGGGCGATTCCCCGGTTCGGCCAGTACCGCCACGAGGTCGATCGTGAGACCATCCGCGCATGAGCTCCCACGACGTCACGCGACACCCGCGGCACGTTCGGATGCTGGTCTGCGTCGAGTGCAGCTGCGTGAGCGGCCTGCGCGCGCTCGGCTGGCGCGCGTACCGCACCGATGTCGAGGACGAGGAGCCGACGCTCGCGTTCTACTGCCCCGCCTGCGCGGCCCGCGCGTTCGACGAGAGCTGACCAGACGGCTCGCCGCAAGATCGACGATTCGGCATCGAGAAGCGTCAATTGACCGGGCTTCGGCGCCTGTGAAATAACCGCCCCGCTCCGGGGATCTCCGGGGCAAGGGAGAGGGAGGATGTCGATTCCCGGTCGTGCGGCGATCGCAGTCGAACGACGGTCTCATCGCACCTCCGCATGCTTTCGAGAGGGGAGCAACGCATGACGCGTTCAGGACGCGTGCTCATGGCCGTGCTCGGGCTCGTCGCGCTCGCCGTCACAGGCGGCGGCGCGGCGGCGGGGACGGCCGCGAAGGGGAAGGGGCCGGACCCGGCCAAGATCCAGAAGCTGAAGTCGGAGGCGCGCGGCTCGGTCGCGATCTCCAGCAACGACGCCACCGACTACGTCGCGTTCGTCCGGGCCGGACGCAACGGCGACCTGCTGCCGAAGAGCACAGGGAGCCCCGCGGCGAAGGCGAACGACTTCATCGGCGAGTACGGCGACATCCTCGGTCTGGAGTCCGGCTCCGGGCTCGTTCGCACCGACACGGCGATCGACCGCCAGGGAGCGGTCCACCTCAGCTACAAGCAGGTCTACAAGGGCCTTCCGGTGTTCGGCGCGAGCGTCAAGGCGCACGTCGACGCGCAGGGCGATCTGACCGCCGTGAACGGCACCGTCGTGCCGGTCGCAGACCTGTCCACCTCGCCCCGCCTCAGCGCCGGCCAGGCGGCCGCACGGGCGATCGAGGCGGTCGCGTCCGAGCCGATGCAGGGCGACGAGGGCCTGCCCGCCTTCGGAACCGCGGGCGACCTCCGCGCGGAGTCGACGCGAGCTGCTCGTCTACCGCACCGGCCTGATCCGGGGCGGCACCGGCACCGACCAGCTCGCGTACCGCGTGGACGTGACGAACGGCGCGGACATCCGCGAGGTCGTGATCGTCCAGGCCAATGCTGGCAAGGTGATCAACCGCTACTCGCTGATCCACGACGCCTTGCACCGCGTGGTCTACGAGCAGAACCTCGGCAACAAGATCTGGGAGGAGGGCGACCCGTTCCCCGGCGCGCTGAACCTCGACCAGCGGAACATCGTCACCTTCAGCGAGGACGCGTACCGGCACTTCTTCAACGCGTTCGGCCGCGACTCGTACGACGGCGCGGGCGCGTTCATGCAGACGGTCAACAACGACCCGCGGATCAACTGCCCGAACGCGAACTGGAACGGGATCACGACGAACTACTGCAACGGCGTGACCGCGGACGACGTCGTCGCCCACGAGTGGGGCCACGCGTACACCCAGTTCACGCACAACCTCATCTACCAGTGGCAGCCGGGCGCCCTGAACGAGTCCTACTCGGACATCTGGGGCGAGACCGTCGACGCGATCAACGGCGAGGGCACCGACTCGCCTGACCCGGTGCGGACGGTCGGCAACTGCTCGTCGTTCAGCCGGGCCGGCGCCGGGGCTCTTCATCAACAGCCCGGCCGCGATCGCCGGCGAGTGCCCGGCAGGCGGTGCGCAGTTCGGGCCGGCGCTGACGGGGACAGGTACGACCGCCGACGTGGTCGTGGCGACCGACGGCGCCGCCCCGGACGTCAACGACGGCTGCGAGGCGATCACGAACGGCGCGGCACTGGCCGGGAAGATCGCGCTGATCAACCGCGGCAGCCTGCAACTTCACGGTCAAGGTCAAGAACGCGCAGAACGCCGGCGCGATCGGAGCGGTCATCGCCAACGTCAATGTCGGCCAGCCGCCGACGACGATGTCCGGCGTCGACCCGACGATCACGATCCCGTCGGTGAACACCACGCTCGACCACGGCAACCTGATGAAGGGCCAGCTCAGCCTCGGCAACCCGGTCAACGTGACGATGAAGGACAAGGCGGGGACGCGCGAAGCCTCGTATCGCTGGCTCCTGAGCGAGGACGCGACCGCGTTCGGCGGCGCCATCCGCGACATGTGGAACCCGCGCTGCCTCTCCGATCCGGGCAAGGTCACCGACGCCGAGTACCAGTGCGACACGAGCGACGGCGGCGGCGTCCACACGAACTCCGGCGTTCCGAACCACGGCTATGCACTGCTCGTGGACGGCGGCACGTTCAACGGCCACACCGTCGCGGGCATCGGTCTGACGAAGGCTGCACACATCTACTGGCGTGCGCAGTCGGTCTACCAGACCGAGGGAACCAAGTTCCCGGACCACGCCGACGCGCTCGAGGCCTCGTGCACCGACCTGATCGGACATCAACCTCACGGCGCTCAGCACCGGTGCGCCGGCGGGGCCGTCCGGGCAGGCGATCACGGCGGCCGACTGCACGCAGGTGACGCAGATGATCGCGGCGGTCGAGCTCCGGACGAACCCGGCGCAGCAGTGCAACTTCCAGCCGCTCCTCAAGCCCGGCGAGCCGGGCCTGTGCGAGGGCCAGAAGAACCCGCCGGTCGTCTACGAGGAGACGTTCGAGGACGGCCTCGCGGGCTGGTCGCTGTCGAACCAGGGCGTCTACGCCGGCTGGCCGGGGTTGAACTGGCAGGCGAAGTCGACGCTGCCGGGCGGCCGGGCCGGGACGGCGGCGTTCGGCGCCGACCCGGACATCGGCAACTGCGACCAGGGCGCGGGTGACGTCTCGGGCGTGATGCGCCTGACGAGCCCCTCCATCCACCTCCCGAACGCCGCGATCCTGAGCCCGCGCCTGACCTTCAGGCACTACGTGGCGACGGAGGCGAACTTCGACGGCGGGAACCTGAAGATCAGCGTCAACGGCGGGTCGTTCGAGCTCCTGCCCGCCTCGGCGTTCATCTTCAACGCCTACAACACGACCCTCACCACGGCGGCCGGCGGGAACACGAGCCCGCTCGCCGGCCAGCCTGCCTACAGCGGCACGGACGGCGGCGAGGTCTTCGGCACCTGGGGCCTCACCCAGGTCAACCTGGCCGCGATCGGCATCGAGCCCGGTGACACGATCCAGCTGCGGTTCGACATGGGCATGGACGGCTGCGCCGGCATCGACGGCTGGTACGTCGACGACGTGAAGGTGCAGGCCTGCAACACCAAGAAGGCGGACAAGGCGAAGAAGCCGTAGGCCTTCGACGGGGGAGGGTGCCGGCTCGTCCGGCGCCCTCCCTCAGTCCTCGCCGGCGCGGATGAGCCCGCTCTCGTAGGCGAAGACGACCGCGTGGATCCGGTCGCGCAGGCGGAGCTTCTGGAGGATGCGTCGGACGTGCGTGCGCACGGTCGTCTCCTCGATGAAGAGGTCGGCCGCGATCTCGGCGTTCGACTGCCCGCGGCCGAGCGCCAGCAGCACCTCGCGCTCACGGGGCGTCAGCTGCTCGATGCGCGCATGCGCCTGCGGGTCGGGCGCGGGCTGCGCGGACAGGCGCTCGACGACCGTGCGCGTCACCGACGGGGCGAGGAGGAAGTCGCCGGCGGCGACGGCGTGGACGGCGGCGATCAGCTCCTCCGGCCGCGCGCGCTTGAGCAGGAACCCCGACGCGCCGGCGGCGAGGGCGGCGAAGACGTAGTCGTCCTGCTCGAACGTCGTCAGGATCACGACGCGGACGTCGTCGGAGAGCGCGAGCAGCCGCTCCGTGGCGGCGATGCCGTCGAGGCCGGGCATCCGCACGTCCATCAGCACCACGTGCGGCAGGAGCCGGTTCGCCGCCTCGAGCGCGGCGGCGCCGTCCGACGCCTCGCCGACGACCTCGATGCCCTCGTCGCTCGAGAGGATCCCGCGCAGGCCGACCCGCATGAGGTCGTCGTCGTCGACGAGCAGGACGCGGACCGTCTGCAGTTTGTGGCTCTGAGCCACTAACTCCTCCGCTCCAGCGGGATGGTGGCCTGCAGGGTGTACGTGCCGTCGTCGGCGCCGGCCTCGAGCGTCCCGCCGAGGAGCCCGGCGCGCTCGCGCATTCCGACGATCCCGTGGTGATCGGGGCCCGCGGGCGGCACGGGCGAGCGGAGGCCGTTGCGGACGGTGATCTCGAGGCGGCCGTCGTCCCGCACCAGCTCCGCGTCCACGTGCCCGTCGCCGTGCTTGGCCGCGTTCGTCAGCGCTTCCTGGAGGATCCGGAACGCGGTGCGGTCGACGGCGCGGGGGAGCGAGCCGACGTTGCCGCGGCGCTGGAGCGTGACGTCGAGCCCCGCGGCGCGATGCCGCTCGACGAGCGTGTCGAGCGCGTCGAGCCCGACCGGCAGGTCGATCTCGCCGTCGCCCTCGCGGAGCCCGCCGACGATGCGGTCGATCTCCGTCACCGTCTCGCGGGCGACCTCCTCGATCGTCTCGATCGCGGTGAGGGCGGCGTCGAGGTCGCGCCGCGCGTTCAGCCGCGCGGCGCCGGCGTGGACGAGGATGACGTTGATCGCGTGCCCGGCCGAGTCGTGGAGGTCGCGCGCGATGCGCATCCGCTCCTCCGAGGCCGCCAGCCGGCGCTCGCGGGCGGCGTCGTGCTCGGCCCGCAGAGCGCGCTCCTGCAGCGCCTCGACGCGCTCGCGGCGGAGGCGCGTGCGGTCGCCTGCGAACCAGGCGCCGCCCCAGACCGTCACCGCGAAGAGCGCCTCGACCCACGGCATCCGGTCGTTGGCGAGCCCGATCGCGAGCAGGTGCAGCAGCAGGAAGCCGGGCACCGCGACCGCGATCATCCGCGTCTCCCGGGGCGATTCCTCGCGGCGCAGGGCGAGGAGGAACAGCGCGACCGTGGCGCCCACGGGTGGCCCGACCGGATACCCGAGGCCGACGAGCGAGATGCTCCCGAGCGCGCACAGGACGAACACCGCGAACGGCGCGGCCGACGCGGCGACGAGCGGCAGTGTCGCGAGGCCGACGAGCGGGACCGCGAGCAGGTCGAGCCCGCGCGGGTCGTCGCCCTCGTTCATGCCGCCGCCGCCGGCGATCAGCGCGACGGTCGCCACCAGCGAGCCGAGCGCGAAGCCGACGTCGGCCAGCGTCTCGCGGCGCCAGGCCATGCGCCCGAGGGTAACCGGGACGTGGCGCAATCCGGGTCGTCCACGGCGACGATCCGGGATCGTCGCGGGCGACGACGACGAATCAGCGGCCCGGTCGCTGTGGCAGGCGCCGGACGGGCCTAGCGTGGGCGCATCGTCCGAACCGAAGGAGTGAACCGATGACGATTCCGACCCTCGTCGCCGAGAACTGGGGCGACGGCCCGCACTGGTGGCCGCTGATCTGGCTCGTCTGGCTGGCGTTCATCGTGACGGTCTTCGCGCTCTTCCTGCGCCGCGGCCGTCGCGGCCCGTGGCGCGGCGACGACCGCCCGAGCGTGGAGGCGGTCCTCGGCGAGCGCTACGCCCGCGGGGAGATCGACGCCGCCGAGTACCGCGAGCGTCTCGAGACACTGCGGTCGCACGCGGTGCGATAGTTCCGCCGTGGCCGTCCCGGGCGAGCTGCAGGCGATCCAGACCTACAACGACGCCTGGCGTGGGTGGCCGGTGCTGCCGCACAAGCGGCAGCACCCCATCCGCGGCTCGTTCCTCGACCCGCGGCCCGATCCGAAGAAGGGCTGCGTCTACCACACCGGCGTCGACGTGGCAGTGCGCGACGACCGGCCCGAGCGCGGGGCGCCGCCGAACCGCACGCACCGCGTCTACGCGATCGAGGGCGGCCGCGTCCACCACGCGTCGGCGCCCGGGTTCGCCGGGCTGGCGCGGATCGGCCACTTCGGCTACGGCCACATCGACCCGATCGTCCGCACGGGGCAAGACATCGAGGCCGGCCAGCACATCGGCTGGACCTGCCAGGGCTACTGGCACGTGCACCTGACGGAGTTCCTCTTCCTCCCGGGTCGGGAGCCGATCGAGATCAACCCGCTGCGACGCACCGGGAAGCTGCACCCGTACGTCGACCGGGCCGCACCGGCGATCCGCGAGATCCGCCTCTACCGGCCGGCCACGCCGCGCTGGGCCCGCCGCCCGCGGACGACCGTGGCGAAGCTGCCGCAGGCGGGCACCCGGCTCAACAAGGCGGCGCTCACCGGCAAGGTCGACGTCCGCGTCCGCGTCCACGACCCGCAGAGCTACATCGGCTGGTTCAAGGACCTGCCGCACCTCGCCGCACCGCACCACCCGTTCCGGCTGTCGGTGACGATCGTCGACCTGGCCCGGGAGCGCGTCGTCGTCCGCCGCGAGTCCTTCCGCGCGGAGCAGATGCTCGACCAGCCGGCAGGTCAGCACTTCGCACCGGGCACCGAGCAGAACCTGCCCGCGAACGGCTGCATGCTCTTCCACCGCTCGATGCCGTGCGACGGCGACTACTGGTTCCGCCTGTTCCCGACCCCCTACTGGGACACGACGAAGCTGCCGGACGGCCGTTACCGGCTGCGCGTCCGCGCCTGGGACGTGGCGGGGAACCTGAGCAAGGCCGACTCGATCGTCACCCTCCGCAACAAGCAGCTCTAGGCGCTCGAGCCCGAGCCAGCGGACGGCGCCGGGGAGCTGGAGGTCCCGGTAGCTCTCCGCCGTGTGCCCCCACGAGCCGGTCACGTGCTCGAGCCGGCCGCGCGGGCCGAGGCGCTGCAGGGAGGCGTGGAAGGCCTCGGACTGGAAGCGCTGGGCGACCACGATCTCGTCGGCGTCGCTCCACCAGAGCTGCAGCGGGACACCGGAGGCGGCGATCTGCGGCGCCCAGTGCGACGGGCTGCGGAGGACGTAGCCCTGCGGGTTCGTCTTCGGCGTGCCGCCGACCTCGATGCGCGCGAGGGCCTGGAGGCCGCGCGTGCGCGCGATCAGGCCGAAGTCGCTGTAGCGGCGGTAGAAGTTCGTGACCGAGTCGAACGCGACGGCGCCGGCGAGCAGCCGCGGGTACCGGCCGAGCAGGAGGAGCGTCTCGTGGCCGCCCATGCTCCCGCCGACGGCGTAGACGCGGCTCGCGTCGACGCGGAGCCAGGGGAGCGTCGCGTTGGCGATCGACGGCATGCGGGCCAGGTCGGCGATCTGCCCGCGCCAGCCCCAGGAGTGCAGCGGCAGCCGGCGGCCCATCCCGCCGGGGCAGATGACGGCGAACCCGTGCGCCGGCAGGTCGCGCCAGAGCCGCGCGTTCGTCGCCGCCTGGACGCCGCGGCCGTGCGGCGAGATCACGAGCGGAAGGCGCGGCGTCGGCTTCCCGGGCCCGTACTCGGACGGGACGATCACGATCGCGGGCCTGGGCAGCCGGTTGTGTGCCTGGTAGCGGACCGACCAGTGGCGGACGGCGCCGTTCACCAGCGGAGTGTCACACCCGGGTCAGCCGATGCGCTGCAGGAGCGCGTCGAGCCCCGCCGTCCACTCCTCCTGCGCCTGCTTCAGCGCCGCAGCGCGGTCCTTCGCCGCAGCGTCGTCGGCCTCGAGCGCCGTGCGGGCGGCCGTGAGCTCCTTCGCGGGCGGCGTCTCCTTGGGCGCTGCCCGCGCCGAGGTCGAGCCCGTGGAGATCGCGTCGAGCGACTTCAGCACGCGCGTGCGCTCCTTCCGGATCTCGGCCTCGCGGGCCTTGGCGGTCTCGGCCACCTGCGCGAGCGTCGCCTTCCCGTGCTCGCCGAGCGCCTTCAGCCCTTCGGTTGTCAGCTCGTCGACGGAGAGGTCGCCGCGGACGCGCACCTTCGGGGCATCCGGCACGGTCAGGACCGTCCCAGGCGTGAGCTTGTCGAGGTTCACGTCCGGGTTCGCCGTGCGGATGGCGTCCGCGACGTCGCCCGCGGCCTTGTTGGAGACCGTGGCCCCGGCGAAGAGCCGCGGGCGCAGGGCGGCGAAGTTCTTCTCGTTGCCGACGACGACGATGGGCATCACGACCTCCTACGAGACGTTCGGGTTGAGAGCCTGCCATGGCGCGGGCAGCCCGGCGCCGGGGCTTCCCAGGTGCGTGCCGCCGGGCGCGAGGTTGCCGACCGCGGCGAAGCGGTTCTCCGCGGTCTGGAGGATCAGCGCCGCCTTCCCGCCGCGGAGCCGGTTCGCGGAGGCGACGACGGACGAGCCGAGGAGCACCATCGCCGACGGGTTCTCCGCCTGGTCGTGGAAGCACTGGTTCGCCTCGGCGACGACGTCGCCCGCGATGCGGACGAGGCAGGCCGGCTCGCGGGCGCCGCCCGAGAGCGTGTTCGAGCCGACGCCGGCGTGATCGGCGCGCCCCGCGGCCGCGCTCGCCCAGCCGTGGCCGACGAGGACGGCGCCGCTCGCGAGCGGGACGACGGTCGCCGAGCTGCCGACGCGTCCCTTGACGGAGCCGGCGGACTGGATCAGGAGCGCCCACCAGCGCCCGTCGGTCGGCGCGAGGCGCTCCGCCGAGAAGCGCACCGAGTTGTCCGAGACGGACGCGCGCTCGAAGGGCCCGACCACGGCGATGCCCGCCGCGGCGAACCCGCCGGCCTGTGCGCCGACGCCGTCGACGACGTTCCCGGCGACGCGGACGTCCTCGCTGGCCGTGACGACGATCCCGGCGAGGTCGCCGCTGTTGACGTTCGGCCCGACGCGGACGACCGTGTTCGAGAGCACGCTGGCCGACCCGGCCTGCGAGACGAGGATCCCGGCGACGAGGCCGGTCCCCTCGACGGCGGTGGCGACGTCGAGCACCTCGTTGTTGTCGATCGCGACGCGCTCGGCGGTGCCCTTGCCCTCGATCACGATCCCCTGTCCGACCGTCGCGAGGATGTTCTGCTTGACCATGAACGTGCGCACGGCCGTGCGGAGCGCGATCCCGGCGTCGGTGCGGTCGTGGATCCGGTTGCCGGTGATGCGCACGTGCCCGGGCGGGACGGTGAACTGACCCGCGTCGACGACGATCCCGCCGGTGCCGGGGTTGGCGCTGCCGAAGCCGTTGATCGTGTTCGCGTCGACGAGCACGTCCGCGCCGGCGACGATCCCGTCCCCGCGCGCGACGAGCTTGTTCCCGGTCACGTCGAGCGAGCCGCCCGGCGCGAGCGCGCCGGTGGCGCGGATCCCCGTCAGGCTCGGGCCGAGCACCTCGTTGCCGGAGACGCGGCAGGCGTAGAGGTAGAGCGAGGCGCCGCCGAGGTCGATGCCGCGGTCGAAGCCGAGCACGACGTTGTCCTCGATCCGGATCCCGGCGCCGTACATCCCGATCCCGTCCGGGGCGGGGATGCCGATGCCGGTGCGGGCGACGAGGACGTTGCGCTTCGCCGAGACGAGCGAGCTCGACGCCGGCGAGCTCGATCGCGGAGCCGCCCGAGTCGGACGTGCCGTACGAGAGCACGATCAGGTCCTGGAGGCGTCGCGACCGCCACGTTCCGGAGCCGGACCGCGCCCGGAGCCGAGATCCCGCTCACGATCGCGAGGTTCTCGACGGTCACGGCGATGGACGCGGTGATCGTGAGCGCCTCGCCGCGCGCGACGAGGATCGTCGCGGGCCCCTGTCCGCGGAGGCGAACCGCGCGGGCGCCGTCGATCTCGACGCCGGGCCCGATGTCGTAGAGGCCCGCGGCGAGGCAGACGGTGCCGCCCGTCTCCTTCACCGACTCGATCGCGTCCTGGATCGTCAGCGTGCCCGAGGAGTGCGACTCCGGCGAGACGCAGACGGTGCAGTCGCAGCTCTCGCCGCCCTCGACCGGCAGCGGCGGCCAGAGGCGGCGGCAGCTCGTCTCGCTGTCCGGGAACGTGAGGATGCCGAGGCGCGCGTAGTGGTGGTGGACGCCGTGCGGCGGCGCATCCTCGAGGTGGTCGATGTCGGCGTTCGCGGTCCGCGCGGCGAAGATCCAGTGGTCGCCGCGGCGGAAGCGGCCGCCGTCCTCGGCGAGCGAGAACGAGACGACGACGCCGTGCTCGAGGACGACCTGCGTGGTCTCGGAGGCCGGGACGGTGATGAGGCCGCCGCCCGCGTCCACGTCGCCGATCTCGGCGCCGGTGCCGTCGTGGACGACGCCCGACGCGTCCCAGCGCACGACGCGCAGGTGGCGGGCGGCCGCGTCGTCGGCGTCCGCCGGCTGCAGCGACGCCGGCAGCGCGCCGGTGAACGTGATCGTGCGCTCGGCGTCGTCGACCGTCACCTTGCGCATCGCGCCCGGCTCGCCGTCGAGCTCGGCGTTGTCGTCGAGGATCTCGACCCAGTCGTCGGTGGAGATCCGGAGCACGTCGTCCTTGCCGACCGACGCGAGCCGCAGCACCGTCGTCGACACCATCTCCACGACCGGGAGCACGACCGACGCGTTCTCGCGCGACCACTTGAACGTGGCCGTGCCCGGCGCGCCGCCCTCGTGGATCTCGACGCGGTAGGTCTGGTTCTCGAGGCCGCGGTAGCCGCCGCCGGGCGGCAGCTCGCACGGGTCCTCGTCGTCCTCGACCTCGATGGTGTCCGTCGGTCAGCCGGCCGTCCGAGGGCCGGATCAGGTCGAGCCAGTCGTCGCCGATGTCCTCGTCGTCGGTCGTGCACGTGGTGCCGGTCGGCACGGGCAGGAGCCGCACCTGCCACGCCGTCTGCCAGCGCGCGGTCGCGTCGACGCCGACGGCGATCTCGACGAGTTCCGGGATCCTCGAGGTGGGTCACCTCGCGCTGCCAGACGTCGAGGTACGCGAGATGCGACGCCGCCGGTCGGGGAGCGGGTCGGGGGTGGGCCAGTACGGCTGCGCCGCATACGGCGTGTCGGCGGTGCCCGTGACCTCGGAGAGGAGCGGGTCGAACCCGTCGAGCTCGGTGCCGTGGTTCTCCGCGAGCAGGCCGTCGACGTACATCCGGCCGCGGCCGATCGAGAGCGCGCCGCCGGTCAGCGTGACGCGGAAGGCGTCGGGCGTCTGGCGCGGCACCCAGGCGACCCCGGCGTGGTCGGGGTCCGGGCCGAACGAGGTGAGGTCGCTCGTCTCGGCGCGCAGGCGGCGGTCGAGCAGCGCCACGAGCTCGTTGAAGTCCGCGTCCAGGAGCAAGCGGCCCTGCTGGAGGACCACGCCCGCGAAGTCGCGGAGCGGATCGAACCTCACGCGGCTGATGTCGGCGGGCATGACTCTCTCCCTTCCGATCACGTGGCGTAGAAGAACCCGGCCTCGAGGCCGTAGCGGAGGTACTCGTCGAGGCGAATCCGCAGGTTCGTCTCGCGCTGGGGCTGGTAGAGCTCGTGCGCCGGCGCCCAGCTCGCTCTCGTCGCTCGCGCCGGTGCGGATGGCGCGGTGCGTCGAGCGCCGCAGCTGCATGTAGCCCGGGTCGCCGTAGCGCAGCGAGGTGTGGAACGGCCGGTGCGCGGGATCGCCGCCGACGCACTGGAAGCGGCGCGGCGTGCGGGATCCCGGCGGGACGAACGAGAAGCGGACGCACCCGACCTGCCGGCGCTCGGCCCACACGGGCGCGGGCCAGGGATCGCCCGGCCGCGTCGAGCTGCGCGAGCAGCAGCGAGTTCGAGACGTCGAGGCGCTGCGCGTGCACCTTGCCGAGCACGGTGCAGGCCTCGAGCGTCAGGTGGCCGCCGGCAGCGAGCCCGTCGCCGGTCTCGCGGTCGGCCGCGCTCGTGACGGTGAGGAGCCCGCCGCCACCCGCGGGGGCGCGGCCGCAGTACGCGACCTCATCGGCCCCGGACGCGTCGATCACGGAGTCGTTCGCCGTCACCTCGGCGCCCTCCACGGCCACGATGGGCCCGACGACGCAGTGGTCGAGCACGACCTCGGCGAAGGGGTGGAGGACGATCAGGCTCGCGCGGCCGACGGAGTGGGGGGCGCCGTCGGGGTCGCGGGTGATCCCGGGGACGAGCGTGCAGTGGCGCAGCACGAGCCGGCGCGTCTCGGCGTCGGCCGACTCCTCGAGGACGAGCGGTGCACCCGCGAGGACGAGGCCGTTCAGGACGACGGTCGTGTCCGGCTCCATGGCGAGGCGGAGCTGGTCCGAGCGCTGGAGCAACGGCCGCGCCCGGTTGGCGGAGCGGAGCGTGAGCACGCGGTCGGCCGCGTCCGCCTCCGGCGTCGTCGCCGTGATCGTCGCCGGCGCGGCGTAGGTGCGGCTGTCGAGGATCTGCACGGCGCCGCCGCCTGCGACCGACGCGAGCGCGGGGCCGAGCGCGGCGCCACCGGAGACGGGCACGACGGTGTGCACCGGCTCGAGCGACGCGGCGCGGTCGTAGCCGCCGCCCCCGACGGCGAGCGCCGACCCGTAGTGGAAGGTCGCGAGCCGCGTCTCGCCGGCTGCGGGCGCGGCGGGGAACGCGACGCGCCCGAGAACAGGGTCGACGGCGACGTGCGTGTCGCCGGGCTCCGGCGCGTGCGCCCAGGTCCCGGGCGCGGCCGGGTCGTCGGAGAGGTCGCAGATGCGGACGTCGGCGGCAGGGATCGCGTCGACGCCGGTCGCGGTCTCGACCTCGAGCAGCAGCGGCCGCCCGCGCGCCGTAGAGCTCGCCCAGGTGCGCCTTCGCGAAGCGCCGCCGCAGCGGCAGCGGGACGTCGATCGGCTCCGCGAGGTGCGTGATCTCCTGCTCGGTGCGGCGTGCGTTGAAGAGCTGCTTGTCGGTGCCGAGCGGGTCGAAGCGGAAGCGGAGCCCGGCGCCGTCGGCGTCCACGAGCGGCACGCGCGCGAGGCGGAGCGCCTGCACGCGCCAGAGGAAGATGCCGACGTTCGGGATGTTGTAGCGACCCGAGCGCGAGCCGATCCGGCGCATGTCGGCGGTGTGCGAGAACGTGTCGAACGCGCCCGCCTGGAACGTCCCGGACAGCTCCAGTCGGCCCTCGTTGCGCAGGTCGGTCGTCGCAGCCGCGTGCCCGCGGACGTGGTTCATGTACTGGGTCGCGACGAGCAGCTCGAAGAACTCGACCGCGTGCGCGGGCCAGCCGGTGACGTCGGCGGCGAGCTGCTCCAGCACCGACACCGTGCCCTTGCGCCGCCGGTAGCGGATCGTGTTCGCGACCTCGGCCCGCGGCGACGCCACCTGCGGCGCGACGCCGTGCAGCGTCCGGTAGCCGACGAGGTCGCCGATGTACGACGCCGCCCAGGGCGCGCACGTCTCGATGAACTCGTCGTCGTACAGCTGCTCGAGGCTCTCGGCGAGGACGTTGACCTGGCCGGCGATGACGTCGACCAGCTCGCGGAGGACGCCGCCCTGCTCCGCGTCGCGGACGCGGTAGACCGCCGGCAGCAGCCGGTAGAGCTCCTCCGTCGTGTACAGGCCGGTCGCGCTCACGGCGCCACCGCCGCGAGCTCAGTCGAATGGCGCGGGATCGAGCACGAGCAGGCCGGCGGGGATCGCGTCGCCGGACGCGTCGACGTCCGGCCGCGGCGCGAGCAGGCGGTCGGACAGGTCGGCGGTCGGCCCGGTGTAGAGGTGGTCGACGTCGACGGCGAGGACACCGGGGACCGTGTGCGCCACGCCGACGAGCTCCGACAGGAACACGGGCTCGATCAGCCCGCGCGCGTCGAACGCGTACGCCGCGCGGAGCGCCGACTCGACACCGGCGAGCACGGCGTCGCTCTCGTACGCGGGGTCGACGGCGCTGTCAGCCCGAGCCGGAAGGTCTCGGTCGTCCCCTCCAGCACGAGCACCTGCACGCGCGGGTCGCCGTGGTCGCGCAGCGAGTCGGTCAGGTCGGCGAGCCGCTCGCCGCCCTCGAACGCGACCGTGACGACGATCGTGCGGCCGCCCCGCAGCGGCAGGACGGTCGCGTTCGCCTTCACGACGCCGGTGAACGCGAGCGCGTAGTCCTCGTAGTCGAGCAGCGAGACGGCGCGGCCGAGCGTGCGCACGCCGAGCGGGATCGAGCGGCGCGCGGCGTCCTCGGTCTCCGGGTCGACGCCGCCGCTCGCCGGCGCGGGGTTCTCGACCCCCTTGAGCCCGAGCGGCCGGTCGAGCAGCTGCGCGAGCGCGCCAGCCTTCACGTTGCCGCCGGCGCCGATGCCCTTCCGGTAGGCGGCGCGGACGTTGTTCGAGCCCGTGGGGAGCCGCGCGCCGCTGGCGCCGTCGCCGAACTGCACGTAGGCCTTGCCGTGCTCGTCCGTTCGGAGCGCGTAGGCGCGGTCGCGCGGCCCGGCGCCGAACAGGGTGGTGACCTCGTCCCACCGGGCGTCGTTGACCCGGACCTCGAGCGCGGCGGCGGCGCCCGAGGGCGCGTCGGGCGACTGGACGTGCGTGAGCGGCTCGTGCGCGAGCGCGAACCGTTGGAACGGCGCGCTCGCGCGGCCCGAGCCGAGCAGCTGTTGCACCGTCTCGCCGTGGGTCGCGAGCGCGACGTTGCCGTGGATCACGACCGTGTCGCGGTCGAAGTCGTGGGCGAGGTCGGCCTCGAGCGTGATCCGCCAGCGGCCGGCGACCTTCGCGACCTCCTTCACGACCGCCTGCTCGGCATGCGCGGTGCCGTCCGTCGTCGTCCCGCGGACGAGCAGCCGGCGGCCTGGCTGCATCGCCCCGACGTCGGTCTCGACGAAGAGCTGGTCGTTCGCGACGGCGCTCCCGTCGAGCGCGGTGGGCGAGGTCGAGCGGCTCGTTCACCGCGTAGACCGTCGTCGTCCGGTTCTTGGCCCCGAACGACGCGAAGCCGGTCCCGCCGGTCAGGGTGACCCGGGTGGCCTTGCCCGAGACCGCGTAGCGGGCCCGCGAGAGCTCGATCACGGCGGAGACCTCCCAGAGCCGCGAGGTCTCACCGGGCGCGGCCAGGACGACGAGCGAGCCGGGGACGACGTCCGGCTGCGAGCCGTCGAGATCGACGCGGTTGCCGCCGGCAGGAGAGAGCGAGAAATTCCAGTCCGACGTGCCGCCCTTGATCAGGCTCCGGTGCGGCGCGTTGTGGCCGAAGACGCTCAGCCGCTTCCGCAGGACGTGGGCCTTCGGGCTCGCGGGCGCGGTCACCGACCCGCTCCATGTCACGTGGGTGCGGCCGCGGTCGGCGTCCTCCACTACCTCCGTGAGGGCCTTGAGCGCGAACGTGCCCGAAGGCGCCGAAGCGGACGCGACGAGGAAGAGGTCGCCCGGCTTGAGGTTGAGCCCGACGCCTTCCAGGGACGCCGACGTCGACGAGAGCGCCGGCTGCGCCAGCGTGAGCGAGGGCGCGAACGCGTTCCATTCCGGCCGCGCCTCGACCTCCTCGACCGTCTCGAACGTCTGCGGCTGCTCGCCGGGGCCGGGGATGCTCTGGACGCGGAGGCCGGGCTCGAGGGTCAGGGTCGCCGGCGTCACCGGCGGCGCCGAGCCGGGATCCTTCGACGCCGCGGCGGGCACCTCCGGCGGCGGCTCGAGCGCGAACGCGAGGAACGTCTCCGCTGCCACGCCGGGCCGCAGCCGGTAGCCGATGAGGCGGCCGAGCTCCTGGAGCGAGATCCGCTCGCGCGCCGTGCGCAGGTACGCCTCCTGCGCCAGCCGCTCGGTGTAGAAGGAGAGCACGTCCGAGGCGACGGCCCACGCGTCGAGGAGCGCGATCGAGAAGTCGTCGGAGGCGCGGGTGCCGAGCGCGCGCAGCCGCGGCCGGTCGGCGCTCGTCAGCCCCGCGAGCAACGACGCGAGGAAGTCGCCGTGCACGCCCGCGCGGTAGGCGATCGCGGACAGGCCGGGGCGGTTCTCGACCGCGACCGGCGTGTGCTGCGCGACGCCGGAGCAGCAGCTGCAGGTCGAGCCGCTCACTTGCCGCCTCCGGTCGTGACGACGAGGACGCCGCGGTCGGGGAAGGTCGGGTCGTTGTCGAGCCGCGCGATCTCGAGCCGGTTCATCGCGAGCGTGCCCGTGTCGAGCGCGCTCGAGGCGTCGTCGTGCTGGCGCTGGAAGGACGTCGCGCTCACGGACTGGACGCCGGCGACGCTCTGCGCCGCGGCCACGATCGCGGACAGGTAGACGGGCTGGCCGAACGAGAACCGGTCGGGATGGAAGAGCCCGAGCGTGCCGTCGAGGCGTGTCCGGCTCGAGAGCACGTCGAGCACGGCCGCCTTCACGTACGCGCGGAAGTGGTCGGGCTCGACGCAGACGTGCAGCGCGACGTCGAGCGGTACGAAGCGCGGCGCATCGACCTCGAGGTCGTAGCCGGCCATCCGGAACGGCTCGAGGTGGGCGCGCAGGTCGGTCTCGAACTCCTCGTCGACCGGGCGGCCGCCCGCGGCATCGGCGGTGACGAAGACGGTGTGCCACGACCCGGTCCAGCGGAACGTCGCGGCCGCCCTCTGGATGCGGGGGTTCCGCCGGCTGACCTCCTCGTAGTCGTCCTCGGTCACGGCGCGCTGCTGGAAGAGGTACGCCTCAGGGGCGTCGCGGCGGATCGCGTCGGCCGCCTCCGGGTCGACGCCGCCGCGGGCGGGGAGCGGGTTCAGGGCGCGGACGACGCCGCCGCCGTCCCGCGCGACGTGGGCGATCGCGCCGGCGCCGACGTTCCCGGCGCTCCCGTTGCCGACGCGGTACGTCGCGTCGAACACGGTGCCCTCCTCGGGGCGGCGGCCGTGGACGCCGTCGCCGAAGCGGAGCACCGCCTCCCCGTCGTGCTCGACCTCGACCACGAACTCGGCCGCGTCGCCGCCGGAGCCGAGCAGGTCGAGCTGCGGCGCCCACGGCTCCGGCGAGCCGAGCAGCGTGGCCTCGAGCGCGACGGCGGGACGCGCCGCGCGCGGGTCGGTCGCGAGCGTCGCGGCCGCGGGCGCGGGGCGGGCGAAAGACAGTCAGCGTCCCGGCTTCGAGCCGAAGCAGGGCCACGGTCACGCCGTCGCTCACCGACCAGACGTCGTGGCCGCCGCGGAACACCGCCGGCCCGGCCTGGAAGCGGAAGCCGCGCTCGTCGAGCCAGTCGTGCACGACCGGCTCGAAGGTGAGCGACGCGAGCGCAGCCTCGAGCGCCGACCCGGGCTCGACCGGGCCCTCGGCGACCGCGTGCGTCGGCGCGGGCCGAACCTGGGTGACGGGCGCCTTCGCGAGTGTCGGCCGGTAGCGGACGGGGACGGGCTCCCTCGGCTCCCGGGCGCACGGGTCGCAGTCGTCGGGGACGCGGTCGAGGACCGGCCCGGGCACGTCGGGGAGGCGCTCGCCCGCGATCGTGCGGCCGTGATCGGCGAGGACGACGTTCCCCCACGCCTCGGCGACGACCAGCTCCGGGCGCTCCTCCACCGAGATGCAGAGCGGGAACGGGAGCGCGTCCGCCTCGTCCCAGCGGATCTCGGTCACGTCGACCGGGTCGTTCGTGGGCGGGTCCGCGAAGAGCCCGCCGGACGGGTCGCTCGAGGCGACGACGTGCGTCAGGCGGACGGCGACGCGCTTCGCCGGGTCGGCGTCGTCCGGGTTGCCGGTCTCCGGCCCGACGACCTCGGCGAGCACGAGCACGTCGCCCGCCTTCAGCTCCGGGTGGTCGCCGACAAGCGTGGCCGCGGTGGCGCCGCGGGGGAGGCAGCAGCCGGCGTCGCCCCACGTCCAGAAGTCGAACCGCTCGTGCGAGAGGAAGAGCACGGCCGGCTCGACGGTCTCGAACGTCTCGGCGCCCTTCGCGAGCGCGTCGCGGTGGTGCTGCCCGTCGCGCTCGACCACGTCCGGTACGTCGGGCACGCGCGTGAGCAGCGGCGTCCCGCGGTCGAGGACGACGCCCTCGCCCTCGACGAGCACGCGGACCCAGACGCGGGCGTTCGCGCCCTCGTGCACGACGTAGTCGACGAGCCGCGCGTGCCGGCGCAACGACGTCCGCCGCCGCGCGGTCTGCAGGTACGCCTCGGTGGCGACCGCGTCCTGGCGGTACGAGAGCTCGTCCGCGACGGAGGCGAGCAGCTCGACGAGTGCGATGCCGACGTCGGGTGTGGCCCGCTCCGTCCAGTCGGGGACGAGCAGGCTGAGGCGGTCGAGCATGAGCGCGCGGAACGACTGGAAGTCCTTGGCGAGGTAGTCGATCGAGGGCGCGTCGACCTCCTCCGGTGGGCAGTCGCACACGGGCGCGCAGTCGAAGTCCGTCGGACACTCGACCTTGAACGAGAACTCGACCGCCGCGAGCAGTGGGTCGAATCCGGCCGGAGGTGCATCGCTGCCGCCGCCGGCGACGAGACGGAGCGTGTAGCGGGAGAAGTCGCCGGTCGAGTCGGTGCGGACGAGCAGCACGTTCGCGGGGTCGTCGAGGCCCGCCGTCAGCGCGGCGTCCTCGCCGGGGGGCAGCGGCGAAGCAGCGGCGGCCCACTCCACCGAGACGGGGATGCGCTCGCCGCCCTCGATCACGACGTTCGGCGTGCCGAGCCCGGCCGGGCCGAGTAGCAGGCGTACGAAGAGCGTTCGCTGACGCAGCCCGGGCGGCGCCTCGGAGTCGGACACCTCCACGTACTCGATCCCGTTGAGGACGCCCGCCTCCTGCACGGCCGTCAGGCGGCGCTCGTCACAGCACGCGTACCTCACGGCTTGCTCCTCGAGAAGGCCGCGGACGCCCGCTCCTGCGTGCGGAGCACGACGTACGTCACGACCACCGACAGCGCGCCCTCGTCCTGGCGCACCTCGAGCGACTCGACCGCGATCAGGTGGCCGAGCTCCTGCTGCAGCGCGCCCTGGACGAGGTGCTGGGTCGCGGCGACGAGCTCGGGGCCGCCCGGCTCGAAGACGAGCGAGAGCAGGCCGCTGCCGAACTCGGGCCGCATCACACGCTCGCCCGGCGCGGTGAAGAGCACCTGTTCGATCAGGTCGCGCAGGTGGTCGTCGGCGCCGGTGCCCGCGGTCCGGCCACGGCCGTCCACGTGGTAGGGGAAGTCGACCTGCGTCATGTGGCCAGCACCCGCGGCTGGGCCGAGAGGGGCAGCATCGGCGTCCCTGGAGCGACGCAGGTCGAGGCGCCCGCCATGGTCGCGAGGGGCACGCCGCCCGCGAGCACGCGCACCGCGCCGCTGAGCCACTGCCCGGTGACGCAGGGTGGGGCCGACGTGCCGGTGAGCGCGCAGCCGACGATGGCGTACGGCGAGGACAGCGTCACGGCCGGCTGGCCGGAGAGGAGGACGCGGGGGAAGGGCGCGACCGGCATGGCGGTGCCGGCGTGCGTGCACGTGACCACGGCGCCGAGATGGAGGGCGGGCGCCGGCATCACACCACCGTCAGCGCGCCGACGTTGACGTCCACGGACGGCCCGACCATGTTGATGATCGCGCCCTTGCCGTTCGAGATCACGATCCCGACGTCGCTGACCGAGATCATCGCGCCGGTCGTCGTCTGGATCAGGATCCCGCCGGTCGGGCCGGGCACGTCGCTGACGACGATCCCGTTCTTCAGCGTCGTCTGGATCGTGAACCCGTTCACGGCCGGCGGCACCGCCTGCGAGAGGACGGGACGCTCCGCGACCGTGCCCCAGTAGCCGCCGACCCAGATCGGCCGGTCGGGATCGCCCTGCTCGAACTCGATCCAGACCCCGGAGCCGATCTGCGGCACGGTGAAGAGCCCCGTGTTGATCCCGGCGCCCGGGAGGCACGGCATCGCCCAGGAGCTCGGAATCAGGCCGGAAACGTCGGGGACGATCGCCTGGATGCGCCCGATCTGCATCGGGTCGACGTTGTTCACGACTGTGCCGCGGTGCTTGCCGTAGTACTTGTGCCCGGCGGTGCGCTCGGTGCCCTGCTCGACCGTCGTCATGTCGGCACCGTCGGCACGGTCGAGAGGAGCGCGTTGCGCGCGAGCGTGAAGCTCTGCGTGAACTCCCCGCGCGTCAGGCGCGAGGTGACCGAGGTGACGTAGTGGAGGCCGTCGAACGCCTCGCCGGCGCCCCGGACGCCGACGAGCTGCCGCGACTTGAGCACGTGGCCGTAGCGCGCGACGTCGAGCGTCCCAGCGCCGAACACCGAGTCGCTGTGCTGGCCCGCGTAGGCGAGCCCGCGCATCGCCGCGACGAGCGGGTTCAGCTTCGCCGTGTCCTTGAGCGGCGTGATCCGCGGCGGCAGCGGCGGCACGAGCCCGAGCGGCGGGTTGAGCGGCGTCACGTCCGGGATCGGGATCGGGATCGGCGCCTTGCTCGCCGGCTCCTGGATGAAGACGACCGGCAGTTCCTTCTTCTCCTTGTCGAAGCGGAAGCGCAGGTTCTTCACGAGCGCGTGCGGCCCGTCGAGCGCCGCGTCGATCGGCTTCTGCGGCGCGCCGAGACGGATCTCCGGCCCCCAGTACGCGCGGCTCACGCCGACCCCGGGGCCCGGGTCGAGGTAGAAGACGTAGCCGACCTCGTGGGCGAGTGCCCGGATGTAGCTGTAGTCGGTGCCCTGGTGCCGCGGGATGCGCTCGATCGGGATCGGCACGTCCTCGAGCACGCTCGGGATCACCATCGGGACGACGCCGAAGCCGGCGTACTTCGCGAGCGCGACGAGGACGCGCAGCGCCGGCGGCATCGCGGGGTACGGGAGCCCGTCGAGGGGCAGGATCTCCATCAGGGCGGACTTGTCCTTGCCGCGGATCAGCAGCGTCGACATCGGGCCGCCGTCGGAGGCGACCTCGCTGTGGGTCATCACGCCGTCCATCAGCACGGTCGTCTCGCCGCCGACGGTGACGGCGATGACGACGCGGAGGATCGGGATGGACGCTCCGCCGGCGAGGAGGAAGATCGTGTGGAGCGGCGAGCGGTTCGAGAGCCGGAAGCGGATGTCGAAGCCGCTCTGGGTCTCGCCCGACCCGGCCATCACGCTGACCTCCTGCACCGCGTCGAGGACGCTGCGCGGGACGGGCGTCGGGATTCCCGGCCCGATCAGCAGCTGCAGCCGCACGGGGCGCGGGCTAAGCACCGGGCACCTCACTCGTCCCCGGGACGCCCTCGGCCAGCGTCACGCGCAGGCGCCGCCCGACCGTCCCCGTGAGCCCGCGCGGGTCGACGACGCCGTTCGCGTCGGCCAGCCGCCACCACAGCTCGGCGTCGGCGAGGTGCCGGTGCGCGAGCACGTCGCGGCGGTCGCCCTCGACGACGGCGACCTCGTAGAGGAGCGCCAGGCGCTCCGGGCGAGGGCAGAAGCGGCGGCGGAGGTACGGCAGCGGCGGCTCCCCGCCGCCCGGGTCGTACGCGTCGACGCCGATCCCCGCGTAGCGGCTCGTGGGCGGGAACGACGTCGTCGGGACGGCGCCGGCTGCGAGCAGCTCCTGCAGCGGGTCTGGCATCAGAGCGACTCCACGCCGAGGGTCGACAGCTCGACGGGGGCGACCCGCCCGGCGAGCGCTTCCTTGTTGCGCAGGTACGCCATGAAGAGGGTCCCGCCGCGGTGGTCGAAGCCGAGGTCGTCGACCGAGAGGACGCGCAGGCTGACGCTCACCTTCGCGCGGATCGGGTTCAGCGCAGCGTCGAAGGCCTCCTCGGTCACGGACAGGTCGGTGACGCGGACGGGGACGACGCGCTGCCGGCTCCAGACGAACAGCGTCAGCGGCGCCTCGAGCGGCAGCACCTCCAGCACCCCTGCGCCGGCGAGCGCCTCGTTCGCCTGCAGGTCGTCGGCGCGTGGGTGGACGAGCGCCTCGAGCGCCGCGAGCTGCGGGTGGATGCCGAGGCGCACGGCGTCCGGGTTCGCGTCGGGGTCGTCGAGCGTGTCGGTCGCGTCGATCTCGGCCTCGAGCTTGATCGTCTCGACGGCCGCGCCACGGAGGCGCAGCGCCTGCGAGCGGTCGCCCGTCTCCCCGGTCGCCTGCACCTGCAGGGTGCGCGTGAGCGTGTCGGGGTTGAACTGGAGCGCGATCGTGCCCAGCACCGTTCCCGACTCGGGGTCGACCTGGACGAGGCCGCCCCGGAGCAGACGCGGAGATCCCGGGAAGCTGCTCACGGGAAGCTCCCGAGCTCGGGCTGCTCGTACGTGGGTGCGCCCTCACGCCTGCGCACCTTGTCGATGTACTTCAGGAGGATCGAGAGCTCGTGGAGCTCCTCGACCGTCATGGTCGCGTCCTTCGCCTTCGACTTGCGAAGGAGGACGTTGTAGCGCTCGATCGCCCCGGCCTGCTGCTCGGGGTTCCAGTCCTCCCAGGGGATCCCCGCGTCGTGCGCCGCGCGCCAGTCGTACGCCCCCCCGCGGTCGCCGCCGCCGACGGCGGCCTTGAGCTGGGCGATGAGGCTCTCCGGGATGTAGGCAAGGCCGCCGTTCTGGTACTGCCAGACGTGGCCCATCTCGTGGATGAGCACCTCCATCCCCTTCTCGGTGAGCTCGAGGGTGTCGCCTTTGAAGTGGCCCCAGTCGGACTTGAGATGGATCGTGTTCCCGATCGTCCGCGGCGCGCCGAGGGCGAGGACGCTGTCGCGCGTGATCGTGATCTGGCTGTAGTCGACGCTGTCGAGGTAGACGTCCGTCGCATAGTCGATCTCGGGCTGGGTGAGCTTTCGGCTCTTCGTCGTCGCGACCTCGCCGACGATCGCGCCGGCGACGAAGCCGACGAGGCCGCCGACGAGCGCGCCGATCGGGCCGCCGAGGAGCCCGCCGAGAATCGCCCCGCCGAGGGCGCCGATCCCGCCGCCGAGGAGCGCTCCGAACGTCGTGCGCCGCAGCACGCCGCCGCGGGCGCGGCGTCCCGGCGCGCGGTCGGGACGGGATCGCGGCCGGCCCGAGCTGCGCCCCGCGGCGCGAGCCTCGGCGCGGCGCTCGGCCGGGTCGTCGGTCCGCCCGAGCGTGACCGTCGAGTCGGTCCGTGCGTCCTCGCCCTCGACGACGTGCGCCAGCTCGTGCGCCAGCAGCTCGCGCCCTGCGCTGCTGCGCGGCTGGTAGAGCCCGCGCGCGAACGCGACGTCGTCGCCCACCGTCCACGCGGCCGCCTCGACCGCCTCCGCGGAGTGCGCCGCGCGCTCGTCGCTGTGTACGCGGACGCTGCCGAAGTCGTAACCGAAGCGGCTCTCCATCTCGTCGCGCGTCGCGTCGTCGAGCTGCTCGCCGGGCGCGTCGAGCACCTCGTGCACGACCTCCGGGGCCGTCGTGGGCGGCGCGACGTTCGGCTCCCGCCGCAGCCGCGGCAGCGCCCTCATGCCTCCTCCTCCAGGTCGTGGACGCCGCTGAGGCACGGTGCGAGCAGGCTCTCGCCCTGCGCGGGCATGCGCTCGTGTGCGGTGCCGCGCATGCTGACTGCGGCGCCGTCGAAGCGCTCGCGCTCGTCGGCGGCGCGCACCGACTCGGGCCTGTCGAGTGGCTCGAGCCACACCGCAACGCCGTCGTCGAGGATGAGGACGGCGCGGTCGGCCGGGCGAGGTGGAGGAGCGACGCCGCGAACGGGTACCGAGCGCGCCTCGTACTGGCCGTGAGCGACGACCACAGAGCCCGACGCGGCGACGAGCTCCTCGCGCGTGTGCACATGGGTCTCGGCCATCAGATCGCCCCTGCCGGGATCCACCCCTCGACGCCGCCGTCAGGCCCGCCCACGACCTTGACGCGAACCTCCTCGGAGCCGCCCACTGGCGTTCGGCGCTCGAGCACACGGAGCGGCTGGCCCGACGTCAGGGTGATCGTCCCGGTCGCCGTCCGCAGCGGCGTGTCCGGCCCTTTCGTGCTGACTTCGAGCTGGAACTCGGGCTTGACGACGAGCGACGTCGCGCGGGTTCCGTGCGTCTCGGTGGCGAGGTGCTCCTCGTGGAACGTCTGCTTCTTCGTCGGCGGCCCGTACATGTAGAAGATCCAGTCGTGGATCCCCCAGTGGGCCGCGGACTCGAGCGTCATGTAATCGTGGCCGCTGTCGAGCACGGCAGCCGCGTAGTGGAAGTTCCAGGTGTCGCCCGGGTGGAGGTCGACGAAGCCCGGCATGCGGTACTCCGTCCCGATCGTGATCCCCTCGCCGACACGCGGCCGCGCGAAGCGGTTGATGCCGTGGAAGCGGTCGAACTCCTCTCGCTCGGCCCTCGACATCGCCGCGTAGCGCTGGAGCCCCTCCTCGGCCGTGGCGCCGCCGAGCTCGCGCTGGTACAGCTCGGCCGAGAAGTCCTCCGGCGTCGACCGCGGCTCGGCGTGGTAGGTCTGGGGCGAGCTGTATTCCTCGTGCGCCTCCACCGGGTCGCTCTTGGCGCGGCGGCGTCCGCGCTTCGCACCCTCGATCGCGCCGACGATCGCGCCGCCGATCAGGCCGATGATGCCGAGCACCGGGCCGACGACCGGGATCAGGAACAGGAGGCTTCCGAGCGCACCGCCGATCAGTGCGCCGAGGATGCCGCCCCCGATCGCGCCGCCCGTACCTTTCGAAGCCGGGCGCGCCTCCCTGCGGAACGTCGCCACGTCACGCGTGCCGATCGGCCCGCTGCCGAGGATCTGCCGGCAGGCGTGCCCGCAGTCGGCGATGAGGCTGAACGGCCCGCTACCGCCCGGGCGGAACGGCTCGATCTCCGTCAACGTCGACGCGGCGCCGCCCTCGGGCGCCGAGCCGGAGATCGTGGCTCCGCCGGCCTTCTCCCGGAGGCGGGCGTGTGAGCCCTGTGCGTCGAGGACGCCGTTCGACGTCGCGATCAGGGACGGTGTCGTCCACGCCCGCTTGTTCCGTCCGGCGCCCCAGCCCCGGTCGCTGACCGCCATCTGACCGTCGTCCGAGACGCGCATGTCCTTGCCGCCCGGGTGCGTCCAGCCGCGCGACTTCCCGCCCGTCTGCTCGGTCGACGAGTACGCGGTGAAGCGCTGGATCGGGCCGGGGGAGGGGCTGCGCCGCTGCTGGACGACGTGTGCCAGCTCGTGCGCGAGCAGGTGCCGGCCGGCGGGCGTGGCCGGGTCGTAGCGGCCGTGGGCGAAGACGAGCTCGCGGCCGTTCGTGTAGGCGTGCGCGTCGAGCTCCGCCGCCGAATGCGCCGCCGCGCCGTCGGTGTGGACGCGAACGTCGGCGAAGCTCCGGCCGAAGCCCGACTCCATGAACCGTCGCGTTCGCGTGTCGAGCGAGCGCCCGCCGGAGCCGAGGACACGCCCGTCGGCCGTGTCGCCGGGCGGCGCGGGCGGCACGGCGCTGAACGACCAGCCTGCGACGCTGCCGCCGGCGGCCACGAGCTCGGCGGCGAGGTCCGCCTCGCGCTCGTGCGGGCTCCGGGCGGGCGCGACGGCGCGAGGGGCCGGGGTAGCGACGGCCGTCTGCGGGACGGGTGCGCGCGTCATCGCCCCTTCTCCCAGACCGTGTCGACGACCGCCCCGGCGACGGCCCGACCGAGGCCGTGAGGGGAGTCCGCCGGGGCGGTAACGGGCGGCGGCCGCCGGAGCGCCTCCTCGCGGCCGCGCGGGACCGCGTCGGCCGCCCGCTCCTCGCCGAGCGACTCGAGCTGCTGTCCGAGCGCGGCTGCGACCGCAGGCGCGTCCGCGCGTTCGACGCCGAGCAGCGCCAGCTCGTCGATGACGAGCTCGACGCGACGCCGTGGCGTGCCGCCGCTCATGCGAGTCCCGCCGCCTTCCAGTCGGGCGGCGGCCGCTCGGCCTTCGCGAACTCGAGCCGCGCCGCGCGCCGCACGTGCTCCGGCGTGACCGCGCCGCCGTCGCCCGCGGCCGAGAACGCCGCGGACAGCGCGATCGAGCGGATCGACCCGCCCGAGACGACGAGCTGCGCGAGCGCGTCGAGGTCGAGGTCGCGGCGCGGGATCGCGCTCCGGGAAGGCACGGCCCCAGATCGCGCGCGCGCTCGGCCACGTCGGGGAACGGGAACTGCACGACGAAGCGCAGGCGCCGGACGAACGCGCGGTCGACGTTCGAGCGCAGGTTCGTCGTCAGCAGCGCGAGGCCGCGGTACGACTCCATCCGCTGCAGGAGGTACGCGACCTCGAGGTTGGCGTAGCGGTCGTGCGCGTCCTTGACCTCGCCGCGCCTGCCGAAGAGCGCATCGGCCTCGTCGAAGAGGAGCACGGCCCCGCTGGCCTCGGCCGCGTCGAACAGGCGGCGGAGGTTCTTCTCCGTCTCGCCGATGTACTTGCTCACCGTCGCGGCGAGGTCGATGCGGTAGAGGTCGAGCCCGAGCTCGCACGCGATGATCTCGGCCGCGAGCGTCTTGCCGGTGCCGCTCTCGCCGGCGAAGAGCGCGGTGATGCCGAGCCCGCGCGGGCCGCGCTCGGCGAAGCCCCAGTCCTCGTAGACCCGGGTGCGGTGCCGGACATGGCGGGCGATCTCGTGCAGGAGCTCGAGGTGGCCCTCCGGCAGGACGAGGTCGTCCCACCGCGCCACCGGCTCGATGCGGTCGGCGAGCCCCTCGAGCGGGACGCGCGTGCGCGTACGGCAGAGCCGCGGCAGTGCGGCCGCGCCGTCGCCCTCGGACGCCGCCGCGACCTCGCGCGCGATCGCGTCGACGGCGGCGGCGCTGAGGCGGAAGTGGTGCGAGACCTCGTCCACCGGGCCCGCGAGCGCCCGCGCGACCGGCTCGCCGAGCGAGGCGGCCCACAGCGACCTCGCCTCGGCCGGATCGGGCAGCGCCACCGCGCGGCGCAGCGCGATGCGGCCGCGCGGCAGGGTCGCACCCTCGCCGACCACGACGACGACCGGCGCCTCGAGCTCGTCGAGGAGCGCCGCGGCGGCGGCGTCGAGGTCGTCCGCGGCCTCGAGCACGGGGAGCCCGGGGAGCAGGAGCGCCTCGCGGTCGATCAGGCGCGCGATTCCGGCGAGGTCGGGGCCCGGGCCGGGCAGCGCCTCCCGGCGCACGAGGAGCGCCGCGCCGCCGAGCTCGCGCGCCAGCGCCCGGGCGACGCCGAGGCGGGCGTCGGCGTCCTCGCCCTCGACCGCCACGGCGACGTCCGCGTCGGCCGCGGCGATCGTGCGCGCCAGCTCGTCGGCGAGCAGCGCCTGCGAGGGCGAGAGCAGAGCCGGGTGCGCGTCGACGCGGAGCACGCCCTCCAGCCGCTCGTCCGAGGCGGGCAGCCCGGTGAGGTAGTGGAGGATCCGCTCGTCGATCCGGAGCGGCCGCGACGCGAGCGTGGGGCCTGCGCCGGTCTCGAGCAGGCGCCAGCGGCGGAGCGGCGACCGTGGCCCGAGCGCGTCCCAGTGGGCGCCGGGCAGGGCGGCGAGCGCGAGCCCGAACGTCGGCCGCGGGTCGGCATGGCGCTTGAGGTCGGCGACGAGCAGCGCCGTCTCGGCGTCGAGCTCGACCGCCGCCGCCAGCAGCAGCACGCGCCGCTCGAACGGCGACAGCCCGAGGAGGCGGGAGAGCCGGTCGAGCGCCGACTCCGGCCCGGATGCGTCCGGCGCCGCCGGAGGCGCGTGGCCGTCGCGGAAGGCCTCGAGCAGCGCGCGCACGTGCTCGAGCTCGCCGACGAGCGCCGGCTGCTCGCGCTCCGCCGCGCTCGGTGCCCGGTCGGCGAGCACCGCCGTCATGCGGGCACCGTCACGGACTGGGAGGGGTCGAAGGCCGGCGGCTCCGCCTCGCGGTCGAGGAGCAGGCTCTCGACGCCGTCGACCGTGAGCGCGGACCCACTGGTCGCCCTCCGGCACGTCCCCGAGCTCGAACGTCAGCGTCGAGGTCGCGGCCGGATGCGCCTCGACCGGCGCCGAGACGCCGCCGAGGGTGAGCGTCGCGTCCTGCGCCGGGCGCAGCTCCGGGACGACGTCGAGCGTCGCCGTCACGTTCCGCGTGGTCGCGTTCGCGCGCGAGCACGGCGCTGCCGAGCTGCGGCTCGGGCGCGAGCAGCATCGCCGCGACGTTCGTCGTGCGCGGGTCCGTCTCGTCGGGGCGGACGAGCGAGACGCTCACGAGGTAGATGCCTGCGGGCCAGTCCTCCGGCGCGGTGCCGCCGGTGGGGAGCGTGAGGTCGATCCCGGTGGTGTCGGCGTTCGTGCCGACCGTGATCTCGTTCGGCGTGTCGAGCAGCCGGTGCGCGAAGCGCGCGACGACCGACGAGCCCGAGAGGTGGTGGCCCGCGAGCCGGACGTCCTCGCCCAGGCGCGCCGCGGGCTGGGAGTGGTCGGGCTCGACGCGCACGATCGTCGGGTACGGCGGCAGCAGGCTCGGCTCGACGACGATCCCGCGGGTGAGGACCGGCAGCGGCGTCCGCGACGGCTTGCGCGCCTCGATCAGCACCACGGAGACGACGTACGCGGCCGTCGGCCGGTAGTGCGTCTGGATCGCCGACCACAGGCGCGACAGCTCCTCGGTGTCCATCGGCTCCCGCGTGATCGTCACGGCCTCGAGCTGGTCGGCGAGGTCGGAGACGGTCAGCGCCTGGAACGCCGGCGGCAGGATCGACGGCCCGAGCGGGCTCGGGTCGAGCGCGCGGCGGATGGCGGCGCGGTCGAGCACCGGCCGCTCGTGGAGCAGGTGCATCGCGTAGCCGAGCAGGATCTCGGCCTCGAAGTCGGCGATGCCGTACGCGGTCAGCAGGTAGTGGAGGTTCAGCGCGAGCGGCGGGTGGGCGAGCGCCGTGCCGTTGCCGTCGAAGCTCGGCAGGCCCATCTCGGCCCAGCCCTGGTTGCTGCTCGTCCGGTACAGGAAGAGGTTCAGCGACGGCGTCGCCTCGGCGTCCTCGAGGTCGATCCGGTCGGGCGCGACCGCCGTCACCGTCACCGGGCTGAGCGGGACGCCGACGTCGACGAGGCCGTTGTCGAGCAGGTTGCGCAGGACTGCGCTCACCGCGCCGATCGCGAGCGGGCTGCTCACGCCGACTCCCGCTCGCCGCGGAGGTAGTCCGCGAGCGACGGTCCCGCGGCGGGACGCTGCTCGGGCTCGCGTCGCGGCCGCGACTGCTCCTCGAGGCTCGCGCGCACCTCCAGCCGGCCGATGTGGACGCGCACGGGCTGGAGCTCCTCCGGCTCGGCGGCCGCCGGCGCGGGCACGGCCGCCTCGGCCGCCGGCACGAGCGTCGGCAGGACGGGCGAGGCAGGGCACCGCGACCACGGTGACGTGCGGCGGCGCGGACTCCGGCTCGGGCTCGGCGGCGGGAGCCGGCGCGGGCGACGGCTCGGCGCGCGGTAGCGTCGGTCGCGGCCGCGGGTGTGCGGACGTCCTCCGGCGGCGCCGCCGTGGGCCGGGCCTCGACCCGCGGCGCCGCCGCGGAGGGGGAGGGAGGCGTCGGCGTCTCCGTGCCGGGCCGTGGCGACGCCGCCGGCGGCGCGGTGGGCGGGACGGCCGACGGGCAGGACGGGTCGCCGCCGCCTCGCGGCTCGACCGCGCGACCGCCTCCTCGTCGACGACCTCGAGCGCGGCCGCGGGGTCGTCGGACTTCGAAGAGCCCGCGCAGGCGCGGCTGCGCGACGACGGCGTCGCCGACGAGCCGCGCGGCCATGCGGCTGACGAAGTCGCTCACGCGCGTCCCTCCTGCGCCAGCTCGAGGTAGGCGGCGCGCCGGTGCTCGTCGAGGGAGAGCACCTCGGCCTCCGTCCAGCCGTAGGCCCGCGCCAGCGCGTCCACCTCGCGCAGGAGCCGCCCGGCGTGCGCGCGCAGCTCCGCCCACACGAAGCCGGCGACGTCGACGTCCGCGACGAACTCGACCCCGCACGCAGGGCACGCGGCGTCGACGAGGACCTCCGCGAGCGGGTCGGCCTCGGCCATCGCGCGCGCAAGCGCCGCCCGCGCCGCAGCGGGGAGGCGCGTCGCGTCGAGCTCGCCGTCGGGCCCGGTCGCGGACGTCACGCAGCGCTCCAGCAGCACGCGCTCGGCCGCGGCCGCGTCGCCGGCGCTCGCCGCGGCCGCGAGGTCGCGGCTGTCGGGCGGCCGCCACACGACGACGAGCCCATCGGCCTCGACCGCGGCCGGCGCGGCCGCGTCGCGCACCGTCGCGAGGAGCGCCTCCACGTCGACCGCGAACTCCGCCTGCTCGCCGCAGCCGGGGCAGCGGGCGGTCGCCTCGAGCGCCGCCGCCGCCGAGCGCCGCGTGGAGCGCCAGGATCCGCGCGTCCCGCCGCCCGACCGGCAGCGCCGCCAGCTCCTCGGCGCCGGGGCCGTGTCTCCCGCCGCCGCGGCGAGCGCCAGCGCGCGCTCTACCGGCCGCCGCCGTTCCGCGGCCTGCCAGAGGTCGAGCACCGCCGCCGCGGAGAGTTCCGGCACGGGCATCCGCGACGCCCTTACGGCTCGGAGAACTGCGGCTCGGCGGGCTCGGGTACCTCGTAGTCGCGCTCCCAGCCCTCGTGCTCGAGCTTGAGCGTCTGGATCGCGACGGCGTTGGCGTTGGCGTCGAGGTCGGGGAGCGCCTGGTACTCCGAGACCCACGCGCGGTAGATCTTGTACGAGAGCACGAGCTGCCCGGCCTCGTTGTAGACGTCGATCAGCACGTCCTTGCGGAAGTCCTTCAGCGACACCTCCACGCCGAGGCCCGAGCCGAAGTTCCAGACCTTGTTCGCCCAGGCCTCGAACTCGGTGTCGTGCGTCACGCCGCGCTCGAGCGTGATCGGCTCGTACTTCACCCGGCCCGGCGACTTGCGGCTCGTCGAGGGGTCGCCGCCGTTGCGGTGCTCGACCACCTCGATCGTCCGCTTCAGCGCGCCGACCTTGCTCACGCCCGCGACGTAGCGGCCGTCCCACCTGACCCGGAACTTGAAGTTCTTGTACGGGTCGAAGCGATGAGTGTTGACGGGGAACTCGGCCATCACGCACCCCCTGCCTGTCCGGCCATCTGCTGGATCCGGATCACGACGAACTCCGCCGGCTTCAGCGGGGCGAACCCGACGGCGATGTTCACGATCCCGAGGTTGACGTCGTCCTGCGTCGTCGTCTCGGCGTCGCACTTGACGAAGTACGCCTCGCGCGGCGTCGTGCCGGCGAACGCGCCCTGGCGGAAGAGGTTGTTCATGAACGCGCCGACGTTGAGCCGGATCTGCGCCCAGAGCGGCTCCGCGTTCGGCTCGAAGACGACCCAGTGCGTGCCGCGGTAGAGGCTCTCCTCGAGGAAGAGCGCCGTCCGCCGCACCGGGACGTACTTCCACTCGGACGCGAGCCGGTCGTTGCCCTGCAGCGTCCGGGCGCCCCAGACGACGCGGCCCGCTGCGGGGAGGGTGCGCAGGCAGTTGACGCCGAGCGGGTTCAGCTGGCCGATCTCGCCGTCCGTCAGCGGCACGCTGAGCGCCGGCGCGCCGACGATCGCGACGTTCGCCGGCGCCTTCCAGACGCCCCGCTCCGTGTCGGTGCGGGCGTAGATCCCGGCGATCGCGCCCGACGGGGCGAAGTCGTCGATCTGGTCGGGGAAGAGCGGCGTTCGGCCGGCGGATGCGCGGGAAGTAGAGCGCCGCGTTCTTGCTCGTCGTGCCGACCGTCCCGACGTTGTCGCGTGCGTCCTCGACGGCATCCCAGTCCGAGCGCGGGTCGACGATGAGCATCGCCCTGCGCCGCTCGCAGTAGACGGCGGCGTCGCCCACCAGTGACGCGTCCACGTCGCCCGCGTCGTACGGCGGGATGACGAGGATGTTGAAGATGTCCGCCTTCTCGAGCGCGAAGAGGCCCTCCTTGGCTGCCTCGAGCCCCGTGCCCGTGAACGTCGTCCTCCTCGAGCGCGTCGCCGTCCGAGCCGTCGGTGTCGACCGGCGAGGACAGCGTGTCGTCGGCCCAGATGTCCTCGCCCGGGTCCGGGTCGTCGTCCGACGAGGTCGGGTAGGCGGGGGTGCCGTCCGTGACCACGAGCCGCGACTGGTTCGCGAGCAGCGTGTCGATCCTGCGCGGGCTGTCGACGACGGTGACGTTGCGGTACTCCTCCGTCGCGCCGGTCGCGGTGTCGCGGACGATGAGGTTGAAGAGGTCGCTCGTCGCGATCCCCGGGAACTCGGACGCCCACTGGGCCGCGAGGTCGGGCGAGACGTCGTCGGTGCCGGTCTCGACCCGCGCGCGCAGGGCGTTGCCCCACGAGCCGGGCGAGGCGGCGCGGAGGGCGAGGCCGTTGGCGTCGATCGTCGCCTCGGCCGGGTCGGCGCCGGCGTTGTAGAGGCGCACCACGATCGCCTGGCTGCCGCCGTTCTGGAAGAAGTCGCGGACGGCGAACGGGAGCGAGCTCAGCCGCGTGAGGCCGCCGAAGGAACGCTCGAAGTCGCCGAAGCTCGTGAGGAACACCGGGTCGTTCACCGGCCCGCGCGCCGCGCGGCCGACGAACGCCGCGATCGACGTGGCGACGCCGGTGATCGTGCGGACGCCGCTCGGGACCTCTTCGATGTATACGCCTGGGTAGGTCAGCTGTGCTGGCACGGAGCCTCCTTGCGGTGGGCGGACCGGCGTCGCGTGCGACGAGGTCGTCCAGCGTCGCGCACGGCCGTCACGCGTCCGTCACGGACGCGTCACCGGGCGCCTCGGAGGCGGCGACGTCCGCCACCCACTGCCGCACGACCCGGACGATCGTCCTCCTCGCCGGCGACCACGACGACGACGCGCTCCGGCCGGGTCACGTCGAGCGTCGAGGTGATGCGCGCGGCGAGGCGCGGCGGCGCGCCCTCGTACCAGGCCGAGACCACGAGCACCGCCGTCGGTTGCCGCGCCGCGGCACCCACCATGGCGCGGCATCCTCCGGGCGCGGCGTCACCGCGCCGTCATCGCCGCGTCAACGCGCGAGCAGACGCTCGAGCTGCTCCGTCGGCTCGACCCCGAGGCGCTCACGCAGGAGGCGGCGGCACAGCTCGTACTGCCGGATCGCCTCGCCGCGGTTCCCCTCCGCCAGGTGCACGCGGATGAGGACGCGGTGGGCGCTCTCGCGCAGCGGCTCGCGCGCGGACGGCCGAGAGCGCGGCCTCGAGCGCACGCGCCACCTCGCCGGCGCGCACGAGCCGCTCGGCGAGCGCCTCCAGCGCATGGAGGCTGACCTGGCGGAATCGCTCCCGCTCGAACACGAGCCAGTCGTCGTACCAGTCGGGCAGCAGCTCCCCGCCGAGCGCGGCCTCACCCGCGTCGAGGTCGTCGTGGTCCGCCGACCCGTCGAGCAGGCGGCGCGCGAGGGCGAACGCGCGGCGGAGGTCGACGTCCACCGCGGAGGCGAGGCAGAGGTGCGTGCCGGTCGCGTCGACGAGCACGTGCCCGGGCCGGTTCAGCCGCCACAGCGAGGACCGCAGGCTCGCCGCGGCCCGCTCGTCGGACGAGTCGAGCCAGAGCGTGCCGGCCACGTACGCGCGCTGCAGCGGATGCTCGTGGAGCGCGACGAACGCCAGCAGCCGCTGCGCGCTCGGCGGCAGCCCGACCGCGCGGCCGCCGCAGCGGAGCTCGAACGCGTTCAGCAGCGACAGCGAGGGACGGTCCTGCAGCTCCTCCGCGCCCTCACGGGCTCGTCCCGGCGCGACCGCGCTCACCGCGTACGCGCTCGCGCGTCTGCGAGGACTCCGGGCCGCAGGCACGAGATGATGAGGGGCAAGGACGACCTCGTTGAGCGGATCCGGTACCGGCATCGACCCTAAGAAGTCCGCGCGCCACGGTCAAGACGCAACCTTCCGGGCCGCGGCGACGTTAGCCACATAACGACATGCGCACCACGACTCCGACACCGGCCCGGAACGGCAGGGGTCGCCCCGCACCCGATGCCGCGCCCGACGACGAGGTCGGCGTCACCGACCTCCGCGCCCGCGACTACGTCTCGATCCTCAAGCGGGCTGCGCGCGAGGCGGTCGACGACCAGATCCCCGACTCCGCCGCCGCGATCGCGTACTACGCCTTCCTCGCGATCCCGGCACTGCTGCTCGTCAGCGTCGGCGTCTTCAGCCTCGTCGCCAGCCCGAGCGCAATCCAGACGATCATCGACAAGCTCGGGAGCGTCATCCCCGCCGAGGCGGCGACGCTGCTCGAGGACGCGCTGAACCGGACGGCCGAGGGAGGCGGCGGGCTGACGATGATCCTCGTCGGCGGCGCCGTCGCCGTGTGGACCGCCAGCGGGGTCGCGAACGCGCTGATGCGGGCGTTGAACCGCGTGTACGACACGGACGAGTCACGTGGCTTCTTGCGTCAGCGTCTCATCGGGCTCGTGATGGTCGCCGTCGGCGTGGCCGCATTCGTGCTCGTGTTCGGGCTGCTCGTGCTCGGGCCGAAGCTCTCCGGATGGATCGGAGACCTCGTCGGCGCCGAAGGCGCCGTCCGCTGGGCGTGGCTGCTCGGCCAGTGGCCGATCCTGCTGGTCGGCCTCCTCGTGGCGTTCGGCGCGGTGCTCTACTTCGGCCCGAACGTCGAGCATCCGCGGTGGAGCTTCCTGAGCGTGGGGGCCGGCCTCGCCGTCGGGCTCTGGCTGCTCGCCTCCGGCGGCTTCGCGATCTACCTGGCGTTCTTCGGCTCCTACAACAAGACGTGGGGGTCGCTCGCCGCGGTGATCATCATGCTCACCTGGCTCTGGCTGAGCTCGCTGGCGCTGCTCTTCGCGGCGGAGGTCGACGCGGAGGCGGAGCGGACGCGGAAAGCCGCGGAACGCGGCGGCTGAGCCGACTCAGACGGACGCCAGCACGCCGTCGAGCGGCCGCGGCACGCGCGCGAGGTCGAGCGCGCTCGACGAGCAGCGGGGCGTAGCGGATCTTCCGGCTGCCGCCGCTGCCCGAAGAAGCGGCGCAGCTGCTCCTCGACCGGTCGTCCCCGCCACGCTGGCTGCTTCTGCAGCGTCCGGAACGAGCCGAGGTCGCCCTGCGCCTCGACGACGCTCCTCGACCCGCGCCGCGCCGAGCGCGCGGATCAGCTCGTCCTCGAGGTCGCGCTCGCAGACGAAGAACCCGAGTCGCTCCAGGTCGGCGCGCGTGCGCGCCGGGCCGAGCCCGACGCCCTCGAGCGCCCGCCGCACCGCGTGCTCCTCGCCGGCGTCGTAGAGGCCGGCCAGCCGCAGATCGAGCCCCGGCGGGCCGTACCGGCGCAGGTGCCTGCCGATCGCCTGCGCGCCGCCGATCGGGACGACGGCGACGCCCTCGGCGGCGAGGTCGCGGCCGCGGCGCGCGGCGAGCGCCTCGAGCGCGCCCCGGTCGCTCGCGCCCTCGACGAGGACGACCGCACGCGGCTCGACCGGCAACGACGGAGGCGCTACGGGTGCTTGCGGGCGAGCCGTGCCCGGAGGCTCGTGACGAGGCTCGTGGGGATGTCCACGTCCGCGGGCTCGGGCTCGGGCTCCGGGATCGCCTCGTCCCCGGCGCGCGCGTGCCAGAGGTCGATGTGGAGGCGCTCGATCTCCTCGATCAGCAGGATGATCGCCCGGCCCGCCGACCGGATCTCGTCGCGCTCGTCGGTCTCGAGGCCGTGGCCCCAGCGGCGCAGCGTGTCCAGCTTCTCGGCGTCGAGGCGCACGCGCGGACCCTACCGCCCGACCCGGGCGAGGGCCGCGAGGAGTTCCTGGTGACGACGCTCCTCGTCCGGCATGCCCTCCTCGACCGGCTCCCGCCGCCGCCGCGCCAGCATCGCGTCCACCGGCTTCACGACGAAGAAGAAGACGGCCGCGGCGACAGCGACGAACTGGATCACGGCCGTCAGGAAGGCGCCGTAGCGGAAGACCGCGTCGTTGATCGTGAAGGTGAGGTCGCTGAAGTCCGGCTTCCCGATGATCGCCGCGATCACCGGCATGACGAGGTTCTCGACGAGCGAGTTGATCACGGCCGCGAAGGCGACGCCCATCACGAACGCCACCGCCAGCTCGACGATGTTGCCCCGGAACAGGAACTCCTTGAACTCGCGGAGCACGGCCCCTCCTCGGTCGACGACTGCCGGACGGCCGATTCTCTCCGATCGGCGCGCGCATGTGCTCGCTACGCTCGGCCGATGGCGCACGCCCATGCCGCGCAGTCGCTCAACCGGGTCGCGTTCTCGGCGACCGTGCACTGCCTCACCGGCTGCGCCATCGGCGAGGTGCTCGGGCTGATCATCGGCACGGCGCTGGGGTGGGGGAACTGGGAGACGATCGCGCTCGCGGTCGCCCTCGCGTTCGTCTTCGGCTACTCGCTGACGATGCGTGCCGCTGCTGCGGTCGGGGATCGCCTTCGGCGCCGCCGTGCCGGTCGCGCTCGCGTCGGACACGGTGTCGATCACGATCATGGAGATCGTCGACAACGCGATCGTGCTCGCGATCCCGGGCGCGATGGAGGCCGGGCTCGACAGCGTGCCGCTTCTGGGGGAGCCTCGCGGTCGCGCTCCTCGTCGCCGGCGCCGCCGCCTACCCGGTCAACCGCTGGCTGATCGCGCGCGGCCGCGGGCCACGCGGTCGTGCACGCGCTCCACGGGCACTGAGGAACCTCTTAGCGCGCGCTCACGGGCCTCTCAGCCGCGGCCGGTTCCCTGGGTGTGGTCAGCGACCCAGGAGGTGTGGATGGAGAAGGCACGCACGTTCGACCTCAGGCCGGTCCTCGTCCTCGCGGCGGCGGTGTTCGCGGCGGCCGCGGTGTGGGCGACGACGGCGCTCGCGGGGGGCGGCGGCTCCTCGTCCTCGAGCGGCTCCGCGGGCGGCTCGCCCGCGGCGCAGTTCGTGCAGGACACCCAGCCGCCGGCCCGCGAGGACTGCCCGGAGCGCGACGGCTCCGGCGGGCAACGGGGACGACGGCTCCGGCGGCGGCTCGAGCGGCGACTCGGGCAGCACCGCGCGAGACTCCGTCCGTCTGACCCGCCCCTACGGCGCGGCCCGCGACGGCGGGCCGCGCCGTCCATCAAGATCGGTGCCGTGGAGATCGAGACGCCTCACGGGCCGGCACGCGTGCACCTGCGTCTGCGGGACGGTGCGCGGGCCGCGCTCGTGCTCGGCCACGGGGCGGGCGGCGGCGTGACCGCACCCGACCTCGTCGCCGCGGCGGGCGCGGCGGAGGACCTCGGCCTGGCCGTCGTGCTCGTCGAGCAGCCGTACCGCGTCGCAGGGCGGCGCTCGCCCGCGCCCGCGCACCACCTCGACGCGGCCTGGACGGCCGTGCTCGAGCATCTGCGCGGCGGCGCCGTCTCGCGGGCTGCCGCTCGTCGTCGGCGGACGGTCCGCCGGCGCCCGGGTCGCGTGCCGGACCGCGGAGGCGACCGGAGCGGCCGCCGTGCTCTGTCTCGCGTTCCCGCTGCGGCCGCCGCGCCGCACGGGGCCGCCGGCCGCGAGCCGCCTGCCGGAGCTCGACGCGGTGACGGTGCCGACGCTCGTCGTGCAGGGCGAGCGCGACCCGTTCGGGATCCCGCCCGCGGCGAAGCGCCGCACCGTCGTGCAGGTGCCGGGCGACCACTCGCTTCGCGCCTCGGCCGCCGTGGCCGACGCGGTGCGCGCCTGGCTCCCTGGCGTCGTCCAGGTCTAGATGCGAACATGCGTTCGTGTCCGCCGAGGCCACGATCCTGCACGCCGACCTCGACTCGTTCTACGCGTCGGTCGAGCAGCGCGACGACCCGAGGCTGCGTGGCAAGCCCGTGATCGTGGGCGGCGGGGTCGTCCTCGCCGCGAGCTACGAGGCGAAGGCGTACGGCGTCCGCACCGCGATGGGCAGCGTCGAAGTGGCGGCAGCTGTGCCCGCACGCCGTCGTCGTCCGGCCGCGCATGGACGCGTACTCCGAGGCGAGCAAGGCCGTCTTCGCGGTGTTCGACGACACGACGCCGTTCGTCGAGGCGCTGTCGATCGACGAGGCGTTCCTCGACGTGCGCGGGATGCGGCGGCTCTCCGGGTCGCCGGTCGAGATGGCGGTCCGGCTGCGGCGCGACGTGCTCGAGCGCGTCGGCCTGCCGATCACGGTCGGGGTGGCGCGGACGAAGTTCCTCGCCAAGGTCGCGAGCGGCGTCGCGAAGCCGGACGGGCTCCTCGTCGTGCCGCCCGACCGGGAGCTCGTCTTCCTCCACGCGCTTCCGGTCGAGCGCCTCTGGGGCGTCGGCCCGAAGACGGCGACGAAGCTCCACGAGCTGGGGCTCCACACCGTCGGCGAGGTCGCGGCCGTGCCGGAGGCGACGCTCGTCTCGATCCTCGGCGTCGCGGTCGGCCGGCACCTGCACGCGCTCGCCCACAACCGCGACCCGCGACCGGTCGAGCCGCGGAAGCGGCGGCGCTCGATGGGGGCGCAGCGCGCTCTCGGCCTGCGCCGCTACCGCGAGGACGGCGAGGTCGACGAGTCGCTCGTCGCGCTCGTCGAGCGCGTCACCCGGCGGATGCGGAAGGCCGGTCGCATCGGGCGGACGGTGATGATCCGGCTCCGCTTCGGCGACTACTCGCGCGCGACGCGTGCCCACACGCTCCCGCGCGCGACCGCCGAGACCGCGGTCGTGCTCGCGACCGCCCGCTGGCTGCTCCGCGGCGCGCTGCGGGCGATCGACCGCGACGGGTTGACGATGGTGGGCGTGACCGTCGCCGACCTCGAGGACGACGCCGTCCTGCAGCTCGGGCTGCCGTTCGCGCCCGGTGGCCGGCACGCCCTCGACGCCGCGCTCGACGAGGTGCGCGAGCGGTTCGGATCCAAGGCGGTCGTCCGGGCAGTGCTCGTCGGCCGCGAGGAGGGGCCGACGGTGCCGCTGCTTCCGGACTAGGCCCTTTCCGCAGCCGGGGGCTTGCTCTCGACCGTCGCTCAAGCGAGACTCAACCGCTCTCCGTGAGCGTTCCCGACGTGATGCGGCAAGGAGGAGCACGCATGGACGCGAGCGAGTCGGTGTCTCGGCGGAAGCGGCGCGTGGCCGCAGCGGCTGCCGCGGCCGCAGCAATCGTTGCGGTCCTCGTCCAGCCCGGCGCCGTCGCGTCCACGTCGAAGGTCCGCGACGGGGGCATCTTCCGCGTTGCCTTCCAGCGGCTGGACTACGTCGATCCGGCCCTCGCGTCCTCCGTCGAAGCGCGCGCGCTCTTCGACACGACGTGCGCGCGGCTCATGACCTATCCGGACAAGCCGCCGCCGGCGGGCTTCCGGCTCGTGCCCGAGGTCGCCGCCGCGTACCCGCGCGCGTCGCACGACCGGAAGACATGGACGTTCAGGCTGCGAACCGGCTTCCGCTTCAGCAACGGAGCGCCCGTCCGCGCCGACGCGTTCGCGCGTGCGATCAACCGGACGCTCTCACCGCAGATCACCTCGCCGGCGCTGCCGTACACGCTGGCCATCGTCGGCGCCGACGACGTCCGTGCGGGACGAGCGAACGCGGCGCGCGGCGTGGTCGCGCGGGGCAACACACTCGTCGTGCGCTTCACGCGGCCCGTATCGGACTTCCCGGCGTGGACGACGATGTCGTTCTTCTGCGCCGTCCCGCCCGCTCTCCATGTCGACCCGGAAGGCGTCGACGTCATCCCCTCCGCCGGGCCGTACTACGTGGCCGACTATCGGCCGGAGGAGCGGGTCGTCATCAGGCGGAACCGGTACTACGGCGGCAGCCGCCCCCACCACGTGGACGGGTTCAACGTCGACCTTCGTCAAGGAGCGGCCGGCAGGCCACTCGACCTCGTCGAGCGCGGCGAGGCCGACTGGGGCTACACCACCGCGCCGATCTACCTCGATCCCGGCCGGAATCTGAGCGGGAAGTACGGCGTGAACAAGTCGCAGTTCTTCCTCCGGCCCGGACTCACGCTGCGAGTGCTCCTCCTGAACTCGTCTCGCCCGCTGTTCAAGGACAACCCGAGCCTTCGACGCGCCGTCAACCTCGCGCTGAACCGCCGCGAGCTCTCACAGACGACGGCCAGCGCCGCGGGCACCGGCACGTCGACCGACCAGCTCCTACCCTCGCTCCTCCCGGGGTTCCGCGACGCGCGCATCAGCACGCGGACAAGCTCCGACGTCCGAAGGGCGAAGAGCCTCGCCAGTGGCCACACGCGCGACGGAAAGGCGATCTTCTACGTGCCGAACTTCCCGCCGCCGCTCGCGCTCGCGCAGCTGGCGAAGCGCCAGCTCGCCGAGATCGGCCTCGACGTCCAGCTGCGTCCCGTCCCGTTCCACTTCACGAACGCGGGCTACCTCGGCCCGCTGGGGTCTCCCGGCGAGGCGTGGGACATCGCGATCATGCTCTGGTCGCCGGACTACATCGACCCGTACGCGTACGTCAACCGTCTACTCGACGCCCGCTTCATCGGGGGAACGAACCTCAGCCGTTTCGACTCGCCGAAGTACAACCGGCTCATGCGGCAGGCGGCCCGCCTCGAGGGCGCCGAACGCTACAGCAGGTACGGGGAGCTCGACGTCGACCTCGCGCGCAACGCGGCGCCGCTCGTCCCGGTCGAGTTCTTCCACGAGCCGACGCTCGTCTCGAAGCGGGTCGGCTGCATCGTGCTGCGCCCCGTGCTCGACCTGACCGCCGCCTGCCTGAAGCCGTAGAGCGCTACGGCTCCCGGACGGTCACCCAGACGCGTCCCGCCGCGACGGCGATCCCCGCCGGCGCGCCTCCGACCTCGATCGTCTCGACCTTGTAGGTCACCGGATCGATCCGCGAGACGGTCCCGTCACCGGCGTTCGCGACCCACACGGCCCCGGCGCCCACCGCAACCGCTGCGGGCTCGTCGCCGACGGGAATCGTCCTGACCGAGTTCCCGCCCGGGTCGATCCGGCTGACGGTGTCGTCGCCGCCGTTCGCGACCCAGACCGCTCCCTCGCCGTACGCGATCGCCGTCGGCCGGTCGCCGACGGTGATCGGCGAGCTGATCGGCCCTTCCTCGAACGTCCGGGGATTGAAGCGCTCCACCGTCGACTCGCCGCCGTTCGCGACCCAGACGGACCCTGCGCCGACCGTGATGCCGACCGGACGGATGCCGGCGAAGGTCGCGCCCGTGCGCTCGACCGTCCGCGGGTCGACACGTGCGAGCGTCGAGTCGCCGTACACGGCCCAGACCGCGCCGAGGCCGACCGCCACGCTGCCCGTCGCGGTCCCGAACGCGGTTCTCGTCACGTCGATCGTGTCGGTCACGCGGTCGAAGGTCGGATCGACGCGGGAGAGCTGGCCGCGGCGGCCGTGCGCGACCCAGACGGCGTCGAAGCCGACCGCGAGCCCCGTCGGCGTTGCGGGAAGCTGGACGTACTTCGCGACGGACGCAGTGCGCGCCGCGATCCGCGCCAGCGTCCGGTCAGCCACGTTGGCGATCCAGACCGGGCTGATGCGTGCGGCGATCGGGCCCGGCCGAATGCCGACGTCAACGTCGTCCACCACACGGTTCTGCTCGGGATCGATCACGGCGACGGAGTTCGGTGCGACCGCGACGGCCGGCTCGTCGCGGAGGAGCGCGACTATGACGGCGGCGCCGACGAGCATGACGACGGAGGCTGCCGCCAGACGAGCGCCCTGGTCCTCCGAGAGCGGCCCGGGGGTACCGGTGCGACCTCCGCGGGAGCCTCGACCGGCGGCGGCAGCCGGGATGACGACGCCGTCGTCCGGTTCCCGGAGTGCGAGACCGTCGTCCTGCCGGAGGATCGCCGCCTCGAGGTCGCGCAGCTCCTGGCTCGGCTGGAGCCCGAGCTCGTCGGCGAGCCTGCGGCGAAGCGCCTGGTAGGCCGCCAGCGCGTCGGCCTGCCGGCCCGCGCGGTAGAGGCTGAGCATGAGGAGTCCGTGCACCCGCTCCTGGTAGGGGTGCGCCGCGGCGAGCGACTCGAGCTCTCCGACGAGCGCCGCGTGGCGGCCGAGCTCGAGGTCGCCCTCGACCGCCTCGAGCTGCGTGTTCAGACGCAGCGCTTCGAGACGCGCCAGCGCCACCCCGGCCGACCCGTCGACGACGACATCCGCCAGGGGTGGCCCACGCCACAGCGAGAGCGCCCGGCGACGGAGCTCGACCGCCTGCCGCAGCGGCGCCTCGCGCGCCTCGGCGGTCAGCCGCTCGAACTCCTGCAGGTCGAGGCCGTTCGCGCCGACGTCGAGCTTGTAGCCCGGCCCGTGCGTCACGATGACGTCGGCGCCGAGCCGCTTGCGCAGGGCGTGGACGTAGCCGTGCACGAGCTTCTCCGCGGTCGCAGGCGGATGCTCGCCCCATACCGCCTCCACGAGCCGCGACGTCGAGACGAGCTCGTTCGCGTGCAGGGCGAGCACGGCGAGCAGCGCACGCTGCTTCGCGGCGCCGAGCTCGACGGCCCCCGTCCCGTCGCGAACCTCGAGCGGCCCGAGGATCAGGAACTCCATCTTCCGCCCTCCGTCGCGGGAACTCGCCTCTCAACCGGCTGTCTACCACGCCTCAAGCCGGCGTCAACCGGCGGCTCGGATGCTGGGACGCACCAACAGAACTCCAAGAGAGGAGTCAACCTGATGCGCAAGCTCTTGCTGGTCAGCACGCTGACGGTGCTGGCATTCGTAGCGATCGCGGTCGGAGCGGTCCGTTCGGCAGGCGCGAGTGACGGAAATGCCGGGAACCAGCTCGCCGGCACCTGGCGCGTGACTGTGAATCGGCCGGCGCCGCTCTCCGTGATCACGTCGCTCCAGGTCTACACCGGCGACGGCAGCGTGATCGAGACGGCGAACGACATCGGGTCGCGTAGCGCCTCGTACGGGGCGTGGGAACGTGTCGAGGGACGCACGTATGCGTCCAGCGCGCTCTTCTTCCGGTTCGACCCGCAGACGGGCGCACAGGTAGCGACGCACACGATCGACCGGACGATCCGGCTGTCGGACGACGGGCAGACGTTCACGGCCGTCGCGCACGCGGTCACGTACGACACCGACGGCAACGTGATCGCAGACCTCCGCGTCCCCTCGACGGGCGAACGGATGCAGGTCGAACGCATTCCGGATCAGCCGTAGCCCTCGTGCGACGTCATACCTCGACAGAAGGAGACGAAATGTTCGCGAAGACACGCGGGACGACGAAGGCTGCGCTGCTGGCCCTCGTCGCCGCCGTCCTGCTCGCCGGCACGGCCGTGTCGGACGCCGACGCGCAGGGCTTGACGTGGCAGCAGCTCCAGGATGCGGGCTGGACGTGCGTCACGCCGCCGGTCGGTCCTGCCGCGACGGCGTGCTTCAACCCGGGAGTCGGGCGCCCGTTCCCCGGCAACCCCGATCCTGCACCGTCGTACAACGGCCTGCTGTTCAGTTCGTCGGGCGATTTTCTCTTCGGGGTCCACTTCATCCGCGCCGACCTCTTCCACGGCCAGCGGTGCGGAACCGAGCCCTACATCTTCCGCGCGCTGATCGGGTACTGGGAGTGCGTCCGAAGCTGACGGATCGACGGCGAGAGGGGCGCAGTGCGCGCCCCTCTCGCAGCTTGGTCTAGCGCCCGACCGCGACGGTGAGCGAGAGCTCGGCGGCGCCGTCGTCCAGGCCGTTTTCGTCGGCGGCGAGGAGGGGCCGACGATCCCCCTGCTGCCCGACTAGTCGTCCTGCATCATCCGCATGTGGTTCCCCGAGACGTCGCGGAAGCCGGCGTCGAGCCCGTATGGCTGCTGCGTCGGTTCCTGCACGAACTCGACGCCGCGGCCCTTCAGGTCCTCGAACGTCTCCTGCGCGTCGTTCGTGGCGAAGAAGAGGCCGCCGGCCGCGCCCTTCGCGACGAGCGCCCGGAGCTGGTCGCGCGTCTCCTCGTCGAGGACGGGCGGGCCTGGCACGGCCATGAGCGTGAGCGCGACGTCGGACTGGCCGGGCACGCCGACCGTGAGCCAGCGGAAGTTGCCCAGCTCCGGGACGGTGACGTCCTCGCGGAGCTCGAAGCCGAGCTTCTCGGTATAGAAGGCGAGCGCCTCGTCCTGGTCGTGGACCCAGACGTTGACGTGGGTGAGTCGCGTGATCATGTCGTCCTCCTGGTGTCGTGGAGCGGTGGAGGACGACGCTAGACGCGGGCCGCGACCGTGTCTTCTCGAAACGTGCTGGACGTCGGGCGCCCGTAGGCCTGGAGGACGCACGTCGGGACACGCATCCGCGTCACGGCGGGCGGGTGCGCGGCGCGGTACGCCGTGGGGGAGACGCCGTACGCGCGGCCGAAGCTCGTCGTGAACGAGCCGATGCTGCGCAGGCCGACGATGAAGCAGATGTCCGCCACGCTGCGGTCGGTGCCCCGCAACAGGGCGGCCGCGCGCTCGAGCCGACGCGTGAGCAGGTACTGGTGCGGCGACTCGCCGAAGGCGCGGCGGAACTCCCGGCTGAAGTGCGCGGGGGAGAGGTGCGCCGCGCGGGCGAGCGCAGGGACGTCGAGCGGCTCGCGGTAGCGCGCGTCGATGAGGTCCTTCGCGCGGAGGAGGTGCCTCGCCGGCGGGACGGGCGTCATCGCGCGGAGGGTACTGCCGCTACCGTGACCCGGTGCGCCGCGTCCTCGCCGTCGTCGTGGCCGCCGCCGCCCTGGTCGCGGCGCCCGCGGCGCTGGCCGACACGATCACGGCCCGGGACGACCAGGGCCGCACGATCACCTTCGACGTGCGTGCGCCGGACGTGGACGTCCAGTGGCACGCGAACCTTCTCCGCCGTGCCGCGCACGGAGACGAGATCGAGCGCGTGACGATCCATGTCGTCTCTGCCGACGAGTTGCGCGGCCGCTGCGGCTCCGGCGCGGCGGCGTGCTACGGCGGCTCGCGCACTGCGGCGAGGATCGTCGTCCCGGCCGGGGAGTCGGCGCAGATCGCGCACTCGCTCGTCCACGAGTACGGGCACCACGTCGACGCCTGGCGCGGCGTCGGAGCCGCCTCGCGCGAGCCGAACGGGAGCGCGCAGTGGTGGGCGGCGCGCGGGATGTCGCAGCTGCTCGCGGACGGGCAGGTCTCGTACACGTACTCGCTCGGCTGGGAGCACGCGATCGGCGAGCTCTTCGCCGAGGACTACGCGCAACTGCACCTGCAGACGCCGTGGCGGATCACGTGGCTCGACCCGCCGGGAGAGCCGGTGCTCGCTGCGCTACGGGCCGACCTCGAGAACGCCCCGACGGAGGCCGTCCCGGCAACGACGAGGCCGCTCGTGATCACGCGCCGCGGCACGCTCCGCCCGCGCGCCGGCCACTCGATCCCGTTCGGCCTCCTCGGGCCGGGGCGGCGGGTCACGTTCACGGCGACACTGGGGCGGCCGGGCTCCGCGCGACTCGAGCTTCGGTGCGACGACGGCAGTACGGCGACGCGCCTGGTGCGCACGCGCACGGCGACGCTGGACGTCCGCAACCTCGGCCCCGCGACGTGCCGCGTCTCGATCCGCTCGACCGTACGCCGCGCCGTCTCGTTCTCGGCACGCCTGCGGCTCGCGGTCGAGCCGGTCTAGCGCCCGACCGTGACGGTGAGCGACACCTCGGCGGCGGTGCCGCCGCCGGTCGCGCGCACGGTCACCCGGTGTGGGCCCTCGGTCTCGGCGCCGGTGTCCCAGGCGAACGTCCACGGCGCCGCCGTGACGGTCCCGCGCACGGCGCCGTCGACGAGGAACTCCACCTTCTCGACCGTGCCGCGCACGTCCGCGCTCCACTCGACGGGCCCGACGACGCGCTGGCCCTCGACGAGGCTCTGCGACGCGATCGTCGGGGCGCCGGCGGCGACGCCGTTCGTCACGTAGACGCGGCTGCGGACCGTGGCGCGTGCGGCCGTCGCGGGCCCGGGCGCGCAGCTCGAGGACGTGCTCGCCGTCGCCGACGCGCGTCGAGCTCCAGCGGAACGCGAACGGGGCGCGCGTGTCGTGGTCGACGCGCTTGCCGTCGACCCACAGCTCGACGCGCTTCGCCTTCGCGCCGGTGACCCGCGCCTGCACCGGCACCGTCCCGGCGACCGACCCCGGCACGGTCGCGCGCACGGTGAACGGCCGGTTGGCGACCCGGATCCGCAGGCGCTTCCTCGTCCACGCCCCGCGCGGGCCGAAGGCGCGCAGCTCCAGCGTGTGCCGGCCGTTCGCGAGCAGGAACGTGTTGAGGCCGACGCCGCGCGCGAACGAGTACGGCTTCGTCCGGTCGCGCCAGCGCAGCTTCCCGTCGACGAGGAAGTCGACGCGCGAGATCGGCCCGGTCGTGACCGCGGCCCACGGCCGCCGGCCGCGGAGAAGCGCGCCGGCGGAGACGGACTGCGAGCGCGACACGCAGCGTGATCTTGGGCTTCGGCTTCGGCGGGGTCGCGTAGCGGCGGACGAGCCGCAGGTACGCGGCCCAGCTCCAGGACGAGCCCGGGTCGGAGTGCGCGTCGGAGCCGCCGCGCTTGGACGGGTCGAACGGGTTCGGCACCTCGTTGTGGCCGATGATGTGCCGCCGGTCGATCGGCATCAGCGCGCGCCGCGCGATGTAGGCGACGAGCCGCGCCGAGGCGCGGTACTGCGCGGCGGTGAAGCCGGCGGGGTCGTCGACGTAGCCCTCGTGCTCGACCCCGATCGACCGCACGTTGACCTTCCAGTTCCCCGCGTGCCAGGCGATGTCGGAGTCGTGCACGAGCTGCACGATCCGGCCCTTGCGCGAGACGATGTAGTGCGACGACGCGTGGGAGCGCTCGTTCCGGAGCCAGCTCACCGAGCCCCAGAACCGCCCCTCGGTGACGTGGACGACGATCTCGTCGATCGCGCGCGGGCCGCGGTGGGACTTCGTGAAGTTGCCCTCGCCCTTGAGCCACGAGACCTTCGGGCGGCGCAGCTCGGCGGCCGACGAGGCCGGCGCGAGGATCAGGGTCGCGGCGACCGCGGCCGTCGCGACGAGGATGGCGTTCCGCAGCGTGGTCAACATGTGGGGAATCCGAGTTGAAAGCGGGATCCGGGAGAGTAGCCGCGAAATCCGCACCGGCCGGGCCGCGTAGTCACGGGCGGAGCATCACGTGCTCCCTTCCCTCGGCGGCCCGCTCACCAGGGCCTGACGGCGCCGGCGGGGTGCGAGCCTCCCCTCGCACCCCGCTCAGGCGTGGCGGGCAAACCGCACCGCGGGACGCCTGTCCGCCCCACTGCCGGGCGGCTGGGCCGGGCCTAGGCTCTCGCCATGATCAGGTTCGAGACCGAGCGCCAGACAGCCTTCTCCCTCGCAGCCTCGTGAGCGCGGCCCTCTCCCTCGCGCTTGCGGGCCCGGCGCTGGTGCTTGCGATACTCGCCTGAGCGGCTGGCGGCGCGCGTCCTCTCCCCTCTGGGGCGCGCGCCGCCACCGCGCCTCTTGCTACGTCGGCCGCAGCTCCGGCGCGACGCTGGCCTCGAGCTCGGCCTCCATGGCCTCGAGCTCCTCTTCCGTGCCCATGCGGACGGGCCCCTTGAACCACTTCTTGGCGCTCACGACCCACCAGCCGCCGAACAGGAGCAGCGCTCCGCCGACGAGGATCGGCGCGTAGTTCACGGCCTCCCAGGTGAACCCGTCCTTCCACGGCGCGCTGATCGAGTACGGCGGCATGAGGAAGACGATCGAGATGAAGAAGACCCACACGATCGCGATCGGGTCGATCCACTTGTAGTGCCGGCCGAGCGTCCAGGCGCCGGGCTCGAACTCGTCCTTCATCCGGTACCGCAGGATCACCGGGAGGATGAAGGCGATGTACAGGCCGATGACGGCGATGCCCGTCCCGACGTAGTAGCCGACGAAGAAGTTGTAGAGCGTCGGCAGCATCAGGGCGGCCGCGGCCACGACGATGGCGATGACGGCCATGTGCGGGATGCGGTTGCGCGAGACGCGGCGCCAGAGCTGGTGGCCCGGGACGGCGCGGTCGCGCGAGAACGCGAACAGCATCCGCGAGGCCGACGTGATCGACGCGGTCAGGCAGAAGAACTGCGCCACGCAGCAGATGAAGAGGAGGAACGTCGCCCCAGCTCTGGCCCATCGCCGTGACCCAGCTCGACGGGACGATGTACGAGGTCGAAGACCGGCTCCGCCGGCAGCGCGCGCGTCACCGCGACGAGCAGGATGAAGCCGAAGAAGACCGACGCGACGACCGACATGTACATCCCGACCGCGGCGCCGCGGGATGCCTGCCGCGTCTCCTCGGCCATGTGCGCGGACGCGTCGAAGCCCGTGATCGTGTACTGGGCCATCAGCAGGCCCGTCAGGAAGACGTACCAGAACACGATGCTTCCGAACGTGTCCGGTGCGGCGTCGCCGCCCCAGCCGGTGAGGTTGAGCGTCTCGGTGAAGACGAAGCTGAACGAGCGCGGATCGTCCGGGATCGTGAACAGGATGATCACGATCAGGGCGACGCCGATCATGTGCCAGTACGCCGAGATCGTGTTCAGCATCGCCGTGATGGGGACCCTCAGCAGGTTCAGGATCAGCGCCGCGAGGAGCACGATCGCGTAGAGTCAGGTAGACGTACTCCTTGTCGTTCGGGTAGTCGAACCAGTAGTTCATGAGGGCGGTGCCGAAGATCGCCAGGCCGTAGCCGATCGCGGCCGTGACCGCGATCTGGCCGATGAGGTTGAACCAGCCGGTGAACCAGCCCCAGCCCGGGCTGCCGAGCTTCGACGCCCAGTAGTAGAGGCCGCCGGCGGTCGGGAACGCGGAGGCGATCTCGGCCATCGCGAGCGCGACGAGGGTGCTCATCAGGCCGACGATCAGCCAGCCCCAGGTGATCGCGACGGGGCCGCCCTGGCCGTACGCGATCGTGTACGAGGTCAGGCAGCCCGCGAGGATCGAGATGATCGTGAACGAGATCGCGAAGTTCTGGAACCCGCCCATCGCGCGGAAGAGCTCCTGCGCGTAGCCGAGGCGGTGCAGGGTCTTCTCGTCCTCGTCGGTGTGGTAGGTCGGGGCAGCCGCAGGCGACTGTCCGGCCGGGGGAGTGGTGTCCAAACCGGGTTCCTCCTCCGTCGGGTTCGTGTCGATAGGCGCTATTTACGTCCTGTGGCGGACGGAGTGTCAATTGGCCGCCGCGTCTAGCCGCGGACCTTCGTGCCCTCCGGGTCGTACAGGGGCTCGGCGGCGACCGCGCCGCGCGATCCAGTCGCCGAAGATCTCGACCTCGACCGGCGTCCCGGGCTCGGCGCCGTCGGCGGGCACGTAGGCGTACGCGATCGAGCGCTCGACGGTGTAGCCGTAGCCGCCGCTCGTCACGCGGCCGACGATCTCGCCGTCGACCCGCACGGGCTCCGAGCCGAGCGCGACCGCGCGCGGGTCGTCGAGGACGAGGCAGGCGAGCCGACGCTCGGGCTCCTGCCGCTCGAGCAGCGCCTCGCGGCCGATGAAGTCGCCCTTGTCGAGCTTGACGGCGAACCCGAGCCCGGCCTCGTAGGGCGTGTCCTCGGGGGAGATGTCGGCGCCCCAGACGCGGTAGCCCTTCTCGAGCCGGCAGGAGTCGATCGCCTTGTAGCCGCCGGCGACGAGGCCGTGCCCGCGGCCGGCCTCCCAGATCGTGTCCCACAGCCGCAGCCCGAGCTCCGTCGGGCAGTAGAGCTCCCAGCCGAGCTCGCCGACGTAGGTGACGCGGAGCGCGAGGCACGGGACCGGCCCGATCGCGACCTCGCGCGCGCGCATGTACGGGAAGGACGAGGTCGTCGTCGGCCAGCGGGGCGAGGATCTCGCGCGCCGCCGGCCCCCAGAGGCCGAGGCAGGCGTAGCGCGAGGTGACGTCCTCGACGTGGACGGAGCCGTCCTCCGGCGCGTGCTGGCGGATCCAGGCCAGGTCGTGCTGGCCGAAGGCGGTGCCGGTGACGATGCGGAAGCGCTCCTCCGCGAGCCGGGTGACGGTGAAGTCGCACTCGATCCCGCCGCGCGCGTTCAGCATCTGCGTGTACGTGATCGCGCCGACGTCCCGCGCGACGCGGTTGTCGCAGAGGTGCTCGAGGAAGTCCGCGGCGCCCGTCGCCCGAGACCTCGATCTTGGCGAAGCTCGTCTCGTCGAAGAGCGCGGCCGCCTCGCGCGTCGCGCGGTGCTCGGCGCCGATCGCCGGCGCTCCAGAGCCGGCCCGCCCAGCCGCGCGGGCGCAGCGACTCGTCGCCGTCCGCCGCGTTCGGCTCGAACCAGTTCGGGCGCTCCCAGCCCGACTTCTCGCCGAAGGCGGCGCCGAGCTCCTGCAGGCGGCCGTACGTCGGCGAGGTGCGGAGCGGCCGTCCGGCCTCGCGCTCGTGGCCGGGGTACTTGACGTCGTAGTAGGTCGAGTAGACCTCGACCGTGCGGGCGAGCGTGTACGCCTGGCTGCGGTAGCGCGTAGCCGAAGCGGCGGCTGTCCATCTCCCAGACGTCGAGGCTGGGCACGCCCTCGACGATCCACTCGGCGACGAGCCGCCCCATCCCGCCGGCGCCCGCGAGGCCGTGCGCGCAGAAGCCGGCGGCGACCCAGAAGCCGCGCACGTCGGTCGGGCCCGAGGATGAACTCGTCGTCGGGCGTGAACGCCTCCGGCCCGTTGATGAGGCGGACGACCTCCATCTCCTCGAGCTCCGGCACGCGCCGGACCGCGTTCTCCAGCAGCGGCTCGAAGCGCGGCCAGTCCTCGGCGAGCAGCTTCCCGTTGAAGTCGGCGCGGGATCCCGTCGAGCCCCCACGGCGCCGGGTCGCGCTCGTAGCCGCCCATGATCAGCCCGCCCGACTCGCGGCGGAAGTAGACGAGCAGCGAGGGGTCGCGCATCGTCGGCATGTCGAGCGGCAGCCCGGCCGGCTTCGTGACCAGGTACTCGTGCGCCATCGGGACGACCGGGACGGTGACGCCCGCGAGGCGCGCCGAGCTCCTTCGCGAACATGCCGCCCGCGTTGACGACGACCTCGGTCTCGATCTCGCCGCGGTCGGTGACGACGCCCGTGACGCGGCCGCGGCTCGTCGGGATCGCGGTCACGCGCGTGCCGGTGCGGATCTCCGCGCCGCCGCGGCGGGCGCCTTCGGCGAGGGCGAGCGTGAGCTGGCTCGGGTCGATGTAGCCGTCGGTGGGGAGGTAGGCCGCGCCGAGCACGCCCGTCGGTCGTCATCGGCGGGAACAGCCGCTGCGCCTCCGTCGGCCGAGACGAGCTCGAGCGGCAGCCCGAACGTCTTCGCCCAGCCCGCCTGGCGCGCGAGCTCCTCCATGCGCTCCTCCGACGAGGCGAGCCGCAGCGAGCCGACCTCCTTCCAGCCCGTCTCGAGGTCGACCTCGCCGGCGAGCGAGCGGTAGAGGTCGACCGAGTCCATCATCATCCGCGTCAGCGACAGCGAGCCGCGCAGCTGCCCGACGAGCCCGGCGGAGTGGAAGGTCGAGCCGCGAGGTGAGGTCGGCGCGCTCGACGAGCACGACGTCGTCCCAGCCGAGCCGCGTCAGCCAGTAGAGGATCGAGCAGCCGCCGACCCCGCCGCCGATCGACGACGGCGCGCGCACGGTCCGTCACAGGCAGCGCCCGCGCGGAAGCGGTCCGAGTCGGCCGTCTCCTCCATCCGCTCGAAGTGCTCGGCGCGCGTACGCCTCGAAGTCGAAGTCGAGCTCGGAGATCGCCTGCTGCACGACGCCCCACATCGCCTCGCGGAAGTCGGACATGAACCGCATCTGCACGCAGCGAGCGCTCGCTCCTCGACGCCGTAGGAGGCGAGCAGGAGCGCGTCGTCCTCCTCGTCGAGGCCGTGGTTGACGGAGAAGTTCGCGAGGTCGAAGAAGCGGTCGCCCATGCCGGCGTACTCCCAGTCGACGATCCAGATGCGGCCGTTCTCGTCGGCGATGAAGTTCGCGTTCAGCAGGTCGTTGTGGCAGAGGACCGTCGGGTGCGGCGGCCGCAGGCGCTCGATCATGTCCGCGATCGGCTTCGCGCGGTCGTACGCCTTCGGCGACCGGGACGCCGTGCGGCCGCGGCGGTGCTGCAGTAGGCCTCGACGACGCGGAAGGGGTCGAAGCGGGACGCGATCGAGCCGCTGTTGTGGAAGCGCCGCAGCGTCCGCGCCACGTTGAGGATCATCTCGCGGTCGCGCATCTCGCTCGGCGCTGACCGGCGTGCCGCGGATGTAGCGCGTGACGAGGTAGCCCTCCGGCTCCACGAACGCGATCACCTCCGGGCGCGATCCCGAGCCCCGCGGCGAGCACGTTCGCCGCGTGCTCGGCGTCGCGGTCGATGCCGAGCAGCTCCGTGTCGTGCCCGCCGATGCGCAGCACGTACTCGCCCCCGGCGACGTCGACCTTGAAGTTGCGGTTCGTGATCCCGCCGCCGAGCAGCTCGATCGCGAGCCGCGCGGCCGGGCCAGACGCGCTCGACGATCTCCCGCAGCGGCAGCTCGCCCGATCACTCCCCGGTTGCACGGCTCGATCCTAAGCGGCGAAACTCGCGGGCATGCTGACACTGGACGAGCTGCGCGCCGACGACGGCGCTCGACACGGTCGTCGTCGCGTTCACCGACATGCAGGGGCGCCTGCTCGGCAAGCGCCTGCACAAGGACTTCTTCCTCGAGGACGGGGTCGAGCACGTGCGAGGGGTGCAACTACCTCCTCGCGCTCGAGATGGAGATGGATCCCGTGCCCGGCTACGAGATCGCGAGCTGGGAGCGGGGCTACGGCGACTTCGTGCTGCGGCCCGACCTCGCGACGCTGCGGCGGATCCCGTGGGTCGAGGGGAACGCGCTCGTGCTCTGCGACGTCGCCTGGGAGGACGGCTCGCCGGTCGCGCCCTCGCCGCGGCAGGTGCTCAGGCGCCAGCTCGAGCGGCTCGAGGCGCACGGGCTGGAGGCCCGAGTTCGGCACCGAGCTCGAGTTCTTCCTCCTCAAGGAGTCGTACGCCGAGGCGCACGCGGCGCACTACCGCGGGCTGACGCCGTCGGTGCCGTACATCCTCGACTACCACATCCTCGCGTCGACGCTACGACGAGCCGTTCATCCGCCGCATCCGGAACGACATGCAGGCCGCCGGGCATCCGCGTCGAGAACTCGAAGGGCGAGGCCTGGCCGGGGCAGCACGAGATCAACTTCCACTTCGCCGACGCGCTCACGACGCGCGGACAACCACACGGTCTACAAGAACGGCGCGAAGGAGATCGCGCACCTCGAACGGCTGCTCGATCACGTTCATGGCCAAGCCCGACCACACGTGGATCGGCAACTCGTGCCACGTCCACGGCTCGCTCTGGCGCGACGGCGAGGCGGCGTTCACGGACGACGGGCTCGTTCGGCGCGTTCCTCGCCGGCTGGATCGCGTGCGCGCGCGAGCTCGCGGTCTTCCTCGCGCCGAACGTCAACTCGTACAAGCGCTACGCCGCGGGCTCGTGGGCGCCGACGACGCTCGCGTGGGGGAACGACAACCGCACGTGCGGCTTCCGCGTCGTCGGGCACGGCCGCTCGCGCCGCGTCGAGACGCGGATCCCCGGCGGCGACGTCAACCCGTACCTCGCGCTCGCGGCGCTCGTCGCGGCCGGGCTGCACGGGATCGAGCACGGGCTCGAGCCGCCGCCCGCGCTCGAGGGCAACGCGTACGAGTCGGACGCCGAGCGCTTCCCGTCGACGCTGCGCGAGGCGATCGCGGCGCTCGAGCAGGGGACGATGGCGCGGGCGGCGTTCGGCGACCACGTCGTCGACCACTACCTCAACTACGCGCGGACGGAGCAGCGGCTCTTCGACGAGGTCGTCACCTGCTACGAGCGCGAGCGGCTGTTCGAGCGGGCATGATCGTGTCATGCGGCCGCTGATCGGGATCACGACGTACGCCGAGCCCGAGGTGTCCTGGGGGCACTGGACGGCGCCCTCGGCGCTGGTGCCGCTGTCGTACGTCACCGCGGTCGAGCGCGCAGGCGGCCGGCCGCTGCTCGTCCCGCCGGTCGACGACGGGGTCGAGGAGACGCTCGACGTCCTCGACGGGCTCGTCTTCTCCGGCGGGGACGACCTCGACCCGGGCGCGTACGGCGCGGAGCCGCATCCCGAGACGCGCGGGACGGCGCCGCAGCGGGACGACGCCGAGCTCGCGCTGCTGACCGCGGCGCTCGAGCGCGACCTGCCGGTGCTCGCCGTCTGCCGCGGCTCGCAGATCCTCAACGTCGCGCGCGGGGGCGACCTCGTCCAGCACCTCCCCGAGGTCGTCGGGCACGAGCGAGCACCGCCCGACGCCGGGCATGTTCGCGGAGCACGGCGTCACGCGTCGCGGCGGGGAGCCGGCTCGCGGACGTCCTCGGCGGCGAGCCACGCGCCGGTGAAGTCGCACCACCACCAGGGCTACGGCCGGCTCGGGGAGGGGCTCCGCGAGGTCGGCGTGGGCCGAGGACGGCACGGTCGAGGCCGTCGAGGACCCGTCGAAGCGCTTCGCGCTCGGCGTGCTCTGGCACCCCGAGGAGGGCGAGGACGCGCGGCTGTTCGAGGCGCTCGTCGCCGAGGCGCGAGCGTTCCGGGCCGCGCGCGGCGGCTAGCGCGCTGCGAGGGGCGTGGTTCAATAGCCGCCCGTGTCGCTCCGCGTCCTCAACCCGGCCACCGAGGAGCCGATCGCCGAGCTCGAGCAGGCCGGCGTGGAGGAGACGGACGCGGCGGTCGCGCGCGCGAAGGCGGCCGGCCCCGCCTGGCGCCGCGTCGCGCCCGCCGACCGCGCCCGGCTGCTGCGGCGGCTCGCGACGCTCGTCGAGGAGCACGCCGAGGAGCTCGCGCGGATCGAGAGCGCCAACGTCGGGAAGCCGATCGCCGGCGCCCGCGGCGAGGTCGGCATGGTCGCGCAGGTCTTCCACTACTACGCGGGCGCGGTCGACAAGCCCGCCGGCCAGACGATCCCGGTCGCGGGCGGCGAGGCGTTCACGTTCCGCGAGCCGCTCGGCGTCGTCGGCCTGATCGTCCCCTGGAACTTCCCGCTCAACATCGCGAGCTGGAAGCTCGGGCCGGCGCTCGCGTGCGGCAACACGGTCGTGCTGAAGCCGGCCGAGCTGACGCCGCTGTCGGCGCTGCGGCTCGCGGAGCTCGTGCTCGAGGCGGGCATCCCCGAGGGCGTCGTCAACGTCGTCGTCGGCAAGGGCTCGGTCGTCGGCGCGCGGCTCGTCGAGCACCCCGACGTGGCGAAGATCGGCTTCACCGGCTCGACCGAGGTCGGGCGGACGGTGATGCGGGGCGCGGCCGGGACGGTGAAGCGCGTGACGCTCGAGCTCGGCGGCAAGTCCGGGAACCTCGTGTTCGAGGACGCCGACCTCGAGCGCGCGGCCGCCGCGGCGCCGTACGCCGTCTTCGACAACGCCGGCCAGGACTGCTGCGCCCGCTCGCGGATCTTCGTCCAGCGCTCCGTCTACGACCGCTTCCTCGAGCTGCTGGTCGACGCCACCGGGCGCCTGAAGGTCGGCGACCCGGCCGCGGAGGAGACGGAGATGGGCCCGCTCATCTCGGCGGCGCACCGCGAGACGGTCGCGTCGTTCCTCGACGACGGCGTCTCGGTCGTGTTCCGCGGCGAGGCGCCGGCCGGGCGCGGCTTCTGGTTCCCGGCCACGCTCGTGGAGGCGTCGAACGACGACCGGATCGCGCGCGAGGAGGTGTTCGGCCCGGTCGCGGCCGTGATCCCGTTCGCCGACGAGGAGGAGGCCGTCCGGCTCGCCAACGACACGCCGTACGGCCTGTCGGGCTCGATCTGGACGCGCGACGCGGGCCGGGCGCTGCGCGTGGCGCGGGCGGTGGAGAGCGGCGTGCTCTCGGTCAACTCGAACTCGTCCGTGCGCCCCTCGACGCCGTTCGGCGGCTTCAAGCAGTCGGGGTTCGGCCGCGAGCTCGGGCTGCAGGCGCTCGAGGGCTACTCGGAGGTCAAGACCGTGTTCGTCTCGACGGAGGCATAGGCGATGGGGAGGCTCGACGGCAAGGTGGCGGTGATCACGGGCGCGGGCGGCGGCATGGGCCGCGAGGCGGCGCTGCTGTTCGCGGCCGAGGGGGCGCGGGTCTGCGTCGCGGACGTCGACGCGGACGCGGCCGTGCAGACGGCGGCGGACGTGGGCGACGCGTTCGCGTTCAAGGTCGACGTCGCCGACTCGGCGAGCGTCGAGCGGATGATGCGCGAGACCGCCGAGCGGTTCGGCGGCATCGACGTCCTCTACAACAACGCGGGCATCTCGCCCGCCGACGACGCCGGCATCCTCGAGACCGAGCCCGACGCGTGGGACCGCGTGCAGGCCGTGAACGCGAAGGGCGTCTTCCTCTGCTGCAAGCACGGGATCCCGCACCTGCTCGAGCGCGGCGGCGGCTCGGTGATCAACGTCGCGTCGTTCGTCGCGCTGCTCGGAGCGGCGACCTCGCAGATCTCGTACACGGCGTCGAAGGGCGCGGTGCTCGCGATGACGCGGGAGCTCGCGGTGCAGTTCGCGCGGCAAGGCATCCGCTGCAACGCGCTCTGCCCGGGGCCGGTGGAGACGCCGCTGCTGCTGAACATCTTCGGGAGCGACCCGGCCGCGCTCGAGCGCCGCCGGATCCACTGGCCGACGGGGCGCCTCGCGAAGCCGCGCGAGATCGTGAACGCGGCCCTCTTCCTCGCGAGCGACGAGTCGTCGTACGTGAACGGCGCCGTCTTCACCGTCGACGGCGGGCTGACCGCCGCCTACGTCACGCCCGAGTGATCAGACGGCCTCCTCGGGCAGCTCGCGGAGGCGCGGGATCGGCGAGCGGGAGGAGGAAGAGGACGCCCGCCAGGCCGCCGACCGCGGCGACCCACAGCGTCGGGCGCAGCCCGAGCCACACGCCCGAGCGCGCCGCCGGCGAGCGAGCCGAGCGGCCGCACGCCGAAGTTGACGACCATGTATGCGCCGGAGACGCGCGAGCGGAGGCGGTCGGGGACGATGGCCTGCTGGATCGCGCCGCCGACGATGTCCAGCACCATCACGCCGACGCCGGCTCCGAACTCGAACGCGAGCAGGAGCGCGAGGACGACCGGCATCGGCCCCTCCGCGAGCGGGACGAGCAGGAACGGGGCCGGGAACAGGGTGCAGCCGAGCACGAACGCCGGCCCGACGCCGAGCCGCCGCGTGATCCTCCCCGTGACGATCGAGCCGATCACGCCGCCGACCGCGCCGGCGCCGAGGACGATCCCGAGCGTCCCCGGCGAGACGCCGAGCTCGCTCGTCGCGTAGAGGATGAACAGGGCGAAGAAGACGAAGTTGAAGAAGTTGATGACCGCGGTCGCGGCGAGCTTCGCGCGCAGGATCGGGGTGCGGAACACGAACCGGAGCCCCTCGCGCACGTGGCCCGCGCTCGGCCTGCTCGACCGGCGGCTCCTCCGGGTGGATCGAGCGCAAGCAGCAGCGCCGAGCCGACGAACGAGGCGGCGTCGGCGAGGAGCGCCGCCGGGGCAGAGAGCACCTGCACCAGGACGCCGCCGACGCTCGATCCCGCGACGAACGAGAAGGCGCGGCTGCCGTTCACGAGCGAGTTGCCCTCGACGTATTGCTCACGTGGCACGAGCGACGTGAACAGGACGTTGATGCAGACGAAGAACGCGACCGTCAGCGTGCCCGTGAGGAAGGCGACGACGTAGAGGTGCGCCATCGTCAGCACGTCCAGCCAGTACGCCACCGGCACCGTCGCGAGCAGCGCCGCGCGGCCCCAGTCGGCCCAGATCATCGTCTCGCGGCGGCGTCCGCGCCGGTCGACGAGCGCGCCGGCATGGAGCGAGAACAGGAGGTTCGGCAGCGTCCCGACGGCGGCGAGAAGCCCCATCTGCCCGGGACCCGCGTCGAGCGCGAGCACGGCCACGAGCGGCAGCGCGATCCAGTTGATCTGGTCGCCGAAGAACGAGATCGTCTGCGCCGCCCAGAAGCGGCGGAACGGCAGGTCGCCGAGCAGCGGCGGGACGAGCCGTGCCCGGAGGCGCGGCCGGGCGGCGGCCTCGTCCGTCATTCCCCGGTCGGGAAGGCGAGGTCGATAAGAGTCGCGGTTGCGTGCCACGGCCGCTTCCGGCCGCGCCCGCCTCCGGCCTCCTCGACGAGGCCGTACCGCGCGAGCTGACGGAGGTGGGAGGAGCAGGTCGTGGCGCTCGCACCGATCCGCTCGCCCGCCGGCGTCGCGGTCAGCGGCCTTTCGCGGCGGAGGAGGCCGGCGAGGCCGCGCAAAGCGCGGCGGTCGGTGAGCTCGATCGTACGAGGCGTCAAGGGAGTCCTTTCGAAAGAAGTCTGGGTACTTTCGAATAACGCTCGTGTCAACGCGACGCTGAGTGCGTATCCGTCCGGGGCGTCGGGACGTTGCTCGGACATGTGCATCTACTGCCAGGAGCACGACGTGCCGGAGGCGGTCGAGCTGTGCCCGCGGTGCGCGTTCGCATTCCAGGTCGAGGTCGCCGAGGGGCTGTACCGCCTCGGGCGCTACCTGGCGTCGTGGGCGGCGTTCGACGAGTGGCTGAGCGGGCGACGGCGCGAACCCGAAGCCGCGCCGGCGTAGCGACTAGGTCCCGACGACCTGCACGAGCCAGCGGCGCTCGCGCTCGCGGTCGAGCTCGAGGAAGAGCACGCGCTGCCAGGTGCCGAGGCAGAGCTCGCCGTCGCGCACGGGGATCGACTCGCCGGCTGGCCCGAGCAGCATCGACATGCAGTGGGAGTGCCCGTTCCCGATCTCCATGTCCTCCGGGCAGATGTTCTCCGTGCGCCGGTCCCAGTCGTCGTGCGCGTAGTAGTGCTCGGACGGGACGAGGCGCCGCAGCATCGCCGCGAAGTCCTCGAGGAACCCGGCCTCCCACTCGTTCACGCGCACCGAGCACGTCGTGTGGGGCGAGTAGACGCAGCAGATCCCGTCGACGATCCCGCTCGTGCGGACGCACTCCTGCACGTCGTCGGTGATGTCGGTGATGGTGAGGCCGCCTGCGGTGCGCAGGTAGCGCTCGTGGAGCTCGGCCTTCATCCCGCCGCATCGTACCGTCGTCCGCGCCGAGTCGCCAGCGCGAGGCGCGGTACGCTCGTGCCGAGCGGGGCCCGTAGCTCAGTGGTCAGAGCAGCGGACTCATAATCCGTCGCGCCCAGGTTCGAATCCTGGCGGGCCCATACCTCCCTGTGTCGATGTCCTTGCCCTGAAGACACCGGAAGGGAGGCGCGTATTCCCAGCGAGCGGTCGTCTTTGCGCAGCGCGGTGCGGGGTCAGGGCGCATGACTAGGCGAAGAACGTGCTGCCCAGCGAGGCAACGGACGCCGTAGGACTCGCGCTGTGAGCTTACCGCCGGCCGAGCTGGAGCAGCTTGTCCGCGACGAGTTGCGGGTCCCGGTCGCCGAGCTCGTTCGCCGCCTCGTCCCCGAGCTGGTCGCCGAGGCGCTGAACGGCGCGGCGTCCACGAGTGCAGACGCGACCCGCGGCACGGCCCGAGCGGAAACGAAGCTCTGCAACCTGTGCGACGTCTCGAAGCCGCTGTTCGAGTTCGACCCGGGCCGACGGCAATGCAAAGCCTGCAGGCGCGACGCGGTGAAGCGCCGCGCCCGCGAACGGAGAACCACACCGGCCGACGAGGAGCCCCACCAGGCGCCGCGACAGGTGCACGAGGGCCGGCCGGGCGAGCATCGCCGCATGACGGACGAGTTCTTCCGGGAACGCCGCCGCGAGCTGATCGAGCAAGCGCCCGTCACGACCGAGGAGCGCGACGGCCGCACCTTTTGTCGTCCGTCATATCGCGTCCGAATACGCGCCGTAACTGTCGCCGGAGATTCGCCTAGGTCGCCCGCGAAGCTGCGGGTGCTTCAATGACGTGCAAGCCGAGCATGCCGATGCCGGATCGCGACCCCCGCCCGGGATCGAGGGCCCCGTGAGCGGGGGTGCCGCCGTTGCCGAGATGGCCGATGTCGAGCGTTTCCGAATCGCTTGTGCAGGTGGGATCGGAGTTTGCGGTCGGCCCGCGAGATCGAGCACTCGAACCTCGACGCCGAGCGGTGGCTCGCCGAGCACTTCGGGGCGGCCGAGCATCCGGGCTGGCTACCGGAGCCGGTCGCCGGGTGGTTGGCGCTGCCGCCGCGCCCAGCGCTCGTCAGTGTGCGCGACGGCCGGCGCCTCGCCGTCCACCTGCTGCCCGGCGATCCGCACGCGCTGCTGCTCGAGGAGAGGTCGCGAGCTTCCGCACGGACGCGCTCGACCGCCTCGAGCTGACCCCGCGCGAAACCGAGGTGCTGCGCGCCGCCGCCGCGATGGAGGAGGAGGCGGACATCGCTTGGGAGCTGTTCCTCAGCCTTCACGCCGTCCGCGAGCGGCTTGCGCGGGTAGAAGCCAAGCTCGGCGTGCGCACGGCTGCCGCGGCCGTCGCCCGGGCGCTCCGCGAGAGCGCCTAGACATCGGGTATCCAGGCTTCTGATAGAGGGCGAAGCCAATGGGCGCAGGAGCTAGCGACGGTATCTCCGCGCGCGGTTCTGATCCACCGCGAAGCCATCTCTGTGCGCGTCACTGCCGATAATCCTCCTGTGCCCGACTCATCCCCTGCTGACCGCCTACGAGGACTGATCGATGCCGGCATCGCGCTGAGCTCGGAGCTCTCGCTCGACGACCTGCTTCAGAAGCTGGTCGAGACGGCTGCCGACCTGACCGGCGCCCGTTACGCGGCACTCGGCGTGATCGACGAGACGGGAACGGAACTCGAGCGGTTCCTGACTACCGGTATCGGCCCCGAGTTGCACACTGCGATCGGCGAGTTACCGCGCGGTCGGGGCATCCTCGGGGTCTTGATCAAGGACCCGAAGGCGCTGAGGCTGGAGTCGATCGCCGGCGATCCACGCTCGGTCGGCTTTCCGCCCAACCATCCGCCTATGCGCGGCTTCCTCGGCGTGCCGATCCTCCTTCGCGGGCGAGCCTTCGGCAACCTCTATCTGACCGAGAAGGTCGACGGTCCGTTCAGGGGCGAGGATCAAGCGCTGGTCGAGACGTTGGCCAGCCAGGCGGCGGTGGCGATCGAGAATGCACGGCTGCTTCGGGATGCGACGAACTGGTCTGCACAGCTCGAAGCTCAGAACGAGGTTGGTGCGGCACTTGCGGGCGAGATCGAGCTGCCGCGCCTCTTGCAGCTGATTTGCCTGCGCCTAGGCGGCTTGATCAACGCGCGAGTCGTGACGATCGCATTGCCTGCTTTCGGAGGAACACTGAGGATCGAAGCGGCTGAAGGCGCCGGCGCGGATGAGATTCTCGGCCTGCGTCTGGAGCGGGCCGGCTCGAAGAGCGGCGGCGTTCTCGAGCGAAGGCAAGCCGAACGAGTGGATGCGCTCGAGGACGACCCCGAGGTCGACCAGGTCGCGACGAGCCCGATCGGCGCGCGCACGGGCCTCTACGTCCCGCTGCTTGTCGGGTCGCGGCCGATTGGCGTTATCGTCGCCCACGACAAGGAGGGCGATGATCCCCGCTTCAGCGACGACGATGTCCGGCTCGCTGAGATTTCGCGGCGCGCGCAGCGGTCGCTGTCGACCTGTCGGCGCGAGTTGCGCGCGACGCGCTCCGCCGCGTCGTCGAGGCGCAGGAGCTGGAACGACGTCGGCTTGCCCGCGAGCTCACGACCAGACCGGGCAGGAGCTGACGTCGGTGCTGTTTGGACTCAAGGCGGTCGAGGAGGCCAGGGGCGACGCCGAGCACGCCGAAGCTGGCGGCTGTTCGCGAACAGGTGCTCGCCACGTTGCGCGACGTGCGACGCCTGGCTGTCGAACTGCGGCCGAAAGCGCTCGACGACTTCGGACTCGTGCCGGCGCTCGAACGCCTCCGAGACACCTTCTCCGAGCAGACGGGCATGCGCGTCGAGCTCGAGTCACGGATTCGCGAGCGGCTACCGGCCGACGTTGAAACCGCCCTTTACCGCATCGTCCAGGGGCGCTGACCAACACCGTCAAGCATGCCCAGGCCAGCACCATCAGCATCGTCCTGGGCCGGACCACCAGCTCCGTCACGGCGGTGATCGAGGACGACGGCCGCGGCTTCACCCGCGACGACGGCAGCGAGGGCCTCGGCCTACTCGGGATGGGCGAACGGCTGGCGCTCCTGGGCGGCAAGCTGACCGTTGAATCGAGTCCCGGCTCCGGGACGTCGATCCTCGCCGCGGTGCCTCTGCCGTGAGCGATGCCCGAATCCGAGTCCTCCTCGTCGACGACCATCCCGTCGTGCGCAGTGGCCTGCGCAGGATGCTCGAGGCCGAGACCGACATCGAGGTCGTCGGTGAGGCCGGTGACGCGCAGCACGCTGTCTTCGAGACGCGGGCGCAGAAGCCCACTGTGATCTTGATGGACGTCGTCATGCCGGGACAGACGGGCATCGACGCCATTCCCGATGTGCTCAAGGACGCTCCCGAGGCGAAAGTCCTGATCCTGTCAATGCAGGACGACCCGAACTACGTGCGCCAGGCGTTCGCTGCCGGCGCGACCGGCTACATTCTCAAGGAGGCCGCCGACACCGACCTCGTGGCAGCCGTGCGCGAGGTGGCGGCTGGCCGCGATTACGTTCACCCCAGCCTCGGCGCGCGCATAGTCGTCGCCGACGCCGAGGAGCGGAAGCGCAACGAACAGGACCCTCTCTCCGACCGCGAGCGGGACGTGCTTCGGCTGCTGGCGCTCGGCCATTCCAACCAGGAGATCTCCGAGAAGCTCTACATCTCCGTGCGCACCGCCGAGACCCATCGGGCGCACGTGATGCAGAAGCTGCGGATCAGCACCCGCGCCGAACTTGTCCGCTACGCGCTCGAGCACGGCTTCCTGGACGCAGACTCCTAGCGGAGCGGGTCTTCCGGCACGGGTCCACTACCAGCTCTTGACGCGCGGCCGACCCTCGGGTCGCTGCATACGGACGCGGGCGTCGACAGCGATACAGCGGTCAGGAAAGGCCAGCACCGGGTTCAAGTCGAGCTCGAGGCCCGGCGACTCGTGCGCAACCTCATATCCGCCTGATCCGGCAACGAGGCCGGCCTTGATGGTGTTGAGATCGATGCTGTCGTTGTGCTGATCATCAACGCTCCTTGGGACGAACGCCGAGGGCGGCCGAAGCCGCCCTCGGGGTCGGGGCACGAGACCCGTCTTAGCCGGTCGTGACGACCGGGCGCGGCTTGATCGTGCTCGAAGCCACTTCCGGTGCCTCCCGTCTTCGCAGCGCGCCACCGAGTGCCAGCACGATGAAGCCGATGCCGCTCAGGAGAAGCGCGATTCCCACGACGATCCCGAACAGCGCCATCTGCTCAGCCATGTAGCTCATGTTGAGCGCCGAGGAGAGAGCCGTTGCCGTGACCCATGTGTTGCGGGCCGAGTTCGACACCGGGTTACCTGCCTCGTCTTTCAGGGCTGCTGCCTCATCGCTGGTGCCGGCGGGGCTCTCCGGATCATCAGAGGAGATGAAGCGTCCCATCTGCGCGTAGGTGAGCCCGTCCGAACCCGCGAGCGCATGCTCGTGGATCACCTGGGCGAACGCGCGCGCCTGGGTGCCGTTCGTGACCTGCTCGTCGGCCCACTGGGGCGCGAACTTCGCGACCGCCGGGTCGTCGGCAGCGCCGAAGACGATCTGCTCCGTCTTGAGACTGTCGCGCACCGTCGCGCGCCCGTCGATGCCCATGTAGGTCGCGCCGACGCCGAAAGCGATCAGCACCACCCCGGCGATAACTCCGCCGATCTCGAATGGTGTTCTCATCCTCATCTCGTGCCTCCTCAGTTCGTAGTGCGTGACTCCAACCTAGGTCGGGCACGCCGGTCGTCTATCAGGGGCACGGCGCAGACTTGCTGCGGATTTCCCGCAGGTCTCTTGCGGCTCGGAGGGGGGGGGGGAGTCTCAGGGAGAGACGGCCGGCAAGGCGGTACGGCGTAAGGCGCCAAGCCGATCGACGACCTCTTGGACGATGCCGGCCCCCATTCCCGCGCTGGTGACCACGTAGCGGCCGTCTGCGCGGTCGACGACCAGCGCAGGCTGCCCATCGAAGCGGTCGGCGCGACCGCCGACTCGGAGGTCGAGAATCTCGCCGTAGCCGATCTGCCGGTCAACCGATGGCCCGCCCGATCTACGCCCCTCGAGACCAAGGGCACAGGTACCCAGCGAGAGGCGGCCGAGATAGGTCCGGCCGTCCGGCTCGCGCCACTTGACTGCGTAGGTCGTGCTCACGACTCAGGCTGCTTGCACCAGTTGCAGCGCGGTGATCTGTCCGGCCCAGTAGACGAATCGGCCCTCCGGCAGCTCCCACCACGCCTGCCCGTAGGTCGGAATACGGGTGCCGTTGACGCTCGCGTAGTTGCTGAAGTCGCCTCCCCAAGGCGTTGGCACAAACGCCTTACCGACGCGGAGCGGCCGCATTCCCGTCGCCCCAACGATGTCGCCGTCGTCGTCGAAACTCAACGCGACGGCCGCGGTCGAGCCGTCCAGGCTCATACTCACCTCGACGGTGCGCGCATTGACCTCGCGCCAGGACAGGTCGCGGTTCGCAGACATGGCATGGGGCGCCCAGGGGAGCTCGCCCAGATAGCGCATCGCCTCGCCCAGGTTCGTCTCCGGACCCATCATCGTCCGCAACGGGATGCCGAGGAGTGAGAGACGTAGTCGGCCGCTGCCGTCGGCGAACTCGTCGACGACCGTGAGCGCCAGCGGCCCGACGAGCGGGAAGCGCGCTCGCCAAGAGAAGGCCACGTGATCGACGGTGAAGTCCTGTGTCGCCCGGAAGGAGGTCGCGCGGCCGTCGGGCCGCTGTCGCATCTCTCCCGACTGCTGCACCCGCACCGACGCCGGTACCTGTGCGTCAGTCGAAAGTGAGCGTGCGAGATACCTGCGCACGAGCTCGGGGAGATGCGCTCCCCGCCGGGCGCCCCGGCGAGGGAGGAGTCCGAGCAGGCGATCGCGTCCACTGTCCGCTCGGCTTGCTGAGTGAGGGCGCTCATGAGGCGTTTGCCCCGATGCCTGCGATGGCGACGGCCGGCACCCGCTGCTGATGCTTGGCGCCTTCGAGGACGACCTTGAACGCGCCCGTCTCCCGCGCAGCAGCGAAGGCGTCGTAGGCGGCTTCAGCCTCCTCGAGCGGGAATCGGTGGGTCACGAAGACCAGCGGGTCGAGCTTCCCGGCGCTGACCAGGTTCATCAGCCGGGGTGTCGACGAGGTGTCGACGAGCCCGGTGGTGATGGTTACGCCCTTGATCCAGAGGCGTTCGAGGTGCAGCGTCGCGGGCTTGCCGTGGACGCCGACGTTGGCGACGTGCCCACCCGAGCGAACGATGTCGGTGCAGAGCTCGAACGTCTCCGGGATCCCGACTGCCTCGATCGCAACGTCGACGCCGACGCCGTCGGTCAGCTCGAGCACGCGCTCGTGCGCGGCCTCGCCGGTGAGCTCGATCGCGTCCGAGGCGCCACACTCGATCGCGCGGGCAAGGCGTGTCGGGTCGCGGTCGATGACGATGATTCGACTCGGCGTGAAGAGCGAGGCAGTCAGCACAGCGGCGAGCCCGACGGGGCCGGCACCGATGACGGCAACCGTGTCGCCCGGCTTCACGTGGCCGTTGAGCACGCCGACCTCGAAGCTGGTCGGGAGGATGTCGGCCAGGAAGAGGACCTGCTCGTCTGTGAGGTCGACCGGCACCTTGTACACCGACGTGTCGGCGAACGGGATCCGCGCGTACTCAGCCTGAACGCCGTCGACTAGGTGGCCGAGGATCCAGCCCCCGCCGCCGGTGCAGAGCCCGTAACGGGCCGCCTTGCACTGCTCGCAGCGTCCGCATGAGGTGATGCAAGACGCAAGAACCCGGTCACCGACCTCGAGCGTCGTGACGGCGTCGCCCACTTCCGTGACCGTGCCGACCGCTTCGTGGCCGAGGATCGTTCCCGGCTTCACAGCTGGGACGTCGCCCTTGAGGATGTGCAGGTCGCTGCCGCAAATCGTGCTGGCGTCAACGCGGATGACGATGTCGGTCGGCGCAGCGAGCGTAGGCTCCGGTACTTCCTCCCACCGTCGCGAACCAGGTCCATGAAATACGAGAGCCTTCATTGCATCTCCTTCGGTTACTGCGACTCTGCCCTGAGCGGGCGCCCGCCGGATCGGGGCTTTACCGCAGTCTTGGCCGGTAACTACGGATCTCTCTGCCTGCCGTGGTCGGCGGAAGCGAGCGAGCGCCCGCCTCCACGGCGCGCAACCACGAGACCAGCACGCCAACCGGGAGCACGTCCGCCGGTCGGCAGACGAACCCGCTCCATCGCGAAACTCGGATGCCGTCCGCCCAAGCAGGAGTCACAACAGGTTTCCGGCCCCCGAGAGTACGAGACCGATCACGACGAACCCGACGCCGAGGAGGCGAAGCGCGAGATTACGCTCCTCCAAACCTCGCACGAGCTCGCGCGCGATCTCGTTCACGGGGGAACGTCGAGGACGAGTCGACCCCGGATACCGTCCGCGCGCCTCGAGCGAGTCACCCAGATCTGTCGCGGGAAGAAATGCACCACTTCCGTGCACCACCAGCCCCTAGCCTCGAGCTGTCGGCGCAAACGAAAAGCCGCTGTTTCCAGCGGCTTCGAGAGAGCCGACGCGCGGATTCGAACCGCGGACCCCTTCATTACGAGTGAAGTGCTCTACCAGCTGAGCTACGTCGGCGGGGCGCGCCTAGTGTAGCGCGGCCTCGGGCGAGCTCAGGCGCCCGGGGACCAGCTGCCGAACAGGGATCCGGTGTCGGATCCGGCAGACGGGGCCGGCTGCGGCGAGACGGGAGGAGCGGTGACGACGGGCGCGGTGACCGGTGCGGTCCTGACGTCACTCGGCGCGACCGAGATCAGGGGCGAGACCGGGACGATCGACGTCGTCGGGGTCGAGACGACCGGCGACGGCTTCGGCGTCGCGACGACCGGTTCCTCGTGCCTCGGCTGCTCGACGGGAGCAGCAGCGGCGGCGGGGACGTGGATCGGCTGGTGGTCCACAGCGGGCGTCGGAGCGGGCTCGGCGGCGGCCGGCACCGCGACGGGCTCCGATGTCGGCGCCGCTGCGGGCACGTGAGCCGGCGCCGCGGGTGCGGCGGCAGCGGGTGCGAGCCGCGGTGCGGTGGTCGGAGCCGTGCGAGCAGGACGCTGCGTCGCCGCCGCGGTGCGCTCGGGCGCCGGCGCTGACGCCGGCGCCGCCGGTCGCGCGGGTGCGTCCTGGCGGAACGAGACGGAAGGAGTCGCGAGAGCCGGGTGGGCGACCGTCGGCGCTGCGTCTTGCGACACCGCGGCGGCGGGAGCCTTCGCGGGCGCCGGCGAGTGACCCTCGAGCTTCGGGGTCACGCTGACCGCGGTCGCGGCCGCGGTGACGGCAACGGCCGCAGCGGTCGCCTTGGCCGCAGCGCTGCCGGCGAGCAGCGTCTTCGCCGCAGCGGCGACCGTGCCGACGTCGAGTGCGTGCAGCGCGCGGCGGAATGCCTTCCGCCTCGGCTTCTTCGCGAGGTCGGGCTGCTCGAGCCCCTGGGCGAGCGAGCGCCGGGCGCGGAAGATCAGCGTCTCGACGGCCGACTGCGAGACCTCGAGCTCCTCGCCGATCTCGCGGTAGGAGAGCCCCTGCCACTCGCGGAGGAGGATCGCGCGCCGCTGCTGCTCGGGCATCGAGGCCAGTGCGTCCTCGATTCCGATCAGCTCGTCGCGCTGCCTGCTCGGGCCGGGGACGACCTCCTCGATCACGTCGAAGTCGCTCGGGCTCTCGATCCGGCCGCGGCGCCACGAGGAGCGGCGGCGGGAGAGGCAGACGTTCTCGGCGATCTTGAACAGCCACGCCGACTCGGCCTCCGGCACGACGCCGCGGCCGAGTGCACGGAACGCGTTCATGAACGTCGTCTGGACGGCGTCCTCCGCCTCCTCGCGCGAGCCGAGCTGGTGGAGGCAGTAGCTGAGGATCTTCGCCGAGTGGCGTTCGTACAGACCCTCGGTCGCCGCTGCCTGTGGGGCACGAGCGGGACCTCCGGCGAACGACGGGCGACCTACGGACGGGACAGCTGCCAAAACGGGGGCTCCTGGGAGTGGAGAGACGGCACTACCGGCGTCCCGCCCGAACGCCTGACTCATCCTTTGCCGCCGCTTCCGGTCTTGGCAACCCCTTATGGGGGATCTTTACGGAACGCGAGTATTCTTATTTCAAACCAGTAAAACGCTGCTGAACGCGCGTTGCAAGCGGATGAAGAGCGCTTCCAGCGCCAGGCCCGGGTTCAGGTTGAACTCCTCGAAGGTCCGCCAGGCGTCGCGCGTGAGCTCGGCTGCGAGTTCCGCCTCGGGCGAGCGCTCCCGCGTCCCCTCCGCCCGGAGCAGGTCGAGCCGGTCGGCATGGACGACGGCCGCTTCCGCCCCGGCCGCGACGACGACGAGGTCGCGGTACCAGGAGGCGAGCTCCTCGAGCGAGGCCAGCAGTTCCTCGCGCTCGGCGCCGCGCTGCACCCGGCGGAGCCGCTGGTCGAGCTCGCGCGAGGTCAGCTCGATGCTCTCGAGCTCGGCCTCGGCGCGCGCCTTGGCGGCCTCGCCGACGGCGCGGGCGCTGTCGAGCAGCACCGCCGCGGCGTCCGCCGGGTCGAGCTCGGGCTCGGCGTAGGGCGCACGCGCCACGCGAAGCAGCTCCTCGCGCCGCGCCTTCGCCTCGGGATCGAGCAGCCGCTCGACGCGATCGAGCCGGCCGCCGGAGACGCGGGCGAGCGCGCGCGCCTCGTTCTCGGAGAGGCCGGGTGCGCGCTCGGCCAGCAGCTCGCGGACGACGCGGCCAGGGAGGCGCCGGAACGACACCAGCTGGCAGCGGGAGCGGATCGTCGGCGGGATCGGACCGAGCTCGTCGGCGACGAGCACGATCACGGCGTACGGCGGCGGCTCCTCGAGGTCCTTCAGCAGCGCGTCCGCGGCGTCGTCGTTGAGCAGGTGCGCATCCGAGATCACGTAGACGCGGCGCTCGGCCTCGTACGGGCGCATGTGCAGGTCGCGGTGGAGCGCCCGAATCTCGTCGATCCGGATCATGTCGCCGAGCGCCTCGAGCGAGAACAGGTCCGGATGCGTCCCCGCCTCGACGCGGCGCTCGTCGCCGAGGAGGTCGGCCGCGAAGCGACGCGCCGCCGCCCGCTTGCCGACGCCGGCGGGGCCGTGGAAGAGATACGCATGCGCCGGCCCTTCCCTCACCGCTGCCGTCAGGAGGAGCCGCGCCTCCGGCTGCTCAGCCAACGCGTTGAAGCTCACCGTGGATCCTCTCTGCGAGCGCGTCCGGGTCGAGCGACCCGTCGAGCACGACGACCCGGTCGGGGAACAGCGCCGCCAGCTCCTCGTAGCCGGCGGCGACGCGCTCGTGAAATGCGGTGTCCTCGCGCTCGATCCGGTCGGGCTTGGAGCCGACGCGCAGGGAGGAGACGCCAGGCTCGATCGCGAGCACGAACGTCCGGTCGGGGAGCAGCCCCCCGGTCGCGAGCATGTTCACCTCCAGCACCTCGTCGACGCCGAGGCCGCGCCCGATCCCCTGGTAGACGATCGAGCTGTCCAGATAGCGGTCGAGCAGGACGTCGGCGCCGCGCTCGAGCGCCGGGCGCACGACCTCGGCGACCACCTCGGCCCGGGAGGCGGCGTAGAGCAGCGCCTCGGCCCAGGGCGTCATCTGGCCGCCGTGAAGGACGAGGTTCCGGATCGCCTCGCCGAGCTCGGTCTGGCCCGGCTCCCGCGCGGTCACGACCTCACGACCCTCAGCCTCGAGAGCCGTCCGCAGCCGCTCCACCTGCGTCGTCTTGCCAGAGCCGTCCATTCCCTCGAAGGTGACGAACATCGCGCACTAGGATACGGCGGTGCGCGCGGCGGTCACCGGAGGAGCGGGCTTCATCGGCTCGCATGTCGTCGACGCGCTCCTCGCGCGCGGCGACGACGTGCACGTGGTCGACAACTTCGCCACCGGCCGGCGGGAGAACCTGAACGCGGCGGCGACGGTTCACGAGCACGACATCCGCGAGCCGCTCGGGCCGCTGTTCGACGAGATCCGGCCGGAGGTGATCGTCCACCTCGCCGCCCAGGCCGACGTCGGCACCTCGGTCGAGCAGCCGCTGCTGGACGCAGAGGTCAACGTCCTCGGCACGCTCAACGTCCTCGAGGCGGCGCGGCCGCACCGCGCGCAGCTGATCTTCAGCTCGACCGGCGGCGCCCTCTACGGCGAGTGCCCGCGTCCCGCACGCGAGGACGACGAGCGCCGGCCGCTCTCGCCCGTACGGCACCTCGAAGCTCGCGGGCGAGGCGTACCTCGGAACCTGGAACGCGCTCCACGGCACCAGCCACGTCGTGCTCCGGTTCGGCAACGTCTACGGCCCGCGCCAGCTCGCCAAGCTGGAGGGCGGCGTCGTCGCGATCTTCATGGACCGGCTGCGCGCCGGCGAGAACGTGCGGATCTTCGGCGACGGAGAGCAGGAGCGGGACTTCGTCTACGTCGGCGACGTCGTCAACGCGATCCTCGCCTCGACCGGCCGCGACGGCGGCGTCTACAACGTCGGCACCGGCCAGGCGACGTCCGTGAACACGCTCTTCGAGGCCGTCCGCCGCGTCGCCGGGTCCGACGCCGAGGCGGAGTACGCGGACGCGCGCCCCGGCGACCTCCTGCGCAGCGTGCTCGACGTCTCGCGTGCCGAACGCGAGCTCGGCTGGCGGCCGCAGGCGTCGCTGGACGAGGGCCTCGCGAGCACGTGGGGCTGAGACCGGCCGCGACCTTCGTCGCCATCCGCGTCGCCTTCTGGCTCGGCGCCGCGGCAACGCTGATCTGGGCGCCCGCGCCCGAGCGGCGGCTGATCGGGGACGCGTACGGCCCGCTCAGCGACTTCCTCTTCCAGTCGCTCTCGCAGTGGGACGCGCGCTGGTTCCTCCAGATCTCGCTGCACGGCTACGAGGAGGTGCCGCAGGCGGCCGCGTTCTTCCCCGTCTATCCCGCGTTCGTGCACGCGCTTGCCTGGCTGACCGGATCGGAGCTCGTCGCCGGCGTCCTGATCTCGCTCGCGGGCGGCGCCGTCGCCGCCTGGGTGCTCGCCGAGATCGCGCGGTCGGTGCTGGGCGCGCGGGCCGCGCACGACACCGTCCTCTACTTCGCGCTCTACCCGGTCGCCTTCGTCCTCACCTCGCTCTACTCCGAGGGGCTCTTCCTCGCCCTCGCGACCGGGTCGTTCCTCGCGGCGATGCGCGGCCGGCCGCTGCTCGCGGGCGTGCTCGGCGGCTTCGCGACCGGAACGCGGCTGATCGGGCTCGCGCTCCTGCCCGCGCTCGCGATCCTGCTCTGGCGCGGCCGCGACCTCCGCTCGCTCGCGCGGCTCGCACCGCTGCTGCTGCTGCCGGCCGCGGTCGGCCTGTACGCGCTCTACCTCGACTCGGCGATCGGAGACCCGTGGGCGTTCACGAGCGCCCAGGCGGACTGGAACCGCGAAGGCTCGCTGCTCGGCCCGCTCCAGGGGCTGAAGGACGCCGTCCAGTCGGCGGGCCGAGGCGCGCGCGACCTGCTCGACCTGCCGGCCGGCGGGCCGGGGAACGAGCAGCGCGTCGGGCTCTGGAACCTCTCCCATCTGGCGCTGCTCGGCGCGGCCTTCTGGCTGACCTGGGTGGCGTGGAGGCGGCTCGGCGCGGCGTTCGGCGCCTACTCCGCGGCCACGCTCGTGATCGTGCTCTCCGCGCCGGCGGAGGGATTCCCGCTCGTCAGCCTCCCGCGCCTGCTGCTCGCGGACTTCCCGCTCTTCCTCGCGCTCGCCTCGCTGACGCTCGACCGGCCGCGCACGCGCGACGCCATCCTCGTCGTCTTCGCCGCCCTCGGCGCCGCCGCGACGGTCGCGTTCGCGCGCGGAATCTGGATCGCTTGCTAGCAGGAGCGCGCCGCGGGAAGCAGAATCAAGGCGGCCGTGGAGCACTCCCTCCTCCAGGTCCGGAGCCCGTGGCGCACGGCGACGATCGTCGCCTCCGGTGTCGCGGCGATCGAGCTCGTCGCGCTCATCGCGCTCGGCGTCGTCCTGCTCGCGAAACCGGTGTCCGAGCACGTCCGCCACGCGGCCGAGGCGAAGGTCATGGCGCCGGTGAAGGTGAAGCCCCGGCCGGCCCCGGTGGCCGGGAAGCCGAAGCTCTCTCGGGCGGACACCGCCGTGATCGTCCTCAACGGCAACGGCCGCGCGGGTGCGGCCGCGTCGAGCGCCGAGGCCGTGCGAAGGTTCGGCTACACGATCGGCACGGTCGGGAACGCGCCGCGGAGCGACTTCACCCGAACGCTCGTGATGTTCCGCAGGGGCTACCAGCCCGAGGCGGCCCGGCTCGCGAAGGATCTGAACCTGAAGATCGTCGGGCCGCTCGACGGCCTGCGGACCGCCGACATGCTCGGCGCGCACGTGGCGCTGATCGTCGGCGGCTGATCAGCAGTTCCCCGCGTCCACCCACGCAAGCGACTCGACGAGCTCGCTGTCGGGTGTCCACTGCGTGCCGGACGGGTCGAGCGTGTACGCGCGGTTCAGGTGCACATAGGCCGAGCAGCGGTCGCCGAGGTGAAACTCGTAGAGCCCGAGCTCGTACCAGGAGACGGGGTTGTCCGGCTGCAGCTCGGTGGCGCGGCGATAGGCGGCGAGCGCAGCAGCCTCGTCGCCGGCCTCCTCCTCGACGCGGGCGCGCGCCAGGATCGGATCGAGTGAGAGCGGGTCGAGCGAGCGGGCACGCTCGGCCGCGTCGCGCGCCGCGTCGACGTCACCCCGCTCGAGTGCCGGGTTGACGTCGCGGACGCTCCGCTGCGCGAGCCAGGGCGTGGCGACCGACACACAGGCTGCGACGGCGACGACGATCGCGGCCGCGCGCGGCGAACGGCGAGCGAACGTGCCGCTCCGGGCGGCCCACCGCTGCGAGCGCTCCCGCCGCGAAGAAGACGGGCCCCGTGACGGCGACGAAGTCCCAGGGGTAGTCGACGAGCGCGTGCACGAGCCAGAGCGCCAGCGCGACGGCGAGCGCCGCAGCCGCGTCTCGCTCCGTCCCTCCGAGCCGGCGCACCGCACCCACCGCGGCGGCAGCCGCGGCCGCCACCACCCCGAGGAAGAGCGCCAGTCCGACGATCCCCGTGCCCGCCAGGAACTGGAGCGGGACGCTGTGCGGCTGGGTCACCGACGACGCGATCTCGCGGTAGCGCTTGCGCGCCACCTCGAACGTGTTCGCGCCGGCGCCGGTGAGCGGGTCCGTTTCGAAGACGTTCCGCGCCTCGCCCCACCAGGCGAGCCGGTTGTTCGAGCTCAGGCTCGCGAAGCGGCCCGGGTCGTTCGCCACCTCCTCGCCGCGGAACTCGTCCACGATCCGGCCGGCGTTGGCAACGAGCACGACCGCGGTGACGAGCGCCACGCCGATCGCGAACCCGCGCAGCAGCGTCGAGACCCTGCGCCGCGTCGCCGGGGCAAGCGGCCGCCGCCCGAGCTCGCGGGCGCCGAGGCCGACGAGGGCGGCGCCGGCGAGCAGGAGCAGCCCGAACCAGGCGCCGTCGGCGACCCGGTCTGCCCGCGGGAGGCCGTCCTCGACGAGCGCGGGCCGGGTGAAGGCCCAGCCGGCGACGAGCGCCGCGGGCACGGTCGCGACGAGGGCGAGCAGCGCCGCGTCGACCCGGTCGCGGCGCAGCCAGAGCCAGAGCACGATCCCGATCACCGCGGCCGCGACGCCCGCGCGCGACGCCGCGAGCAGCACCGCGACGACTGCGGCGTAGCCGAGCGCGGCACCGGCAGCACGCACGGTCGCGGTCCTTGCGGAGGCCGAGAAGGAGAGCGCCAGCACGAGCAGCGCGTCGGCGGCGAGCGCGAGCGCGTTCCAGTAGCCGATCGGATCGCGCAGGCGCGCGGCGCGGCCGCCGTCGGGGAAGACGGCGGGGATCGCCTTGCCCGCGAGCGCCCAGACGACGGCCGCGCCCAGCGCGACGGTCAACGCCGCGGCGGCGAGCTTCGCGGCGCCCGGCCGGACCGCGCCGAGCAGGAGGCCGACGGCGAGGAAGGCGGCGTAGACGAGCGTTCGGTTCAGCTCGACCCAGGAGAGGTCGGGCGCGACCGACCAGGCGATCGAGATCCCGCTCCAGGCGGCCGTCGCCAACAGCAGCCCGACGAGGGCCCCGCCGCCGCCCGGCATCGGCGCGCGGCCCGTCAGCGCGAGCGCTCCCCAGCCGCCCGCGAGGAGGAGTGCGGCGAACGCCGTCCACACGGAGTCTCCGGCGAACACGGCGCCCAGCAGCAACGCGGCCGAGACGGTCAACGCCACTTCGGGCCTCCGCATCGCGGGCCAAGCTAGCATGGTGACCGGAAAGGCACCCGTGCCGTACCCCAGTGGCCTAACAAACCGTTTACCTGGCGCTCACCCGGGCATCAATGCCGTCCGGGAGACTCTGCACCATTCTCCGCACGACGCGGGGACGATCGCCCCGGAATCGAAACTTTGACCTCAGACGCCGCCCACCAGCCAGCCGGAGGAGCGCTTCGCGTGCTCGCTCTCGCGGGCGCGTTTGCAGCTGCGGTCCTCACGGCCCTCTCGCTCGCCGGCCCGGCCGGCGCAGCGCCGTCGTGCGCCCGGGCCGTGATCGACGACTGGTACGCCGACGGCCGCGTCGACGGCACCTACGCGCTCCACTGCTATGACGAGGCCATCGACATCCTGCCGCGCGACGTTCGGGACTACTCGAGCGCGAAGGAGGACATCCAGCGCGCCCTCCAGGCGGCGAAGCGCGGCGAGGACGCACCGCCCGCCCAGACCGATCCGACTCCCGAAGAGGAAGGCGGCACGAGCGGCGGTGGCACAGGTGGCGGCAGCGGCGGCTCGGGCACGCCCGGCTCCGAGCCGACTCCGAGCGAAGGCGCCGGTCCCACCGACGGCGAGACGAGTTCCGAGGCCGGCGGCGTGACCGAGGCCGAGGACAGCGCCAGCTCCGTTCCGATCCCGCTGCTGATCCTCGCCGGGCTCGCGATCCTGCTCGTCGCGGCCGGCGCCGCGGGCTACGTGATCCGCCGCGTGCAGGCACGCCGCGTGCCGCCGCCGCGCTCGAACTAGGCCGACGCCGGCCTGCTCTCCGCGGCTACACTTCGAGTCACGGTTTCCCGCTTCAACAAGCGGTTTTCTGCCTCCGTCCGGTGCTGGGTCTAACGTCTCCGATCCGCTCAGTGGCCCGCAGAAAGCCGACCTGCGAGCGCCGTACAAGCCGAAGGTGAGAGGACGAGAATGGCGACCGCAAAGCAGACCAAGGAACCAGTGCAGGACGCAGCAGCCGCACCGGAGGAGCTCGTGAACGTCGTCGTCGAGGAGACGGCGTCGGTGACGCCGGGGCGGTTCTTCACGATCCCGGGGCGCGACCCGTTCGACGAGATCGAATGGGAGCTCCGCGACGCGATCATCCCGGGCAAGGACGGGCCGGCCTTCGAGCAGCGGAACGTCGAGTTCCCGCGCTTCTGGTCGCAGACCGCAACGAACATCGTCGCGCAGAAGTACTTCCGCGGGCGGCTCAGCTCTCCGGAGCGCGAGCGCAGCGTCAAGCAGATGATCGGCCGTGTCGTCGACACGATCGGCGGCTGGGGCCGGGCGGGCGGCTACTTCGCGGACACGGAGGAGGCCGACACGTTCGAGGCGGAGCTGAAGGCGATCCTGGTCAACCAGTACGCGTCCTTCAACTCGCCGGTCTGGTTCAACGTCGGCTTCGAGGAGAAGCCGCAGTGCTCGGCCTGCTTCATCCTCTCGATCGACGACTCGATGGAGTCGATCCTCGACTGGATCCGGCGCGAGGGCGTCATCTTCCGCGGCGGCTCCGGCTCGGGCCTCAACCTCTCGAAGCTGCGGAGCTCGAAGGAGCAGCTCTCGAAGGGCGGCTACGCGTCCGGCCCGGTCAGCTTCATGCGCGGCGCGGACGCGTCGGCGGGGACGATCAAGTCGGGCGGGAAGACGCGGCGCGCGGCCAAGATGGTCGTGCTCGACGTCGACCACCCCGACATCGAGGAGTTCATCTGGTGCAAGGCCAAGGAGGAGCGGAAGGCGCGCGTCCTCGAGCAGGCCGGCTACGACATGTCGCTCGACTCGCCGGACTGGGGCTCGATCCAGTACCAGAACGCGAACAACTCGGTCCGCGTCAGCGACGCCTTCATGGAGTCGGTGCTGGAGAGCAAGGAGTGGAACCTGACCGCGCGCACCGACGGCACGGTGGTCGAGTCGACCGACGCGCGCCAGCTCCTGCGCCAGATCGCCGAGGCGGCCTGGCAGTGCGCCGACCCGGGCGTCCAGTACGACACGACGATCAACGCGTGGCACACGCTCCCGAACACCGGCCGGATCAACGCGTCCAACCCGTGCTCGGAGTACATGTCGATCGACGACTCCGCGTGCAACCTCTCCTCGCTCAACCTGATGAAGTTCCGGCGCGAGGACGGCGAGTTCGACGTCACCGCCTTCGAGCACGCGGTCGACGTGATGTTCCTGGCGCAGGAGATCTGCGTCGGCTACTCGTCGTACCCGACGCCCGAGATCGACGGGAACGCGAAAGCGTACCGCCAGCTCGGGCTCGGCTACGCGAACCTCGGCGCGCTCCTGATGGCGCGGGGCTTCCCGTACGACTCGGACGACGGCCGCGCCTACGCTGCGGCGATCACGGCGCTGATGACCGGCCGCGCGTACCGCAAGTCGGCCGAGATCGCCCGCCGGATGGGCCCGTTCGCCGGCTACCGGCCGAACGCGGCCGCGATGATCGGCGTGATCGCGAAGCACCGCGCAGCGGTCGGGAACATCCAGCACTCCGACTCGGTGCCCGACGACCTGCTCTCGGCTTCCCGCCAGGCCTGGGACGACGCGCTCGACAAGGGCGAGGTCAGCGGCTACCGGAACGCGCAGGCGACCGTGCTCGCCCCGACCGGGACGATCAGCTTCATGATGGACTGCGACACGACCGGGGTCGAGCCGGACTTCTCGCTCGTCAAGTCGAAGAAGCTGGTCGGCGGCGGCGAGATCACGATCGTGAACAAGACCGTGCCGATGGCCCTCGACAAGCTCGGCTACGCGCCGAGCGAGGCCGAGGAGGTCGTGGCGTTCATCGACGAGCGGAACACGATCGTCGGCGCCCCGTACGTGAAGAGCGAGCACTACCCGGTCTTCGACTGCGCGATCGGCGATCGCGCGATCCACTACATGGGTCACGTGAAGATGATGGGAGCGGTGCAGCCGTTCATCTCGGGCGCGATCTCGAAGACGGTCAACCTGCCCGAGGAGGCGACCGTCGAGGACGTGTCGCAGCTTCTGATCGAGTCGTGGCAGCTCGGCGTCAAGGCGATCGCGATCTACCGCGACAACTGCAAGGTCGCCCAGCCGCTCTCCGGCTCGGCCGACAAGAGCCTCGCGACGCTGCCGACACTCGCCCCGATCGCGCCGGCGGCGCAGCCGAAGCGGCGGCGGGTGCCGGAGGATCGCATCGAGGTCGGCCGCAAGTTCAAGGTCGGCGACTACGAGGGCTACATCCACGTCGGCCTGTTCGAGGACGGCACCCCGGGCGACATCTTCGTCGACATCGCCAAGGAAGGCACGACGCTGGCCGGCCTGATGAACTCGTTCATGATCTCGGTCAGCCTCGGGCTCCAGTACGGCGTCCCGCTCGAGGTCTACGTCTCGAAGTTCAGCCACATGCGCTTCGAGCCGAGCGGCCTCACGAACGACGCCGACATCCGGGTCGCGAAGTCGATCGTCGACTACATCTTCCGCTGGATGGGGAAGAAGTTCCTCACCTCCGAGCAGCAGGAGGAGGCGGGGATCCTCACCGCCGAGGTCAAGGCACGGCTCGCACAGGCCTATGCGTCAGGCGAGGCCGCGGCGCCGGCCGCCGAGGCGCCGCCGAAGGGCCAGACCGCCCTCTTCAACACCTGGGAGGACGCGGTCGAGTGCGCCAAGTGCGGCGGCAGCATGGTGCGCACGGGCTCGTGTTACACGTGCCGCGACTGCGGCACGAACACCGGCTGCAGCTAGCTAGCAGCAAGCGACACGCGCGTGGAGGGCCGCCCAGTAGGGCGGCCCTCCACTGCTTGCCTCGCAGGACGCGCGTTCGCCGAATGGACGCGCAGACGGTGCGCCGTTACCGTCTCTGAAGGATGACGGCGCCGCTCCTCTCCGCAGAGCCGTCCTCCCCGTGGCTCTGGGAGAGCTTGCTCGCGATCACGCTCGTTCTGGTGGCGCTGAACGTACTGCTGATCGTGCTCGTGCACGCGCGCCGCATACGCCAGTACGTGCGCGGAGGCCGGGAGCGGCGCTTCCAGGCACAGCTGGACGAGGTCATGGCGAAGCTCGACCATCCTCCTGGCTTCCGCGACCGGCTGTGGCTCCGATCCCAGCTTGACGGCTTCGACGAGCTGGAACGGCCGCTTGCCGCGGCCGCCCTGATCGAGCGCCTCCGTCCGGCTACGCCGGACGAACGCCGCCAGATGCTGGAGGTGCTGCGCGAGGTCGGAGCGATCGACCTGCTCGTCCGCCAGACCCGGAGCCGGATCCCGTGGCGGCGCGCGCTCGCGGTCAGAACGCTCGGCTGGGCCGGCGCGGAGGAGACGGTTCCTGTGCTGATCGGAAGGATCGGCGACCGCAGCCGCTACGTGCGGGAGACGGCGGTGATGGCGCTCGGGCGGATCGGCGAGCCGCAGGTGCTGCCGCGGCTCGGTGAGCTGTTCCGAGTTCCGGGCCGCGTCCCGCCGGGCGTCGTCTACGACGCGCTCCTCTCGTTCGGCGCTGCCGCCGCCCCGACGTTCGCCGGCGCGCTCCGGTCCGAGCACGAGTCGGTCCGGGTTGCCTCTTGCTACGGCGTCGCCGCGGCGTGCGAGCCCGAACAGGCGCGCGCGGAGCTGTCACCGCTTCTCGCAGCGCCGGAAGCGCCGGTGCGGGCAGCCGCCGCGGAAGCACTCGGGCAGGTGGGCGGCAGCACACTGCCCGGCGGTCTGGCGCGGGCCTCCCGCGACGAGGTCGCGACAGTGCGCGTGGCGGCAACCCGCGCCCTCGGCGTCTACGACGACCCGCAGGCGGTCGAGCTCGCGGTGAACGCGCTGCTCGACCCTGACCGGGATACCGCAGTCGCGGCCGGCGAGTCGCTCGTCCGTCTGGCCCGCCGTCCTGTCGCCGCTGCCGCCGCCGAGCGGGCACTTGCCCGTTCAGCGCAGTCATGGCCGATCGAGCGGGCGCTGGTCATGGACTCGGTCGGCGGGGTCTGAATGGTCGAAGTGGTGCTCTTCTGGCTGTCGTTCGCGCTCTTCCTCTACTTCATCTTCTACGCGGTCACGACGTTCGGCCTGATCTGCCGTTCGCTGTACGAGACGGTGCTGACCGGGGTCGAGCGCGGCAGGATGTTCGCCCCGCCCGAGCGGCGGTACCGGCCGGGGATCAGCCTGATCGCTCCCGCCTACAACATGGCGCCCCTGATCGCGTCAAGCGCGCGGGCGCTGCTCGCGGCCGACTACGACCCGCTCGAGGTCGTGATCGTCGACGATGGATCGGAGGACGGGACGACGGCGGCGCTCGACGCCGCCTTCGACCTGGTCGAGCTACCGGTCGGCGACCGGATGAAGATCCCAACTCAGCCCGTCCTGCGCTACTTCATCAGCCGGAGCGACCCGCGCCTGCGTGTTCTGCAGAAGGAAAACGGCGGCCGGTCGGATGCGGTCAACGCCGGGTTGAACGTCGCCCACAAGGAACTGGTCGCGATCGTCGACGCGGACACCTTGCTCGAACGGGACGCGCTGAAGCGAATCGTCGAGGTGTTCGCCGCCGACCCGGACAACGTCGTGGCGGTCGGTGGCAGCGTCCGCGTCGCAAACGGGGCGCTGATCGAGCACAACGCGGTCGCCGTCCCGCATGTCGCTCGCGGCGGCACGGAAGCGAGCCAGACCGCCGAGTATCTGCGCAGCTTCCTCGGCGCGCGGATCGCCTGGTCGGCGTTGAACGGACTGGCGATCATCTCTGGCGCCTTCGGCGTCTTCCGGCGCGACGTGATCCGGGACAGCGGCGGGCTGTCGCTGCAGACGCTCGGCGAGGACATGGAGCTCGTACTGCGCCTGCACCATCAGCTGCGCCCGCAGCGGCCGGGCACCCGGATCGTCCACGCCGCCGATGCGAACGCCTGGACGGAGATCCCGGTAGCGCTCGGCCCGCTACGCGGGCAGCGGATCCGCTGGCATGTCGGTCTCTGCGACAACCTGCGCATCCACCGGAGCATGATCGGCCGCCGGCGCTTCGGCGCGGTCGGGCTCTGGTCGCTGCCGTACGCGCTCCTCTTCGAGGCCGCCGGGCCCCTGCTGCAACTGACAGGGATGGTGCTCGTGGTCGTGCTCGTCGGCTTGCACACGATCGTCTGGACGTATGCGGTCGCGCTGTTCGTGGTCATGCTGCTCGCCGGGCAGCTGCAGACCGCCGGCGCGATCCTGATCGAAGAGGTCGGGTTCCGCCGCTACACGGTGCGCGACCTGATGGTGCTCGTCGGCTGGGGCCTCCTCGAGCTTCTCGGTACCGGCCGCTGAACGCGCTCTGGCGTCTCTGGGCTACCGGGCTCGTGCTGCTCGGCCGTCGGCCAGGCTGGGGCACGATCCCACGCGGCGCGGCGTTCAGCCAACGGTCGGAGACGGAGTTGGCACCGGCGCCCCTGCCCCGCTGAGCCGGCGGACGCAACCCGAACAGGCCGCTCCGCGGCTGTAGGCTCACGGGCAGAGCACCTCGTTGAGACCACGACGTGAATCGCCTTACCCGCCCTCTCGCAGCACTCGCTGCGCTTGGCCTGTTCGCTCTCTCCGGTGCGGCGATCGCCGCGAAGCCGACGGACGACATCACACTGGTCACTACGACGCTCCCGGCGGTCAACCCCGGCCAAACCGCCTGGGTCTCGACGCTCTGGCGGGGCGCGTCGGAAGACGCAACCTCGTTCGAGCTGACCGTCGTTCAGCCGATCCCGACGGGGATCAGCTTCAGCTACCCGGAGAACACAGGCAGCCTCTCGTCGCTGTACAAGCAATCCACGTTGCTAGCGGGGGACACCGACTATTCGTCGATCAAGGTGCAGGTCGGCGACGACATCGGGCTCGGAAACAGGCAGGTCAAGCTGAACGTCGAGTACCAGCTCGACGGGAAAGAAGGAGAAGCAGAAGGTGGACGTCACCCTTCCGGTCGTTGAGGCCACCGGGCTGACGGTCGAGCAGCTGACGAACACTGCCGGCCCGATCCAGGCCGGCTCCGCCGGATGGATCGACGTCGATTACAAGGCGAACAAACCGGGCGTAACCGACGCCCGGCTGACCGCTGAGGCCACCCGCCGGCGCGACGGTGAGCTACCCGAACGACGGCAGCTACAGCGGGTTCGCCGCGGACTCGACGCTGTCGGTCGGCGAGACCGACCACGCGAGCCTCAAGATCGACACGGGCACGCTGGTCGCCCGGCAGCTACGAGGTCGAGCCCGACCTGCTCTACGGAAGACCGAAGGGAGCGTCTCCCTGGAACCCTCACGCTTGACCGTCAGCTGATGCGGCGGCTGCTGGTAGTAGGCGTGCTTGCAGCTGTCGCGTCGGGCTGCGGCTCTCACTCTGTCGGACTCGCTCGACCCGGAGGTGGCGACCGCGTACGTCGACGCGCCGGCGCAGGCGCTCTGCGTCGTGCAGTCGACGGCGTTTCAGACCGAGGCGGAGCAACAGGCGGCCTATGAGCGGGCCCAGCAGGACTCGGAGCTGACAGCGGATGAGTTCGCCGAGGCCCAGAGTGCAGCCGCAGAGGACGAGGCGTTGCGCGAGCGCGTCAGCGACCGCGTCGTCGAACTCTGCGGCTGACCCCAAACGACTAGTCGGTCGCAGGCATTGACGGCGACGGCGAGCGACGGCCGGGCGCCCACAAGGGCGCCCGGCCTTAGGCGCGTTACTTCTTCCCGTTCGGAGCGACGGTGATCACGTAGGTGAGTTCACCGTCGAACCCGAACTGCTCTGACGACGCGGAGACGACGATTGTGTGCGTCCCCACCGAGAGCGGCGAGACGATCGCACCGATCGCGTCGGCGGCGAAGCTGATCGACGACCCGAGCTCGACGCCGAAGGCGAACTCCAGAAGTTGTCCGCCGCGAGCGGAAGCGTGAAGGGCCCCGTCTCCGCCCGGTAGGCCTCGAGCGCGGCATCGTCCAATGTCTTGCCGTCGACCGACAAGCTGAGCTCGACGTCGGCGAAGGCGCCGTCCGCCTGCGCGAGACAGTCGGCGAGCGGCTCGCCCGCGAAGATCTCTGGCGAGCAGACCCACTGGAAGACCGGCACGTACAGCGCTGTCCCGGTCGGGATCGTGCAGCGCCGTTCGAAGTCGCCTTCCAGGCTCGGTGCTGTTTCCAGGAACCACACCTTCCCGGCCTGGCCCCGGCTGCAGTCAACAGCGCCATCCTCCAGCGCGGGATGGGAACCGTTGACAACCGGAATCGCTCCGTCGAACGCGAAGAACCGCTTTGCCCACTCGCCGAGGCTCGCCCCGTGCGACTTCGCCGTCGGCGGCGCAACGCCGGCGGACACAGCTGTCTGGAACATGAGCGCACAGACAGCGGCAAGCAGCAGCGCAAGCAGCGCCTTCCTCACCAGACCCACCTCCTCATCTCGACCGCAGAGGCGCAATCTGACCACGGTCGCAGGGGGTTGTCAACGAGCCGGTATGGCCACGGCAAGACGTAACGCACGCTCTTGCGCGTGCGACGACGTCCCAACCGCCCCGATGTGTGGTTCTGCGTACGTCACACCAGAGGACGACCAATGGACACGAACGTGTCAGTCATTTTGGTTCGCCGCACCGACACAATGTCGAGGACATGAACGACACCAGCACCCCTGTCAGCAACGTCGGCAGACCGCGGCTCGAATTGAGCGCGGTGCGGAGACGAGCTCTCGAACGGCGCGCTCTCCAGGTCGATCGCCTGCTCGCCGACCTGGCGAATGCGCGCGCGGACGCGGCCGCCGTCGCGCGTGCCGGACGCTCGGATGGCGCTTCGATCCGCGCGATTGCCGAAGCAGTCGGTCTCTGGCGCGCTCGGGTGTACGAGTTGCTCAACGGCACGACGGAGTCGTCCCAGGCCGTCGAGTCAGGGGAGGTGGATCCGACATGCGCCTGAAGCTGCTGATTGCAGACGACCACCCGCTGATGCTGGCCGCGATGCGCATCGCGTTCAGCGACGCGCCCGACATCGAGATCGTCGGCGAGGCAACGGCCGGCCAGGAAGTTCTGCCCCTCGTCAATCGCACGTCACCGGACGTGGCGCTGCTCGATCTGCGAATGCCGGGCATGGACGGCCTTCGTTGCCTCGAGTCGCCCCCGCGAGCGCCACCCCTCGGTCAAGGCGATCATCTTCTCGGGCAGCGACGATCCGGCCGCGGTCGACGCCGCGTTCGCCCGAGGTGCGGTCGGCTTCATCCAGAAGACGATCGACCCGGCGGATCGGGCCGCGGTCGTTCGCCAGGCGGTGGCCGGCAATGTCTTCCTCGCATCCGGAAACAGCCGTCCCGCTGCCCGTCGATGGAGTCCTCCGTGGGACCTCACTCCGCGCGAGATCGAAATTCTTTGTGCGCTCGCGGGAGGCCAGAGTCGAATAGGGACACGGCACGCGAGTTCTGGCTCTCCGACCAGACGATCAAGTACCACCTGACGAACATGATCCGCAAGCTGCAGGTCCGGAGCCGCACCGAAGCCGTGCGTCTGGCATACGAGCACCAGCTGATCGAGAATCCGGTGCTGCGCCCCGCCGCCCTGACGGCCTGAGCGCGGGCGCGGCCGTCAGGCTGCGCGCCGGACGGTGACCGCGACGTCGCCGTGGGCGGTGGCCCACGCATTGAGGAAGAAGCGGAGCTCGCACAACGCCTCGTCCAACGTCCGCGTCCGCAGCCCGCAGGTCGACGACCCGGCCCGCGTGCAGGCCGACCGGCTGCACCGAGAAGCCGGCGGCCCGCAGCCGGTTCAGGAGGTGCGGCAACAGCCGCGGCGTGTCGATTTGGATCACCGCTTCCATTGGCATGCAGACAGTCTTCCCTGCGGCTGTAGGCCCAGGACCCACCCGAACGTCGGTGATGTGGTCAGGAGGACGGTGGGTGCCTCCCACCCGCACGAGGTCGGGAACGAGACGCTCAGGAGCGAACGCGCCGGCGTAGCGCTCGCTCCCAGCCTCGAGGAGTCGCGAGTTGCCCGCGGTGTCGAACCGTCACGACGATC
>CAVTFO010000022.1:0-279352 GCA_963733995.1 uncultured Thermoleophilia bacterium
AGCAGCCTCCGCGTGATGCTTCCGTCCGCGACAGGTCTGCGTCGCGCGCCGCTGCTCAGCTGACGGGATCGCCGCTCGGCGTGACAACCCACCAGAGACCGCCGTGGAGGTCGACGTTGTGGCACGTGATCTCGCCGGGTCGCTCGTGCTCGTAGAAGTAGAGCGGTCGCTGGTCGTAGGTGACCTGGAGGGTTCCCGTCGTCGCGCCGGATCGTCCCGAGCAGTCCGGCGTCGCACCCGCGCCGGCCGTGGCTGCTCCTCCGTGAGTACCGGAGGCCACGCCGTGACGCACTCGGCGCTCGTGCAGTTCGACTGGTCTCGGCCCGTCGATCTCGAAGACATAGATGACCTGGCCGTTCGCATCGAAGAGGACGCGCCCGAAGTCCGATTCGTCGGCGACGATCTGCGCCCGCTGCGGCGGGATGTGGAGTCCTTCCTCCCCCTCGGGACGACGCGCGAGGGCGGCGGGGGCGTCCTCGGTCGCGGACGATTCGTCGGTCGCCGTCGTCGCCGGGGTCGCGGTCGACGCGCTTCCGCCTGCCCGCTCCTGGGTTCCGTCGTTGCCGCCGCAGGCTGCGAGCGCGAAGACGAGCGCGAGGGACAGGGCGATGAGACGCATGACGCTCATGGTTTCATCGAATCGGGGGGCGGCGTAGGGGGTTAGCTCAGGGCAAGGACATCCGCGAAGCGCTGTTCGGCCAGGGCGCCGAAAAGGGCATGGCGCGAAAGCTTGGCCTTCGTTGTGGCGGGGCTCGAGAGGCCGCAGAGGAAGCGGGCTCGCTGGCGGGGCGTTCCGAGCGCCGTTGGATGCTCGGCCGTCAGTTCGTCGAGGACGGCTCGGTCTAGCTCGAGTTCCGGGGTCGCAGCCGGCTCCGGAAGGCTTTGGGCCGATCCGGTCAGGCAATACGAACAGTGGCCGCACGGCTCGGCACGGGTCTCGCCGAAGTAGCCGACGAGCGACTGCACCTGGCAGCCATCGTGCTCGACGAGGGCGACGACTCGCTCGATCCGCTCCGCCTCTGACTGCTCGCGGCGGTCGAAGCGCTCGGCGAGGCGGTCGCGCAACTCGTCGAGCGACGGCGGCTGCTTTAGCAGCGTGAAGCGCTGGCGCACGTCGGCGACCTTCAGCTCGACCAGCCCCCGCTGCTCGAGGTAGCCGAGCGCTTTGACCACGCGCTCACGTTCCTCGTCAGGCACTGCATCGGGGTCGACGCCCGTCCAGATGCGCCCCTCCTTGCCACTTGCCAGCACACGTCGCAGGAAGTCGGCGCGGTCTGGGTCGAGGGCCGCATAGACGCCGTCCCACTCGCCGCTTGTCGGACGTACGCTGTAGCCCGCGTAGAACGGCGTGCCCTGCGCGAGGAAGCCGTCGAGCTCGAGGTAGGTCAGGATCGTTTTCAGCACGAGCGGCCGTACGTCGTGGCGTGACGAGAGCTCGTTTTCCGAGACGGCGAATTGCTCGCCCTGCGAGTGCGCGAACACGTCGTCGAGCAGGCCTGCGATCGCCTCGGGGGTCGGCGTGTCGCCGAACGCGAAGTTCTCGAGCGTCGGCACGTCGTCGCGGCACGCAAAGAGCTCGCAGATCGACGGCTCGCCGTCGCGTCCGGCGCGGCCGATCTCCTGCGAGTACGACTCGAGGCCCTTCGGCAGGTTGAGGTGGTAGACGTAGCGCACGTCGGCCTTGTCGATCCCCATCCCGAACGCGATCGTCGCGACGACGATGTTCGCGTCCGAGTGTGTCCACCACTCCTGCACCTCGACGCGGTCATCAGCGTTCATGCCCGCGTGGTAGGCCCGCGCGGGCAGGCCTGCCGCCACGAGCAGGGCAGCGACACGCTCCGCCGTGCGCTGCAACGTGACGTAGACGATCGTCGAGCCGGGCGCGCGCTCGCGCAGGCGGTCGATCAGCGCATGGTCGCGCTCACGTGCGTCGACCGGCGTAGTGAGCAACGTGAGGTTCGGTCGGTAGAAACCGGTGACGACGGAGTCGCGCTCCTCGATCCCGAAACCAGCGCGGATATCGGCGACGACCGCGGGGGTCGCAGTCGCCGTGAGCGCGAGCACGCGCTCAGCGCCGAGTTCGCGTGCGCGCGCCGCGAGCTTCAGATAGTCGGGGCGGAAGTTATGGCCCCACTCCGAGATGCAGTGCGCCTCGTCGACCGCGAACAGCGCGATCTTCGTCTGACCGAGCTGCGCGAGGAAGCGCTCGTTGTTGAAGCGCTCGGGCGCGACGTACAGCAGCTTGAGGCTTCCGTCGCGCAGGCGGCCGGAAACGGCCCGCACCTCATTCGCGGCGAGGCTCGAGTCGAGCCGCGCCGCGTCGACGCCCTGGCGCGCGAGCAGGTCGATCTGATCCTTCATCAGCGCGATCAGCGGCGACACGACGACCGTCACGCCTTCGAGCATCAGCGCGGGCAGCTGGTAGCAGAGGCTCTTCCCCGCTCCGGTCGGGAAGACGGCGAGGGCGGAGCGGCCGGCGAGCAAGGACTCGACGACTTGTTGCTGGCCCGGGCGGAACGCTGTGTATCCGAAGCGGGAGGTGAGGATCTCGGCGGCGGTGGTCACCGTCCGACGGTAGCGGCGAACCGGCGCAAGGCGGCATAGGCTGAATGGGTGATGCCGATCGATCTGATCGAGTTTCCGGCCGATGACCTTGCGCGGGCGCGGCAGTTCTGGGAAGGGCTGCTCGGGTTGGCTCTCGATGGGCGGAGCGCCTCGGAGGGCCAGGGCTTGCAGAGCCATGGCGACGGGCCGGCGCTCGGGCTACACGAGCGCGGGCGCGGGCCGGGCGATCGGTTCTCGCTGCCCTACTTTCGGGTGGCGGACATGTCCTCTGCTCTCGAGCGTGTTGTTGAGCTTGGCGGGCACGTTGTGCACCCGGGGGAGCGCTGGGCGATCTGTAGGGATTCCGAGGGGAGCCCGTTCGGACTCTCGGGGTAGGCGTCGCCGAGCGGCCACGATCCTGTCCGTCTTGCCCGAGCCTGGGTGACGGCCGCCCTCCATCGAAGCGAGGCCGTGGCGCCTCGCCCTCTCTCGGCGTCTGCTGTCGAGGCCCTTCTTCGAAGCCCTCTGACGGACTCGAACCGTCGACCCCCTCCTTACCATGCGCTCCGATCCGCAACTGGTCGCAACCGGTGGCAACGGTTTTGGCTTGTTTGAGCCGTTTTCGGGGCGCTCCCATTTGCCACCGGTTGCCACTGGTTGCGACCGCTAGGCTCCATAAACGCTCCATCCCGGTGGCCGGATCCCTGATGAGAAGACGGATTCGGGAGCGCCGCAGTCTCCCGACAAGAGGGGTGACCCCGTTCATGTAGAGAGGGGGTCGAAATGCTCGTCCCGCTCAGGCGAGAGAGGAAAGCCCGCTCAGGCGAGAGGACGCTCGCGCACACGACGCTGCCCTATCTCTCTGATCAGCGATCGAGGGCGAGCCGCAACTCACTTCGCGGCAGCATCGGGAACGCTTCGACGTTCGGTGCTGAGTCGCGGAGCAGATCGCTGTCGGACGCGGTATAAGTCACCTTGGTGCGCCGGGAAGCCTGGTCGGCAACTCGTCAACGACCGGCTGGAGGCGCTCGTGCTTTCCGATTTCGCCCGCTCACCGACATCGAGCGTCACTCGCTCGTCGGTTCCGCTCTTCGGCTCTCGTACTTCACGATCGTATGGAACGGTGTTGTCGGGGCGACTGCCTTGGTCGTCGGCCTCACGACGGGCAGCCTTGCGCTCGCCGGGTTCGCTCTGAACGCCTGCTCGATTCGTCCGCCTCGGTCGTGCTCGTGTGGAGATTTCGGAAGGAACGAAGCGATCCAGTCGCAGCGGAGCACCTCGAGCGCCGAGCTCAGACATGGGTCATCGTCGCGATGCTCGTCGTGGCGCGTCTACGTCGGCTTCGAGGCCGTTCGCGCGTTGGTCGAACGGCTCGCATCCCGAGTCGTCGGCCTTCGGCTTCGGCATCGCCGCGATCTCCCTGCTGGTGTTGCCGGTGCTTGGGGTCATGAAGCTGCGCATCGCCGGCCGTCTCGGCAGTCCGGCTCTTCGCGGTGACGGTGTTCTCACCCTCGCCGCTGCCGCTCTCGCCGCGATCACACTCGTCGCACTTCTGGCCAACTCCTTGCTCGACTGGTGGTGGGCCGACCCCGCGGCCGCGCTGGTCATCGCCATCGCGCTCGCCGGTGAGGCGATGCGCGTGGCGGTCCGCCACCGTTTCGGGTAGCAACACTCGATCTCCGCTCCGAGCCGCTAGATCCGTCGGCTGCGCGGAAGATCACCGGCATCGGCCGAGAGGACCGCCCGAGGAGGGTGAACGCGAGTCGTCGCGACACACCCTCCGCCAGGCTTCCGCAAGGCTCCCGGTTACAGCACCGGGCAGTTGACGACGATCGGCATCGCCTTGATCGGTCACGTCGCCCGCACGCTGCGCGGCGCGCACGGCGGCTGCCGAGCGAAGGACGCGCGGCGTCTCGTTCGCCTTCCAGGTGACGAGGTTCACCGCCCACAGGGGCGTGTAGTCCTTGCGTCCGGGCACGGTGTCGATGATGTTCCGCTGGCCCTCGTCGCCGTTCGTGAACGCCCAGATCGGTGCGACCTTGTTTCCGGCTCGCAGCTTCACCGGGCCGAAGTCGAGGTACGAGACGACCTGCCCGCGATAGAAGCCGAGCGTCACGTCCTGCGAGAACGTCTTCACGGGGCCGTCGGCGGCGAGCGCGGGAAGCGCGACGGCGGCCGCACAGGCCAGCACTACGAGCATCGCGGCGAATCGCTTCATGGGCGTCACTCCTCCTGTTGATGGACTTCCCGCGACCGTAGGACGCGCGTCTTTCGCATTGCTCGCATCCAGATGAACGGTTCGTGAACTCGTGGCGCGACGTGGCTCGCGTTACACCGGCGCAATCGCCTCGTAAGGACTGCGCAAGGTTTGCGTGCGACCCTCGCCGAGACCCGAGATCCCGACAGCGCAGGAGGGCACATGAACCATCGCTCGTCGCTTGACGCTCGCAGCCGCCGCGATCGCTGCTGATCGCACTCCTCGCCGCTCCGGCGGCGATGTCGCTCGCCGACGCGAATCCGAAGCCGCCGGCGGTCAAGGTGAAGAACCGCTCGTTCGGCGACATCCTGCAGAGCAAGAACAAGCTCCCGCTCTACTACTGGAGCGTCGAGAAGCGCGCCGGCGGGAAGATCCGCTGCACGGGTGCGTGCGCGCGCGTGTGGCCGCCGCTCGTCGTCAAGTCGCGCGCAGCCGTGCCGCCGACGATGCGCGGCGTGAAGGGGAAGTTCGGTGTGGTCAAGCGCGCCGACGGCCGGCTGCAGGTCACCTTCCGAGGCTTGCCTCTGTACGCGTACCACAACGACCCGCCGAACACGGTTCTCTGCGACAACGTCGACGGCTGGTTCGTCGTCCGCGTCTAGATGGTTGCGACACGGCACCGGAGGCACACTTAGACGGTGAAGACCGTTCTCGTCGTCGACGATGAGCCGATCGTGCGCGAGGTGGTCGTCCGCTACCTCGAGCGCGAGGGGTACCGAACGCTCGAGGCAGGCGACGGCGATGCCGCCCGCGACGCGCTCGCTCGAACCTCCCCGGATCTCGTGGTGCTCGACGTGATGCTCCCGGGAACGGACGGCCTCGAGCTCTGCCGTTGGATCCGGTCGACGTCGCAGCTTCCGGTGATCATGCTCACCGCCCGCGGCGAGGAGGCCGATCGGATCGTCGGCCTGGAGCTCGGCGCGGACGACTACGTGACGAAGCCGTTCTCGCCGCGCGAGCTCGCCGCGCGGGTCAAGAGCGTCCTGCGACGGTCCGATCGTGCCGACGAGTCGGCAGAGCGCCTGGAGTTCGGTGACGTCGAGCTCGAACGGGCCACGCGCGAGGTCCGCAAGGCCGGCGTCGAGCTGCGCCTCACGGCGAAGGAGTTCGACCTGCTCTGGTTCCTCGCCAGCCATCCACGCCGGGTGTTCTCGAGAGACCAGCTCATGGCGAGCGTGTGGGGGTACACGGCCGCATTCGACACGGGAACCGTGACCGTCCACGTACGGCGCTTGCGCGAGAAGGTCGAGGACGATCCGTCCGAGCCGAGGTACCTGGAGACGGTGTGGGGCATCGGATACAGGCTGGCGGCATGATCGCGAACGCACTCATCGTCGCTCTCGCAACCCTCGGGATCGGGCTCGCACTCGCAGCCCTTCTTCGTCTGCTCCCCACCGTTCGGCTGCAGCTCGCCGGCCTCGCGGTCCTCGCCGTCTTGCTCCCACTGGGCGCGGTGCTCGCGTCGGGATGGGTGATGTTTCACATGGGCGACGACGTGAAGATCCTCGCCGTTACCGCCGCGTCGGCGTTGACGGCGCTCGTCGCGGCGCTCCTGCGTGGCGCGGTCGATCGCCGATTCGATCGACCGCGTACGCAAGGCATCCGTCGAGTTCGCGCAGGGGAACCTCGACGCGCGGGCTCCCGAAGGAGGGCCGGCGGAAGTCGCCGAGCTGGCCGCGTCATTCAACGAGATGGGTGCAAATCTCGGCCGCCTCTTCGACACGCGACGCGAGCTCGTTGCCTGGGCGAGCCACGACCTGCGCACGCCGCTCGCCAACATGCAGGCGATGCTCGAGGCGCTCGAGGACGGTCTCGGCGACCCCGCCGAGTACGTCCCTGTCCTCCGCGAGCAGGTACGAATCCTTTCGCTGCTCGTCGACGACCTCTTCGAGCTCGCGCGCATCGACGCGGGTGCTCTCACGCTCGAGATGCACCGCCTTCCGGTGGCGCCGGTGATCTCGAGCAGCATCCGCAGCGTTGAAGCCGAGGCGCGGTCGCGCCACGTCACGCTTGCGGCGGAGGTCGAGGACGACGTCACCGCGCGCTTCGCGCCCGAAAAGGTAGAGCGCGTGCTCATGAACCTTCTGACGAACGCGCTGCGACACACGCCGACCGATGGCGCGGTCGCCGTTCGCGTCGAGCCGCGGGCCGGTGAGGTAGAGGTCGCAGTGGAGGACACCGGTGAGGGTCTCGATGCTGAAGCGCGGGAGCGGATGTTCGAGCGTTTCTGGCGCGGGGATCAGTCGCGCTCGTCTCGGGGCGCCGGCCTCGGACTCGCGATCGCCCGCGGGCTCGTCGAGGCTCAAGGGGGCAGGATCTGGGCGGAGGATCGCGAGGGCGGCGGCGCCCGCGTGTGCTTCACGCTGCCCGCGGGCTGATCGGCAATCTCGACACCGTAGCGCCGCTTCCGTTCGCGCTGCGCTAGCCTACTGGAGCGCAGGCTCGTGCCGACCGGTCCGCGTAGCCACATTGAAATACATCTGCGGGTGGGTCAGCTAGCTCGCCGAGCCGAAGCGTCGCTCCAGGTTCTCGAACTCGCGGAGCAGCGAGGCGTGCTGGTTCTCGAATTGCTCGTCGGGCTGGCCGGGTGCCTGGAACATGGTGAAAGTGAAGGCGCTGCCGCCCACTGGGGTGGCGACGACGCGGGTGGGGAAGCAGAGGAGGGCGTCTTCGGTGGGGCCGGCGAGCATGTCGATCACGCCTGACTGTGGGTCGGCGTGGATCTCGAAGAAGAACTCGCCGAGCCCGTTCACGACCTTGTGCCGGCCGTCGACGAGTCGTCAGTTCGCGCGCGAACTCGGTTGCCCACTCCGGCAGCTTCTCGATGTCGGCGAGGTAGGCGAAGACCTCGTCGGGGGGCGTGGTGAACGTCGTGGTGACTGTGTGATGCCTCATGTCTCGATCCACTCCTTCAGTCCCTGCTTGACAGAAGCGAGCCGCCGTTCGCCGAGCCGGTCGCGGGCGAGGGCGCCGAGCTCGGCGAGCGTGCGCTCCGCCACCGGCTCGAACCTGCGGGCCTTGGCGGTGAGGACGATGCGAAACGCGCGCCCGTCGTCGGGGTCGGGCTCGCGGCGCACCAACTGCTCGCGCTCGAGCAGGCGCACCATCGTCGTCATCGTCTGCTTGCTCAGCCGCGCCCGCCGCGCGAGTTCTCCCATCCGCAGGCCGTCCTCTTCGAACAGCGGCACCAGGATCGAGCCGTAGCTGGGCCGCACCTCGCCCCAGCCGGCGGCGCGGAACCGCTCCTGCAGGAGCTCGTTCCAGCGCTGCGTCGCCTTGGCGAGCAGGAAGCCAAGATCGTCTCGATCCACAGATAGTCTTATATCAGACTATTGGGCTTAACGCGCGGGCTGGCTTGATCTGGCCCGACCCGGGTCAACTCCCGACGGGCCGCCGGCTAGGGCTGACCTCGTCGCCGGAGGTGTCGACGCTGTGGGAGGGCACTAGCTCGCGCTCGTGGGCGGAGACCGCTCTCAGGATGTGGCCGGCCCTCGACGGCGTGGAGCAAGGGGGGCGCGTTCCCACACGGTTGCCGCGGGGGGTCGAAAGCGGTGTTCTAGACCTGAAAGCTCCATAAACGGCTCCATACCCACCGCACCCTGGAGCACGTGCAAGTCGATCTGAATAGGAAAGCCCCACTATGCAGGACTTTTGCAGAGCCCTCTGACGGACTCGAACCGTCGACCCCCTCCTTACCATGCATGTGAGGAGGGGGTCGAGTCATGCCGGCTTCCGCGTAGTGGTGCGGCTTCGAACGACTCGGTCGTAGCCGCGTCTCGGCGGGTTTTGCAAGCCGGTGCGACCCTGGTACGACCTCGGGCAGCGACGCCGGTTGGTTGAGCGGGCGGTAGTCCGAGCCTACCGGCGCACGCGACGCTGTTCTCCGTACGCCAGGCGCACCTGATAGGGAAGCTCGATATAGACTGATCCGTCCGCGCGCGGGCCACGACGCTGCCTCCAAGGGGGATCCATGTTTGGACGTTCGTCGGCGTTTCGTCTCACCGGTCTCTGCACCGTGGTGGCCATAGGCCTTGTGGGAGCGACACAGAGCTCTGCCACCGATCAGGGCGCTGGACCCGCGCCGACGCTGACGCCGCAGGACAGCGGCACGACGCAGGGTCTGATCGCCGTGAGCCCCGTGAACAAGCGTGTGGTGTGGGCGAGCGGACGAGGCGGCACCTTCGCCGTAACGACCAACGGCGGCACGACGTGGAGGTCCGGTGTCGTGCCCGGTGCCGAGTCGCTGCAGTTTCGCGACGTCGAGGGTGTGAGCGAGACGGTCGCGTATCTGCTCTCCATCGGCGCGGGCAGCGATTCCCGGATCTACAAGACAACCGACGGCGGCACGACGTGGTCGCAGCAGTTCCAGAACCAGGATCCGGACGCATTTTTCGACTGCTTCGCCTTCTGGACACCCACACGGGGCTTTGCCCAGAGCGATTCCGTGAACGGGCAATTCCCGGTGGTGCGAACGACGAACGGACAGACGTGGGAGAGCATCGCCGGCAACGAGCCCGCGGCGCTTCCCGGGGAGTTCTTCTTCGCGTCGAGCGGCACCTGCGTCGCCACGGATGGAAAGAACAACGCGTGGGCCGTCACCGGAGGCGCATCCCCGTCCAGGGTCCTCGTCACCCGCGACGGCGGTGACACATGGAACGCCTACGACTCACCGCTACGCGGTTCGCCGAGCGCGGGCCTGTTCAGCGTCGCCTTCAGGGACGGGCAGCACGGGATGGTGGGCGGCGGAGATCTCGATCCAACGGCCCCGCCGTTCGATCAGACCGCGACCTCGAGCGACGGCGGCAAGACCTGGGTGGTCACCCCGCAGCAACCCAATATCGGAACCGTCTTCGGGCTCAGCTACGCGGCCGACGCTGGCAAGGCCAGGCCGCACGGTAGGACGGTCGTCGTCACAGGCCCGGGAGGCGCGGCGTGGACACCCGACGAGGGCGGCTCGTGGACTACGTTGCCTGGTGTGACCGACTTCTGGGGAGTCGCATTCGGGAGCCCGCAGACCGCCTGGCTGGTCGGGACCGGAGGCCGAATCCTGCGGGTCGACTTTTAACGCACGACAAAGAGCCGTTTCCAGACTTCTAAAGCCCTCTGACGGACTCGAACCGTCGACCCCCTCCTTACCATGGAGGTGCTCTACCAGCTGAGCTAAGAGGGCGAGAGGCCACAGGGTACCAAGACCCCTGGAAACAAGCCGTTTCTTGTGGTTAGGCAGGTTCGGGCTCGACCGACCCTTTGTGCTCGAGCGGGGTCGAATCCAGTTGATCTCCGCTGAAGTTGTCCCAAGACTTGTCCCAAGTGGGCCGCCTTTCGCGCTTCCGCGGGAGTCGGCGTTCGCAGTTCGTCCGGCTCGCTCGATTGCCGGTGTCGGATCTGTTCGAGCAACTCCGCGCACGCGTTCGATGCGGCGCCCCTGAAACGTCTGAGGCCGCCAGTCGAGTGTGGCGCGTGGCGCGGGCGCTAGGGATAGATCGTCCGTGCCCGGCGGTTCTCGATCCTGAAGATCGTTCCGGCGAGCGTGACGCCGAGGATGCGACGTCGTGCGTCGAGCGCGATCGCGCCCGGCTGAGTGACCTTCGCCACGGTCGTGACCGTGCCGTCCGGATGCAGGCGCGAGACGCGGTTTCCGCTGAACTCGCTGATGTAGAAGCCCCCGCCGAGGACCGGCAGCGTGAAGCTCGGGTTGCCGAGTCCGTGAGCGAGCACGTCGATCTGATGCGTTTCGAGATCGAGTCGAAGCACGCGCCCCGCGTACGACTCGGCGAGGACGAGCGCGCCGGGGACGACGGTAATGCCGTGTACACCGTCGAGTCCGTTCGCGAGGACCTCCCGCCGGGGCCCACGGAAGCGGACGATCGTCGTTCCGCCCTCGCTGCCGTAGAGCGTCCCATCGGGTGCGCGCGCGATTCCGAGCAGGATCGCACGGGCGCGTGCGTAGCGCCGCTTGTCGCCGGTTCTGAGATCGACGGCCAGGATGTCGGCGCCCGAGCTGACAAGCAGGCGGCCATCGCGAAGCCGCTCGAGCTCGCGTGCCTGCGGGACGTGAGCGGCGCGGCGCCCGCGCTTGCGAGCGGGATCGATGACGTAGACGGCGCCGTGGAGCCGATCCGTCACCGCAAGCGTCCCGTTCGCTTGCGGCAGCAGGTCGAAGGGCTGCACGAGCGCCGGCCGCGCGGCGCGAGCTCCGCTGCAGAGCAGCACCGCGAGGAACACCGTCAGACCAAGACGACGTACCATCCGGTCAGGATAGTACAAATTTGAATCACATAGTTCAAATTGGAAGTTAACTCCCTCACCGACGCTCCTCTCTTCCTCCTCTACGTGGCGACCACGAAAGTGGGAGGCATCCTCGCCGCGGCGCTGGAAGGAACGCCCTTCTCGGTCGAGGACGCTGTCGTCCTCAACCAGATCGACGTGCTCGAGCCGGTGACACCCTCGGTGCTTGCCCGCCGGCTCGGCATCGCGCCCAACACGCTCACGTACCGCCTCCGCTCGCTCGAGCGGCGCCGACTGGTGCTGCGCCGCGCGAACCCCGCGGACGGCCGCTCCGTGCTCCTCGGCTTGAGCGCTGGTGGCCGCCGGCGGTGGGAGCGGGTGCGGCCGGCGTGGCTCGGTGCCGTGCGCGATGTCGAAGCAGCGCTCGAGGTCCCTCGCGAAAACGTCATCACCGCGCTGCGTGCGCTCGCGTCCGCGGCTGACACAGTGGCCGCCGCGCGGTCGTCTCGGCGCGCGCCGACCGCGCGCTAGGCGGCTTCCGAGCCCGGCGTGTGGGCATCCGACGATGGCGCACTACCCGTCCGGCTGTGCGTGCGGTTGCCGTGGCCGACCACCTCAGCTCTGCGATCGGTCTCGCGCGAGGTCGAGTTCCGCCGCTAGCCGCCGCTCGCGCGAGACTAAGGCGTGCTCCGGCTCGGGATCGTCGGCTGCGGGGACGTGGCCCAGCGGTACGCGCGCACGCTCGCGCCGTACCCCGAGCTGCCGATCGTCGCGGCCACCGATGTCGACGCCGCACGTGCGGCCGGCCTTCGTCGCCGAGTGGGGCGGCGAGGTGCAGGCGACGCTCGACGACCTGCTCGCGGACGACCGCGTCGACTGCGTCCTCAACCTGACGCCGTTCGAGCTCCACGCCGACGTGACCGCGAGGGCGCTCGAGGCCGGGAAGCACGTCCACACGCGAGAAGCCGCTCGCGCTCGACGGCGCGGACGCGCGCCGGCTCGTCGACCTCGCCGCCCGCACCGGCCGGCGGCTCAGCTGCTCGCCGATCACGTTCCTCGGGCCGCCGCTGCAGACGGTGCGGCAAGCGCTCCGTGACGGCCGCGCCGGCGAGATCCGGCTCGTCTACGCCGAGGTGAACCACGGGCGCATCGAGACCTGGCACCCGCGACCCGAGCCGTTCTACGCGATCGGCCCGTTGTTCGACGTCGGCGTCTACCCGCTGACGGTCCTCACCGCGTTCTTCGGCCCGGTCCGGCGCGTCACCGCCTGGGCCGGCCGCCTGCTGCCCGCCCGGACGACCCGCGAGGGAGTGCCGTTCGACGTCGGCGCGCCGGACTGCACCGTCGCGATCCTCGAGCTCGAGGACGGCCCCGTCGCGCGGCTCACGGCGAACTTCTACGTGCACCACGACGACCGACAGCAGGGCATGCAGTTCCACGGCGACCTGGGGTCGGTGCTCGTCTCGTCGTGGCAGGACTTCGACGCCGACGTCGCGTTCGCAGCCTACGGCGGCGCGTCCGAGCCGATCCCGTACGAGCGTCGTCCCGGCATCGACTTCGGCCTCGCACTGCGCGAGCTCGACGCCGCGATCCGCGAGGACCGGCCGCACGCGGCGAGCGCCGAGCGCGCGGCGCACGTCGTCGAGGTGATGTGCGCGATCCGCGACTCGGCCGAGCTCGGCCGCGCCGTCGAGCTACAGGAGCCGCCGCAGGAACTCCGCTGAGCGCGCCGTCGCCTCGAGCGGGTCGCCCGCGATGTCCTCCTGCTCGGCGACGAGCCACTCGACGCCGGCGTCGCGCATGGCGGGAACGATCCGCTCGTAGCCGACGAGGCCGTCCCCGACCGGGACACTGCTCTCGCCGCCGCCGAAGTCCTTCGCGTGCACGAGCGGGACGCGACCCGCGTGCGTGGCAAGCAGCGCGACGGGATCCGCGCCCGCGGCCCACGCCCACCCGAGGTCGAGCTCCAGCTCGAGGCCGTCGACCTGCGCCAGCACGTCGAGCACGACGGTGCCGTCCGCGAGCGGCTCGAGCTCGTGACCGTGGTTGTGGTACCCGAGCGAGAAGCCCTCGGCCGTGACGCGATCGCGGAGCCCGGCGAGGCGCTGCGCCAGCGCCTCCGCGCCGGCACGGTCGGCGGGCCGCTCCGTCCACGGGACGACGAGGTGCCGAGATCCCGAGGACACGCGCCTGGTCGACGACGTCGTCGAGCTCGCCCTCGAGGCGCTCGAGCCCGACGTGCCACCCGCATGCCTCGAGCCCGGCGTCGTCCAGTCGCCCGCGCAGCTCGTCCGCGTCGTCGGGCCGCTCGAAGAGCTCCACCGCCTCGTAGCCCTGCGCCGCGAGCGTCGGGAACGCCGCGACGGCGTCGATCGTGCGAAGCGTGAACAGCTGGATCGCGAGACGCATCAACCTCTCCTCCGTGTCCGTGTCATCCATACGATGAAGCACGTGAGCGCGCGGCCCCGCTTCGACGAGACCTTCGCCGGCGAGATCGTCCGGCGCGGCGACCCCGGCTACGACGCCGCGCGCATCGTCTGGAACGGGACGATCGACCGTCACCCGGCGCTCGTCGCGTACGCGACGGGAGCGGACGACGTCGTCGAGGCGGTCCGGTTCGCGCGCGAGGAGGAGCTGCCGGTCGCGGTGCGGAGCGGCGGGCACAGCATCCCCGGCTTCTCCACCTGCGACGACGGGATCGTGATCGACCTCTCGCGGATGAACGGCGTCACCGTCGATGCCGGCGCGCGCACCGCCGCGGCGAACGGCGGTGCGCTCCTCGGCGAGCTCGACCGGGAGGCGCAGGCGGTGGGGCTCGTCTGTCCCGTCGGCGTCATCTCGCACACGGGCGTCGCCGGCCTCACGCTCGGCGGCGGGATGGGGCGGCTGCAGCGGAAGCACGGGCTCACGATCGACAACCTGCTCGCGGTCGACCTCGTCACCGCGGACGGGCGCATCGTCCGCGCGAGCGAGGACGAGAACCCCGACCTCTTCTGGGGGCTCCGCGGCGCCGGCGCGAACTTCGGCATCGTCACGGGCTTCCGCTTCCGCCTCCATCCGCTCGAGTGGGAGATCACCCACGGCGCGGTCGTCCACCCGGTCGAGCGAGCGACCGAGCTCGCCGCGCGGTTCCGCGAGCTCGTCGAGACGGGCCCGGACGAGCTCTGGGCGAGCTACGGGCTCGGCTTCGACGGCGAGCGGCCGGTCGCGATGGTCACGGTCATGCACAGCGGCCGGGTCGAGGAGGCGGCGCGCGACCTCGCCGAGCTGCGCGCCTTCGGCCAGCCGCTCGCGGACTCGATCGAGGCGAAGCCGCACCTCGTCCCGCAGACGATGAACGACGAGGCGCAGGCGTGGGGGCAGCGGTTCTCGATGAAGAGCGCGTTCGTCCCCGCGCTTCCGGACGAGCTCGTGGCGCTCTGCGTCGAGAGCCTCGCGCGCGCGCCCGCGGGAACGGACTCCGGCTTCTCCGTGTGGGCGTGCGGCCGGGCGATCGCGCGTGTGCCGAACGAGGCGACGGCCTTCACCGGCCGGGACGGCGAGTTCTGGCTCGCGGCCGAGGCGCTCTGGCACGACCCGGCGCTCGACGCCGAGTGCCGCGCCTGGGCGCGCGAGGCGATGGCCGGCGTGCAGCCGTACGCCTCGGAGGGCCGGTACGTCAACGACGTCGTCGAGACCGACGAGGGCCTCGCGCGCACGATCTACGGCGCGGCGAAGTACGACCGGCTCGTCGCGCTGAAGCGCGCGTGGGACCCGGACAACGTCTTCCGGCTGAACCAGAACATCCGGCCCTAGCGCGCTACCGCAGCGCCGTCGACTTGTGGACGACCCAGCCGAGGCCGGCGCCCGGTCGCGTCCGGAGGTTGCGCAGGTCCTCGAGCCCCTGTCGCAGCTCCGCCTCGGAGACGCCCGGGAGGCGGGCGAGCGCGTCGAGGGCGCTCTCCAGGACGTCCGCCGCGTAGTCGGCCTCCGCGGCGAGGTCCTCGTCCCGCCACCAGAACGGGCGCTCGCCCTCCTCGACGTCGCGGAATCCCGCCTCGGCGAGCCAGCCCGGGAGCCTCGTCCCGGCGTCGCTCCAGCCTGACGCCGCCATGCCGCGGACCATCGCCCGCGTCAGCGCGTCGAACGCCGCGGTGGTGGCCGGCTCGGCCCGGACCGTCGAGTAGTCGACCTCGATCGCCGTGAGCCGACCGCCGGGAACGAGTACGCGCCGCGCCTCGCGCAACGCGGCCGGTGGGTCGGCGACGTGCTCGAGAAACCACATCATCCAGACGTGGTCGAACGACTCGTCGGCGAACGGGAGCGCCTGGGCGTCGCCCTGGGCCAGCGTCGCCTCGACGCCGGCGCGTTCGAGGTGGCCGCGCGCGAACTCGAGCTGCTTCGGCTCGATGTCGACACCGGTCAGGCGCACACCCGGGAACTCCTGTCCGAGCACGGCCAGGACCGCGCCGGCGCCGCAGCCCACCTCGAGCAGCCGCGTCCCGGGCGCGAGCTCGGTGCCGTCGCGGATCAGCCGCTGGCGCCAGTGCTCGGCCTGGTCGACGAGCCGTTGCTGCTCGACCGTCCCGTAGCCGTGGACGTAGTCGGTCACTGCGCCAAGTCTTGCAGTTCGTAGATGCCTTGACACGTATATAACGTTAAAGGCATACTCGACGCTGGATGCGCTCGCAGCCCTGGCGGAGCCGACGCGCCGGCGGATCGTGGACGAGCTGCGCGACTCGGAGCGCAGCGTCGGCGACCTGGTCGAGACGCTCGCGATGAGCCAGCCCGCCGTCTCGAAGCACCTGCGCGTGCTTCGCGAGAGCGGGCTCGTGTCGCGCCGCACCGTCGCGCAGCGGCGCATCTACCGCGTCGAGCCGGGGCCCTTGCAGGAGCTCGACGCGTGGCTGGCGCCGTACCGGCGCCTCTGGACCGACCACCTCGACGCGCTCGAGCGTCACCTCGACACGGAGGAGGAGCGATGAACACGACCTTCGAGCCCGGACCGCTGGCCGACGTCGAGCGCCGGGCCGACGGCGACCGGTGGACGCTGGTCTTCGTCCGCGTCCTGCGCCACGCGCCGGACCGCGTCTGGGCGGCGCTGACCGAGCCGGCCCAGCTCGAGGCCTGGGCGCCGTTCACCGCCGACCGGGATCTCGGCAGCACCGGCGACGCGACGCTGACGATGATCGACGGCGACGTCGCCGAGGACCTCGCCGGCGTCGGTGCGTCGCGCCGAGCCGCCGACGCTGCTCGAGTACACGTGGGGCAGCCGATCTCCTGCGCTGGACGCTCGAGCCCGTCGACGCGGGCACGCGGCTGACGCTCGAGCACACGCTCGCCGACCGCGACTGGGTGCCGAAGGTCGCCGCCGGCTGGCATCTCTGCCTCGACGTCGCGGAGCGGCTGCTCGACGGCGACCCGGTCGGTCCGATCCGGGGCGAGGACGCGAAGAACTACGGCTGGGACCGCCTGCGCGAGGAGTACGCCGAGCGGCTCCGCGACTAGGGGAAGCGCGACGACTCGCGGTCGAGGTCGAGCGCGCCGCCGTCGCGGCACTCGGCCGGCACGAGGTACTCGGCCGTGCTCCCCGCGTGGAGCTGGTTCTCGGCGAGTTGCTGCCGCATGAGCCGCCGCGCCGTCTCGATCGAGAGGCCGAGGCGGCGGCCGAGATCGACGCCGGACTGGAGCCCGAAGCACTCGGTGCGGCCCTCGTTCCGCTCGCCGCGGAGGTGCCACGCCTCGTGCGCGAGGACCGCGAGCGCGCGCCCGGTGCGGCTGTCGGAGATCTCGCCCTCGAAGGCGAGCCGGTAGAGGTCGAAGCAGCGCTCGGGCGTGAGATACGCGAGGTCGCCGCCGACCTCGGCCACGCCGTCGGCGTGCTGCACCGCGCCGACGTGCTCGCCCGCCTCGTCGCAGCGGATCCGCACCGGCCGGCCGACGAGGCGCGACGCCTCGGTCGAGAAGCGCGCGGTCGCCTCCCGTTTCGCCGCGTCGTCGACGCCGTTCCAGCCGCTGCGGCTCTCGACCACGACCACGACGGCGACGAGCGCGGCGATCAGCGCGAGCCCCGAGAGCAGGCGTGCGAGCGGCCGGCGAGGGACGACGATGCCCGGCTCCTCGCGCTCGCGCGCCTCGGCGATGAGCGCGTCGAGCTCCTCCTCGCTCTCGCCGCGGTACGGGACCCAGACCTCGCCCTCCTCGTCGCGGACGAGCACGAGCTCGGCGTCGTCGCCGCCGTAGCCGAGCTCCTCGCGGTCGACGTCCTGCGGCAGCCGTCCGCGGCTTCGGGACGACGGCTGCTGCCGCAGCCCGCGGACGAAGAGCTCGAGCTCGAGCGCGAGGGCGACGACGAACGGCAGCCAGATCGGGACGACGTCGCGGAGCCACGAACAGGTCGAGCAGCCACGCGACGACGAGCACGGCGAGACCGACGCGGAGCGCGACGGTCATGCTGAAGCGCCATTCGCGTCCAGACGCGGTGCTGGGCGTCCCGGAGGGAGGGGGCACAGTGCCGAAGCACGGGCCCTCGACTGGAGGGCGCTCAGCATCGCGAGGCGGGGCGGAGCCGGGCTCTGCCCGGCGGGAGCCTCGCCGGTCTGGGCGTGAATGGGGGCGGGAGGATTCGAACCTCCGTAGGCTGAGCCGACGGGTTTACAGCCCGTTCCCTTTGGCCGCTCGGGCACACCCCCGGGGAGGCGCGGATTGTAGCCGCCTCAAGATCGCGCCGCCCGCTGCCGATGCAGCGTTGCGCCATGGATCTCAACGCCCTCCTCGCGCGCGCCGTCGAGCTCGGCGCGTCCGACATCCACCTGAAGCTGCACCGGCCGCCGATCATCCGGCGCGACGGGACGCTGGGGGAGATGCCGGAGTGGCCGGCGCTCTCGGAGAGCAACCTGCTCGTCGCGCTCGAGCGCGTCTGCTCGGTGTCGCCCGCGAAGCTGCAGCAGTTCCACGAGTCGGGCGACCTCGACGTCGCGTACACCGCCGACGAGCTGCCGCGCTTCCGCGTCAACGCCTTCCGCCAGCGCGGCGCGATCTCGTTCGCCTTCCGCGTCATCCCCCGCACGGTGCCGAACTTCGACCAGCTGAGCCTGCCGAACGGCGTGCGGAAGCTCGCCGAGGAGCACCGCGGCCTCGTCCTCGTCACGGGCGCGACCGGCTCGGGGAAGACGACGACGCTCGCCGCGATGATCGACCACATGAACCGGTCGCGGCAGCAGCACATCGTCACGATCGAGGATCCGATCGAGATCATCCACCCCGACCACGGCTGCATCGTCAACCAGCGCGAGGTCGGGCTCGACACCGAGTCGTTCCAGCAGGCGCTCCGGCGTGCGCTCCGGCAGGACCCGGACGTGATCCTCATCGGCGAGCTCCGCGACGCGGAGACGGCGCAGACCGCGCTCCAGGCGGCCGAGTCGGGCCACCTCGTGCTCTCGACGATGCACACGATCGACGCCGCCGAGACGCTCGGCCGGATGATCGAGTTCTTCCCGGGCATCAAGCAGCCGCAGATCCGCTCGATCATGGCCGGCGTCCTCCGCGGCGTGATCTCGCAGCGCCTGCTCCCGAAGGTCGACGGCGGCCGGATCGCGGCGGTCGAGGTCATGATCAACAACGCGCGCATCGCCGACCTCATCCGCGAGAACCGCACCGAGGAGATCGTCGACGCGATCGCCGAGGGCGAGTTCTTCGAGATGCAGACCTTCACGAAGGCCCTGATCGAGCAGGTCGTCGCCGGCAAGGTCGATCGCGACACCGCCGCCAACGCCGCCTCGAACCGGCACGACTTCCTCGTCGCGCTCGACAAGACCGCGAAACAGCGCGCGGTCGAGGACGGGCTCGCGCAGCGGGCCGCGGCGGAGGCGGCCGCGGCGCAGGCGGCAGCCGAGGCCGCCCAGGCCACGGCGGCGTCGGCCGAAGAGCCCCAGTTCCCGGCCCTGCGCCTCGCCCAGCCGGGCGGATGATCCGCCTCGCCCTCGCGGCGCTCGCCGCGGCCGTCGCGGCCGGGGTGACGGGAGCGATCACCGCCGCCGAGCCTGCGACCGCCGCCGGCGGCCTCACCGCGCCGCTGGTCGTCCCGAGCGCCGAGACGCCGAACCTCCCCGGGGCGATCCGGCTCCCGGCCTCCTGGACGGAGCGTGCGAGCGCGGAGCGGACGCTCGACCCCGGTCTGCTGCAGCAGCTCTGGCGCAACGCCGGCGCCGCCTACGGGATCCCGTGGAACGTGCTCGCGGCCATCAACAAGATCGAGTCGAACCTCGGGCGCAACATGGGCCCGAGCTCCGCCGGCGCCGTCGGCTGGATGCAGTTCATGCCCGACACCTGGCTCCGCTGGGGGCTGGACGCGAGCGGCGACGGGGTCGCCGATCCCTGGGATCCCGAGGACGCGGTCTACGCCGCGGCGCGCTACCTCGCCGCCGCGGACGGGCGCACCGACATCCGTCGTGCCGTCTTCGCCTACAACCACGCCGACTGGTACGTGAACGACGTGCTCGAGCTGGCGGAGAGCTTCGGGCTCGGCGGCGGGCAGCTCGTCTTCGCGGTCGACCGCGCCTCGGTCGACGTCGAGGCGGCGCGCGAGCGCCTGGCGCGGGCCGGCGACCGGCTCAACGCGGCGCTGGCGGCCGAGCGGCGGCTCGGGCGGACGGAGGCACGGAGGCTCGCGGCGGCGCGGTCCTCGCACGTGCTCTCGGAGCGCCTCGCGCGCGAGCGGCGGGCGACGCTGGCCGGTGTAGAGCGCGAGCGCGCGAAGCGTCGCATCGAGGGGCTCCGGCGCGAGCTCGCCGAGGCCGAGCAGGCGCTCGAGGAGGCGCGCGTCCTGTCGCAGCCGACGGCCTTCGCGGTCGCGGGCACGCCGGTGCTCGGCGACCCGAGCTACTCCGGTGACTACGTCTTCCCCGTCGGCGGCGGCGCCTCGGCCGTGTCCGTGGCGCACCGACCACCACGACTACCCGGCGGCGGACATCGCCGCCCCGGCCGGCTCGCCGGTCTACGCACTCGCGGACGCGGTCGTCGTCGACGCGTGGCGCGACCTCGACGCGCGCTGCGGCATCGGCGCGACGATGCGGACGCAGGACGGGCTCGACTGGACGTACTGCCACCTCTCCTACCTCGACCCGCACGTCGAGGCCGGGCAGGTGCTCGAGGCGGGCGCGCTCGTCGGCCTCGTCGGCTCGACCGGGCACAGCACCGGGCCGCACCTCCACCTGCAGCTGCAGCCGGCCGACGCCTACCCGCAGCAGATGCCGTGGTTCCAGGGCTTCGCGGGCACCGCGTTCACCTGGCAGGGCGCGGCGGCGGACGGCGCCGTGGCCTTCACGGCGGCGCAGCCGGTCGAGCCGCACCGCGTGTTCTCGGTCGTCCCGGACGAGGCGCCGGCCGAGCCCGAGCACGACGACGGGGATCGTGCTGTTCTCCCGCTGACGGGGGATAACGCCGCGGCCTCGTCCTGCCGATGGAGTCAACCATGCGTTCCCGGCTGCCTGCGGTCCTGCCGAGGTTCCTCGCGATCGTCGTCGTGTGCGTGCTCGCGAGCACCGCCGTGACCTTCGCCGCGGGGAACGGCGCGACGCCGCCCGCAGCGGCGCCCGCGCCCGCGACGCCCGCGGAGCCGACGGCGCTGGTGGTGCCGGACGTCCGCGACCAGGCCTACGTCTTCGCCAAGGGCACGCTCGAGGACGCCGGCTTCGCCTGGAAGCTCGAGGGCGGCGCGCCGGGCTACGCCGCGAACGTCGTCGTCCGCCAGTCGCCGAGCCCCGGAACGCGCGTCGTCGACACGGGCGCGCCCCTGATCTCGCTCCAGCTCGCCACGAACTCCGAGCTACGCGGCCGAGGGCCAGCCCGAGAATGCGTCGCCGTACGCGGGCACGTCGCTCGAGCTCGCCGACCTGCCGAACCCGGCGCCCGCTCCCGCCGCGACGCCGGCGCCGGCGGCCGCGCCGAAGCCGAAGCCCGCGGCGAAGCCGAAGCCCGCCGCGAAGCCGAAGCCCGCCGCCAAGCCGAAGCCCGTGGCGAAGCCGAAGGCCAAGCCCGCGACGCGCAAGCCCGCCGCCGCGAAGCCGGCCGCCCGACCGCCCGCGTTCGCGGTGCCCCGGCGCGCCCGCCGAGCCGCTCGACGAGATCTCCCTGCTCGACCGCGCGAAGCGCCTCGACGCCTACGTCAAGGCCCATCCGAAGGCGAGCAACGCGGCCGCGCGCCACTGGCTGTACCAGCACACTGGATCGTCACCGGCGCGCAGTTCGGCTGGTGGAAGGGCGCCGAGGCGCTCGAGGTGCTCGTCGCCGTCGACCGGCAGGTCCAGCGGCAGTGGGGCATGGGCGCGAAGAGCCGGCGCGTCGCCGAGCAGGCGCTCGCGGAGGTGCGGGCGAAGTCGTGACGGCCGTCTCCCGAATTCGCGACGAGGGGGGCTACAGCCTGATCGAGATGGTCGTGACCATGGCGATCCTCGGCACCGTGATGGCGTCGGTCACGACGCTCTTCGTCACCGGGACGAAGGCCGAGATCGACATGAACGAGCGCTTCACGGCGCAGCAGGAGGCGCGGCTCGCGCTCACGAAGATGCGCCGCGAGGTCCACTGCGCGAGCTCCGCGCAGGGACAGGGGACGGCGAACGGCTCCGGCTACTACACGCACGTCCTCATCACGCTCGCGAGCTACTGCAAGACGGGCAACGGCCAGGTCAGCTGGTGCGCCTTGTCCCCGAACGGCACGACGACGCGCTACGCGCTCTACCGGCAGACCGGCGCGACGTGCACGACGAGCGGGATCCAGTGGGCCGACTACCTGACCACGAACGCCCTGTTCAAGCCCGAGAACGGCGTCTCCGGCGAGCTCGCGAAGCTCAGCCTCGACTTCCCGGTCGACCTCAAGCCCGCCGACTCGCTGCGGGCCTACCGGTTGACCGACTCCATCGTCCTGCGGAACAGCACGAGGGCTACCTGATGACACTGCGGCTTCTCTCCCACCTCCGGAGCGAGCGCGGCATCGCGCTTCCGATCGCGCTCGCCACCCTGACCGTCCTCGCGATCACGGCGACGACCGTCCTCTTCTTCTCGAGCGCCAACAGCCGCAACGCCGACCGGGACAAGCGCGGCCAGCTCGCGTTCGCGCTTGCCGAGGCCGGCCTCAACAACGTGCTCGGCGTGCTCAACAACCCGACGAACAACGCGCTCAAGCAGAACGATCCTCCCGGCGTGCACCGGCGCGGAGTCGACCTGGAACACGTCCAGCTACGAGGGCGGGACGGTGCGCTGGTGCGGCACGCTCGTCGTCGCCGAGTCGGCGTGGAGCGTCACCGCGAAGGGCATCGTCGCGAACGCCTCGAACGGGACGAAGGACGTGATCCGCATCATCGGCGCCTACGTCCCGGTGACCCCGGTCGTCAACCAGCAGAACAACAACCCGGCCTGGAACTACATCATGTCGACGGCGACCGGCTCGGAGTGCGACCAGACGATCTACCAGAGCCTCACGATCGAGTCGGCGATGTTCGTGCACGGCTCGCTGTGCCTCGAGAACAACTCGAACCTGCGCGTCGGCCCGGTGATCGTCAAGGGCACGATCAAGCTCTCCAACAACGGCACGATCGGCGAGTCGTCGAACCGGATCGAGGTCTCCGCCGGCGGGATCAACCGCGACGGGGACGCGAACCTCGAGCTGTGCGTGCAGGGCAACACGCAGTGGTCGAACTCGACCGCCGAGGCCTGCAACGACACCGACAACATCTTCAGCAAGCTCACCGACGGCACCGCCGGCGTGAACACGAGCCCGATCACGATCGCGAAGCCGACCGCCGACTGGGACACCTGGTACCAGGACGCGATGCCCGGGCCGATGATGCCGTGCAACAGCACGAACGGCGCTTCGAGCGGCACCGTCCCGACGTTCGACAACGACACGGTGCGCAACGCCAGCGTCGCGAGCGTGTTCCAGCTGACGCCGGCGTCGAGCTACACCTGCCGGGTCGGCCCGGCGGCGAACCCGATCGGGCAACTCTCGTGGGACGCGTCCACGAAGGTCCTGACCGTGGCCGGCGTCGTCTTCATCGACGGCAGCGTGGCCGCGAGCAACGGCGCGCTGAACCAGTACAACGGCCAGGGCACGATCTACATGTCCGGCACGTTCCTGATGGAGAACAACACGAAGCTCTGCGGCGCGAGCTCCGGCGGCGACTGCAACTACGCCGGCTGGAACCCGAACACCGAGCTGCTCTCGATCATCGCCAACGGCAAGGGTGGACAGGTCCCGACCGGCTACTCGGTGCGTCTCTCGAACGGCGCCAAGCTCCAGGGCGCGGTCTTCGCGAACTACGGCGTCTACCTCGACCAGAACGCGACCACGGACGGCCCGCTCCTCGGCTCGACGATCCTGATCAGCCAGAACTACACGGGCGACGACTTCGGCACCATCCAGACCGCACCGCCCGGGCTGCCCGGGCAACCCCGAGGTCTACGCGCAGCCCAACCCGCCCCAGAGATTCTCGTCGTGAGCGTCGCACTCGCCGCAGCCGGATTCGCCCCGGGCCTCGTGCTCGGCTCGTTCCTGAACGTCGTCGCGGCGCGCGTGCCGCTGCGGCGGTCGGTGGTGAAGCCCGGCTCCGCCTGCATGAGCTGCGGCACGGAGATCGCGTGGCGCGACAACGTGCCCCTCGTCTCGTGGGTGCTGCTGCGCGGCCGCTGCCGCCACTGCGGCGCGCGGATCCCGTGGCGCTACCCGGCCGTCGAGCTCGCCACGGCGGTGCTCGTCGCCGCCTGCCTGCTCGTCTTCGGCTTCACGGCGTACGCGCGTGCTCGCGGCGGGCTTCTGCGCCGTCCTCGTCGCGATCTCGGCGATCGACGTCGAGCACCGGATCGTCCCGAACCGCATCGTCGTCCCCGCCACCGGCGCGGTGCTCGTGGCGCACACGCTGATCGACCCGTCGGTGGAGTGGCTGCTCGGCGGCCTCGCCGGCTTCACCTTCCTCTTCGTCGCCGCGGTGATCTACCCGGCGGGGATGGGGATGGGCGACGTGAAGCTCGCGGCGCTGCTGGGCGTGATGCTCGGCCGCGACGTTGCGGTCGCGCTCATGGTCGGAATGCTGATCGCGATCGTGCCGAGCGTCGTGCTGCTGGCGCGGCACGGCTCGAGTGCGCGGAAGATGGGCATCCCGTTCGCGCCCTTCCTCGCCGGCGGCGGGATCGTGGCGCTGTTCGCGGGCGGGCAGCTGCTCGACGCGTACCTCTCGCTGCTGTAGCGCGAGGCCGCCGCTCAAGCGGCGTGCGCGGCCTGCCGATACCTCGTTCGAGGGATTGCAGCCGTGGCGAATGACGAGCCGAACCTCCGCACCGCCGAGCCGGGCACGGGCCAGGACGGCGCGCGTCTCCAGCCGGCCGCGTCCGTGAACCCGCAGGCCGAGCTCGTCCTCGACCTGCTCGCGGCCACGGGGCTCGTGCCGGAGGACCGCCTCGCGCTCGTGAAGGGCCGCGCGGGCCAGGGCGGCTCGCTGGCGCAGGCGCTCGCGGAGGAAGGCGTCGCCTCCTCGGAGGGCGTCGCCCGGATCCTCGCCGCCCGCTCGGGCATCGCCCTCGTCGAGCTCGGGCTGACCGGGGTGGACGCGGCGGCCGCGAAGGAGATCCCGCTCCACGTCCTCGAGCGCATCGTCGCGATCCCGTACGCGTTCGAGGGCTCGACGCTCCGCGTCGCGGTCGCCGACCCGTCGAACGTCCAGCAGCTCGACGAGCTCCGCCTCGCGACGCGCCACACGCTCGACCTCGGCGTCGCCTCGCGCGAGGACATCCTCGCCGAGCTGAAGCGGGTCGCCCGCGCCTCGGGCGCGACGGCAGCGCGGCTCGCGGTCGAGGAGGAGCTCGTCGCCGAGCAGGAGGCGGAGGAGGAGGGCGACGACCTCGAGGCCGACGACGGGATCTCCGACGCGCCGCTCGTCCGGCTCGTCAACTCGGTCATCTTCCAGGCCGCCGAGGACGGGGCCTCCGACATCCACTTCGAGCCGCAGGAGGACGCGCTCGTCGTCCGCTTCCGCATCGACGGCGTGCTCGCGGAGGTGCAGCGCATCCCGAAGCGGATGTCCGCCGGCGTGACGACCCGCCTGAAGGTGCTCGCGAAGCTCGACATCGCCGAGCGCCGCAAGCCGCAGGACGGCCGCATCTCGCTCAACGCGGCGGCGGCCGGGCGCATGCTCGACGTCCGCGTCGCGACGCTGCCGACGGTCGAGGGCGAGAAGGTCGTCATGCGCCTCCTCGACAAGTCGAAGAAGCCGCCGACGCTCGAGGAGCTCGGGTTCTCCGAGCAGATGAAGAACTCGCTGCTGCAGCATCGTGGCGCGGCCGACCGGCGCCCTGCTCGTCACCGGGCCGACCGGCTCCGGGAAGTCGACGACGCTGTTCGCGTGCCTGAACCAGGTCAACCGGCCGGAGATCAACATCATCACCGTCGAGGACCCGGTCGAGTACCGGCTCCGGGGCGTGAACCAGGTGCAGATCAATGTGCGTGCCGGCCTCACCTTCGCGGCAGCGCTGCGCTCGATCCTCCGCTCCGACCCGGACGTCGTGATGGTGGGAGAGGTCCGCGACGGCGAGACCGCGAAGATGGCGATCGAGGCCGCGCTCACCGGTCACTTCGTCCTCTCGACCCTGCACACGAACGACGCGCCGGCTGCGATCACGCGCCTCCAGGAGATGGGCGTCGAGCCGTTCCTCACGGGCGCGGCGGTGACGGGCGTGCTCGCGCAGCGGCTCGCGCGGCGCCTCTGCACGAACTGCGCGGAGATGTACCAGCCGTCCGCCGACGATCTGATCAAGGCGCGCGTCTCGCCCGACGTCGCCGCCGCCTCGGACGGGATGGTCTTCTACCGCAAGCGCGGCTGCCCCCGGTGCGGGCAGTCCGGCTACAAGGGCCGGATCGGCATCTACCAGCTGATGGTGATGACGGAGGAGCTCCAGACCCTGGCCGCGACGAAGGCGACGCGCGAGGAGCTCGAGCGGGCCGCGCTCGAGGTCGGGATGCGGACGCTCTGGGACGACGGCCTGGCGAAGGTCGCCGCGGGGCTCACGACGGTCGAAGAGCTCGCGCGCGTGACGGTCTGAGCGCGGCCGACCGTCACGGAACCGTCACGACTTCCGCACGCTCCACGTCCCGACCGGACATGACAGGGGTCAGACCCCGGCCGTGTCCGGACGGGGCACCCGGGTGTGCCGACTTCGTGCCAATGCTGTGACGGCCACGTCCGCAGAGGCCATGACCGGTCTCTGAGACCAGGCGTGCCGGCCCCGGCCGTGTCCTCGGCGGCTACTGCGCGAGCACGTCGCAGCCGAGGTACATCAGCGCCTCGACCGCTTCGGTGACGAACGCGGTCGCCTGGTGCGCGTCCGCGAACGTGTACGGGCCCGGGCGCACGGCCTCGAGCGCGCCGGCCGGGAAGACCTCGGCCTCGACGACGCACGAGTCGCCGTAGTCCACGGCCCGGAGGACGGCGACCGAGCGGCCGTCGCGCTTCGCGTGCCGGACGAACAGCTCCTGCGGGCCCGTCGCGGCCGCGGCGGCGCCACCCGGGGAGGCGACCCGCAGGCCGCCGATCTCCGGTGTCGCCACGCCTACGACCCGCCGGCGGCGGCTTTCGCGTTCTCGGCGGCCTGCGCGATCGTGGCGCTGTCGGCGTAGCCGTCGAGCTTGAGGAAGAGCGCGGTCGGGCGCTGGTAGATCAGCGTCGCGGGCGGCTCGACCACGCCGAACGTCCGTGCGATCGCGCGCCCGAGCTGCGCGTTCAGCACGTCGATCTGGACGTAGGGGACGCCGGCGGCCCTGGCCCCGGCCTTCGCCTCGGCGAGCGTCATCCGGTCGATCTGCGAGCCGCGCGCGGTGAGCGCGACCACTGCGGCCGGGGAGCGGCGCAGCGCGTCGACGATCGCCGTCGGGACGCCGTCCTTGGTGACGAGCGGCCGCGGCTTCGCGACCGGTGTCGGCTTCGCGGCGGCCGGCGTGCGCGTCGGCGTCGCTGCGGGCGCGGCCTTGGCCTTCGTCACGGGACGCAGCGCCTGCGAGAGCTCCGAGGCCGAGAGCTCGCTCTCGGGGCCTGCGGCCTGCGAGCGCGTCAGGAACAGCATCCCGCCCGCGAGGGCGAGCGCGGCGAGCAACCCCACGAGGGCGACCACGCGCATCTGCGGGCTGATCGAGAGCTCCACAACCGCTCTATCGGCACGCGCGCGAGCGCCCTTGAACCGGCGAGCGAAGCCGTCCGCGCTCGCGCCTAAAGAATGCCGCCGCCGCTGTCGATACGGCACTCGTGCGGCAGACACCCACCTCAATCGACGAGCTGCTCGAGCGCATGGTCGGGCTCGGCGCGTCCGACCTCCACATCACGGTCGGCACGCCGCCGGCGATCCGCGTGCGCGGCCACGTGTCGCGCCTCGACGACTTCACCGTGCTCGACCCCGAGTCGACGCGCCAGCTGATGTACCAGATCCTCTCCACCGAGCAGCAGAAGCGCTTCGAGGTGAACCGCCAGCTCGACTTCTCGCACTCGATCCCGGGCGTCGCGCGCTTCCGCGTCAACGTCTACATGCAGCGCGAGTCCGTGGGCGCCGCCTTCCGCGTCATCCCCGACCAGATCAAGACGCTCGAGGAGCTGCGGCTGCCCGTCTCGCTCGCGGAGCTCGCGCAGAAGCCGCGCGGCCTCGTCCTCGTCACCGGCCCGACCGGCTCGGGTAAGTCGACGACGCTCGCCGCGATGATCGACGAGATCAACCGCACGCGCCACGAGCACATCCTCACGATCGAGGACCCGATCGAGTTCGTGCACCGGCACAAGTCGTGCATCGTCAACCAGCGCGAGATCGGCGTCGACGCCGTCGGCTTCGGCGAGGCGCTCCGCGGCGCGCTCCGCCAGGACCCCGACGTGATCCTCGTCGGCGAGATGCGCGACCTCGAGACGATCGCGATCGCGCTGACCGCGGCCGAGACCGGCCACCTCGTGCTCGGCACGCTCCACACGCAGAGCGCCTCCAGCACGATCGACCGCATCATCGACGTCTTCCCGGCCGAGCAGCAGGAGCAGGTCCGCATCCAGATCGCCGGCGCGCTCCAGGGCGTGATCACGCAGTCGCTGCTGCCGACCGCCGACGGCATGGGCCGCGTCGCGGCGCTCGAGATCCTGCTCCCCGACGACGCCGTCCGGAACCTCGTCCGCCAGGGGAAGGTCGAGCAGATCTACTCCGTGATGCAGACGAACACGGCGCGCGGGATGCAGACGATGGAGCAGTCGCTGCAGGAGCTCGTCGTCGCGGCGCATCGTCACCTACGAGACCGCGCTCGCCGTCACGAGCAAGCCGGACCAGCTGCCCGGCCTGCTCGAGCGGCCGGGTTCGCGATCCCGGCACCGGTCGCCGCCGCGCCGCCCCTCGAACTCGACGGCGCCCTCGCCGGAGGCCTCCGCGTCGCCGGGAGCTGACCGTGGTCGACTGGAAGAAGGAGATCAAGCTCGGGAAGCGGGCCTCGGAGCCCGCGCCCGCCGCGCCCGAGGGCGAGGCGCCGGCGGCCGAGGAGAAGGTGCCGTTCTGGAAGAAGGAGATCGGCGGCGGGCGCAAGCAGAAGGCGCGCGGCCCAGCCGCAGCCGGTGCCGCTCGCGCCCGAGTCGTGGCCGAGGCCGTGCCGGCGGCGCCGGAGCCGTTCGCGGTCGCCCGAGGTGCAGGCCGACCCGGAGCCGGAGGCCGACGGCTACGGCTGGCTCACGGCCGGGATCGACCAGCAGAGCACCGACCTGCGCTCGTGGGCCGAGACGACGCTCGCCGAGGTCGAGGCGGAGATCCAGGCCGAGGCCGCCGGGACGGCCGCGCCGGAGCGGGCCGCGGAGGCCGCGCCCGTCCCCGAGCCGCCAGCGGCGCCGCGCCCGCGACGCCACCGCCCGGCATCCATCCGCCCGTCCCGGCCGCCGAGCTGCCGCCGCTCCCGGAGGAGCCGAGCGCGCCCAAGCAGCCGTTCTGGAAGCGCGAGCTCTCGTTCGGCCGCAAGGCCGAAGGCCGAGGCCGACGCCACGCCGGCCGCCGAGGAGCGCGCCGAGAAGGTGCCGTTCTGGAAGAAGGAGCTCGGCGGCAAGCGCACGCCGAAGGCGGAGAAGCCGCCGAAGGCCGAGAAGCCGCCGAAGGCGCAGAAGGCGCCGAACCCGAAGGAGAAGCGCGAGAAGCGGCCGAAGACGCCGCGCCAGCCGCGCGCGAAGTCGGGCGCGAAGAGCGTCCAGCGGCACAAGCAGCTCGTCGGCCTGAAGGTCGGCGCCTCGCAGCTCGCGGCCGCGCGCGTCCACAACAACGGCCACGCCGAGGTGGTGCAGCTCGCCCGCGAGCCGCTCGAGGCCGGCGTCGTCGTCGGCGGCGAGCTCCGCGACCCCGAGGCGCTCGCCGACGCGCTGAAGGCGTTCTTCGCGAAGCACAAGCTGCCGAAGCGGGACGTCCGCCTCGGGATCGCGAACAACCGGATCGGCGTCCGCACGCTCGAGCTCGTCGGCATCGAGGACCCGCAAGCAGCTCGCGAACGCGATCCGCTTCCGCGCCCAGGAGGCGCTGCCGATCCCGATCGAGGAGGCCGTGCTCGACTACCACGTCCTCTCCGAGGGCACGAACGAGGAGGGCGAGACGGTGCGGCGCGTCCTGCTCGTCGTCGCCTACCGCGAGCTCGTCGACCGCTACGTCGACGCCTGCCGCCGGGCCGGCATCCGGCTCGTCGGCATCGACCTCGAGGCGTTCGCGCTCCTGCGCGCGCTCGCCCCGCCGCGCGAGGAGGGCTACGGCAGCGCCGGCTCCGCGCTCGTCGCGGTCTCGATCGGCCACGACCGGACGACCTTCGCCGTCTCCGACGGCCGCGCGTGCGAGTTCACGCGCGTGCTCGAGTGGGGCGGCTACTCGCTCAACGTCGCCGTCGCCCGCGCGCTCGACGTGACGCCGTCGGAGGCCGAGCCGGTGAAGCGGTCGCTGTCGCTGCACGGGTCGCGAGACGTCGAGGGCCTCTCACCGGAGCAGGCCGAGGCGGCCCGGGAGGCGATGCGCAAGCAGGTGCAGACGTTCGCGCGCGAGCTCGTCTCCTCGCTCCAGTTCTACCAGGACCAGGCCGGCTCGCTGGCGATCGGCCGAGATCACGCTCACGGGCGGCACGGCGCACCTCGGCGGGCTCGCCGAGGAGCTCGAGCGGCTGATCGGCGTCCCCGTCGTCGTCGGCGACCCGCTCGTCCGCGTCGAGCTCGGCAAGAAGGTCGAGGACGAGGAGCAGCTCGGCTCGCTTCGCGATCGCGATCGGCCTGGGGATCGAGGGCTAGCCCGATGCGTGCCGTCAACCTCCTCCCGAAGGACTCCGGCCGGGCCCGCGCCGCGAAGAAGCGCGAGACCCCGAAGCACCTGCCGCTGATCGTCGGCGGCGTGCTCGGCGCGCTCGTGCTCGGCTTCCTCGGCATGCAGACGATGTCCGCGAGCGGGGCGATCTCCGACAACGAGGCCGCGCTCCAGGACCTGAACGCGCAGATCGCGGCGACGCCGCCCCCGCCGCGCCGGCCCGCCTGCGGGCGACGCCGAGCTCGACAACCAGCGGACGCCAGCGCGCCGCCGCCCTCGCCTCGGCGCTCTCGCGTCGCGTCGCGTGGGACCGGGTGCTCCGGCGGTTCTCGCTCGTCCTCCCGGACGACGTCTGGCTCACGACGCTCGACGCTGTCGACGCCGACGCCGGCCACGTCGCCCGCCGGCACGCCGCCGACCACCGGCACCGGCTTCACGATGAACGGCTTCACGTACTCGCACGACGCGGTCGCACGCCTGCTCTCGCGGCTCGCCGTCGTGCCCGACCTCGCGAACGTGCAGCTGCTGTCGAGCACGCGCACGAAGCTCAAGGGCCGCGACGTCGTCTCGTTCTCGATCACCGCCGGCGTCCGCAGCGGGAGCACGCCCGCGTGAGCACGACCGTCGTGACCTCCAAGACCGCGGCCCTGAAGCGCCCGCGCCTCTCCCCGCCCGTCCAGCTCGGGATCGCCGTCGCCGTCGTCGTCCTCATCGCCGTGGCCGGCTGGTTCCTCGTCGTCTCGCCCGAAGAAGTCGACGGCCTCCGACCTCGAGGCGCAGATCGCCGACGCGCAGCTGCAGCTGACGCAGGCCCGCGGTCGACGCCAACCGCAAGCGCCGCCCCGCCGGTCGAGACGAGCGAGCTCTTCCGCCTGGCCAAGGCGATGCCCGACCAGGCCGACATGGCCGGGATCCTCCTCGAGCTGAACCGCGTCGCCTCCGACACGGGGATCGAGTTCGAGTCGATCAGCCCCGGCGCGCGCCGCGCCCGTCGGCGCCTACCAGGTCGTCCCGATGACGCGTCCTCTTCGAGGGCAACTTCTACAGCCTCTCGGACTTCCTCTTCCGCCTGCGCAACCTCGTCAGCATGCGCGAACGGCGCGCTGGACGCGACGGCCGGCTCTTCAACGTCGACATCGGTCACGTTCGGCGAGAGCGAGAACCGCTTCCCGTCGATTCGCGCGACGTGCAGCTGAACGCGTTCGTGTTCGGGGCCGGCACGCCCGCGACCGCGGCGCCGCCCGCCGCGCCGGCCGACGACCGACGCCGGGGTCGACGACGCCCGCCACGACGACGGCCGCCCCGCACGACCCCGCCCGCGCGCGCCGGCGACGACTCCGTAGCGATGGCGCGCAAGGGCACGGCCGACCTCCAGAAGGCGAAGGCGGCGAAGCAGAAGAAGATCGCGATCGTCGGCTTCGTCCTGCTGCTCGGGATCATGGCCTTCCAGGGCCCGCGGACGCTGAAGATGCTCAAGGGCCCGGAGGCTGCCGCTCCGCCTCCGCCTGCGACGACCGCGTCGACGCCGACCGACGGCGGCCTGGCGCTGCCGCCGGTCACGGGCGGCACCGCGGCGCCGACCGCCGCCCCGACGGACGCCGCCACGAGCGACGCCGGGCCCGCGCCGGTCGCGGGGCAGCTCGTCTCGTTCACCCGCTTCGCGAGCAAGGATCCGTTCGTCCAGCAGATCGACCCGGGCGCGACGCGACGCGCCGTCCGGCGGCAGCGGCGGCGAAGGGCTCGTCCGTCCGGCGCGACAGCGGCGGCGACGGCGGCTCGCCCCGGCTCGACCGTCCGGCTCGTCCACCTCCGCCGCGGCGGCTCGAAGCCCGAGGCCGCGCCGAAGGCGACGCTCGTCGTGAACGGCGTGCGCGAGGAGGTCGCCGTCGGCGGCGAGTTCCCGAAGGACGGGCCGTTCTTCGTGCTCGTCGCGGTCGGCCCGAGCTCGGCGCGGATCGGCATCGCCGGCGGCTCGCTACGCCGGCGGCGAGCAGACGGCGACCGTGGGCAAGGGCAAGACGCTCGTGCTCCAGAACACCGCCGACGGGACGCGCTACGAGATCAAGCTCGTCGGCACGTCCTAGGGATTCAGGCCGGGCGACCGCGTGCCGATAGGCGAACGATGCTGACCCGCCTGCGGAGCGACGAGGCCGGCTTCGGCCTGATCGAGCTGATCCTCGCCCTGACGATGCTGAACGTCGGGATCCTCGCGCATCGTCGCCGCGCTCAACTCGGGCGCGGTCGCGCTCCAGCGCGCGAGCAAGGTCTCGACCGCGTCCGCGCTCGCCGACGCGCAGATGGAGACCTACCGCGGGCTGCGCTGGGAGTCGATCACGCTGCTCCAGTCGCTCACGAGCGCGACGGACTCGACGTACGCGAACGACGTCACAACGGCGACCGCACCCAGCTCTGCCGCACCGACGGCACGAGCTTCGTCCTCTGCGCCGACCCGACCCCGGACGCCTCCGACCCGAGCGCGGCCACCGTCTGCGCCGGCACGCCGACGCCGGATCGCTGCAACCCGAGCCGGACGGTGAGCGGCGCGACCTCGCCCGACGGCCGCGCCTACCGGATCGACACGTACATCCAGTTCACCTCGGCCGGGACGAGCCGGCCGCTCAAGGTCGTGACCGTGGTCGTGCGCGACGGGACGAACCTGTCCAAGGCGCTCATCTCGAGCGCAGTCCACCTTCGACGAGTCGACCGGCGTCTGAGCCATGGCCGCCTTCGCCTACACCGCGATCAACGCCGAGGGCTTCGAGCTCACCGGCGAGCTCAACGCGCCCGACGTCGAGGCGGCGCGCGAGCAGCTCCGCGTCCGCGGGCTGCTCGCGCAGATGCTCGACGGAGAAGCCGTCCGCCGGCGAGGACGGGATGCGCACGACCTTCAAGAAGATCAAGCCGAAGTCGCTCCAGATCTTCTCGCGCCAGTTCGCGACGATGATCGAGGCCGGCCTCAACGTCGTCTCGGCGCTCGTCATCCTCGAGGAGCAGACCGACGACACCTACCTCGCCACGGTGATCTCCGAGCTGCGCGCCGACGTCGAGGGCGGGCTCCTGCTCTCGCAGGCGATGGCGCGCCACCCGAAGGTCTTCAACCGCCTCTACGTCTCGATGGTCGAGGCCGGCGAGGCCGCGGGCATCCTCGACCAGGTGCTCGACCGCGTCGCCTTCCAGATCGAGAAGGAGACGCAGATCAAGCGGCGCGTGAAGGGCGCGATGATCTACCCGACGATGGTCCTGATCTTCGCGACCCTCGTCCTGATCGGGATGCTGATGTTCCTCGTCCCGGTCTTCGTCAAGATCTTCTCCCAGCTCGGCGGCGAGCTGCCGACGCTGACGCAGTGGGTCGTGAACGCGTCGAACGTGCTGCGGGACAAGTGGTACATCATCTTCCCGGCGATCGGCCTCGCCGTCTTCGGGATCCGGAAGTACAAGAAGACCGAGCCGGGCCGGCAGCATGTGGGACCGGATCAAGCTGAAGATCCCGATGAAGATCGGGCAGGTCGTCCTCAAGGTGACGATGGCGCGCTTCTCGCGCACGCTCTCGACGCTCGTCGCCGCCGGCGTGGACATCATCAAGGCGCTCGAGATCACCGCCCAGACCTCGGGCAACTGGGTGGTCGAGGAGGCGCTCGGCACGGTGCGCGCGCGGGTGCACGAGGGCGTCCCGATCGCGCAGCCGCTGATCGAGAACCCGGTCTTCCCGCCGATGGTCTCGCAGATGGTGAAGATCGGCGAGGAGACGGGCGAGCTCGAGAAGATGCTCGGGAAGATCGCCGACTTCTACGAGGACGAGGTCGACGCCTCGATCCAGTCGCTGACCTCGATCATCGAGCCGATCATGATGCTCGTCGTCGGCCTGATGGTCGGCGTGATCATCATCGCCATGTACCTGCCGATGTTCAAGATGCTGAGCCTCATCGGCGGCTCCGGCTAGCTCTCAGTTCGAGCGCGTGAGAACACCCGGCAGTCCTAGCCCTCGACTGGATCCCTCGCTCGCCACGCTGGTCGTCGCGCGGTCGACCCGACCCCGCTCGCGCGTCCACGGCGAGCAGCACTGGCAGGCCGTGGCCTGGGCCGGGCTCGGAATCGCCGGGCAAGTAGACGGCTGCGACACCGACCTCGTTCTCCTCTTCGCGCTCTTCCACGACCCACAGCGCTTCAACGAGAACCATGATCCCGAGCACGGCCTGCGCGCGGGCAGGCTCGCGCACGAGATGCGCGGGGTCCTGCAACTCGATGAGGGCCGGCTGAACCGGCTCGTGGATGCCTGTACGCGCCACGACAGGGGGGAGATCACGGCGATCCGACCATCGGCGCCTGCTGGGACGCCGACCGCCTGAACCTTTGGCGCGTAGGCATCACCCCGGATGTGCGGCTCCTCTCGACCACGGCCGCGCGCGATCCGGACCTCATCGCCGAGGCAGCATCGTTTCACCGGTTTCGTCCTGACCTGGGAGTCGCTCTTCGCGGATTACGACCAGTTCGCCGGCTCCCCCGCGAATGCCGTAGTCGTTGAAGCCGACGCCGGGAAGTGGCGAAACGACGGTGGCTCGCCGGGGGGCGCCTTACGCCTTCCACGAGCTTCCAGTACGCATCCTTGCGGAGCGACCTTGCCGTCCCGGAACTCGTACAGGTCGCAGCCTCGCACCCTGATGCTGTTGCCCTGCACGTCGGTGCCGGTCAGGAGCCACTCGAGAACATCCCCGATCGCCGGCGACCCAATGGCGCCGCGGACGATGTCGACGTAGCCCATGGCTCGCCAGGCGTCGTGGAGCTGGCGGTAACCGACGTGCTCGAGCACCGCGTAGGCGAGCAGCCGTACGAACTCGCCGCGGCGGCGGTACCGCCGGTAGGAGAACTCCTCCAGCGCGAGCGCGGCCGTGGTCAGCAGCAGCCCGAGACCGATCGAGACGGTCAGGAACGCGAGGAAATACGCCAGGGAGAGCCCGCCGACGAGGAACCAGACGGTCGTGACTACGAGTCCGAGGAGGGCGAGACCGGGCTGAGGAACTCGAAGAAGACGAAGTCGGCATCGCGAGTGCGCTGCACCTTCCGCACCGGCGCGAGGTCGAAAGTGTCGGCCAGCGCCGCAATCGTCCCGTCGCTGACGATGATCACCTCGTGGCGCGGGTGGCGGTGTCGCGCACGGATGTCGCGACCGGGGCGAACACGTAGAGGACGGCGAACACGGCCACGCCGACGGCGGCGGCGTTCCAACGCCGCTGATCTTCGGCGCGGTCGCTGGGCGACGGGCCCGTCGCCGAAGTCGGCACGGTCGTCACGCTCGGCATCGTACGGCCCGCTTGAGGACGGCGCCGATCTGCCGATGACAGGAGGCAGATGGCCCGCAAGCGGTGCACCAAGATGCCGTACGCCACCCTCGGCCAGGCCCGGAGCGCGATCCTCCGCATGTCCCGGCAGTACGCGGGCGTGGTCTACAAGAAGGCGTACCGCTGCGCCTCGTGCAAGGCGTGGCACGTCACGGGGACGCCGCCGCCGCGGGGGCGGCGGATCCAGCGCTGAGCGAGCTCCGGCCTCCTAGGCGGCGGCGAAGCGCTTCCTGCCGCGTTCGCGCCGGCGCTCGGCCTCGACCTCGCGGTCCTTCGGCGGCGCGGTCGTGACGAGCGAGTCGAGCAGCCGCTGCGACGCGGCGGTCACCTCCGCGACGGCGCGGTCGAAGGCCTCGGCGTTCGCCTGCGACGGCTTGTTGAAGCCGCTGATCTTGCGGACGAACTGCAGCGCGGCGGCCTCGACCTCGTCGGCGGTCGCGGGCGGCGCGAAGTTGTAGAGCACGCGAATGTTCCGGCACATGACGCCGATGCTAGCGGCGGCGGATCAGGGTGACCCCGTCGCGCACGGTGAGCTGCACGCACACGACGCGGTCGTCGTTCGCCACGTGCTCGTTGAACGCGACGATCGCCTGCGTGCCCTCGTCGTCGTCCGGATCGAGGACGCGCCCGCTCCACAGCGTGTTGTCGGCGACGATCAGGCCGCGCTCGGACAGCCGGGGCAGGACCGCCTCGTAGTAGTTCACGTAGTTCGCCTTGTCGGCGTCGATGAAGACGAGGTCGAACTCGCCGTCGAGCCGCGCGATCGTCTCCAGCGCCGGCCCGAGGTGGACGGTGATGCGGTCGGCGTACGCGCTGCGCGCGATGTAGCGCCGTGCCACCTCCGCGTGCCGTTCGTCGACCTCGCACGTGTCGATGCGGCCGTCCGCCGGGAGCCCCTCGGCCATCGAGAGCGCGGAGTAGCCGCTGTACGTGCCGAGCTCGAGCACGCGCCGTGCGCCGGAGGCGAAGACGAGCTGTTGCAGGAACCGGCCCTCGATCGGACCGGTCAGCATCTGCGGCAACTGGAGCGTCGCCCGCGTCTCCTCCGCGAGCTCCGCGAGCAGCGGCGGCGGCGGCGTCGTGTGCGCCTCCGCGTACCGCTCGATCGGCTCCGGGACGAGCTCCGCCATGGCGCGAGCCTACGTGCTGGCTTCGCGCGCGCGTGGCGCGGAATGGCGTTCGGCGGACCTGCGTCCTCGCGCGCGTGTAACGCGTAGGCTCCTTTTCCGCTACGCCCAGCCACCAGATCGGAGGTATGCCGGAGATGCGTTCGAGGCTGCTCTTCGTACTCCCCGCCGTCATCGCCGCCGCGATCGTGCTCGTGCCCGCGGCGACCGCGGACCGGGTGTTCCACACCCTCCACGCCGAGCTGCATCCGGTCGGGGGAGCGCCGCTTCAGTCCGGCTTCGTCAACGACGTCCACACGGAGGGCGTCGTCAATGCCGCGATCGAGATCTACCACCTGAACGGCGCGCTCCCGAATACGACCTACCAGGTCACGATCCAGTTCTACTTCGGCGATCCGACCTGCACGACGGCCCCGGGTGCGATCCCCACTGCCACCCTCACGACGAACGGCGCGGGCAACGGGAACGCGCGTCGCCGGTTTCCCGGCCGGGCCGCCGTCGACGCTCCCGACGAGCGGGATCCGCTGGGAGCTCTCGACCCCGCGGGCGTCGCCTACGAGACCGACTGCGCACCGCTCGACATCGACTGACGGGAGACGGGCCGCCTTCCGCTGGGAGGCGGCCCGCCCCGGCGTGCTACGACTCCCTGTATGACGCCGCTCGTCGCGAGCATGTCGACCCTGGTGGGCCCCGTGCCCGAGATGGACGACACCGGCACGGTCGCCGGCCAGGCCGTGCTGCCGTGGCTCCAGGAGCTCGACGGCTTCCGCGGGATGATGATCCTCACCGACGAGGCGCAGGACAAGGCGCGCGTGCTCACGTTCTGGGAGAGCCAGGACGCCGCCGAGCGCAGCCTGACCACGCGCCACGCGCTCCGGGACCGGATGGCCGCGACCGTCGGCATGGAGATCGAGTCGACCGAGAGCTACGTCGTCGCGACCCTCCAGCTCGTCGACGGCGCGTAGGTCGGCCGGTCGCGCAGGCCCTGAGCCGATGCGGGTTCGCTGCTACACTCCCGCGGCGCGGCGGCGTAGCTCAGCTGGTCAGAGCGCTGCACTCATAATGCAGAGGTCGGTGGTTCGAGCCCACCCGCCGCTACTTCACCGCGCCGTTCGACCACACCGAGAGACAGGGACATGGCAGCCGGAGTACGCGTAGGAATCACGCTCGCCTGCACCGAGTGCAAGCGCCGCAACTACCAGACGAACAAGTCGAAGCGGAACACGCCCGACCGTCTGGAGGTCAACAAGTACTGCCGCTGGTGCGGGCGTCACACGCCGCACCGGGAGACGCGCTGATGGCTCGCGCGCCCCGTTCGCAGCGCCGTGCCCGCCGCGAGGCGCAGGCCCAGTCCCGGACCGACCGCGCGCGCCAGCGCCAGGCGCAGGTGCGCCCGTCGGCGCAGCCGGTGAAGCAGCAGACGGGCCGCCGCGAGGCGCATCAGCGCGGCCGCTTCATCCGCGAGTCGTGGGGCGAGCTGCAGAAGGTGGAGTGGCCGAACCGGAACCAGCTCGTGCAGGGCACGCTGGCCGTGATCGTCGCGTGTGCGATCGTCGGCGCGTACCTGTGGGTCGCCGACCAGACGTTCTCGAAGCTCGTCGAGAGGATTCTCTCTCTAGCCATGTTCCAGTGGTACGTGATCAACACCTACTCGGGGCACGAGAACAAGGTGAAGCAGAACCTCGAGCACCGGATCCAGTCGATGAACCAGGTGGGCAAGTTCCGCCGGGTCGTCGTGCCGACGGAGCAGGTGATCGAGACGAAGGACGGCCAGAAGGTGCAGACCGAGAAGCGCGTCCTGCCGGGCTACGTCCTCGTGAACATGGACATGACCGACGAGGCCTGGACGGTCGTGAAGAACACGCCCGGGGTGACCGGCTTCGTGGGCGCGGGCAACAAGCCGCTGCCGCTGTCACGCATCGAGGTCGACCGCATCCTCCACACGGGGACGGGCACCGCCGCCGCGGTTCGCTCGACCGTCGAGTTCCAGCTCGGCGAGGCCGTGAAGATCACCTCCGGGCCGCTCGCCGACTTCGACGGCGAGATCACGGAGGTCAATGCCGACCAGCAGAAGCTGACGGTGCTCGTGGACATCTTCGAGCGCCAGGTCCCGGTCGAGGTCGGCTTCGACAGCGTCAAGAAGCTCGACTAGGCAGGAGAGATGGCGAAGAAGGTTCTCACTCTGATCAAGCTCCAGATCCCCGGCGGCCAGGCGAACCCGGCCCCGCCGGTCGGGCCTGCGCTCGGCCAGCACGGGGTCAACATCATGGAGTTCTGCAAGGCGTTCAACGCCCAGACGGGCGACCAGAACGGCCGCATCATCCCGGTGGAGATCACGGTCTTCGAGGACCGCTCGTTCACCTTCATCACGAAGACGCCGCCCGCCGCCGTCCTCATCAAGGAGGCGCTGCGCGTCGACAAGGGCTCCGGCGAGCCGAACCGCGTGAAGGTCGGGACGCTGACGCGCGCCCAGGTGCGGCAGATCGCCGAGACGAAGTTCGAGGACCTGAACGCCCGCGACGTGGAGCAGGCGATGAAGATCATCGAGGGCACCGCGCGCTCGATGGGCGTGGAGGTGGCGGTCTGATGGCGCAGCACGGCAAGTCCTACGCAGCCGCCCGGTCGTCGATCGACCGCGAGCGGCTCTACTCGCCCGTCGACGCCGTCAAGGCGCTGAAGGCGTTCCCGGAGCGCAAGTTCGACGAGACCGTCGAGGTGCACTTCCGGCTCGGCCTCAACGTCCGCCACGCCGACGAGCAGCTGCGCGGGACGATCATGCTCCCGCACGGCACCGGCAAGGAGGCGCGCGTCGCCGTCTTCGCCGAGGGCGACAAGGCGCGCGAGGCGGAGGAGGCCGGCGCGGACGTGATCGGCTCGGCCGACCTCGCCAAGCGGATCGAGGAAGGGTTCACCGACTTCGACGTCGCGATCGCGACGCCGGACCAGATGGGCAACGTCGGCAGGCTCGGCCGCGTGCTCGGCCCGCGCGGCCTGATGCCGAATCCGAAGACGGGCACGGTCACCTTCGACGTGGCCAAGGCCGTTCGCGACGCCAAGGCCGGCAAGCTCGAGTACCGCACCGACCGCGGCGCGAACGTCCACCTGTCGATCGGCAAGAAGAGCTTCGGCGAGCGCCAGCTCGTCGAGAACTACGCCGCCCTCGTCGAGGAGATCGTCCGGGCGAGGCCCGCGGCGGCGAAGGGCCGGTACATCCAGCAGATCACGATCACGACCACGATGGGCCCCGGGATCCACATCGATCCGTCGAAGATCCGCGGCATCGTGGAGGAGCTGGAGGAGCAGGCCGAGGCCGTTCCCGCGTAGGCAACAGCCCGTCGCCAGAGACAGCCGGCAGCCCCGTCCGCGGGGCAGAAGCCCGGCCGAGGCGGCCTCGGTCAGTCCGTCGAGACCTCGTCTCGCACCTGCTCGAGCCCGCCCACCCGGCGGGCTCGACGTTCAAAGAGGAGGTGAAGGATGCAGAGGTCTGACAAGGAGCGGGTGGTGGCGGAGCTGACCGAGCGGCTGAAGAGCTCGGAGACCGTCATCGTCGCGGACTACCGCGGCCTGACGATGCCCCAGATCGACGAGCTGCGCACGCGGCTGATCGAGGCGGGGGCCCGCTTCCACGTCGTCAAGAACACGCTGACGAGGCGCGCCGCCGAGGAGGCGGGCGCCGACTCGCTGCTCGCGCTGCTCGAGGGCCCGACCGCACTCGCGTTCATCGAGAGCGGCGGCGACCCCGTCGCGGTCGCGAAGGCGCTCGGCGACGCGGCCAAGAGCACGCAGGTGCTCGAGATCCGCGGCGGCGTCCTCGAGGGCAAGGCCGATGTCGGCCGAGCAGGTCGCCGACCTGGCGAAGCTGCCGCCCGTCGACGTGCTCCGCGGTCAGGTGATGGGCGCGATCGTCGCGCCGCTGATGACCGTGGTGGGGCTCTTCAACGCCCCGCTGCGCGACCTCGTCGGGCTCATCGACGCCCGCATCGAGCAGCTGAAGGAACAGGGCGACACGTCCGAGGCCGAGGCACCCGCGGCGGAAGCGCCCGCGGCGGCCGAGCGCGGAGGCGCCCGCATCCGAAGACGAGGCTCCGGCGGAGCCGAGCCCGAGGCCGTCGAGGAGGAGGCCGCTCCGGCGGCCGAGGCCGCGGCCGACGAGACGACTGACACTGACACGCAGGAGGAGGAGTAATGGCAGCGGTCGACACCATCTTCGAGCAGCTTGGCTCGATGACCGTGCTCGAGCTGGTCGAGCTGAAGAACAAGATCGAGGAGGAGTGGGGCATCACGGCCGCCGCTCCGGTCGCGGTCGCGGCGCCGGGGGCTGCCCCGGCCGGCGGCGACGGCGGCGCGGCGGTGGAGGAGAAGACCGCCTTCGACGTCGTGCTCACGGGCGCCGGCGACAAGAAGATCCAGGTGATCAAGGTCGTCCGCGCGATCACGGGCCTCGGCCTCAAGGAGGCGAAGGACCTCGTCGACGGCGCCCCCGGCACCGTCAAGGAGGGCGTGAACCAGGAGGAGGCCGACTCGATCAAGGCGCAGCTCGAGGAGGCCGGCGCCGGGGTCGAGGTCAAGTAGCACGGGCTCCACTCGAACGACCGTGAGGGCCGCCGTCGCGCGGCCCTCACCCGTTCGGGGGTTCTTCGCAGGCACACGCGCATGACCGGGCGTGCCAGCGGCATCTCTCTAGGTGCCGGTTCCCTCCCGGCACTCGTCACGACCGGAACGGGGCGCCGACAGGGCGCCCTCTTCCGTTCGTTTTGCAGGTTCGCTATACTGGCCGTGGCCTTCGAGCGGTTGCCGCAGGGGGAACCTTGCGCTAGCGACCGCTCTTGCGCTACCCTCCGGGGTTGCGCCGACGTCCCCGCCCGATTTCGCCTGTCCGCATTTCTCATCGATTCGCCAGTTCCAAGGGAGGCTGTATCTCTTGACCACTAAGGTCGCCGCGCCGCGCGCGCGCAAGAGCTTTTCACGCCTGAAGCACGTTCTCGACCTCCCCAACCTGATCGACATCCAGAAGGCCTCGTTCGACTGGTTCAAGAACGAGGGCCTCAAGGAGACGATCGCCGACATCTCGCCGATCGAGGACTACACCGGCACGCTCGCGGTGGAGTTCGGCGACTTCCGCTTCGGCGATCCGCCCGTGTCGATCAACGGAGTGCCGCGAGAAGGACCTCACCTACCAGGCCCCGCTCAACATGACCGTCCGCTTCGTCAACAAGGAGACGGGCGAGATCCGCGAGCAGAACGTGTTCATGGGCGACTTCCCGATGATGACGGACGCCGGGACGTTCATCATCAACGGCACCGAGCGCGTCATCGTCACGCAGCTCGTGCGGTCGCCGGGCGCCTACCTGATGGAGCCCAAGGACGCGACGAAGCAGGTCTTCACCGCGAACCTGATGCCGGCCCGCGGCTCGTGGCTCGAGCTCGAGATCGACAAGAAGGGCATCGTCTACGCCCGCATCGACCGGAAGCGGAAGCTCCCGATCACGACGCTGCTGCGCGCCCTCCCCGCGCAGGACCCGTCCACGGGCTGGGAGCTCGACACGACCTCGAACGAGAAGATCCTCGAGCTCTTCGACAACAACCTCTTCATCGCGATGACGCTCGACAAGGACCCCTCCACGCGCGAGGAGGAGGCCCTCATCGAGGTCTTCAAGAAGCAGCGCCCGGGCGAGCCGCCGACGGTGGACAACGCCCGCAACCTGCTCAACTCGCTGTTCTTCGACCCCAAGCGCTACGACCTGACGAAGGTCGGCCGCTACAAGCTGAACCAGCGCCTCGGCGTGGACGTGCCGGAGGGCACCCGCGTCCTCACGACGCAGGACATCATCGCGCTCGTCCGCCGGCTCGTCTCGCTCCCGAGCGCGATCGGCGTCCCGGAGGACTCGAAGGACTACGCCGCCGACGCGGTCGGCCTGTCACCGCGACCCGATCCGGACCGAGCTCGACGAGTACGAGCACTTCGGCAACCGGCGCCTGCGCACGGTCGGCGAGCTGATCCAGGAGGCGTTCCGGGTCGGCCTCTACCGCATGGAGCGCGTCGTCCGCGAGCGGATGACGACGGAGGACGTCGACACGATCACGCCGCAGACGATCATCAACATCCGCCCGGTCGTCGCCGCGCTGAAGGAGTTCTTCGGCTCCTCGCAGCTCTCGCAGTTCCTGGACCAGACGAACTCGCTCTCGAGCCTCACGCACCGCCGGCGCCTCTCGGCGCTCGGCGCGGGCGGCCTGACGCGCGAGCGCGCGCCGATCGAGGTGCGCGACGTCCACCCGACCCACTACGGCCGCATGTGCCCGATCGAGACGCCGGAGGGCCCGAACATCGGCCTCATCGGCTCGCTCGCGTCGTTCGCGACCGTGTCCGAGTTCGGCTTCATCCAGACGCCGTACCGGAAGGTCGAGAAGGGCAAGGTCAGCGACGAGATCGTCTACCTCGACGCCGCCGAGGAGGCGCACTACACCATCGCGCAGGCCTCGGAGCCGCTCGACGACAAGACGAGCAAGCTCGTGAACGAGGCCGTCCTCTGCCGCTCGGCCGAGGGCGAGGCCGTGATCGCGCCCCGCGACCAGGTCCAGTTCATGGACGTGGCGCCGGCGCAGATCGTCTCGGTCGGCACCGCGCTGATCCCGTTCCTCGAGCACAACGACGCGAACCGCGCGCTGATGGGCGCGAACATGCAGCGGCAGGCCGTGCCGCTCCTGCGCACGCAGCCGCCGCTCGTCGGCACCGGCGTCGAGTACCGCGCGGCGGTCGACACCGGCGACGTGGTCGTGGCCGACGGCGCCGGCACGGTCGTCGACGTCGACGCGGAGAAGATCGTCGTCGAGGGCCGCAACGGCAAGGACGAGTACTCGCTCACGAAGTACATGCGCTCCAACCAGGGGACGTTGATCCACCAGAAGCCGATCGTCTCGCTGAACCAGAAGGTCGCGGCGGGCGAGGTCCTGGCGGACGGCTCCTCGACGAAGGACGGCGAGCTCGCGCTCGGCGCGAACCTGCTCGTCGCCTTCATGCCGTTCGAGGGCTACAACTTCGAGGACGCGGTCGTCCTCAGCGAGCGGCTCGTCACGGACGACATCCTCACGTCGATCCACATCCACGAGTACGAGATCGACGCCCGCTCGACGAAGCTCGGCGACGAGGAGATCACGCGCGACATCCCGAACCGCTCGGAGGAGTCGCTCCGGAACCTCGACGACCGCGGCATCGTCCGCATCGGTGCCGAGGTCGGCTCCGGCGACCTGCTCGTCGGCAAGGTCACGCCGAAGGGCGAGACCGAGCTGACGGCGGAGGAGAAGCTCATCCGCGCGATCTTCAAGGAGAAGGCGCGCGAGGTCCGCGACACCTCGCTGAAGGTCCCGCACGGCGAGGGCGGCGTCGTCATCGACGTGAAGACGTTCGCCCGCGACGCAGGCGACGACCTCTCGCCGGGCGTGAACGAGCTCGTCCGCGTCTACGTGGCCAAGAAGCGCAAGATCAGCGAGGGCGACAAGCTCGCCGGCCGCCACGGGAACAAGGGCGTCATCTCGCGGATCGTCCCCATCGAGGACATGCCGTTCCTCGAGGACGGGACGCCCGTCGACGTCGTGCTCAACCCGCTCGGCGTGCCGAGCCGGATGAACATCGGCCAGATCCTCGAGACGCACCTCGGGTGGGCGGCCGCGCGCGGCGTCTTCAACGAGGACGGCTCGAAGGAGCCGAGCCCGATCGCGACGCCCGTGTTCGACGGCGCCACGCCGGAGGACGTCGACGATGCCCTGATCGAGTGGACGAAGCAGAACCCGGACTCCCCGATCAAGTTCCTCGTCGACGAGAAGCGGCCGAAGGGCCGCCGGACCTCCGGGAAGCTGCGGCTCTTCAACGGCCGCACCGGCGAGGAGTTCGATCAGAAGGTCACCGTCGGCTACATGTACATCCTCAAGCTGCTGCACCTCGTGGACGACAAGATCCACGCGCGGAGCACCGGCCCGTACTCGCTCGTCACCCAGCAGCCGCTGGGCGGCAAGGCGCAGTTCGGCGGCCAGCGCTTCGGCGAGATGGAGGTGTGGGCGCTCGAGGCCTACGGCGCCGCGTACACGCTCCAGGAGATGCTCACGATCAAGTCCGACGACACCGTCGGGCGCGTGAAGGCCTACGAGGCGATCGTCAAGGGCGAGAACATCGCCGAGCCGTCGATCCCCGAGTCCTTCAAGGTGCTGCTGAAGGAGATGCAGTCGCTCGGCCTCGACGTGCACGTCCTCTCGGAGGAGGGCGGCGAGGTCCAGGTGCGCGAGGAGGACGACGAGCTCCTCCGCGCGGCCGAGGAGCTCGGCATCGACCTCTCGCCCGGCTCGCTCCGCGCCGCCGCGCGCCAGCCCTCGGCCGAGGAGGTCGAGGAGGGCCAGGAGCGCGTCGACCAGGACGGCGAAATGGCGCTCCCGAACGACGAGTCGCTCGGCGACCTCGAGGACGTGGAGCCTCGCCCGACGAGGAGGCCGAGGAGGAGGCCCAGGCGCAGGTGGGCCCGCTCGGCGACGGCGAAGTCGACCTCGACAACTAGACCCGATCACGGACCGAAGGCACAGAAAGAAGGCGTAGACACTTGGCACAGATCGACATCAACGACTTCGACGCGATCCGGATCGGGCTCGCTTCACCCAAGCAGATCCGCGACTGGTCGATGGGCGAGGTCACCAAGCCGGAGACGATCAACTACCGCACCCTGAAGCCCGAGCGCGACGGGCTCTTCTGCGAGCGCATCTTCGGTCCGACGAAGGACTGGGAGTGCTACTGCGGCAAGTACAAGCGCGTCCGCTACAAGGGCATCATCTGCGAGCGCTGCGGCGTCGAGGTGACGCGGCAGAAGGTGCGCCGCGAGCGCATGGGCCACATCGACCTGGCCGCGCCGGTCTCGCACATCTGGTTCTTCAAGGGCGTCCCGAGCCGGATCGGCTACCTCCTCGACATCGCCCCGCGCGAGCTCGAGAAGGTCCTCTACTTCGCCGCCTCGATCGTCACCGCGGTCGACGCGGAGAAGCGCGCGGCCGACCTCAACCAGCTCGAGGACCAGGTGAAGGCCACCGCCGCGGAGATCGAGGTCGACCGCGACGAGCAGCTCGCGGCGCTCGAGCAGCGGCTCACCCGTCGGCGCGAGTTCTTCGCCGCGGGCAAGGACAAGGACTTCGACGAGGACGACGACTTCTGGTCGCGCGGTCTCGCCAACTGGGCCGAGGACGAGGCCGTGCCGACGCTCGAGGAGTCGCGGGCGCTCGCCGGCGGCATGCTCGCCGAGCTCGCCCGCAAGATCTCGACCGAGGACCGCAAGAAGATCCAGGAGCTCGTCCGCGACGCGGCGATCCGCGACGACCGCCGCCTGTCGCCGAAGGAGCTCGACTCCGTCGCGACCGCCGCGGAGCAGATCCGCGCCGCGCTCGCGTCGCTGCGTGCCGACCAGGAGGCCGCGACCGGCTCCAAGAAGGGCGCGGTCTCGAAGCACATCAACAAGATCCAGGACGCGCTGCTCACGGGCGGCGAGCTGTCCGAGGACGACGCGGCGCTCGCCGCGGGCGTCGACCAGAAGAACCTCGAGCGGTCGCGCGACCTCGGCAACGGGCTGCTCGCCGACGTGCTCGCGCAGGCCGACGACGAGACCGACCTCCGCGAGCTCGCGAACGACCTCTGCCTCCGCACCGACGGGAAGATCCAGAAGGAGGATCTCGACGTCCTCGTGCGCTGGGGCCTGAAGGTCCGCGAGATGTTCCAGGACATGGAGGCCCGCCGTGAGGACACGCGCGAGGCCGCCGTCGAGGCCGTCCGCCGGCTCGAGCAGACCTGGCAGACCTTCCGCGACCTCGAGGTGAAGCAGGTCGTCAACGACGAGCAGATCTTCCGCGAGCTCAAGGACCGCTTCGGGTCGCCGTACGGCTTCGGCGTCTACTTCCGCGGCGGCATGGGCGCGGAGGCGATCCGCGACCTGCTCAAGGACCTCGACCTCGTGAACGAGGCCGGGAGCCTCCGCGAGACGATCAAGACGTCGAAGGGCCAGAAGCAGCAGCGCGCGATCAAGCGCCTGAAGGTCGTCAACGCGTTCATCACGTCGGAGAACCGCCCCGAGTGGATGATCATGGAGGCGATCCCGGTGATCCCGCCGGAGCTCCGCCCGATGGTGCAGCTCGACGGCGGCCGCTTCGCCACCTCCGACCTCAACGACCTCTACCGCCGCGTCATCAACCGGAACAACCGCCTCAAGCGGCTCCTGGACCTCGGCGCGCCGGAGATCATCGTCAACAACGAGAAGCGGATGCTGCAGGAGGCCGTCGACGCGCTGTTCGACAACGGCCGCCGCGGCCGCGCGGTGACGGGACCGGGCAACCGGCCGCTGAAGTCGCTCTCCGACATGCTCAAGGGCAAGCAGGGGCGCTTCCGCCAGAACCTGCTCGGGAAGCGCGTCGACTACTCCGGCCGCTCGGTGATCGTGGCCGGCCCGACGCTCCGGCTGCACCAGTGCGGCCTGCCGAAGCTGATGGCGCTCGAGCTCTTCAAGCCGTTCATCATGAGCCGGCTCGTCGAGCGGAAGTCGGTCCAGAACATCAAGGCGGCGAAGAAGTACGTCGACTCGATGGTCCCGGAGGTCTGGGACGTGCTCGAGGAGGTCATCGCCGAGCACCCGGTGCTCCTGAACCGCGCGCCGACGCTGCACCGCCTCGGGATCCAGGCGTTCGAGCCGAAGCTCGTCGAGGGCAAGGCGATCCAGGTCCACCCGATGGTCTGCCACGCCTTCAACGCCGACTTCGACGGCGACCAGATGGCCGTGCACGTGCCGCTCTCGGCGGAGGCGCAGGCCGAGGCGCGGATCCTGATGCTCTCGTCGAACAACATCCTCTCGCCGGCGCACGGGCGGCCGCTCGCGACGCCGACGCAGGACATGGTGCTGGGCCTCTACTTCCTCACCTACGCGGAGCAGGACCTCACGGCGATGTCCGCCGAGGACATCGAAGCCGCGGCCGAAGCGCTTCCGCACCGAGGAGGAGGTCGAGTTCGCGCTCGAGAGCAAGCAGGTCACTCTCCGGCAGCCGATCGAGTACCGCTGGGGCGACGAGCTCGTGCTCACGACCCCGGGCCGTGTCATCTTCAACGCGGAGGTCGACCGCGCCCTGTGGGAGGCGCTCGGCTCGGAGGACGTCGACGCGGCCGCGTTCCACGACTACATCAACCGCTCGTTGACGAAGCGCGAGACGGACGGCTTCATCACGGAGCTCGTCGACCGCTACGGCTCGGCGCCGGTGTCGCGGGTCCTCGACACGATCAAGAGCCTCGGCTTCCGCTTCGCGACGCAGGCCGGCGTCACGGTGTCGAAGAACGACATCGTCATCCCGCCGGACAAGGAGCAGATCCTCGCCGAGCACGAGGAGCGGGTCGGGAAGATCGCGCAGCAGTACGAGCGCGGCCTCATCACCGACGAGGAGCGCCACGAGCAGATCGTGGCGATCTGGACGGAGGCCACCGACGCCGTCGCAAACGCGATGGAGCGGACGCTCTACGAGCTGAACCCGATCTTCATGATGGCCAACTCCGGGGCGCGCGGATCGTTCAAGCAGATCCGCCAGCTCGCGGGCATGCGCGGCCTCATGGCGAACCCGAAGGGCGAGATCATCGAGCGCCCGATCAAGGCCAACTTCATGGAGGGCCTGTCGGTGCTCGAGTACTTCATCTCGACCCACGGCGCCCGCAAGGGCCTCGCGGACACGGCGCTCCGCACGGCGGACTCGGGCTACCTGACGCGGCGTCTCGTCGACGTCTCGCAGGACGTGATCATCCGCGACCTCGACTGCGGCACGACGGAGTTCATCGAGCTCCCGCTGATCCTGCCGGACGGCCTCAACAAGAGCGTCGCCGGCCGGTTCCTCGCCGCCGACCTGCGCAAGCCGCTCAAGGACGGAAAGCCCGGCAAGACGGTGCTGGCCGAGGCCGGCGAGGAGGTGTCGCTCCCGCGGCTCCGCGAGATCGCCGAGGGGCTCGAGGAGGCGGCGCAGGACTTCCGCGTCCCCGTGCGCTCGGTGCTCAAGTGCCGCAGCGAGTTCGGCGTGTGCCGCGCCTGCTACGGGACGTTCCTCGCCACGGGCGGTACCGCCGAGGTCGGCGACGCGGTCGGCATCGTCGCCGCGCAGTCGATCGGCGAGCCGGGCACGCAGCTGACGATGCGGACGTTCCACACCGGCGGCGTCGCCGGCGCGGACATCACGCACGGCCTCCCGCGCGTCGTCGAGATCTTCGAGGCGCGGAACCCGAAGGGCGCGGCGACGCTCGCGCAGGTCGCCGGCCGGGTCGACATCGAGGACACCGACCGCGGGCCGAAGGTCACGATCTTCCCCGAGGGCGTGGACGAGAACGGCGAGCCGCTGCCGGAGAAGGAGTACCAGCTCCCGCGGCGCACCCGCCTGCTCGTCACGAAGGGCGAGGTGATCGAGGCCGGGACGCCGCTGCACGAGGGCTCGCTCAACCCGAGCGAGCTGCTCGAGCTGAACACGCAGGGCGGCGAAGGGCTCGACGCCGACGGAGCTCTACCTCGTCGGCGAGGTGCAGAAGGTCTACAAGTCGCAGGGCGTCGACATCCACGACAAGCACATCGAGCTGATCGTGCGCCAGATGCTCAAGAAGGTGCGTGTGGACAGCCCGGGCTCGACCGACTTCCTGCCGGGCCAGCTCGTCGACAAGGTCGTCCTCGACCGCGTGAACACGAAGGCCGCCAGTACGAAGAGCGGCGAGCCGGCGACGTTCGAGCCGCTGATCCTCGGGATCACGAAGGCCTCGCTCGCGACGGAGTCGTTCCTCTCGGCCGCCTCCTTCCAGGAGACGACGAAGGTGCTGACCGACGCCGCGATCGAGGGCAAGGTCGACCACCTGCTCGGGCTGAAGGAGAACGTGATCATCGGGAAGCTGATCCCGGCGGCCACGGGCCTGAAGCGGTACCGGACGATCGAGATGACGCCGGAGGGCATGCCGGCCGCGATGTACGCGCGGCCCGACACGGAGGCCGAGCTGATGGCGGCGCTCCAGGAGATCGGGAGCGACGGCGGGTCGATCGACCTCGCCGGCCTCGACCTCACCTTCGGCGGCGCCCCCGGGCGACGGGGACGGGTCGCCGACGACCGAGGCGACGGAGACCCCCGAGGTCGACGCGCCGTCGGACGAGTCGTAAGAGGTGCGTAAGGCGGGCTCCGGGGCGCCAACCCCGGGGCCCGTCGCGCGTCTCTGCTACCTGTGGGGAGGTCGATGAGGAGGCTCGCGCTCCTGTGCTTCGCGTGCGCGCTCGCGCTCGCGCTCCCCGGTCGTGCGGCGGCGACCCAGCATGGGGGAACCCATGGTTCCCCCATGAGCCCCCTCCTTCAGGAGCGAGCGGCCATCGGCCAGTGCGGGCTGCCGTCGCCCGGGACGTGGTGGATCGACTTCGCCTCGCTCGACACGGAGCGGGAGCTCTCGCGCGCCGGGGTGATCGTCGGCGCGTCCACCGGCACGTACCCTGCTCGCCTGCGCGCGGCCGGCGCGAAGACCGTCTACTGGGACATGTACCTGAACCGCCGCGTCGGTCAGCCCTCGGCGCCGGCGAACCCGGACACGATCGAGACGCGGGCGAACAGCCTGTTCGACTTCGCCGCCACCCAGAGCGGCTGCGAGAAGCCGATCATCGCGCTCAACGAGCTCTTCGGCGCACACCTCGAGACGCCGTGGACGGCGAGCAACCAGCGCTACCGCGAGAACGTGCTCGCGTTCGTGCGGCAGCTCGCCTCGCGCGGGGCGCGGCCGTTCCTGCTCATCTCGACCCGGCCCTACACCGGCAGCGACGAGGCGGCAGCCTGGTGGCGCGAGGTCGCGAAGGTCGCCGATCTCGTGCCGGAGGTCTACTTCGGCGGGCCGTCGCTGTACGTGCAGGGGCCGATCGTGGCCAGCCGCCGGATCCGCGTGGCGATGCGCGACCGCCTCTCGCGCTTCCTCGCGATCGGGATCCCCGCGTCGCGCCTCGGCGTCGTTCTCGGGTTCCAGACCGGACGCGGCGCCGGCGGGCGCGAGGGCCTGCAGCCGGACGCGGCCTGGTACGAGGTGGTCAAGTGGCAGGCGCTCGCCGCGCGGCAGATCGTCGCCGAGTACCGGATCGCCTCGGTCTGGTCGTGGGGGTGGGGGACCTACAACCGCAACGCCGACGACGAGGACAAGCCGAACGCGATGTGCGTGTACCTGTGGACGCGCGCGCCCGGGCTCTGCGACGGCCTCGCCGCGGCCGGGCCGGCCTTCCGCGCCTCGCGGACGGAGGGGCAGATCCGCCTGCCGGCGTCGCGGAAGTGCGGGTTCGTCGGCGGCGGCGGCTTCGACTCCGGCTCGGTCGGCGTCCTGCAGCAGGTGACGGGCGATCGCAGCCTCGCGCTCACGATCCTCCTCGCACGCACCGCCGAGTCGCGCGCGGCCGTGGTCCCGTACTCGCGCGTCCTCGCGGCGGAGCGCGCCGTGATCGCGTCGCGCTTCGGCGGCAGCGCCGGTGCGTACCGGGCGGCGCTGGGCGCCGCGAAGGCGAGCGTGGCCGTGGCACGTGCGGCGCTCGCCGACGAGTTGCGGCGCCTCGCGCTCGAGCGGACGATGAGCGCCCGGAGCCCGGCCTCGAGCGAGGTCTCGACCTTCTACCTGTCCTACCCCGACCTGCTCACGCGCGTCGTCCGGGCGAAGCCCGCACCCTGGTGGCTCGGGAACAAGACGTCCGGTCTCGCAATCGCCTCGGTCGCGCCCGAGGAGGTCTTCACGCTCCCCGCCGGCCGCGCCTCGCGGCTCCGCGCGCTCGACGGGACGTACACCGTGACGGCGAGCGGGGAGGCCCAGCCGCTCGGATCGGTGCCGCTCGCGCAGGCGCGGCCCGCGATCGCGGCGGCGCTGCGGGCGTTCGCGCGCCGGGCCGCGTTCGAGGCCTGGTCGACGGCGCGGCAGGAGAACCTGATGAAGACGATCGTGTGTACGCGCGACGAGCTCCCCTCGCCGGGCGCGGTGCGGCTCACGAGCTTCCTGCCGTTCCTCAGCCTCACGGCCGGCGTCTCGGGCGCCGCGGCGCGCTAGGGAGCCGCACAAACCCGGGCTGAATCGGCTCGCGCAGGCGTTTGCAGGCCTGTCACGAGCTTCGCTACCATGCACCGGCTCGGTCGGCAGGGCCGTCCCCCGCCGGCCGTCGTTCTGTGAACGCAGTTCAGACAGACCTCGCTCAGGAGACGCATCAGTGCCGACCGTGAATCAGCTCGTCCGCAAGGGCCGGAAGTCGCCCCAGGCGAAGACCAAGACCCCTGCGCTCGACGGTGCCCCGCAGAAGCGGGGCGTCTGCACGCGCGTCTACACGACGACCCCGAAGAAGCCGAACTCGGCGCTCCGGAAGGTCGCGCGTGTGCGCCTGACGAACTCGAACGAGGTCACCTCCTACATCCCGGGCGAGGGCCACAACCTGCAGGAGCACTCGGTCGTGCTCATCCGCGGCGGCCGCGTCAAGGACCTGCCGGGTGTCCGCTACAAGGTCATCCGCGCGGCGCTCGACACGTCGGGCGTCGCGGACCGCAAGCAGGGGCGCTCGAAGTACGGCGCGAAGCGGGGCGCGTAGCCGATGCCGCGCCGCGCTGAGATCACCCCGCGTCCCGTCGTGTCCGATCCGGTCCACGGGTCGCAGCTCGTCACCCAGCTGATGAACCGGGTCATGGTCGGCGGGAAGAAGAGCCTCGCCGAGAAGATCGTGTACGACGCGCTGGCGATCGCCGCCGAGCGCACGGGCCGCCCGCCCGTCGAGGTGCTGGAGCAGGCCGTGAAGACGGTCACGCCGGTGCTCGAGGTCCGCTCCCGCCGCGTCGGCGGGGCGAACTACCAGGTGCCGGTCGAGGTGCCGCAGCGGCGCGCCCGCACGCTCGCGCTGCGCTGGATCATCACCTTCGCGCGCGAGCGCCGGGAGAAGGGCATGCCCGCGAAGCTCGCCGGCGAGCTCATGGACGCGCTCAACCAGCAGGGCGGCGCGTTCAAGAAGAAGGACGACATGTACCGGATGGCGCAGGCCAACAAGGCCTTCGCGCACTACCGCTGGTAAGGGGATAGAGAAGCTTTGGCCACCACGCAAGCAGCCGTCGCGCTCGAGCACGTCCGCAACATCGGGATCATGGCCCACATCGACGCGGGCAAGACCACGACGACGGAGCGCATCCTCTACTACACGGGCCGCACCCACAAGATGGGCGAGGTCCACGAGGGTGCCGCGACCATGGACTGGATGGCGCAGGAGCAGGAGCGCGGCATCACGATCACGTCGGCCGCGACCACCGCGTCCTGGCGCGACCACCGCATCAACATTATCGATACGCCCGGGCACGTGGACTTCACCGTCGAGGTCGAGCGCAGCCTGCGCGTGCTCGACGGCGCCGTCGCCGTCTTCGACTCGGTCGCCGGCGTTCAGCCGCAGTCCGAGACCGTCTGGCGCCAGGCCGACAAGTACAAGGTCCCGCGGATCGCGTTCATCAACAAGATGGACCGCACGGGCGCGGACTACTTCGCCGCCGTCCAGTCGATGCGCGACCGCCTCGCCGCGAACACGGTGCCGATCCAGATCCCGGTCGGCCAGGAGGAGCACCACCGCGGCGTGGTCGACCTCGTCGAGATGCGCGCGATCACCTACGCCGACGACCTCGGCACCAAGATGGACATCGGGGAGATCCCGGCCGAGCTCGCCGAGCAGGCGCAGGAGTACCACCACCAGCTCATCGACGCCATCGCCGAGTACGACGACGAGCTCACCGAGACGTACCTGACGGACGAGTCCCTCGTCACGCCCGAGATGATCAAGCGCGCGCTCCGCACGGCGACCCTCGCCGACGCGATCACGCCCGTGCTGCTCGGCTCGGCGTTCAAGAACAAGGGCGTCCAGCCGCTCCTCGACGCGGTCATCGACTACCTGCCGAGCCCGCTCGACGTGCCGGCGATCCAGGGCCTCGACCCGAAGACCGAGGCGGAGCTGACGCGCGAGGCGTCGCCGGACGCGCCGTTCTCCGCGCTCGCGTTCAAGGTCATGTCCGACCCGTTCGTCGGGAAGCTGACGTACTTCCGCGTCTACTCCGGCACGCTCAAGGCCGGCGACCGGGTGCTGAACACGACGAACGGCAAGACCGAGCGCATCGGCCGCATCCTCCAGATGCACGCGAACCACCGCGAGGAGCGCGAGGAGATCGCCGCAGGCGAGATCGCCGCCGGGGTCGGGCTCAAGCAGACGACGACGGGCGACACGCTCGCCACCGACAGCGCGCCGATCGTGCTCGAGTCGATGACGTTCCCCGAGCCCGTCATCCACGTCGCGATCGAGCCGAAGACGAAGGGCGACCAGGACAAGCTGGGCACGGGCCTGGCACGGCTCGCCGAGGAGGATCCGACCTTCCGCGTCTCGAGCGACGAGGAGACGGGGCAGACGCTCATCGCCGGGATGGGCGAGCTGCACCTCGAGATCATCGTCGACCGCCTCATGCGCGAGTTCAAGGTCGACGCCAACGTCGGGCGCCCCCAGGTGGCGTACCGCGAGACGGTGTCGAAGCCGGCCGAGAAGGTGCAGGGCAAGTTCGTGCGCCAGACGGGCGGCTCGGGCCAGTACGGCGACGCCGTCATCAACCTGCATCCCGCAGGCGCCGGGCGCCGGCTACGTGTTCGAGGACAAGATCGTCGGCGGGAAGATCCCGCGCGAGTACATCAAGCCGATCGACGAGGGAATCCAGGAGGCGATGAGCTCCGGCGTCCTCGCGGGCTACCCGGTCGTCGACGTCAAGGTCGAGCTCATCGAGGGCTCGTACCACGACGTCGACTCCTCGGAGCGCGCGTTCAAGATCGCCGGCTCCATGGCGTTCAAGGAGGCGATGAAGCGCGCGAAGCCGAAGCTGCTCGAGCCGACCATGGCGGTCGAGGTCGTGACCCCCGAGGAGTTCCTCGGCGACGTCATGGGCAACCTCAACAGCCGCCGCGGCCGCATCGAGGAGATGCAGCCGATGGGGAACGCGACCACGATCAAGGCGAGCGTGCCGCTCTCGGAGATGTTCGGCTACGCCACCGACCTGCGGTCGATGACGCAGGGTCGCGCCACGTTCACGATGCAGTTCGACCGTTACGAGGACGTCCCGCAGAGCATCGCCGCGGAGATCGTCGACTCCAATACGGGCTCGTAGAGAAAGGATCAGAGAAGAAGATGGCCAAGCAGAAGTTCGAGCGCACGAAGCCGCACGTCAACGTCGGCACGATCGGTCACATCGACCACGGCAAGACGACACTGACCGCCGCGATCACGAAGGTGCTCGCCGAGCAGGGCGGCAACACGCAGGTGCGCGACTTCGCGTCGATCGACAACGCTCCCGAGGAGCGGCAGCGCGGAATCACCATCAACACCGCGCACGTCGAGTACGAGACGGAGAACCGTCACTACGCGCACGTCGACTGCCCGGGGCACGCCGACTACATCAAGAACATGATCACGGGCGCCGCCCAGATGGACGGCGCGATCCTCGTGGTCTCCGCCGCCGACGGCCCGATGCCGCAGACCCGCGAGCACATCCTCCTGGCACGCCAGGTCGAGGTGCCGGCGATCGTCGTCGCGCTCAACAAGGCCGACATGGTCGACGACCCCGAGCTGCTCGAGCTCGTCGAGTTGGAGGTCCGCGAGCTCCTCACGAAGTACGAGTTCCCCGGCGACGACATCCCGGTCATCCAGGTCTCGGCGCTGAAGGCGCTCGAGGGCGACGCGGAGTGGACGCCGAAGATCCTCGAGCTCATGGAGGCGGTCGACACCTACATCCCAGAGCCCGTCCGCGACGTCGACAAGCCGTTCCTCATGCCGATCGAGGACGTGTTCACGATCACCGGCCGCGGCACCGTCGTGACCGGCCGCGTCGAGCAGGGCAAGATCGAGGTCGGGAACGAGATCGAGATCGTCGGCATCCACCCGCAGACCGAGAAGACGGTCGTCACGGGCCTCGAGATGTTCCAGAAGTCCCTCGACTACGCGCAGGCCGGCGACAACGCCGGGGCGCTCCTCCGCGGCATCAAGCGCGAGGACGTCGAGCGCGGCCAGGTGCTCGCGAAGCCGGGCTCCATCACGCCGCACACGCACTTCAAGTCCGAGGTGTACGTCCTCTCCAAGGAGGAGGGCGGCCGCCACACGCCGTTCTTCAACGGCTACCGGCCGCAGTTCTACTTCCGCACGACGGACGTGACCGGCTCGATCAAGCTGCCGGAGGGCCAGGAGATGGTCATGCCGGGCGACAACACGCAGATGGAGATCGAGCTGATCCAGCCGATCGCCATGGACGAGGGTCTCCGCTTCGCGATCCGCGAGGGCGGCCGGACCGTCGGCGCAGGCGTCGTCACGGAGATCATCAAGTAGGACGGCCTCGGCCGCCGCAAGGACAGGAAAGGGAGCCCCGGTGCCTCAGCAGAAGATCCGTATCCGCCTCAAGGGATACGACCACACCCAGCTCGACCGGTCGGCGCAGTCGATCGTCGAGACTGCTCAGCGCACCGGGGCGACCATCACCGGTCCCGTGCCGCTGCCGACGGAGAAGAACGTGTACACGGTCATCCGCTCGCCCTTCAAGGACAAGGACAGCCGTGAGCACTTCGAGATCCGGACGCACAAGCGGCTGATCGACATCCACTCGCCGACGCCGAAGACGGTCGACTCGCTGATGCGGCTCGACCTCCCGGCCGGCATCGACATCGAGATCAAGCTCTGATGAAGGCGATCATCGGCAGGAAGCTCGGCATGACGCAGATCTTCGACACGGAGACCGGCCGCGTCACGCCGGTGACCGTCATCGAGGCGGGGCCGTGCCCGGTCGTCGCCGTGCGCACCACCGATGCCGACGGCTACGACGCCGTGCAGCTCGCGTTCGAGCCGGTTGCCGAGCGGAAGCTCTCGAAGGGCGAGCTCGGCCATCTGCAGACGGCCGACGTCGCGCCGCACCGGCATCTCGTCGAGTTCCGCGGCCGCGGGCTCGAGACGCCGATCGGCGAGTCGGTGACGGTGGAGCTGTTCGAGCCTGGCGATCGCGTCAAGGTGGCCGGGACCGGGATCGGCAAGGGCTTCGCGGGCACGATCAAGCGCCACAACTTCAAGAGCGGCCCCAAGTCGCACGGCTCGCACAACGTCCGCAAGCCGGGCTCGATCGGTGCCTCGGCGACGCCCTCGCGCGTGTTCAAGGGGATGCGCATGGCCGGCCGGATGGGCGGCAAGCGGGTCACGCAGCTCGGCCTCGTCGTCCACGACGTCGATCCCGAGCGCAACCTGCTGCTCGTCAAGGGCGCCGTCCCGGGGCCGAAGAACGGGCTCGTCGAGATCCGGGAGGACACGAACCGTGGCTAGCCCGAAGGCCCCCGTCATCGGCGGCGCGAAGCAGGACGTCTCGCTCGACGAGGCGATCTTCGGCGCCGAGCTCAGGCCGCACCTCGTCCACGAGACGGTGCGCGCCGAGCTGAACGCGCGCCGGGCCGGCACGCGCGGCGCGAAGTCGCGCGGGCTCGTCTCGGGCGGCCGCGCCAAGCCGTGGCGCCAGAAGGGCACCGGCCGCGCCCGCGCCGGCACGATCCGCGCGCCGCAGTTCACGGGCGGCGGCGTCGCGTTCCCGCCGGTGATGCGCGGCTTCGAGGTGAAGGTCAACCGCAAGGCGCGCCGCGCCGCGATGAAGTGCGCCCTCTCGGCGCACGCGCAGGCCGGCAGCCTCGGGATCGTCGACGGCGCGACCGTTCGACGCACCCTCGACCAAGGGCGCCCTCGAGCTCCTCGCCGGCTGGGGCAAGGAGACGCCGATCCTGCGTCGTCGCGACCGAGGCCGAGGAGTCGCTCGTCAAGTCGTTCCGCAACCTCGACCGGGTGCTGGTGACGGTGCCCGAGGAGCTCGAGGTCGCCGAGGTCGTGTGGGCGCGCTCGCTGCTCGTGACGCAGGCGGCGCTGCCGCTGATCGAGGCGCGCGCCGCCGGCCGCAAGGAGGAGGACGCCGAATGAGTCTCCACCCCAACGAGGTGCTCCTCGCTCCGGTCGTGTCGGAGAAGAGCTACAGCCTCATCAACGACCGCAAGTACACGTTCAAGGTCCACCGCGACGCGCACAAGACGCAGGTCCGCCAGGCGGTCGAGCAGCTCTTCGACGTGAACGTCGAGAACGTCGCGATCCTCAAGGTGCAGGCGAAGCCGAAGCGGCGCGGCCTCTCCAAGGGGACGCGGCCCGGCTGGAAGAAGGCGATCGTGCAGGTGCGCGAGGGCCAGACCATCGACATCTTCGAGGGGGCGCAGGTCTAGTGGCGATCCGCAGGTACAAGCCCACGAGCCCCGGCCGGCGCTTCATGTCGGTGTCCACCTTCGAGGAGGTCACGAAGGACCGGCCCGAGAAGTCGCTGACCGAGAAGCTGACGAAGAAGGGCGGCCGCAACAACAACGGCCGGATCACGACGCGCCACCAGGGCGGCGGCCACAAGCGCCGCTACCGGATCGTCGACTTCAAGCGTCTGAAGGACGGGGTCCCGGCCAAGGTCGCCGCGATCGAGTACGACCCCAACCGGTCGGCGCGGATCGCGCTGCTCCACTACGCCGACGGCGCGAAGAGCTACATCATCGCCCCGGCGCGGCTCGCGGTCGGCGCGACCGTCGAGTCGGGCCCGGGCGCGGACATCAAGCCCGGCAACGCGCTGCCGCTCGCGAACATCCCGACCGGCACGATGGTGCACGCCGTCGAGCTCAAGCCCGGCCAGGGCGCGAAGATGGCGCGCAGCGCGGGCGCGAGCGTCCAGCTCGTCGCGAAGGACGCGCCGTACGCCGTGCTCCGGCTCCCGTCCGGCGAGCTCCGCCGCGTGCCGCTAACCTGTCGCGCGACGGTCGGTCAGGTCGGCAACGTCGACCACGAGAACGTCACGGGCGGCAAGGCCGGACGCTCCCGCTGGAAGGGGAAGCGGCCGGCGGTGCGCGGCTCCGCGATGAACCCGGTCGACCACCCGCACGGTGGCGGCGAGGGCAAGTCGAAGGGCGGCCGTCACCCCGTCACCCCGTGGGGCGTGCCCACGCTCGGCAAGCGCACGCGCCGCAAGCACAAGGAATCGGACAAGCTGATCGTTCGCGGCCGCCGCCGCGGGAAGGACAAGCGTTGAGTAGGTCTTCCAAGAAGGGGCCCTTCGTCGAGGAGCGGCTCATGAGCCGGATCGAGGCGATGAACGCCACGAACGAGAAGCGGATGATCCGCACCTGGTCCCGCACCTCGACGATCTTCCCCGAGATGGTCGGGCACACGATCGCCGTCCACGACGGCCGCAAGCACGTGCCCGTGTTCGTCTCGGAGCAGATGGTCGGGCACAAGCTCGGCGAGTTCGCGCCGACGCGCACGTTCCGCGGGCACTCCGGCGACCGCAAGACGGCGGTGAAGCGCTAGTGGCCGTGGCGGAGCGCCAGGAGGTCCGCGCCGAGGCCAAGTACGTGCGCTCGAGCGCGCGGAAGGCCCGCCTCGTGCTCGAGCACGTGCGCGGCCGCACGGTCCCGGAGGCGCGCACCGTCCTCGCCTTCAGCGAGCGGGCGGTCGCCACGGAGATCGAGAAGGTGCTGAAGAGCGCCGTCGCCAACGCCGAGGCGAATCACGGCCTGATCGGCGACGAGCTCGTCGTCGTGGCCGCCTACGCCGACGAGGGCCCGACGATCAAGCGCTGGCGCCCCCGCGCGCGCGGCCGCGTCAACCGGATCTTCAAGCGCACGTGCCACATCACCATCCGCCTCGCCGAGGCGCCCGAGCAGGCCAAGCCGCGCCGCAAGCAGGCGGCCGCGAAGGCCGAGCAGCCGAAGCCCGAGGGCGGGACGCAGACGAAGTCCCGCTCGCGCGGCAAGAAGAAGGAGGTCGCGGCCTAATGGGTCAAAAGGTGCATCCGGGCGGCCTGCGGGTCGGCGTCATCCACGACTGGAAGTCGAACTGGTTCGCCGGCAAGAAGGACTTCGCCGCGTACATCCTCGAGGACGTGAAGATCCGCGAGCACATCCAGCGGAAGCTGTCGCACGCGGGCCTGTCGGACATCCTCATCCGCAAGGACAAGCAGCGGGTGACGATCGACATCTACACGGCCCGCCCGGGGATCGTGATCGGCAAGTCGGGCGTCGAGGTCGACGCGCTGCGCAAGGAGCTGCACGCGCTCACCCGCAAGAACGTCCACATCAACATCAACGAGATCAAGCGCCCCGAGCTCGACGCGAAGCTGGTCGCCCAGTCGATCGCGGAGCAGCTCGAGAACCGCGTCTCGTTCCGCCGCGCGATGAAGCGCTCGCTCGCCTCGGGCATCCGCTCGGGCGCGCAGGGGATCAAGATCCAGTGCGGCGGCCGCCTCGGCGGCTCGGAGATGTCGCGCTCGGAGAGCTACTCCGAGGGCCGCGTCCCGCTGCACACGATCCGCGCCGACATCGACTACGGCTTCGCCGAGGCGAAGACGACCTACGGCCGGATCGGCGTCAAGGTCTGGATCAACAAGGGCGAGATCATGCCGGAGGGCTTCGGCCTCGAGAGCGCGCGCGAGGCGCGGGCGCTCGGCGACCAGGATCAGGCGCGGCGGCGCCGCGGCGGCCCGATGGAGGGCCTCGGCGCGTCCCGCGAGTCCGGTCGCGGCCGGCGCGAGCAGGACCGCGAGGGCCTCGGCCCCGTGCGCCGGCGCCGTCCCGGCCCCGGCCGTCCGGGCGGAGGCCCGGGTGGCGGCGGCGGTGCGCGGCCCCGGCGGTGGGCGCGGTCCCGGTCGTGGGCGCGGGCCCGGGTGGCCAGCGGCGCCAGGAGAACGTGGAGCGCCCGCGAGACCGACGAGCAGGCTCGCTCGGCCGAGGGGCGCGAGCAGCCGGTGGTCGAGCCGGAAGTGCAGGTGACGCCGCCGGAGGTCGCCGAGGCGCCGGACACGACCACGCCGAAGCAGCAGGTCGAGGACACGACGAAGCTCGAGGACTCGGGCAGCGAGGAGTCGTAGGCGATGCTGCTCCCGAAGAAGACGAAGTTCCGGAAGGTGCACCGCGGCCGCATGCGCGGCAACTCGCGGGGCCAGACCGCCGTGCAGTACGGCGACTACGGGATGAAGGCGCTCGAGCGCGGCTGGGTCACCAACCGCCAGATCGAGGCCGCCCGTATCGCCATGACGCGCAAGATCAAGCGCGGCGGCAAGGTCTGGATCAACCTCTTCCCGGACAAGTCGTTCACGAAGAAGCCGGCCGAGACCCGCATGGGCTCCGGCAAGGGCTCGCCGGAGGGCTGGGTCGCGGTCGTCAAGCCGGGCCGCGTCATGTTCGAGCTCTCCGGCGTCCCCGAGCCGCTCGCCCGCGAGGCGCTGCGCCTCGCCGGGCAGAAGCTGCCGGTCAAGACCAAGGTCGTCAAGCGCGAAGCGGAGCTGTTCGACTGATGAAGGCGAGAGACCTGCGCACCATGAGCATCGACGACCTGGACAAGGCGCTCGCCGAGCGCCGCCAGGAGCTCTTCAACCTGCGTTTCCAGTCCGCGACCGGCGCCCTCGAGAACTCGGCGCGCCTCCGGACGGCGAAGCGCGAGATCGCCCGGATCCTGACGGTCCGGCACGAGCGTGAGGACGGGTAGCACGGATGGCCGAGAAGACAGAAGAAGAACGACGAGACGACGGCGGAGGAGACCGAGGTGGTCGAGGAGTCGACCCCCGAGGCGCCTGCCGCCGAGTCCGAGACAACGCCGGCGGCTGAGCCCGTGGCCGAGGAGCCCGTGGCCGAGGAGCCCGTGCCGAGGAGACCGCGGCCGAGGAGCCGGTGGCCGCCGAGCGAGCCCGAGGCCGCCGAGGAGGCCGTCGAGGAGCCGCGCCGCCGAGCCCGAGGCCGCCGGTGGAGGAGGCCGTCGAGGAGCCGGCCGCCGAGCCGAGCCCGAGGCCGCCGTGGAGGAGGCCGTCGAGGAGCCGGTCGCCGAGGCCGAGCCCGAGGCCGCCGAGGCCGAGCGCCGAGGCCGAGCCCGAGGCCGCGCGCCGAGGCCGAGCGCCGAGCCCGAGGCTCCGGCCGAAGAGGCCGCGCCCGCCGCCGTCTCCGGCCCGAAGCCGAAGCGCAAGCGCCTCCCGCGCCCGCTCCGCCGCCAGCGGACGAAGGCCCCGCGCGGCAACACGAGCGGCGAGCGGAAGCCGATCGTCCGGCTCGAGAAGCCGGAGCACGAGCGCGGCCGCCGCCAGGAGCGCCAGGGCACCGTCGTCTCGGCCGTCCAGGACAAGACGATCGTCGTCCAGGTCGCGACCGTGAAGGCGCACCCGCGCTACAAGAAGGTCGTCCGCCGCTCGCAGCGCTTCCACGCGCACGACGAGCGCAACGTGGCGAAGGTCGGCGACGTCGTCCGCATCGTCGAGACGCGGCCGGTGTCGAAGCTCAAGCGCTGGCGCCTCGGCCGAGGTCGTGGAGGAAGGCGAAGTGATCCAGCAGGAATCCCGCCTTCGCGTCGCCGACAACACCGGCGCCCGCGAGATCCTCTGCATCCGCGTCATCGGCGGCTCGCGCCGCCGCTACGCCCGGGTCGGCGACGTGATCGTCGCCACGGTCAAGGCCGCGACGCCGCAGGGGACGGTCAAGAAGGGCGACGTCGTGAAGGCGGTCGTCGTGCGCACGAAGAAGGCCTACGGCCGCGACGACGGCACGCTCATCTCGTTCGACGAGAACGCGGCCGTGATCATCGACAACCAGAACAACCCGCGCGGCACCCGCATCTTCGGGCCGGTCGCGCGCGAGCTCCGCGAGCGGAACTTCATGAAGATCGTCTCGCTCGCGCCGGAGGTCCTCTAGTGGCGACCAAGCTGAAGATCAAGAAGGGCGACGTCGTCCAGATGATCACGGGCAAGGACCGCGGCAAGCAGGGCCGGGTCCTCGAGACGCGCCCGAGCGAGGGCCGCGTCATCGTCGAGAACCTGAACATCGTCAAGCGCCACACGCGCCCGCGCCCGATCCGGCAGCGGAGCAGCATGGGCGGGCAGCAGGTCGAGCCGGGCGGGATCATCGAGAAGGCGGCCGCCGTGTCGGTCTCGAACGTGATGATCGTCTGCCCGACCTGCAAGCGCGCGACGCGCGTCGGGATCAAGGAGAAGGAGACGCCGCACGGCATCGTGCGCGTCCGCGTCTGCCGCCGCGCCGACTGCAACGAGGAGATCGACTGATGGCCGCGACCGAGACGTACGTGCCGCGCCTGAAGGCGCTCTACGACGACGAGCTGCGCGAGCGGCTCAAGGACGAGCTCGGCCTCGCGAGCATCATGCAGGTGCCGCGCATCGAGAAGATCACGCTCAACATGGGCGTCGGCGACGCGAAGACCGATGCCAAGGCGCTCGACAGCGCGATCGAGGAGCTGACGACGATCGCGGGGCAGCGCGCCCAGGTGCGCCGCGCCCGGAAGTCGATCGCCAGCTTCAAGCTCCGCGAGGGCATGGCCATCGGCGCGAAGGTGACGCTCCGCGGCGCCCGGATGTGGGAGTTCCTCGACCGGCTCGTGTCGATCGCGCTCCCGCGGATCCGCGACTTCCGCGGCCTCGACCCCGGCTCGTTCGACGGGCGCGGCAACTTCAGCCTCGGGATCCGGGAGCAGATCATCTTCCCGGAGATCGACTACGACAGCATCCAGCAGGTGCGCGGCCTCGACGTCGCGATCACCACGAGCGCCGAGACGGACGAGCAGGCACGCGCGTTGCTCGTCGCCCTCGGACTGCCGTTCGCGCGCGTCGAGAGAGAGGAAGGCTAATGGCGAAGAAGTCCCTGGTCATCAAGCAGCAGCGCACACACCGCTTCAAGACGCGGAACTACACGCGCTGCCAGCGCTGCGGCCGCCCGCGCGCCGTGTTCAAGAAGTTCGGCATCTGCCGCATCTGCCTGCGCGAGCTCGCGCACCAGGGCGCGATCCCGGGCATGACGAAGAGCTCCTGGTAGGGAAGAGAGAGACGACGTGCTGACCGATCCGATTGCAGACATGCTCACGCGCATCCGCAACGCCAACAAGGCGCTGCACGCGTCCACGCGCATGCCGACCTCGCGCATGAAGCTGGAGATCGCCCGCCTCCTCAAGGAGGAGGGCTACATCCGCGACTTCCGCGTCGAGTCCGGCGAGAGCTTCGACGAGCTCGTGATCGAGCTCAAGTACGGCCGCGGGCGCGAGCGGGTCATCACCGACCTGAAGCGCATCTCCAAGCCCGGCCGGCGCGTCTACGCGCGCAAGGACCGCCTCCCGCGGGTCCTCGGCGGCATGGGCGTCGCGATCCTGTCCACCTCGAAGGGCCTCGTCACCGCCCGCACGGCCGAGAAGGAAGGCATGGGCGGCGAGGTCATCGCCTTCATCTGGTAGCGCCATGAGTCGGATCGGACGCAAGCCCATCACCCTGCCCGACGGCGTCTCCGTCGTCGTGCGCCCCGGCCTCGTCACCGTCGACGGCCCCAAGGGCCAGCTCGCCCAGACGGTGCCGGCGCGGATGAAGATCGAGGAGCGCGACGGCGAGATCGTCGTCGAGCGCCCGACCGAGCGCGGCGAGGACCGCGCGCTCCACGGGCTCACGCGCTCCCTCATCGCGAACATGGTCGAGGGCGTCACGAACGGGTTCGAGAAGCGCCTGGAGATCCAGGGCGTCGGCTACCGTGCCTCCCTGCGCGGCACGGCGCTCGAGCTCGCCGTCGGCTACTCGCACTCCGTCGTGAAGGACGCCCCGGAGGGGATCACGTTCGAGGTGCCGGTGCCGACGCAGATCGTCGTCCGCGGCAACGACAAGCAGCAGGTGGGCCAGATCGCGGCCGAGATCCGCAAGGTGCGCCCGCCGGAGCCCTACAAGGGCAAGGGAATCCGCTACGAGGGCGAGTACGTCCGCAGGAAGGTCGGGAAGAGAGCGTAATGGCCGTCCTAGCGGACTGGGTTTGGCCGAAGGAACGCGAGCGCTGCTGTGACGTGTGCGCCGCTGAAGCTGCAGGAGGATTTTGACGTGGCCACATTGACGAAGAAGCAGGCCCGCGACCGGCGCCACCGCCGGGTGCGCGGCAAGGTCACCGGGACCGCGGAGCGGCCCCGCCTCGCGGTCTTCCGCTCCAACCGCGGCATCGAGGCGCAGCTGATCGACGACGTCGAGGCGAAGACCCTCGCGTCGGCGAGCTGGCTCGCGCTCAAGGGCTTCAAGGGCGACAAGACGGAGCAGTCGGCCGAGGTCGGCAAGCTCCTCGCCCAGAACGCGAAGAAGGCCGGGATCGAGACCGCCGTGTTCGACCGCGGCGGCTACCTCTTCCACGGCCGGGTCAAGGCGCTCGCCGACGGCGCGCGCGAGGGAGGGCTGAGGTTCTAGTGGCAACCCAGATCGCCGAGTCGAGAGAGCTCAAGGAGCGCGTGGTCGAGATCAACCGCGTCGCCAAGGTCGTGAAGGGCGGTCGCCGGTTCTCGTTCACCGCGCTGGTCGTCGTCGGCGACGAGGTCGACCGCGTCGGCGTCGGCTACGGCAAGGCCCGCGAGGTGCCCCTCGCGATCACGAAGGCCGTCGACGACGCCAAGAAGAACCTCTTCACGGTGCCGAAGCACGGCACGACGATCACGCATCAGTCGCTCGGGCGCTTCGACGCGGCGCGCGTGCTGCTCCGCCCCGCGAGCGAGGGAACCGGCGTCATCGCCGGCGGCGGTGTCCGCGCCGTGCTCGAGCTCGCCGGCATCCGCGACATCCTCGCGAAGAGCCTCGGCACCACGAACCCGATCAACATGGCGAAGGCGACGGTCGTCGCGCTCCAGCAGCTGCGCCGGCCCGAGGAGGTCGCGCGCGCCCGCGGGAAGACCGTGGCCGAGATCCTCCCCGTTCCCCGCGCGGAGCGTGAGAGCGACGCCGTCGAGGCCGTCGCCGCTGCGACCGCACGGCAGGACGACGGGGCCGAGACCGCTTCCGTCGCCGACGACGAGCCGGCGACTCCGGAGGCCACGGCAGACGTCGAGCTTCCGACCGGCGAAGAGAAGGCCGACGCCTGATGGCCAAGGTGCGTGTCATCCAGACCCGGAGCCAGATCGGCCAGAGCGAGCGCCACCGCGGCACGCTGCGGGCGCTCGGCCTGGGCAAGATCGGGTCGGCCGCCGAGCACGAGGAAGGCCCGGTCCTCGCGGGTATGCTGCGGAAGGTCCGCCACCTCGTGAAGGTGGAAGGGGGCCCCGCGAATGGCTGACGGACTCGACCTCTCGAACCTCAAGCCTGCGCAGGCGCGCAAGGATCGCAAGCGCGTCGGGCGCGGCCTCGGCTCCGGCAAGGGGCGCTACTCCGGCCGTGGGCTGAAGGGCCAGAAGTCGCGCTCGGGCTCGAAGAAGATGCGCGCCGGCTTCGAGGGCGGGCAGATGCCGCTCTACATGCGGGTCGGCAAGCTGCGCGGCGCGACGTCGAAGGACGCGATGCCGATCGGCCCGTTCATGACCCGGACGCAGCCGGTGAACCTCAAGGCGCTCGAGGAGCGCTTCGAAGCCGGCGCGGAGATCACGCCCGAGACGCTGAAGGCGAAGCGGCTGATCCGCTCGATCAGGATCGACGTGAAGATCCTCGGCGTCGGCGAGCTGACGAAGGCCCTGACCGTGCACGCGCACGGCGTCTCGGCCTCCGCCCGCGAGAAGATCGAGGCCGCCGGCGGCACGGTCGTGCTGCTCCGCGAGCCGAAGGTGAAGAAGCGGTCGAAGGCGAAGACGAAGGCGAAGCCCGCCGCGGCCGACGAGGCTCCCGCGGACGAGGCCCCGGCCGACGAGCAGCCCGCCGCGGAAGCCGAGGAGTAACGCTTGCTCTCCTGGCTCGCCAACGCCTGGCGGGTCCCGGAGCTCCGGCACCGGGTCCTCTTCACGGCGCTCATCCTCGCGATCTACCGCTTCGGCGCGTGGGTCCCGGCGCCGGGCGTCGACGCCGACCAGGTCAAGGGCTCGCTGTCCGGCCAGGGCGGCACGGTCCTCGGCCTCCTGAACCTCTTCTCCGGCGGCGCGCTCGCGCGCTTCTCGGTCTTCGCGCTCGGGATCATGCCGTACGTCACGGCGTCGATCATCGTGCAGCTCATGACCGTGGTGATCCCGCGGCTCGAGGCGCTCCAGAAGGAGGGCGAGTCCGGGTACGCGAAGATCAACCAGTACACGCGCTACCTGACGGTCGCCCTCGCCGCGGCGCAGTCGACCGGCTACGCCTTCCTGTTCCAGCGGCAGGGTGCGCTCGACTTCAACACCGGCCGCCTCGTCCTGATCGTGATCACGCTCACGGCCGGCTGCGTGCTGCTGATGTGGATGGGCGAGCTGATCACGAAGCGCGGGGTCGGCAACGGCATCTCGCTGCTGATCTTCGCCTCGATCCTCGTCTCGCTCCCGGTCGGGATCCGCGCGTTCATCAACGGCGGCCCGATGGAGAAGCTCTTCTTCCCGCTGATCGCGCTCGGCGTCATCGTCGCCGTCGTCTTCATCCAGGAGGGCCAGCGCCGCATCCCGATCCAGTACGCGAAGCGGATGGTGGGCCGGCGCATGACCTCGGGCGGCTCGACCTACATGCCGCTGCGCGTGAACATGGCCGGCGTCATCCCGATCATCTTCGCGGCGGCGATCATGGCCTTCCCGCCGACGATCGGGCAGTACTTCCCGTCGACGCAGAGCTTCGTGAACGACTACTTCCTGCCCACGAGCCTGCCCTACATGCTGCTCCAGGGCTTCCTGATCGTGGTCTTCACGTACTTCTACACCGCGGTCCAGTTCAACCCGGTCGACCAGGCCGACAACCTGCGCCGCTACGGCGGGTACATCCCCGGGATCCGTCCCGGGCCGCCGACCGCGCAGTACCTCGACCGCGTGCTCACGCGCCTGACGCTGCCCGGTGCGATCTACCTCGCGCTCGTGGCGACGCTGCCGACGCTCTTCATCCGCTACGGCGGGTTCTCGCAGGCGACGGCCGGCGCGCTCGGCGGCACCTCCGTCCTCATCGCCGTCGGCGTCGCGCTCGACACGATGCGGCAGATGGAGGCGCAGATGATGCAGCGCTCCTACGAGGGCTTCCTCAAGTAGTGAACGTCCTGCTGCTCGGCCCGCAGGGGTCCGGCAAGGGCACCCAGGCGAAGCGGATCTCCGCCGAGGCGGGGGTTCCGCACGTCTCGACGGGCGACATGTTCCGGGAGGCGATCGCGGTGCAGACCGACCTCGGCCGCCGGGTCGCGCCGATCCTCGCGCGCGGCGACCTCGTTCCGGACGAGCTCACGATCGAGCTCATCCGCGAGCGGCTCGGACGCGGTGACGCGCTGCGCGGGTTCGTGCTCGACGGCTTCCCGCGCACGCTGGCGCAGGCCGAGGCGCTCGACGCGATGCTCGACGAGGAGGGTCGACAGCTCGACGTCGTCTTCGACCTCCAGGTCTCCGACGACGTCGCGCGGGAGCGCCTGCTCAACCGCGCCGAGCTCGAGAACCGCCCGGACGACACGCCCGAGGCGATCGACCGCCGGCTCGCGCTGTACCACGAGCTCACGCTGCCGATCTCGGAGCACTACCGCGCGCGCGGGATCCTCGTCGGCATCCACGGCGAGCGCACGCCGGACGAGGTCTTCCGCGAGATCCAGCACGCGCTCCGGGCCGTGGAGGCGCGAGCGTAGTGACCCTCCTCGCAGAGCACGGCGGCCTCCGGCGCGCGATCACGCTGCGCCAGAGCCCACCCACGCCCTTGCCAAGGCGGCCAGCCTTGGCTGCGGACGCGTGCGGCCTCTGGCTTGGTGCTCGCGCACCGGAGATCCACCCGCCCCACGAGGAGAGTCACTGGATGGCGATCATCCGCAAGAGCGCGCGCGAGCTCGAGCTGATGGCGGCGGCCGGCGAGGTCGTCGCGCGGACGCACGAGCTGATGCGCGAGCACGTCCGCCCCGGCGTGACGACGGGCGAGCTCGACCGGATCGGCGAGGAGTTCATCCGCTCCCAGGGCGGCGTCCCGACGTTCAAGGGCTACCGCGGCTACCCGGCCGCGCTGTGCATCTCGCGCAACGACATGGTCGTGCACGGGATCCCCGGCCGCGACGCGCTCGCCGACGGGGACGTCGTCTCCATCGACGTGGGCGTGACGCTCGGCGGCTTCGTCGCCGACTCGGCCTGGAGCTACGCCGTCGGCGAGATCTCGGACGAGGCCCAGCGCCTGCTCGAGGCGTGCGAGGCGTCGCTCATGGCCGGCCTCGAGCAGGCCCGCGTCGGCAACCGGATCGGCGACATCTCCCACGCGGTGCAGACCGTGGTGGAGGAGGCGGGCTTCGCCGTCGTCCGCAGCCTCGTCGGCCACGGCGTCGGCCGCGACATGCACGAGGAGCCGCAGATCCCGAACTTCGGCGAGCCGGGCCGCGGGCCGCTGCTCGCGGAGGGCATGACGCTCGCGATCGAGCCGATGATCACCGCCGGGCATCCGGACGTCGTCCTGCTCGAGGACCGGTGGTCGATCGTGACCGAGGACGGCTCGCTCTCCGCCCATTTCGAGCACACCGTCGCGGTCACCGAGCACGGGCCCCGGATCCTCACGATGGCTTCTGCCCGTTTGCTACAGTGACCGACCGCGCCGCCTTTGGCGTGCGCATTTTCTCCTCTCGAGGTAAGGGATTTTGACGGTCAAGGAAGAGAAGATCGAGGTCGAAGGCGAGGTCGTCGAGGCGCTCCCGAGCACGATGTTCCGCGTGCACACGGAGACGGGACACGACGTGCTCGCGAAGATCTCCGGGAAGATGCGCAAGCACTACATCCGGATCCTTCCCGGCGACAAGGTCAAGGTGGAGCTCTCTCCCTACGACCTGACGCGCGGCCGCATCACCTACCGGCACAAGTAACCCAGGAGTCGAGCTTGAAGGTCCGTCCGTCCGTGAAGCCGATGTGCGAACGCTGCCGCGTGATCCGCCGGCACGGCCGCGTGATGGTCATCTGCTCGAACCCGAACCACAAGCAGAGGCAGGGCTGAGTGGCACGCATCGCCGGAGTCAACCTCCCCAACCAGAAGCGGCTCGAGATCGGGCTGACCTACATCTACGGCATCGGCCAGTCGACGGCGCACGAGATCTGCGCCGCGCTCGGTCTGTCGCCCGACGAGAAGATCCGCGACCTGACCGACGACGAGATCACCAAGCTCCGCGACTACATCGATTCCGACCTCCAGGTCGAGGGTGACCTGCGCCGCGAGCGCCAGCAGGCGATCAAGCGCCTCGGCGACATCGGCTCGTACCGCGGCATCCGCCATCGCCGGGGCCTCCCGGTGAACGGACAGCGGACGAAGACGAACGCGCGCACCCGCAAGGGCCCGAAGAAGACCGTCGGCCGCGGCAAGAAGGGCAAGTAATGGCACCTCCTCGCAAGGCAGCGGCCAGAGGCCGCACGCGCCGCCGCGTGCGCAAGAACGTCGCGATCGGCCAGGCGCACATCAAGACGTCGTTCAACAACACGATCGTCGCCCTCACCGACAAGGAGGGGAACGTCATCACCTGGAAGTCGGCCGGCGCGGTCGGCTTCAAGGGCTCGCGCAAGTCGACGCCGTTCGCCGCCCAGGTGACCGCCGACGCGTGCGCGCGCGACGCGATCGACAACCACGGCATGCAGAAGGTCGAGGTGTTCGTGAAGGGCCCCGGCTCCGGGCGCGAGACGGCGATCCGCTCGCTCCAGGCCGCCGGCCTCGAGATCCTCGGCGTCAAGGACGTCACCCCGCAGGCCCACAACGGCGTGCGGCAGAAGAAGCGGAGGCGCGTCTAGTGGCCCGCGACCTGGGACCGAAGTGCCGCGTCTGCCGGCGGGAGGGCATGAAGCTCTTCCTCAAGGGCGAGCGCTGCCTGACCGAGAAGTGCGCGATCGAGCGCCGGTCGTACCCGCCGGGCGAGCACGGCCGCGGCCGCATCAAGCAGTCCGAGTACCTGCGTGCAGCTGCGCGAGAAGCAGAAGGCGCGCCGGTACTACGGCCTGCTCGAGAAGCAGTTCCGCACGTACTACGCCAAGGCGTCCCGCAAGACGGGGATCACCGGCGAGAACCTGCTGCGGATGCTCGAGACGCGCCTCGACAACGTCGTCTACCGGCTCGGCTTCGCCGCCTCGCGCGCGCAGGCCCGCCAGCTCGTGCGCCACGGGCACTTCCAGGTGAACGGGCGCCGGGTGAACATCCCGAGCTACCAGGTCAAGCCCGACGACCTCGTCACGGTCGCGGCCGGCTCGGCCGCGCAGCAGGTCATCCGCGACGCGACCGACCTCACCGCCGCGGTCTCGCCGTGGCTGCAGGCCGACCACGAGGGCCTGACCGGCAAGGTGCTCAAGTGGCCGGAGCGCGCGGAGATCGACGCGCCCGTCCAGGAGCAGCTGATCGTCGAGCTCTACTCGAAGTAGACCAGAACAGAAAGGCGTCATGGCAGTCAGAACCAGCCTCATGGAGTTCCAGATCCCGAAGATCGTCCACGAGGAGGTGGACGAGAACCGCGGCGTGTTCGTGATCGAGCCGCTCGACCGCGGCTTCGGCTACACGTTCGGCAACTCGCTGCGCCGCGTGCTGCTCTCGTCGCTCGAGGGCGCCGCGGTCACGTCCGTGAAGGTCGAGGGCGTCGCGCACGAGTTCACGACGCTCCCGGGCGTCCGCGAGGACGTGACGGACATCATCCTCAACCTCAAGGACCTCATCTGCCGGCTGCACGGCGAGTCGCCCGAGATCGAGGTGCACATCGCGAAGAAGGGCGCCGGCGTCGTCACCGCCGGTGACATCGAGGCGCCCGCCGACCTCGAGATCCTCAACCCGGAGCTCGAGATCGCCCACCTGGCGGAGAAGGGCAAGCTCGAGGTCACGCTCACGATCGGCCGCGGCCGCGGCTACGTCCCGGCCGAGCTGAACCGCGGGCCCGAGCACACGATCGGCGTCATTCCGATCGACTCGATCTTCACGCCGGTCCGCCGCGTCGCCTACGACGTCGAGGCCGCCCGCGTCGGGCAGCGCACCGACTACGACAAGCTGCGCCTCGACATCACCACCGACGGCTCGATCGAGCCGCGCGAGGCCCTCGGGCAGGCGTCCGAGATCCTCATCCGGCAGCTGATGATCTTCGCCGACCCGGACCGGATCGAGGGCCTGAACGAGGCCGCGGCTGCGGCGGACGGGGCCGGTGGCGCCGAGATCTCGCTCGCCCACGGGATGGAGAACTTCCCGATCGAGGAGCTCGAGCTGGGCGTGCGCTCGTACAACTGCCTCAAGCGCGTCGGCATCGAGACGATCGGCGACCTCGTGACGAAGAGCGAGAACGAGCTCGCCGCGATCCCGAACTTCGGCAAGAAGTCGATCGAGGAGGTCAAGGAGACCCTCGCGACCCACGGCCTGACGCTTCGGGGGGACGAGGGCTAGAAGTGGCTCACCTGACGACACTCGGCGGCGCGCAGCCCGCGATCACGCTGCGCGCTGCGGCGGCCGCGACGAACGCACGTGCTACCAGCACGCGCGCCCGCCGCGTCCTTGCATCGCTTGGTGCTCGCGACCCGCGCATCCACCAGCGCCATCGGGAGAGCCACTGATGCGGCACCACCGCGCAGGCAAGAAGCTGGGCCGCGACTCGGCCCACCGCAAGTCGCTGTACGCGAACCTCGCGTGCGCGCTCGTCGAGCACGGCCGGATCAAGACGACCGTGACGAAGGCGAAGGCCGTGAAGCCGTTCGCCGAGCAGATGATCACGCTCGGCAAGCGCGGCGACCTCGCGGCCCGGCGGCAGGCGATCGCGGAGCTCCGCTCGCAGGACGCGGTGCACAAGCTCTTCGCCGAGGTGGCGCCCCGGTTCGCCGAGCGGCCGGGCGGCTACACGCGCATCGTCAAGATCGGCCCGCGCCAGGGCGACGCCGCCGAGATGGCCTACCTCGAGCTCGTGGACTACGAGCCCGCGCGGCCGGCGCTCGCGCCCTAGCGGCACGCGTGACATAGGCTGGGGATCGTGCTGCTCGTCGGCGCGATCCTCCTTGCCGTCTTCGTGCTCCCGGAGCCGTGGAACTACATCGCGGTGATCGCCGGCGCGGTCTTCGAGTGCTTCGAGACGGGACTGTTCATCTGGTATACCCGGCGCCGGCGTCCGACCGTCGGCGCCGAGGCGTTCGTCGGCCGCGTCGCCGAGGTCGTGGAGCCGCTGCGGCCGCGCGGGCGTGTCCGGATCGACGGCGAGCTCTGGAACGCGCGGTGCGAGGACGGCGAGGCGCGCGTGGGCGACTCTGTCCGCGTCAGGCGCGTCGACGGCCTGACGCTGCGTCGTCGAGCCGGGCTAGTCCTCAGCTCGAGCGACTCGACCGCGAGCACCTCGTATGCGCCGGTCGACTGCTGCGCCGCTCCGGCGATCCGGGCGATCTCGTCGCGCAGGGCAGTGCCGCTCGAGACCTCGTCGTGGAGCGCGTCCTCGTCGGTCCAGAACGTGATCCCGATCGACTCGCGCCGTGTCCGGGTCGTACAGGGCGATCCAACCCCGGAACCCGGTGGCCTCTCGCATCCACGGCAGGGCCTGCTCGCGGAAGGTCTCGACACCGGCCGCAATGTCCTCGGCCGATCCGGTGAAGGTCGTGACCCGCGCGAACATGGGTGGCTGCGATTGTACGGCGCGTGAAGCTCCGCCTCGACCTCGAGTACGACGGCGTCGACTTCCGCGGCTGGGCCGTGCAGCCGGGCCGGCGCACCGTCGAGGGGGAGCTGCGCGCGGCGCTGTCGCAGGTCTTCCCGCGCTGGGACGGCCTCGCCGTCGCCGGGCGGACGGACACGGGCGTGCACGCGCTCGGCCAGGTCGTGTCGCTCGACGTCGAGGGCGGGCCGCCGCCCGAGCGGGCGCCCGGTGCGCTCAACGCCGAGCTGCCGGACGACGTCTCGGTGATCGCGGCCGCGGAGGCGCCGGACGAGTTCCATGCCCGCTTCTCCGCGCAGGCGCGCAGCTACCGCTACCGGATCTACCGCCGGCGCTGGTCGTCGCCGTTCGAGGCCGGCCGCGCGTGGTGGAACCCGCGCCCGCTCGACGAGGAGGGGCTCGCGGCCGCTGCGGAGGCGCTCGTGGGCGAGCACGACTTCCGGGCCTTCACGCCGACCGAGACGCGGCACGAGCGTCTTCGTGCGCGTCGTCGAGCGCGCCGCGTGGTTCCGGCGCGGCGACCACCTCGAGCTCGAGATCACGGCCGACTCGTTCCTGCGGCACATGGTGCGGACGCTCGTCGGGACGATGGTGGAGCAGAGCCCCGAGCAGGTGGCGCGGCTGCTGGAAGGGCGCCCGCGCTCCGAGGCCGGCACCACGGCGCCGCCGTGGGGCCTCTATCTCGTCTCCGTGCGCTACTAGGACAGGAGCCGCGGCAGGTGGTGCACGAGCTGCGCGCGCCAGGCCGGCCAGTCGTGCGCCACGTCGTGACCCCAGACGTCGAGCTCGTGCGGGATCCCCTTCTCCCCGAGGAGCGACGCGAAGGCGTGCGTGGAGTGGAGCGCGCCCGTGGTGTCCTCCCACATCCCCTGCCCGACCACGAGCGTCAGCCGGACGCGGCTCCGGAGCCAGTCGAGGTGGTCGCCGTGGAGGTGCGAGACGTAGTCCATCGGGTTGTGGAAGTACACGGCGTCGCCGCGCTCGCCCCATCCGGCCTGCGCGATGTCGTAGACGCCCGAGAGGCAGAGCGCGCGCGGGAAGAGGTCGGCGTGGCGGAGCGCGAAGTTCGCGGCGTGGAAGGCGCCCAGGGACGCGCCCGCGAGCGCGACGTCGGTGGTGGCCGCCGCAGTCCTCGCGCACCCACGGGAGCACGTGCTCGACGATCCAGTGCTCGAAGGCGCCGTGCCGCCGCGCGCGCTCCTCGAGCGGGCACGTCGCTCGCCGCCCACGTCCAGGCGTCGAAGCTGTCGACGCAGTAGAGCTTCACCTGCCCGGCCTCGAGCGCGGGGGCGATCGCGGCGACCATCCCCGTCTGCTCCCAGTCCCAGGCCACGCCGCGCTCCGCCGGGAACGCGAGGAGCGGCGGGCCCCAGTGCCCGAAGGCGGCGACGTTCGAGTCGCCGATCCGGATGTCGCGGGGCTTCAGGTCCACGCGGCCAGGAGGAGGTCGGCGAGGTGCGGGTGGAGGGCGTCGCGCCAGCCCGTCCACGTGTGGGCGTCACGGTTCTCGACGAAGCGGAGCTCCCATTCCTGCCGCGCGAGGGCTGCGGCGAGGGCGCGGTTGTTCTCGAGGTTCTCCTCGGCCGTCCCGCACGTGATCACGGTCGGCACGCGCGCGACGTAGCCGCGGCCGCCGTGCACGCGGCCGACGAAGCGGGTGATCCGGGCGAACCGCGGGAACCCCGACTCGTGCCCGTCGAGGCGGCGCCGGAAGAAGCTCCCGGACTGCAGGAACAGGCCGGCGAAGGCGCCCGGATGGAGCCAGTGGGCATGGAGGGCGGCGAGCGCGCCGAGGCTGGCGCCCGCGAGGACGGGCTCGCCCCTGATCGGCGTCTCCTGCCGCGAGCGCCGGCAGGAGCTCGGCGGCGAGCGCGTTCCCGTAGCGAGCGGAGGCCGAGTACGACTCGTTGCGGTCGCCGGGCGGGGCGAGGAGCGCGGCGCGGAAGTCCGGGACGTCGCCGAAGTCCACGAGGTGGTCGAAGAAGCGCAGGAGCTCGGCGAACTCGCGCGTACTCGGGGCCGTCGTGGACGATCAGCAGCGGCAGGGGCTCGGCCGGGTCCGTGTCGGCCGCCGACCAGAGGAGACCGCCGACGTCGCTCCGGAGCCGGCGGCTCTCGAGCCGGAGCCCGCGCAGCGTGCCCTGCCGCGTCACCTCGTCCCCGACCCACTCGGGCGCGTCGTAGGTGGGCAGCTCGACGACCGACTTCTCGCCGAAGGCGCCCCTCGCGCGGAGCGGGTTCGCCGGGTCCGGGACGAGTTCCGTCCGGTCACGCGCTCGAGCTCCAGCAGGTACTCGAACCGGTCCGCCGCCGGCGGCTCGAGCCGCAGCTCCCACCGCGCGCCGCGCCGCTCGAAGGGGAGGACGCGCGGCCGGGTCAGCTCGTGCCGGAGCGAGACCCGGCGCAGCCCCGGCTCGTGCGGGACCGCGAAGTGGATCGCTCCGTCGACGACGGCGGGCTCGGCTGCCAGGGCGGTCACGCGGGGGACGACGATAGCGGGGGCGCCGGTGGCTAGCATCGGCGCCGTGCGGTACCCGATCGTCCTCTTCGACCTCGACGGCACCCTGATCGACTCCGGGGCGATGATCGTCGCGTCGATGCGGCATGCGGTCACGACCGTGCTCGGCCGCGAGGTGCCCGAGGAGGAGCTGAAGGCAGCGGTCGGCGGCCCGGGCCTGATCGCGCAGATGCGCGCGCTCGACGAGAGCCGCGTCGACGAGCTCGTCGCAGGCCTACCGCGCGCACAACGAGCCGCTGCACGACTCGCTCCAGGCCTGCGACGGGATCGAGGCCGCGCTCACGCGGCTCGAGGCCGAGGGCCGGCGGCTCGGGATCGTGACGGCGAAGCGCCGCGTCACCGTCCAGCTCGCCTTCGACGTCCTCCCGTGGCTCGAGGGACACTTCGAGGTGGTCGTCGGCGCCGAGGACACACGCGGCACAAGCCGCACCCGGAGCCGCTCCTGCACGCGCTCGAGCGCCTCGGCGCAGGCCCGGCGGAGGCCGCCTACGTCGGCGACTCGCCGTTCGACGTCGCGTCGGCGAAAGCGGCGGGCTGCTTCGCCGTCGCCGTCACCTGGGGCGGAATCCACGACGAGGCGCGGCTCGCGGCGGAGGAGCCCGACGCGATCGTCCACGACCCGGAGGAGCTCCTTGCCGTCCTCTGACGTCACCTCCCGCGTCGACGAGCTCCGGCGCGAGCTCGAGCACCACCTCTACCGCTACCACGTGCTCGACGACCCGGAGATCTCCGACGCCGAGTACGACCGCCTCTACGACGAGCTGCGCCGGCTCGAGGACGAGCACCCGGAGCTCCACGACCCCTCGAGCCCGACCCAGCGCGTCGGCGCGCCGCCGTCGGACAAGTTCCGCAAGGTCGCAGCCACCTCCAGGCGATGGGCTCGCTGGACAAGGTGACGACCGACGACGACCTGCGGAAGTGGGCCGACGACGTCCGCAAGCGGCTCGACTCGGACGAGCCGGTCGCCTACGTGACCGAGCCGAAGATCGACGGGCTCGCGATCAACCTGACCTACGAGAACGGCGTCCTCGTGCGCGGCGCGACCCGCGGCGACGGGATCGAGGGGGAGGACGTGACGGTCAACCTCCGGACGGTGTCGTCGATCCCGCTGCGCATGCGCGGCGACGACCTGCCGGCGCTCGTCGAGGTCCGCGGCGAGGTCTACATGCCGCTGTCCGGCTTCCGCGCGCTGAACGAGCGGCTCGCGGCCGAGGGGAAGAAGACGACGCCGAACCCGCGCAACGCCGCCGCGGGCTCGCTGCGGCAGAAGGACTCGTCCGTGACCGCGTCGCGCCCGCTCGCGCTCTGGGCGTACGGCGTCGGCGCCGCGGAGGGCCTCGACTTCGCGTCGCACGTCCGAGACGCTCGAGTGGCTGCGCGAGCGCGGCTTCCGCACGAACCCGTTCGCGAGCCGCCACGAGTCGATCGAGGAGGTCGCGCGCGTCAGCACCGACTGGGAGACGCGCCGGGCCGAGCTCGACTACGAGATCGACGGGATCGTGATCAAGGTCGACTCGCTCGACCAGCAGCGGCGCCTCGGCGCGCTCCACAACCGGCCGCGATGGGCGCGCGCGTTCAAGTGGGCGCCGATGACCGCGACGACGAAGCTCGTGAAGATCCACATCCGCGTCGGCCGCACCGGCGCGCTCAACCCGTGGGCGCAGCTCGAGCCCGTGGAGGTCGGCGGCGTGACGATCACGAACGCGACGCTCCACAACGAGGAGGACATCAACCGCAAGGACATCCGCGAGGGCGACGTGCGTCATCGTCCAGCGCGCCGGCGACGTGATCCCGCAGGTCGTGGGGCCGGTGCTGCCGCACCGGCGCGGCACGGTCGCGTTCCGGATGCCGGCGCAGTGCCCGCTCTGCGGCGTCGACGTGGTCAAGCCCGAGGGCGAGGTCATGCACCGGTGCCCGAACCCGCGCTGCGAGTCGCGCGGCCTCGAGACGCTGATCCACTGGGTGCAGGCGGCGATGGACATCGAGGGCGTCGGCGAGCAGTTCGTCCGCCGGCTCTGGGCCGAGGGGATCCTCCGCTCGATGCCGGACCTGTACCGGCTCACGGCGGAGCAGCTGATGGAGCTCGACGGCTACGGCGAGATCTCCGCCGCGCAACGCGGTCGACTCGATCGCCGCGTCGAAGGAGCGGCCGTTCTACCGCGTCCTCTTCGGGCTCAACATCCCGAAGGTCGGCTGGGTGATGGCGCGGAACATCGCGCTCCACTTCGGCTCGGTCGATCCGCTGTTCGAGGCGACGCAGGAGGAGCTGCAGGAGGTCGACGGCGTCGGCCCCGACCGCGCGGAGCTGATCGTCGAGTGGTTCGCGGAGGAGGAGAACCGCGCGCTCGTCGCGGAGCTGCGCGGTCGCTCGGGCTGCGCTTCGAGCTCGGGGAGGAGGACCGGCCCGTCGAGGGGCCGCTGACGGGCTCGACCTACGTGATCACGGGGACGCTCGAGCGGTTCTCGCGCGAGGAGGCGAAGGCCGCGCTCGAGGCGAAGGGCGCCAAGGTCGGCGACTCGGTCTCGAAGAAGACGACGGGCGTGATCGTCGGCGAGAGCCCCGGCTCGAAGCTGGCGAAGGCGCAGAAGGCCGGCGTGCCCGTCCTCACCGAGGACGACCTCGAGGCGCTCGCTCCGCTAGGAGGCGAGGACCGTGACGAAGCGGTCCTGGGCCCGGCGCGCCCACCAGGACGAGATCGGCGAGCCGTTCTGGATCACGGCGAAGGCGTAGCGCCCGGCGACGTAGCCCGCGAGCGCCGAGGCGCGGCTCGTCGTCCCCGTCTTCGCCCAGACGTTGCCGGCCGTCGGCGGCGCGCCGGAGCCGGTCCTCGAGCGTCCCGCTGCGCCCGGCGACGGCCAGCGTGGACGAGGAACGACCCGCGCAGGAGCGGGTCGTCCCACGCGAGGACGAGGATGCCGACGAGCGCGTCGACCGTCAGGCGGTCGAGCAGCGACAGGCCGGAGCGCGTCGACGACCCGGACCCCGGCGAGCGAGATCCCGGCGTCCCGCAGGGTCTCGTTCACGACGGTCGCGCCGGCGCCGGTCGTGCCCTTGCCGCGGTCGACGGCGCCGAGGTGCTTGAGCAGCATCTCGGCGCTGAAGTTGTCGCTCTCGCCGTTGACGGCGCGCAGGAGGTGCTGCAGCGGCGCCGACAGGTGCCGCGCGAGCATGGCGTCCTGCGTCGCGGGGCGTCCCGCGACGGCCGCGCCGGTCACCGCGACGCCGGCGCGCCGCAGCGCGTCGCGGAAGAGCACGGCGGCGGCGAGCGCGGGCGTCCGCGACGTCCTCCCTCGGAGCTTCGCGCGGTCGACGACGAGCGCCGAGAGCGGCGGCGACTCGCCGATGAAGTAGCGCGCCTTCCAGCCCGGGCGCCGTGCGGCGCGTGTCGTAGAAGGACTCGTCGCCGAGGATCGCGCCCGTCGACGCGCCGGATGCCCTGCGCCCGCACCTGCGCCGCGAGCCGCGCGAGCGCCGCCGAGCTCAGGGTCGGGTCGCCGGCGCCCTCGAGCACCACGTCGCCGCGCCACGTCGCGCCGTTCGAGCCCGCCGGAGCCGAGCGACGCGCGTCTCGATCCGGTAGACCGGGCCGAGGCGGGAGAGGAGCGCGAAGCTGAGCGCGAGCTTCTCGGTCGACGCGGGCGCGAGCGAGAGCGTGCGGTTCCGCCCGTAGACGACCTGGCCGGTGGCGAGGTCGACCGCGATCGCGGCCGAGCGCGACGCGTCCACGTGCGGGACGGCGAGCGCGCTGCGCGAGCCGGGTCGGAAGCGTCCGCTCGGCGGCCGCCGGCGCGGGGACGGCCGACGCCGTGGGCGCGGCGAGGACGGCGATCGCGGCGGCGAGCGCGAGGGCGATGCGGGCGAGGAGGGTCACGGCGGTGGGTCTCGTGCCGGAACAAGATAGTCCGCCCGGCCCATGGAACCGGCGCCGCGCCGCCGCATAATCGAGCCGAGCCGCGCAAGTTTCCCATGGACCACGACGATCTGCCTCACACGAGATCCACGCCCTGATCGCGACGCCCGACCGCGATGCTGCGGCGCTCGCGCAGATGGAGGACACGCTCACCGTGGGGTACGCGCTGCGCGCTCGCGCTCGAGGCCGAGCGGTGGCGCCTCGAGCGGCAGATCGGCGAGGTCGCGTCGCGGCTCGCGTACGACGGCGACGCGACTGCCGCCGACGATCTCGCCTCGCTCGCCCGGCGGATGTCGGACACCGACGTCGAGGTCGTCCGCCTCCGCACCGCGCTCGCCTCGCTGCGCGACCGCGCCAGCGAGGCCCGGTCGGCGGCCTAGCTAGACGATCCCGCTCCGGACGGCGTAGACGGCCGCCTGGATGCGGTTGTCGATCTGGAGCTTCATCAGGATGTTCGAGATGTGGTTCTTCACGGTCTTCGGGCTGATGTGGAGCTCCGCCGCGATCATCGCGTTGTCCTTGCCGTTCGCGATCAGCTTCAGCACCTCGATCTCGCGCTCCGACAGCTCCGACCGGATCGATGCGCTCGATCTCCGGCTGCGAGCTCGATGCGCGGATCCGCTGCAGCATCTTCGACGCGATCGCCGGCGAGACGATCGACTCGCCCGAGCCGGCCGACTCGATCCCGCGCATCAGCTCCTGGATCGACGAGTCCTTGAGGAGGTAGCCGCAGGCGCCGGCGAGGATGGCGTCCATCACGTCGCCGTCCTGGTCGGAGATCGTCAGCACGAGCACGCGTGTGAGCGGGGCGATCGCGGTGATCTGGCGCGTCGCCTCGACGCCGCGTGATCCCCGGCATGTTGAGATCCATGACGACGACGTCGGGCGCGAGCTCGCGGACGAGACGGACGGCCTCGGTCCCGGCGGACGCCTCGCCGACGATGCGCACGTCCTGCTCCTCGAGCAGCGTGCGGAGCCCCGTGCGGAAGAGATCGTGGTCGTCGACGAGCAGCACGCGGATGTCGTCGAGCGTCCGACGTTCGATCTCCTGTACCGGCTCCGTCACGTGAGCACCCTCCCCTCGCCGCTGGGCTCTGAGTTTATCCGCGTGTCGGATACTCGTCAGCGGATGACGATCGCGACGGTGCGGCGGCCCCAGGCGCGCGCCTGCGCGTGCGACGGGAACCAGAGGTCGATCTTGTTCCCGCGGACGCTCGAGCCCACGTCGGCGGCGACGGCCTCGCCGTAGCCGGGGACGAAGAACCGCGTGCCGAGCGGGATCACGGCCGGATCGACGGCGGCGACGCCCCAACCGGTCGGCAGGCCGCTCGCGGTGCGCCCGCGGATCGCGTAGGCGGTGGCGGAGACGACCAGCGTCCGCGCGCCGGGCGCGGCGATGGAGACGGCTGCGGGCTCGTGCGGCGTCCGGCGCGGCGCCGGCGGGAACCGCGTCGAGCAGCGCCGTGCCGCCGGCGCCGGGGCTTGTGAGCGTCTCGGAGCGTGCGTCCGCGGCGGAGGCTGCCTGCTGCAGCGAGGCGATCTGCTCGGCGTTGAGCCGGCGCTCGCGGGCGAGGGAGTCGACGAACGCGCTGCGCTCGGCCTCACGTGCCGCGAGCGCCGCTGCACGCGCCTCCGCGTCGCGGGCGGCGGCGGCGGCCACCTCGGCGCGCGCCGCGAGCTGCTGCTGCAGCCGGGCGAGCCGGGCTCGCGCGGCCCGCGTCCGCGCGATCAGCATCCGGTCCTGCCGGGCCGCGAAGCCGAGGCCGTCGATCGTCTCCAGCGCGTCCTCGAGCGAGTCCGAGGAGAGGATCACCGCGATCGGGTCGGTGCCGCCCTGCTCGTACAGCGCGCGGAGGCGCTCCTCGAGGCCGCGATGGGCCGCGTCGGCCGAGCGCCGCGCGATCCGCAGCGTCGCGGCGACCGACGCGCGCTCGCGCTCGAGCGCGGTGACGCGCGACTGCGTCGCGGCGAGCTCGGCGTCTGCGCGCCGCACCTGCGCCTGGAGTGCATAGAGCTCGAGCACGGCGGCGCGCGACCGGGCCGCGAGCGCCTCGTCGGCACGACGAAGCCTGTCGGCCTCGTCCGACGACTCCGCTCCCGACGCGGGGAGCGCGAAGCCGCAGAAGGCCGCGACCGCGGCGACCGTCAGGGCCACCGCAAGTCTGCGGTTTCGACCGTGCACGGCGCGGGACACTAACACGGGTCCCGACTTTGTGCGGAGGCGCAGGAGCCCGCGCAGGCCCGCTTTGCGGCTCGCAGCCCGGTTGCGGCTGTCCGCCAGCCTTGCTAGCCTGCCGACCTTGTAACGGGGGCCGGGCGTTTCGTCCCCCGCACGCCGTCCTCTATGGCCGACCCCACGACGACCAGACGAACGGCTCCGGCGTTCCTTTTCGGACTCGTCGTCGTTCTCGCCTCTGCTTCGCTCCTCGCGGCCGGCTCGGCCACCGCGGATCCGTCGCTTGCCGACAAGCGGGCGCAGGCGCAGGGCGTGCTCGCCGAGATCCAGGGGATCGACGCCGAGCTCGGGCAGGCGGCGGAGGCCTGGAACGCGGCGAACATCCGGCTCGACCAGATCAAGGCCGAGCAGCGCGCGAACGCGAAGCTCCTGCGGCTGGCGCGCAAGAACCTCGGCGCCGCGCACGCACGCGCTCGAGGCCCGCGTCGTCGCCATCTACACCTCGGGCGGCCAGGAGTCCACGCTCGAGATGCTGATGGGGGCGACGAGCCTCGAGGACTTCCTCAACCGGCTCGAAACCGTCGACCGCGTCTCGCAGCAGGACGCGCGCGTGCTCGAGCAGGTGCAGACCTTCCGCACGGGCGTCCAGCAGCGGAAGGCGGAGCTCGCGAAGGCACGCGCGAACCAGGCGCGGATCGTCGCCGAGCAGGCCGCGCGCAAGCAGGCGATCCAGGGCCGGCTCGCCGAGCGGCAGCGCCTCCTCACGTCGATTCGCGGCGAGATCGAGGAGATCATGGCGGCCGAGCGTCGCCGCGCCCTGGCCGCCGCCGCGCCAGACGCGGGCGCGGATGCAGGCGAACCCGCGGGCCTACGCGCTCGACGACGAGTCCCCGGCGGCCGAGGTCGAGGCCGCGATCGCGGCGGCGCCGCCCTCGCGCTACGGCGGCGTTGTGGGGGTCGCGATGCAGTACCTCGGCGTCCCGTACAGGTGGGGCGGCGCCTCGCCGTCCGGCTTCGACTGCTCCGGGTTCGTGATGTACGTCTATGCGCAGCTCGGCGTGTCGCTGCCGCATTACACCGGCTCGCAGTGGGGAATGGGCGTGCCCGTATCCCGCTCCGACCTGCAGCCCGGCGACCTCGTCTTCTTCAACGGCCTCGGCCACGTGGGCATCTATGCCGGCGGCGGGAGCTTCGTCCACGCTCCGCACACGGGAGACGTCGTGAAGGTCTCGAGCCTCGGCGAAGGCTGGTACGCGTCGACGTACATGGGCGCGCGCCGGATCCTCTAGCGGGCGTCGGAGCGGGCGGCTCGGCGGGGCCGGGGCGTTCCCTCCTCCACTCCCCCCACCCATTCAAGGGCGGGGCACGAAGCCTACGTTCCGCTTTCGCGCGGTTCTGTGCCGAGTTCGGGCCGGATCGGTGACGCTCGACGGGGTGGCCGTCGGTCAGGCGTCGCGCGGCGCCGCGTAGAGCGCCTCGATGTCCGGGGCGAAGTGCTCCTGGATCTGCCGCCGGCGGAGCTTGAGCGTCGGCGTCACCTCGCCCTCCTCCTGGGAGAAGTCGCGCGGGAGGACGACGAACCGCTTGATCTGCTCGTACGACGCGCGGCGCGCATTGACCTCGTCGACCAGTCCCTGGACGAGCGCCCGGACCTCCGGGCTCGAGGGGTAGTCGGCGGGGGTCAGCTCGAGCCCCTGCGCGGCCGCCCAGGTGCCGACCTCGGCCGGATCGAGCGTGAGCAGCGCTACGAGGTACGGGCGGCGGTCGCCGATCGCGACGACCTGCGAGACGTACTTCGACGCCTTCAGCTCGTTCTCGACGTTCTGCGGGGCGACGTTCTTGCCGCCCGCGGTGACGATGATGTCCTTCTTCCGGTCGGTGATGCGGAGGAAGCCGTCGTCGAGCTCGCCGACGTCACCGGTGTGGAGCCAGCCGTCGTCGTCGAGCGCCTCCGCGGTCGCGTCGGGATCCTTGTAGTACCCGGCGAAGACGTTGTCGCCGCGGATCAGGATCTCGCCGTCGTCCGGCGATCCTGACCTCGACGCCGGGGAGGGGCAGGCCGACGGTGCCGAAGCGGTAGCGCGCCGGCCGGTTGACCGAGCAGCCCGACGACGACTCGGTGAGGCCGTAGCCCTCGAGGATGAGGATGTCGAGGCTGGCGAAGAACTCGAGGATCTCGACCGAGATCGGCGCCGCGCCCGAGATCCCGAAGCGCAGGCGGCCGCCGAGCCGCTCCTTCACCTTCGAGTACACGAGCCGGTCGGCGAGGCGGTGCTGGACGGCGAGCAGCGGCGGCAGGGCGCGTCCCTCCCGGCGCAGCGCGGAAGCGCGCCGGCCGACCGCGACCGCCCAGTCGACGATCCGGCGCTTGGCCCCGGTCGCCGCGTCGAACTGCGCCACGACCGCGCCGTGGACCTTCTCGTAGACGCGCGGGACGCTCGGCATCGTCGTCGGGCGCACGGCGCCGATCGCCTCGGGGATCCGCGTCATGTCGGCGCAGAACGCGATCGTGAAGCCGATCCGCGCCGCCGTGTAGAGCGTCAGCTGCGCGTAGGTGTGCGCGAGCGGGAGGAAGAGGAGGCACACCTCGCCGCGCTCGTGGAACTGCTCGACCTGCTCGAGCGCCTCGACGACCGCGACGTAGTTCTTGTGCAGCATCATGCAGCCCTTGGGCGGCCCCGTCGTGCCCGACGTGTAGACGATCATCAGGAGGTCGTCCTCGGTCGTGCGGGACTCGGCGTCGGTCACCGCGTCGGGGTGCTCCCGCCGGTGCGCTCGGCCGCTCTCGGCGAGGCCGCCGAGGTCGTCGAACGTCAGCAGGTGCCGGATCCCGGGGAGATCGCCGCGGAGCGACTCGATGCGCACGCGGTGCGCCTCCGACTCGACGATGATCCCGACCGCCTCGGAGTGCTCGAGGACGTACGACGCAGTCGCGGTCCGAGCTCGTCGCGTAGATCGGCACGACCGTGACCCCGAGCCGGGCGAGCGCGAGGTCGAGCAGCGCCCACTCGAGGCTCGTGTTCCCGAGGATGCCGAAGCGGTCTCCGGGCTTCAGCCCGAGCGCCAGCAGCCCGTGCGCCAGCTCGTCGACGCGCTCCCATGCGTCCTCCCACGAGACCGGCTCCCAGCCGCCCGCGCGTCTCGGCGAGGAACGCGGGGTCCTCGCGGCCCGACGTGCAGGCGCGCCGCCACGTCGCGCCGATCGTGCGGGCGCCGTCCGACGGTGCCGGCGTGGGGGGAGCGAGGGAAGTCGCCTCGGTCGCCATCGCTCTCCCATCGTACGCAGGCAGGAGAGCTCTGGGCTAGAGCGAAACCGTCCGGTCCCTCTAGACTCCCAAGGCGGCCCATGCGCACGATCTGGAACGGTTCCATCTCCTTCGGCCTGGTCAGCATCCCGATCGGGCTCGCGCTCGCGACGCAGCGCAACGACGTCGCCTTCCGGACCCTGCACGCGGAGTGCGGCACGCCGATCAAGCAGAAGCGCTGGTGCCCGACGCACGAGCGCGACGTCGAGGCGGACGAGCTCGTGAAGGGCTGGGAGTTCGCCAAGGGGCAGTTCGTGATCGTCGAGGACTCCGACCTCGAGGCGGTGGCGCTGCAGCGCTCGCAGTCGATCGACATCGTCCGCTTCGTGCAGCTGTCCGAGGTCGACCCGGTCTTCTTCGACCGCACCTACTACCTCGCCCCCTCGTCGCAGCCGGCGCAGCGGCGTCCATACGTGCTGCTGCTCGAGGCGATGAAGCAGACCGGCATGGCTGCGATCGGGAAGTTCGTGCTCTGGGGGAAGGAGAACCTCTGCCTCATCCGCCCGGTGGGCGACTCGCTCGCGATGGAGACGCTGTTCTACGCCGAGGACGTGCGGTCGAGCGCGGAGATCGAGGAGGCGGTGCGCGAGACCGAGCTGCAGGACGCCGAGCTCGCGCTCGCGGAGCAGCTGATCGGCGGCCTCGTCGGCGAGTGGACGCCGGAGGACTTCCAGAACGAGTACCGCGGCGAGCTGCGGGCGATGCTCGAGGCGAAGCTGGCGGGCGAGGAGATCACCGCGCCGGAGCCCGTCGCCGAGGCGCCCGTCGTCGATCTGCTCGAGGCGCTGCGCCGGAGCGTCGCCGACGCGAAGGACAAGAAGGACACGAAGGCCCGGAAGGGGAAGGCCGCCGAGAAGGCGCCCGCCCGCTCCCGGGCCCGCGCGAAGGCGTCCTGACCGGCGCTAGTGCTGCCGCTCCGTCGCTCCGATGGCCTGGAGCTGCGCGGCGAATAGCGTCTTGTCGATCTTGCCCTGGTAGATCGGCACATGCTCTTCGACGCAGACGCGGATGATCTCCTCGCGCTCCATGCCGAGCTCCTTCGAGAGCTCTTCGGGCGTCAGGTGGTTCGCCATCGACAATCCTCCTTGTCCGGGCAACAAAAAACCCGCTCACGCACGGAGGCGGGCGGGTCGCTCGGACGCTCGCGGGTGTTCGTGGCGGGAATCAACGGGCCCGCCTCCCTATCATGACCATCGCTCCTCAGCATAACGCGCGCTGCCGGATGGTGTGATGCCGGCCGAGATCCCGGGGTTCGAGGAGCGGATCGTCGAGGTTCGCGGCGGTCGCGTCCGGTCGCTCGTCGGCGGCGAGGGCCCTCCGGTCGTGCTCGTCCACGGGCTCACCGGCGCCGCGTCGAACTTCGTCTCGCTCGCGCCGCTGCTCGCTTCGCGGTTCCGCGTGCTCGTGCCGGAGCTGCCCGGGCACGGCGGGTCGCCGCCGCTCGCTGCCGCGCCGAACCTCGACGCGCTCGCCGAGCCGGTTCATGCCGCGGCGTCGGCCGAGGGGATGCTGCCTGCAGTCGTCGTCGGCCACTCGCTCGGCGGCCTCGTCGCGCTTCGGCTCGCGATGCGCCGTCCAGACGCGGTCAGGGGCCTCGTCCTCGCAGGTGCGGCGGGGATCGCCTCGGCGACGCGATGGGCCGAGTTCTGGCTCAGCTTCTTCGGCCGGCTCCAGCTCGGGCGTCGGATCGCGCCGCAGCGGGGGCTCTACGCGCGGCGCCCGCGACTCCGCTACGTCCCGTTCGGGTACTGGGGCGCATCGGATCCGCAGGCGCTCGACGCCGGAGCAGGTCGTCGGGTTCCTCGCGGGGCCCGAGCGGCACACCGACACGTGGAGCGCGATGGAGGTGCTCGTTCGCGACGATCCCCGCCTCGACCTCGAGCGCGTCACCGCGCCGGCGCTGGTGCTCTGGGGCGCACGCGACCGGCAGGTTCCGATCGACGACGCGTTCGAGTACGCGCGACGGCTGCGGGCACCGCTCCGGACGATCGCGGACTGCGGCCATCTGCTCGTCGGCGAGCGGCCCGACGCGTGCGCGGACGCGATCGGCGGCGTTCCTAGACCGGATTGGGGAGGTCGACGAACTCCCAGTCCAGGCCGAAGCGCTCGGCTAGCCGCTCCGCGAGCGCCTGCACGCCGAACCGCTCGGTGGCGTAGTGCCCTCCGGCGACGAAGTGGATCCCGAGCTCCCGGGCCGTGTGCAGGCCTGGCTCGTCCGGTTCGCCCGTGAGGAACAGGTCGTAGCCCTCGTGCGCGGCCGCGATCAGGTCGCGGCCGGCGCCGCCGGACGAGATCGCGACACGCAGGACCCGCTCCGGGCCCTCGGCGAAGACGAGCGGGTCGCGGTCGAGCACCGTCCGCACGCGATCCACGAACTCGTCGACCGGCACGGGTTCCGGAAGGCGCCCGCCGAGGCCGATGCCGGCGAACGGCCGCTCCGGCTCCACGCCGAGACGCCGCGCGAGCTCCGCGTTGTTGCCGACCTCGGGGTGCGCATCCAGGGGCAAGTGATACGCCGCGAGCGTGAGGTCCGCCGCGAACAGCGCCTGGAGGCGCCCTCGCATGCGCGCGTCGACCACGAGCGGCTCGTTGCGCCAGAAGAGCCCGTGGTGGACGAGCACGAGCTGCGCGCCGGCGGCCGCAGCCCGCTCGAACAGCTCCCGGGACGAGGAGACGCCGCAGACGACCTTCGTCACCTCGTCGGCGCCGAGCACCTGGGCACCGGCGGGCCCGTATTCCGGGAAGCTCGCGACGTCGAGGAGCTCGTCGGCGTAGGCGAGGATCTCGTCGCGGCGCGCCACTGCGCGCCGATTCTAGGTTGTCGTCAGGAACCGGTCGACGCGCGCTCGAACGGCACCACCTCCTCCGGCGTGGCGTGCGCGGCGGGCGGGTCGAGGAAGTCGACCCGGTTGGCGACGACCTCGACGGCGCTCCGCTTCTCGCCGGTCGGCGTCTCCCAGGACCGGCTCCGGAGCCGGCCGTCGATCGCGACGCGGCGACCCTTGGAGAGATACGCCGCGCACGCCTCGGCCTGCCGCTCCCAGACCGTGATGCCGACGAAGTCCGCCTCGCCCGTCGTCGGCCGGTCGATCGCGAGCCGGAACGACGCGACCTTCTTCCCGTCGCCGACCTCGCGCAGGTCGACGTCGGTCGCGAGGTTGCCGATCAGCGTCACCACGTTCACGCGTCACCTCCGTTGTCGTCTCCGCCAACGTAGCGGCGCCTCGCCCGGACGAATGTGTCGAGAGGCGAACGACTCGTCCACAGCATGTCCGCAACGACGAAAAAGCCCGCCACGACGGGCGGGCTCCTTCACCTTCCATCGGGGTGCCCAGATTCGAACTGGGGACCTCTCCGACCCGAACGGAGCGCGCTACCAGGCTGCGCCACACCCCGAACGGGCCCAGGGTAGCCGATCTAGGTCGAAAACTCCGTGCCCTCGGGCTGGCCGCGCCCCCACGTCATCGTGACGAAGCCGATGATGATCGCTCCGGCGAGGGCGGCGCCGCCGATCGCGTACCCGGAGAGCTCGTCGTCCCACCCGATCGCGCGGTCGAGCGAGAAGCGTCCCGGTCCCGCCGTCGCGAGCGCGATGGACGAGGCGAGCAGCAGGAACTCGAGCTCGTAGCCGCCGTTGCCGGCCCAGAAGCCGTTCTGGAACTTCACCGACTCGATGGCGTTGAGCATCACGACCGCGATCCCCATCGCGGCGAGCGGGACGAGGAACCCGACGGCGAGCGCGAGGCCGCCCAGGAACTCGGTCAACCCGGCGAGGAGCGCGAACGTCGCCGGAGCGCGGTACCCGAGGCTGCCGAAGTACGCGGCGGTGCCTTCGATGCGTCCGCCGCCGAACCACCCGAACAGCTTCTGCGACCCGTGCGCCGCCATCGTCAGGCCGACGACGAGGCGGAGGATGAGGAGGCCTTCGTCCATGTCCCTATTCTCGCGCGAGCGACCGATGGACGACGGCGGTACAGAGGTCCTCGACGTACTCGAGACCACCGTCGCGGGCGATGCGGGCCGACTCCTCCGACCGGATGCCGAGCTGGAGCCACAGCGCCTTCGCCCCGACGTCGACCGCCTCCTGCGCGACCGCGGGCGTGTGCTCCGCGCGGCGGAAGACGTCGACGAGGTCGATCGGCGCGTCGATCTCGCGCAGCGACCCGACGACCGTGCGGCCGAGGATCTCCTCGCCGGCGCACTGCGGGTTGACCGGGACGACGTCGTACCCCTGCCCGAGCAGGTAGCGCATCACGCCGTGGCTCGGCCGCCACTCCTTCTGGGACGCGCCGACGAGGGCGATCGTCCGTGTGCGCCGCAGGATGTCGCCGGGGCTCACGCGGCGGAGCGTACCGGCCGCCACGCGAGCGGGACCGTCCACACCAGCATCGCGAGGAACGCGCCGCCGGCGATGATCGCCGCGGCAGAGGCGGACTCGGCCACGAGAGCGGAGAGCGCGTAACCGACCGGCAGGAGGCCGAACGAGCCGAAGAAGTCGACGCTGACGACGCGGGCGAGCTTGCTCTCCGGCACGAGCTCCATCAGCAGCGTGCTCCAGATCCCGATGCCGAACCCGATCGTGGCGCCTCGCAGGAAGACCATCGCGGCCGCGAGCTCGTACGAGCCGAACAGCGCCATCACGACGACGAACAGGTCGTTGAGGGCGAAGAGCAGGAACATCGTCACGATCCGCTCGCGCCGCGGGTTGACCTGGCCGAACGCGAGCGTCCCGAGCGCCATCCCGAGCGCCTGCAGCGTGAAGAGCGTCCCGTACGCGCCGACTCCGCGGCCGAACTCCTGCTCGACGAGCTCCGGCAGCAGTGACTGGAACGGCGCCATCGTGACCATCACCGCGAACGCCGCGACGGCGATCGAGATCCAGAGCCACGGCACCGACGCGACGTACCGGAGCCCTGACACGATCTCGCGCACGGTGCCCTCGCCGGGCTCGGCCTGGATCGACCGTGGCCGCGCGAGCCAGAGGCAGGCCGCGGCGGCGACGTAGGTGATCGCGTCGATCGAGAACACCGCGGCCGAGCCGACGAGCCCGTAGACCACGCCGGCGATCGCGGGCCCGATGACGAAGCCGATCTGCCGTGACAGGCCGATCAGCGTGTTCGCCGACGCGAGCAGCGGCTGCTCGACGACGAGCGGGACGATGCCGCCGAACGCTGGGTGGAAGAAGCCGTCCGCGAGCCCGACGCCGACGGCGAACGCGATCAGGAGACCGAACGAGAGCGTCCCGGTCGCGTCCGTGACGACGAGCACGGCGACGATCCCGAAGCGCGCGAGGTCGGAGAGGATCATCAGCGTCCGCCGCGGGTAGCGGTCGGCGAGCGCGCCGCCGACCAGGAGCGTCGTGAGCAGCGCGAGCGCGTTCGCCATGAGCACGATCGCGAGCGCCGACGACGAGCCGGTGAGCTGCACCGTCTTCCAGCCGAGCGCGACGACGAACGCGCCGTTGCCGATCAGCGACAGCGTCTGGCCGATCCAGAGCAGCCGGAAGTCGCGGCTGCGGAGCGCGTGGAGCGCGCGGAGGCGGCCTTCGACGGGAGCTGCGAGGGCGGTGTCCACGGGAGGCGCCAGGGTATCCTCGCCGCGATGGCCGATCGTCTCCGCGTCGCGTGCGTCCAGCTGACGAGTCGCGACGACAAGGCCGCGAACCTCGAGCGGGCGGAGCGCCTCGTCGCGCGGGCGGCGGCCGCGGGCGCCGACGTCGTCGTCCTGCCGGAGAAGTGGAACGGGATCGGCGACGCCGAGGCGCTGCACGCGCTGGCCGAGCCGCTCGAGGGCGGCGAGTCGGTCGAGGCCATGTCCGCGTGGGCACGGCGGTACGGCGTCGCGCTCGTCGGCGGCTCGATCACGGAGCGGCGCGACGGGGCGGGACAAGCTCTCGAACACGTGCTGCGTCTTCGCCGCCGACGGCTCGCTCGCGGCCGTGTACCGGAAGATCCACCTGTTCGACGTCGAGGTCGGCGGCCTGGTCTACCGCGAGTCGGAGGCCGAGGAGGCCGGCGACGAGCCGGTCGTGACCGAGGTCGAGGGCTGGGGGCTCGGGCTCTCGGTCTGCTACGACCTCCGCTTCCCCGAGCTCTACCGGATCCTCACGCTGGAGGGCGCGGAGCTGCTGACCGTGCCGGCGAACTTCACGCTCGTGACCGGCAAGGACCACTGGGAGCTGCTGCTGCGGGCCCGCGCGGTCGAGAACCAGTGCTACGTCGCAGCGGCCGCGCAGATCGGCGAGGTCATGCCCGGCCGGCCGAGCTTCGGCCGCTCGCTCGTGGCCGACCCGTGGGGGATCGTGCTCGCGGCCGCGCCGGACGAGGAGACGGTCGTCGTCGCCGAGCTCGACCGGGCGCGGTTGCGAGCCGTGCGGGAGAAGCTGCCCTCCCTCGCGAACCGGCAGCCCGAGGCGTACCGGTGGCCGACGCCCGCTTGACGCTCGCGGCCGTCCTCTTCGACGTCGACTTCACGCTCGCCAAGCCCGGCCCGGAGCTCGGCCCGGAGGGCTACCGGCGCGCGGGCGAGCGGCACGGGCTCGCGCTCGACCCCGCCCGCTACGACGAGGCGCGGCTGGCGGCGCTCGACACGCTGCAGGCGCATCCCGGAGCTCGCGCACGACGACGAGATCTGGATCGCGTTCACCGGGCGGATCGTCGAGGGCATGGGCGGGAGCGGCGACGCCGTGCGCCGGCTGGCCGAGGAGATCACGCGCGCGTGGGAGGTGCACGACAACTTCGAGCTCTACGAGGACGTCCACCCGGTGCTGGCGGAGCTGCGCCGCCACGGGCTGAAGCTCGGGCTCGTCTCGAACACGGCCCGCGACCTGCCGGCGTTCGTCTCGCACCACGGGCTCGACGTCGACGCCGCGATCTCGTCCGGCGCCCACGGGCGCGTGAAGCCGCACCGGAGCATCTTCGAGGCGATGCTGCGGGCAGCTGGACGTCGAGCCCGCGGCGGCGGCGATGGTCGGCGACTCGCCCGCGGACGACATCGAGGGCGCCCGGGCGCTCGGGATGCAGGCGTTCCTCGTCGACCGCGAGGGCCGCTACTCCGGCACCGACGCGCTGCCCGACCTGCTCGCGCTGCCGGCCGCGCTCGGGCTGCCCCGGCCCGGCTAGCCCTTCTTCGAGCCCGGCTCGGCGCCGGTCGAGAGCATCAGCTTGCGGAGCAGCGCGTTCAGCTGCTCCTGCTCGCGCGCGTCGAGCGCCGCCGCGATCAGGCGCTCCTTCTCGGCCTGCACCGCGACGGCCTCGGTCCAGATCCGGTCGCCCTCGTCGGTGAGCTCGATCTGGAGCACACGCCGGTCGTCTGCGTCGGGGACCCGCCGCACGAGGCCGCGCGCCTCGAGCTTGTCGAGCCGGCTCGTCATCGCTCCGGGGGTGATCGAGACGTGCTCGGCGAGCTTGCCGGCCGCCTGGCGGTAGGGAGCCCCGGAGGCGCGCAGGCTCCCGAGCAGGCTCCAGTCCGCGTGCGAGAGGCCGTACTCGGCCGCGGTCTCGTTGAGGCTGCGGTTGAGCCGCCAGGCGAGCTTCTGGATCCGCTGGACGATCCCCTCGGTCGGCAGGTCGATCTGCGGCAGCTCGCGGCCGAGGATCTCGAGCTTCTCGTCGACGCCGTCCCGCTCCACCCGCGGATCCTAGCGCGGTCGTTGGTGATTTGACAGTACCAACACAAATCATTTAGTTTAAAACAGTTCGATGTTGAACCGCCTTGCCCACCTTCTCTTCCGCCTCGCCGGCGGCCGCCCGGAGCCGGGGATCGCCCCGCTCCTGGTGACGCTGGGATTGGGCATGACCGCGCAGTACGCCCTCTGGACGTTCTTCGCGATCTGGGCGATCGAGGAGCTGGGTCTCACCGGCGCCGACGTCGGCCTCGCCTTCCTGGCCGCCGCCGGCGCCGGCATGGCCGCGGGCGTGCTCGGCGGGCGCCTCTCCGACCGCATCGGGCGCCGCAGCGTGATCCTCGGCGCGAGCGTCGTCCAGGTGTCGCTCCCGTTCCTCGCGCTCAGCGGAAGCGCGGCCGCCGGGATCGCCGTGCTCGTCGGCCTCTCGGTCGCGACGCCGATGCGCGGCACGGCGCTCACCGCCCTGCTCGCCGACCTCGTCCCGGACGAGCGGCGCGAGCACGCGTTCGGCTCGATGCGCGTCGTCTTCAACCTCGGCGCGTTCTCCGGGCCGCTGCTCGGCGCCGCCCTCGTCGCGTTCGCGTGGCCCGCCCTCTTCGCCGGCGTCGCCGTCCTGTTCGCGCTGTCGCTCCTGGCGGCGCTCCGGCTCCCGCGCCTCGCGCCGCCTGTCGCGGAGACGGAGCCGGCATCTCGCTCCGGATCTTCCTCCACCGCTCCTTCGCCCTCGTGTTCGCGGGCGGGATGATCGCGATGGTCGTCTACAGCTCGTTCGAGACGCTGATGCCCGTGTCGCTGACGCAGACGCACGGGCTCGAGCCGGCGGCGTGGGGCGTCCTGTTCGTCGTCAACCCGCTGTTCGTGACGCTGCTGCAGCTGCGGATCACGCGCTGGGCCGCGCCGGTCTCGCCCGCGACGAAGCTGCGGTGGCGATGCTGCTGATGGGGACGTCGTTCCTGCCGCTCCTCGTCAGCGCCGCGATCCCCGTGCTGATCCTGATCCTCGTCGTCTTCGTGATCGGCGAGATGCTCTGGTCGCCGACGGCCGACGCGCTCGTCAGCCGGCTCGCCCCGGCGCACGCGCGCGGCACGTACATGGGCACCGCGGGCATGTCGATGTGGCTCGGCGGCGCGATCGCGCCCGCCCTCGGCCTGCGCCTGCGCGACACGTGGGGCGACGACGCGATGTGGATCGCGATCGCGCTCGTCTCCGTCCTCGGCGCCGTCGTCTACGCCGCGGCCGCATCCGCCGCGAGACCCGATTCCGATTCCGTCCCCGACACCGTCCCGGAGGCCGCATGACGATTCGCCGCCCACGCAAGCAGAAGCGCCCGCCGCTGCCGCCCGAGCCTCGCCGCCCGGACGAGCGGCCCGCCGACCACCGCTTCAACCTCGCCCTGCGCGGGTTCTAGCCCGCCGGGCCTCGCAGCGCTCCGACCCCTCGCACAACCGCAGGACCGCGACGGTCGGGGCGCTGCGGCGCCCGCGCGGCCAGGCCACCCGGATGCGGGCCGAGGCGGCGTTGTTCGCGAGCGTGACCTCGCGGATGCGGCCGGTCGGGTTCGCGCGGTGGACGAGGACGTAGATCCCGGCGGGGACGTCCGTCAGCGCGACGTTCTGGCCGTGGAAGTTCGCCGGGTAGCGGTCGGTCCAGCCCACCGAGGTGCCCTGCTCGACCGTGTCCGCGCGCGGCTCGAACTGGCGGCAGTTGCCGAAGAAGAACGCGCGTGCGACGCGGACGCGATGCCCGGCGTGGCCGTAGTGGTCGGCGAGGCAGAACCCGGACTTGCGGTCGCGCACGACGAGCCCGAAGTCCGAGGCGCGGCGCAGCTCGTAGCGGTCGAAGTCCATCGACGTGCCAGTGGAAGTGCGGCGCGTCGGCCGTGTACCGCATCCAGCCGACCCTCGCGACGCGGCGCGTCCCGCCGCTGCGGAGGCGGATCTTCTGGTCGGCGTCCATGCGCGTCGCGAACAGGCTGCGCCGCCGCCCCGCGAGCCACAGCGGGCCGCGGCCGACGTTGTCGACGGCCGAGGCGAATCCGAGCGTCCAGCGGCCCGGGCCACCGCCGACGACGAGGCCGCGCGGCGCGCGCTGGTCGAGGTCGGGCAGGAGCTCGTTCGGGTCGGGCTTCGGCGCGGGCTCGGGCTTCGGCGCGGGCTGCACGAGGCGGCCCCAGGCCGGGCGCGCGTCCCCGGGGAGGCTGCCCGGCAGCGGCGTGGCGGACGGCGCCGCCGGGTCGACGGTCGCGAGCGTCGTCCCCGCCGTCCCGCCGGCCTCGACGACGAGGCGCGAGCCGTCCGGAGACCAGGCCGGTGCGCTCGGGGCCTGCAGGGCGAGCGGCAGCGGGTGGATCCCGCCCGCGTCGAGGAGCGCGATCCCGTTGCCGGTCGCGAACGCGATGCGGGCGCCGTCGGGCGAGACGGCGGGGAGCAGCTCGTCGCCCGGCTCGGCCGTGAGCCGCTCCGGCTCGCCGCCCGTCGCGGGCACGCGCCACAGGTCCCACGACCCGGCGCGGTCGGAGGCGAAGACGATGCTGCGGCCGTCGGGCGTCCACGCGGGGGAGCGGCCGTCGGCGAGCGCGACCCCGTCGACGGTGACGCGGCCGCCGACGACCGTGGCGAGGCGGCCCGAGGGCGAGTACGCCGGCTCGGTGCCCGGCGCGGCCCGGGACGTCTGCTTCGCGGCGACGTCGAGCACGAACGTCGCGTCTCCGCGGACGAAGGCGACGCGCGAGCCGTCCGGCGAGATCGCGGGATCCGTGCCGACCGCGAGCACCGTGCGCCCGGTGCCGTCGGGCCTCGCCGAGACGATCGGCCTCCGCGCTCGAACACGATCCGTGCCTCGCGCCTGCGGCGCGTCCGCGGCCAGCGCGCCGGCCGCGGCGGCGACGAGCAGGACGCCGTCGCCGCGGCGAGCGCCCTCACGCAGGCACTCCGAGCTCCCGCCGCCACGCGTCGGTGTGGGCGCCGAGCGGCGGCGCCGTCCCGCGCGCCGGCCCGCCGAACGCGGCCGCACCCTCGGCGAGCGTCGCGACCGGCCCGACGCAGACGTCCTCGCCGTCGAAGCAGCTCGAGCCATTCGGCGAGCGGTCGCGAGGCGAACGCGGCGGCGAGCTCGGCTGCGGAGCGCCTCCTGCTCGTCGCCGTACTGCCGCTCGGCGAGCTCCGGGCGCCCGAGCAGCTCGCAGAGCCGCCCGAAGAAGACCGGCTCGAGCGCCCCGACGGTCAGGTGCCGCCCGTCGGCGCACGCGTAGATCCCGTAGCAGGCGAGCGCGCCCGGTGAGGAGGCGGCCGTGCGGCTCGCCGCCGAGCCGGTGCGAGCCCAGCCGGTGCGCGCCGTGCGTCATCGACACGACGACGTGCGCAGCCCTCGCCGGTGCGCTCGCGCACGAGCAGCGCGGCGAGGATCCGTCCCACCGCGTCGAGCGCGCCCGAGGCGAGGTCGGCGAGCGGCAGCGGCGGCAGCCCGGGCGCCGTGTCGGCGAGCAGCCCGGCCCAGCCGACGTAGTTGAGGTCGTGCCCGGCGCGCTGCTCGTGCGGGCCGCCGAGGCCGAAGCCGGTGATGGAGCAGTAGACGGCCGTCGGCGCCGCGTCCTCCGGGCCGACGCCGAGGCGCGCGGCCACGCCCGGGCGGAAGCTCTCGACGACGACGTCGGCGCGGCGCACGAGCGCGCGGCCGAGCGCGGGGTCGGCCTTGAGGTCGCACGCCACGGACTCCTTGCCCGCGTTGAGCGCGTCGTGCCAGGCCGGCGCCGTGAAGCGCATGGGATCGCCGTCGGGCGGCTCGAGGCGGACGACCCGGGCCCCGAGCTCGAGCAGCTCCCGCGTGGCATAGGCGCCCGGGAGGTAGCGCGAGAGGTCCACGACGAGCATGCCCCCGAGCGGCTGCACCGGCGGAAGCCTACGTTCTATGCTCGGACGGACTTGACTGACCGGTCGATCAACCAGGAGAAGCGCCAGATCCTGCTCGAGGCGGCCGTCCGCGTCTTCGCGGCGAAGGGCTTCCACGGCGCGCGGGTCGGCGACGTCGCGGCCGAGGCGGGCGTCGCGCACGGGCTCGTCTACCACTACTTCTCCTCGAAGGACGAGCTCCTCGAGACGATCTTCCGCGACACGTGGACGGCGCTGCTCGCGGCGATGCGGGAGGTGGAGGAGTCCGACGACCCGGCGCGCGAGCAGCTGCGCAAGGTCGGGGCGATCGTGCTCCGCACGTGGACGCGCGACCCCGACCTCGTGCGCGTGCTCGTGAACGAGGTCACGCGCGGGGCGCGGCTGGAGCGCGAGATCGCGGAGATCCGGCAGGCGTTCGAGGCGATCGAGCGCATCGTCGCCAACGGCCAGGAGCGCGGCGAGCTGCGGCAGGGCCTCGACGCGAGGCTCGCGGCGTTCGTCTTCTACGGCGCGCTCGAGGAGATCCTCACGGGCTGGCTCCTCGGCGAGCTCGAGGCCGACGTGGCCGAGGCGGAGCGCGCCGTCGTGGACATCGTCTGCGGCGGCCTCGATCCGCGCCTCCGTCCCGGCGTGACGACGCCGACCCTCGACCCGCTGGATCGTCCTCCAGGGGACGCGCCGCAGCCTCGTCTGGATCCTCGGCCTCGGCGCCTTCGGCCTCGCCTTCGCGCTCACCACCACCGCCGCGTACCTGCCGCCGCTCCTCGGAGACTTCACCTACTCGACGACGCTGATCGCGCTCGTGCTCGCGGCCGAGGGCCTGTTCGCGCTGACGCTCCCGGTCGTGATCGGGCCCTGGAGCGACACCTTCCACACGCCGCTCGGGCCGCCGGCGCCCGTTCATGCTCGTCGCGCTCGGGCCGATGGGCTTCAGCCTCGCGCTGCTCGCGTTCATGCCGAGCTTCTGGACGACGGCGCTGATGGTGTGCGCGTTCTTCTTCGCGTACTACGTCTACGAGCCGCCGTACCGCGGGCTCTATCCCGACCTGCTGCCGGAGGATCGGTACGGCTCGTCGCAGTCCGTCCAGCACGTGCTGCGCGGGATCGCGCTCGGCGCCGGGCTCATCGGCGGCGGCTTCCTCTTCCACGTGTGGCCGCCGTGCGCCGTTCCTCGTCGCGGCGTTCGTCGTCGTCATCGCGTGCGGGATCCCCGTCCTCCTCGTGCGCGAGGACGGGGGCCACGGGCGCGTCTTCCGCGGCGTGCGGGCGTACGTGCAGACGAGCTGGGGCGTGTTCCGCGGCGAGCCGCTCGTGCGGCGTTTCCTCATCGCGAACGCGGCGTGGGAGGGGACCTTCGCCGCGGCGCGGACGTTCGTCGTCCTCTACATCGTCGTCGGTCTCGGGCAGTCGCTCGCGGTCTCGTCGCTCGTGCTCGCCGCGGTCGCGGGCGGATACGTCGTCGCGGCCGTGATCGCCGGCGCGCTCGGCCGGCGCCTCGGGATCGCACGGGTGATCGTCGTCGCCTCGGCCGTCTACGGGACCGGGTTCCTCGTCGCCGGCCTCGCCACGGAGTGGAACGCGTGGTACCTGCCGTTCATCTTCGGCGTCGCGATTGCCGGCGGCCTCGTGATGACGCTCGCGTGGGGCCTGCTCTACGAGCTGATGCCGGAGGGGCACCGCGGCACGGCCGCCGGCCTCGCGACGTGGACGAAGGGCTTCGGCCTCATCGCCGGGCCCCTGGTGGCGGGCGCCGCGATCGACATCCTCGCCCCGCATCTCGACGAGACCGAGGGCTACCAGGTGCTGTGGCCGCTGTGCGGGATCCCGATCCTGCTCGCGATCCCGCTGGTTGCCTCTCTCAGCGGCAAGTCGGCACGTTCGGCCGTGTGAGCCCGAAGCCCCAGAGCGCGCCCTCGACGACGTAGAAGACGGTGATGCTGCCGCCCGTCCGCATCGTCAGCGCCGAGTAGCCGCCGCACTCGATCCGCGCGAGCGCGCCGTAGGTCTCCGTGATCCGGGCCTCCGACTCGCCCAGCGCGAGGCCGTCGCTCGTGCGCCAGCCCGGAGGCTGCCAGAGCGTGAAGGCGGCGACGACCCGGCCGCCGCGGAGCTCCACGCCCGCCCCCTGCGGCTGGAAGCGCTCGCGGTTGAAGTACCAGGTCGTGCGGCCCCGGCAGTCGCGGCAGACGCCGTGGCGTGAGCCCCATGCGTCGCGCACCTGCGCCTGCGTCATCCCGAGGGAGACGCCGCCGAGCGAGCGGCCGGGCACGAGCACGCCGGCCTTCGGCGGCGCGGCGGCGGCCGTCCCCGCGAGGACGAGCGCCGCGACCGCGACGAGCTTGCCTGCGCGCCACATCGTCGTGAGGATAGGCCCGTGGCCGACGTCAACGTCCACGACGTCACGTTCGAGGGGCCGAACGACGACGACCCGCCGGGCTTCCGCTCGCGCTCGGCGCGCCTCGGGCCGTCGCTCGGCGCGGCGAAGATGGGCGCGACGGTCTACGAGCTGCCGCCGGGCGAGGCGATCTGCCCGTACCACTACGAGTACCCGAACGAGGAGTGGGTGCTCGTCCTCCGCGGCGATCCCGGTGCTGCGGACGCCCGAGGGCGAGCGGACGCTGCGGCCCGGCGACGTCGTCTGCTTCCCGGAGGGGCCGGCCGGCGCGCACTCGGTCCGCGGCGGGAGCGAGACGGCGCACGTGATGATGCTCTCGACGAAGCAGAAGCCGGACGTGTCGGTCTATCCCGACAGCGACAAGATCGGCGTCTTCCCCGGGAACGACGACGACACGAAGCTGTTCCGGCGCCGCGACGCCGTCGACTACATGGACGGCGAGGCCTAGCTCTAGCCGCGGCCGAACGCGTTCACGCCGGTCAGCGCCTCGCCGACGACGAGCGTGTGCACCTCGTGCGTGCCCTCGTAGGTGAGGACGGACTCGAGGTTGTTCATGTGCCGGATCACCGGGTACTCGAGGGTGATCCCGTTGCCGCCGAGGATCGTGCGGGCGGTGCGGCAGGCCTCGATCGCGCCGCGGACGTTGCCCATCTTCCCCATCGACACGTGCTCGGGCCGGAGGGTGCCGTTGTCCTTCATCCGGCCGAGGTGGAGCGCGACGAGCGAGCCGCGGTTCACCTCGAGCGCGATCTCGGCGAGCTTCTGCTGCGTCAGCTGGTAGGCCGAGATCGGCTTGCCGAAGGCGATGCGCTCCTTGGCGTAGTCGAGCGCCGCCTCGAAGCATGCGCGCGCGGCGCCGACGGAGCCCCAGACGATCCCGTAGCGCGCCTCGTTGAGGCACGACAGCGGCCCGCGCAGCGAGCGCACCTCGGGGAACATCGCCTCCTCGGGCACGCGCACGTCGTCGAGCACGAGCTCGGAGGTCACGGACGCGCGCAGCGAGAGCTTCTTGTGGATCTCCGGCGCGCTGAAGCCCTTCGTCCCCTTCTCGACGAGGAAGCCGCGGATGTCGCCCTCGTCGCGTGCGGGCCCAGACGGTCGCGACGTCGGCGATCGTCCCGTTCGTGATCCACATCTTCGAGCCGTTGAGGATCCAGTCGGAGCCGTCGCGACGCGCGGTCGTGCGCATCGCGCCGGGATCGGAGCCCGCGTCCGGCTCGGTCAGGCCGAAGCAGCCGATCGCCTCGCCCTCGTGCATCGCCGGCAGCCAGCGCTGCTTCTGCTCCTCGGAGCCCCAGCGCCAGATCGAGTACATCGCGAGCGAGCCCTGGACGGAGACGGCGCTGCGGACGCCCGAGTCGCCGGCCTCGAGCTCCATGCACGCGAGCCCGTACTGGACGGAGCTCGCGCCCGGGGAGGCCGTAGCCCTCGAGGTGCATGCCGAAGAGGCCGAGCTTCGCGAGCTCCTGGATCAGCTCGCGCGGGAGGATCCCCTGCTCGAACCAGTCGCCGACGTCCGGGAGCACGCGCTCGCGGACGAACTGGCGCACGGTGTCGCGGATCGCCTTCTCCTCGTCGTCGAGGAGCGCGTCGAGCGCGAGGAAGTCGCGCGGGTCGATCGCGGTGGGCTTGGAGGCGACGGCCACGGGGCCATCGTATCCTCGGCGCCGTGGGGTCACTCGCACTCCTGATCGCGGCGGCGGCGCTCGCCGGCGGCGTCGCCGACCTGACGCCGCAGCAGAAGGCGGCGCTCGTCGTCGTCTCGGGGCCGCCGGCTCCTCCGGGCGTGGGCGGGATCTTCGTCCGCGCCGGGCAGCCGCGGCCGCGCGGGCAGCTCGTGTTCGCCGACCAGGAGGGCGGGCTCGTGAAGGACTTCCCGGCGCTGCCGCCGTGGCGCGCGGCGCGGGACTTCGCGACCGCGGGGGAGGCGCGGGCCGCGGGCCGGGAGACCGGCCGCGCGCTGCGCCGCGTCGGCGTCGACGTCGACCTCGCGCCCGTGCTCGACACCGCCGGCGGGCCGCTCGGGTCGCGGCACTTCCGGACGCCCGCGATCGGGGTCGCCTTCGGCCGCGGGCTCCTCGACGGCGGCGCCGGCGCGTGCGCGAAGCACTTCCCCGGGCTCGGGACGGCCGCCGTCTCGACCGACGAGCGCCCGCACGTCGACGCGCGCGTGACGGCCCGGGAGCTGGCGGCGTTCCGCGCGGCGATCCGCGGCGGCGTCCCGTGCGTGATGGTCGGGCACGCGTTCTACCCCGAGCTCGGCGGCGGCCGCTTCCGGGCGTCGCTCGAGCCCGCGGCGTACCGGCGGCTGCGGGCGCTCGGGTTCCGCGGCGTCGCGATCACGGACTCGATGAACGTCGTCGCCGAGCCGCCCGCGCTACTGGCCGGCGAAGGCGATGCGCGCCGGCGCCGACCTGCTGCTGTACACGAACCCCGCGTACGCCCGGCGCGCGATCGCGGCGCTGCTGCCGCTCGCCCGCCGCGGCGAGCTCGACGAGGCGGTCGCGCGCGTGCTCGAGTTCCGGCGCCGCTACGCGGCCTGAGCGGCCCGCCCGAAGAGATTTAGTCGCGGCTAAACTTCGGGTGTGGCCAGCAACGCCTACGCACCCGAGCTCGACCTCCGGCGGCTCCGCTCGCGCGGCCGCGCGCGGACCACGGCGACGCTCCTCGGCCCCGCGTTCGTCGCGGCCGTCGCGTACGTCGACCCCGGCAACTTCGCGACGAACATCGAGAGCGGCGCGCGCTTCGGCTACACGCTCGTCTGGGTCATCGTCCTCGCGAACCTGATGGCGATGCTCGTCCAGTACCTGTCGGCGAAGACGGGTGTCGCCACCGGTCGGAACCTGCCCGAGCTCTCGCGCGACCACTTCCCGCGGCCCGTCCGCTGGGTGCTGTGGGTGCAGGCGGAGGCGATCGCGATGGCGACCGACCTCGCCGAGTTCGTCGGGGCCGCGATCGGACTGAACCTCATCTTCGGGATCCCGCTCTTCCCGGCCGGGCTCATCACGGCGGTGGTCGCGTTCGCGATCCTCGCGCTCGAGCAGCGCGGGTACCGCCGCTTCGAGCTCGCGATCGTCGGCCTGCTCGGCCTCGTCCTGCTCGGCTTCGCCTACGACCTGCTCGCCGTCGGCGGCGACGCGGGCGCGACGGCCGCGGGGCTCGTCCCGGGCTTCGCCGGCTCGGACAGCCTCTTCCTCGCGGTCGGGATCATCGGCGCGACGGTCGATGCCGCACGTCGTCTACCTGCACTCGGCGCTGACGCAGCGGCGCGTCGAGGCGCCGACGGTGGACGGAGAAGCGCCGCGTGCTGCGCTTCGCGCGGCTCGACGTGATCGTCGCGATGACGGTCGCCGGCCTCGTCAACCTCTCGATGCTCGTCATCGCGGCCTCGCTCTTCAACGAGACGGGCCACACCGGCGTCGACTCGATCGAGGCGGCGCACGCCGGGCTCGACCGGCTCGTCGGCGGCGGCGCGGCGCTCGCGTTCGGGGTCGCGCTGCTCGCCTCCGGCCTCGCCTCGTCGAGCGTCGGCACGTACGCCGGCCAGGTCGTGATGCAGGGGTTCATCCGTCGGCGCGTCCCCGTCTTCGTCCGCCGCGCGGTGACGATGGCGCCGGCGCTCCTCGTGCTCGGGCTCGGGCTCCCGACGACGGACACGCTCGTCGTCTCGCAGGTCGTGCTCTCGTTCGGGATCCCGTTCGCGCTCGTCCCGATGATCCTGCTGACGCGCCGCCGCGACGTGATGGGCGAGCTCGTCAACCGGCGCGGGACGACGGTCGCGGCGAGCGTCGTCGCCGCGGTCATCATCGGCCTGAACGCCTACCTGCTCTGGGCGACGTTCGTCGGCTGATCGACGCCCGCGGCCGCGAGCGCCTCGTCCGTCAGCTCCCAGCCGCGCTCGATCAGCGCCCGCTTGTCCTCGTCGCTCCACGCGCCGGCGTGCGCGACTGCGGCTCGAGGCTCACGCCCTGCGCCGAGGCGCGGACGGTGATGCGGGGCACGTGCCGGTCGCGGCCGAAGGGGAAGCGCGCGTCGCCGAAGCGGCTCCGCGACGGCGGCGGCCACGCGCTCGCGCTCGTGCGGGTCGGAGACGCCGCGCCGGATCGCGTCGTCGACCTCCTCGCGCAGGCGGGCGAGCGCCTCGATGCCCGGCGTCCTTCTCGTCCGCGGCCCGCTCCTCAGCACCGAGGCGCGCAGGACGGCGATCCGCATCAGCCGCGTGATCATGTCGAGCAGGTGCGCCGGCTCGCCCCGGGCTTCGCGCGCCTCCGCCACCTTCAGCTCCTCGATCAGCGCGCGGACCGGCGGCACGCGGCCGAAGCGGCCGAGGCGGCGGCGGATCGTCGCGAGCGGGGTCGCGTCGAACGGCGTGTAGCGCGGGAAGTAGCGGAAGGCGACGATCAGCTCGACGCCGGGCCGGTGGTAGGCGTGAGCGAGGGGGTAGTTCCGGAGCCAGCCGCCGTCCGTCGCGATCCGGTCGCCGACCCGCACCGGCATCACGAGCGTGGAGATCGCGCCGCTCGCGAGGATCGCCTGCGCCATCTCGTCCGGCTCGGTCGAGCGCGACGAGTAGACGAGCTCGTAGTCGCCCGGATCGTCGCCGCCGGTCGTGTCGGTGACGTCGGTCGCGCAGACGACCAGCTCGATCGGGCTGTGCGCGAGCGCCTCCGCGAGCGCGTGGACGCCGCCGAGCCGCTCGTCGATCGTGTCCGGGAGCCGGTACTCGTGCGAGCCGAGCAGCGGGAGGCGCCAGAGCGGGTGCGGCCGGAACGCGTCGGTCGCCTGCATCGCGAGCAGGAAGCGCTCGAGGTCGTCGAGGCGGTCGAGGGCCGCCATCGACTCCGGCCAGCGCGCCCGCCGACGTTCCGAAGATCCACCCGACGCGCGGCCACAGCGCGCTCTCCCGGAGTCGGCGGAGGAAGCCGAGCTCCATCATCACGCCGTTGACACCCCCGCCCGAGAGGACGAGCGCCACGTCGCGGGTCGCGTCGCGATCGGTCACCCTGTACAGTTTGACTGACTAGTCAATCGACGCGAAGAGGACTGGCGCATGGCAACGGTGGAGCAGGCGGTCGGCGGGATCTCGTTCGCCCTGACGGACGAGCAGAAGGAGCTGCGCGCGCTCGCGCGCGAGTTCGCCGAGAAGGAGATCCGGCCGAAGGCGGCCGAGTACGACGAGCACTCGACGCACCCGGTCGACGTGATCGCGAAGGCGCACGAGGTCGGGCTGATGAACCCGCACGTGCCCGAGGAGTACGGCGGCCGGGGCTGCCGGGCTTCGACGGGATGCTGATCGGCGAGGAGCTCTCGTGGGGCTGCGCGGGCATCGCCGTCTCGATCATCGCGAACACGCTCGGCGCCGGGCCCGTCCTCATCGGCGGCACCGACGAGCAGAAGCGGCGAGTGGCTGCCGCCGCTCGCTCGACGAGCCGATCCTCTGCTCCTTCGGCCTGACCGAGCCGGACGCCGGCTCCGACGTCGCGCGGATCAAGACGACGGCGGTGCGCCGCGGCGACGAGTACGTCCTGAACGGCTCGAAGACCTTCATCACCAACGCCGGCCACGCGGCCTGGACGGTCGTCTTCGCGAAGACCGACCCGTCGCAGGGGCACAAGGGCCTCTCCGCCTTCGTCGTGCCGATGGACGCCGACGGCGTGGCGATCGAGAAGCACCTCGACAAGATGGGCCAGCGCTCGACCGACACGTCGGCGTTCTCGCTCACCGACGTCGTCGTCCCGCCGCGAACCGCCTCGGCGAGGAGGGCGACGGCTTCAAGATCGCGATGCAGACGCTCGACCTGACGCGGCCGGGCACGGCCGCCGGCGCCGTCGGCGTCGCGCAGGCGGCGTTCGAGCTCGCCGGTCGAGCTACGCGATGGAGCGCGTCACCTTCGACCTGCCGATCGCGATGCACCAGGGCATCAACTTCCTGATCGCGGACATGGCGACGGAGATCGAGGCCGCGCGCCTCCTCACGTGGCAGGCGGCGTGGATGCTCGACAACGGCTGCGGCCGCAAGGCGACGCTCTACTCGTCGTTCGCGAAGCGGTTCTCGGCGGACACGGCGATGAAGGTCACGACCGACGCGGTCCAGGTCTTCGGCGGCTACGGCTACATCAAGGAGTACCCGGTCGAGAAGCTGATGCGCGACGCGAAGCTGTTCCAGATCTACGAGGGCACCTCGCAGATCCAGCGGCTCGTGATCGCGCGCGAGCTCTTCATGCCGAGTCGGACCTGACGGCTGCACGGCTAGCGTCTCAGAAGCCAGCTCGCGCTGGAACGGCGGCAGGAACCCCGGTGAGAAGCGGACGTCGCCGATCCAGTCCGTCGATGCGGGCGACCTCGGCCTCGACCGCGGCGACGGCGTCGGCGCCGACGTCCTCGAGCAGCCGGTAGACGATCTCGCCGTCGCGGCGCTGGCTCCAGCCGCCGACGACGCGCCCGTCCCACCACACGGTCGGGCCGGCGTTGCCGTTCACGTCGAAGAGCACCGACGCGTGCGGCGCCGAGGTACCAGTCGCGCTCCTTCCAGCCCATGGTCGTCGGGTCGAGCGTCGGAGAGGAGCGCCGCCCAGGGCTCCGGCCGCTCGACGGGCTCGGGGTCGTCGGCGAGGACGAGGCCGGTCGCGCCGTCGAGGTCGACCTCTCGTGCGGCACCGCGGCGAGGGCGGCGCGCACCTCGCGCGCCGTCCAGCCCGTCCACCAGCGCAGGTCCGTCTCGGTCGCGGGCCCGAACGCGCCGAGCCAGCGCCGCACGAGCTCCGCCTGCGCCGCCGCCTGGTCGAGCTCCTCGACCGGGCCGCCGAGCCAGTCCGCCGTCGGCACCCAGCGGTACTGGCCGTTGCTCCACGTGCCGCGCGGCCGGCCGCGCACGAGCTTCCCCTCCATCGCGAGCTGGGGCAGGACGCGCGCCGACGGCGCTCTGGGTCGTCGCCCAGCGGCCCGTCACCGAAGCGGAGCTTCGTCGCGAGCAGGGGCACGTCGCGCGTGATGTCGCTCGTGAACGCCTCGCCGCGCGCCTCGACCGCCGCGAGCGCCTCCCGCTCCGCCCGCGCCAGCCAGGCCGCCGGGCGCGCGGAGATGCCGCTGTCGCGGATGAACCCCTCGAGCCGGCGGCGCTCGCGCGCGGCGACCGTCCGCGTGGCGGCCGCGAGGGCGACCGGCAGGAGCTCGCGCGGGACGACCCACAGCGTCCGCCGCATCGCGAGCATGCGGACGAGGCTGCGGTCCTCGTAGAGCGCGCGCTCGACGTCCGCCGGCGCCACGCCGCGTCGTCCGCGCGAGCACGGACGAGGTAGACCGTGGCCGCGTCGGTCGAGTGCAGCACGACCGTCGCGCGCGCCGCCTCGAGGGCGCTGTCCGCGCGGTCGCCGGGCGCCAGGCGGTGGCGCCGGGCGAGGCGTGCGCGCCGCTCGTCGACGGAGATCCGGCGCACGCGCGCGTTCTACCAGCACCCGTAAGATCGCCGCATGGCGCTCGAGCTCGACCTCTCCGGCCGCGTCGCGCTCGTCACCGGCGGCTCGCGCGGGCTCGGGCCGCGCCGACGCGCTGACGCTCGCCCGCGCCGGCGCCGACGTCGTCATCGCCGACATCCAGGTCGAGTCGGACAGCGGCGAGGAGGCCGAGCGCTACGGCGTCCTCGCGCAGGTGGCGCGCGCGCAGGGGATGGTCTACTCGGAGGCGACCGCGCAGGAGATCCAGGGCCTGGGCCGCCGCGCCGCCGCGATCCGCTGCGACGTGACCGACCGCGAGCAGGTCGCGGCCACGGTCGCGCGCGTGGTGGAGGAGTTCGGCTCGGTCGACATCCTCGTCAACAACGCCGGCACGCTCGACCACGCCGCGCAGTTCCTCAAGCAGTCGCCCGAGCTCTGGGAGCGCGACCTGCGGGTCAACCTCACCGGCGCCTTCAACTGCGCCCAGGCGGTGTGGCCGCACATGGTCGAGCGCGGCTGGGGCCGGATCGTGAACATGGCCTCGGTGGCCGGGACGCTCGGCGGCTTCGGCCAGGCGAGCTACTCGACGACGAAGGCCGGCCTGCTCGGCCTCACGCGCACGCTCGCGATGGAGGGCGGCCGGCACGGGATCACCTGCAACGCGATCGTGCCGGGCGTGATCGGCACCGAGGCGTTCAACTTCGCGCAACCCCGAGATGAACCAGCGGATCGTCGACCGGACGGTGTTCAAGCGCCCCGGCGAGCCGCAGGACGTCGCCAACGCGATCGCGTTCCTCTGCTCCGACCTCGCCGCGCTACGTCACCGGGATCGAGCTGAACGTGTCCGGGGGCGTCGAGCTCTTCGTCTTCTGACGATGAGGCTCTGGGCCGCGACCGGGGACGCGATCGCCCGCCTCGACGAGCAGGGCGACCGGTGGGTGGCCGAGACGTGGCTGCCGGGCAGCGGCGCGCAGTGCCTCGCCGTCGACCCGGCCGACGGGGACACGGCGTTCGCCGGGCTCCGCGAGCACGGCCTGCGACGGACGCGCGACGGCGGGCGGACGTGGCAGGACGTCGGGCTCCCGCAGCCGGGCGTGTTCTCCGTCGCCGTGAGCGCGGCCGACGGCGCGGTCTACGCGGGCTGCGAGCCGAGCGCGCTCTTCCGCTCCGACGACGGCGGCGACTCGTGGCGCGAGCTCGAGGCGCTGCTCGACCTTCCCTCGCGCCCGACCTGGAGCTTCCCGCCGCGGCCGTGGACGTCCCACGTGCGCTGGATCGCGCCGAGCCCGCACGACGCCGCGCTGCTGCTCGTCGGGATCGAGCTCGGCGGGCTGATGCGGAGCGAGGACGGCGGCGAGACCTGGGAGGACCACCGGCCCGGGGCGCAGCGCGACGTCCACTCGCTCGCGTGGCACCCGGCGGACGCGACGCGCGCCTACGAGGCCGGCGGCGGGGCGCGGCGTGGAGCTTCGACGCGGGGGAGAGCTGGCGGCCGGCCGACGAGGGCCGCGACCGCCACTACACCTGGTCGGTCGCGCCCGATCCCGAGGACGCCGACCGCTGGTTCGTGAGCGCGAGCACCGGCCCGTTCGCGGCGCACGGCGGGCGCGACGCGCAGGCACGCGTCTTCCGCTGGGAGGGCGAGGGCCCGTGGCGCGCGCTCGACGGCGGCCTGCCCGAGCCGCTCACGGCGATGCCGTACGCGCTCGTCCACGCCGAGGGCCGGCTCTTCGCGGGGCTCTCGGACGGGCGGATCTTCGCCAGCGCCGACCGCGGCGAGTCGTGGCGGCAGCTCGCGGTCGAAGGTGCCCTCGGCCGGCTCCACGCGCTCGGGGCGGCGGCGTGACGGAGACCGTCCGGGCCGACGGGATCTCGTTCCGGCCGACGCCGGAGCAACGGGAGCTGCAGGCGCTCGCGCACGAGTTCGCCGAGCGGGAGCTGCGGCCGATCGCGCCGGAGTGGGACGAGCGCGAGGACTTCCCGCCCGAGCTGCTCGCGGCCGCGGCCCGAGCCGGCCTCACCTCGTACCTCGTCCCGCGCGAGTACGGCGGCGGCGGCGTCGACCACGTCACCGCCGCGCTCGTCGCCGAGGAGCTCTCGTGGGGCTGCGCCGGGCTGGCCGCGACGCTGCAGGCGACGATGTTCCCGGTGCGGCCGCTGCTCCTCGTCGGCACGGAGGAGCAGCGCGAGCGCTGGCTGCCGCGGCTCGCCTCCGAGGAGGGCTGCCTCGCCGCGATCGCGTTCACCGAGCCCGGCGCCGGCTCGGACGTCGCCGCGATCCAGGCGACGGCGCGACGCGACGGCGACGCGTACGTCCTCGACGGCGAGAAGATCTACGTCACGAACGGCGGCATCGCCGACGTCACGATCGTGTTCGCGAAGGTGGACGGCGCGATCACCGCGTTCGTGCTCGAGCGCGGCGACCCGGGCGTCGAGGCCGGCAGGAAGGAGCGCAAGCTCGGCCTGCGTGCCTCGTACACCGGCTCGATCGTCCTCGACGGCGCGCGGATCCCGCTCGACCGGCGGCTCGGCGAGGAGGGCGACGGCTTCCGGATCGCGATGGACTTCTTCCTCCACTCGCGCCCGGGCGTCGCGGCCGCGGCGGTCGGCGTCGCGCGGGCCGCGTTCGAGCACGCGACTCGGCTACGCGCGCGAGCGCCGCGCCTTCGGCAAGCCGTTGCTGGCGAAGCAGGCGGTCGCGTTCAAGCTCGCGGACATGGCCATGGAGATCGAGGCGGCGCGGCTGCTCGTCTGGCGTGCGTGCGAGGCGCTCGACGCGGGCGAGGACGCGGGCCTGCTCGGCTCGTTCGCGAAGGCGTTCGCCGCCGACGCGGCGATGCGGGCGACGACGGACGCGGTCCAGGTCCTCGGCGGCGCGGGCGTGATGCGCGACCACCCGGTCGAGAAGTGGATGCGCGACGCGAAGGTCTTCCAGATCGTCGAGGGCACCTCGGAGATCCAGCGGCACGTCGTCGCGCAGTACCTGCGGAACGCCTGAAAACCGCCCCGGACGTCGGCAGGGACGGCCGCTAGGATCCCGGAGCAGTGCGCTCCGAGGCGACGACGTCCTCCCTCCGAATCCGCCGCCGCCCCCGCCTCCTCGGCCTCGCGGCGCGTCGCGGCGTGGCCGCGGCCGTCGCCTTCGGGGTGCTCGCGGTCGCCGTGCTCTGGCTCGCGTTCGCCGGCTCCTGCGGCCCGCATCGCCGGGGGCGTGTCGATCGCGGGCGTCGACGTCTCGGGGATGACACCGGCGCAGGCACGGGTCGAGCTCGAGCGCCGCGCGGCCGCCGTCGCCGCGACGCCCGTCGTCTTCACGGCCGGCGACCGCACGTGGGAGCTGACGCCGCGGCAGCTCGGCCTCGCCGTCGACTGGGCGGCCGCGGTCGAGGCGGCGCGGCGCGAGGGCGACGGATTCGGCCCGCTCCGCGGGTACCGGCGGCTCCAGACGCGCGTCTTCGGCGCCGACATCGCGCCGCCCGTGCGCGTCTACGACGCGGCGCTGCGGTACCGCGTGCAGCGCCTCGCCGCGGCGGTCGCGCAGAACCCGCGCGAGGCGGCGATCGAGCTCCGCGGCCTGCGCCCCGTGCTCGTCCCCGCGCGGACCGGGCACTCGCTCGACCGGCCGGCGGCCGAGGCGACGATCGTGCGCTCGCTCGCCGGGTTCGGCCGGACGCCGGTCGGGCTGCCGGTGCGGATCGACACGCCGACGGTCACGACGGCCGAACTGCGGCCCGTGGTCGGGAAGGTCAAGCTCGCGCTCTCGGCGCCCGTGCGCCTGACGCTCGGGGAGACCCGCTGGCGGCTCCCGCGGTGGCGGATCGCGCAGCTGCTCGCACTGCCGTCCCACGGCGCCGCCACGCTCGCGATCGGCGGGCCGGCCGCCGAGGAATGGCTCAGGGGACTCGCCGCCCGCGTCGACCGGCCGCCGGCCGACGCGCGCTTCACGGGCAACGCCGACCGGAGCGTGTCGGTGATCCCCGCGCAGCCGGGCCTCGAGCTCGACCACGCGGCGACCGCGACCGCGCTGCTCGAGGCGGCGACCTCGCGGACGAGACGTCTGGCCGCGGTGGTCGTCACGGAGTCGCAGCCCGAGTTCACCACCGCCGAGGCGGAGGCGCTCGGCGTCACGCACGTCCTCTCGAGCTACTCGACCTTCTACGCCGGGAGCACCGACCGGATCACGAACCTCCGGCTCGCCGTGCAGCTCCTGGACGGCGCGCGGATCGCGCCCGGCGCCACGTTCTCCTTCAACGACCGCGTCGGCGAGCGGACGCTCGAGCGCGGTTTTCGCCCGGCGCCGGTGATCGTCGGCGACAAGTACGAGGAAGACGTCGGCGGCGGCGTCTCCCAGGTCGCGACGACAGTCTTCAACGCCGCCTGGGAGGCCGGGCTGCCGATCACGGAGCGCAACCCGCACGCGCTGTACATCGCGCGCTACCAGCTCGGCCGGGACGCGACGGTGAACTACCCGAACCTCGACCTGAAGTTCGTCAACGACACCGGCTGACTGGATCGTGCTCGGCGCGGGTGCGGGCGGCAACGGCATCTACGTCAGCCTCTACGGCAGCGACACCGGCCGCCGCGTCGAGAGCATTCCGGGCGAGCTTCGCGTCACCGGCGAGCCGAAGCACGGAGTTCGAGAAGGACCCGACGAGGTTCGTCGACGAGAAGGAGGTCCTCTTCGACGGCGAGCCCTCGCGCGCGGTGAGCGTGCAGCGGATCGTCTACGACCGCGGCGGCACCGTCCTCCGGCGCGAGACGTGGTCGACGAGCTACCGCTCCGAGCCGAAGCAGGTCCGGGTCGGGACGAAGCCGAAGCCGCAGCCGCCGCCCGAGAAGCCGAAGCCCGCGGACAAGAAGCCCGCGACGACGACGCCGGATCCCGCGGTCACGACGCCGGCGGAGACGCCGCGCGACGACGACCGGGACTCAGCCTCGCTGATCGCCTCGACGAGCCACGCGGGGATCCGCGTCGGCCGGAACGTCGCCGCGTCGACGGTCGCGTGCGCCGTCCACCCGTCCGCGACCCGCTCGCCGTCACGCTCGAGCAGGTACTCGTAGCGGAAGCGCGCGCCGCGGACGTCGACGCAGCGCAGGTGCAGGCGGAGCCGGTCGTCGAACCGCGCCGGCGCGCCGTAGCGCACGTGCGACTCGGTCACGAGCGCCTCGATCCCCGTCTCGCGCAGCGCGGTGTAGCCGCCCGCGTGGGCGGCGAGGTAGTCGACGCGGCCGACCTCGAACCAGACGAGGTAGGCCGCGTTGTGCGCGATGCCCTGCGCGTCCGTCTCGGCGAAGCGGACGCGGAGCTCGACGGTGTGGCCGTAGCCCTCCACGCGCCTAGTATCGACGGATGAGCGTCGCCCGGCTCGCCGAGCTGATCCGCGAGCGGCAGCCCATGGTGGCGCTGACCGGCGCCGGCGTCTCGACCGAGAGCGGGATCCCGGACTTCCGCTCGCCAACCGGGATCTGGACGCGATACGACCCGATGGAGTACGCGACGATCGACGCGTTCCGGAGCGACCCGCGCAAGGTGTGGGAGTTCTACGGTCTCCGGCTGCGCGTGCTGGCGGACGCCGAGCCCAACGCGGCGCACCTCGCGCTCGCCGAGCTCGAGCGGCGCGGGCTCCTGCGCGCGGTCGTGACGCAGAACGTCGACACGCTCCACGAGCGCGCCGGCTCGCAGGACGTGGTCGAGGTGCACGGCTCGATCCGGACGGCGGTCTGCCTCGTCGACGGCATCCGCGTACCGCGGGCGGAGGTCGTCCGGCTCGTGGACGAGCTCGGCGCGCCGCCGTGCCCGGCCTGCGGCGCGATCCTCAAGCCCGACGTCGTCATGTTCGGCGAGCTCCTCCCGAGCCGCGAGATCGACCGGGCGACGCAGCTCGTGCGCGAGGCGCGGCTGCTGCTCGTCGTCGGCTCGACACTGGAGGTGTGGCCGGTGGCCGGGCTGCCGCACGAGACGCTGGCGGCGGGCGGCGCGGTCGCGATCGTCAACCGCGGGCCGACGGCGTTCGACAGCCGGGCCGCGCTGAAGCTCGACGCGGGCGCGGGGGAGACGCTGCAGGCCGTCGTCGATGCGCTGTGACGTGCCGTCGCCGGTCTACGACGATCACGGCGATGGCGGAGCGGGCGCTCTCGTTCTGGCGGAGCGCGGCGAGCCGGCTCGCGTCCCGCTCTAGGCGGCGGCGCGGCGCAGCTGACGCTCGTCGAGGACCCGGCGGCAGTCGGTGCAGACGGTGCGTTCCACCTCGTAGGGAACTCCCGCCCGCTGCCGTAGCGCGTGGATCACGACGACCGTGTGCCTGGTGTGGCCCCGGGCCTGCCGGGCCGTGTTCGCTGTCATAGCCTCTTCACCGTAGGACGCCCCTCGGACATGTCGACGCCCGGAAGGGGTAAAAGTTCGAATCACTACGAACCTGAAACGCTCTCTTTGCAGCTTCTTTACCTTTCTCGCCGCCGTGGCCGCGGGCTGCGGCGGCGAGACGGACGCGCCGGGCGAGGCCGCACGGGTCTCCGCCGAGCGCCCGGCCGCCCGCGCCATCGCGGCCCCGACGTGCGCGCCGGGCTCGTACCGGCGGCTGCGGACGGGCCGCTCGGCGCCGGCGGCCGTCGTCGTCCGGCCGACGTCGACGAGCCCGCGCCCCGGCGGCCGCGCGACGGCCCGCTTCGGCGTGCGCAACGTGAACGGCGTCCCGACCGTCCTCGGCGTGCTCGGGGCGCGCGTCGGCCGGGACTGCCGCCCGACGTGGTACCGGGTGCAGCTGCCGGTGAAGCCGAACGAGGCCACGGGCTGGGTGCGGGCCGCGGACGTCCGGGTCGCCACCGTCCGCACGCGCGTGCTGGTCGACCTCTCGGAGCGCCGCGTGACGCTGTTCCGCGAGGGGAGGCCGGTCTTCTCGACGCAGGCCGCGATCGGATCGGCGGCGACGCCGACGCCGACCGGCGACGTACTACGTCAACCAGCGCCTCGTCCCGTCCGATCCGGGCGGGCCGTTCGGCCCCGGCGCGATCGGGATCTCCGCGTTCTCCGAGGTGCTGACGGGGTGGGTGCAGGGCGGGCCCGTGGCGATCCACGGGACGAACCGGCCCGACCTCGTCGGGCAGGCCGTCTCGAACGGCTGCATCCGCGTCGCGAACGCCGACCTGCGCCGTCTCTGGCGCGACACGCCGGCCGGGACGCCGGTGGTCGTCCGCGCGTAGGTCCGCCCGAGCCGGTAAACATGGGGTGACAGTCGACGAACGGAGGAAGCGGTGTCGGAAAAGAACATCCTGACGAGGCTCGCCGACGCGGGAGAGGACGCGATCGCCCGCCTCAGCGACGCGCCCGGGGCCGACCGGATGCTCGGTGCGGTGAACACGATGCGCGACCGGACGGACGAGCTGCAGCGGCGCCTGCGCGGCGTCGACGAGCTCGAGAAGCGGGTCGCGGAGCTCGAGCGGCGGCTCGACGCGCTGGCGCCGAAGAGCGCGACCGCGGCGGCGCGCAAGCCCGCGGCCAAGAAGACGACGACGGCGAAGAAGTCGGCGTCCGGGCGAAGGCGAAGGCCGCGAAGGCGCTCGACGAGCCGCCGGCTCCGACTCGCCGGGCTAGCCCGGGACGCGGAGCCGCAGCGCGCGCGGCACGACCTCGAAGCGCACCGGCGTCGTGCCGGGCTGCTCGCCGTCGAGCTCGACGGGCAGCGGCTCGTCCGCGTCGACGGCGACCGTGGCGCCGCGGAGCAGCTCGGCCTTCGGGTGCGGCAGGTGCGTGCCGCGGTAGATCTTCGGCATCGTCCGCATCAGGTCGAGCTTCGTCACGTCCCCGATCAGGAGGACGTCGAACAGGCCGTCCTCGGCGCTGGCGTCGGGGCAGATCCGCATCCCGCCGCCGAAGGTCGAGCCGTTGGCGACGACCACGTCGTGCATGACGGCCCGGCGCTCCTCGTCGCCGACGGTGACGGTGACGCGGTCGTTGTGCCAGCGGGCGAAGACGGCGAGCGTGGCCCAGAGGTACGACGCCTTGCCGCCGAGCGCCTTCGTCGTCGTGTTCGCGCGCTGCGCGATCGCGCCGCTCATGCCGGCGCTCGCGATGTTGGCGAACCACCGGGTCTCCTCCGGCCCCGCCCACGAGCGGTAGGTCGCGCGGCCGAGGTCGATCGTGCGGACGGCGCCGCTCGTCGCCGCCTGCGCCGCGGCCGCCACGTCCCGCGGCAGCCCCTGCGAGCGCGCGAAGTCCCAGCCGGTGCCGCGCGGGATCACCGCGACGTCGACCCCGTCGCGGCCCGCGATCCCGTTCGCGACCTCGTTCACCGAGCCGTCGCCGCCGACGACGACGAGCACCGTCGCACCGTCGTCCGCGGCCTCGCGCGCGAGCTCGCCGAGGTGGCCGGGGCGCTCCGAGAAGCGCGCGTCGCCCTGGAGCCCCGCGCCCGCCGCCTCGTGGGCGAGCTGCGGCCAGCGCTTGCCGGTCGCCCCGTTGTCGGAGGCCGGGTTGACGAGGAAGACGACCCGGTCGGCCAGCGTCAGTGGCTCGCCGGTGATCGTCTCGAGCGCGAGCTCGGTCATCTGGTCGACCGCCCGCTTCATGTCCTCGTCGGAGATGCGGACGAACTCGCCCTCGACGACGACGTCGCTCACGATCAGGAGGCAGCCGGTCTGGATCTTCCGCAGCGCGCCGATCGTGAAGAGCATCGCCGCCTCCATCTCGACGGCGAGGATGCCGCGGTCGGACCAGCGCTGGTACTGGCCGGCGTCCGGGTTGTAGAAGACGTCGCTCGAGACGATCGGGCCGAGGCGGACCTTGCGGTCGAGCTTCTTGGCGGCGTGCGCGGCGTCGTGGACGAGCTCCCAGGAGGCCGTCGGTGCGTGCGGCTCGCCGCCGATCAGGTGGATCGGGGTCTGGTCGGCCGGGACCGCCGACATGGCGATGATCAGGTCGCCGATCGAGAGGTCCGGCTGGAGGCCGCCGCAGGTGCCGACGCGGACGATGCGCTTGACGCCGAGCTGGACGAGCTCCTCGATCACGATCCCGGCGGACGGGCAGCCCATCCCGCTCGACTGCACCGACACCGGCTTGCCGCGGAACGTGCCCGTGTAGCCGAGCATCCCGCGCTCGCTGTTCCGCTGGACGGGGTCGTCGAAGAAGGTCTCCGCGATGTACTTGGCCCGGAGCGGGTCGCCGGGGAGGAGGCACGCCTCGGCGTACTCGCCGGGCTCGGCTCTGACGTGGATCGGCACGGCCGAGGAGCCTAGACGAACAACCCAGAGCAGTGCACGGCAGGTTGGGGGCCTGCGCGCTGCGCATCGCGGTGCGCGCCCACCGCCAAGGCGTCCAGCCTTGACGGCGGTCGCCCCGACCCCGCTGCTTGGCGCAGGCCCTCCCCTCCCGCGCACCGCCCTGGGTCGTCCGTCTTGCAAGAGAATGTCCCCGTGCTGGGGCATCGCAGGCTCCGTGAGCCGTCGCTCGACCGCATCCTCGAGTTCTGCGCGCGCGATCCGATCGAGCGCGTCTTCCTCGAGGACGTGGCGCGGCGCGGGCTCGGGCGGTTCACCGCGGCGGACCGGGACGGACCGGATCACGGCGCTCTGCCACGTCGGCGCGAACGTCGTCCCCTCCGGCGACGGCTGCGAGCGGTTCGCCGACGTGGCCGTCCGCGGGCGGGCGCGGATGATCATCGGCGAGGAGGCGGCCGTCTCCTCGCTGTGGGAGGCGGGGCGCGAGCGGCTGCCCGCGCCGCGCGACGACCGGCCCGGCCAGCCGGTGTACGCCCTCTCGGACGCGCCGGAGGCCGGCGGGACCGGACTGCGCCCGGCCACGCTCGACGATCTCGACCGGCTCGTCCCGGCCTGCGCCGCCGCGCACCAGGAGGAGATCGGGATCGACCCGCTGGAGCGCGACCCGGACGGCTTCCGCTGGCGCACGCGGGCGCAGATCGAGGACCGGCGCTCGTGGCTCTGGCTGGAGGACGGCGTGATCCGGTTCAAGTCCGAGGCGTCGGCCTGGACGCCGTCGGCCGTCCAGCTGCAGCAGGTCTGGACCGACCCCGAGGCGCGCGGGCAGGGCTACGCCACCCGTGCGCTGCAGGACCTGTGCCGCCTCCTGCTCGAGCGCGTGCCGACCGTGTGCCTCTTCGTCCGCCCCGAGAACGCGCCCGCGCTGGCGCTCTACGAGCGGATCGGGATGGAACGCACGCACACATATCGGTCCTTGCTTTTCTAGTCGCATGGAGCGGCTGATCCTCGCCCGCCACGCCGAGAGCGTCTTCAGCGCGCGCGCCGTGATCAGCGGCGACCCGGACGCGTGCGGCGGGCTCACCGCCGCCGGGCGGGCGCAGGCGGCGGCGCTCGGCGACCGGCTCCGCGGCGAGCGCATCGATCTCGCGGCCACGAGCTCCTTCCGCCGCGCCCAGGAGACCGCCGACCTCGCGCTCGAGGGACGCGCCGTGCCGCGCCTCGTCGTGCCGGAGCTCGACGACATCCGCGTCGGGAGCTTCGAGGGCGGGCCGCTGCAGGCCTACCGCGACTGGGCCTGGGCGCACGGGCCGCTCGAGCGCGGCGCCCGGCGGCGGCGAGAGCCGGGCCGAGGCGGCCGCGCGGTTCGCGCGCGGCTTCCGGCTCCTGCTCGAGCGTGGCGAGGAGTCGATCCTCCACGTCGGGCATTCCCTGCCGCTGCGCTACCTGCTGAACGCCGCGGCCGGGCACGACCCCGGGGCGCGGTCGGAGCTCGTCGACAACGCGGCGGCCGAGATCCTCGGGGTCGAGGCCGTCGAGACCGCCGTCGCACGGCTGGAGCGCTGGTGCGCCTCCCCGGCCTTCGCCTGATCGTCGGGCTCGCGCTCGCGGCCTGGGTCGGCCGCTGGGCCGCGATGGAGGTGGCCGCGTTCGTCGCACGGCGCCTCCCGCCCGGGCCGCCGCCGATCGCCTCGCCGCGGCAGCCGGGGCTCATGCCGGGGCCCGACGACCTGCCGTGAGCGGGCACCCCTCGTGCGGGTGATCCAGCGCCCGAGACGCACGCTCCGATAACCGATCCGATCGTGAGACTCCTCGGCCTCACTGCGGCGGGCCTCGTGTGCGGATCGATCTTCGTGCTCGCGGCTGCGTGGACGGCGAGCGGTGCCGGCGCGGCGCCCGAGAGCCTCGCGCACACGTGCTCGGCGACCGACCGCGACTTCATCCGCACCGCGAGCGTGAACGTCGCCGCCGTCGGCAACCGCGGGCAGGAGTATCTGGCCGGCGAGGTCGACGGCAGGGTCGTGATCCGCGAGGCGAAGGAGGCGGCGCAGCGGATGGGCCGCACGAAGCCGACCGACCCGGCGCTGCGGCGGGCGCAGCTCGTCATGGGCGCGATGCTGTTCGAGTACGGCAAGGCGATCAGGGCGCGCGAGGCGGGCCGCGACGCCGGGCCGCCGATGTACCGCGCCTACGGGCTCGCGAACTTCGCGTCGGACACGCTCCGTCGCGCCCAGCCCGAGCTCGCCGAGCAGGGCTGCGACGTCGCCGAGCTGCTCTAGGCACTCGGGAACGCACGGCGTCACGCGTCCGCACCGGCCATGGCCGGTGTCAGACACTGAGCGACCACGTCCCGGATCGAGGCAGACCCGGTCTCGGAGCGATCGGACGGGCGGGATCGCCGCGTGCCCCGTCCAGGGGCACAGCGCATCCCGCCCGTCACGACACGCCACGAGCGATGAGGAGCAGGTCTCCTGGCCGGAGCGCCCGCACCGCAGGTGCGCGCGCGCAGGCCGACGCGACCACGCCCGCTCCGTCCTGCTGTGAGCAGACGCCACTCGGCCGGAGGGCGGTTCATCCGCCCGGGAGGCCAAGCCCCAGCCCCGAATCAGCCACTCAGGAGAAGGAGGGGGCTCGTGGGGGAACCATGGGTTCCCCCACCGCGCGATAATCGCGCCGTGGACGTGGTCGAGCTGCGCGCGCGCGTGGAGCGCTTCGTACGCGGCCACGAGCTGCTCGAGCCCGGCGGCGCGGTCACCTGCCTCGTCTCCGGCGGCCCGGACTCGACCTGCCTCTGGCACGTCCTGCGCGAGAACGGCTACGAGGTCTCGGCGGTGCACGTGGCGCACGGGCTCCGCGGCGCCGAGTCGGAGGAGGACGCCCGCTTCTGCCGCGAGCAGCTCGACGCGGAGGTGGTCGAGGCGCCGGGCGAGGGGAAGACCGAGGCCGAGCTGCGCGACCTGCGCTACGCGGTCGCGGCCGAGCGGCTCCGCGCCACCGGGCACACCGCCTCCGACCAGGTCGAGACCGTCCTCTTCCGCCTCGTCTCGAGCGGGACGACGAAGGCGATCAAGCCGCGCCGCGAGGACGGCGTCGTGCGGCCGCTCCTCGACGTCTGGCGCGAGGAGACGGAGGCCTACTGCCACGCGGCGGGGCTGGCGTTCCGCGTCGACGCCTCGAACCGCGACACGAAGCGGGGCCTCATCCGCGAGGAGATCCTGCCGCTGCTCGAGCAGCTCCACCCGGGCGCGCGCGAGAACCTCCTGCGCCTGGCGGGCGAGCCGCCGCCGCTCACGCCGGCGCTCGCCGAGCTGCTCGCGTCGCCCGCGGGCTCGAAGCGCGTCGACCTCGGCGGCGGCGTCCAGGCCGTGCGCGAGTACGAGCGCGTGTGGCTCGAGGAGGGGCCGGTCGCGCTCGACGGCGACGTGCGCTGGGGCCCGTGGCTCATCAGCGCCGGCGTCCCAGGGCTTAAGGTACGAGGGTGGCGGGCCGGCGACCGGCTCGCGGGCAGGAGCAAGAAGGTCCAGGACGTGTTCGTCGACGCGAAGATCCCCCGTTCCGAGCGCGAGGCGTGGCCGCTCGTCGTGCGCGGCGACGAGGTCGTCGCGATCCCCGGGCTCGTCGAGCCATCCCGACGTGGAGGCGGAGCGTGTCGCAGACTGAGGTCGAGAAGGGCGTCGCCGAGATCCTCATCGACGAGGACGAGCTCCAGCGCCGGATCGCCGACCTCGGCGAGGAGATCTCCGCCGACTACCGCGGCCGCGACCTGCTCCTGCTCGGCGTGCTCAAGGGCGCCGTCTTCTTCATGTCGGACCTCATGCGCCGGCTCACGATCCCGTGCGAGATCGACTTCATGGCGATCTCGAGCTACGGCGCCTCGACCGACTCGTCCGGGGTCGTGCGGATCCTCAAGGACCTCGACATCAACATCGAGGGGCGGCACGTGCTCGTGGTCGAGGACATCATCGACTCGGGGCTGACGCTCTCGTACCTGATGCGGATGCTCGAGTCGCGCGAGCCCGCGTCGCTCGAGATCTGCGCGCTGCTGACGAAGCCCGAGCGGCGCGAGATCGACGTCGACGTCCGCTATACCGGCTTCGAGATCCCGAATCGCTTCGTCATCGGCTACGGGCTCGACTTCGCGGAGCGGTACCGGAACCTGCCGTACGTGGCGGTTCTGCACCCCGATCTGATCCCCGAGAGCCACTAGCCAGGAAGCCCGCTGCCGCCCCCGAAACGGGGGAAGGCAGGCCGGACGCAGGCTGCTACGCTCCCTCGGAGGTCGCCCGTTGAATCGTTTCTTCCGTAGCGCGCTCTTCCCCCTGATCATCCTCGTGGTTCTCGCGTGGGTGGCTATGAACACGCTCACGGGCAACGACAAGCAGGCCGAGAAGGCGACCTACTCCGATCTCGTCGCGCGCGTCCAGGACAACCCGGAGTCGATCGAGCAGGTCACGGTCAACCCGCGGAAGCAGGAGATCACCGCCGAGCTCACGGGCGGCGACAAGCGCAAGGTCGTCGTCAACTACCCCACCGACGAGTCGTACGCGTTCTTCGAGCGCCAGCTGCGCGCCGAGGGCGTGAAGTACGACTCGAAGGGCGTCGGCGGCAACTGGTGGGGCTCGATCCTCGTCTCGCTGCTGCCGTTCGTGATCCTGATCGCGTTCTGGATCTTCCTCATGAACCAGGTCCAGGGCGGCGGCTCGAAGGTGATGTCCTTCGGCAAGTCGCGCGCGAAGCGGATGACGCCCGACGCGCCCAAGATCGGCTTCAAGGACGTGGCCGGCGTGGACGAGGCGGTCGAGGAGCTGCACGAGATCAAGGAGTTCCTCGAGAACCCGAAGAAGTTCCAGGCGCTCGGCGCGCGGATCCCGAAGGGCGTCCTGCTCTACGGGCCTCCCGGCACCGGCAAGACGCTGCTCGCGCGCGCCGTCGCCGGCGAGGCCGGCGTGCCGTTCTTCTCGATCTCCGGCTCGGACTTCGTCGAGATGTTCGTCGGCGTCGGCGCCTCGCGCGTCCGCGACCTCTTCGAGCAGGCGAAGCAGGCGAGCCCCTGCATCATCTTCATGGACGAGATCGACGCCGTCGGGCGGCATCGCGGCGCGGGTCTCGGCGGCGGCCACGACGAGCGCGAGCAGACGCTGAACCAGCTGCTCGTCGAGATGGACGGCTTCGAGATGAAGGACAACATCATCCTCATCGCCGCCACCAACCGGCCCGACATCCTCGACCCCGCGCTCCTCCGCCCGGGCCGCTTCGACCGGCAGATCGTCGTCGACCGGCCCGACCGGAACGGCCGCCGGAAGATCCTCGAGGTGCACTCCAAGGGCAAGCCGCTCGCGCCCGAGATCGACCTCGACACGCTCGCCGCCGGGACGCCCGGCTTCACCGGCGCCGACCTCTCGAACCTCATCAACGAGGCCGCGCTCCTCGCCGCCCGCCGCGGCAGGAAGACGATCGGGCAGGAGGAGCTCGAGGAGGGGATCATGCGCGTGATCGCGGGCCCCGAGAAGAAGGCCCGCCTGCTCTCCGAGAAGGAGCGCAAGATCACGGCGTACCACGAGATGGGGCACGCGCTCGTCGGGCACTACCTCGAGAACACGAACCCCGTCCACAAGATCACGATCGTGTCGCGCGGCCAGGCGCTCGGCCTGACGATCTCGCTGCCGACCGAGGACCGGTACCTGACGACGAAGTCGGCGCTGATGGACGACCTGGCGATGACGCTCGGCGGCCGCGCCGCGGAGGAGCTCGTCTTCCACGAGATCACGACCGGCGCCGCGAACGACCTCGAGAAGGTGACGGCGACCTCGAAGGCGATGATCATGCGCTACGGGATGAGCGAGAAGCTCGGCCCGCGCGTGCTCGGCCGGAACCACGACCAGCCGTTCCTCGGGCGCGAGATGGGCAACGAGCCCGACTACTCGGACGAGATCGCGCGCGAGATCGACGACGAGATCCGGCGGGTGATCGAGGAGGCGCACGACTCGGCGCACCGGATCCTCCGCGAGCACATGGACGTGCTCCACAAGCTCTCGCAGATCCTCATCGAGCGCGAGACGATCGACAAGGATCAGTTCGAGCGGCTCCTCGCCGGCGAGGACGAGATCTCGGTCTTCCCCGAGGAGACCGTGCCGGCACGAGCCGCAGACCGAGGAGGAGCGCAAGCGCGCGCCGCAGCCGAAGCCGCGGCCCTTCCCGCTGCCCGGGGCGACGATGCAGCCGCCCCCGCCCGATCCGGCCAAGGGCTAGTCGAGACAGGTCCCGAGCCGACTCGGCCGCTGGGGCCGTGACTCGGTCTCAGAGACGGGTCATGGCTCTCCGGGACGTGGCGCTCGTCGGATCCGGACCCGGCTGTTCGGGCCGTCAGCGTTCGCTCGGGATCAGGATCCAGAGCAGCAGGTAGACGACCACCTGCGGGCCCGGGAGCACGATCGAGAGCACGAACGCGATCCGGACCGCCGTCCGGGAGATGCCGAACCGGTCCGCGATCGCGGCGCAGACGCCGGCGATGACGCGGCCGTTGCGCGGGCGGACGAGACGGTCGCGTGCCACGACCGAACCGTAGCGGGCGTCACCGATCACGGCGGACGAGCAGGCGGCCTCCTTCCGGCCTCGCCCGCAGCTCGTAGCCCGGTGTGACACGTGGGCGGCCGTGTCGCCGACCACGATCTCGCCGGGTCCCGCTCCGCGCACGAGCAGGGCCGCGGCCCCGACCGGGGCGCCGACGACGAATGCGCCACCGTCCGTGCGGGCGCCGGCGACCACCTCACCGCTCTCCACGGCGAGTCGGGCGCGCGTGCCGGCGCCGTCGCGCAACGACACTGCGGCAGCCAGAGCACGCGACAGGTGGTCGTCCCCGTCGAAGAGCGCGAGGACGGCGCCGGCGATTCCCTCCTGCAACGTCCCGCCCCGCGCCGCCACGACGGCGGCCGCGGCGGCCGCGGCCGGCGGAGCTCGTCCCGTCCTCGCTCGGGGTCGTCGTGCAGGCCGACGACGCCGAGGTCGGCGAAGATCACCGTCGCCGAGCGCCGGGACGGCGCGAGGTCGAGCGCGGGATCCTGGGCGAGGATGGCGAGCTCGAGCCGACGCAGCTCGGCCCCCGGCTCGATCGCGAGCGCGTCCACGAGCGCCTGACGACCTGCGCGGTAGACCTCGAGCGCCTCGGCTTGCCGCCCGGCGCGGTAGAGCGCGAGCATCAGCTGGCTCCGCGGGCCCTCCCGGAGCGGGTTCGCCGCGACGAGCGCGTGCAACTCCTCGAGGACGTCCGCGTGATGCCCGAGGGCGAGGTCGGCCTCGATCCGGTCCTCGAGCGCCGCGAGGCGCAGCTCCTCGAGCCGATCGGCGGCCTGCGTCGCGAACGGCTCGCGGACGAGATCCGCGAGGGCAGGTCCGCGCCACTCGGCGAGCGCGTCCCGCAGCAGCTCCGCACCGCCGGCGAGATCGCCCGACGCGATCGCCCTGCGGCCCGCGGCCGCGCCGGCCTCGAAGCGGAGGAGATCGAGCGTCGCGGGCGTCGCTTCGAGGAGATATCCGGGCTCGCGCGTCTCGATGGTCGACGCCCCGAGCGCCTTGCGGAGCCGCGACACGTAGACCTGCACGGCGGTGGCGGCCGTCGCCGGCGGATCCTCCCCCCACAGCTCGTCGATGATCCGGTCGGCGGGCACGACCCGGTTGGCGTCGAGGAGGAGCAGCGCGAGGACCGATCGCTGCCTCACCCCGCCGAGGGACACACGTCTCGCGCCGTCGCGCACTTCGAGTGGGCCGAGCAGCAGGAACTCCACCGAGCCTCCGCATCTGTCAGCGGTCGTTTAGCGCGGGCCTCGGTCGAGTTTTAGCGCGCCGCCGTCTTGTTGTGCAGAAGCCGGTCGCGTCGGGTGGCCGGAGACGAAGGAGGAAGGCATGACCAGGCAAGAGAAGCGGCGGCGGATGCGGCGGATGCTGGCGGGTCTCTTCGCCGGTGCGGCGGTCCTCGTCCCCACGGCGCCCGCGGCGGTCGTCCTCGACGATCCGGCCGACCGGGCGGCGCAGCCCGCCGTGATCGTCCACGACGATCCGGCCGACCGGGTGGCGCAGTCGAACCTGAGCTCGTCCCTGAGCGGGCAGGCGGCCCTCGTGCGCCCCGACGGGCCGGACGGCTCCGTTGCGAGCATCGAGCTCCGCCGCGACGGCAACGCCGCGGTCGCGCAGGAGCCGTACACGACGTCGGCTCCGGCGTCGGGCGGCGGGTCGGAGTTCGACTGGACCGCGTCGGGCATCGGCGCGGGCTCGGCAGCGCTCCTGCTCCTGCTCGGCTTCGCCGGGTTCCGGGTCGTGTCCCGGCACGGCATGGCGCAGGCGTAGCGCACCAGACTCACCGTGTCATTCGGCCCCGGCGCCCGCCGGGGCCGACGCGCGGTCCGGCCGTAGACTCGCCCTGTGGCCGCGCTCGACCAGCGCTTCCCGCGCCCGTCGGTGATGGGGATCGTGAACGTGACGCCCGACTCCTTCTCGGACGGCGGCGCCGCCCTCGACCCGGCCGACGCCGTGGCCGCGGCGCGCGCCCAGGCGGCCGACGGCGCCGCGATCGTCGACGTCGGCGGCGAGTCGACGCGCCCGGGCGCCGACGCCGGTGCCACTCGACGAGGAGCTCCGCCGGGTCGTGCCGGTGCTGGAGCAGCTGGCCGGGCGAGGTGCCGCTCTCGATCGACACCGCGAAGGCCGAGGTGGCGCGCCGCGCGCTCGAGCTCGGCGCCGAGCTCGTGAACGACGTCACGGCGCTCCGCGGCGACCCGGCCATGGCCGAGACGGTCGCGTCCGCGGGCGCCGCGGTCTGCCTCATGCACATGCAGGGCGAGCCGCGGACGATGCAGCGCGAGCCGCGATACGACGACGTCGCCTCGGACGTGGCGGCGTTCCTCGAGGAGCGGCTGGCGGCGGCCGTCGACGGCCGGGATCGGCGAGGAGCGCGTCCTGCTCGACCCGGGCATCGGCTTCGGCAAGACCGTGGAGCAGAACTTCGAGCTCGTGCGGCGGCTGGACGTGCTGCTCGCGCTCGGCCGTCCGGTGGTCGTCGGCTTCTCGCGGAAGAGCTCGCTCGGCCGCATCCTCGGCGACCCGGAGGCCCGCACGGGCTCCGTCTCCGCGAGCGTCGCCGCCGCGGTCGCCGCGTACGAGCGCGGCGCGACCGTGCTCCGCGTCCACGACGTGCGCGAGACGGTCGAGGCGCTGACCGTCGCTCGCGCGGTCTACGCCGCATGACGACGATCGAGCTCCGCGGCCTCGAGCTCCACGGCCGGCACGGCGTGCTCGCCCACGAGCGCGAGCGCGGACAGCGGTTCCTCTTCGACCTCGAGCTCGACGTCCCGGCCCCGGACACGCGACGCGATCGACGCGACGGTCGACTACCGCGACGTCGCGGCCGCGGTCCGCGAGGTCTCGGACGGGCGCGACTACGTCCTGCTCGAGACGCTCGCCGCCGCCGTCGCCGAGACGCTGCTCGAACGGTTCCCGGCCTCGCGCGTCCGCGTCCGCGTCGCGAAGCCCGACGTGGAGCTCGACCCGCCGGTCGCGGAGTCGGCCGTCAGCGTGGAAGTGCGCTCGTCGTGAGCGCCAGCGCGTAGGTCGCCGTCCCGCGCCCGAGCGAGGCGGCGAGGAAGACCTCCCGGCCCGCCGTTGCCCGTGTTCCGGATCTCCAGGCCCCGCGCGGTGCGGACGGCGCGGATCGCCTTCGGCGTCGGTCCCGAGCAGCCGGGTCGCGATCGCGGCGTTCGCGCGCCGTCACCGTCGCCGACACCCGGCGCTTCGCCGGGACCCAGACGCGGTAGACGTCGCGCGGGTCGTCCGCGGCGTCGAGGCGGGCGGTGATCGCGTTCCGGCCGCGGATGCGCGTCGTCAGCGGCGGCGTGGCACGGTGGAGGAGCCCATCCGCGGTGACGTGGTCGATGCTGTCGTTCGGCTCCGCGGGGTCGCGCACCGGCACCGGCCCGGAGAGCGCGTTCCCGACGTCGAGGATGCCGAAGCCGCTCGAGACGTCCCGCCCGGGCGTCTCGAGGTCGCGCGCGGTGCGTCGCACGAGCTCCGAGACCTGGCTGGCGTCGAGCTCGGGCCGCGCCGTCCAGACCCAGGCGGTCGCGGCCGCCACCATCGGCGAGGCGAAGCTCGTGCCGTCGACCGTCTCGAACAGGTCCGGGCTCAGCCACGACGGCACCGCTGCCACGATCGACTCGCCGGGAGCGACGACGTCCATGCCGACCGACGTCGACGAGAAGCTCGTGACGGCGCCGTTCTGGCCGATCGCGCCGACGGTGAGGACGTGCGGGAGGCTCGCCGGGTAGTTCGGCGGGTCGCCTTCCTCGCGCTCGTTGCCGGACGCCGCGACGACGATCGAGCCGCGCGCCACTGCGTCGAAGATCGCGAGCTCCTCGAACCCGCTCCGCGTCGTCCCGCCGATGCTGAGGTTGATCACGCCCGGCGCCGAGCGAGAGCGCCGCCTCGATCCCCTGGATCACGGCCGAGCTCGTCAGGATGCCCCGCGGGCTCGCGTCCCAGATCCCGAGGAGCGCGCCCGGGTAGACCCCGACCAGGCCGACGCCGTTCGCCGGTGCGGCCGCGACCGAGGCTGACCGCGGTGCCGTGGAACTCGCTGTTGCCGATCAGGCGCTGCTCGCCGAGCACGCGCGTGTCGGGGCGCGACGCGAACTCGGGGTGGGTCATGTCGACGCCCGAGTCGACGACCGTCAGCGGCCGGCCCGGTCCGGGCGGCGCGACGCGTTCGGCGTCGATCATCCCGAGCCACCACTCCTGCGGGCGGAGCGGGTCGTCCGCGCTCTCGCGGACGGTGCGCCACCGCGGCTGCTCGGCCTCGAAGTCGACGATCGAGCCGTCGACCGCCAGCCCGGGCACGAGCCGCTGCGCGTCGCGGCTCGGCAGGCGCCAGATCCCGAGGCGCTTCGAGCACGACGGTGCCGCCGGCGGCGCGGGCCTCGGCCGCGCCCTTCGCGCCGCTCACGCGGACGAGCGCGTGCGACGACGCCGAGAGCGAGGAGAGCTCACGCGGGATCAGGGGTGCTGCGGTGGCGTCGCCGGCGCCCGGCGAGAGCTGCGGCGGCGACCGCGAGGAGGAGGACGCGGCGCACGTCCGGGGCACGGTAGCGGCAGCGCATTAAGGTCGCCTGAGATGACCAGGGCGTACGTCGGCGTCGGCGCGAACCTCGGCGACCGGGAAGGCGACGATCCGGGCGGCGCTCGCCGCCCTCGACGCGCGGCCGGACGTCGCCGTCGTCGCGGTCTCGACGCTGCGCGAGACCGACCCGGTCGGGTACCTCGACCAGCCGCGGTTCCTCAACGGCGCCGCCGCGCTCGAGACCGAGCTCGCGCCGCGCGAGCTGCTGGACGCGCTGCTCGAGGTCGAGCGCGAGCTCGGCCGCGTCCGCGGCGAGGGCCCGCGCTACGGCCCGCGCCCGATCGACCTCGACCTGCTGCTCCACGGCGACCTCGTGCTGGACGAGCCGGGCCTCGTCGTCCCGCACCCGCGCCTGCACGAGCGGCTGTTCGCGCTCGAGCCGCTCGCCGAGCTCGAGCCGGCGCTCGTCGTACCCGGGCGCGGCGCGGTGAAGGACCTCATCGCTCGGCTAGAGTGACCGCCATGTCGCACCTCGACGAGCTCGACGAGTTCGAGGCCGACCTCGACCTGCGGCTGAAGCGCGAGTACGCCGCCGTCTTCGGCCTCTTCCGCTACTGCGTGGTCTGGCAGGACATGACGTACCTGTGCAACACGCTCGACGTGCAGTTCACGCAGAACGCCAACTACCCGTTCCTCCACGTGCGGATGGAGGACGTCTGGGTGTGGGACAAGCACCGCCCGACCCGGATCCTGCCGCGCGCCGAGATCTTCACCACCAACGACGTCACGTGGGAGGAGCTCCGCGGCGAGAACGACGAGCCCCGGCTCAGCCCCGAGGCGCTCGCGGAGCGGATCGGCGAGACGCTCACGCGCGACGACGAGACGCCCTAGGCCGGTCGCGTAGAGTCGCGGCCGTGCTCCTCGCGGTCGACGTCGGCAACACCCAGACCGTCTTCGGGCTGTTCGACGGCGAGCGGCTCGCGGACAGCTGGCGCGTGGCCACCGAGTCGCGCCGCACGGGCGACGAGCTCGGCGTCCTGCTCGGCGGGATGCTCGATCTCGACGCGGTCGACGGCGTCTGCCTCTCCTCGACCGTGCCGGCGCTCGTGCCGTCGTACGAGGGCTTCGCCGCGCGCTGGGCCGAGGCGCCGATCCTCGTCGTCGGCCCCGGGGTCAGCACCGGGATCCCGATCCGGTACGACGACCCGCGGCAGGTCGGGCCCGACCGGATCGTCAACGCCGTGGCCGCCTCGGCCCGGTACGGCGCGCCGTGCATCGTCGTCGACTTCGGCACCTCCACGAACTTCGACGTGGTCGACGCGGAGGGCGCGTACGTCGGCGGCGTGCTCGCGCCCGGCGTCGAGATCTCGATGGACGCGCTCTTCCAGCGCGCCGCGCGGCTGACGAAGGTGGACTTCGTCGAGCCGCCCTCGGTGATCGGGAAGACGACGTCCGCGGCGCTCCAGTCGGGGCTCGTCTACGGCTTCGGCGGGCAGGTCGACGGGATCGTGGCGGCGATCCGCGGCGAGCTCGGGGCGGAGGCGCCGGTGATCGCCACCGGCGGGCTCGCGGAGCTGATCGCGCCGCATGCGGCGACGGTCGAGACGCGGTCGACCAGTCCCTGACGCTCGAGGGCTGCCGCTCGTCTGGGAGCGGAACTCGGCCGCCTAGTTCAGCGACGGGTCGTCCGGCATCAGCGCCAGCACGCGGAAGCGGCCGCCCTTGCGGCGCAGCACCGAGCCCCAGAGGTCGCCGTCCTCGCCGAACACGTCGTCGGGCCGCGCGGGCTCGAGGATCCACGAGCCCTCCTCGATCTCCGCCTCGAGCTGGCCCGTGCCCCAGCCCGCGTAGCCCGCGAAGACCCGCACGCGGTCGGTCACGGCGGCGATCGCCTCGGGCTCCGAGTCCGCCGGCATGAACCCGATCCGGCCGGTGACGACGACCGCCGCCTCCGCCGGCTCGCGGAACTCGCCGAGGACGACCACGCTCTCCGGCTGCACCGGCCCGCCGAGGTAGAGCGCGGCGCCCGGCTCGACCATGTCCTCGAGCGCGGGAACGGCCTCGACCACGTCCGTCGGCGACGGGCGGTTGAGCACCAGCCCCATGGCGCCCTCGTCGCCGTGCTCCGCCACGAGCACGACCGTGCGGTGGAAGTTGGGGTCGACGAGCGAGGCCGACGCGATCAGCAGGTGGCCGCGCAGCGACTCCATCGCACTTAGCCGCCGCCGTAGAGGGAGATCGGCAGCCGGTCGAGGAGGATCTCGTCCACCTCGGGCAGCTCGCGCTCGAGCCGCTCGAGCACGTCGCGCGCGCCCGGCGCGGCCGCGAGCAGGCGCGTCTCGACCTCGGCGACCGTCCCGAGCTGCACGAGCTCCTGCTTGAACGGCTTCGGGAAGCGGCCGCGGCCGAGGTACCAGCCGTAGAACTTCTTCAGGAACCCGGTCGCCCGCTGCTCGCCGAGCTCGCGCACGGTCTCGCGGATGAAGAGCAGCAGCTCCGCGACGACCTCCTCGCGCGTCGGCTCGTGGCCCGCGTCGTCGAGGATCTGCGCCAGCGCCCACGGGTTGCCCTGCGCGGCGCGGCCGACCATGACGGCGGCGGCGCCGGTCGTCGCGAGCACCGCCTTCGCCTTCGCGTGCGAGGTGATGTCGCCGGAGGCCACGACCGGGACGTCCACGAGCGTCGACGAGCTCGGCCGTGAGCGAGTGGTCGGCGGTGCCGGTGTACATCTGCCGGGCCGAGCGCGGATGGAGCGTCAGCGACGCCGCGCCGGCCTCGACGAGGCGCGGACCGATCTCGAGGCACGTCCGCGAGCCGTTCTCGACCCCGCGGCGCATCTTCACGCTGAGGGGCACCGCGACGGCGCCCGAGACCGCCTCCACGATCCGGCAGGCGTGGTCGGGATCGTCGAGCAGGCTGGCGCCGGCGCCGGTCTTCGTCACCTTCTTCACCGGGCAGCCGAAGTTGATGTCCACCAGGTCGGCGCCCGCGGCCTCGACCATGCGCGCGGCCTCGGCCATCGCCGCCGGCTCCGAGCCGAAGATCTGGATCGCGAGCGGGTGCTCGTCGCCCGCGACGCGCAGGTAGCCGAGCGTCCGCTCGTTGCGGTGCTGGATCCCGGCGACCGAGACCATCTCCGAGCAGACGAGGCCTGCGCCGAAGCGCCGGCCCTGGCGCCGGAACGCCTGCACGCTCACGCCCGCCATCGGCGCGAGGACGAGCCGCGTCGGGATCTCGACCGGCCCGATCGACCACGATTCGCGCAGGTTCACGTGGGTTTCCACCGCTGCTCGATGGTAGCCGCGTCAGGTATTGACGACCGTCCGCAGGGCTGGCTACCATGCGCGCCCGCCGATCCGGGGCACCTGTCCCCGGACGGCGTCAGGAGGGTCTTGTGAAGGAAGTCATCCTCACGCCCGAGGGGTACAAGAAGCTCAAGGAGGAGATCTCCTACCTCTCGACCGAGAAGCGCCGCGAGGTCGCGGAGCGGATCAAGACGGCGCGTGAGTTCGGCGACATCGCCGAGAACGCAGAGTACGACGACGCGAAGAACGAGCAGGCGCTGCTCGAGCACCGCATCGCCCAGCTGGAGGAGCGCCTCGTCAACGCGCGCGTGATCACGAAGAAGGAGATCTCGAAGGACTCCGTCTCGATCGGCTCGCGCGTGAAGCTGCGGGACGTCGACGCGAAGGAGACGATCGAGTACCGCATCGTGGGCTCGGCCGAGGCGAACCCGTCCGAGAACAAGCTCTCGAACGAGTCGCCCGTCGGCAAGGCGATCATCGGCCGCAAGAAGGGCGAGACGGTCGAGGTCACGGCTCCTCGCGGCACGCTGAAGTTCAAGATCATGGACATCCAGGCCGCGTAAGCGGCTCGTCCCGATCTAGACTCGCCCGCCTATGAGCGGGCTGCCGAAGCGGTTTCCCGACCGGACGGACATCGCAGCCGTTCGGTCGGCGGCCGCGCCCCTCGAGGCGGGGCAGGAGGCCGAGGAGACAGTCCGCATCGCCGGTCGCGTCGTCGCGAGACGGGGCCACGGGAAGCTCGTCTTCCTCGACCTCGTCGACCGCTCGGGCAGGATCCAGATCCTCGCCGACGCGAGCCGGACGGGCGAGCTCGACCTCGATCTCGGCGACATCGTCGGCGTGACCGGTCACGCGGCGCAGAGCCGCCGCGGAGAGCCGAGCCTCGCCGCCGACGAGGTCGTCCTGCTCGCCAAGAACCGGAGGCCGCTCCCGGACACGTTCCACGGCCTCACCGACACGGAGGCGCGCTACCGGAAGCGCTACCTCGACCTGATGATGAACGAGGAGACGCGGCGCGACTTCCTCGCCCGCGCCGCGATGATGCGCGCGATCCGCTCGTACCTCGACGGCGAGGGCTTCGTCGAGGTCGAGACGCCGTCGCTGCAGGCCGACTACGGCGGCGCCTTCGCGCGGCCGTTCGTCACCCACCACAACGAGCTCGACCGCGACGTCTACCTCCGGATCGCGGGCGGCGAGCTCTACCTCAAGCGCCTGCTCGTCGGCGGCCTCGAGAAGGTCTACGAGGTCGGGCGCGTGTTCCGCAACGAGGGCGTCTCGTACAAGCACAACCCCGAGTTCACGATGCTCGAGTGGTACGAGGCGTACGCCGACTACCGCGACACGATGGCGCGCTTCGAGGAGCTCGTGGAACGCGCGGCGCTGGCGGTCAACGGCACGACCGCGGTCACGTATCGAGGCCACGAGCTCGACCTGAAGCGGCCCTGGCGGCGCCTGCGCCTCGTCGACGCGCTCGAGGAGCACGGGCTCTGGACGCGGGACGCGGACGAGCTCCGCGCGCCGGCTCGAGGAGCACGGCACGGACACCTCGCAGGACCAGACCTGGGCGCAGCTCGTCGACCACGCGGTCACCGCGTACGTCGAGCCGTCCCTGATCGAGCCGACCTTCCTCTACGACTACCCCGTCGAGCTCTCGCCCTTCGCCCGCACGAGCGACGACGACGAGCTGATCGTCGAGCGCTTCGAGGGCTTCGTCGGCGGGACGGAGCTGTGCAACGCCTTCTCGGAGCTGAACGACAGCGTCGAGCAGGAGGAGCGGTTCCGGATGCAGGCGGAGGAGGGCGCGGGCGGGAACGTCGAGGCGGAGCCCGGCGACCCGGACTACGTCGAGGCGCTCTCGTACGGCATGCCGCCCGCGGGCGGGCTCGGCTTCGGCGTCGACCGGCTCGCGATGGTGCTGACGGGCAAGGACTCGATCCGGGACGTGGTGCTCTTCCCGGCGCTGCGCGAGCGGGCGTAGGCGGCCGCTAGACCGGCGCCGCCGTGGCCCGCGCATGCTCGATCACGTCGAGCAGGGTGCGGTCGAGGTCGTGCTCGGGCTCCCAGCCGATCGCGTCGCGGATCTTCTCGATCGCCGGGACGCGGTGGAGCATGTCGTCGATCCCGAGCCCGTAGACCTGGTCGTACGGGACGTAGACGAGCTCCGAGCTCGAGCCCGCGAGCTCGAGCACGCGCGTCGCCAGCTCGCCCACCGAGATGTGGTTGCGGGAGCCGACGTTGAAGATCTCGCCGGTCGCCTGCTCCGACTCCATCAGCCCCTTGAGCGCGCGGATCGTGTCCTGGACGTGGCAGAAGGTGCGCGTCTGCGTGCCGTCGCCGTGGATCTCGAGCGGGAGGCCGGCGACCGCCGCCTGCGCGAACCGGGCGACGACCATCCCGTACTGCCCGCTCTGGCGCGGGCCGACCGTGTTGAAGAGCCGCGGGATCACGAAGTTCAACCCCCGCTCCTGCCGGTACGCGAGCGCGAGGTACTCGTCCATCGCCTTCGAATCGGCGTAGAGCCAGCGCTTCTGCGTCGTCGGGCCGTAGACGCGCCGCGCGTCCTCGCGCAGCGGCTCCTGCGAGCGGTGGTCGCCGTAGACCTCGGAGGTCGAGGCCACGAGCACGCGCTTCTCGAAGCGGGCGCAGTGGTCGAGGACGATCTCGGAGCCCTCGAGGTTCGTCACGATCGTGTGGACGGGGCGCTCGACGATCAGGCGCGGCCCGACGGCGGCGGCCAGGTGGTAGACGACGTCGGCCTTGTTGACGAGCTCGTTCACGACGGTGTGCGAGAGCACCGTGTCGACGACGAGGTGGTAGCGCGGGTCGTCGAGCAGGTGCGCGACGTTGTCGCGCGAGCCCGTCGAGAGGTCGTCGAGCGCCCACACCTCGCAGCCGTCGGCGAGCAGGAGCTCCGTCAGGTGCGAGCCGATGAAGCCCGCGCCGCCCGTGATCAGCACCCGCGTCGCCACGGCGCCGGAGGCTAGCGGATCACGGTCGCATCCCCGCGCCCAGCTACCCTGCCGTCCGTGCCGGGCGGCGACAAAGACCTGTGAGCGCGCCCGCCTGGGTCGTCCCGCTGTCCGACGTCGAGGTCGACGACGAGCTCGTCGGGGCCGCCGTCGAGACGCTCGGTCGGGCTGGTGGAGCATGGGCCCGCGCGTCGCCGAGCTCGAGGCGCGTTCGCGCGAGCTCTGCGGCCGAGCACGCGATCGCGGTCGCGAACGGCACGGCCGCGCTCCACCTGGCGCTGCTCGCCGTCGGCTGCGGGCCGGGCGACGAGGTCGTGCTGCCGTCGCTCACGTTCGTCGCCGCGGCGAACGTCGTCCGTGCACACCGGCGCCGACGCCGGTCTTCTGCGACATCGGCGGCGAGCGCGACCTCAACCTCGACCCGGACGACCTCGAGGCGGCGCTCACGCCGCGGACGAAGGCGGTCGTGCGCGCTGCACTACGGCGGCTTCCCGTGCGACGATCGACGCGGTGCTCGCGCTCGCCGAGCCACGCGGCATCGCCGTCGTCGAGGACGCGGCGCACGCGGTCGGCGGCACGCTCGACGGCCGCGCCTGCGGCTCGTTCGGCGACATCGGCTGCTTCAGCTTCTTCTCGAACAAGAACCTGCCCGTCGGCGAGGGCGGCATGGTCGTGACGGACGACGACGAGCTCGCCGCGCGGCTGCGCCTGCTCCGCTCGCACGGGATGACGACGCTGACCTGGGACCGGCACCGCGGCCACGCGGCGGGCTACGACGTCGTCGCGTCGGGCTTCAACTACCGGCTCGACGAGCTTCGTGCCGCGCTCGCCCCCGTCCAGCTGGGGCGCCTCGCCGAGCGGAACGACGCGCGGCGCGCGCAGCCGCGCCGCTACCGCGACCGCGCTCGACGGCATCGGACGGCATCGTCGATCGCCGTTCGCCGAGCGACGACCGTGCCGATTCGGCGCACCACCTCGCCGTGGTCGCTCCTGCCGCCGGACGTCGACCGCGAGGGGGTCCGCGACGGCGCTCGCCGAGGCCGGATCCAGACGAGCGTCCACTACCCGCCGATCCACGGGTTCACGGCCTACGCGGACGCCGCGCGCGCGCCGCTGCCGCGGACGGACGCCGATCGCCGACCGGCATCCTCACGCTGCCGCTCTACCCGCATCTGACGCGACGAGCAGCTCGACCTGCGTCGTCTGACGCGACTCGGAGCGCTCGCGTCCGCGAGGCTCAAGGAGCGCCCCGCCGACGTGCCGATTAACTCGCGTGACGATGCCGCCGAACTCACGCTCGTCACCGGGCGGCGCCGGCTACGTCGGCTCGCGTCCTCGTGCGCCGGCTCGCTCGAGCGCGGGCGCGCGGTGCGCGTGCTCGACTCGCTCCTGCACGGCGGCGTCGCCGTCGCTGCTCGGCGTGGGCGACGAGCGGTTCGAGTTCGTCCGCGGCGACGTGCGCGACCCCGACGCCGTCGCGCGGCGGCGCTCGACGGCGTCGACGAGGTCGTCCACCTCGCCGCGATCGTCGGCGACCCGGCCTGCGCGCGCGACGCCGGACGCGGCCCGGACGGTCAACCTCGAGGCCACGCGCGCTGCTCGGCGCGAGGCGCGAGCGGCCGGCGTCGAGCGGTTCCTCTTCGCCTCGACCTGCAGCAACTACGGGCAAGCTCGACGACGGCGACGACGTCGCGACCGAGGAGTGGGAGCTACGCCCGGTGTCGCTCTACGCGGAGACGAAGGTCGAGGCAGAGCTCGAGGTGCTCGCGCGCGCGGAGAACGGCTTCGCGACGACCTGCCTGCGGTTCGCGACCGTCTACGGCGCCGTCGCCGCGGATGCGCTTCGACCTGACGGTGAACGAGTTCACGCGCGACGTGCTGCTCGACGGCGGCCTCGTCGTCTACGGCGAGCAGTTCTGGCGCCCGTACGTCCACGTCCGCGACGCGGCGCGGGCGTTCGTCGCCGTCGCTCGACGCGCCCGTCGGAGCTCGTGCGCGGGCGAGGTGTTCAACGTCGGCGACACGGACGAGAACTACCGCAAGCTCGACCTCGTCGAGCTGCTCCGCGAGCGCGTCCCGGACGCCGAACGTCGAGTACGTGCACAAGGACGAGGACCCGCGCGACTACCGCGTCAGCTTCGAGAAGATCGCGGCCGTGCTCGGCTATGCCTCCGTCCGCAAGGTCGGCGACGGGGTCGACGAGGTGATCCGGCTGCTCGAGAGCCGGATCATCGAGGACCCCCACGCGCCCGTGTACAGGAATTGACCCGATGAAGACCGTCATCCTCGCCGGAGGCCGCGGCACGCGGCTCGCGCCCTACACGTCGGTGCTGCCGAAGCCGCTCATGCCGGTGGGCGAGAAGGCGATCCTCGAGATCCTGATCGAGCGCCTGAGCGAGGCCGGGATCAAGGAGATCACCTTTTGCGTCGGCTACCTCGCCCATCTGATCCGGGCGGTCGTCGACAACGGCCCGAGCAAACACACCTCGATCAGGTTCGAGTACGTGACCGAGGAGAATCCCCTCGGCACGGCCGCGCCGCTCCGCCTCGTCGACGGGCTCGACGACACGTTCCTCGTGATGAACGGGGACATCCTCACCGAGCTCGACTTCGCCGAGCTGATGGCCTTTCACCGCGAGCGCGGACACGCGCTGACGATCGCCGCGCACGTCCGGCAGACGCCGCTCGACTACGGCGTCCTGGAGCTCGACGACGTCGACGAGGTCAGCGGCTTCCGCGAGAAGCCCGAGGTCACGTCGATCGTGAGCATGGGCATCTACGTGATGGAGCCGGAGGTGCTCGAGCTCATCCCCGAGGGCCGTGCGTTCGATTTCCCCGACCTCGTGCACGCCCTGCTCGCGGCCGGGAAGTCGGTCGGCGCGTTTCGCTACAGCGGCTACTGGCGCGACCTCGGCCGCCACGAGGACTACCTCGCGGCCAACGAGGAGTGGGCGGCGATGACGCGGGACGAGGCCTCGGCGAAGCCGTGACGCGGACGACGCGGATCAGCGTCGTCGCCGCGATGCTCGACGAGGCGTCGCACGTGGACGACCTCGTCCGCGACCTCGCCTCGCAGGACTTCGAGGGCGAGGTCGAGGTGCTCGTCGCCGACGGCGGCTCGACCGACGGCTCGCCCGCGCGCCTCCAGGACGCCGCCGCGGGCGCGGGCCTGGCCCTGACGGTCGTGCCGAACCCGGCGAAGCTCGTCGCCCCCGGGCTCAACCTGTGCATCGAGCGCGCGACCGGCGACCTGATCGTCCGCATCGACTGCCACTCCCGCTATCCGTCCGACTACCTGCGCCGCTGTGCGGAGGCGGCCGACGAGACCGGCGCGTGGAACGTCGGCGGCGTCTACGAGCCCGACGGCCGGACCCCGACGGAGCGCGCCGTCGCGTGCGCCCTCGACAGCGCCTTCGGCGGCGTCAACTGGACCCGTGACGCGCGGAAGGCGCACCGGGTGGAGGCCGACACGGTCTACCTCGGCGCGTTCCGGCCGGACGTCTTCCGGCAGGTCGGCGGCTATGACGAGTCACTCGTCCGCAATCAGGACGACGAGTTGAACGCGAGAATCCGGGCCGCGGGCGGGCGGATCGTCCTCGATCCGGCGATCCGGAGCTGGTACCGGCCGCGTGGCTCCTTCCGCTTGCTCTGGCGCCAGTACTACGAGTACGGCCGCTGGAAGCCGGTCGTGATGGCGAAGAGCCGGCGCGTCGTCAGCGTCCGCTCGCTCGCGCCGCTGGCCCTCGTGGGCGGTGGCACAGGGCTTGCGGCCCTGGCCCCCGGTTCGACCGGGGCGCGGCGCCTGCTCGCGGCCGGGTCGATCGCATACGGGCTCCTCGCCGTCGGCTTCGCCTCGGCGGCGGCCCGCCGGCGCGGCGAGCGGCTCCGGCTCGTGCCCTACGCCGCCGCGGCGTACCCGGTCATGCACGTGGGGTACGGCCTCGGCACCGCGGCCGGGCTCGCCGCGCTCAGCTTGACGTCGCCGCCTGCTCCGCCGGACGGCGACGGATCGTCAGCCGGCCCGTTTGCCGGTTGACCGCGACGTTGCGCCGGAGCACGACCGCCGCGACCGTCCAAACCGCGATCCGCACGTCGAGGCCGACGCTGCGGCGCGACGCGTAGAGCAGGTCGATCCCGATCTTCGCCGGCAGCAGCCGCTGCACGTAGTCGCCCATCCGGTCGTCGGGGTCGAGGATCTGGCTCTCCTTCGCGAACGCCAGCTGGCAGAGGCCCGTCATCCCCGGCTTGACCCGGAGGATCGGCTCGAACGAGTCCCAGTGATCGCGGACGAATGCGGGATCCTCCGGGCGCGGGCCGACGAGACTCATGTCGCCGCGGACGACGTTCCAGAGCTGCGGCAGCTCGTCGAGCTTCAGGTCGGTGATCACGCGCCCGACGCGCGTCAGGCGGTCGTCCGCCGACGCCGTCAGCGGCAGGCCCGACGCGCCGTCCCACATCTTGCGGAACTTCAGCATCTGCAGCTCGCTGCCGTCGAGCCCGATCCGCCGGCAGCGGAAGAACACCGGGCCGGCGCTGTCGAGCTTGATCGCGACGGCGACGGCCAGGAAGACGGGAGCGAACAGGATCAGGAGGACGACGGCGACCGTCAGGTCGAGGAGGCGCTTGGCGCCGACGTCGGCTGCGGCAGCGGCGTCGTCGACGAACGCCGGGACGGGTAGCCCGCCGGCGACGTAGCGGCCGCCGAGCACGTAGACGGTGGCGAAGAGCCAGATGCGCGCGACGTCGACGCCCGCACCGGCGTCGGCGAGCGCCGACGTCAGCAGCACGAGGGAGCCGGCGACCGATGTCGCGAGCGGGACGTCGAGCGCGCGGAGCGCCGGCGAGGCGCCTGGGATCCCCGCGAAGACCCGCACGCCGTGCAGGCAGACGAGCGCGAGGAGCGCGAAGACCGTGAGCGTGGCGGCGGGGAGGCCTGCGCCGCCGCCGGCGAGGGCCGACGCCTGGGAGAGGATCGCCGCCGCGACCAGCATCAGGCAGTCGACCGCGACGACCGCCGCGCTGCTCGAGCGCGCGGCCGGCCGCTGGGCGCTGCCGACAGTTCCCGAAGTGGCCTCGTAGGCGCTCACGCGCACACCGCCGTTGCGATGTGGGCGTACGCCGCCGCAAGGCCGTCAAGACGACCGACGTTCATGTTGTCGCCGTCGCCGCTTAGACGCTGCGCCGGCCGACGCGCCGCAAGACCACGCCGACTGCGATCAGGACGAGCCCTGCGCCGAAGGCGAATGCAAGGTCGATCCCCGTGAAGGGGAGCACCCCGCCCGCCGCCGCGCCGCCCTGGTCGAGCTGACCCTGGACGTTGCCGCCCTCACCGCCGTAGACGCTGACCGTCGGATCCTGCGCGAGTGCCGCCGACGCAAAGACCGCAACGGAAACTGCTGCCGCAACCACCAACCCGATGAGCCGCATTCTCGGGTACTCCCTTCCCTGTTTTGCTTGCCACGGACGAGGCTGTCCGTGGCCCGGTACGACGTTAGACAAACGCTGACCGGTTGTACATGGGTCTCAACTGCCCAGTTGGGTAGGTCCCGCCACCTCTCTCAGCGGGTCCGGGACTCGACGCGCTGGCGGAAGACGGCGTCGAGCTCCGCGAGGTCGATCGCCTCGCCGCGGGCCACGTCCTCGCGTACCTCGGCGATCGCGTCCTCGCGCGGGTTCAGCGCGGCCGCACGGTCGAGGCTCGCGAGCGCGTCTTCGCGCCGGCCGAGGCGTGCCTGGGCGATCGCGAGCTCGAGGTGGGCGTACCAGTTACCCGGCTCGCGGTCGAGCGCCTCCTCGAGCTCCGTGCGGGCGCGCTCGGGCCGGCCGCTCCGGTTGGCGATCGCGCCGGCGAGCAGCGCGGGCTGCGACGACAGGCGGTCGATCCGGCCCGCGCGGTCGAGGTGCTCGAGGGCGCGGTCGGGATCGGTGCGCCAGACGGCGGCGGCGCGCTCGGTCTCGGCGGTCGCGGCCCACGGAACGGCGAGCGCCGCCGCGCCGGCGAGGATGGCGACGACGGCGCCTGCCGCGACCGGGGTGGACCGCCGGTTCGACGCCTCCGGCTGCCGCGCCTCGACCGCGGCGGCGAGGCCGAGGAGGGCGAAGGCGGGGGCCGTGACCGCAGGGAGCTCCCAGAGCCAGTCGACCGAGCCGTGCAGGAGCCAGTAGGCGGCGAGGGCGAGCGCAGCGGCCGCGACTGCGCGCACGGCCGGGGCCGACCGCCGCAGTGCCGCGGCTCCCGCGACGACGGCCGTGAGGAACGCCGCGAACGCGAGCGCGCCGAGCAGGCCGGTCGACGAGAGCACAGACAGCTCGACGCTGTGCGGGTACAGCGCCTCGTTGGTCGTTCTCCGCTCTGCGATGTAGTGCGAGCCGAAGCCGTCGACGCCGGCGCCGAGGAGGGGCGCGTCGGCGAAGGTGTCGAGCGCCACGCGCCACTGGTCGGCGCGGTAGTCGCCGAGGCCGCCGCCGGTGAAGTGCGAGCCCGAGAACTCCGACGGGTAGCCGGACTCGAACTCGTCCCAGGCGTCGGACGCCTGCGCGACGGGATCGCCGATTGCGACGAGCGCAGCGACGCAGCCGACGACCGCGAGCGCGGCGCCTGCGACGGCGAGCCAGCGGTCCGCCCGACGCCCGAGCGACTCGGGCAACTCCGTGCGACGGTCGAGCCAGGCGCCGAGCCCGCCGAGCACGGCCGTCGCCGCGCCGCCGAGGAGCACGACGTTCCGGGCGTCCGCGATCGCGCCGACCGCGCCGGGCTCCCCGAACGCGCGGTAGACCTCGAGCAGAGTCGGGAGCGAGAGCAGGGTCACGAGCCCGACCGGAACGAGCGTCAGCAGCAGGCGCATCCGGTTCGGCACGAGCACGAACGTCACGAGCAGGCCGAGCGGGACGAAGACGAGCCAGGCCCGGCTCTGCGCGAGGAGCGCGAGGTCGAGCAGCACCGTCGCGACGCCGAGGAGCGTGGCGCGGGCGAGGATCGGAGCCTCGCGCCGCGAGGCCAGCACGGCGGCGGCGAGGAACGCCATCGTGAACAGGGCGGCGCTGCCGTTGACGTAGCCGACCGGCTGCGAGAGCCGACCGTCCACGAAGACGACGCCGACGGACGAGCCGCCCGCCGCCTCGGCCAGCACCTGGAAGCCGGCCGCGGCGGTCGCGACCGCGATCGCCCCGACCGCTGCTCCGCCGGTTGCCGCCGTGAACGGCGTCAGCGCGAAGAGCGTGAACGCGGCGGTGTAGACGAGCGTGCGGTTTGCGCCGGCCCACGCGTCTCCCGGCGAGTCGGCCCAGAGCAGGGAGGCGTACGAGACGGCGGTGAAGGCGAGGAGGGCGACGAGCGCCACGGCCGTCGACCGGCGCTGGACTCGGAGCCGGTCCGGCCGCGCGACGACGAGCGCGAGCAGCGCGCCGAGGACGAGCAACCCGCCGGGGTAGAGCACGGTCGGGGCGAAGCCGCCGTCGCGGAACGCCCACCAGGCGAGCACGGCGATCGCGACGAATGCTGGCGCGGCGGCGACCGCGTCGCCGGTCCAGGGCCGGTTCACCGCAGCGCCTCCGGCAGCCAGGCGGGGCGCCGTCCCTCCGCGAGCCCGAGCTTCAGGGTGAGGCGCGGCAGTGTGTCCCGCCGCCAGACCCCGAGCCGCGGCACGGCGAAGTCGTCGGGCGCTGCGACGTCGCCCGGAAGCGCGAACGCGGCCTCGTAGCCGGCGCGCCGGGCCGCCGCGCGGACGCGTCCGTCCTCGTCGCCGAAGGGGTAGGCGAGGAAGCGGCACGGCCGCTGCAGCTCGTCCTCGAGCCGGGCGCGCGAATCGCGCACCTCCCGGTCGAGCTCGTCGTCGCCGAGGCGCGGCAGGTGCGGGTGGGAGCATGTGTGCGAGCCGATCTCGACGCCGCGGTCGGCGAACTCCCGGAGCCGCTCCCAGGGGTGCGTCGAGAGCTCGCCTGGGTGCGCTGCGGCCTCGGCGGCCAGCTCGGGGATGGCCAGGGGCAGCGCCCTCGTCTGCGAGGTCGGTGCACGCGAACACGGTCGCGGGGACGCCGAGGCGCTCGAGGGTCGGAAGCGCGGCGTCGACGCTCCGGAAGGCGTCGTCGAAGGTGACGTGGAGCAGCCGGCCGCGCGCGTGCACGATCTCGGCCGCCGTCACCGGCCGGTACAGGCGGACGAGGAAGCGCAGCTGGCGCTCGAACGCGGCCGGGCGGACGGAGAGCGAGTGCTCCCAGGTGTCCGAGACGGCGTGGTAGCAGGTGACGAGGCTGCGGCGGGCGGCGCCGGCCCCGAGGGCCACCTAGCGCCGTCCTCGCGGCGTGGCAGGGCCTCCGCCTGCAGCCGCCGGAGGATCGACGGGATCGCGAGGCCGACTCCGAGCATCAGCCAGAGCTGCTTCTCGTACTGCGACGACTCGAAGCTGTAGGCGGCGAGGACGCCGAGGAGGCCGACCGTGAAGCCGCGGACGAGGAGCTCGACGTCGAGCGGGACGCCGCGCATCCGGGAGATCGACCGAAACGAGCCGACGACCGCGGCGCCGACGACGAGGAGGAAGGCGGCCAGGCCGATCGCACCGAGCTCGGTCTGGAGCTGCAGGAACGTGTTGTGGACGACCTTCGTCTGGTCGAACACGATGTCGATGCGGGAGATGTTGATCCCGCTCGCCGAGTACTCCGGCTCGACGAGGATGAAGTTCCCGGCACCCACGCCGAGCACGGGGTGGTCCTCGGCGACGCGGAGGGCGACGTTCCAGAGGTCGCTGCGCCCGGTGCCGCCTGCGTTCTGGAAATTGGTGACGCGCTCGAGCGTCGCCGCCGGCGCGAGCACGGCGAGGTACGTGACGCCCACGGCCGCGATCGCGAGCACGGCGACGACGGCGCGGGGCACGCACCGGGCCGGCGAGCACGAGCGTGAAGACGAGCACGACCGCGAGCGAGACGAGCCCGCCGCGGGACTGGCTGAGAAGGATCGCGACGGTGAGGAGGACGACGACGACGAGCAGTGCCGCGCGCACCAGGCCTCGCGCCCCTGCGAGGACGAACGCGGACACGGCCAGCGGCGTGATCAGGAGCGCTGCGAACTGGTTCGCGTCCCCGATCCCGCCTGCGAGTCGCGCGAGCTCGTCCGCCTGCCCCTCCGGCGAGACGAAGACGCCTCCGACGACCGTCGTCATCACGCGCACCGGCGACGATCGCGACGAAGAGCCAGCGCAGGTGGCGCGGCTCGCGTAGCGCGGTGTAGACGACGAACGCGAGCAGGATCCCCTGCGTCAGCCGGAACGCGTTCGCGAGCGCCACGCCGGAGTCCATCGCCCACAGCGCCGAAGCGGTCGCCCACACGGCGAGGCTGACGGCGGCCCATGCCGCGAGCGGCCGGTCGCGGAACAGCAACTGCGCCTGCTCCCCGCGCGTGACGACGCCGGCGACCCACACGAGCGCGAGGACGATCCCGGCGATGCGCAGGAACGTCACGCCCGACTCGGTCAGCTGCGGGACGAACTCGAAGTAGGTCAGGAACGCGAAGATCGCGACGCCCGCGGCGAGCGAGCGGGTCAGCGCGAGCACGAAGAGCGCGGCGACGACGCCGCCGGCCGCGAGCAGCGGCGAGACGACCGCGACGGCGGCGAGGACGAGGGCGAGCCCGGCCGCGGCGCCCGTCATGAGCGCGGCGCGGGGGTCCGGCCGGAGGCGGAGCGCGAGCGCGGACACGGCGTCCGTCAGGCCTGGTCGCCGGACGCGGCCTTCGCGAGCCCGCGCTGCGATGCAGGCTCGGCCTGCGCCTCCGGTGCGCCGTAGGAATAGCCCTTGCCGCGCGAGCGGCGGCGCATGGTGACGACGAAGCCGGCGGGCGTGACCCCGCGCTGTGCGAGCATCGCACGCGTCCGGACGAGCTCCTCGCGCGGCGTGTGCCCGAGCCGGACGGCGACGAGGACGGCGTCGACGGCGTCGGCGAGGATGAGCCCGTCGGCGACCTGCGTGATCGGCGCCGAGTCGATCACGACGACGTCCGCATCGAGACGGAGCTCCGCGAGGACGTTCGCGACGGCGTCGGACTGGAGCAGGTCGGGAAGGCCTCCGTGCTCGGGATGCGCCGGCAGCAGCCGCAGCCGGTCGCCGAACGCCGGCACCGGCACGAGCGCGTCCTCGATCCGGACAGTGCCGAAGAGGACGCCGGCGAAGGTGGCGCGACTCGCGGGGACGCCGAAGAGCGTGCCGACCATCGGCCGGCGCAGGTCGCCGTCTGCGAGCACGACGCGGAGCCCGGAGTTCGCGAGCGAGGTGGCGAGGTTCGTCGCCGTCATCGTCTTGCCCTCGCCCGGCACCGCGCTCGTGACGAGGATCGTGTCGGGGAACGAGCCGCCGGGGCCGGCGACCGCCAGGTTCGCGCGGAGCGTGCGGTACGCCTCGCGCACGTCGCCGGGCAGCGGCTCCTTGCCGGTGAGATAGCTACGGACGGTCTTCTTCCCCATCCGGGGCACGCGGCCGAGGATCGGGAGGCGCTGCTCGAGCAGCAGCTCGTCCTCGTCCTTGACGCGCGGGTTCACGAGCTCGAGCGCGACGGCGGCACCGATGCCGACGAGCAGCGCCGCGAGGAGTGCGACGGCGATGGAGAGTACGGGGCGCGGCCAGACCGGCTCGGCCGGCGCGATCGCCTCGCTCGTCATCTGCAGCGTCGGGTCGTTCGCGCCGTCGAGCGCGCCGAGCTCGCCGAGCCGCTGGGAGAGGGCGACGGCCTCCGGCGAGGCCTGCTCGGAATCGGGGATCGCGGCGAGACGGGCGTCGAGCCGCTCCTGAACGGCGTCGAGCTCGTCCTGGAAGGTCTCGGTGCGCAGGTCGATCAGCGACTCGGCGAAGGCGTTCGCGATCTCCGCCGCGCCGTCCGCGGTGGGCGCCTTGCCGACGATCGTGAGGATGTTGCTCTGCTCCTGCGGCTGCACGTCGACGCGCTCGAGGAGCTGCTCGGTCGTGCCGTCGAAGCCGAGCGCCTCCTTGGCCCGCTCGGCCACCTGCGGGGTAGCGACGAGGTGCGCCGCGGTCAGGACGCTGCGGCTCTGGCTGCCCTCACGCAGCAGGTTGATGCCGATGAAGGTCTCGTCTCCGGCCTCGATCGGCGTCACCAGCACGTCTGCCCTCGCCTCGTAGCGCTTCTCCGCGAGCGCGGACAGCAGCACGGCGGCGCCCACGGCCACCACCACGATCGAGACGATCAGCAACCACCGCTCCCGGACGGCGGCGAGATACTGCGCGCCGCCCGATCTTTCCTCCGCAAACCGTTCCACTACGCTCCTCGCAATCTGGGGCGCCACACTAGCCGGTGGACCCGTACGTCCGTTTATCGGCGGCCGGGGCGTTTCCACCAAGGGTTTTTTTGCAAGGCGGGTAGCGAGGGCATCGAAGCGCCCTCGAGCACGGCCCTCGGCGCGGTCGCGACGAGCGTGCGCGCGACCTCGTCGCCGCCCAGGGCCTCGAACGCCGCCGCGAGCCCCGCGCGCTCGAGCGAGGGCCCGTGGAGGTCGGTCGCGACGACGTGGACGAGTCCGAGGTCGAGCAACGACTCCGCCGCCCGGCGGGCGGTCCGGCCGAGCCCGCCGGTGATCGAGCCCGACGTCACCTGGACGTAGCAGCCGGCCTCGACGAGCGGACGCAGGCGCTCCGGCCGCTCTGCGATCGCGTCGTTGCGCTCCGGGTGCGCGAGCAGCGGCGTGAACCCGTTTCCGAGCAGCGTCGCAGCCACGGCCTCGGCGCCGGCCGGCCAGCCGCGGTACGGGAACTCGACGAGGACGTACGGGCCGCCCGCAAGCGAGTAGCGCCGCAGCTCCGCCGGCTCGATCGCCGCCACACGCTCGAGCGCGAGCTCTGCGCCTGGATGGAGCTCGAGCGCGATATCCCGCGCCGCGAGCTCACGCCGAAGAGCCGCGACGCCCGCCTCGATCGCCTCCGCGGTCGTCGGGTAGTCGTCACGGACGTGCGGCGTCGCCACCATCGCGCTCACGCCGGCGGCCGCGGCCTCCGCCGCCGTCTCGACCGCCTGTCGAGCGTCCGCACCCCGTCGTCGACGCCCGGGAGCACGTGTGTGTGGATGTCGACAAAGCCGCTCACGGCCGGTCCTCCGCCGTGCGTCCGCGTGGGCGGAGGCTCCGCCAGAGCCGGCCGATCAGCTCGCGGCCGACCCCGATGTCCGAGCGCCGCGGCAGCAGGTCGGTCGGCCGCGCTCCGAGCGCGCGCGCGAAGATCCAGGCCGTGGCGACGCCGCCGACGGTGTAGGCGATCGCGGCCGCGACCGAGGCGCCCGTCGACCCGAACTCCGGGATGAGCAGCAGGTCGAGGACGATCGTGAACACGAGCGCGGCTCCGATTCCCGCCGTTTCGAGCATCGGCTTCCCGCGCGCGGTCAGGGCCGTGCCGAGCACCTTCATCGCGACGACTCCGAGCGAGCCCAGCACGAGGATCCGCAGGTCGAGCACGCCGTCCTCGAACTCCGACCCGAGCAGCGTCACGACGAGGAACGGCGCGAGGACGAACATCACGACCGAGGCGGCGAGCGTGATCCCGAGAGTGACGCGGAACCCGACCGCGGCACGGTCGACCGCGTCCGCTTCGCCGCTCCGCACGAGGTCGGGCCGCTGCGCAAGGGAGAGAGCGCTCGGCAGGAACTGCAGCGTCGACGACCACGCGACGGCGACGCTGTAGACGCCGAGCTGCGCCGGGGTCGAGAGGACGCCGAGCAGCCACTGGTCGAGCCGGTAGTTCCCCTGGAGCATCAGCCGGCCCCCGTGCGTCTTCGCCCCGAACGCCGCCGTCCGCCGCGCGAGCGCGAGGTCGGGGCGGCCGAGGCCCGACCAGCGGCGCACGACGTACCAGGCGAGGACGAGGGTGCCGACGATCTGGCCGGCGAGCCAGGCGCCGAACGCGGTCGAGACGGTCATCTCGCCGAGCACGGCGAGCACGACGTTCACGGCGAGGTTGACGGCGAACGGGAGCGTCCAGACGAGGTTCGCGAAGGCGAAGCGGTAGTCGGCCTGGACGAGCCGCCACAGGTACAGCTGGACGAGGAGCAGCGGCAGCGAGGCGAGCGCGACGGCGAGGAGGGTCGTGCTCGCGCCGCCGCCGAGGGCCGGGACGAGAAAGATCAGCACGGCCATCGCACCCGCCGTGGCGGCGCCGAGCACGGCGGCGAAGAGGAACGAGTTGGTGGCGAGGCGGGCGTGGAGCTCGGGCCTGGTGCCGCCGAAGTTCACGTTCGCCTCCTGGACGCCGAACGCGCCGACCCGCTGGAGCAGGAGCGCCGTCGCGGTCAGGAAGACGACCTCGCCGCGTCCGGACGGCCCGAGCGAGCGCGCGACGATGAGCACGTTCACGAGCGAGAGCGCCGCCGTCGCGATCTGCGCGAGGAACGTCCAGAAGGTGGAGGAGAGGAGCGAGGGCCTCGGCCCGACTCCGCCGGCCGGCTCGACTACCACCGCGCCGTTCTAGCACGCGCCTCGGCCGCCTCCGCCGGGGCCGGGAGTACGGTACGCCGCGTGCCGCAGCCCCGGGAGATCCAGCCGCGGCATGCGTGGCTCCCGGCGCTGCTGCCGGCGTCCGCGCGCTCCTTTCGCGTCGAGGACGGCGAGCTCGCGGCGACGCTCGAGGCTGCGGGCGGCGACGGCCGCCGACGTCGAGATCGCTTCCGTCGAGCGACTGCGCGGTGGAGCAACCTGGACGCTGGTGCCGGTGGGGCCGGGCGTCGGGATCGAGGGCCTCCACCGCGTCGGCGAGGCGGCGGTGCGGATCTGGCACGGCGGTCGCGTGCGCGCGGCGGCGGCCGCGGCCGCGCGACGGCTGCGGCGCCGGGGCGACGAGCACGTCGCGACGTGGCTCTGGGAGCTCGGCGGCGAGGTCCGGCCGGCCGGCTCGCCTGCCGCGCGGCCGTCCGCGCGGCTCCCGTTCGGTGCGGTCGTCCGGTCGGGCCCGGAGACGGGGACGCTGCTCGACGAGGTTCTCGCGGCCGCGGAGCGGGACTCCGGCGAGCCGTTTCGCGGCGGGCCGCCGCAGGCGCGCCACTCGGGCGTGCTGCTCGTCGACGGGCCACAGGCGCTGCTCCGCGTCGCGCTCGGCCCGGCGCGCTTGCTCCTCGACACGGAAGCCGCGGCGCTGGAGCGGATCCACGCGGACGGCGCTTCCGTGCTCGTCGCCCGCGTTCCCGAGACGCTGGGCCGGGGCCGGGAAGGGCTCGCGTGGTGGTCGCTCGAGCGCCGGGTCGCGGGCGGGCCGTCGCCGCTCGAGCCCTCGTCAGCGCTCGTGGAGGACGAGGTGGCGTTCCTAACCGCACTCCACGGCCTCGCCGGCGGCGGCGAGCCGATGCAGCCGTCGGCGGCGGAGGACGCACACGCGCTTGGGAGTCCCACCGGACTCGAAGCCGCCGCAGCGTGGGCCGACCGCGTGCTGGACGGGCTCCCGCGCGGCTGGAGCCACGGGGACTTCTTCCCCGGCAACCTGCTCGTCGCGGACGGCCGGCTCGCAGGCGTCGTCGACTGGCAGTCGGCCGCTCCCGGCGAGCTGCCGTTCCTCGACCTGCTCCAGCTCGTCGCGCACCGGTGGCGCTGGGCGCACGACGCCTCGCACGCCGAGGCGGTGCTCGCCGGCCTCGTCCCCTGGGCGCGGGGCGGGGGCGACGCTGCGGCCGCGGCCTACGCCGGCGCGATCGGCGTCGAGGCGTCCCCCGAGCTGCTCGAGGCGCTGGTCGTTGCCTACTGGCTCCGGCGCGCGGCCTTCGATGCGCGCGTCTATCCGTCGCGTGTGACCTCCCGGTGGCGGGGGCGCAACCTCGACCCGGTGCTCGCAGCGCTCGGCCGCGACGGCCGGGTCGAGCGCTAGCTGCGTGGTATCACTCGCGCCCGTGCAGAAGCTCCGGTTCGCGACGCTGATCGACGACCTCACGATCGGCGGCGCCGAGCTGATGGCGCGCGTGGTGGCCCTCCGCATCGACCCGGAGCGGTTCGAGCGGTCGATCATCGTCACACGTCCCGGGCGCATCGACGACCGCGAGGAGCTCGAGGCGGCGGGCATCCGCCTGTTCGAGCTCGACCGGCGCTCCAAGGCCGACGTGCTCGAGTGGCGGCACCTCGTCGCGTTCCTCCGCCGCGAGCGGATCGACGTGATCCATGCGCACAAGTTCGGCTCGAACGTCAACGCCGTCGTCTGGGGCCGGCTCGCCCGCGTGCCCGTCGTGATCTCCCACGAGCACACGTGGTCGTACGAGGGCGGCCCGATGCGGCGGCTCCTCGACCGGCACCTGATCGGGCGTCTCAGCGACCGCGTGCTCACCGAGTCGCCCGAGGACGCGCGGCGAATGGCCGAGCTCGAGGGCCTCGACCCCGCGCGCATCGAGGTCGTCCCGATCGCGCCCTGGTCGTACGAGCTCCACGCGGGCAAGGGCCCGGAGCGCGACCTGCGGGCCGAGCTCGGGCTGCCGGAGGACGCGGTCGTCGTCGGGACCGTCGCCGTGCTCCGCCCGCAGAAGGCACTCCATCTGCTCGTCGAGGCCGCGGCCCGCCTGGCGCCCGACTACTCCTCGCTCCACGTCCTGGTCGCGGGCGAGGGCCCGGAGCGGCCCGCGCTCGAGCGGCTGATCGCCGACGCGGGCCTGGACGGGCGGATGCGGATCCTCGGGCGCTTCGCGCCGGCGCAGGTGCCGGGCTTCCTCGACGCCCTCGACATCGCCGTGAACTGCTCCGACTTCGAGGGGACTCCCGGCGCCGTCCTCGAGGCGATGGCCGCCGGCCTGCCGCACGTGGCAACGCGCGTCGGCGGCGTTCCCGGCCTCGTCGAGGACGGCGTCAACGGGATCCTGATCGACCGCGGCGACTCGGCCGCGCTCGCGGCGGCGCTCCGCCGCCTCCTCGACGACCGCGAGCTCCGGGAGCGGATGGGCGCCGCGGGCAAGGCGCGGCAGCTCGAGCGCTACGACGTCCGGAACCTCATCGAGATGCTCGAGGAGCTCTACGTGCGCCTCTATCGCGAGCGCACGTCCTAGCGCGCTGCGGCGAGGAACGCCGCGAGCCGGTCGAGCTCGCGGTCGCGCGTGCCGGTCGCGGCCTGCGCCAGACCCTCCCGGACGAGGCGCTCGCGCAGGCCCTGCTCGTCCGCCAGCCGCCGCAGCGCGGCCGCGGCCGCCTCCGCGTCGTCGGGCGGCACGAGCAGCCCGCCGCCGTCCGCGACCGCGTCCGCGACGCCGCCCACGGCAGTGGCGACGACCGGCAACCCGGCGGCCTGTGCCTCGAGGATCGTCGAGGGGAAGCCCTCCGTCCGCGAGACGTGGAGGAACGCGTGGCTCGTCCGGTAGCGATCCCAGAGCGCCGGGCCGGCCTCGACGTAGCCCGCGAGCTCGATCGCGCCGCCGATGCCAAGGACGGACGCGCGCGCGGCCAGGGCCTCCCGGAGCGGCCCCGTGCCGACCACCTGCAGCCGCCAGTCGCGGCCGTCGCGCCGGAGCGCCGCGACGACGTCCGCGAGCAGCAGCGGGTTCTTCTCGGGGTCGAGCCTGCCGACGCTGATGAGCCGGAGGGGCGGGTCCCACGGTCGCGCCGCCGCAATCGTCCGGGTCGGCGAGATCGGCCTCGGCGACCTGGGAGAACCGGATCGAGAGGAGCGGCGCGGAGCCCGCCGCGTACGCCTGCTCGAGGGCGGGGCCGACGACGACGGTCGGCAGGCGGCGCGCGAGCAGCCGGAACGAGTGCTCGAGCGCGTGCGCCGTCGCGAGCGCCGCCGGCCGCCTCGCGCCGCGGATCCGGCTGCCGACGTACGCGGGCAGGTCCTGCCGCACGCAGAGCGCGACCGGAGTGCCGTGCCGCCGCGCGCTCGCGACGAACGCCAGCCCGAGCGGGTGCGGTCCGAAGATCCAGACCGCGTCGAGCGCGTCCAGCTCCCGGCGGAACGCGGCCCGGGCACCACGGACGGCGCGGCCGACCGCCAGCGGGTCGGAGAGCGTCTCGTAGTGCGGGAGCGTGACGCAGCGGACGCGTGGCCGGGGGCAGATCACGTACGGCGCGGGGCCCTCCTCGGGCGCGAGCCGGCCGAAGACGACGAGCTCGTCGAGCCGGTCGGCGAGCCCGAGCACGAAGCGGATGTACGCGCGGTCGGTCGCGAGGCCCGCGTCGGTACGGCGGAAGACAAGGTCGGTGTAGACGCCGAGGCGCACGCGGCGCGAGTATCGCGCGGAGGGCTAGCGCGCGCCGAGGCCCGCGCACGGGCTCCCGGCCCGGAGGCGGAAGTCGCCGCTCGTCGCGTCGACGTAGAGCGGGTCGGCGACGACGTTGTCGCCGGCCGCGACGCCGGCGTCCATCTGCAGGTTGCCCATCCCGCCGCCGAAGACGCAGTTGTCGGACGCGACGTTGCCGCTGCCGACGGCGCCGCCCCACCAGGTCTCGAGGTTGTGGCGGTCGTGGGAGTGGGTGACGACGTTGCGCCGGACGATGTTGCCGTCGGACGAGGAGCCGCCCTCGCCGGCGAAGATGATTCCGATCCGACCGTTGCCGACGATCGTGTTCTGCTCGATCAGGCTCTGGTCGGCGTCGGGGTAGATCTGGATCCCGATCGAGGCGTTGTCGTAGACGACGTTGTCGCTCACGCGCGCGTTCCGCGTGTCGGAGAGGTAGATCCCGTGGTCGAAGGTCGCGCTCTTGCCGCAGCCGTGGATGCGGTTGCGGACGAGGACGAGGTCGCGGGCGATCCCGTACTTCGTCGATCCGGCGAGGATGCAGCTCTGGGCCGCGCGCCGGTTGGTGATTTCGGTGTCGCTGACGACGAGGGAGTCGCCGAAGAGCTGGACGGTGACCTGCGGGCTGTAGGAGCCGTCGACCGCGAGCGCGGTCAGGACGACGTTGTCGGCCGTGTCCTTCACGTCCACGTAACCGCCGATCGTGGCGGTGCCGCCGGGCGCGCTGCGGAGCGTGATCGGCGCGCCGGGCCGGCCGCCTTGGAGGACGATCACGTTCTCGACGTAGAGGCCGGGCTGCAGGCACCCGGTCTGGCCGGGAGCGAGGCTGCGGACGAGCTTCTTCGCCGTCCGGAACGGGGCGTCGCCCGCACCCGACGCGTCGTCGTTGCCGCCCGTGGCGGCGAACAGGTCACAGCCCGGCGAGCCGGCCGCCGCTTGCAGGGCGGGCGCCGGCGCAGCCGCCTCGTGCCGGGGCGACGCGGAGAGGGTGACGCGCGAGAGCTGGAACCGCGCCGGCGACGTCGTCCGGCGCTGGCGCACGACGACGTCGATCCGCCCGCCGCCGGCCCGCGTCAGGAGCGCGACGCGCCGAAAGGAGCGCCAGCGGCGGCCGGCGACGAGACACGAGCGCGAGGAGCGTAGGACATGGCCGCCGCGGACGTGCCGAACCGATAGGCAGACGGCGCGCGGGCCGCTTGCGCTGCGGACGCGGGCGCGCGCGACGTAGCTCGTGCGCTCCTTCGCCACCACTCGGGCGACCTGCTCCGCGTTGTCGGCGCGCGCGACGCCGGATTCGGCCGGTCCGGCCGATGCAGCCGCAGTGCACGTGAGCGCGAATGCGGCGGCGAGTCCCCATGCTGGCCAGCCCCGGCGCACGATTCTCCATCTCGGAGCGGCTCCCCGTCCCCTTGATCACTCGTTCGGAGGACGAGCACGCAGTGAAACGGCCCGGAGGCGCCGCATCCTACTCCTTGTGGCCCGTGCCAGCCGAGCGCCCCCCGCCAGTCCGGCGGCCGCCCACGGGGCACCCGGCGCCACCACGACCGTCTCCAGACCGGGATCCTCGTCGGCGAAGCGGTATTTGTACGGCTCGGCGCCGCGGAGGAACCGGTACTCGTCCATCCCGTCCTCGAGGGCGGCCCGGATCGAGTGGGCAAGGAGGACAAGGCCGACGGAGGCATGGTCCCAGGACGGGTCGCGACCGGCCTGGTAGAAGGCCTCGACGCTCCCGACCCGGAAGCCGAGCCACGCCGCGACCGGCGCCTCCGCGATCTCCAGGTGCCAGAGCCGCAGCCGTCCCTCCTCGAGGGTGCGCGCGGCGAAGGCGCGGTGGAACGGCTCGTGGCGGAGGAAGGACGTCCGGTCGTGCCATCGCCGCCGGTGGAGGTCGACGAGGCTCGAGAAGTCGCGGTCGAGCTCGGCCGGGGAGGACGTGAGCCGGAACCGCGCCTCGTGGTCACGGAAGAGCGCGCGCTCGCGGCGCCGAAGCTGCTGGCGGAAGTTCGCGCTGCGCAGGGCGAGGAAAGCGTCCCACGACGCCTGCCCGAGATGGACGAGCGGGCTTCCCTCGCGCAGGACGAGGCTCCCGCCGACGGCGGCGGCCCAGCCCTCGCCCGGCAGCCGCTCGCCGACGAGGAGCCGGCCCGAGACCGCCTCGCGCAGCGCGCCGGCCGCGAGGGCGCGGTCGCCGGGCTCGCAGATCGGCCCGAGCTCGTCGCCGACGCCGTCGCCGACGAAGCGCAGGACCTGCAGCGGGCGCTCCCGCCACCGGTACAGCGGCAGGATCGCGGCGAGGCTCCCGTCGGTGCGGCGGACCGCCGAGACTTCGCGCCGGCGCCCCTGTCCGTAGTGCTCCCACCACGTGCGGTGGAAGCTCAAGGTCGCGAACGCGCTTCCCGTCCGGGCCGCGAGCGCGTCCCACTCGTCGGCGAGCTCCTCGGGCCGGGCGACCGGCTCGACCACTAGCGCAGCTCGAACAGGCAGATCCGGGACGAGGTCGGAGCGTCGTCGGGCGCATCCCCGCCGCTGACCTCCCGCACGAGCGTCGCGCGGCCCGTCGCGAGCACCTGCGCCTCCTCGACCGGGTTGACGTAGATGACACGGAGGACACGCGGGTGCTCGTCGAGCGACCGCAGGACGTTCGCGAGCGCCCCGGCGAAGACCGACCCGTTGAACGGGTTGAAGAGGAAGAGGACGGTGAGGTCGGGCGGGAACTCGTACTCGAGCGCGTCGGCGTTCACGAGCTCGATCCGCGTCCCGTCGAAGCGCCCGTCGTAGCGGCGCAGGTTCTGCTCGGCGACCGCGTGGAGCTCCGGCGACAGCTCGACGCCGATCACGCGGCCGAACGGGTACTGCGCGGCGAGGAAGACAGCGCGGCCCTTGCCCGAGCCGAGGTCGAGGAAGACGTCGTCCGCGGTGACCTCCTCCGGGGGCAGCATCTTCTTCAGCGTCAGCCAGCCGGTCGGCTTGTAGTCGCCGCGCTCCGGGTCGGCGAGGCCGACGTCCGAGAGCTCGACCCAGTCGGTCGTGTCGAGCCGGTGCCGGCGCTCGAAGAGGAGCGCGGCTGCGCCGCGGCGGGCGGCCCCGCGGAGGCGCGAGAGGAGGCCTGTCGGCTCGGTCGTTGACGAGGCCGGCTCGGTCGGCATGCGTCGCAGTATCGCGGCGGCCCCGGTCGCGCGCTCCGGCGCGGGCGGTCTATCGTCCGCGCCGAGAGTCGAGGAACGCCTGAGCCACGTCGACACCGTCTACTCGTCCAGCGGCTCCGACCGCGCTCCTGCGGGCGGACCCGCGCCGACCGTGCCGGCGGTCGTTCTCGGCGGCCAGGTCACCGGACTCGGCGCCGTGCGCTGCCTCGGGCGCGCCGGGATCCCGGTCGTGCTCCTCGCGCCGCGCGGCGACTACGCGGGGCGCTCGCGCTGGGCCGGCCGCGTCGAGCACGGGCTCGCCGAGACGAGCGACGGCGCGGCGCTGGCGGCGTTCCTCCAGCGGCTCGGCCTCGAGCAGGCGGTCGTGCTCCCGTGCTCCGACCAATGGGTGCGAGCGGCGGCGACGCTGCCGGCGGATTCGCGCGACCGCTTCCGCGCCCCGGTCGCGGGGTCGGACACGATCGACGCGCTCCTCGACAAGGCGCGGCTGGCCGAGCTGCTCGCGCGCCACGGCGTCCCGCACCCGCGCACGATCGAGGTCGGGGGCACGGTGCCGGACGAGGTCGGCGACGACGTACTCGGCACCTGGTTCGTGAAGCCGCGCGACTCGCAGGCGTTCGTCAGGCGCTTCGGGGTGAAGGGGTTCCGGCTCACAGGTCGCGACGACGCGGAAACGCGGCTCGCCGCGGCTGCCGAGGCAGGCCTGGCGGTGCTCCTGCAGGAGTACGTCCCGGGGCCGCCCGACACGCACTACTTCGTCGACGGCTACGTCGCCCTGGACGGCCGGCCGCTGGCGTTCTTCGCGCGGCGACGGCTGCGGATGTACCCGCCGGACTTCGGGAACAGCACCTACCACGTGAGCGTGCCGCTCGACGAGGTCGGGGATGCGGTCGCGCACCTCCGGACGCTGCTCGCCGGCAGCGGCTACGTCGGGATCTTCAGCGCCGAGTTCAAGCGCGACGAGCGCGACGGCGTCCTGAAGCTACTCGAGGTGAACGTGCGGCCGTGGTGGTACGTCGAGTTCGCGGCGCTGTGCGGCGTCGACGTCTGCGCGCTCGCCTACCGCGACGCCCTCGGGCTCCCGGTCGAGACGCCGGCCGCCTACCGCATCGGGCGTACGTGCGTCCTGCCGGGAGCCGACGTGCGCGCCTTCCGGGCCGTCCGCCGGGAGAGCGGCCTCGGGCTCGTCCCCTGGCTGCGTTCGTGGTCTGGCGCGAGCCACACGGTGTGGCGCCTCGACGACCCGCTCCCCGGCCCCTTCCAGTTCGCGTCGGTCGCGCTGCGGCCGCTGCGGCGGCGGATCTGACCGTGGCCTCGCAGGTGAGCGTCGACTGGCTGGCGGACGACGAGCTCGCGACCTGGTCGGCGTTCGTGGCCGCGTCTCCGACCGGGAGCGCCTACAGCCTTCCGGCCTATCTCGAGGCGCTCGCCGCGGCCGCCGGCGGGCGGTTCCGCGTCCTGGCCGCGAGGCGCGGTGACGAGGTCGTCGGCGGGATCGCGCTCTACGAACGCTCGACGCGTCTCGGCGTGGTCGTCCGGCCGCGTCTGCTCCTCTACTACAACGGACTCGTCCTACGCGAGGAGGCGACGCGCTACCCGTCCGAGCGCACCGCGCGGGAGGTGAAGACCGTGGACGCGCTCGCCGAGGCGCTCGAGGCCCTTGGCCTCCGCCGCGTTGAGCTCCGTACGCGCGGCGGCTTCACGGACGCGCGACCGTTTCAGGCCCGTGGGTGGACGGCGACGCCGTCGTACAGCTACGTCGTCCCGCTCGACGACCTTGAGAACCAGTGGGGCCGGGTCGAGCAGAACCTGCGGCGGCTCGTCGGGCGGTGCGAGCGCGAGGGGCATGCCGTCTCGGACGACTGCGGGTTCGACGCGTTCTTCGCGCTCCATGCCGGGACCCACGAGCGCAAGGGTGCGCCGCTGTACCTGCCGGCCGACGCCTTCCGCGCCTACTACGAGACGCTCCGAGCTGCGGGACTTGCGCGCCTGTACGCGGCGCGCTCCCCGGCCGGCGACGTCGTCTCGGCGCAGCTCGTCCTGCTCGGCCATCCGGTCACGCACTCCGTCGCCGCGGGCACCGCGCCCGAAGCTGCGCGGTCGGGCGTGACGGCCTTCCTCCGCTGGAAGGTCTTCGAGCACCTCGCCGCCGAGGGCTCCGTCGCCAACGACCTGACCGACGCGACGCTCGGTCCCGTCGCCCACTTCAAGGCGCAGCTCGGCGCCCGGCTCGAGCAGGCGCTCGTGGTCGAGCGCTCGACCACCCCCGACCGGGCGCTGCTTCGCGCCCGCGACGCGGCCCGCGGCGTCCGCGACCGCATCCGCCGGTGAGCCGGCTCTCCGGCGCGCGCGCGATCTGCGGGGCGCTCGAGGAGGCCGGAGCCGGCGTCGTCTTCGGGCTCCCGGGTGGGCAGAACGTCGCGCTCTTCGAGGCGTTGCGGCGGTCGTCGCTCCGGACGGTCGTTCCGACGAGCGAGCTCGCGGCGGGGTTCGCCGCCGCCGGGTTCGCGGCCTCATCGGGCCGGCCGGGAGTCCTCACCACGATCCCCGGCCCAGGGTTCGCGTATGCGCTGCCCGCGGTCGCCGAGGCGCAGCTGGACTCGCTGCCGCTCGTCGTACTCGCGGTCGCGCCGCGGGAGGGCGGGATCGCGCTGCCGCTGCAGGCGTTCGACCAGGCTGCCGTCGCCGCGCCGCTCGTGAAGGCGGTGCTGTCCGCGGACGTGGAGGGAGCGGCCGCGTCCGTGCGCCGCGCATTCGCGCGCGCCGTCTCGGGCGAGCCCGGCCCCGTCCTCGTGCACGTCTCGGAGCAGGCCCTCGAGGCGCGAGACGCCGACGCGCCCGCGGCGGCGACGGTGCGGACGACCGTCGACGCCGCGGTGGTCGCCGACGTGGCGGCGCGCCTCGCAGCGGCCGAGCGCGTCGTCCTCCACGTCGGTGGGGGCGCAGCCGACAGCGCCGCTGACGTCGTCGCGCTCGTCGAGCGAGTCGGCGCCGTGGCGATCTCGACCACGCCGGGCCGCGGCGTCGTCCCCGAGGACCATCCGCGCTCGCTCGCGGTCGACGCGCCGGGCGCAGGGGCGAGCGCGCTCAACGAGCTCCTCGACGCGGCGGACCTCGTCCTCGCGCTCGGCGTCAAGTACTCGCACAACGGGGCGCTCGGCGGCGCGCTCCGGATCGACCCGCGCCGCTTCGTCCGCGTCGATGCGTCGGCCGCCGTGCTCGCCGCCGCCTACCCGGCGGACACGACCATCGAGGCCGACGTCCCGACCTTCGTACGGGTGCTGCTCGACGAGCTCCCGGCAGGGTCCGCACCCGGTTGGCCGGAGGATGAGCTCGCACGGCTCCGGCCGCGCCTCGACCGCGCCGCGCGGACGCGCCTCGAGCCGGGCCTCCGCGTGGCGGGCGCCGAGGTGCCGCGCGACTTCTTCGCCGCGCTTCGCGTCGCGTTGCCACGCGACGGCGTCCTCGTCACCGACTCCGGGCTGCACCAGCAGCTCGCCCGGACGCATTTCCGGGTGCTCGCACCGCGCACGCTCGTCGTCCCGACCGACCTCCAGTCGATGGGGTTCGGGATCCCGGCCGCGCTCGGCGTCGCGGCCGCACGGCCGGGAGCGCCCGTCGTCGCGCTCGTCGGCGACGGCGGGCTAGCCGTGTCCGGGCTCGACCTCGGCACTGCCGCACGTGAAGGGCTCCCGCTGACGGTGGTCGTCTTCACCGACCGCCGCTTCAGCCTCATCCGCCTCCAGCAGCTCGCACGGTTCGGACAGGAGTTCGGCGTCGACACGCGGCCGCCGGACGTGGAGCGGCTCGCGGCCGCCCTCGACGTCGGCTATGTCCGGCTCGACGCCGACCCGGAACGGCGCCTCCGCGGCGCGATCGCGACGGGCGAGCCCGTCCTCGCCGAGGTGCTCGTGGACGAGTCGCGGCGGCTCGGCTCGCTGCGGCTCCTTGGCCGGGCGCGGGGCGCGCGGCGCCGCGTTTAGGCCGGCACGAGCTCGAGCTGCCGGAACGGCTCGAAGTTCGAGACGCCGACCCCGACGAGCCGCAAGGCGTCCGGCCGGTCGGCGAGCGCCCGGTCGAGCAAGCCGCAGGCGAGCTCGCCGAGGCGGCCGGCGTCGTCGATCCCGACGGCGAGCGTCGTCGAGCGGCTGCGGATCGCGAAGTCGGGGTACCTGACCTTCGTCGTCACCGTGCGTGCCGCGCGGCCGGAGCCGGCCAGCGCCTCGGCCAGGCGCGCAGCCATGCGCCGGACCTCGTCGTGGAGCCGCTCGCGGTCGGCGACGTCCCGCGGGAACGTCTCCTCGACGCTCATCGAGATCGACTCCGACGGCGGCTCGAGCGGACGCGAGTCGACGCCGCGGGCGCGGTCGCGCAGCAGCCGTCCGACCTTCCCCGGGAGGAGGCGGTCGAGCTCGGCGTCGCCGAGGGCCGCGAGCGCTCCGAGCGTCTCGAGCCCGAGCCCGCGCAGCCGCTCCTCCGTGCGCGGCCCGATGCCCGGGAGCAGCCGTAGGTCGAACGGTGCCAGGAACGCGGCCTCGCGACCCGGGCGGACGACCGTGATCCCGCCCGGCTTGCGCCGGTCGCTCGCCACCTTCGCGACGACCTTCGAGCTTCCGACCCCGAGCGAGCACGACAGCGACGTGGCGCCGCGCACCGCCGTCTGCACCGCCTCGGCGACGACGCGGGCGTGCGCGAACGTGGGGGAGACCTCGCCGAGGTCGAGGTAGCCCTCGTCGAGCCCGGTGCGCTCGACCGTCGGCACGACCCCGCGCACCGTCTCCCACACCGCACGCGAGTAGTCCCGGTACACGCTCATCCGCGGGCGGACGAAGACGGCGTGCGGGCAGCGGCGTAGCGCCTCCGCGCAGGACATCGCCGAGCGGATCCCGTACCGCCGCGCGACGTAGTTCGCGGTCGAGACTACGCCTCGCCCCTGCGGATCGCCCCCGACGACGAGCGGCGCCTCTCGAAGCCGCGGGTTCTCCAGCTCCTCGACCGCGGCGTAGAAGGCGTCGAGGTCGAGGTGCGCGACGATCACGTGAACAAGCGTAGGCCGCGTCGAGGACGCCGGTCCCGGACGACCAAAGGAAAGCCGCCGGGCAACGAGTCTGCGGCCCACTCGTCTACCGGCCCTTCTGAGCGGATGCGCTCCCCGGGTGCGGCCTCCAGGGCTATTCGCGTCCGACCCGCACATTTAGACGCCTTTTCGCCGGGATGCCGGTACCCCTTCCGGGGGAAATTACGGCGAGCCCGGCAACGCAGCCTGCGGCCGCCCGCGTCCCCGGACGATGACCAGAGCGAGAGGTTCGGGCGCGCAACGCGCCTGGGCTACACTCACCCACCTCGACCGACTGGCGGACGCCCCGCCCGTTGCGATCTAGAAAGGGGGTCGAGGTCTTGTTCGAACGCTTCACCGAACGGGCGCGCCAGGTCGTCGTCCTCGCCCAGGACGAGGCGCGGGCCCTCAAGCACAACTACATCGGCACCGAGCACATCCTGCTCGGCCTGCTCCGTGAGGAAGAGGGCCTTGCCGCGCGCGTGCTCGAGTCGCTCGACATCACGGTCGAGGAGGTGCGCGCGCAGGTCGCCCGCATCGTCGGTCAGGGCGACGAGGTGACGACCGGCCAGATCCCGTTCACGCCGCGCGCGAAGAAGGTGCTCGAGCTCGCCCTTCGCGAGGCGCTCTCGCTCGGCCACAACTACATCGGCACCGAGCACATCCTCCTCGGCCTCGTGCGCGAGAACGAGGGCGTCGCGGCGCGCATCCTGCTCGACTTCGACGCCGACGCCGAGAAGATCCGCAACGAGATCATCCGCATGCTCTCCGGCCCCGGCCGGCGCCAGCAGGGCGCCGCGGGCGCGGCGGGCGAGAAGACGAAGAGCTCGAAGCTGCTCGACCAGTTCGGCCGCAACCTGACGAAGCTCGCCTCCGAGTCGAAGCTCGACCCGGTGGTCGGGCGCCAGACCGAGATCGAGCGCGTGATGCAGATCCTGTCGCGCCGCACGAAGAACAACCCGGTGCTGATCGGCGAGCCGGGCGTCGGCAAGACCGCCGTCGTCGAGGGCCTCGCGCAGCGCATCTCCTCGAACCAGGTCCCCGAGCTGCTGAAGGGCAAGCAGATCTACACGCTGGACCTGGCTGCCCTGGTCGCGGGCTCGAAGTACCGCGGCGAGTTCGAGGAGCGCCTGAAGAAGGTGATGAAGGAGATCACCCAGCGCGGCGACATCATCCTGTTCATCGACGAGCTCCACAACCTCGTCGGCGCGGGTGCCGCCGAGGGCGCGATCGACGCCGCCTCGATCCTGAAGCCGGCGCTCGCCCGCGGCGAGCTCCAGACGATCGGCGCGACGACGCTCGACGAGTACCGCAAGTACCTCGAGCGCGACGCGGCACTCGAGCGGCGCTTCCAGCAGATCCGCGTGGACGAGCCGTCCGTCGAGGACACCGTCCAGATCCTGCGCGGACTGCGCGACCGCTACGAGGCGCACCACCGCTGCAAGATCACCGACGAGGCGCTCTTCGCCGCCGCGTCGCTCGCCGACCGCTACATCCAGGACCGGCACCTGCCGGACAAGGCGATCGACCTCATCGACGAGGCCGCCTCCCGGATGCGCATCAAGTCGATGTCCGCTCCGCCGCGCTACCGCGAGCTCGAGGACGAGATCGACCGCGTGCGGACGGAGAAGGAGGAGGCGATCGAGAACCAGGAGTTCGAGAAGGCCGCCTCCCTCCGCGACAAGGAGCGGAAGCTCACGCAGAAGAAGCGCGAGCTCGAGGAGAGCTGGCGCTCGTCGGAGAACGAGGTGCAGCCGGAGATCGGCGAGGAGGAGATCGCGGACATCGTCTCGATGTGGACGGGGATCCCGGTCTTCAAGCTCACCGAGGCCGAGTCGCAGAAGCTCATCCGCATGGAGGAGGAGCTGCACAAGCGCGTCGTCGGCCAGCAGCTCGCGATCGTCGCCGTCTCGAAGGCGATCCGCCGCGCCCGTGCCGGGATCAAGGACCCGAAGCGGCCCGCCGGCTCGTTCATCTTCCTCGGCCCCTCGGGCGTCGGGAAGACGGAGCTCGCGCGCACGCTGGCGGAGTTCCTCTTCGGCGACGAGGACGCGATGATCCAGGTCGACATGTCGGAGTACATGGAGAAGCACTCCGTGTCCCGGCTCGTCGGCTCGCCCCCCGGCTACGTCGGGTACGACGAGGGCGGCCAGCTCACCGAGGCCGTCCGCCGCAAGCCGTACTCGGTGGTGCTCCTCGACGAGATCGAGAAGGCCCACCCGGACGTCTTCAACATCCTCCTCCAGATCCTCGAGGACGGGAAGCTGACGGACGCCCAGGGCCGGAAGGTCGACTTCCGGAACACGATCGTGATCATGACCTCGAACATCGGGGCCGCGCAGATCTCGAAGAACCAGACGCTCGGCTTCTCGGTCGGCGACGAGCAGGGACTCAGTTACGACGACATGAAGTCGCGCGTGATGAGCGAGCTCAAGCGCGTGTTCCGGCCCGAGCTGCTCAACCGCATCGACGAGATCATCGTCTTCCACAAGCTCGAGAAGCACGAGATCCTCGAGATCGTCGACCTGATGATGAAGCGCGTCCGCGAGCAGATGGAGACGCACGGCGTCGTCATCGAGCTGACGGACGAGGCGAGGGAGCTGCTCGTCGAGAACGGGTACGACCCGGCGATGGGCGCCCGGCCGCTGCGCCGCGCGATCCAGCGCTACATCGAGGACCCGCTGGCCGACTTCATCCTCGGCCGCGAGCTCGCGCCCGGCTCGACGATCATCGTCGGCCGCAAGGCGCAGGTCGAGGAGGGCGAGGTCGAGGTGGACATCGCCGTGCTCCCGCCGGACATGTCCGCCGAGGACGCGGTGACGGTGCCGCCGGCCGAGCCGGCCGAGCCCGAGGAAACGGCCTCGGAGCAGGAGTGACGGAAGGGCCGCCGCGAGGCGGCCCTTCTCGTTCATCGGCGTATTCTCCGCGCATGGCCGAAAGGGAGCGGCGAGCGCCCACGCGGTGCGCCTCTACGGCGACGACGCCGAGCTGTCGCGGCGGTCGTCCCGTTCCTCGCGGAGGGCGTCGAGCGTCGGGAGCCGGTGGTGCTCGTCGCGACGCCGAGCATGCGCGAGGCTCGTGGCCGGGCTGGCCGACCGGGGCTGGGACCCGGCGCGGCTCGAGACCGAAGGCCGGCTCCTGGTCGCGGACGCCGACGAGACGCTCGCGGCGATCCTCGCGACGGCGTGCCGTCGCCCGACGCCTTCGACCGGACGGTCGGCGCGCTGCTCGACCGGGCCGAGACGACGGCGCAGGGCCATCCGGTGCGCGTGTTCGGCGAGATGGTCGACCTGCTCAACCGTCGCGGCGACCCGCAGGGCGCGGCCGTCCTCGAGCAGCTCTGGAACCGGCTCCGGGCGAGGCGCCGCTTCTCGCTGCTCTGCGGCTACCGGGTCGACCTGTTCGACGCCGACGTCCAGGCCTCGCTGCTGCCGGACGTGTGCCGGGCGCACACGCAGGTCGAGGTCGCCGACGACCCCGGCGCTTCCAGGACGCCGTCGACGCGGCGTTGAGCGAGACGCTCGGGACGGCGGGACGCGCAGAAGGTCTGGGCGCTGGTCGCCGACGAGATCCGCGACGGGCGCGTGCCGGCGGCGCGAGCTGCCCTGATGTGGGTCAGCACGTACATGCCGCGCTCGGCCTCGCGCGTGCTCGAGCGCGCGCGCGAGCGCTACGCGCCCGCGACCGGGTAGGCCGAGTCAGGCCGTGACGTGCGCGCGCGTCACGTGCGCAGGCGTCGGGCAGCCGAGGAGTGCCAGGCCGAGCTCGATCTCGTCCCGGAGCAGCTCGAGCACCCGCGTCGCGCCCGCCTCGCCGTCGACCGCGAGCCCGTAGAGCGGGGCGCGGCCCGCGAGCACGGCGCGTGCTCCGAGCGCGAGGGCGATGAGGACGTCGACGCCGCGCCGGACGCCGCCGTCGAGCAGCACCTCGCAGCGGTCGCCGACCGCGTCGACGACCTCGGGCAGCACGTCGAGGCTCGCGGGGACGCCGTCGAGCTGGCGCCCGCCGTGGTTCGAGACGACGACACCTACGGCGCCGTGGTCGCACGCGAGGACGGCGTCCTCGGCAGTGAGGATCCCCTTGACCACGAGCGGGAGGCGCGTGCGCGAGGTCAGCCACTCGAGGTCGCGCCACGTGAGCGACTCGTCGTGGATCGGGCCGAGCCCGGCGCCGGAGTCGAGCGGCCGGTCGAGCGTCGGCGAGAGGTTCGGCAGCGGCAGGTCGGCCGGCAGCGTGAACGCGAGCCGGAGGTCGCGCTCGCGCCGGCCTGCGAAGGGGACGTCGACGGTGAAGACGAGCGCCGTCGCGCCCGAGTCCTCGGCCTCGGCGACGAGATCGGCGACGAAGGCGCGGTCGCTCGACCAGTACAGCTGCAGCCAGCGCATCGCGTCCGGCGCCTCCGCGGCGAGCTCGGCCGGGCGGAGCGAGGACAGGGTCGACTGGCAGAAGACGGTGCCCGCGGCCCCCGCGGCGCGTGCGGTCGCGCCCTCGCCGCCCGGGTGCATGAGCCGCTGGTAGGCCGTCGGCGCGACGAGCAGCGGCATCGACAGGTCGTGGCCGAGCACGGTCGCGCGTGCGGAGCAGGCCGACACGTCCACGAGCATCCGCGGCCGCAGCGCCACGCGCCGGAACGCGTCGACGTTCGCGCGGAGCGTGTGCTCGTCTCCCGCGCCGCCGGCGATGTACCCGAACACGCCGGCGTCGACCCGCTCCTCCGCGAGGCGCTCGTACTCGGCGACGTTCAGCGGCTCCATGGCGAAGCGCATTCTCTCGTGTCAGTCACCGTGAAGTGGCCCGGTCTCGACCGGCCCTGGTTTCAGTGTCTGACACGAGACGTCGCGGCATCGAGCCGGGACTGTGCCGACTTCGTGTCGACCCGATTCGCGAGCGCACCCGGCCTACGCTCGAGCCATGGGACGCCCGCTGCGCACGCTCGAGCCCGGCGGCTACTACCACGTCACCGCGCGCGGGAACGGCGGCTGCGCGATCTTCGTCGGACGACCGCGACCGGAAGCTCTTTCTCCGGCTGTTGTTCGAGGCGCGGCGGCGAGGACGCGCTCCGGCTCCATTGCTGGTGCCTGATGACGACGCATTACCACCTGTCGTCTGGAGCTTCGCGAGCGTGCGGCTGTCCCGCGCGATGCAGTACCTGAACGGCGTCTACGCGCGTCGGTTCAACGCGCGGCACGGCCTCCGCGACCACCTGTTCGGGGAGCGGTTCGCGTCGACGCCGATCGAGAGCGTGGAGCACCTCGCACCACGCGATCGCCTACGTGCTCGAGAACCCCGTGCGCGCGGGTCTCGTGGCAGCGTATGAGGACTGGCAATGGTCGGGTCGGCCGCATCGTGCCGCGCACGGGGCGCCGTCCGGGCGGCGGCCTAGGCTGGCCGAGTGGCGAAGCCCGCCCCCAAGTTCGCCTGCTCCGAGTGCGGCTACACCGCCGGCCGCTGGTTCGGCCGCTGCCCCGGGTGCGGCGCCTTCGGGACGCTGCTCGAGGAGGCGCCGGCCGCCGCCGCGAAGGCCGGCCCGCCGCCGCGCCCGCTCCTGCGCCTCGTCGACGTCGAGGTGGAGGAGGCCGCGCGCATCCCCACCGGAGTCCCCGAGCTCGACCGCGTGCTCGGCGGCGGCCTCGTCCCGGCCAGCCTCGTCCTCGTCGGCGGCGAGCCCGGGGTCGGCAAGTCGACCCTCCTGCTCAGCGCGCTCGCCGCAATCTCGATGGAGCGCCGCGCATTGCTCGTCACGGGCGAGGAGTCGGTCGCCCAGGTGAAGCTCCGCGCCGAGCGCCTCGGCGGTGCCGACCGGGTCGAGATCATGGCCGAGACCGAGCTCGAGACCGTCTGCGCCACGCTCGAGGCCGAGCGGCCGGACGTCTGCGTGATCGACTCCGTCCAGACGCTCTACTCGAGCGAGATCGGCAGCGCTCCCGGCTCCGTCGCACAGGTGCGCGAGGCCGCCGCGCGCCTGCTCCGCGTCGCGAAGGAGAACGGCGTCGCGACGATCGTCGTCGGACACGTCACGAAGGACGGCGCGGTCGCCGGCCCGCGCGTGCTCGAGCACCTCGTCGACTGCGTGCTCCAGTTCGAGGGCGACCGCTATCACGCCCACCGCGTCCTCCGCGCGGTGAAGAACCGCTTCGGCTCGACGAACGAGCTCGGCGTGTTCGAGATGACCGGCGCCGGGCTCGAAGGCGTGCCGGATCCGTCCGCGCTCTTCGGCCGCACCGTCGAGGGCGAGGTCGGCGCCGCGGTCGCCTGCGTGCTCGAGGGGACGCGGCCGCTCCTGCTCGAGATCCAGGCCCTCGTCGCGCCGACCGACCTCGCGATGCCGCGCCGGGTCGGCACCGGCGTCGACCCGAAGCGCCTGGCGATGATCGTCGCCGTCCTCTCGCGTCACGCGGGCGTCGCGCTCGGCGCCGCGGACATGTTCGTCAACGTCGCCGGCGGCGTGCGGATCGACGAGCCGGGCGCCGACCTGGCCGTCGCGCTCGCGATCGCCTCGGCCGCGCGCGGCGCTCCGGTCCGCGACGGCGTCGCCGCGTTCGGCGAGATCGGGCTCACGGGACGCCTGCGCCCGGCGACGCAGTCGGAGCGGCGGCTCGAGGAGTGCGCGAAGCTCGGGCTCCGCACGGTGCTCGCCCCGGCCGGCACTCCGAGCCGTGGCGCCCTCGCCCCGACGGAGGCCGACACCCTCCGTCGCGCCATCGGCGCGGCCCTCGACGCAGAAGGTGCCCACTAGCAGGGATTTCCCGCAAAATCCCTGGAAACCGTCGCATTTTCTTAACGTTTCGGGTATACTTCGTCGCTGCCGCCGGCGGAGTCCACAGACCGCCGGCACTTCTACGAGACAGGGCAGATTCGAAGGGGAGGCACGCTTGTACGAGGTCGGCGACAAGGTCGTCTATCCGCACCACGGCGCTGGAACCGTCGTGAAGAAGGAGCAGCGGGAGGTCCTGGGTCAGAAGCGCGAGTACCTGACCATCCGCATCGACCACAACGACATGACGGTGCAGGTGCCGGCGGAGAACGCGGAGAAGGTCGGCCTCCGCACGGTGATCGACGAGGACATGGTCACCGTCGTCGTCAAGGCGCTCACCGGCAGCGGGACGCAGATGCCGAAGAACTGGAACCGCCGCTTCAAGCACAACCGCGACAAGATGAAGACCGGCGACATCCTCGAGCTCGCGGAGGTCGTCCGGAACCTGGCGCTGCGTGACGCCGAGAAGGGTCTCTCCACCGGCGAGAAGCAGATGTTCGTCAAGGCGAAGAAGATCCTCGCGTCCGAGCTCATGTACGCGAAGGGCATGGACGAGGAGGAGACGGCCGCCTGGCTCGAGGACGTGCTCACGGGCTCGGGCAACGGCAAGAAGAAGGCGTCGAAGGCGAAGGCCGCCGCGGCGACGGCGTAGTCCGTCTCCGTCTGAATGTCCACCTGGGCGATCCTCGCCGCGGCAGGGAGCGGCGAGCGCCTCGGTGCGGACCGGCCCAAGGCGTTCGTCGCGCTCGGCGAGCTGCCGCTCCTGGCCACGAGCATGGAGCGGCTCGACGAGTCCGACTGGATCGACGCGATCGTGGTCGCGGCTCCTCCCGGCTGGGAGGAGCCGTCGATCCTGCTCGCCGAGGAGATCGGCGCCGGCAAGGTGAGCGCCGTCGTCCCGGGCGGCGCGACGCGCGCCGAGTCGGTGCGCCTCGCGCTGGCGGAGGTTCCGGACGAGGCTGTCGCGGTGCTCGTCCACGACGCCGCCCGGCCGCTCGTCGACGACGAGGTCGTCGGCCGCGTGCTCACCCCGCTCGCGGAGGGCTGGGACGGCGTCGTCCCGGCGCTCCCCATCGCCGACACCGTCAAGACGGGTCGACGGCGACCGCGTCCTCGAGACCGTCGACCGCGACGACCTGGTCTCGGTGCAGACGCCGCAGGCGTTCCTCGCCGACGCGCTGCGGCGCGCGGTCGCGGGCGGCGGCGACGCGACGGACTGCGCGGGGCTCGTCGAGGCCGTCGGAGGCCGCATCCGCTGGGTCGAGGGCGACCCGAGGCTCCTGAAGGTGACGACGAGGGCCGATCTCGACCGGGTTGCGGCGTGGCTGTAGCGGCGGTGGTCTTCGACGTCGGCGAGACGCTCGTCGACGAGACCGGGATGTGGGAGCGGGCGGCGGACGCGGCGGGCGTGCCGCGCTTCACGCTCATGGGCGTCCTCGGGGGGCTGGCGGCGCGAGAGGAGCATCACAACGACGTCTGGCGGATCCTCGGGGTCGAGCACGCGGCGTCGACCTGGGAGCCGGCCGACTTCTACGGCGATGCGCTGACGTGCCTCGAGCGGCTGCGGGCGGACGGGTTCCGGGTCGCGGCCGTGGGCAACACGCCCGCGTCCACCGAGGAGCTGCTGCGGCCGTACGTCGACGTGCTCGGATCCTCGGAGCGATGGGGCGTCGCGAAGCCTGCGCCGGCGTTCTTCACGCGCCTTCGTGACGAGCTCGAGCTCCCGGCCGGGCGGATCGCGTACGTCGGCGACCGCGTCGACAACGACGTGCGGCCCGCGCTCGCGGCGGGGATGGTCGCCGTCCACATCAGGCGCGGCCCGTGGGGCCACCTGCACGAGCCGCCGCCCGACGCGATCCGGATCCGCACGCTCGCAGAGCTCCCGGGGGCGCTCGGTGGCTGAGTATCGGGTCGGCACCGGCTTCGACGCGCACGCGCTCGTCGAGGGCGTGCCGCTCGTCCTCGGCGGCGTCCACGTCCCGTTCGGCAAGGGGCTCGCCGGCCACTCCGACGGCGACGTCCTCGCGCACGCGCTCACGGACGCCGTCCTCGGCGCGGCCGGGCTCGCCGACATCGGCGCGATGTTCCCGTCCGGCGACGAGCGCTGGCGCGGCTCGTCGTCGCTCGACCTGCTCTCGATCGCCTGGGCGTCCGTCCGCGAGCTCGGCTGGGAGCTCGCGAACGCCGACTGCGTGCTGATCGGGGAGGAGCCGCGGCTCGCGCCGCACCGGCTCGAGATGCGGGACGCGCTCGCCGGCGCGCTGGGCGTCGACCCCGCGCTCGTGGCCGTGCGGGCGACGACCACCGACGGCCTCGGCTTCACCGGTCGCGGCGAGGGGCTCGCCGCGCAGGCCGTCGCGCTGCTGCGGCGCTAGCGCCGGCGGAGGATCGCCTTCAGCCCCGTGTCGCGCTCGTAGCGCGCGAGCATCGTCGCGGTCGCGACGACGTGCCCCTGGATCTGGGCGTCGAAGGCGGCGCGGTCGGCGCCGGACGCGAGGACGAGGGGAGCGTCGAGCGCGAGCACGGAGAAGCGGACGGCGCGGGTGACGCGCGAGCCGAGGCCGGTCGTCCGCGCCTGCGTCGGGCCCGCTGTAGCCGACCTCGCCCAGGTCGTTCGTGCCGAGGATCGGCGGCTGCTCGCCCTCGCCGAGGTGGCCTCCGGCCGCCGGCAGGCCCCAGCCGAGCCAGCGCGTGGTGGGCTCGGTGCCCTCCGCGAACGCGAACGCGTCGTCCAGCCAGCGCACGCCCGAGCGCTCCTCGAGCACGACGGCGAGCTCCCGTGCGTCCATCGGCGGCTCCGACCAGGCGAGCGGCGGCGAGACGTTCGCGCCCAGCGTGCCGAAGCGCTCGGGCAGGCGCCCGAGGTCGGCGAACGCGGGGCTGGTCAGCCGGAACTGCACCGCGACGAGCGGCGTGAGCGGCTGTGCCTCGGCGGCAGGCTCGAACCATTCGGACATGTCCTGAAGGATCGGCACCAAAGCGCTTGTCCTTGAGCGCACAACGCTATGCCGGGAGCGCGGCGACGGCCCCCTCGACGACCACGAGGCCGTCGCGCTCGAGCGAGCGGAGCGCCTCCTCGTCGAGCTCGGCGAGCGGTCGTGGCCCGTCGGCGACGAGGCGGAGCGTCCGCGCCCGGCGTTGCCGGAACGACCCCTCGAGCGGGCCCTGCCTCCGCGCCGGCTCGAAGCGCAGGCCGCGCGACGGGCACTCGCCGGCGAGCGGGCACGCGTCGCAGCGCGGGATGCGGGCGAGGCAGACCGTGGCGCCCAGGTCGAAGAGCGCCTGGAGCGACGCGCCGGAGAAGGCGGCGCCCGTGCGATCGAGGATCCGCCGCACGTTCGCGTCGACCGGGAGCACGTCCTCGCCGAAGGCCTGGTTGCGGATCGCGTCGGCCGTGTAGCGGCCGACGCCGGGCAGCTCGGTGAGGTCGTCCGGCCAGCCGGACGCGGCGACGACGCAGGCGGCCCGGTGCAGGTTGAGGGCGCGGCGGTTGTACCCGAGCCCCTGCCAGGCGCGGATCGCGTCGGCGGGCGAGGCGGCCGCGAGCGACTCGACGTCCGGCCAGCGCTCCATCCACTCGACCCATCGCGACACGACGCGCGCGACCTGGGTCTGCTGCAGCATGACTTCGGAGACGAGGATCGCGTACGGGTCGCGCGTCCGCCGCCAGGGAAGGTCGCGGCCGTTGCGCTCGAACCACGCCCGGAGCAGCGCTTGCACCGAGCCGAGACTAGAGCCTGGGACGGCGGGTCAGCGCTTCTTGGCGACGGTGACCGTCGCGGCGCTACTGGTCTTCGTGGCGCCGGCGTTGTCGGTCGCGCGCGCCGTGAGCACGTAGGTGCCCGCCGCGCCGACGTTCCACTGAAGCGTGTACGGCGCGGACGTGTCCTCTCCCAGCTTCGTCGTGCCGTTGAAGAACTCGACGCGCACGATCGTGCCGTCGGTGTCGGAGGCCGTCGCCGCGAGCGACATCTTGGCCGGTGACGTGAACCTGGTGCCGTTCGCCGGCGACGTGAGCACCACCGTCGGCAGCGCGTTCGGGGGCGGCGGGGGCGGGTCGTCGGCTTCGTTGTCGTCCGAGGCGCTGGCGCAGCCCGGGTCGGCGAGGTCGATCTTTCCGTCGCTGTCGTTGTCGAGTCCGTCCGCGCATTGAGTCGGCGGGGGCGGCGGGGGCGGGTCGTCGGCTTCGTTGTCGTCCGAGGCGCTGGCGCAGCCCGCGTCGGCGAGGTCGATCCTTCCGTCGCTGTCGTTGTCGAGGCCGTCCGCGCATTGAGTCGCGGCGGCGGGGGCGGGTCGTCGGCTTCGTTGTCGTCCGAGGCGCTGGCGCAGCCCGCGTCGGCGAGGTCGATCCTTCCGTCGCCGTCGTTGTCGAGGCCGTCCGCGCACTGCTTCGGCGGAGGCGGCGGCGGGACTGCCGCGGGGTCGAGGCTGACCATCCGCGCCACCGACGGTACGCCTGCGGCATCGACGATGAAGAGCATGTAGACGCCCGGGACCGCGATGTTCGCACCGGCGGGGCTGGTCGCGTTCAGCGTGCCGGCGCCTGCCGTGAAGGTGAGCGGGACGTACCGCTGCTCCATCTCCACCGAGTGCGTCTGCGACGCGAGGCGGAGCAGCCCGACCTTCTGGATTGAGGCCGCGTTCGGCGTGTCGATCTGGAAGGCGGCGCCGTAGCCGACCGAGGCGGGAGCGCCGGTGATCTCGGGGCGCGCCGCGAGCTGCCCGGAGCCGTCCTTCTTGAACAGGTACGGCGGCGTGAAGATCTCGGCGTTCTTCGCGAGGTAGCCGACCGTGTCGCACGTACCGCAGATGCCGCCGCCAGACGAGAGCACGCGCGCGTCCGGGAGCAGCACCGCGGTCGAGTGGTACTGGCGCGTCACGGCCTGCGCGGCGAGCGTCGTCCACTGGCCCGTCGCCGGATCCCAGCGCTCCGCGTTGTAAACGCCGCCGTTCATGTCGATGAGCGCCGCGCCGGTCGAGTTGCCGCCGGTCGCAAGCACGCTCCCGTCCGCGAGCAGCGTGAGGTTGTGCTGACGCCGCCCGAACGCCATCGACGCAGTGGGCGTGACCACGGGCGTGGCTCCGTTCGTGTCGATGACGACGGCCGACCTGGAGGAGCCCCCGCCGCCGGCCACCAGCGTCTTGCCGATGTCGTAGACCGCGTGGCTCCCGTAACTGCGATTGATCGCGTCGCGCTGGCCGAAGGCCTGCCATGAGCCGCCGCCGGCCGGGTCGAGCTTCCGCATCGTCTGATCCGGCCCCGAGTAGAAGACGCGGCCGTCGGGTGCGACGTCGAGCCAGGGGTACAGCGGCAGGTTGAGCGCCGCGGTGCTCAGCGTCCGCAGCGTGCCGTCGGTCCGCCGCACCTCCGGCGTGTCCGGCCCGCCCTCCGTGATCAGCATCTCGCCGTTCGTGAGCGGCGTCACCGACGGGTACCAGCGGCCGGCCGCCATGGTCGGACCGAGGCTCCAGTCGCTGGTCGTCGGGTTGAAGAGGTGCGTCTGGACGATCCCCTGGAGCTGCGCGTTCTTGTTCCCGCCCGCGATGAACAGGGAGCCGTCGGTGAGGTGCGCGAAGCCGGCGCAGAAGATGTTGAAGCCGGTGTCGACCCACGCGGGCGTGTGGATGCCGGTGACGGGGTCGTAGACGGTGGCCCGCGTGAAGTCGTGGACGGGGAACGTCTCGGTCGCGGCGTCGCCGACGGAGTCCCAGGCGAGCACCTTCCCGTTCGGGAGGAGCGCGACGTGGATCCCGACGACGGGCCAGGCCTCGACCGGGCCCCACTGCCCGACCTGCCCCGGATCGGCCGCGAGCGCCGCGGTGCTCGCCGCGGACGCCCACGCGGACTTGAGCCGGGTGCCGCTGTCGAGCCGGGCCTCGGCGGCGGCCGTGTGCGTGACCGTGTCCTCGGCCTGATGGCCCTGCGCGGTGTTGACGTCGTGCGCGAGGACGGCGCCGGGCGCGATCATGGCGGCCGCGAGCACCAGCGCGACGCCGAGCGCGAACCGGACCGCCCGGGCGCGCCGACGCGCCGCCAGACGGTGAACAGAGCTTGCCGCAGCCTTCACCGCGATCACGATCCCACCGCATCAGCGGCCGTTCAACTATGCGATCAGCCAGTCTGGTTCAGCGCCAGAGCGCCGCGAAGCGATGCGTGTCGCCCGTCCGGTAGCCCGTGATCGCGTGCGTGCGGAGCCCCTTGCCCGTGAAGTCGCGCCAGGTCGATCCCGAGCGCGTCGGCGCCGAGGTCGTGGCGCGCCGCCCGGATCGACGCCTGCGGCGTGACGACCGCCGAGAACCAGACCTTGCCGTCGTGGTTGTACGCGTTCACGTACGCGAGCTCGCGCTTGGCGGCGTGGTTCACCTCGACCCAGTGCTGGTAGTCGTCGTGCTCGATCGTCGAGGCGAGCAGCCAGCCCCCGGCGCGTGCGACTGCCAGAGCGCGGTGTAGGAGAGCTTGCCCTTCAGCGAGACGACCGAGACGGCCAGGGGCGCGTAGCCCTGCGCCTTCAGCTGGTTCGCGAGCTGCTGGTGCTGCGCCGCGGTGCGCGCGTGGTAGGCGGCGATCCGCGTCCGCTCGGGCGCGCCGCTTCTCGGCGATGAAGGCGTAGCGGATCGCGTCGCCGGAGCGGTAGCTCTCGACGTGCGTCAGCCGGTAGCCCTTCGCGTCCCAGTCGGTGACCTGCGACTGGTAGGCGGCGCTCGTCAGGCCGTTGCGCAGCACCCAGTCGCCGCCGCCCGGCCGGAAGACGACGTTCACGTACGACTTGCCGCCGACGTCGTAGCCGTCGAACCAGACCGGCTTGTAGCCGGAGGCGACCGCCTCGTCGCCGTAGTCCTGGAAGCACGTCTCGCGCATGCCGAACTTCGTCAGCTCGCCCGCGCCCGAGGGCCACAGCGGCTCGACGAGCTGCCGCCAGCTCGCGGCGGCCGCCGTTCGCGACGGCGAACGAGCGGTTGCGCAGGTCGCACGGCGGCGAGGCGTCCCAGTCGACGCCGGCGAAGCGCGTGCGGATGTTCCGGAAGTGGAGCGGGCGACCCTGGCCGCCGTCCTCGCCGGTCGTGTCGACGTGGACGTGGAGATGCGGCCCGCCCGACTGGCCGGTGTTGCCGACGCGCCCGAGGAACTGGCCCGCCTTCACGCGAATCGCCGTCGTCTCGGAGGCGTTCACGCCGGGCTTCGGGCAGAGCGCGGCCGGGATCGAGTCCTTGCGCATGTGCGCGTACAGCGCGACCTCGCCGCGTCGCATGGACGATGCGGAGGAAGTTCCCGGCGCCGCCGGTGCTCTCGCCCGGCACGTTGTCCGCCTTCGAGCGGCCGCAGCGGAGGATCCACCCGTCGGCCATGGCGTGGACCGGCAGGCCCCAGATCAGGCTGTTCTCGTTGCGGTTCCCGCTCGCGCCGGCCTTTCGGCTCGTCCACTGCTTGCCGTTCCAGCGGCGGACGACGAAGTCGTAGGCGAAGCGCTGCGAGGAGGAGGAGCGGTGGTTCGACCCGGCGACATGGCTCTGCCCGTCGGTCCAGTACCAGCCGTCGGGGAGATCCGCGCGCTTGCCCGGGAACAGATAGCCGCCGCCGGCCACCGGGTTGCGATGCTCGGCCAGCGCACGGTTGACGAACAGCGTCTGCCGGTCGAACTCCAGCCGGACGGAGATCGACGGCGCGACCGGGAACGGCAGCACGCGGCTCTCCGGGACCTGGATCTTGGCCGACTTCCCGGGCGCGATCGTGAGCCCGTAGCCCGTCTCGGTCACCGTCACCGGCGCGCCGGGGTAGCCGACGACGATCCGCGTCAGCTTGGCGGTCGCCGTCCCGGAGTTGCGGACCCAGACGTCGAGGTTGACGCGCCAGCGCTCGTCCTGGCCGGCGTCGCCGGCGGCCACGCGCTCGACGACGACCTTGCCGCCGACGAGCGGCTCGACCGCCGTCACCGCGAGCGGATCGGCGTCCGTGTGCGCAGCGGCCGAGGTCGGCACGGCGGCGATCGCGACACAGGCGACCGCGGCGAGGGCGGCGCGGTGCATGTCCACGAGACGCCTGCGACGGACGCCGTCTTCCGCCGATTACAGTCCCGGCATGAGCGACCTCTACGGCGCCGAGCACGTGCGGCGCTACCTCGAGACGGACGGCGAGGTCGGCTACCGGTGGCGGAACGACGCGCCGATCCTGATCCTCACCACGACCGGGCGGCGCAGCGGCGAGCCGCGGCTGAAGCCGCTGATCTTCGGCGAGGACGACGGCCGCTACGTCGTCGTCGCGTCGAGGGGCGGCGCGAAGCATCATCCGGGCTGGTACCTGAACCTCAGCGCCGACCCGGACGTGCACGTGCAGGTCAAGGCCGACCGCTTCCCGGCGCGGGCGCGGACCGCCGAGGGCGACGAGCGCGAGCGGCTGTGGAAGCGGATGGCCGAGATCTGGCCGGCGTACGACGACTACCGGCAGAAGACCGACCGCGAGATCCCCGTGGTCGTGCTCGAGCGCGCCTAGCTAGGGCCGGCCCGCGAGCTCCTCGATCCGCGCCGCCGCGCGCACGAGCGCGTCCTCGCTCGAACAGGTACGGCGTCGCGTTCGGCGATCGCGTGCGCAGGCCCGTCGAGGTCGTCCGACCCGCCGGCCGCGTTGAGCGCGTAGCGGACCGGGATCTCGTGGCACACGACGAGGATGTGCGCCTCGTCGCGCTCGGCCAGCTTCCGGAACGCGCGCGCGTACCGCCGTGCCGTCTCGTCGAGGCTCTCGCCGCCGGGGAAGCGGTCGGCGCGCGTGTGCGCCTCCTTCCACGCGCGGTACTCGTCGATCGTCTGGCCCTCGAGCTCGCCGACGTCGACGTCGTCGAGCAGCGGCTCCTCCTCGGTCGGCACCGGCAGGCAGGCCTCGCGCGCGATCCGCGCGGTCTCGCGCGTGCGCGCGAAGCGGGTGTGGACGATCAGCTCGATCGGGACGTTCGCCAGCTGCCGCCCCAGCCGCGCCGCCTCCTCGCGCCCCTGCTCCGTCAGCCCGACGGGCACCGACGGGTCGCCGTTGATCCGGTGCGCGAGGTTGAGCTCGGAGTGCGCATGGCGGGCGAGCACGTAGAGCGGCACCGGGCGATCCTAACGGCGCCGTTATCCTCGCTCCATGGACACCCGCGTCCGCTTCGCACCCGCTCCGACCGGGTCGCTGCACCTCGGCAACGCCCTCGGCGCGACCGCGAACCGCCGCTTCGGCGACCACCTGCTGCTGCGGATCGACGACACCGACGCGGCGCGGAACGTGCCGGGCGGGGAGGAGGCGATCGTCCGCGACCTCGACTGGCTCGGGATCGGGTGGGACGAGGGGCCGGTGCGGCAGAGCGAGCGGCAGGAGCGCTACCGGGAGGCCGCAGCGGTGCTCGGAGTGGAGCGGTTCGACGGCGTCCAGCTCCTGCGCCCCGACGGCACCGCGACGTATCACCTCGCGAGCGTGGTCGACGACGTCGACTTCGGGATCACGCACGTCGTCCGCGGCAACGACCACCGGCCCAACGAGGCGCTGCACCGCCGGCTGGCCGAGGCGCTCGGGGCGACGCCGCCCGAGTACGTCCACTTCGGGCTGCTGCTCGGGCCGGACGGGAAGAAGCTGTCCAAGCGGCACGGGGCCGAGACGGTGGCCGAGCTGCGTGACGCGGGCGTTCCGGCCGACGGCGGTGCGCGCGTACCTCGACGAGCTCGGCCTGCCGAAGCACGACGTCCACTTCGACGAGCGGCGGCTCCGGCGGCTCGCGATCGACGCGATCGCCGCGATGCCGGACGCCGAGCTCGCCGCCGAGGCGGACGCGCCGCTCGAGCTCGTGCCCGCGCTGCGCGGGGCGCGCGACCTCGTCGAGGCCCGCGCCTTCGCGCGCGCGATCCTCGAGCCCGCCGAGGCGGAGCTTCCGGAGGACGCCGGCCCGACGCTGGCGCGCTTCGTCGAGCTGCGGGCCGGCGCCAACGGCGCCCTCGCCCCCGACGGCGCGAAGGCGATCGTGCGCGAGCTGAAGGCGGTGGGCGGCGACCTGCACGCGCTGCGTCTCGCGCTCACGGGCCGCGACCGGGGGCCGGAGCTGTGGACGGTCGTGGCCGCGCTGCCGCGCGACGAGGCGCTGCGGAGGGCCGGTGCGACTCCATAGCACGCTGACGCGCTCGCGCCGAGGAGCTCCCGCCGGCGCCCGGGCCGGTGCGGATGTACGTCTGCGGCCCGACCGTCTACGCGCGCGCGCACGTCGGCAATGCGAGGCCGTTCGTCATCGGCATGTGGCTGCGGCGCTGGCTGCGCGAGCAGGGCTACGACGCGACGCTCGTCCACAACATCACCGACGTGAACGACAAGATCTACGAGGCGGCGCCGGGCCGGAGCGCGGCGCTCGCCGAGGAGGCGACGGACTGGTACCTGGAGGACACCGGCGACCTCGGCCTCGGGCATGCCCGACCACTGCCGAAGGCGACGGAGCACATCGACGGCATCGTCGCCTCGACGCAGGCGCTGATCGACGCGGGCCACGCGTACGCGGTCGAGGGCGACGTCTATTTCCGCGTCGCGAGCTGGCCCGAGTACGGCCGCCTCTCCGGGCAGCGGCCCGACCAGGTCGAGGAGCAGGAGCCGAACCCGCTGAAGGAGGATCCGCGCGACTTCGCGCTCTGGAAGGCGAACAAGCCCGGCGAGGACACCGCGTGGGACGCGCCGTGGGGCCGCGGCCGCCCCGGCTGGCACATCGAGTGCTCGGTGATGGCCGAGGAGCTGCTCGGGCCGGTGTTCGAGATCCACGGCGGCGGGCTCGACCTCGTCTTCCCGCACCACGAGAACGAGCTGGCGCAGTCGCGGGCGCTCGGCCACGACTTCGCGAAGCTCTGGATGCACAACGGGATGCTCCGCTTCACCGGCGAGAAGATGTCGAAGTCGCTGGGCAACGTGACGACGCTGCGCGAGGCGCTCGACCGGTGGGGCCGCGAGGCGCTGCTCGTCTTCTTCCTCACCGGGCACTGGCGCAAGCCGATCGACTTCTCGGAGGAGACGCTGGCGGCCGCGACGGCGCGGGCCGAGCGCCTGCGCGAGGTGTTCCGCAACCCCTCCGAGCCGGCGCCCGAGGGTGCCTGGGAGCGGTTCGCGGCCGAGCTCGAGGACGACTTCAACACGCCCGGGCGCGCTCGCGGTCATGCACGAGTGGCGCGACCACGAGCTGCTGCGCCGGGCGCTCGACCTGTTCGGGCTCGCGTCGCTCGCCGAGGAGCAGGCGGCGCCGGCGGAGGTCGTCTCGCTCGCCGAGGCGCGGGAGCGGGCGCGGGCGGAGCGTGACTTCGCCGAGGCCGACCGCCTGCGCGGCGAGATCGCCGCGGCCGGCTGGGAGGTCCGCGACGAGGCCTCCGGCTTCCGGCTCGTGCGCCTCGACGTGACCCGCGAGCTCGTCTACGGGCGGCGCGCCGTGCGCGAGCTGCTGCGCGGCCGCCGCCAGGCGCTCGAGCTGTGGGCGACCGAGCGGGCGCTCGCCGCCGAGCCCTGGCTGCGCGAGGAACCTCCCGTGAAGGTGCAGGTCAAGCCGGAGCGCGAGCTGTCGGAGGCGGCGGGCACGCGCGACCACCAGGGCGTCGTCGCCTGGGCCGAGCCGTACCGCTACGCCGACGCGTGGGAGCTCGCCGCCCGCGAGCGGCCGCTCCTCGCCTGCCTCGACCAGGTCTCCGACCCGCGGAACCTCGGCGCCGTGGCGCGGAGCGCGGAGGGCGCGGGCGCCACCGGGATCGTCGTTCCGGCCCACGGCTCGGCGACCGTCACGGCCGCGGTCTGCAAGGCGTCGGCCGGCGCGGTCGAGCACCTGCCGATCGCCGTCGTCACCAACCTCGCGCGCTACCTCGGCGAGGTGAAGCGGGACGACCTGTGGGTGTACGCGGCCGACACGGGCGAGGACGCGACGCCGATGTGGCAGACCGACCTCACCGGCGGCGCGGCCCTCGTGCTCGGCGCCGAGGGGAAGGGCCTGCGGCCGCTCGTGCGCCGCACCTGCGACGCGGCCGTCTCGATCCCGCTGCGCGGGCGCGTCGAGTCGCTGAACGTCAGCGTCGCGGCGGCGCTGCTCCTCTACGAGGCGAGGCGCCAGCGCGGCAATGGCTGACCCGACCCTCTACCTGTTCGACGGTTGGAACCTGCTGCACGCGGGCGACTGGCGCCGGCCGGAGGAGCTGATCGACGCGCTCGCGAGCTTCGTCGCCGCTCCGCGGCGCGCGCGGGCGTGCTCGTGTTCGACGGGGTCGGCCGCGACGAGACGATCGGCCCGCTCCGCGTCCGCTTCGCCGCCGATGCCGACGCGGTCCTCGAGCGGCTCGCCGCCGAGAACCGCGACCGCGAGACCGTCGCGGTCGTCTCCTCCGACTTCGCGATCCGCGGCACCGCGGGCCAGGAGGTGCGGTCGACGAGCTCGCGCATCTTCCTCGCAGAGCTCGAGCAGGCCACGCGCCCGAGCGAGCCGCGGCCGGAGCTCGCCGACCGCCTCGACCCCGCGGTGCGCGAGCGCCTCGAACGGCTGCGGCGCGGCGAGTAGCTCCCGACGCGGGTGCAGGCGCGAGACCCTAGCGTCCACGGCAGAGCGAACACACGTTCGTATTACCTTGGGTCCCGCGCAAGTTCGCTTGTAATTTCCTGGACACGTTGCTAACTTCCCCTCAACCTCAGGGTGAGAGTTCCTCGACAGCCAAGCCCACCAGGCCGCTCGGGAACCCCGCAAACCACGGGAGACGACGCGATGAGTGCACGGCCCGCAACCGCCGCTCAGGCGGCCCAGAAGGCTCAACGAGAGCTTGAGGATCTGCAGCTCGTGCTCCGTGCGCGCAACGGGCACACGGCCTCGATGGACGCGCTGATGAAGCGCTACACCGGCTTCGTCCGGCTGAAGGCGAGCTCCTACTTCCTGGCCGGCGGCGACGCCGAGGACCTCATCCAGGAGGGGCTGATCGGCCTCTACAAGGCGGTGCGCGACTTCAACCCGAAGATGGAGACGTCGTTCCGCAGCTTCGCGGAGCTCTGCGTCACGCGCCAGATCATCACCGCGATCAAGACCGCGACCCGCTTCAAGCACGCGCCGCTGAACACGTATGTCTCCTTCAGCCACACGCCGGCCGGGCAGGACGGGGACGGCGAGTGCACGCTGGGCGACGCGCTGCCGGGGCCGGCCGTCGACGAGCCGCCGGTGATCGTCATCTCGACGGAGGAGCTCCAGTCGCTCGTCTTCACCCTCGGCACGGGCCTCTCGCGCCTCGAGTCGGACGCGCTCCGGCACTACCTCGAGGGCATGTCCTACGAGGAGATGGCGGCGGAGCTCGCCTGCGACTGCAAGACGATCGACAACGCCCTGCAGCGGGTGAAGCGGAAGATCGTCCAGCACCAGCAGTCGCGCCAGGTCGTGGCGTAGGACAGGGCTACCATCCGGCTCGTCGGCCGGAGTAGCTCAGCTGGTAGAGCGACGCTCTTGTAAAGCGTGGGTCGCGGGTTCGAGTCCCGCCTCCGGCTCTCCTCGTGTTTGCGTCACCGGCCGCGGCCCGGCACGATGCGAACCGACAGTCCCCGGCCGGAAGGAGGAGCGATGCGGTTCTTCGAGCGCCTGTTCGGATCGCGCGACGCCGACGAAGAGGAGCCCGCGGACGTCGCCGAGGCCGGCGACCCCTGGGAGCACCATCCGGCCGCGGAGGTCGAAGCCCAGGACGACGGGGTCGACCCGAGCACGGAAAGCGAGTCGGACTTCTACGAGGGCTTCGTCGACCGTCGCGACGACGCGGCGGCGACCGGCGGCGGCGGCGGCGGGATGTTCCCGGTGCTGCCCGAGTCGACGCCCGGCGAGCTCGGCGACCAGTTCGAGGGCGACTCGCACGCGCCCGGGTCGCTAACGGCCGCGCGCCGAGTCGCCTCACACGGCGGCCGCACCGCGCGTTTCATCCCGTGTGAAGCAGTACCGCCTCGTCGGCGCGGACGGCCGCGAGTACCTCTCCTCGACGCCGGGCACCCTCGGCGGGCATCGCCGAACGAAGGGCTACGGCCGCCTCGACTGCCGCGTCGCGCTCAGCTGGATCGCCAAGGGGCACTACGTGAAGCACCGCGTCTTCTTCGCCGACGAGGCGACCGCGATCGCCGCCGGCTACCGCCCCTGCGCCGTCTGCATGCCCGACGAGTACCGGGCCTGGAAGGCGAACCGGACCTGAATGCGCGTTGACTCCCGGCGGAGCCGCTGGGAGGATCGAAGCCAGTGACGGGGCCGCGCCCGTGGCGTCCCGAGGGAGTCGAGCTCGCCGACGACGAGCTCGCGCGCCTCTCGTACCTGGTCGTCGACGAGATCGTCGGGGACGCCGTCGACGTGTCCGTCTCGCCGTGGCCGGGCGTCGACGACCGCGGCCGGCTCGTCTTCCCGGAGGAGCCGGCGCAGACGGCGCGCGCCGAGGCGGAAGCGTTGCGGCGCTACCTCGCGCGCGACCTCCCCCAGCGCGGTCCGCTCCGGATGGGCGACGTGTTCGCCGCCCGCGTCAGCCCGTCCGGGCTGAAGGAGGCCGGGGAGCGCCTGCTCGCGCCGAGCGCGTGGCTGCGGCGTCCGGTCCACGACCTCCGAGAGCCCGCCCGCGACAAGGCCAAGGAGGCGTTCTTCGCGGCCGTCGCGCCGACGCTCACGCCGGGGCAGGCGAAGGAGATGGAGCAGGTGGAGCCGGCATGAGCGTCGCTCGCCGTCGGCTCGCTCCCGCGGGGGAAACCATGTTTCCCCCGCGTGCCCCCTTCTTCGTGAAAGCGTGGGGAACCTCCCGGTTCCCCACACCCCTCCCCGCTCATAGGGCAATCGAGGTTGCCCTATGAGCGCGGTCGCGCCGAACGTCCCGAGACCGCTTCCGGACGGCGTCCTCCGCGACGACGACTTCCTCGCGCGGATCGATCCGGAGGACCTCGTGTACTTCCTCCTCAACGTCGGCGACGGCGACCTGCAGCTGTTCCTCCTGCCCGCCCGGGCGGACGGGACGCGGCGCGCGATCGTCGTCGACGTCGGCCGTGCCGGGAAGCTGCCGGCGCTGCTCGAGACGCTTCGCGGCACGCCGCTCTTCCCGGCCGTGCCCGCCGACGGCCATCTCTTCCCGCTCGTCGTCGGCACCCACCCGCACGACGACCACATCTCGGGGATGCCCGAGTTCCTCCGTCGGTTCGGCGAGAACGTGCGCGAGTACTGGGAGCCGGGTTACTGGCACACGACCGCGGCGTACCAGCAGACGATGCAGTTCCTCGAGGACTCCGACCCGCACGTCCAGCACACGCAGCCGACGAGCGGGACGACGCGGTTCGTCGGCCGCGTGAAGGTCGTCGTCCTCTCGCCGGCGGTGGCGCTGCGGCGCCGCTTCGACACCTACGGCGTCGACCTCAACGACGCGTCGATCTCGCTGAAGCTCGAGTTCCCCGCGTCGCGCGTCGAGCAGCGGGGCGCGCGGCGCCGCTACGTCGGGCTGCGGGGGAAGACGCGCACGTTCCTCCTGGGCGCCGACTCGCTGCTCGCGTCGTGGGCATACGTCCTCACCGACTTCCCGGAGATCGACTCGCGGACGGGGCCGCTCGCGGAGGAGCTGGAGCGCGAGCTCGGTCCCGACGCGCTCGGGGCGGAGGTGTTCAAGGTGCCGCACCACGCCTCGAAGCACGGGCTCAACCTCGGGCTCGTCGAGGCCGTGTCGCCGAGCCTCTCGCTCGTCTCGTCCGTCGGCGGGGGCGGCAAGTACAACTTCCCGCACACGGTCACGCTCGAGGCGCTCCGGGAGGGGCTCGAGGCGACGACGCTGAAGGGGACGCCGCACTCGCCGGACCACGAGCTCGGGATCCACTACACGGCGGCGCGCGACGGCCGCGGGGCGCTCGGGTCGATCGCGCTCGTCGTCTCGCCGACCGGGCGCAAGCGCGAGCTGTGGCGCTTCCGCGACGGGCCGGACGACGACGTCTCGCTTGCCCGCGCCTGCCGCTTCGTGGGCTGAGACACAACGGAGGCCCCGGGGGAGTCGGGGCCTCCGTCGTCCTTCGCGAAGGTCGTGCGCTAGACCGAGGCCGGAACCGGCGGGGCCTCCGGCGCCTGCTCGTGCTCGAGCTCGGGGAGCCAGTGCAGCCAGCGCGGCAGGTACCAGTTCCAGTCGCCCAGCAGCTTCATCGCCGCCGGGAGCAGGACGCCCCGGACGATCGTCGCGTCGATGAGGATCGCGGCCGCGAGGCCGAAGCCCAGCTGCTTCATGTCGACGGTCGAGAGCGTGACGAAGATGGCGAACACGGCCACCATCACCGTCGCCGCCGCCGTGACGACGCCCGCCGTGGACTTGATCCCGTGCGCGACGGCGTCCTCCGTGGACATGCCGCGGTCGTAGGCCTCACGCACGCGGCTCAGGATGAACACGTGGTAGTCCATCGAAAGCCCGAAGAGGATCACGAACATGAACAGCGGCAGCCACGCGGTGATCGCCCCGGTCGAGTCGAAGCCGAGGATGCTCTCGCCCCAGCCCCACTGGAAGACGGCCACGAGGAGCCCGTAGGCGGCGGCCACCGACAGCAGGTTGAGGACGATCGCCTTCGCCGCGATCACGATCGAGCGGAAGGCGACGAGCAGCAGGCCGAAGGCGAGGAGCAGGACGAAGCCGACGACGAGCGGCATCCGCTGCGCCATCAGGTCGTTGAAGTCCTTCGACACGGCCGTCTCGCCGGTCACCGCGGCCTCGACGCCGTCGACGCGGCCGACGGTCGCCGGGACGACGTCGTCGCGCAGGGCGGCGAGGGCCCGGAACGACGTGTCGTCGGTGCCGCCGCCGGCGAGCGGGACCGACACGATCGCGACGCGGCGGTTCGGGCTCACCTCGCACGTCGATCGGGTCGGCCATGAGGCCGGTCGCGATCGCCTCGGTGCGGAGGTCGCCGATCGCGTCCTGCACGGCCGGGGCCGTCACGTCCGTGGCTTCGACGGCCACCACGGCGGGAAGCGGGCCGCCGGGGAACTCGGCCTGGATCCGGTCGTAGGTCTGCATGATCGCGAGCGAGCGCGGCAGGTCGTTGATGCCGGTCAGCTCGGTCTTCATCCCGAGCAGCGGCAGCGCCAGCACGACCAGCAGGCCGGCGGCCGCGACGGCCGAGACGAGCGGGCGGGCGAGCACGCGGTCGAGCACGGCGCCCCAGAAGCGGGAGCCGTTCGCCGACCTGGGCCCGCTTGCCGAGGAACGGGATGCGGCCCTTGTCCACCCGGTCGCCGAGCCACGACAGCGTCGCGGGCAGCACGGTCAGCGAGCCGGCGATCGCGATCGCGACGACCATGATCGTGCCGATCCCGATCGACGTCCAGATCGCGGTGCCGCCGAGGAACATGCCGGCGAGCGCGGCGATGACCGTCAGGCCGGAGATGAGCACGGCCCGGCCGGACGTGGCGGCGGCGGCCTCGAGGGCGGCCTCCGGGCCCTTGCCGGCGGCCCGCTCCTCGCGCTCGCGCTTGAGGTAGAAGAGCGAGTAGTCGACGCCGACCGCGAGCCCGACGAGCAGGATCACGGAGTTCGCGGCCTCGTCCATCGCGAAGAGCTGGCTCGGGATCGCGAGCAGGCCGATCGCGGCCATGACGGCGGTGAGGCCGAGCAGCATCGGGATGCCCGCGGCGACGAGCGCGCCGAAGACGACGATGAGGATCCCGAGCGTCACGGGCAGCGCCGTGTACTCCGCGCGGGTGAAGTCCTTCCCGATCGTGTCGTCGAGGGCGAGCGTGGCGCTGGCGGCGCCGAACTGCTCGACGCGGAACTCCGGGTTCGCCGACTGGACGTCCGCGACCGCGGCCAGGATCGGCTTCACGGTCTCGGTCGCCTGCTCGGCGTCGTCGGCGAGCTCGAACTGGATCAGCGCGGCGTGGCCGTCGGCGGAGACGAGGTTGGCGCCGTCCTCGTCGAGCGGCGAGCGGACGTTGCTCACGCCCTCCTTGCCGGCGAGCGCGGCCGTCACGTCGGCGACCACGGCGCGGAAGGCCGGGTCGGACGCCGTCGCCGACTCGCTCTCGACGAAGACGCTCTCGTCGGCCGAGTCGCGGAAGTCGCCCGCGTTGACGATCTGCTGGGCGCGCCCGGACTCTCCGATCCCGAGTTCGTCGTCGTCCAGCTTCTGCATGCCCACCGCCCCGCCGATGACGGCGGCCGCGACGATGAACGCGAGCCACCCGAGGATCGCGGTCTTGCGGTGGCTCGCGCTCCAGCGGCCCATGCGGGCGGCGATGGTGTTGGAGCGCTTCAAGGGGGTCATCGGTGATCTCTCCTGCGTCTCGTTGACCTCGAGGAGGATCGCCCGCGCGCCGCTGCCAGACCATGCGGCGGCCTGGCGTCTGCAAGTGCGGAAAGCTCTACCCGCGGAGGTAGGTCAGCACCGCCAGCACCCGGCGGTGGTCCTCCGCGGAGGCGGGGAGGCGGAGCTTCTGGAAGATGCTCGTGACGTGCTTCTCGACGGCGCGCGGGGTGATGAAGAGGCGCTCCGAGATGGCCTGGTTCGAGCGTCCCTCGGCCATGAGCTCGAGCACCTCGCGCTCGCGCGGGGAGAGGTCCTCGAGCGGGTCCTCGCGGCGGCGGCGGCCGACGAGCTGGCTCACGACCGTGGGGTCGAGCGCCGAGCCGCCCTCGCCGACGCGGCGCACGGCCGCGGCGAACTCGTCGACGTCGGAGACGCGGTCCTTCAGCAGGTAGCCGACGCCCTCGGCCGACTCGGAGAGGAGCTCCATCGCGTACGCCGGCTCGACGTACTGCGAGAGGACGAGCACGCCCGTGTCGGGGAAGCGCTCGCGGATCTCCTTCGCGGCGCGGAGGCCCTCGTCGGTGTGGGTCGGCGGCATGCGGATGTCCACGATCGCGACGTCCGGCTTGTGCATCGCCACGTGCCGGAGGACGTCCTCGCGCGTGCCCGACTGCGCGGCGACCTCGAAGCCCGCCTCCTCGAGCAGGCGGACGATCCCCTCGCGCAGGAGGACGGAGTCGTCGGCGATGACGATCTTCATGCGCGCCTCCGCGGCGACGGCGTCGCGCAGCGGCGGGTAGTCGGCGTCTCCGACCTGGAAGATGCGCTCGGGCTGCGGGAGGTCGCGGAGGCGGAAGGTGCCGAGCTCGCGGACGGACACATGGGTGAGGAGGTTAACCGTCGGCTCGGAGAGGACGATCTGCCCTCCGTGCCCGGCGGCGGCGATCCGGTGCGCGCGGTGCACCTCGATGCCGACGTAGCCGTCGTCGGCCAGCATCGGCAGGCCCGTGTGAAGCCCGGCGCGCATGCGGACGCGCGCGTCCTCCGGCCACTCCTCGTCGGCGAGCCGCCGGTGCACGTCCTCGGCGGCCGCGAGCGCGGCTCCGGGCGCCTCGAACGCCGCGAAGAGCTCGTCGCCCCGCGCGTCGACGACGACGCCGCCCTCGGCCGAGATCGCGTCGCGGACGGCGGCGCGGATGCGCCCGAGCACGTCGCCCCAGTGCTCGCCGAGGTCGGACGCGAGCCGCGTCGAGCCCTCGACGTCGACGCAGAGGAAGGTGACGGGGCCGCTCGGGAGGGACGACACGGGGGGAACGCTACGTCACGCCGAGCGGGATGTCCGCACGGATGACCGTACCGACGCCGCGGGGGCTCTCGATCGTCAGCGTCCCGCTCAGCGCGGAGACGCGGTCGGCGAGGCCGCGGAGGCCCGAGCCGGAGCCCGGTTCCGCGCCGCCGACGCCGTCGTCGCGCACCTCGACCACGACCCGGCCGTTCGACCGCGCGACGCGCACGGCGGCCTCGGACGCCTGCGCGTACTTCGCCACGTTCGCGAGCGCCTCCGAGACGACGAAGTACGCCGCCGCCTCGACCGGCTCCGGCAGGCGCTCCTCGGGCGCGTCGACGAGCACCGGCAGCGGCGACCGCGACGCGAGCGACTCGAGCGCCGGCCCGAGCCCGCGCTCGGTCAGCACCGCGGGGTGGATCCCGCGCGCGAGCTCGCGCAGCTCCTCGAGCGCGAGCGCGAGCTCCTCGCGCGCCGACTGGAGCACCGCGTCGGCCCCGTCCGGGTCGGCGGTCACCTTCGCCTGCGCGAGCCGCAGGGCGAGGGAGAGCGAGACGAGGCGCTGCTGCGCGCCGTCGTGGAGGTTCCGCTCGAGCCGACGCCGCGCGTCGTCCGCGGCCTGGACGATGCGCGCGCGCGAGGCGGCCAGCTCCTCGCGCTGGTGCGTCTGCTGCGTCACGTCCTGCGCGGCGAGGAGGTAGCGGCCCATGCCCTCGTCCTCGGGCAGCGGCGAGACGTTCCACATGACCGCGAGCTCCTCGCCCGTGGCCGTCTCCCAGCGGCCCTCGCGCTCGTCGGCGTCGGGGTGCCGCCGCATCGCCCGGAACCCGTCGCGGGTCGCCTCCCGGTGTGCGCGCGCGACGAAGATCTCCCAGAACGGCCGCCCGAGCACGCGCTCGTCGCGGTCGACGTAGCCGAGCAGCTCGACGCCGCGCCGGTTCACGCGGATGATGCCGCCGGCCTCGTCGAGCAGGACGAGGATGCTCGGAGCGCCGTTCACGACGCGGTCGGTCATGTCGCGCTCGCGCTCGAGCTCGCCGAGGCGCTGCTCGAGCTGGCGGTGGAGCGCGAGCAGCTCGTCGTCCTGCCGCCGGCGCGAGGTGAAGTCGCGGACGATGAGGAGGAACTCGTCCTCGTCGACGCGGGCGACGCGGCCCTCGAAGAACCGGTGCTGACCGCTCAGCTCGAGGTCGTACTCGATCGGCTCGGACGTCCCGCCCTCGAGCGCCCGCTCGCCGCAGGCCATGATCGCCTCGGCCACGTCCACCGGCAGCACGTCGCGGACGGCCCGGCCCATGAACTCCTCGGGCGGCAGCAGGAGGAGGTCGGGATCGTCGGCCTTGTAGCCGCGGTAGACGCCGTCGCTCCCGATCCGGAACATGATGTCGGGGATCGCGTCGAGCAGCGCCCGCGTGCGGGACTCGCTGCGCTCCAGCGCGATCTCGCGGCGGACCCGCTGGGTGAAGTCGCGGACGATGAGCATGAACTCCTCGTCGCCGGCCGCGACGACGCGTCCCTCGTACGTCCGCACCTCGACGCCGAAGTCGAGCTCGTACTCGATCGTCTGCACCTCGCCGGTCGCGAGCGCGCGCTCGCCGGCGCGCATGATCCGCTCGGCGGGCTCGGCCGGGAGGCGCTCGCGCACGGTGCGGCCGACGACCTCGCTGTCGTAGAGGTCGCGGGTGCTCTCGGCCTTGAAGTCGAGGTAGGTGCCGTCGCGCGCGATCCGGAACATCAGGTCCGGGATCGCGTCGAGGAGCGCGCGCGTGCGCGTCTCGGTGCGCGCGAGCGCCTCGAACCGGCGCTCGTTCTCGATCGCCATCCCCGCCGCGGCCGAGACGGCGTCGAGCAGGTCGCGGTTGTCGAGCAGGGACGGGTCGTGGATCATCGTCGCGATCGGCTGGCCGCCGCGCTCCACGAGCGTCGCCTGTCGGGCGCCGTTCGCGTGGGCGGCGTCGACCGGCGTGCCGTCGTGGTCGACGAACACGCCGTGCTCCTCGTCCCAGCGCGCCAGCGTCAGCGTCGGGTCGTGGAGGACGCGCCGCAGCGACGACTCGATCCCGTCGGGGCCGCGGTCGCGCCCGATCTCGACGACGAGCTCGCTGACGGCCGCGCGCGAGAGCTTCCGCTCGAGCAGGCCGAGGAGCGACGCGAGCGGCACGGACAGCAGGCCGACGACCGTCACCCACGCGAGGACGTCGACGAGCGTGTCCGACAGCCACTCCGCGACGAAGACGACCAGCAGCGAGACGATCACGATCGTCGAGGTGAGGTAGACCGGGGCCAGGGTGCGGCGCAGCGCCGGCGACGCGCGGTCGTAGCGGCGCCAGAGGATCGTGATCGCCGTGGCCGCGACGGCGATCGCGCCGATCTGGACGAGCGAGCCGACGATCACCGCGGCGGTGTCCGAGTCCTCCACGAGCAGGCGGTTCGAGGGGCAGGTGACGCCCTCGTCGCACAGGTCCGAGCTCGGCGTGACGAGCAGGATCGCGAGCTGGCCCAGCGTCGCGAGCGTCCAGGCGCCGATCACCGCCGCGCGGGCGGCCGCGTCCTCGAGCCGGCCCGAGGGGAACGCGAGCACGAAGTGGAGGAAGAGCGCGAAGACGATCGACCCCAGCGAGAGCCCGATCGTGAACAGCGTCGAGTCGTTCGCGACCGCGAGCGACGCCGAAGAACGACGTGAGGCCGACGAGCGTCATCAGCTTGCCGCTGCCGTTGCGCGGGCGGCGGACCCAGGCGATGAGCCCGGCGGTGACGAACGCGAGGCCGGCGGCGCAGGCGAGCACGGCGGTCGCGGCGGGGTTCTCGACGTGGTCGCTCGTGAACACGAGCACGCACGCCGCGACGACCACGCCGAGCGCGAACGTCCAGATCGCGGCTGCCCTGCGCGTCGTCATCCGAACGACAGTAGCCTCGTGCTGCGGCGCGCGGCTACCCCAGCAGGGCTGCGAGCGCGGGGCCGCACAGCTCGGCCTTCGCGATGAACCCCGAGGCGCCGGACTCCTCGATCCGCGAGCCGTAGTCCGCGCGGTCGCGGCTCGACACGAGCACGACGCGCGGGCCGTCGCCGTCGCCCGTCAGGCGCGACGCGACCTCGAACCCGTCGATGTCGGGCAGCTGCACGTCGAGCAGCACGATCTCCGGGTGGAGCTCCTCGGCGCGCTGCGAGCGCCGAGCCGCCGTCCTCCGCCTCCCCGACGACCTCGAACCCCTCCGACTCCAACAGCACGCGCGCGGTGGCGCGGAAGCTCGGGTGGTCGTCGACGATCAGGACGGTGGCGGTCACAGGCATATCCTCGACCGCCGGAATGGCCGTTCGTATACGGCTAGCCACACACTTTGCGTGCCCTTTGCGGGCTAGGCGTGAACGGCGTCGCGTCCGCGGCCGTTGCCGCGGGCGTGCGAGCGCCTGCACCGCCTTGACCGCGAGCCACAGCTCCATCCGCTCCGCGGGGCGGTCGGGATGGCGTCCGGTCTGCTCCTCGAGCCGCTCCATGCGGTAGCGGAGCGTGTGCCGGTGGACGCCGAGCCGGTCGGCCGCCTCGCTCCAGCGGCACCCGGAGTCGAGCAGGGCGCGGAGCGAGTCGACGAGCGGGCCGGAGCGCTCGACCGGGCCGAGCACCCGGTCGACGAACGCCTCGAGGGCGGCGTCCGGGAGGCCGAGGAGGAGCTCGAGCGAGCCGAGGTCGCGGTACGAGGCGATGCGGCCCGCGCCGGCGTCGAGCGCGGCGCGCGCCTCGAGCAGGCTGCGTCCGAGGTCGCGGCCGGTGCCCGGGCGGCCGACGCCGACCCGTGGCCGACGGCTCGGCCTCGACGACCGCCTCCGCGAGCTGCGAGCACGTCCTCCTCGCCCTCGGCCTCGAGCAGGAACGCGGCGCGGTCGCGGCGCGCGGCGGAGAGGTAGAGCAGCCCGCGGCCGTCGAGCTCCCGCGCGACCGCCGCGCGCAGGCGCTCGGACGAGGCGCCCGGTCTCGCCCTCGGCGAGCAGCGCCGCGTAGCGCCGGTCCGGGTCGAGGCCGAACGCGGAGATGCGGCGCGAGACGTCGCGCGCGTCGAGCCGGTCGTGCTCGAGGTCCTCGAGCAGGTCGCCGGCGAGCCGGAGCTCGGCCGCCGACACGGCGCGTCTGCGCGAGAGCTCGAACGCGAGCGCGGTCTGGCCGTGGTGCAGCACGAGCCGGTCGTAGTCCGAGAGCGACTCGCGCTCGCGCGCGACCTTGAGGATCGCCGTCTCGCCGTGGGCGACCACGGGCAGCTCGAGCGCGCCGTCGAACGAGAGCCGGCGGCCCGCGTGGCGCTCGCCCATCACGCGGCCGCTCTCGTCCACGAGCGCGAGCGAGACGCGCAGCCGCTCGCAGAGGATCGCGAGCAGCGCCTGCACGCCGCGGCCGTCGAGCACCGCCTGCGCGAGCCGCTCCTGCACCTCGAGCGCCTGCGTGACCCGCTCGAGCTCCTCGTTCGCGAGGTGGGCGAAGGCCGCCTTCGTGATCGCGATGAAGGGCGTGTCGTACGGCACGGCGACGACCGGGAAGCCGCGGCGGTTCGGCCTCCTCGACGAGCGCCGGCGGCACGTCCGCGAAGCCGAAGCCGAGCCCGAAGCAGAGCCCGGCGAGCCCGTGGTCGGCGAGGCGCCGGACGTACGCGCGCTGCGTCGAGGCGAGGTCGCCGACGCCGAGGCCGGTGGTGAGGAGCAGCTCGCCGCCCTCGAGCCACGCCGTCGGGTCGGCCAGCTCCGAGACGTGGAGCCAGCGGATCTCGGTGCCGAGCCCTTCGGCGCCGGCGGCGACGGCGAGGGAGAGGCCGGGGAGCTCCGCGATGTCGCGGACGGTCAGCACGCGTCGGCGCTCCGTTCGACATCGCGGCCAACCGTAGTCGGGGGACGATCCGATCGCAAGGCGACCAGATTCGCGCGGCGACTCGACAGCGCGGCCAAAAGGCACCGCCCGCATCTCGCCACCCGGGCCGTTGTGACGGCCGGAGTGGCGCAGGGAGAATCGCCCCGATGTCCCTGCGGGAGCAGACGGCGGCCGCGCCGCGTCCTCGAGGAGCGGGCCCGCTGGGTCGCGCGCGGCGTCTCGACGCCGCGACTCGTCGTCGACCGCGCCCACGGCGCGACCATCGTCGACGTCGACGGCAACGAGTACGTCGACTTCGCCGGCGGGATCGGCTGCCAGAACACCGGGCACGGCTTCGAGCCCGTCGCCGCCGCGATCCACGCGCAGGTCGACCGCTACCTGCACCAGTGCTTCATGGTCGGGACCTACGAGCCGTACGTCGACGTCTGCCGGCGCCTCGGCGAGCTGTCGCCGTGCGCAGGCGAGGAGCAGAAGTCGCTGCTCCTCAACTCCGGCGCCGAGGCGATCGAGAACGCGGTCAAGATCGCCCGCGCCGCGACCGGGCGGCCGGCGGTCGTCGTCTTCGACAACGCCTTCCACGGGCGGACGCTGCTGACGATGACGATGACGCACAAGCTCGTCTACCGGCGCGGCTTCGGCCCGTTCGCGCCGGAGGTCTACCGCGTGCCCGCGCCGTACCCGTACCGCGGCGTCTCCTCCGACGACTCGATCGCGGCGCTCGAGCGGCTCTTCGCCGCCGAGGTCGATCCGGAGAGCGTCGCCTGCGTCGTGCTCGAGCCGGTGCAGGGCGAGGGCGGCTTCATCGTCATGCCCGAGGACTTCCCCGGGCGCCTGGCCGAGCTCTGCCGGCGGCACGGGATCGTGTACGTCGACGACGAGGTGCAGTCCGGCGTGGGCCGGACCGGGCCGATGTGGGCGATCGAGCACTACGGCGTCGAGCCCGACCTGCTCGTCTCGGGGAAGTCGCTCGGCGGCGGGCTGCCGCTGGCGGCGGTGACCGGGCGCGCCGAGCTCCTCGACGCGCCGGCGCCGGGCGGGCTGGGCGGCACCTTCGGCGGCAACCCGGTCGCCTGCGCGGCGGCGCTCGCGGTCCTCGACGCGGTGGAGGATCCCGGCTTCCGCGCGCGGTCGGAGGAGGTCGCGGCCCGGCTCCGCGGCGGCCTCGAGCGGATCGCGGCGGGCCACCCGCACGTCGGCGAGATCCGCGGGCTCGGGCCGATGCTGGCGCTCGAGCTCGTGGAGGACCTCGGCGACGCGAGCCCCTGCGGCCGGGCTCGCGGCCGAGGTCGTACGGCGCGCCTTCGACCGCGGGCCTCGTGCTCCTCAGCTGCGGCCTCGACGCGAACGTGATCCGGATCCTCGTCCCGCTCGTCGCCACCGACGACGAGCTCGACCGGGGGCTCGCGATCCTCGAGGAGTCGCTTGGCGACGGTGCTCGAGCCGAGTAACGCCTGCCGCCGGAGGCCGGCGCGGCGATCGGCGGTCCGCGGCACCGGGCTCGTGAAGCGCTTCGGCGACGTCGCGGCCGTCGACCACGTCGACCTCGAGGTCGCGCGACGGCGAGTTCTTCTCGCTCCTCGGGCCGTCCGGGTCCGGGAAGACGACGATGCTGCGGATGATCGCGGGGTTCGAGCTCCCGGACGAGGGGCTCATCGAGCTCGCGGGCCGGGACGTGACGCGCGTGCCGCCGTTCGACCGCGACGTGAACACCGTCTTCCAGGACTACGCGCTCTTCCCGCACATGACCGTGGCCGAGAACGTCGAGTACGGGCTGCGCATCCGCAAGGTGCCGCGGCGCGAGCGCGCGCGAGCGCGTGGACGAGACGCTCGAGATGGTGCGGCTCGACGGGTTCGGCGGCCGCAAGCCGAACCAGCTCTCGGGCGGGCAGCGCCAGCGCGTCGCGCTCGCGCGCGCGATCGTGAACCGGCCGCAGGTGCTCCTCCTCGACGAGCCGCTCGGCGCGCTCGACCTGAAGCTGCGCCAGGAGATGCAGGTGGAGCTGAAGCGCATCCAGGAGCGAGGTCGGGATCACCTTCGTCTACGTCACCCACGACCAGGAGGAGGCGCTGACGATGAGCGACCGCCTGGCCGTGTTCAACCGCGGCCGGATCGAGCAGGTCGGCGCGCCGGCCGAGGTCTACGAGCGGCCCGCGACGGAGTTCGTCGCCGGCTTCGTCGGCACCTCGAACGTGCTCGAGCGCGACGGCCGCCGCTTCGCGATCCGCCCGGAGAAGATCCGCATCCTCGACGAGTCCGACGCGCGGGAGCCCGGCGCCCGCGTCGAGGGCGGGCACGTGCGCGACGTCGTCTACGTCGGCGTCCTCACGCGCTACGTCGTCGAGCTCGACGACGGCGGCACGCTCGCCGTCGTCCGCCAGAACCTGGAGCGCTCGTCTGCGGAGGCGCTCGAGGAGCGGGGCCGTCCGGTCCTGCTCGAGTGGAGGCCGGAGCACACGATCCCCATCGAGAAGGAGGAGACGAGGATGAGTCACCCGCGGAGGCGATGGCTCGGCTGGGCCGTTCTGGCTCTGCTCGTCGCGTCGCTGTCGCTCGTCGCCGCCGGCTGCGGCGGAGACGACGACGAGGAGGGCTCGGGCGCGGCGCGACCGGCGCGACCGAGACGACGGGCGCGGCGGCGAACCTGCCGACGCGGTCGGGGAGGGCGAGGGTGAGCTCAACCTGATCGCCTGGGCCGGCTACGTCGAGGACGGGTCGACCGACCCGAAGGTGGACTGGGTCACCGACTTCGAGCAGGAGACCGGCTGCCAGGTCAACACCAAGGTCGGCAACACCTCCGACGAGATGGTGACGCTGATGCGGACGGGCAACTACGACGGCGTCTCGGCCTCGGGCGACGCGACGCTGCGTCTGATCGCCGGCGGCGACGTCGCGCCCGTCAACACCGACCTGATCCCGAACTACGCCGACGTCTACGACGCGCTGAAGCAGCAGCCCCACAACTCGGTCGACGGGCAGATGTACGGCGTCCCGCACGGCCGCGGCGCGAACCTGCTGATGTGGCGCACCGACCAGGTCGACGCCGGCGCCCGACAGCTGGAGCGTCGTCTGGGACGAGAACTCGCCGTACAAGGGCAAGGTCACGGCCTACGACTCGCCGATCTACATCGCCGACGCGGCGCTGTACCTGATGGCGACCCAGCCCGACCTCGGGATCAAGAACCCGTACGCCCTCGACGACGAGCAGTTCCAGGCCGCGATCGACCTGCTGAAGAAGCAGCGCGGGATCATCGGCGAGTACTGGTCGGACTACACGAAGGAGCTCGCGGCCTTCAAGTCGGGCGACTCCGTGGTCGGCACGACCTGGCAGGTCATCGCCAACCTCGCCGCGGCCGACAAGGTGCCGATCGAGACCACGCTGCCCAAGGAGGGCTCGACCGGCTGGTCCGACACCTGGATGATCGCGTCGGACGCCGAGCATCCGAACTGCATGTACAAGTGGATGGACCACATCATCTCGCCGAAGGCGAACGCGGGCGTGGCGGAGTGGTTCGGCGAGGCGCCCTCGAACGCGAAGGCGTGCGCCGAGACCGCCGACGCCGAACCACTGCGAGACCTTCCACGCCGACGACGAGGAGTACTTCGACCAGGTGTGGTACTGGACGACGCCGACGAAGGAGTGCCTCGACGGGCGTGGTGCCATCTGCAAGGACTACTCCGAATGGGTCCAGGGCTGGACCGAGGTAAAGGGGTAGCCTGCGGCAGTCTCGAGCGGGGGTCGCTCTGACTGACACGCGAGCACGCCGTCCCGGAGAGGCCGCGGGACGGCGCGCTCGCCTCGTTCTTCCACCGCCACCGGAAGGCCGGGCTGGGCGCGCTCCTCGCCGCCCCGGTCGGGTGGCTGGTGGTCGCGTACCTCGGCTCGCTGGTCGTCCTGTTCGTGGCCGCGCTCTGGCGGCTCGACCCGTTCACCGCGGAGATCGTCCACGAGTACTCGTTCGACAACTTCCGGCTGCTCTGGGAGAGCGACGTCTACCGCCGGATCGCGCTGCGGACGATCGGGATCGCCGCGGCGGTGACCGTCACCGACGCGCTGCTCGCGCTCCCGATCGCCTTCTACCTCGCGAAGGTCGCCTCGCCGCGGACGCGGGCGCTGCTCGTCGTCGCGATCCTCATGCCGCTCTGGACGAGCTACCTGGTCAAGGTCTACGCCTGGCGGATCATGCTCGCCGAGAACGGCTTCGTGAACTGGCTGCTCGAGCCGTTCGGCCTCTCGGGCCCGGGCTACGGCAACGTCGCCGTCTGGCTCGTGATGAGCTACCTCTGGCTGCCGTTCATGATCCTGCCGGTCTACGCCGGCTTCGAGCGGATCCCGGACTCGATGCTCGAGGCGTCGTCCGACCTCGGCGGCCGGGCGTGGACGACGATCCGGCGCGTGGTGCTCCCGCTCGTCTTCCCGGCGATGGTGGCCGGCTCGATCTTCACGTTCTCGCTGACGCTCGGCGACTTCATCACGCCGCAGCTCCTCTCGTCGACGCAGTTCATCGCCAACGTCGTCTACGTGAACGTCGGCGTGGCGAACAACCTCCCGCTCGCGGCGGCGTTCGCCACAGTGCCGATCGTGGTGATGATCGCCTACCTGCTCGTCGCGCGGAAGCTCGGGGCCTTCGACGAGCTGTGACGATCTCGCCCCTCGCCCGCCTCGGCCTGCGCATCGCCACCGCGCTCACGCTCGTCTTCATCTGGACGCCGCTCGCGATCGTCGCGCTCTACGCCTTCAACGACTCCCGCATCCAGGCGTGGCCGCTCGACGGGTTCACGACCGAGTGGTTCCGTCGCGCCCTCGACAACCCGGGCGCCCGGGACGCGCTTCCTCTACTCGTTGCAGGTCGCGCTCGGCGCGACGCTCCTCGCGCTGGCGATGGGGACGCTCCTCTCGCTCGCGGTCGCGCGGCACCACTTCTTCGGGCGCGAGACGCTGTCGTTCCTCGTCATCCTCCCGATCGCGCTCCCCGGGATCGTCACGGGCATGGCGCTGAACGCGACCTTCAACACCTTCGAAGTGCGGCTCGGGCTGCTGACGCTGATCGTCGCCCACGCGACCTTCTGCATCGTCGTCGTCTACAACAACGTGATCGCGCGCCTGCGGCGGACGTCGGGCTCGTTCGAGGAGGCGAGCGCCGACCTCGGCGCGACGACCTGGCAGACGGCACGGCACGTGCTCTTCCCCGCGACGCGCACGGCGCTGTTGGCCGGCGCCCTGCTCGCGTTCGCGCTCTCGTTCGACGAGGTGATCGTGACGACGTTCACCGCCGGCGGCGACCAGACGCTCCCGATCTGGATCCTCAACAACCTCTCCCGCCCGAACCAGCTGCCGGTCGTGAACGTCGTGGCGCTGTTCGTGATCCTGCTGTCGGCGATCCCGGTCTACGTCGCTTCGCGGCTGACGCGGGACGCGGGCGGCGGCTTCACCGGGGCGAGGTAGGAGCTAGTGGCTCTGAGCCACTAACTCTCGGCTCGCGGCACCTCGAGGCGCGCGAGCCCGGAGAGGCCGACCCAGCGGCGGCCCGGCGCCTCGACCACGGTGAGGAGGACCGTGTCGCACGACGGGCAGCGGACGACCGTGCCGGCGGCGCGCACGTACACGTGCAGCTCGGCCACGGCGCGGCTCGCCCCGCAGCCGCCGCAGACGCCGGTGGCGACCGTCATCTCGACGCCGAAGACCTCCCACAGCAGGCCGCCGATCGCGTTCCCGTCGAGGTACGTCTCGGTCATCCGCCGACTCCGCCGTAGCGTTCGGTCCTGATGCTCTCCGGCGGGTGCCCCAGGTCGACGAGCGTGCTCGACACCTGCTCCACGAACGGCGTCGAGCCGCAGACGAACGTCGCGGCGCCCGCGTCGGGCGGCCACGCCACCTCCTGCAGCATCGCGGCGTCGACCCGGCGCGCGTAGCCCGACCAGCCGTCGGGCCGGGCGCGCGTGAGCGTGTGGACGACCTCGAGCGCGCCGCCCGCGAGCCGGTCGAGCTCCTCGCGGTAGATCACGTCGTCGATCGTGCGGGACGAGAAGAGGAGCCGCACCGGCGTCTCGTCGCCCGCCTCGGCGCGCGCGCGGATCATCGCCATCAGCGGCACGATGCCCGAGCCGCCGCCGACGAGGAGGAGCGGCCCGCCGCGTCCCGGCGCCCACACGAAGTAGCCGCCGATCGGGCCGCGCAGCTCGAGCTCGTCGCCCGGCCGGAGCTCGTCCACGAGGTACGGCGAGACCTCGCCGTCGGCCAGGCGCTGCACCGTGATCGCGAGCCGCTCGCCGGGCGCCGACGCGATCGAGTAGCTCCGCTGCGCCTGGTAGCCGTCCTCGGCGGTGAGCCGGACGTCGAGGTGCTGCCCCGCGAGGTGCCCGCGCCAGTCAGGGACGTCGAGGACGAGCGTGCGGACCTCGGCCGTCTCCGCGACGGCGTCGGCGACCGTCGCGAGCTGCCACGTCAGTCGCCCCAGTACCGCTGCTCGCGCCACGGGTCGCCGTAGTTGTGGTAGCCGTTCGTCTCCCAGAAGCCCGGCTCGTCATCGTCCTGGAGCCGGAGCGCGCGGATCCACTTCGCGGACTTCCAGAAGTAGAGGTGGGGACGAGCAGGCGCGCGGGCCCGCCGTGCTCGGGGTCGAGCGGCTCGCCGTCGAAGGCGAACGCCACCCAGGCGCGCCCGCCGGTGAGGTCCTCGAGCGGGACGTTGGTCGTGTAGCCGCCGTCGCAGAGGGCGAGCGCGTGGGCGGCGTCGTGCTCGAAGCCGTCGAGGAGCGCGTCGACGGAGACGCCCTCCCAGGCCGTGTCGAACTTCGACCACTTCGTCACGCAGTGGATGTCGACCGTCGGCTCCTCGGTCGGGAGCGCGCGGAACTCGTCCCACGTCCACGTACGCCGGTCCTCGCCGTAGGCGACCGTGAACGTCCAGTCCTCGAGCCGGGTCCGCGGTGTCGGGCCGGCCGAGAGCACCGGGAAGTCGTAGGTCAGGTACTGGCCGGGCGGCAGGCGCTCCGCGTCGTCCGCGTCGCTGCGCCGCCCCCGGAACCCGCGCGAGATCGGCATGCGGCGATCTTGCGCGACCGCGGCCGGCGCGTCAATCGGTCGTCCGCGCGGCGGCTGCCTTCCGCGCCGCCGCGCGCACGACCGTCGGCTCGAGCTCGGCCGCAGGGATCTCGACCGTGAACGTCGAGCCCCGGTCGGGTTCGGACTCGACCCAGATGCGCCCGCCCATCATGCGCACAAGCTCGCGCGAGATGTAGAGGCCGAGGCCGGTGCCGCCGATCCCGCGGGTCATGTTCGGGTCGAGGCGGTAGAACTTCTCGAAGACGCGCCGGTGCTCGGCGGGCGGGATCCCGAGGCCCTCGTCGCGCACGCGGAAGCTGACCGAGCCGTTGTCGAGCCCGATCCGGAGCTCGACCGTGCCGCCGTCCGGCGAGTACTTGATCGCGTTCTCGACGAGGTTCTCGAGCACCTGGCGGAGCTGGCCCGGGTCGGCCGCGACCGACGGCAGCGCCTCGTCGGCGTCGAGCTCGACCGTGACGTTGTCGGGCAGGTGCGTCCGCGCCGCCTCGACGACGAGCCGGGCGAGCTCGGCCGCGTCGCAGCTCTCGATCTGCAGCTGCAGCGCGCCCCGAGTCGAGGTGCGACGCGAGCAGGAGGTCGTTGACGATCTGCGCGAGCCGCTGGGACTCGTCCGCGATCACCTCGAGCAGGCGGCCCTTGAGCTCGTCCTCGAGCTCGAGGTCGGGGCGGAGGATCGTCAGCGCCGAGCCGCGGATGGCGGCCAGGGGCGTGCGCAGCTCGTGCGAGACCGTCGCGACGAAGTCGGACTTCATCTCCTCGACGCGGCGCTCCTCGGTGAGGTCGCGGAAGGCGTAGACCACGCCCTCGGCGAAGCCGACGCCCGAGCCGGAGAGCCAGACCTCACGGCCGTCGAGCTCGACCGGGAGCGTGAGCGCCGTGACCGTCTGCCCGGGCCCGCTCGCGACCGGGATCCGCTGCGCGAACGTCCGCCAGCCGGGGATGACGTCCTCGAGGCGACGGCCGACGGCCGCCGCCTCGGAGATCCCGGTGATGGTCGCGGCGGCCGGGTTCCACAGCCGGACGACGCCGTCCGCGTCGGCGACCACGACGGCGTCGCCGACGTTCGCGAGCGCGCTGGCGGCCTGCGCCCGCCGCTCGGCCTCGGCGAACAGCCGGGCGTTCTCCATCGCCGTCGCCACGCGGCGCGCGAGCTCCAGCACGAGCGCGAGGTCGTCGTCGCCGTAGGCGCGGCCGGACTCCGTCTGGACGAACGTGATCACGCCCAGGGCCTCGTCGCCGGCGAGGAGCGGCACCGCGATCGACGAGCGCGGGCCGAGCTCGCGGAGGAGGCCGCGGTGCAGGTCGTCCACGGCGGCCGCGTCGAGCAGCTCGTCCGTGATCTCGGCGACGTACACCGGATGCTGCGTGCGGAGCACCTCGAGCGTCGGGTCGTCGCCCGCCGGCGGGTACCGCGACTCCAGCTCCTCGGCGAACGTCAGCTTCGCCGGGTCGACGTGCGCGACCGCGACCCGCTCGAGCGCGCCGTCGGCGGCGACGACGTGCACGGAGGCCCAGTCGGCGATGCCCGGGACCGCCGCCCGCGCGACCTCCGGCAGCGTCTTCCGGTAGTCGAGCGACGAGCCGAGGATGTCTCCCGCCTCGACGAGGAGCCGCTGCGCGTCGCGCGCGCGGCGCTGGTCGTCGATGTCCGTCGCGGTGCCGACGTAGCCGGTGATCTGCCCGTCCGCGTCGCGCACGGGGACGGCGCGGCCGAGGTGCCAGCGGTAGCGGCCGTCGCTCCGCCGCAGCCGGTACTCCATCTCGAACACGCCGCCGCCGGACGCCGCCCGCTCGAACCGGACGATCGTCTCGGGGAGGTCGTCCGGGTGCACGATCGCGTGCCACTCCTGGCCGGAGACGTGCTCGGTGTCGAGCCCGGTGTACTCGAACCAGCGCTCGTTGTAGTACGTCGCGCTGCCGTCGCGGTCGGCGAGCAAGACGATCTGCGGCATCGCCTCCGCGAGCGTCCGGTAGCGCGCCTCGCTCTCGAACACGGCCTCCGCGACCTCGCGCTGCCGCAGCTCCGCCTCCTGGCGCCGCAGCAGCTCGCCCTTCTGCCAGAGCTCGACGAACACGCCCACCTTCGAGCGGAGCACGTCCGCGTCGAACGGCTTGAGGATGTAGTCGACGGCGCCCGCCGAGTAGCCGCGGAAGACCTGCTCGCTGTCGCGGCTGATCGCGGTGAGGAAGAGGATCGGGATGTGGCGCGTGCGCTTCCGCTCCTTGATCAGGCGCGCGGTCTCGAAGCCGTCGATCCCCGGCATCTGCACGTCGAGCAGGATCACGGCGAAGTCCCGGCGGAGCAGCTCGCGGAGCGCCTCCTCGCCGGAGTGCGCGCGCACGAGCTCCTGCCCGAGCGGCTCGAGGATGGCCTCGAGCGCGAGCAGGTTCTCGGCGCGGTCGTCGACGAGGAGGACGGCCGCGGTGGGAGGCGCCTCGCTCACGGCACGCACAGCCCGAGGAGGAACTTCCCCATCTCGCCGACGGGCAGGATCGCGTCGGCCGCGGTCGCGTCGATCGCGGCGTCGGGCATCTGCCGCGCCTCGGCCGTCTCCGGGTCCTGCACGATCGCGACCCCGCCGACGTCCCGGATCGCGCGCAGGCCGGCGGCGCCGTCGGCGTTCGCGCCCGTGAGCACGATCCCGATCGTGCGCTCGCCGTAGGCGTCGGCCGCCGACTCGAAGAGGACGTCGACCGACGGGCGCGCGTACTGCACCCGCTCGTCGGTCGAGAGCGCGAACGACCCCTCCTCTCGACGAGCAGGTGGTAGTCGGGCGGGGCCACGTACACATGCTGCGCCTGGATCGGATCCTTGTCGCCTGCCTCGACCACGGGCCGGCGCGTGTGGCGACGGAGGAGCGCCTCGAGCGAGTCGCGTTCCGCGTCCGGAGCCCGGTGCTGCACGAGCACGACCGGCAGGTCGACCTCGTCGGGGAGCACGTCGAGCAGCTCGCTCATCGCGCGCAGCCCTCCGAGCGAGGCACCGACGACGACGATCCCATAGCGTCACGCGACCTTCCGGTAGATCCGCTCGCTCGCGTCGAGCTCCTCGTAGCGGTCGGCGAAGCGCGTGAAGCGGATCGACTCCTTGTGGCCGAGCGCGAGGACGCCGAACATCGCGAGGCTCTCGTAGAAGAGCTCGTGCACGCGGTCCTGCAGCGAGCGGTCGAAGTAGATCATCACGTTGCGGCACACGATCGCGTGGAACTCGTTGAACGAGCGGTCCGAGACGAGGTTGTGCTGCGCGAAGACGACGTTGTCGACGAGCGAGCGCTGGAACTGCGCGCCGTCGTAGGCCGCGACGTAGTACTCGGAGAACGCGCTCGTGCCGCCGGCGCGGAGGTAGTTCTGCGTGTACTCCTGCATCTTCTCGAGCGGGAACACGCCGGCGCGCGCCTGCTCGAGCACCGCCTCGTTGATGTCGGTCGCGTAGATCCGGGAGCGGTCGTACAGCCCCTCCTCGCGCAGCAGGATCGCGAGCGAGTACGTCTCCTCGCCGGTGGAGCAGCCGGCGTTCCAGATCCGCAGGAACGGCTACGTCTTGAGGAGCGGCACGACCTGCGCGCGGAACGCGGCGTAGAAGGTCGGGTCGCGGAACATCGACGTGACGTTGATCGACAGGTCGAGGAGGAGCCGCTCCATCACGACCGGCTCGTGCAGGACGCGCCTCCTGCAGGCCCGAGACGGAGTCGAGCCCCTCGGCCCGGATCCGCCGCCAGAGGCGCCGCTTCAGCGAGGCCGGCGCGTACTCGCGGAAGTCGAACCCGTAGCGCCGGTGGATCGCCTCGAGCAGCAGCTCGAGCTCGAGGCGCTCGAGCTCGGGGTCGCGGGGGACGTGGGGCTCCCCGTCGTCGTGGGTTACCGGTACAGCCACACCCGCATCAGGGACAGGAGCTGGTCGGTGTCGACGGGCTTGGTGATGTAGTCGGACGCGCCGGCGGCGATGCGCCTTCTCGCGGTCGCCCTTCATCGCCTTGGCCGTCAGCGCGATGATCGGCAGCCGCTCGAGCTCGGGCAGCTCGCGGATCGCCCGCGTGGTCTCGTAGCCGTCGAGCTCCGGCATCATGATGTCCATCAGCACGAGGTCGAGCTCCGGGTCCTCCCGGATCGCCTCGAGCGCCTCCTTGCCGTTCTCGGCGAAGCGCACCGCCATCCCGTGGCCCTCGAGCACGCTCGTGAGGGCGAAGACGTTGCGGACGTCGTCGTCGACCACGAGCACGCGCTTGCCCTGGAACACGGCCTCGGCGCTGTGCAGCTGCTCGAGCATGCGCCGCTTCTCCTGCGGCAGCCGCGACTCGACGCGGTGGAGGAACAGCGACGTCTCGTCGAGCAGCCGCTCGGGCGAGCTCACGTCCTTCACGATGATCGTCTCGGCGTAGCGGCGCAGGCGCGTCTCCTCCCGCTTCGTCAGCTCCTTGCCGGTGTAGATGATGATCGGCAGGTCGCGCCAGCGCTCGTCCTGCTTCACCTGCTCGAGCAGCTGGAAGCCGCTCCTGTCGGGGAGCTTCAGGTCGAGCACGACGCAGTCGGCGGGCCGCTCCTCGAGCGCGGTGAGCGCCTCCTCGGCGGTGCCGACGCCCTCGATCTCGACGTCGCCGCCGCCGACGAGCTCGGCGATCGCGTCTCGCTGGGCCTCGTCGTCGTCGACGACGAGGAGCCGCTTCACGGGCCGGTCGATGAAGCTCGCGATGTTCCCGAAGGTCTCCTCGAGGAGCTCCTTCTCCGCGGGCTTCGCGATGAACGCGACGGCGCCGGCGCGGAGCACGTCGGTGCGGCCGTCGCCGCCCGAGACGACGTGCACGGGGATGTGCCGCGTCTCCGGGTGCCGCTTCAGCTGGTCGAGCACCTCGTGCCCGTCCAGCACCGGCAGCGCGAGGTCGAGCACGATCGCGTCGGGCTTCACCTCGTGGGCGAGCGCGAGCGCCGTGTCGCCGCGGAGCGCGACGACGCCCTTGAACCCGCGCTCGCGCGCGACGTCGAGCACGATCCCGGCGAAGTCGGCGTCGTCCTCGACGATGAGGACGACGCGGTCGCCCGGCTCGAGCTCGTCGCGGTCGTCCGGCACCTCGGCCGGCGCAGCGAGGATCGCCTCGACGTCCACCGGCGGCGGCGTCGCGAGCGCGGTGAGCTCCTCCACGAGCGACGGCGCCTCGCCGGGACCGGCGTCGGGCCAGTGCCGCTCGAGCTCGACGTAGCGGCCGGGAAGGAAGAGCGTGAACGTGCTCCCGCGGCCCGGCTCCGACTGCACGCGGATCTCGCCGCCGAGGAGGCGCGCGATCTCGCGGCTGATCGAGAGGCCGAGCCCCGTGCCGCCGTAGCGCCGGCTCGTCGTCCCGTCCGCCTGCTGGAACGCCTCGAAGATGAGCAGCAGCTTGTCGTGGTCGATGCCGATGCCGGTGTCCGCGACCGCGAACGCGAGCACCTCGTCGGCGCTCGCTCAGCGTGGTGGACGCGAAGCGCAGGTCCTCCGGCGCGCGGCCGATGCGCGAGGCTGACGCGGCCGGCGTCGGTGAACTTCACGGCGTTCGAGAGCAGGTTCTTCAGCACCTGCTCGAGCCGCTGCTCGTCGGTGAAGAGCGGACGCCGGGACGTCGTCGGCGACCTCGACCGCGAACTCGAGCCCCTTCTGCTCGGCCAGCGGCCGGAACGTCCGCTCGGCGAACTCGCGCAGCTCCGTCAGCGGCACGTCCGCCGGGTTGAGCTCCATCTTCCCGGCCTCGACCTTCGAGAGGTCGAGGATGTCGTTGATGAGCTCGAGCAGGTCGGTGCCCGCGCTGTGGATCGTGCCGGCGAACTCGAGCTGCTTGTCGGTGAGGTTCTCGTCCGGGTTGTCGCGGAGCAGCTTCGCGAGGATGAGCAGCGAGTTGAGCGGCGTGCGCAGCTCGTGGCTCATGTTCGCGAGGAACTCCGACTTGTAGCGCGACGAGAGCGCGAGCTGCTCGGCCTTCTCCTCGAGCGCGCGCCGGGCGAGCTCGATCTCCGCGTTCTTCTGCTCGATCCGCTCGTTCTGCTCCTCGAGCAGGGCCGCCTTCTCCTCGAGCTCCTCGTTCGTCTGCTGCAGCTCCTCCTGCTGCTGCTGGAGCAGCTCCTCCGACGCCTTGAGCGAGGCGGCCTGCTCCTCGAGCTCCTTGTTCGTCTGCTGGAGCTCCTCCTGCTGCGCCTGCAGCTCCTCGGACTGGCTCTGCAGCTCGCGCGCGAGCGACTGCGACTGCTCGAGCAGCTCCTCGGTGCGCATCGTCGCGACGATCGTGTTGAGGACGACGCCGATCGTCTCGGCGAGCTGCTCGAGGAACGTCTGCTGCACCGGCGTGAACGGGTGGAGCGAGGCGAGCTCGAGCACCGCCATGACCTGGTCCTCGAAGAGCACCGGGAGGACGACGATGTTGACCGGCGCCGCCTCGCCGAGCGCCGAGGCGACCTTGATGTAGTCGTCGGGCGCCTGCGTGACGAGGATCGGCTTCCGCTCGAGCGCCGCCTGCCCGACGAGCGCCTCGCCCGGCTTGAACCGGTTCGAGACCGACTTGCGCTGCTTGTAGCCGTAGGTCGCGAGCAGGTTCAGCTCGGCCTCGTCGCCCTCGCCCGCGAGCATGAAGAACGCGCCGTGCTGCGCCTCCACGAGCGGCGTCAGCTCGGACATGATCAGCCGCGACACGTCCTTCAGGTCGCGCTGGCCCTGCAGCAGGCCGCCGAAGCGCGCGAGGTTCGAGTTGAGCCAGTCCTGCTCCGCGTTCCGCGTGGTCGTCGCGCGGAGGTTGGAGATCATCTGGTTGATGTTGTCCTTGAGCTCCTCGACCTCGCCCTGGGCCTCGACCGTGATCGACCGCGACAGGTCGCCCTGCGTCACGGCGGTCGAGACCTCCGCGATCGCGCGGAGCTGCGTGGTCAGGGTCGCCGCGAGCAGGTTCACGTTGTCGGTGAGCCCCTTCCACACGCCCGAGACGCCCTCGACCTCGGCCTGACCGCCGAGGCGGCCCTCCGAGCCGACCTCCTTCGCGACGCGGGTCACCTCGGCCGCGAACGTGTCGAGCTGGTCGACCATCGTGTTGATCGTCGACGCGAGCTGCGCGATCTCGCCGCTCGCCTCGACGGCGATCTTCTGCGAGAGGTCGCCGCGCGCCACGGCCGTGGTCACGTCCGCGATCGCGCGCACCTGGCTCGTGAGGTTGGCGGCGAGCTGGTTCACGTTCTCGGTCAGGTCGCGCCAGACGCCGCTGACGCCCTCGACCTGCGCCTGGCCGCCGAGCTGGCCCTCCGTGCCGACCTCGCGGGCGACGCGCGTGACCTCGGCCGCGAAGGCCCGGAGCTGGTCGACCATCGTGTTGATCGTCTCCTTCAGCTCCAGGACCTCGCCCTTGACGTCGACGGTGATCTTCCGCGAGAGGTCGCCGTTCGCGACCGCGGTCGTGACGAGGGCGATGTTCCGCACCTGCTCGGTGAGCGCCGAGGCCATGAAGTTGACCGAGTCGGTGAGGTCCTTCCAGGTGCCGGACACGTCCGTCACCTCGGCCTGGCCGCCGAGCTTGCCCTCGGAGCCGACCTCGCGGGCGACGCGGGTGACCTCGGCCGCGAACGAGCGCAGCTGGTCGACCATGGTGTTGATCGTGTCCTTGAGCTCGAGCGAGCTCGCCCTTGACGTCGACGGTGATCTTCTTCGAGAGGTCGCCGTTCGCGACCGCGGTCGTCACCTGCGCGATGTTGCGCACCTGGCCGGTCAGGTTGGAGGCCATCCCGTTGACGTTGTCGGTGAGGTCCTTCCAGGTGCCGCTGACGCCGCGCACCCGCGCCTGGCCGCCGAGCTTGCCCTCGGTGCCGACCTCGCGGGCCACGCGGGTGACCTCGTCGGCGAAGGTCGAGAGCTGGTCGACCATGGTGTTGATCGTCTGCTTGAGCTGGAGGACCTCGCCCTTGGCGTCGACCGTGATCTTCTGCGAGAGGTCGCCCTTCGCCACGGCCGTCGTCACGAGCGCGATGTTCCGCACCTGCGAGGTGAGGTTGCCGGCGAGCGTGTTGACGTTCTCCGTCAGGTCCTTCCACACGCCGGAGACGCCGCGCACCTGCGCCTGGCCGCCGAGCTTGCCCTCGGTGCCGACCTCGCGGGCCACGCGGGTGACCTCGTCGGCGAAGGTCGAGAGCTGGTCGACCATCGTGTTGATCGTCTCCTTGAGCTCCGCGACCTCGCCGCGCACGTCGACCGTGACCTTCTTCGACAGGTCGCCGGTGGCGACGGCGGTCGTCACCTCGGCGATGTTCCGCACCTGCTCGGTCAGCGACGACGCCATGAAGTTGACGTTGTCGGTGAGGTCGCGCCAGACGCCGCTCACGTTCTCGACGTTGGCCTGGCCGCCGAGCTTGCCCTCCGAGCCGACCTCGCGCGCGACGCGCGTCACCTCGGCGGCGAAGCGCGAGAGCTGGTCGACCATCGTGTTGAGCGTCTGCTTCAGCTCGAGGATCTCGCCCTTCGCGTCGACGGTGATCTTCTGCGAGAGGTCGCCGTCGGCCACCGCGGTCGCGAACTCGGCGATGCTCCGCACCTGGTCGGTGAGGTTCGAGGCCATCTGGTTCACGGACTCGGTGAGGCCGCGCCAGGTGCCGCTGACGCCCTCGACCTGCGCCTGGCCGCCGAGGACGCCGTCGGTGCCGACCTCGCGGGCGACGCGGGTGACCTCGTCGGCGAACGCGCCGAGCTGGTCGACCATCGTGTTGATGGTCTCCTTGAGCGCGAGCATCTCGCCGCGCACGTCGACGGTGATCTTCTTCGACAGGTCGCCGCGCGCGACCGCGGTCGTGACGTCGGCGATGTTCCGCACCTGCTCGGTGAGCGCCGACGCCATGAAGTTGACGTTGTTCGTGAGGTCGCGCCAGGTGCCGCTGACGCCCGGCGACCTGCGCCTGGCCGCCGAGCTTGCCCTCGGTGCCGACCTCGCGGGCGACGCGCGTGACCTCGTCGGCGAAGGCGCCGAGCTGGTCGACCATCGTGTTGATCGTGTCCTTGAGCTCGAGGATCTCGCCGCGCGCGTCGACGGTGATCTTCAGCCGCAGGTCGCCCTGCGCGACCGCGGTCGCGACCTCGGCGATGTTCCGCACCTGGCCGGTGAGGTTCGAGGCCATCCCGTTCACCGACTCGGTGAGGCCGCGCCAGGTGCCGCTGACGCCCTCGACCTGCGCCTGGCCGCCGAGCACGCCCTCGGTGCCGACCTCCTGCGCCACGCGCGTGACCTCGGCCGCGAACGACGAGAGCTGGTCGACCATCGTGTTGATCGTGTCCTTGAGCTCCGCGACCTCGCCGGCGACCTGGACGGTGATCTTCTTCGACAGGTCGCCGTTGGCCACGGCCGTGGTGACCGCGGCGATGTTGCGCACCTGGCTCGTCAGGTTGCCGGCGAGCGTGTTGACGTTGTCGGTGAGGTCCTTCCAGACCCCCGAGACGCCGTCGACGTTCGCCTGACCGCCGAGGCGGCCCTCGGTGCCGACCTCGCGCGCGACGCGGGTGACCTCGGCCGCGAACGAGCGCAGCTGGTCGACCATCGTGTTGATGGTCTCCTTGAGCGCGAGCATCTCCCCGCGCACGTCGACGGTGATCTTCTGCGAGAGGTCGCCGTTCGCGACGGCGGTCGTGACCTGCGCGATGTTCCGCACCTGCGCGGTCAGGTTCGACGCCATCCCGTTGACCGACTCGGTCAGGTCCTTCCAGGTCCCGCTGACGCCCTCGACGTTCGCCTGGCCGCCGAGCTTGCCCTCGGTGCCGACCTCGCGGGCGACGCGCGTGACCTCGGCCGCGAACGAGCGCAGCTGGTCGACCATCGTGTTGATGGTCTCCTTCAGCTCGAGCACCTCGCCGCGTGCGTCGACGGTGATCTTGCGCGAGAGGTCGCCGTTCGCGACCGCGGTCGTGACGGCCGCGATGTTCCGCACCTGGCCCGTGAGGTTGCCGGCGAGCGTGTTGACGTTCTCGGTCAGGTCCTTCCAGGTGCCGCTGACGCCGCGCACCTGCGCCTGGCCGCCGAGCTTGCCCTCGGTGCCGACCTCGCGCGCGACGCGCGTGACCTCGTCGGCGAAGGCGCCGAGCTGGTCGACCATCGTGTTGACGGTCTCCTTCAGCTCGAGGACCTCGCCCTTCGCGTCGACGGTGATCTTCTTCGACAGGTCGCCCCGCGCGACCGCCGTCGTCACCTGCGCGATGTTGCGGACCTGGCTCGTGAGGTTGCCGGCGAGCGTGTTGACGTTGTCCGTCAGGTCCTTCCACACGCCGCTGACGCCCTTCACCTTCGCCTGGCCGCCGAGCTTCCCGTCGGTGCCGACCTCGCGCGCGACGCGCGTGACCTCGTCCGCGAAGGACGAGAGCTGGTCGACCATCGCGTTCACGATCGTCCCGACGCGGAGGAACTCGCCCTTGATCGGCTGGCCGTCGATCGGAGCGCGATCTTCTGCGAGAGGTCGCCCTCCGCCACGGCCTCGATCACGCGCGCGACCTCGGTGGTCGGGCGGACGAGGTCGTCGACCATGCCGTTGACCGCGTCGATCGAGGCGGCCCACGTGCCCTGTGCGCCCGGGACGCTCGCGCGCTCGGTCAGCCGCCCCTCGCGCCCGACGATCCGGCCGACGCGGAGGAGCTCCTTCGTCGTCTGCTCGCGCATGTCGGCGAGCTCGTTGAACGCGGACGCGAGCTCGCCGGCGAGCGCCGCGCTTCCGGGTCGAGACGCGGACGCCGACGGCGCCGTCGCGCGCGGCCCGGAGCGCGCCGAGCAGCTCCTCGAGCGTCTCCGCGTCGACGGCGACCTCCGTCGGCGCCGTGCGCCGTGCCGCGCCGTTCGTTCGCCGGCCGCGCGCGCGTGCGCGCGTCGGCCGCGGTGTCCTGCGTGTTCTTCGACTGCCACGGAGCTCTCCTGTGCGGGGGAGACGGGAGTGGACCGCTCGCTCGCGGCACCTGGCGTCGTGCGCAGGGCTTGCCCTCGTTTCGCGGACCCTCGGAACAGCTGTGTTGTACCCGCGCGCGCGCGCGTTCACTCCGCGGCAGGCCCGTATCGGGCCGTTTTCCGCGTTCAGACGGGAAAACGGGCCGCTAGGCGCGGTCGAGCGCCTGCGCGAGGTCGTCCCAGAGCCGCTCGACGTCCTCGAGCCCGACCGACAGGCGAACTAAGTTAGCCGGGACGCGGTCGCCCTCCCAGCGCGCCCGCGTCTCGAGCGTCGTGCGTCGTGCCGCCGAGGCTCGTCGCGTTCACGATCGCCGCGCGTCCCGGTCTCGACGCGCAGCGCCGCCTCGTGCCCGCCGCGCGACGTCGAACGAGAGCATCCCGCCGAACCCGGGGTAGCGGACGCGCTCGACGCTCGGGTGCGCGTCCAGCCGCCGCGCGAGCTCGCGTCGCCGACGCCGTATGCCGCGCCATGCGCACCTCGAGCGTCTCGAGGCTGCGGAGCAGCAGCCAGGCCGGGTCGGGCGCGGGGACGTTGCCGGTGGCGTTGCGGAACGCGCCGATCCGCTCCGCGTCCTCGGCCGTGCGGCACGACGACCGCGCCGAGCAGGACGTCGTGGTGGCCGGCGAGGAACTTCGTCGCGCTGTGGAGGACGTGGTCGGCGCCGTGCTCGAGCGGCCGCAGGTTGACGGGCGTCGCCGCCGTCGCGTCGACGACGAGCGGCGCCGGGTGCGCGGCGGCGAGCGCGAGGTCGGGCATCGACAGGAGCGGGTTCGACGGCGCCTCGACCCAGACGAGGTCGGCCTCCGCGGGCGGCGCGCCCGTCTGGTCGTACTCGACGTGACGGAGGCCCCAGCGCTCGAGCGCGCGGAAGGTGACGCCCGTGCCGTAGTACGCGTCGCGCGCGAGCGCGATCGTCGCGCCCGGCTCGAGCGTGGCGAGCACGAGGCCGGTGGTCGCGCCGGCGCCCGACGGGAACAGCACCGCGTGCCCGCCCTCGAGCGCGCCGAGCGCGGCCTCCGCGGCGGCGACGACCGGGTTGCCGTTGCGCTGGTAGTAGAAGCGGCCGGGCTGCCCGTCCTCGTACGGCCAGATCGTCGACCGGTCGAGCGGGGGCAGCGGCATCGGCGCCCATACTAGGCTCCGGCCGTGGCGACGACGGACGACAGGCCCGAGACGCGCGGAGGACGCGACCGAGGCGAAGCTGCGGCGGCTGCGAGGAGCTCCGCGACGAGGCGCTGCACGCCGGGACCGAGCAGGCGGTCGCGCGGCACCGCGAGGCGGGCAAGCTGCTCGCGCGCGAGCGCGCCGAGCGCTTCTGCGACCCGGGCTCGTTCGTCGAGCTCGACCGCTACGTCCGCCACCGCGAGTCGAACTTCGGGATGCTCGAGCGGCGGCCGTGGGGCGACGCCGTCGTGACCGGCTACGGCACCGTCTTCGGCCGCAAGGTCTTCGTCTTCTCGCAGGACTTCACCGTCTTCGGCGGCTCCCTCTCGGAGGTGTTCGCGGAGAAGATCTGCAAGGTCATGGACATGGCCGTGAAGTACGGCTGCCCCGTCGTCGGGATCAACGACTCCGGCGGCGCGCGGATCCAGGAGGGCGTCGTCTCGCTCGCCGGCTACGCGGAGATCTTCTGGCGCAACGTGCAGGCCTCGGGCGTCGTGCCGCAGCTCTCGCTCGTGATGGGGCCGTGCGCGGGCGGCGCCGTCTACTCGCCCGCGATCACGGACTTCGTGTTCATGGTCGAGGGCTCGTCGTACATGTTCATCACCGGCCCCGACGTCGTGAAGACGGTGACGGGGGAGGAGGTCACGTTCGAGGACCTCGGCGGCGCGGTCACGCACGCGACGAAGTCGGGCGTCGCGCACTTCGTCTCGCCCGACGAGGAGGCGTGCCTCGACGACGCGCGGCTGCTGCTCTCGTTCCTGCCGCAGAACAACCTCGAGCGATCGCCGTACGCGGCGCCGACCGACCCGGTCGACCGCGAGGACGCCGACCTCGACACGCTGATCCCGGACAACCCGAACAAGCCGTACGACATGCACGACGTGATCCGGCGCGTGATGGACGACGGCGAGTTCCTCGAGGTGCACGAGCGCTGGGCCGAGAACATCGTCTGCGGCTTCGCGCGGCTCGGCGGGCACGCGGTCGGCGTCGTCGGCAACCAGCCGCGGTCGCTCGCGGGCGTGCTCGACATCGACTCGTCGGTGAAGGCGGCGCGCTTCGTGCGCACGTGCGACGCGTTCAACGTCCCGCTCGTCACGTTCGTCGACGTGCCCGGCTTCCTGCCCGGGGACGGCGCAGGAGTGGGGCGGGATCATCCGCCACGGCGCGAAGCTGCTGTACGCCTACGCCGAGGCGACCGTGCCGAAGCTCGCGGTGATCACGCGCAAGGCGTACGGCGGCGCCTACGACGTCATGAGCTCGAAGCACATCCGCGCCGACTTCAACTTCGCCTGGCCGACGGCCGAGGTCGCGGTGATGGGGCCCGAGGGCGCGGTCAACATCGTCTTCCGCAAGGAGCTCGCGGAGGCGGACGACGCCGAGGAGCGGCGCGCCGAGCTGATCGCGGACTACAAGGAGCGGTTCGCGAACCCGTACGTGGCGGCCGAGCGCGGCTACGTCGACGAGGTGATCGAGCCGCGCCGCACGCGGCCGGTGCTCGCGTCGGCGCTCGAGACGGCGCTGACGAAGCGCGAGCCGCGGCCGCAGCGCAAGCACGGGAACATCCCGCTCTAGCGCGCGCCGTATCCGTTCGGGCGCGACGGTCGTTGTCTCAACATGCGGAAGCGCACGTTCGCAGCGGTCGCGGGCGTGGCGGGCGGCCTCGGGGTCGCCGCCGCTGTCGCTGCGTCCGCTGCCACCGGCGAGGCGCTCGGCGCCCTGCCGTCGCCGACCGCTGACCGTGACGACGCCGGTCGCGACGGCGACGGTCGCCGTGCCGCCGCCCCCGCCGCCGCCCGTGACGACGGCCGTGACGCTGCCGCCGCCGCCGCGCACGACCGCGGTGCACCGCTTCCGCCGCCGCCTCCTCCGGTCGAGACGGTCGTGTCGGCCGTGACGACGGCGGTCGCACCGGTGACGACGACCGCGACCAGCGTGGTCGGGGCGGCGGGCGGCATCCGTGCCCTCGGCACCCTCGACTCTGCAGCGTCTGCGCCGTCGGCCCCGGTCTCCGCTCCGTCCGCGTCCTCGCAGCTCGCGGCGGCGGCGGGCCCGGGCGCGACCTCGGCGGCCGCCGGGACGCCCGGCGACTGCCGCCGCGCCCACGGGTACAGCAGGTGCGCGCCGCGCCGACCCTCCGCGCGCGGCGCCAGCCCGGGCGCGTGGACGCCCGCAGGCTCGTGCTGACGCTGAGGCGGCCGCGCGAGCTGACCGTCCTCTTCCGCGGCCCCGGCGACACGTGCCGGGTGGCGGGCCGCCTCGTCGTCCACGGCCGCCGCGGCAAGAACGTCGTCCCGCTGAACGGGCGCGTGCGCGGAGGCCGTCTCGCCGCGGGCGTGTTCCGCGTCGAGGTCCTGGACACGACCGGGGCGCCCGGCGCGTCCTGGGGAAGCTGGCCGTGTCGCTCCGCTACGACGCGGACGGACGTCCGCACGTGCGCCAGGTCCGGTACGTGCCGCGGGACTGCGCGCTCGGCGCGGTCGGCGTTGCTCGTCGTCGTCGTCCGTCCCGTCGCCGGCGAGCGCACGACGACGCTCGGACGACCTCCACGCCGGACGGCGGCAGAGGGCGGAGCTCTCTCGGCGAGCGGCCGACGAGTCCGGTGGCCGTGGACGACGAGCGGCGACGGACGGCGGCCTTGCCGCGCTCCCGAACCTCGGGCCCGGACGACGCCGTCGGCGGGCTCGCCGCCGTGGTCCTCGTGGCGCTCCTCCTCCTCTCGGCGGGCGGCTTCCTCCTCGTCGCCGGGAGCTCGGCGGTCCGCGCACTGCGCCGCTGACGAAAATCACTTCCGGCTAACGAACCGGGCGCTAGCGTTCGGCCGTGGGGCGTCTCGCCGCCGTCGCCTTCGCCGCCGCCGTCGTCGTCTCGGCCGCGGCCGCCCGCCCGCCGCACCCGTCGATCCCGACCGTCGCACCGCCGTGGGCCGGAGCCGGCGCGTTCGTCTGGCACGAGGAGTCGGTCGACCCGGTGCGCCTCGCCCGCACCCTCCGCGCCGCGGGCTTCTCCTGGGCCGCGCTGCGTCTCCACGAGGGCGTCGAGGTCGACCCGGTCGAGCCTGGCTGGATCGAGCGGTACCGCGCCGCCGGACGGGCCGCCGCTCGGCGGCTGGGGCGTGCTGCGCACGGCGCCGCGCCAGGAAGCCGGGATCGCGGTCGCGCTCCTGCGCCGGCTCCGCCTCGGCTTCTACGTCGCGAACGCCGAGGAGGAGTACAAGTACACGAACCTCGACGGGACGAGCGCCCTGCGCTGGAACCGCTCGCTCGAGTTCGCGCGCTCGTTCCGGCAGTTCACCGGCGCGGTGCCGGCGGCCGTCTCGTCGTACTGCCGCGCCGACCAGCAGGACCTCGACTGGGCCGCCTGGGCCGACCGCGACTTCGCCTTCCTCCCGCAGGCGTACGTGAACCAGCACGGGATGCTCACCGCGCCGCGCGACTGCTTCCGCGGTGCGACGCGGGATCTTCCAGCCCGACCGTGTCCATCCGACGATCGGGACGTACACAGTCGGCGGTGACGGCGCCGATGGACGCCTACGTGCGGCTGCTCGAGGCGTCGGCGCGGGCGGGCTCCCAGGGCTTCTCCGTCTACCTCGCGGAGACGAACGTGTCCGATGCGGACTGGGCCCTGCTCGGCGCGGCGGTCCGGGCCGGACGGATCGCCGCGCCGGCGGCGGGCTAGGCGACGACGGCGCGGAGCTGCGGCTTGTCGTAGCCGAGCTCCTCGGCGAAGGCCGCGACCACGGCCGGGTCGAACTGGGTGCCGGCGCAGCGGCGCGAGCTCCGCCACGGCCTCCTCGTCGGTGAGGCGCGGGCGGTAGACCCGGTCGGAGGTCATCGCGTCGTAGGCGTCGGCGACGAAGATGATGCGCGCGCCGAGCGGGATCGACTCGCCCGAGAGCGCCGTCGGGGTAGCCGGCGCCGTCCCAGCGCTCGTGGTGGTGGAGCACCCAGTCGGCGAGCGGGTCGACGCCGAGGCTCTCGAGCATCCGGTAGCCGATCTGCGGATGCCGCTCGAGCACGAGCCGCTCCGCCTCGGAGAGCGGGCCCGGCTTGCGCAGGATCTCCTCCGGGATCGCGAGCTTGCCGAGGTCGTGGAGGCTGCCGGCGAGCCGGGTCAGCTCGACGAGCTCCTCGCTCTGCGCCGAGCCGGACGGCGATCCGTGCCGCGAGGTCGGAGACGCGGCCGGAGTGGCTGCCGGTGTAGACGTCGCGCGCGTCGACGGCCTTCGCGAGCGAGGCGGCGGCGCGGTAGCGCGCGGCCTTGTCGGCGCCGCTCGCGAGCCGCTTCAGCTCGGCGAGCTCGACCACGTCCGGCCGGTACACGCGGACCTGGTTCTTGCCGTGCTCCTTCGCCCAGTAGAGCGCGCTGTCGGCGAGCCGGATCAGCTCGTCGCGCCCGACGCCCTGCGACGGGTACGTGGCGACGCCGGCGCTGACCGTCATCTCGACGCCGGGGTCGAGCGACGTGGTCGCGAGGCGCTCGACGATCGACGCGGCCGCGAGCTGGGCGTCGTGCTCGGCCGCGTCGGGGAGGAGCACGGCGAACTCGTCGCCGCCGAGCCGGAAGCCCTCGCCGCCCTGGCGCAGGCGCGTCGCGAGCTGCGAGAGCACGCGGTCGCCGGTGGGGTGGCCGAAGCGGTCGTTGATCGTCTTGAAGTCGTCGATGTCGAGCAGCACGAGCGAGAGCGGGGTGCCGCGCTCCTGCGCGTCGAGCAGCTCGCGCTGGAGGCGCTCGTGGAAGTGGCGGTGGTTGCCGAGCCCGGTCAGCGGGTCGGTGAGCGCGAGGCGCATCGCCCGCATCGCGCGGTGCGTCGAGCGCTGGTAGAGCGCGATCGCGAGCAGCGGGCCGATCAGCGCCGCGGCGAAGAACGGGGACCGCTCCCAGAGCACGACGAGCATGAGCGCCGCCGAGGCCATCAGGCCGACCGGGACGATCACCGACTGCAGGTTCGTCCACGCGACCGGCAGGAACGGCCGCTCCGCGCTGACCGAGACGACGAGGCTGAGCAGCAGCCAGTTGACCGCGAACTGCGCCACGAAGGCGATCACGACGCGCGCGAGCAGCGAGGCCGGGTCGTCGCCGTCGAACGGCGCGATGAGCAGGCCCGCCGCGGCGCAGCCGATCGCGAACGTCGCCGCGTTGTACGACATCCGGATCATCGGCCGGTGGTCGATCAGGTTCGCGACCACGAGCGCGCCGACCCAGACGAGCGCGCCGGTCTGCCAGCCGAAGAGCACGACCGCCGAGACGGCGAACACGACGCCGAGCGAGACGCCGCGCGTGTCGATCCCGTCCACCGGCACCGGATGGCGCTCGGCGATCAGGACGACGAGGAAGAGCGTCGCGATGCCGACCAGGTCGGCCGTATCGCGCGGGGTCGTCGCGAACCCGTAGGCCGCGACGACGATGATGGCAAGGCCCGCCGCCCAGACCGGGACGAGTACCGCGAGCAGCCGAGCCGGGAGAGCCCCGCTCGAGCTCACCGGACCCATGTCCCTCCGCCTAGCCGTCTACCACTGCCAGCCGGTCCAGCCCCACCCGAGGTGGGCTGCGAACACGGCCGCCGTCGCCAGGATCACCGCAAAGCGCGCATTCCACTGCAACATCGAACTTCCTCCCCAACTAGGACGCCAGACGAGGTGGATTGTGTCCGTTGGGGCGGCGCTCCTTCATCCCCCGTACGGGGGAATGTGCGCAAACCCCCACCAAAAGCCCTGTGCGCCCCGCGCGCATCGATGACTTCCGCCGACCTCGCCGGTACGTGGGCCGCTAGCCGGCGGGCGGCGCGTTCGAGGCCGAGCCTCGGCGAGCGGCCGGCGAGCCCAGGCGAAGCGGTCGCGGTACCAGCCGGTGAGCGGCACGAGCGTCGTCCCGGCGCTCGAGGAGTGGACCATCCAGCCTCCGCCGACGGCGATGCCCATGTGGTCGACCTGGGCCGGCTTCGACCGCGGCCCCTTCGCGCCGAAGAAGGCGACGTCACCGGGGCGAGCGCTCCGAACGGGATCCGGCCCGGCGCGGCGACCTCGGCGCTCATCGCGAACGTCGTGCGCCCGCGGAGGGTGGCGGCGAGCGCCGCGGCGCCCGGATAGGGCTGGAGCTTGTAGACGCGCCAGACGAAGCCGGAGCAGTCGAAGCCGCCCTGGGCCTGCGGGCCGTACGGGCCGGTCCGGCTCTCGCTCTCGCCGCCCCAGACGTAGGGGAAGCCGACGAACGAGAACGCCTTGCCGAGGATCGCACGCTGCCACGTGGTCAGCTCCGGGAGGACGAACGTGGCGGCCGCGGCGCGAACGGCGTCGGCCTCACCGCCGCGGAAGCGGAGGATCCGCGCGGCCGAGAAGGCCGCCTCGGCGCGTGTGACCGGGTCGTTGGGCCGGAGCTCGAGCGCGTCCTGCGCGCCGGGATGGTTCGTGCGCAGCCCGAGCAGCCGCGCGACGACCTCGGTGCCGAACCGGCCGGGCGGGGCGAGGCCGGCCGACCGCGCGCCCGTCGTGAACGCGGCTGCCGCGTCCTGGAGCCCGAGTGCCCGCACGAGCCGGGAGTCGAGCTCGGCCAGGGTGACCGTGGCGGACGGGTCGGCCGGCGCCGGCTGCGGGAGCCCGGTCAGGCCCGTCACGAGCTCGGCCAGCTCGCCGCGCGTCAGCGGATCGTCGGGGCGGAAGGAGGCCGCGTCGGGCGCCATCAGCCCGTGCCCGACCACCGTGGCGATCTCCGCCTTCGCCCAGCTCGGCGCAGGCTTCGCGGCGCCGGCGGCGGGCGCGAGGACGAGCAGCGCAAGGAGCGCGGCGACGAGGCGGGCCGGGCGGCGCATCCGTCCGGGCATCGGCGCGGGCACGTCGCTGCTTGAATCCGGCACGTGGAGCTCGACGTCACGCCGGAGCCCGAGCCCGACGAGCTGGAGGCGATCGTCGCGGCGCTCGACGACGAGCCGCAGCCGCGCGGAGAGCCCGTGGTGGCGCGCCGGGCTCCCCGGCGGCGAGGACGACTAGGGCGAGGCGACGGCGCGCCGGCGGAAGAGCGCCGGGGCGCTGCGGGCGTAGTCGAGCCCGGAGACCCAGCGTCAGCACGAGCGCGACGAGCAGCGCCCACCACGCGATCGTGTCCGACCAGAGGCCGCCGGCCGCGAGCCCGCCGATCGCCGCGGCCAGCGCCTGCGACCAGGTCTTCAGCTTGCCGAGGTCGCGCGCCGGGATCACGATGCCGCGCTCGATCGCCCCGAGCCGCAGGCCCGAGACGAGGAGCTCGCGCGCCACGATCGCCGCCACCATCCAGCCCGGGAACGACGCCCTGGTCGATGAGCACGACGAGGACGCAGAGCACGAGGAGCTTGTCCGCGATCGGGTCGAGGAGCGAGCCCAGCGCCGACGTGCGGCCGCGCCGCCGAGCGATCCGGCCGTCGAGCCAGTCCGTCGACATGGCGACGACGAAGAGGGCGGTCGCCCAGTAGTCGTGGTTCGGGAAGTCGAGCTCGAAGAGGAGCACGACCAGCGGCACCGAGAGCGCCCGTGCGACGGTGAGCTGATCCGGGAGCCCCATCCGCCAGGGAGAATACGGAGCCGTGGCAGCCTTCGAGAAAGTCCTGGTCGCGAACCGCGGCGAGATCGCCGTCCGCGTCTTCCGCACGCTGCGGGAGCTCGGGATCGGGTGCGTCGCCGTCTACTCGGACCCCGACGCCGGCTCGCGGCACGTCCGCGCGGCCGACGAGGCGTACGCGATCGGCCCGGGGCCGGCGGCGCAGAGCTATCTCGTCGGCGAGCGGATCGTCGAGGTCGCGCTGCGCGCCGGAGCGCAGGCGATCCATCCCGGCTACGGCTTCCTGGCCGAGAACGCCGACTTCGCCCGCGCGGTCGAGGCGGCGGGGCTCGTCTGGATCGGCCCGCCGCCGGGCGCGATCGAGGCGATGGGCTCGAAGATCGCCGCGCGGGAGCGGATGCAGGCAGCCGGCGTGCCGATCGTCCCGGGCACGACGGAGCCGCTCGACTCGGCGGCCGACCTGGTCGCGCCTCGGCGACGAGCTCGGCTGGCCGCTCGCGATCAAGGCGTCGGCCGGCGGCGGCGGGAAGGGGCTCAAGATCGTGCGGACGGCGGACGAGGCGGAGCGCGCGTTCGAGTCGGCGCGGCGCGAGGGCGAGGCGTACTTCTCCGACGCGACCGTCTACCTCGAGCGCTACCTCGAGGATCCGCGCCACGTCGAGGTGCAGGTGCTCGCCGACGCGCACGGGAACGTCATCCACCTCGGCGAGCGCGACTGCACGATCCAGCGCCGCCACCAGAAGCTCGTCGAGGAGACGCCTTCGCCGGCGGTGGACGAGGAGCTGCGCGCGCGGATCGGGCGGATCGCCGTCGACGCCGCGCGCGCCGTCGACTACCGCGGCGCGGGGACGATCGAGGGGCTGCTCTCGCGCGAGGGCGAGTACTTCTTCCTCGAGATGAACACCCGGATCCAGGTCGAGCACACCGTCACGGAGCTGGCGACCGGGCTCGACCTCGTCCGCGAGCAGGTGCTGATCGCGGCCGGCGAGCCGCTCTCGGTCGCGCAGGAGGACGTCGTGCTCCGCGGCCACGCGATCGAGTGCCGCGTCAACGCCGAGGACCCGGCCACCGGCTTCCTCCCGAGCCCGGGGCGGATCACGCACTACCGCGAGCCCGCAGGGCCGGGCGTCCGCGTCGACTCGGGCGTCGAGGCCGGCGCCGAGATCCTGCCGCTCTACGACCCGATGGTCGCGAAGCTCGATCGTCCACGCGCCCGACCGCGAGCAGGCGCGGCATGCGGATGCTGCGCGCGCTCGAGGAGTTCGAGATCGGCGGCGTGACGACCCTGCTCGGCTTCCACCGCGCGCTGCTCGAGCATCCGTGCTTCGTCGCCGCCGGGACCTGCCACGGGGTGGTCGAGTCGGAGGAGCTGGCGGCGCGGGCGGCCGAGCTCTCGCCGGCCTTCGCCGCGGCACCGGCCTCGGACGGTCGTGCCGACGGTCGCGCGCGACCGCCTCGTCGAGGTCGCGGGCCGGCGCTTCTCCGTCCGGGTCCGCGAGCCCGAGCCGCCGTGGCGCGAGCTCGCCCGCGCGCGCGCCGAGCGCGGCCGCGCCGGCGGCACCGGGGGCGGCGGCCGCGACGCGGTCGTGACGCCGATGCAGGGGACGGTGCTCGCCGTCGAGGTCGCCGAGGGCGACAGCGTCACCGCGGGCCAGGTGCTCGCCGTGATCGAGGCGATGAAGATGGAGAACGAGGTGCACGCGCACCGCGACGGCGTCGTCGCGCGAGCTCTCGGTCGCCGCCGGCGAGACGGTCTCGACCGGCCAGGTCGTCTGCGTGGTGGTGGACGAATGACGGTCGAGCAGGCGGTCGACCGGCTGCTCGACGCCGACGCGCTCACGCAGGCGTCGCTCAGCGGCCCGCGGCGGCGCGGCGCCGACGTGCCGCGGCGGCTCACGGTGCGGCCGGTGACGCTCGCGTCCGGGCGCCGCTACCAGTGGACGAGCCACTTCGCGACGCGCACGAGCGACGAGAACCTCACGCGCGAGCAGACGCGCGAGCGGCTGCGTCGAGCTGCTGCGCGGCGAGTACCGGCAGGGGCTGCTGCACGGGCCCGACGCCGACCTCCAGGTGCTCGCCGGCGGCCGCAGCGCCCGCGTGCTCGAGCGGCCGCCGACGCGCCCGCACGCCGACGAGACGCACGACCGCCGCAAGCAGCGCGTGCTCCCCGAGGGCGAGCCGGTGCCGTTCCTCGTCGAGCTCGGCGTGATGACGCCGACGGGCGCGGTGCGCGCGAAGCGCCACGACAAGTACCGCCAGGTGAACCGCTTCCTCGAGCTGGTCGAGGACGTGCTCCCGGCGCTGCCCGAGCGCGACCCGCTGCGCGTGGTCGACTTCGGCAGCGGGCGCTCGTACCTCACGTTCGCGCTGCACCACCTGCTCGTCGAGCGGCACGGGCGGCGCGTGGACATGCTCGGGCTCGACCTGAAGGAGGACGTCGTCGCGGAGTGCGCGGCGCTCGCGGACCGCCTCGGCGCCGAGGGCCTCCGCTTCGCCGTCGGCGACATCGCCGGCGCGGACGGGTTCGAGCGCGCCGACCTCGTCGTCAGCCTGCACGCCTGCGACACCGCCACCGACGCGGCGCTCGCGAAGGCGGTCGAGTGGGAGGCCGAGGTGATCCTCGCGGTGCCGTGCTGCCAGCACGAGCTCTTCTCCCAGCTCGACAACGCGTCGCTCGCGCCGCTCCTGCGCCACGGCGTGCTCCGCGAGCGCTTCGCGGCCGAGGTCACCGACGCCGCGCGGGCGCAGCTGCTCGGCCTCGCCGGTTACGACGTGCAGCTCGTCGAGTTCGTCGAGCTCGAGCACACGCCGAAGAACGTCCTCATCCGCGCCCGGCGGCGCCCGGGCCGCGACACGGAGAAGCTCGCGCGCGAGTACGCCGAGCTCAAGCGCGCGCTCGGCTTCGACCATGCGCTCGAGCGGCTGCTCGGCGACCGGATCGCGGTCCCGGCGTGACGCCGCGCGTCCTCGACCGGTCGCGCCCGCTCTGCGCGGAGGAGGCGGCGGAGCGCGGCGACCCGCTGCCCGGCACCGCGAGCCGGATCAGCGGCTGGCTCCTCGTCGAGTACGGCGGCCACTGGCCCTACGAGCCACTCGACTCGACCGTCTTCGCCGGCGGCCTGCGCGAGCGCCTCGCAGCGCAGCTGGCGGAGGTCGCGGGCTCGCGCCTCTTCCTCGTCAAGCGGCCGGGCGAGGGCCGCCGCGACCGGGTCACCGTCGATCTACGGGACGACGCCCGGCCGCTTCCGCCGCTTCGAGCTCGCCGACGCACGGCGGGCTCGGCGAGCTGGACCTCGTCGCGATGCTCCGCGGCGGTGAGGGCCCGGGCGACCCGGTCGGGCATCCGCTCCTGCTCGTCTGCGCCCACGGCGTGCGCGACCGCTGCTGCGCGAAGTACGGCCAGGAGCTCGTGCCGCAACCTCAGCGGGCTCGCGCCGGACGGCTGGGTGTGGCAGACGAGTCACGTCGGCGGCGACCGCTTCGCCGGCAACCTCGTCGTGCTCCCCGAGGGCCTCTTCTTCGGCCGGGTCGGGCGCGAGGAGGCGCCGCGCGTCCTCGGCAGCTACCTCGAAGGGCGGATCGACCTCGGCTGCTACCGCGGCCGCTCGTCCGATCCGTTTCCCGGTGCAGGCGGCCGAGGCCGCCGTGCGCGAGCGGACCGGCCTGACCGGCCTCCACGACCTGCGCGTGACGGCGCGGCGCGGCCTCGGCGACGGCGTCTCCGAGGTCGAGCTGCACGGCCGAGGTCTCGGGCGAGACGTACCTGGTGCGCGTCGAGCGGCGCTTCGGCGAGCCGCGGCTGCTCACGTGCCGCGCGAAGGAGCCGCGGCCGCCGCGGTCCTTCGAGGTGACGTTCGTCTCGGAGGCGCTAGCGCGCGAGCAGGAAGCCCTCGCGCACGAGCCGGCGCGCGAGGACGACGCGGCCGGCGTCGTCGAGCCGCCCGGGCAGGTCGGCGAGCGCGATCGGGCCCTCGGCCTCGACGAGCGCGCCCAGCGCGTCGAGCGCCTGCGGCGGGAAGCGGATCGCCTTGCCCTCGAACCGCAGGACGTCGCCGTCGAGCTCGGCGATCACCGTCTCGCGGCGCTCGACGACGGTCTCCGCGTCGATCGCGTCGAGCCGCCGGAGCTGCTCGAGCTGCCCGGTCAGGATCGGCCGCCGCCCGTCGACGAACGCGCGCCGCCGCGCCGCCGCGACGCGCTCGGGCTCGAGCTCGGCCGCGAGCCGGTCGAGCGAGCCCGTCCGCGCCCGCGCCGTCGTCCGGCACCCCGCGCCGGAACTCGACGTCGTCCTCGGCCCGCGCCACCGCTGCCCGCACGGCGTCGGCCCACGGGGCGACGTTGACGCCGACGGTGAGGTGCAGCGAGTCCTCGTCCGAGGTCAGGGCCTCGTGCATCCAGCCGCGCGGGAGGTAGAGCGTGTCGCCGGCCTCGAGCACGACGTCGAGCACCGTCTCGCCCGGCGCGCCCATCGCCTCCTCGTAGCGCTGGTGCTTCAGCGGCAGCTCCCAGACCGGGTCGTAGACGAGCCAGCGCTTGCGGCCCGACACCTGCAGGACGAAGACGTCGTGCGTGTCGTGGTGGACGGGCAGCCCCTGCGAGTGCCGCGGCGTGAAGTAGGCGTTGAGCTGCGCCGGGTGGCCGAGGGAGGCCTCGAGCAGCCGGCAGAACGCGGCCGTCGAGGCGCGATGGAGGTGCAGGCCCTGGAGGACGAGCGTCGCCCCGGCCGCGAACGCCGCGACGACGTAGCCCGGCTGCGCCGTCCCCGTGAACGGCTTCGGCCGCCAGGAGAGGTCGACGGTGTACGCGCGCGGGTCGTGCGTCGCGTCGGCCTGCACGAGACGGAAGCCCGGCGCGCGCAGGCCGGGCTCCTCCAGCATCCGCACCGCCTCGCGCGCGGAGAGGAGGTCGTCGAAGCGACCCTCCTCGCCGCGCGCGACGTGCAGCGGCGTTCGCTCCCAGTGCTCCGCGAGGAACTCCTCGGGCGCGACCGGCGCGATCGCGCGGAGGAGCGCCGCGGGGCTAGCTGGGGTCGTCCGCGTCGGCGTCCGAGTCGGAGTCGTCAGCGTCTGCGTCCGTGCGTCGTCGGAGTCGGCGTCGGCCGTCTCCGCGGCGATGGCCGTGCCGCCGGTGGTCTCGATCTCGTCGTCGGAGAGGGTCTCGTCGGATTCCATCGCGTCCTCCTGCTCGGGGGAGCCCTGAAGCTACAGGGTGCGCTCCTATGCCACGAACGCACGCGTCTGCAACATCTCGGTGTGGTGGTCTACGTGTACGCCTGGGGGAACAACCCGCGGCGGGCGGGGCTGAAGGGCCGCCGCTGCGTCGTCGAGGCGCGCGGCCGGATGGGCACGGTGCTCGTCCGGTTCCTCGACACGGGCGAGCGCGTCACGACCAGCCGGCGCGCGCTGCGTAGGATCGGGCCCGTGCGCGCGCACGTGAAGTCGACGTTCTCGATCGCCGCCGCCGACCCCGAGGCCGGCGAGGTCGGGTGCGCGGTGCAGTCGAAGTACTTCGCGGTCGGGACCGTCGTCCCGTGGACGAAGGCAGGGGTGGGCGCCGTCGCGACGCAGGCCGCCGGGGTCGCGGTGTACGGGCCGCGCGCGCTCGCCGAGCTCGAGCGTGGCGCGCCGCCGGCGGACGCGCTCGCGCGGGTCCTGGCCGACGACGACGAGCGCGAGACGCGGCAGCTCGGGGCCGTCACCGCCGCCGGCGAGTCGTCGGCCCACACCGGCGCCGAGTGTCTCGACTGGGCGGGCCACCGCACCGGGCCCGGGCTACGCCGTCCAGGGGAACATCCTCGCCTCCGAGGACGTCGTCGTCGCGATGGAGTCCGCGTTCGTCGACTCGGCCGGGATGCCGCTCGGGCACCGGCTGCATCGCGGCGCTCGAGGCGGGCCAGGAGCAGGGAGGCGACGCGCGGGGGCAGCAGTCCGCGGCCGTCGTGGTGGAGCGGGTCGGGGCGGCGGCCGAGCGGCGCGAGGGCATCGACCGGGTCGTCGACCTGCGCGTCGACGACCACCCCGAGCCGATCCGCGAGCTCCGGCGCCTCTACGAGATCCACCGCCGCTGGGATGCGCTGTCGCGCGCGACGTTCCACCACCGGCCGGGCTCGTACGAGCTGGGCGCGGCGATCCTGCGCGAGGCGCTCGACGACCTCGGCGAGGACGCGATCGTCCTCTACGACCTCGCGTGCTTCGAGGCGCTCTCCGGCCAGACGACGCAGGCCGCAGCGCACCTCGAGCGCGCGCTCGAGCTCGACCCGGGCCTCCGCCCCGCCGCCGAGGGCGACCCCGATCTCGACGCTCTCCGCGAGTGATCGCACGCGAGGACGTCGAGGCCGCGGCCGCGCGTCTCGACGGGGTCGCGCACCGGACGCCGGTCTTCACCTCGCGCACGCTGGACGAGCTCGCGGGCGCGACGGGTCTTCCTGAAGGCCGAGAACCTCCAGCGCGGCGGCGCCTTCAAGTTCCGCGGCGCCTACAACACGATCGCGCAGCTCCCGCCGGGAACGGGCGTCGCCGCGTTCTCCTCCGGCAACCACGCGCAGGCGGTCGCGCTCGCCGCCTCGCTCCTCGGCGCGCCGGCGGTGATCCTCATGCCGGAGGACGCGCCGCCGACGAAGCTCGCAGCGACGCGCGGCGTACGGCGCCGAGGTCGTCGACCTACGACCGGTACACGCAGGACCGCGAGGCGCTCGGCCGGGAGCTCGCGGCGGAGCGCGGGCTCGCGCTCGTGCCGCCGTTCGACCACCCGCACGTGATGGCCGGCCAGGGCACGGCGGCGCTCGAGCTGCTCGAGGACGTGCCCGACCTCGACGTGCTCGTGACGCCGGTCGGCGGCGGCGGGCTCCTGTCCGGGCACGGCCGTGGCCGCGGACGGGCGCAAGGTCTGGGGCGTCGAGCCGGAGGCGGGCGACGACGTCCGTCGCTCGCTCGAGGAGGGCCGGCGCGTGGCGATCGACGTCCCGCGCACGATCGCCGACGGCCTGCAGACGACGTCCGTCGGGCGAGGCGCCGTTCGCCGTCATCCGCGAGCGCGTCGCCGGCATCGTCACCGTGAGCGACGCCGAGCTCGTCGACGCGATGCGGTTCCTCTTCGAGCGCCTGAAGCTCGTGGTCGAGCCGAGCGGCGCCGCCGGGGTCGCCGCGCTCCTGGCCGGGAAGATCGGCGGCGACCGGATCGGCGTCGTCCTCTCGGGCGGGAACGTCGGCGCCGAACGCTTCGCCGAGCTGCTCGCGACCGCCCGCAGCTAGCATCCCGCCCCGGCCGATGGACCTCTACGAGTACCAGGGCAAGGAGCTCTTCCGCGCGTTCGGGATCCCCGTCTCGGAGGGCCGGCGTCGCGACGACGCCGGACGAGGCCGAGGCGGCGGCGCGCGAGCTCGGCGGCCCCGTCGTCGTGAAGGCGCAGGTGCTGACCGGGGGCCGCGGCAAGGCCGGCGGGATCAAGCTCGCCGACTCGCCGGAGGACGCGCGCGCGAAGGCCGAGGCGATCCTCGGCATGGACATCAGGGGCCACGTCGTCCGCCGCCTCTGGATCGAGCGGGCCTCCGACATCGCGAAGGAGTACTACCTCTCGGTCACGTTCGACCGGGGCGAGAAGCGGCCGCTGTTCATGTTCACGACGCAGGGCGGCATCGACATCGAGCAGGTCGCGGAGGAGAGCCCCGAGGCGCTCGTGCGGCTCCACGTCGACCCGCTCGAGGGCTACCAGCCGTGGATCGCGCGTCGGCTCGTCTACGGCGCGGGGGTCGAGGACCCGGGCGAGCAGAAGCAGATCGCGGCGATCGTCGAGCGGCTCTACGCCGCCTTCGTCGGCACCGACGCGATGCTCTGCGAGATCAACCCGCTGATCGTCACGCCCGACGGCGAGGTGAAGGCGCTCGACTCGAAGTTCACGGTCGACGACAACGCGCTCTACCGCCACGACGACGTCGCCGAGATGCGCGACCCGGAGGCGGTGCCGGCCGAGGAGCGCTTCGCGCGCGAGAAGGGCGTGATCTACGTGAAGCTCGACGGCGACGTGGGCGTGCTCGGCAACGGCGCCGGGCTGTCGATGTCGACCGTCGACGTCGTCACCTTCGTCGGCGGCCGGCCGGCGAACTTCTGCGACCTCGGCGGCGGCGGCGACGCGCAGGGCGTCGTCGACGCGCTCGAGGTGATCACGCGCGACCCGCAGGTGAAGTCGATCTTCTTCAACATCTTCGGCGGGATCACGCGCTGCGACGAGGTCGCGCGCGGGATCCTCGCGGCGCTCGACCAGCTCGACATGTCGCGCTACCCGATCGTCGTCCGCCTCGACGGCACGAACGCGGAGGAGGGGCGGCGCATCCTCGCCGAGGCGGGCCGGCCGAACATCCACCCGGAGGCGACGATGCTCGACGGCGCCCGCCGCGCGGTCGAGCTCGCGCAGTCCGCGTGACCGACGTCTGGTCGGAGCGCGCCGCCGCGTACCGCGCGCGGACGGAGCAGGCCGAGGGTGAGGACCTCGAGCTGCTCGCGCGCTGGGCCGCGGGCTGCGTCACCGCGCTCGACGTCGCGACCGGCGGCGGCCACGCGGCGCGGCGGCTGCGCGAGGCCGGGCTGCAGGTGACGACGCTCGACCCCGCGCCGGGCATGGCGCCCGACGTGCTCGCCCCGGCCGAGCACATCCCGTTCGCCGACGGCGCGTTCGACGTCGTCGTCTGCCGGATCGCGCCGCACCACTTCCCGGACGTCGGGGCGGCGGTGCGGGAGATGGCGCGCGTCGCCCGGCGGCTCCTGCTGATCGAGGACACGCTCTTCGCCTCGGAGGAGGTCGAGCGCGCGGAGCGGCTGCGCGACCCGAGCCACGTCCGCTCCTACACCGAGAAGGAGTGGCGCGGGTTCCTCGGCGACGCGGGGGTCTGGGTCGAGGAGGCGCTCGTGTACGAGATGCGGCACCCGCTCGACGGCTGGCTCGGCCGCACCGGCGCGTCCGAGGAGGACCAGGCCGAGGTGCGCAGGCTCCTCGAGTCGCACGTGGTCGACGGCGCCTACGTCGACCGGAAGCTGCTGCTGAAAGGAAGGAAGTAACGCCCGATGGCGATCATCGTCGACGAGAGCACGAAGCTGGTCGTCCAGGGGCTCACCGGCTCCGAGGGCCGGTTCCACGGCACGCGGAACAAGCAGTACGGAACCCAGGTCGTCGCCGGCGTCACCCCGGGCAAGGGCGGCCAGGACGTCGAGGGCATCCCGGTCTTCGACACGGTCGCCGAGGCCGTGGCCGAGACGGGCGCGAACACGTCGATGATCTTCGTCCCGGCCCGGTTCGCGGGCGACGCGATCTACGAGGCCGTCGACGCCGGGATCGGCACCGTCATCTGCATCACCGAGGGCCTGCCGGCGCACGACATGCTCCGGATCTACACGTACATCCGGCCCAAGGGCGTCACCCTCATCGGCCCGAACTGCCCCGGCGCGCTCTCGCCCGGGCAAGGCGAACGTCGGGATCATCCCGGCCGAGGTCTTCGCGCGAGGGCCGGATCGGGCTCGTCTCGCGCTCGGGCACGCTCACCTACCAGATCGGCTACGAGCTGGCCCAGCGCGGGCTCGGCAACTCCACCATCGTCGGCATCGGCGGCGACCCGGTCGTCGGCTCGTCCTTCATCGACGTCCTGCAGGCCTTCCAGGACGACGCCGAGACGGAGACGGTCGTGATGGTCGGCGAGATCGGCGGCAACGAGGAGGAGAAGGCCGCGGACGTTCATCCAGGCGTCGATGTCGAAGCCGGTGTTCGCCTACATCGCCGGCTTCACCGCCCCGCCCGGCAAGACGATGGGCCACGCGGGCGCGATCATCTCCGGCTCGTCCGGGACGGCGGCCGCGAAGAAGGACGCGCTCGAGGCGGCCGGGATCCGGGTCGGGACCTCGCCCACCGAGGTCGCGCAGCTCGTCGCCGACGCGGCGTAGCCCTACAGTGGCGGCCGTGCGCCGCGCCGTCATCGCCGGGATCGCCGCCGCTCGTGCTCGTCGGCCTCGCTGTGGTCGCCGTCGTCCTCGCGCGCGGTGACGACGAGGAGGCCGCGCCGAGGCTCGCCGACTGCCGCAGCGCGCTCTCCGACGCGGAGACCCGCGACTGCTACTCGCGGACGTTCGCGGCGCTCGTCCGCCGGGCCGGCGACCCGCGCGACGCCGTCGAGCGGATCGGCGACGCCGCCTGGGCCGAGGGCGGGTTCCTGCTCGCGAACTGCCACGGGCTCATGCACCCGGTCGGCCGCGCGTACGCGAAGGAGCACGACGTCACGCTCGCGACGCTGATGGACGTCCTCCCGCGCTCGAACGACCCCGGCTGCGCGGCCGGGTTCGCGCACGGGCTCGTCACCGGCGTCGCGCCGCAACTCGACGTGCGCCGTCCGCGGGCCGCGGTCGCCGTGTGCGACGAGACCGAGACGCGCTACCGGCGCTACAGCTGCGTCCACGGCTTCGGCCACGCGTTCATGCGCGTCAGCGACGAGCGGCTCGGGCCGGCGCTCGCGCTCTGCCGCGCCCTCGGCCGGGAGGCGCCCGACTGCGCGCAGGGCGCGTTCCACGACTTCTGGCTCGCCGTCCGCGGCGCCGACGGCGTGCGCGCCCCGGCCGGGGCGGAGCGCGACCCGCGCGTCCTCTGCAGCGGGCAGGCGGACGAGTTCGTGGTCCCGTGCTGGTACCGCGGCTTCGTCGACAACCGCCCGCCCGGGGTCGTCGTCACGCTGCCGGCGGACGTCGAGCGCCTGTGCGACGGGCTCTCACGGGCGTCCACCGCTCTGGCTGCGTCACCGCCGCGTCCGTGATCGGCCCGCCGGAGCCCGGACGCCCAGCTGATCCTCTGCGCCGGCCTGCCGCGCACGGACATGGACGCGTGCGTGCGCGGGACGAAGGTGCAGAACCTGCTCGGCTCGCCGACGGAGACGTTCGTCGAGCTGATCGGCGGCTGCGAGCGCTTCCCCGCCGCGGAGCGGCTCGGGTGCTACCGCTGGCTCGGGCGCGTCCTGACGGTGCTCACGGACGGGGCCTTCCGGGACGAGGGCTGCACGACGCTCGCGCAGCCGGCGCAGGAGCACTGCCTCCGCGGCGCGGCCCAGGTCGACGAGCCGCTCGCGACGTTCAGCTAGCCGCGTCGAGCCTCTGCGATCGCGCCGCGGCGCTGGCGGCGGGCGACGAGCGCGGCGGCGAGCTCCCACGCGAGCGCCGACGGCGTCGGGAGCGCCCGCGCGACGCGCACGCGGCAGCGGATCCCGGCGCGCCGGTAGACGCCGCCGAACAGGTAGCGAACGCGGGGCAGGTGCAGCGGGGCGCAGACGACGGTCGCCTCGGTGACGCCGCGCTCGCGCAGGAGCGGCAGCGTCCGGGACGCGTTCTGCGCCGTCGTCGCCGCGGTCGGCTCGACGAGGAGCTCGACGTCCGTCCGCCCCCGCCACGCCGCGCGCATCTGCTCGGCCTCGCCGCCGCGGCCGCCGGTGAAGACGACGAGCGCCGGCTCGCGCCGGTCGGCGAGGACGCGGCGGCGTCGACGAGCCGCCGGCAGCGGCGGCTGACCCGCCCGCGGCGGCTGTGACCCGGGACGACGATGGCTTCCATGGGGCGACCAGTATGCCTAGGTCAGGGCGTAGGCCAGCACGAGCGCCACGGCGACGCCGACCGCCGCCGCGATCGAGGCCCGGAACGCGTCCGGGGACGCGTCCTCGGCGGACCGCACGGCCGACGAGGCGGCGAGGAAGCCGGCGACGAGGAGCGGGATCCCGATCGACGCGAGCCCGAGCACGCCCCAGAACACGAGCGTCGCGCCGGCGGCGGTCGCGAGCACCATGCGCGCGCCCGCGCCCGGACGAGGCCGGCGCGCGAGCGCGAGCAGGCCGGCGAGCGGCGAGCGTGCCCGCGACCAGGGCGACGCGTTCCCCGGCGTCGGCGTCGTCCTCGAGCCCGACCGCGACGAGGTAGACGAGATCGACCCCGAGCGCGACCGCTGCCGCGCCGAACGCGAGCGCCCGCGCCGACAGGCCGAGCATCAGGCGACGGCTCGGGCGAGCTCGCCGAGGACGTCCACCATGTCGACGTCCTCGTGGTCGAGGTGCTGGAGCATGATCCGCTCGACGCCGGCGCGCTCGTACTCGCGCGAGCCGCTCGACCACCTGCTCGAGCGTCCCGGTCACGTGCGGGGTGTCGCCCGGACGCCCGCGAACCTCCTGGAAGCGCATCACCCGGTCGTCCAGCTCGGCCTCGTCCCGGCCCACGATCGCGCCCGTCATGAGCGAGAACGTGAGCGGCTCGCGCCCGGCGGCGCGCGCCGCCTCGTCGACCCGCTCGCGCCGCTCCCGGCATTCCTCCGGCGTGGCGAAGGTCGTGTTGTACTCGTCGGCGTAGCGCACGGCGGCGCGGACGGTGCGCGGCTTCGCCGAGCCGCCGACGATGAGCCGCGGCCGGGGCGACGGCTTCGGCCACACGCGCTCGTCGGCGTCCCAGTGCCGCGTCACGACCTCGAGCTGCCGCTCCAGCTCGTCCATCCGCTCGCCGACCGGCGGGAACGGGAACCCGTAGGCCTCGTGCTCGGCCGCGTACCAGCCGGCGCCCATGCCGAGCTCGACGCGCCCGCCGGAGATCTCCTGCGCCGTCACGACGGCCTTGGCGAGCACCGCCGGCGGCCGGAAGGTGACCGGCGAGACGAGCGTGCCGAGCCGGATCCGCTCCGTCCGCGCCGCGAGCGCCGCGATCGTCGTCCACGCGTCGAGCGAGCCGGCCTCGCCGCCGCGGACGATCGAGAGGTAGTGGTCGGAGCGGAACAGCCCCTCGAGGCCCGCCGACTCGCAGGCCTCGGCGAGCGCGAGCCAGTGCTCCCAGGTGACCCCTTCCTGGCCCTCGATCATGAGGCAGACGCGCACGACCGCGGAGTCTACGAGCGTCTAGGGTTGGCCCGTGCGCGCCTTCGTCACGGGCGGGACGGGCTTCATCGGCAGCGCCCTCGTCCGTGCACTGCGGGGCCGCGGCGACGACGTCACGGCGCTCGTCCGGACGCCGGAGCGGGCCGAGCACCTGCGCCATCTCGGCTGTGAGCTCGTCGCGGGCGGGCTCGACGACGACGACGCGATCCGCCGCGGGCTCGACGGCGCCGACGCCGCGTTCCACGCCGCCGCCGTCTACCGCATCGGGATCAAGCGCGACGAGGCGGAGGAGATGGAGCGCGTCAACGTCGGCGGCACCGAGCGCGTCCTCGGACTCGCCCGCGACGCCGGCACCGCGCGCGTCGTCCACGTCTCGACGGTCAACGTCTTCGGGAACACGGGCGGCGAGGTGGTCGACGAGAGCTACGAGCGGCCGCGGCGAGGACTTCGTCTCGGAGTACGACCGGACGAAGTTCCTCGCGCACCGCATCGCGCTCGAGCACGGCGCGCGGATCGCGATGCCCGGCGCGACGTACGGCCCCGGCGACTCGTCGCAGCTCGGCGACCAGGTCCGGCAGGCGATGCGCGGGAGGCTGCCGTACCTCTCGTTCCCGACGCTCGGGGTCAACGCCGTCCACGTCGAGGACGTCGCCGCCGGGCCTCGCTGCTCGTCCACGACCGCGGCCGGCCGGGCGAGGCGTACGTCCTCGGCGGCGAGCTGACGACGATGAAGGCGCTGATCGCGTGCGCGGCGCGCGTCGCCGGGAAGAAGACGCCGCGGGTGACCATGCCGACGACGGTCGTCCGCGCGATCGCGCCGCTCGGGCCGGCGCTCAAGCCGCTCGGGCTAGCCGCCGAACCTCCGCGAGGTCGTGGCCGCCTCGCACGACGTCACCTACTGGGCGAGCGACGCGCAGCGCGCGCGCCGAGCTCGGCTACGGGTCGCGCGCGCTCGAGGACGGGATGCTCGACCTCTACGCGGCCGAGCACGCCTCGGGCGGCGCGCACGGGACGGTCCGGCAGGGCCTCTAGACTGGCCGCGATGGGGACGATCTCGTTCGCGCGCGGGGCGCCGGCGCCGGAGTGCCTCGACGCGACGGCGCTCGCGGAGTGCGCCCGCGCCGCGATCGAGGGCGACCCGTCCGTGCTCGGCTACGGGCCGGCCGGCGGCTACGGGCCGCTGCGGGCGTGGCTCGGCGAGCGGCACGGCGTCGACGCGTCGCGGATCGCGCTCACGAACGGCTCGCTCCAGGGGTTCCTCTTCTACGCGCGCACGCTCCTCGCCGAGCGTCCCGGCCGCGTGCTCGTCGAGGCGCCGACCTACGACCGGCCGCTCAAGCTCCTCGCCGAGCTCGGGGTCGACGTCGAGGCGGTGCCGCAGGACGAGGACGGGCTCGACCTCGACGCGCTCGAGGCGGCGCTCGCGCGGGGCCGCGCCTCGTTCCTCTACACGATCCCGACGTTCCAGAACCCGAGCGGCCGCACGCTGCCGGCGGAGCGCCGGCGCCGGCTCGTCGAGCTCGCGCGCGCCCACGACCTGCCGGTGCTCGAGGACGACCCGTACGGGCTCGTCCGCTACGAGGGCGACCCGCCGCCGCTGCTGCACGAGCTCGAGGGCGGCGAGCTGCGTGACGTACACGTCCTCGTTCTCGAAGACCGTCGCGCCCGGGCGTCCGCGTCGGCTACTTCGTCCTGCCCGAGCGGCTCGTGCGCGCCGTTCGAGCACGCCGCGGTGTCCACGTACATCACGCCGGCCCTGCTCGGCGAGGCGACGGTGTGGGAGTTCGTGCGCCAGGGGCGGTTCGAGCCGAACCTCGAGCGCGTCCGCGGGCTGCTGAAGGCGCGCCGCGACGCGATGCTGGCGGCGCTCGAGCGCGAGCTCGGCGGCGGCGGCGACGTGGAGCCGGCCCGAGGGCGGCTACTTCCTCTGGGTGGACTTCGCCGACGACGTCGACGCGGCCGAGCTGCTCGCGCGGGCGACGGAGGCGGGCGTCCCGTTCGTGCGCGGCTCGGACTTCTTCCCCGGCGGCAGCGGCGGCCGCTCGCTCGGCGCGGCTGGCGTTCAGCTTCGCCTCGCCGGACGAGATCGGCGAGGGCGTCGCGCGCCTCGCCGCGCTGCTCCCGGCGCGGGTCTAGCTACGCGGTCGCGTGCTGCGCGGCGAGGCCGAGCGGCCGCGGGATCAGCACGGGCTGGCGCGGCGGCCGGAGCGCGAGCGACCCCCGGCTGAGGGCGCGAAACGTGGGGCAGGCGGTCTCGCCCGGGAGGGCGCACAGTCCGGCGCGGCGGAAGTAGCAATCACTGCAGGTTGCTCCGGACGTGTTGCTCATCGTCTCTCTCCCTCGGTTTTCCAGCCGCACCGACAGTGGTGGATCCTAGAGCCACGGCCGTCCGCGGCAAGCGTTGCCGAGACGAAAGCTGTGCAATTTCCGGGGCTTTCGAATCTGCCCGAATATGCGCTAATTTGCCGCAGTTGCCAGTGACCGCAACGCCTGTTGAAAGTTGCGCACAGGGACGATGCGCATCCCGTCCGCATGGCGTCTGGCCTCGGCCGCGTTTTCCCCAGCCGGCACAAGGAAGACGTCCACGCCCGCCTTCTTCGCGCCGATCGTCTTCTGCTTGAGGCCGCCGACGGGCGCGACGGTGCCGTCGAGCTCGATCTCGCCGGTCGCGGCGACGTCGAGGCCCTTGTCGACGTCGCGGCCGAGCTTCTCGAGGATCTCGAGGGCGAACGGGAGGCCGGCGGACGGGCCGCCGATGCCCTCGGTGTCGATCTTGACGTTCAGCGGCAGCTCGATGTCGGCCTCCTGCGAGACGAAGACGCCGATCGCCGCCTGCTCCGGGTCCTGGCGCGAGGCGACGGTCTCGAGCCGCGCCGAGCGTCGGTCGTCGCCGCGGTCGTAGGCGATCGTCACCTCGTCGCCCGGCTCGACCGACTCGAGCGCGCGCCGGAGGTCGCCCGGGGTGCGCACGCGCCGGCCGTTGGCCTGGACGATCACGTCCGACGGCTGGAGCGCCGTCGCCGCGGGCGTCTCCGGGCAGGACGGCCTCGACGAGCGCGCCCGCCGGATTCGCGTCGACGTCGTAGCCGGCCTCGCGCAGCGCGACCGCGGCCGCGATCTCCTGCGACCGGTCCATCTCGCGCAGGCTCGAGCGGCGCCGCGCCGTGTCGGAGATCCCCGTGGGGTTGAGCGCATCCTCCGAGACGAGGCTCGCGCCGTCGTAGAAGCCGGGGAAGAGCCGCTCGAAGATCGTCGCGCGGCGGACGAGCACGTCGACGAAGAAGATCTCGCCGTCGTCGCGCGTGGCGCGCTTCACGCCCTCGATCGTGAGGAGCGGGGCGACGGCCTTGGCGCGGTTGGGCAGGAAGAGGTAGCTGTCGCTCGGCGCGAGCAGCGCGATGCCGACGAGGAGCGCGAGGAGGACGAGGCCGGCCGCCGCGAGCCGGACGGGAGTGATGTGCCGCCGCACCCGCGAAGGATAGCCGGGTGCCTACAAGAGGAAGCGCGTGAGTCCCCCGTCGACCGGGACGACCGCGCCCGTGACGTAGGACGCCCGGTCGGAGGCGAGGAAGCAGACGACGTCCGCGAGCTCGCGCGGCTCGCCGATCCGCTTCAGCGGGATCCGGTCGATCTGCTCGCGCGACGGGTACGCCTCGCGCAGCCGCTCGGTCTCGATTCGACCGGGGCAGACCGTGTTGATCGTGATCCCCGCCTGGCCGACCTCCCGCGCGAGCGACTTCGCCCAGCCGACGACGCCCGGGCCGGACGACGTTCGAGAGCGCGAGGTCGTCGGTCGGCTCGCGCACCGTGCTCGACTCGACGTTGATCACGCGCCCGCGGCCGCTGCGCTCGAGGTGGGGGAGGCAGAGCTCGGTCAGCGTGATCGCCGAGACGAGCAGGAGCTGCACCGCGTCGTCGACCTCCTCCGCGGTCAGTCCGCGCGCGGGGCCTCGCGGTGGGCCGCCGCTGTTGTTGACGAGGACGTCGATCCCGCCGAAGGCCTCGAGCGTCCGGTCGACGAGCACCTGCAGCGCCCGCGGGTCGCGGACGTCGCCCTGGACCGCGAGCCCGCCGATCCGCTCGGCCTCCCGCTCGAGCACGTCGCGGCGGCGGGCGAACATCGCGACGTTCGCGCCTTCCGCGGCGAGCGCCTCGGCGATCGCGAGGCCGATTCCCTGCGACGCGCCGCAGACGATCGCCGTCCTGCCCGAGAGCCCGAGCTCCATCGCGCTACGTCGTGAGGACGCCGACGACCTCGCGCACCGCGGCGGACGAGGCGTCGAGCAGCTGCTGCTCCTCGTCCGTCAGGTCGAGCTCCACGATCTGCTCGATCCCGGCCGCGCCGAGCTTCACCGGCACGCCCATGTAGAGGCCGTCGATCCCGTACTCGCCCTCGAGGTAGGCGGTGCACGGGAGCACGCGCTTCTCGTCGAGCATGATCGCGTCGACCATCTGGGCCGCGGCCGCGCCGGGCGCGTACCACGCCGAGGTGCCGAGGAGGTTCACGAGCTCGCCGCCGCCCTTCGCCGTCCGCTCGACCATCGCCTGGATCCGCTCCTCCGAGACGAGCTTCCGGAGCGGGATCCCGCCGACGGTCGTCGCCGAGACGACGGGGACCATCTGGTCGCCGTGGCCGCCGAGCACCATCGCCTGCACGTCCTTCACCGACGCGCCGGTCTCCCAGGCGATGAAGGTCGAGAAGCGCGACGTGTCGAGGATCCCGGCCATGCCGAAGACGCGCTCCTTCGGCCACCCCGAGACGTGCTTCGCGACGTGGCACATCGCGTCGAGCGGGTTCGAGACGACGATGAGGATCGCGTCCGGCGAGGTGCGCACGACCTCCTCGGTCACCGAGCCGACGATGCGCTCGTTCGTGGTGACGAGGTCGTCGCGCGACATGCCCGGCTGGCGCGGGAGGCCGGCCGTGACGACCACGACCTCGGAGCCGGCAGTCTCCTCGTACCCGTTCGAGCCGGTGACGTTCGGCTCGTAGCCGAGCACCGCGCCCATCTGGTCGATGTCGAGCGCCTTGCCCTGCGGCAGGCCCTCCTTGATGTCGACGAGGACGACGTCGGCGTAGTCGCGCTGCGCGAGCACCTGCGCGCACGTCGCACCCACGTTTCCCGCGCCGACGACCGTGATCTTGCGTCTCACTCCGTGCCTCCAGATCGTCGCTGAACGCGCTGGCCCGCGTTCCCGGCGCGGGACTCTACCCACGTGGGCGAGGCACCCGCTCCGGTAGATTCCCGCACACATGAGCACTGACTTCAAACCGGGTCTCGAGGGCGTCGTCGCGGTCGAGACCGAGATCGCAGAGCCCGATCGCGAGGGCGGCGCGCTCCGCTACCGCGGCGTCGACATCGAGGAGCTCGTCGGCAACGTCCCCTACGACAACGTCTGGGGCCTGCTCGTCGACGACGACCTCGACTCGAAGCTGCCCGACCCCGAGCCGTACGTGCCCGGTCGGCCTGACCGGGAACGCCCCCGCCGACCTGCAGGCCGAGACCGCGCGGCTCGCCGGCGAGTGGGGCCTCGGCAAGCTGAACGAGATCTCCGACGAGCAGGCGCGCGAGGACCTGGGCCGGCTCTCGGCGCAGATGATGACGATCGTCGCCGCCTCGGCCCGCGTCGCCGACGGCCACCGCGACTCCGTGCCCGAGGACGTCGTCGCCCAGGGCACGACGGCCGCCGAGAAGTTCCTCCTGCGCTGGCGCGGCGAGGCCGATCCGCGGCACGTGCAGGCGATCGACACCTACTGGATCTGCACGGCGGAGCACGGCCTCAACGCCTCGACCTTCACCGCGCGCGTCGTCGCCTCCACGGGCGCCGACTGCGGCGCCGCGCTCTCGTCGGCCGTCGGGGCGCTCTCCGGGCCGCTCCACGGCGGCGCACCGGCGTACGTGAAGCCGATGCTCGAGGAGGTCGCCGCGAGCGGCGACCCGGAGGGCTGGGTGCGCGACGCCCTCGACAGCGGCAAGCGGCTGATGGGCTTCGGCCACCGCGTCTACCGCGCCGAGGACCCGCGCTCGCGGATCCTCAAGCGCACGGCGAAGGAGCTCGGGTCGCCGCAGATCGAGGTCGCCGAGGCGCTCGAGCAGGCCGCGCGCGAGGAGCTGCGCCGGCGCAAGCCGGACCGGCCGCTCGAGACGAACGTCGAGTACTACTCGGCCGTCGTCCTCGACATCGCGGAGATCCCGCCCAAGCTCGTCCCGCGATGTTCGCCTGCTCGCGGGTCGCCGGCTGGTCGGCGCACATCCTCGAGCAGAAGCGCACCGGCCGCCTCTTCCGGCCGTCGGCGCGCTACGTCGGCCCGGGTGAGCGCTCGCTCTCGGCGGTGTAGGGGCCCGAGCGGGTGAACCTCGCCGAGGCAGCCGCGCGCGCGGACGAGCTCGCGCGGGCCGGCGACGAGCGGGCGCTGTCGGATCTCCGCCGGGAGTGGGACGACGAGGTCGAGGCGGCGGCGCGCAACGCGGACTACCGCATCCGCGGGGTCGCCTACCGCGCGATCGGCCAGTTCCGCTACCGGCAGAAGCGCGAGCTGCTGCGGCGCGGGCTCGAGGACGAGAGCCCGGCCGCGCGTGGCGCGGCCCTGATCTCGCTGGAGCTCTTCGGCCGCGACCATCCCGGTGACGTCAACGCGGCGCGACCGCTCCTGCACGAGCTCGCGAGCCACGACCCGAACACCGCCGTCCGGCGGCTCGCGATCGCCTGCCTCCGGCACGGCACGCCCGAGCGGCACACGATCGTCCTGCTCCAGGGCCTCGCGGAGGAGGACGGCAGCGACAAGGAGCTCCGCTCGGCGGCCGCGCGGGTCGCCGCGGAGCTCACGAAGAAGAGCCGGTCGCGCTAGGGGCCGCTAGGTGCCGCCCGTGCAGGTGCTGCACACGCGGCGCTCGATCAGCCGCCCGCACGACGGGCAGCTCCGGCGGCGCGCACGCCATTCGAGCAGCGACTTCTGCACGCCCATGGTCATCATCAGGTAGCCGACGCCGGTCGTCGCGGCGAAGAGTCCGATGAGCTCCGGGGACAACGAGGTCATTCGCACCTTTCCTCTAGGAGCCACGGCGCCTCGCATGCGGATGCGCCTGGAAGTACAACTCCCGGCGGCGCCGATCGGATACGTGCGTGTAGAGCTCGGTCGTGGCGAGGTCGGCGTGGCCGAGCATCTCCTGGACGCTCCGGAGGTCGGCGCCGCCCTCGAGGAGGTGCGTGGCGAACGAGTGGCGGAGGAGGTGCGGATGGACGCGCTCGGGCTCGAGGCCCGGCTCGCTCGGCGAGGCGGCGCAGGATCAGGAACGCGCCGGCGCGCGTGAGGCCGCCGCCGCGGGCGTTCAGGAAGAGCTCCGGGCGGTGCCGCGTGTCGAGGTGCGGCCTCCCGCGCGCGAGGTAGCGCCGCAGCGCCTCGGCCGCCTCGCGGCCGATCGGGACGAGGCGCTCCTTCGAGCCCTTGCCGAGCGCGCGCACGAGCCGCTGCTCGAGGTCGACGGCCGAGCGCTCGAGCCCGACGGCCTCGGAGACCCGGAGGCCGGCGCCGTACAGGAGCTCGACGAGCGCCCGGTCGCGGAGCGCGCGCGGCGTCGTCCCGACCGCGGCCTCGACGAGCCGCTGCGCCTCTCCGGGCGAGAGCGTCCGCGGGAGCGTCCGGCTGCGGCGCGGCAGCGCGAGCTCGGCGGCGGGGTTGTCGGGCCGCTCGCCGAGCATGGCCAGATGGCGGAAGAAGGCGCGCAGCGCGGCCGTGCGCCGCGCGATCGTCGCGGGGGCGAGGCCGTGGCCGCGGAGGTCGGCCAGGTAGTGCTCGAGGTCCTCGACGTCGGCCTGCCCCGGCGGGCTCCCGAGCCAGTCGGCGAAGTGCCGGAGGTCGCGACGGTACGCGTCGACGGTCCGCGGCGCCCGCCGCGCGGCGAGCAGTGCGAGGAAGCCTTCGAGCTGCGGGTCGGGAGCGGTCTGCGCCATCGGACCCGGAGGATTCGCGGCGAGCGCCGACGCCCCTGCTCGGCGTCACACATCCGGCTCGGTCCCGTGCACCCACGTGTGCGCGTTTTCGCCGTAGGCTGGAGCCAGGCAGGCGGGAGGGTCGGGTCCCTGGGTTACACGCGCGCGTGTTCCTCTTGAAGCGCCAGGAAGCGCCGCCCGGCGCCTACGACCGCGGATGCGCCCGGTCGTACACGCGCCGCAGCCGCCGCGCGTCGACGTGCGAGTAGATCTGCGTCGTCGAGAGCGAGGAGTGGCCGAGCAGCTCCTGGATCGTGCGGAGGTCGGCGCCGCCCTCGATCAGGTGCGTCGCGAACGCGTGCCGGAGCCGATGCGGATGCGGCAACGTCCGCCGGAGCACCGAGGTGTCGAGCCGCCGCCCGCGCGCGGAGAGGAAGAGCGCGTCGACGGCGCCCGCGCGCGAGCTGCGGCCGCGCGTCGCGCAGGTACCGCGCCGTCCAGTACGCCGCCTCCTCGCCCAGCGGCACGACGCGCTCCTTCCCGCCCTTGCCGCGCACGTGGACGAGCTCCTGCTCGAAGTCGACGTCGCCGAGGTCGAGGCCGACCGCCTCGGCGCTGCGCAGTCCGGCCGAGTACACGAGCTCGACGAGCGCGCGGTTGCGGAGCGCGAGCGGCCCGTCGCCCTCGAGCCCGCGCGAGCTCGGCGTCGACCTCCGCAGCCTTGGGCGCGTCCGGCAGGCGCCGCGGCCGCCGAGGTGCGAACGACCCCTCGGGGACGCGCGCTGCCCCGAGCGCGTGACGGATCAGCGCCCGCGCAGCGGCGAGCTTCCGCGCGATCGTCGACGGCGCGAGCCGCCGCGGCCGGCCGCGGCCCGAGCTCGGCCGCCCACTCCGAGAACACCCGCGCGTCGACCTCGTCGAGCGTCGTCCCCCGGCGGTCGAGCCAGCGGGCGAAGGACTCGAGGTCCGACCGGTACGCCCGTCGGGTCGCGTCCGACAGCGCCGGCGACGCGAGGAAGCGGTCGATCGCGGCACGCGTGTCCACGTGGCCGGGTTCGCGTCCGGTATAGGATCGCCTGCCCGTGACCGCCGACGAGCTGACAGGTCGACTCGCCGAGCTCGCCGTCGACTTCGGCGCCAACCTCCAGCCCGGCCAGCTGCTCTTCGTCCAGGCCGAGCCGGCACACGCGCCGCTCGTCCGCGCCGTCGCGGCGGCCGCCTACCGGCGCGGCGCGACCTTCGTCGACGCGTTCTACTTCGACCCCTGGGTCAAGCGCGCCCGGATCGCGTACGCACCGGAGGACACGCTCGAGTTCGTGCCGCCGTGGTACTCCGAGCGCATCCTCGCCCTCGGCGAGCAGCGCTGCGCCCGGCTCTGGATCACGGGCAGCAGCGCACCCGGGCTGTTCGACGACCTCGACGCGGCACGCGCCGGCCGCGACCTGCTGCCGCGCCTGAAGGAGACGGGCACGATCGTCAACGACCGCACCACGAACTGGACGATCGTCCCCTACCCGACGTCGGCCTGGGCGGCGAAGGTCCACCCCGACCTCGACGGCGAGGCGCTCGCGAAGCTGACCGACGAGCTCGCGCACGTGCTCCGCCTGGACGAGCCCGATCCGGTCGCCGCCTGGCACGACGCGCTTCCGCGACACGAACGCCGCCGCCGCGCGCCTGACCGAGCGGCGCTTCGACGCGCTGCGCTTCCACGGCCCCGGCACCGACCTCACCATCGGCCTCTTCCCGAGCTCGCGCTGGGCCGCCGCCACCTTCGAGACGGTGGACGGGATCGAGCACAAGCCGAACCTGCCCTCCGAGGAGGTCTTCACGACGCCCGACCCGCAGCGCGTCGACGGCCACGTGACCGCGACCAAGCCCCTCGTGTTCGCCGACGGGTCGGTCGTGCGCGGCCTGCGCATCCGCTTCGAGGGCGGCCGCGCCGTCGCAGATCGACGCAGACGAGGGCGTCGAGAACATCCGCGCGCGCGTGGCGAAGGACGAGGGCGGCTCCTTCCTCGGCGAGGTCGCGCTCGTCGACCGGGAGGGGCGGATCGGGCCGCTCGACGTCGTCTTCTACGACACGCTGCTCGACGAGAACGCCGCGAGCCACATCGCGCTCGGGAGCGGCTTCGGCTTCGCCGTCGACGACGAGACCGACAAGGGTCGCGTCAACACGAGCGGGATCCACATCGACTTCATGATCGGCGGCGACGACGTGGACGTGACCGCGGTCACGCGTGACGGGGACGAGGTGCCCGTGCTGCGGGGTGGCGCATGGCAGATCTGACGCCGCCGGAAGGGGTCGTCGAGCGACTCGCCGAGCTCGCGGTCGCGTTCGGGGCGAACATCCGGCAGGGACAGATCGTCGGCCTCACCGCCGAGCTCGGCGGGCACGAGCCGCTCGTCCGCGCGATCGCCGAGCAGGCGTACAGGCACGGCGCGCGGTTCGTCGACGTGAACTGGTTCGACCCCCACGTCAAGCGGGCGCGGATCCAGCACGCCGTCGACGCCGACTCGCTCGAGTTCGTGCCGCCGTGGTACGGCAACCGGGTGCTCGGGCTCGCGCGCGAGCGCGGCGCGATCATCGTCGTCAGCGGCGCCGACCGAGCCCGGGCTTCTCGACGACCTCGACCCGGCGCGCGTCGGGCGCGACCGGCTGCCGGCGATCAAGGAGTCGATCGGCGTCATCAACGACCGGACGGTGAACTGGACGATCGTCCCCTACGTCACGGAGGCGTGGGCGCGGCTCGTCCGCCCGGACGTCCCGATCGAGGAGGCGTACGCGACGCTGTGGGACGAGGTCGCGCACGTCTGCCGGCTCGACGAGGACGATCCGGTCGCAGCGTGGAACCGCCGCATGGACGCGAACGAGCGCGCGGCGAGCAAGCTGACCGAGCTCAACTTCGACGCGCTCCGCTACCACGGGCCGACGATCGACCTCGAGCTCGGCCTCCTGCCGACGTCGAAGTGGCACCACACGCGCTTCTCGACCGCCGACGGGCACGTCCACCACCCGAACATCCCCTCCGAGGAGGTGTTCACCTCGCCCGACCCGCAGCGGGCCGAAGGCTGGGTCGAGTCGACGAAGCCGCTCGTCCTCAACGACGGCTCCGTCGTCCGCGGCCTGCGCGTCCGCTTCGAGGGCGGTCGCGCCGTCGAGATCGAGGCGGACGAGGGCGGCGCAGACGCTCACGGACGCGGGTCGACGTCGACGAGGGCGGCCGCCGGCTCGGGCGAGGTCGCGCTCGTCGACCGGGAGGGGCGGATCGGGCCGCTCGGCACCGTCTTCTACGACACGCTCCTCGACGAGAACGCCGCCAGCCACATCGCGCTCGGCAGCGGCTTCCCGTGGGCGGTCGAGCGAGGAGGACGTGCCGCGCGTGAACGTCAGCGAGGTCCACGTCGACTTCATGATCGGGAGCGACGAGGTCGACGTCACCGGCGTGACGCGGGACGGGCAGGAGGTCCCCGTCCTCCGCGGCGGCGCCTGGCAGATCTAGCGCTCTCGACGTTCGTTATCCGAGGGTGAGCGCGCCGTGAGGGCGGCGTTGGTGCGCGCTCCGACGGTGGCCGCATGGCTACCCGGACGCTCCACCTCGTCGCCGCCCTCGCGGCCCTCGCACTCACCGTGACGACCGCCGAGACCGCCGCCGTGCCGGACGCGGCGCGCGGCGGCTGCCGCCTGCAGCTGCCCGCACGGCTGCCCGACCGCAGCCTCGTCGTCCCGATCCTCATGTACCACCGCATCAACGTCGTCACCGCCGACACGCCGGCCGAGTCGCGCGGCGCTCACCGTCGCATCCGCACGACTTCGCGCGGCAGATGCGCTGGCTTCGCGACCAGGGCTACACGTCGATCACGCAGCGCGACCTGTGGGACGCGCTCGTGTGCGGCCGGCGCCTGCCTCGGCGCCCGATCCTGATCACGTTCGACGACGGCTACCGCGACGTGTTCTTCCACGCCTCGCCCGTGTTGCGGCGGCTCGGCTTCCGGGCGACGGCCTACGTCGTCTCGGGGCGCATCTCGGCCGGCGACCCGAGCTTCCTCACATGGCCGCTGCTCCGTGCGCTCGAGCGCCGCGGCATCGAGATCGGCTCGCACACCGTCGCGCATCGCGACCTGACGTCCCTGCCCGACGGGGCGCTCCTCGAGGATCTGCGGAGCTCGCGGCTGACGCTCGAGCGGCGCCTCGGTCACCCGGTGCCGTGGCTCGCGTACCCGTTCGGACGCAACGACGCGCGCGTGCGCCGCCAGGCCCGGCGCGCCGGGTACCTCCTGGCCGTGACGACGCAGCCGGGGGCGCTCGCCTCGGCGCGCGAGCCGCTCGCGCTCCCGCGCCTGCGCGTGCTCGACACCACCGGCGTGACCGGGCTCGCGCGCATGCTCGAGCCGTGGTCGCGGTGACGCAGTTCGGGGCGCGCGTGGCGCAGCCGATCCGCTAGCGTCATCGCACGTGATCGCGAAGCACGACGTCCTGGTCGTCGGCGCCGGCTGCGCCGGCATGCGCGCCGCGATCGAGGCCCACGACGCGGGTGCGGACGTCGCCGTGATCTCGAAGCTGCACCCGACGCGGAGCCACTCCGGCGCGGCCGAGGGCGGGATCAACGCGGCGCTCGGCAACGCGGCCGACGACGACCCCGAGACGCACGCCTTCGACACCGTCAAGGGCTCCGACTACCTCGGCGACCAGGACGCGATCGAGATCTTCACGCGCGAGGCGCCGGGCGACATCTACCAGCTCGAGCACTGGGGCGCGTACTTCTCCCGGCGCGAGGACGGCCGGCTGGCGCAGCGCCCGTTCGGCGCCGCCGGCTCGCCGCGCACCGTGTACGCGGCGGACATCACCGGCCACGTCCTCATCCAGGTCCTCTACGAGCAGCTCGTGAAGCGCGACATCACCGTCTACGAGGAGTGGTTCGCGTGGCGGCTCGTCGAGAACGACGACCGCTGCCAGGGCGTCATCTGCTGGGACCTGCTGAACGGCGGGCTCAAGCTCGTCGGCGGCAAGACCGTGATCCTCGCCACGGGCGGCGCCGGGCGCCTCTACCGCGCGACGACGAACGCCTACGCCTGCACCGGCGACGGGATGGCGATGGCGCTGCGGCTCGGCCTGCCGCTGAAGGACATGGAGTTCATGCAGTTCCACCCGACGACGCTCTACCCGTCCGGGATCCTCATCACCGAGGGCTGCCGCGGCGAGGGCGGCTATCCTCATCAACGCCGAGGGCGAGCGGTTCATGAAGCGCTACGCGCCGAACGCGATGGAGCTCGCCTCGCGCGACGTCGTCTCGCGCTCGGAGACGACCGAGATCGAGTCGGGGCGCGGCGTCAACGGCTCGGTGATGCTCGACCTGCGCCACCTCGGCGCCGAGCGGATCGTCGAGCGGCTCCCGGGCTCGCGCGAGCTCGCGATGGTCTACGCCGGCGTCGACCCGATCTACGACCCGATCCCCGTCCGGCCCGGCGCCCACTACCACATGGGCGGCGTCGAGACCGACAACGACGGACTGACCGAGCTGACCGGCCTCTACGCGGCGGGCGAGGTCGCCTGCGTGTCGGTCCACGGCGCGAACCGCCTCGGCGGCAACTCGCTGATGGAGACGATCACCTTCGGTCGTCGCGCCGGCCGCGCCGCCGCCGAGTGGGCGCTCGCGAACACGACGATCGAGGTGCCGCAGTCGGCGGTCGCCGGCGCCGAGCGCGACCTGCAGGAGCTCCTCGACCGCACCGAGGGCGAGCGGCCGTGGCAGATCCGCGACGAGCTCGGGGCCTCGATGCTCGAGAACTTCGGCGTCTTCCGCCGCGAGGCGGGGATGACGCGCCAACTCGAGATCATCGACGAGCTCCGCGAGCGCTACGAGCGGGTCGTCGTCGAGGACAAGGGCCAGGTGTTCAACTCCGACCTGACGCAGGCGCTCGAGCTCGGCTACCTCCTCGACACCGCCGTCTGCATGCTCCAGGCGGGGGTCGCGCGGCAGGAGAGCCGTGGCGCTCATTCGCGCCCGGACGACTACCCGACGCGCGACGACGAGAACTTCCTCAAGCACTCGATCTCGCGCTGGGACGGCGACGGGCCCGAGCTCACGTACAAGGAGGTCCGCATGGGGCGCTGGGAGCCGACGGAGCGGAAGTACTAGCCGTGCAGATGGCCCTCAAGATCTGGCGGTTCAACAGCGAGACGGGCGAGCGCCAGCTCCGCGAGTACGAGTTCGACGCGCCGGACGAGGCGACGCTCCTCGACTGCCTCGACATCGTCAAGGACCAGCAGGACGGGACGCTCGCCTACCGCAAGAGCTGCCGGATGATGATCTGCGGCTCGTGCGGCATGCGGATGGACGGCGCCGCGGTGCTCGCGTGCAAGACGCGCATGTACGACATCGCGGAGGCCGGCCACGTCCCGGTGATCTCGGCGATGGGGAACCTCCCGATCGTGAAGGACCTCGTCGTCGACATGGAGCCGTTCTGGGCGAAGTTCAAGGCGATGAAGCCGTACCTCCAGCCGGGCTACGAGGAGCCGCCGGACGGCAAGGAGCACGTCATCTCCCAGGAGCGCATGAACGTCGTGCACAAGGAGGCGCTCTGCATCAACTGCGGCTGCTGCGTGTCCGAGTGCAACGCGATGGAGTCCGACCCGGAGTTCCTCGGGCCGCAGGCGCTCGCGAAGGGCTTCCGCTTCGTCGGCGACCCGCGCGACGGCAGCGTCGTCGAGCGCCTCGAGGAGTACAACAACGAGCACGGGATCTGGGAGTGCACGCGCTGCTACTTCTGCAACGAGCGCTGCCCGAAGGGGGTCGACCCGCGCGACGCGATCGCGAAGCTCGGCGCCGAGTCGGTCAAGGCGGGGATCACGCGCGACATGGGCGCCAAGCACGCCCTCTGGTTCGCGCGCTCGGCGGAGACGACCGGCTGGCTGCGCGAGGAGGAGCTGATTCCGAAGACCCAGGGCTGGGTCTCGACGATCAAGCAGATGAAGTTCGCGATGAGCCTCATGAGCCACGGCAAGGCGCGCCCGATCCCGTTCCCGCACACCGCGGCCGACGTCGACGAGGCGCGGAAGCTCCGGTCGCTCGTGCGCGAGCAGGGCGTGAGCGGGGCGATGGGGATCGTCCAGGGCGAGCACGCGCTCGCCGCGCTCGGCCACGGCTTCGAGCCCGACCGCGACCCGTACGACCGCGAGGACGCCTTCCCGCGGCCGTTCCTCCCCGACGAGAACGGGAGACCGCCCGCGCCCGCCGGAGGCGACGCCGGGATGGGCTCGCGCGCGCAGGCCGACGTCACCCCCGGCGCAGAGCCGACCCGCAAGCCCGAAGGAGGAGCGTGAGCACGACCGAGGTTCCGCAGCGGACGAAGGTGGCGTACTACAAGGGCTGCCTCGCGTCGCTCTCGGCGAAGGAGCTCGACTCGTCCACGCAGGCGCTCGCGCCGATGGTCGACCTCGAGCTGATCGAGCTCGAGTCGGTCACCTGCTGCGGCGCCGGCGACATCCACGAGGCGGAGCCGGACTACTACCTCCACCTGAACGCGCGCATCCTGGCCTACGCGCAGGCGACCGGCGCCGAGACGCTGATGACGATCTGCAACGTCTGCACGCTCAACCTGCGGCAGGCGAACCACCAGCTGCGCCTCGACGACGCGCTGCGCGCCCGCGTCAACGCGAACCTCGAGTCGGTCGGCGTCCCGGCCTACGACGGCACGGTCGACGTGAAGCACTTCCTCTGGCTCGTGGCCGAGGGCGAGGGCTTCGCGAGGCTGCAGGAGGTCGCGCACAAGGGGCTCAAGGGGCTGAAGGTCGCGCCGTTCTACGGGTGCCAGATCCTGCGGCCGTCGAAGCTGCTCGGCTTCGAGGACCCGGACCGGCCGTGGTCGCTCGAGCGGATCATCACGCGCCTGCGGCGGCGAGCCGGTCGACTACCCGGCCAAGATCAAGTGCTGCGGGTTCCCGATCATCGCCGCGCGCGAGGAGACGGCGCTCGGTGAGCTCGTGCAGCCGATCGAGCAGGCGATCGAGGCGGGCGCGGACGCGATGGTGACGCCGTGCCCGCTCTGCCACCTCTCGCTCGACGCGTGGCAGCAGAAGCTCGAGAAGGCGACGGGGCGGACGTACGGCCTGCCGATCATCCACCTGTCGCAGCTGATCGGCGTGGCCGCCGGGCTCGAGGAGTCGGAGCTGAAGTTCCGCCGGCACATCGTCCCGGTGCAGCCCGTGCTCGAGAAGCTCGCGCAGTAGCGAAAGCGTCGCGCAAGGTTCGCCGCGTTGCGGCATCTGCAATCGGCGGAGGGGCGGTTTCCGGCGCGGTGGCTCCTGGAGTCGCCGCGCCGGAACGTCTTCGCACCGCCGGGAAGGCGAGCGCCCCGCAATGTTCGCCGCGTCCGGACCCAGAACGGCCGGACGACGCGTAAGCGCATGAAGTGGTTGCTGGGAGGCGTCGCCGCGCTCGCAGCCGGAGGGCTCGCGTGGGGATGGTTCGAGGGCGGCTGGGTGCGGCTCCGCGAGCGCCGGCTCGAGCTGCCAGGCCTGCCTACCGAGCTCGAGGGGCTCCGCATCGCGCACCTCTCCGACTTCCACCTCGGCGTTCCGTCGCGCGGCGAGCACGCGGTGCGGCAGGCCGTCGACTGGGTCGAGGCGCGGCAGCCGGACCTCACCTGCGTGACCGGTGACCTGCTGACGCGGCCCGCGGGCGAGCCGCTCCTGCGAGAGCTCGCGGCGCGGCTCCCGCGCTGCTTCGTCGTCCTCGGCAACCACGACTTCGGCGACGCCACCGACCCGTTCTCCGAGCCGACGCCGCTCGGCTCGCTCCCGCCGGCGACGCTGCTCGAGGACGAGTCGCGGACGCTCGAGCTGCGCGGCCGCCGCGTCCAGGTCGCAGGCCTCGACCCGCGCACGGCTCGCGGGGCGGGCCCGTGGCCGGAGCCCGATCGCGACGCCGACCTCCGCATCCTCCTCTGCCACTTCCCGCGCGTGATCGAGCGCCTGCGGCCCGGCGACTGGCACCTCGTCCTCGCCGGGCACATGCACGCGGGGCAGATCGTCGTGCCGTGGGTGACAGGCCGGCTCCACCTCGCGCACCCGGGAGCGCGGTACACCCACGGGCGTCTATCGCCGGCGCGGCGGGTGCTGCACGTGTCGCCGGGGCTCGGCACGACGTTCGTCCCGTTCCGCTTCCTCGCCCGTCCGGAGGCGACCGAGCTCGTGCTTGCACCGGGTCCGCGACGCGTCGTAGCGTGCGGGTGATGACGGCGCGGCTGTGGCTCGGCGCCGCCGTCCTCGGGGTCCTGGCGGTCGGCTTCGCGCTGATGGTCGCTGACGCCGCGGCCGGTGGAGATTGGCCCGGATGGGACGAAGGCTGGGCCGTGGTCGTGTTCCCGCTCGGCATCCCGCTCGCCGTCGGCAGCGGTCTCGCGGTGGCGGCGGAGGGCTCTCAGGTGGCCCGCGTCGCGGTGGTCACGGCGGCCGTCTGGGCGTGGGGCGCGGTTCTCTTCCTGGCCTGGCTCGCGCTCGGGTAGGGCGCCTAGACTGGCGGTGGTGGAGGGGAACGCACAGATCTCGACCGACGTCCTCGCGAGCTACGCCGCGGACGCCGCGCGCGAGGTCGCCGGCGTGCGCGCGCTCGAGGGCCGGCGCGCGGTCCGCGTCTCGACCGACGACGGGCGCGTGGCGGTCGAGCTCCACCTCGGGGTCGACTGGGGAGCGTCGATCCCGGAGGTGGCGCTCGCCGTCCAGCACCGCGTGCGCGACTACCTCACGCGGATGGCCGACATCGAGGCGCCGACCGTCAACGTCGTCGTCGACGAGGTCGGCGAGCCGGCCCGGAAGAGGCGTAGTGCCCCCGCGCATCGCGGGCCTCACGGGTGCGACGCTCGCGACGGCGCCGTCCGTCTGCCACGCGTGCGTCTGGTGGCAGTCGCGCGGCAGCCGCCGGGTCGAGAAGCCGCGCTGGATCGAGCGTGCGGAGGACGAGTGGGGCGCGTGGGGGACGATCTACTACGACGAGGCCGGGCGCGTCGTCGGCTCGATGCAGTACGGCCCCTCGCCGCTCTTCCCGCGCGCGGCCGAGCTGCCCGCCGGGCCGCCGTCGGAGGACGCGGTGCTCGTGACCTGCGCCTACCTCGTCGACCCGATCTCGCCGTGGGTGATGCAGTCGCTCTTCCTCGCCGCCATCGGCGAGGCGCGCGACAAGGGGGCGAAGGCGCTCGAGACGTTCGGCTACCGCTATGCTGGAAGGGGAGTCCGCGTACGAGCGGTTCCTCGTGCACCGCACCGTGTTCCCGCGCGACTTCCTCTCCGACTTCGGCTTCCTCACCGTCCGGGCCGCGGGGCGCGTGGAGCTGTGCCGGCTCGAGCTCGGCGGGCTGCAGCCGGTGGCGGAGGGACGCCGGGCGAAGGTGCTGCGGCAGGTGAAGGAGGCGTTCATGCCCGCGCCCGTGCCGCAGCGGCCCTAGACGGCGGTTTAGTTGCAGGTTGACAGCAGTTTTCGGTAGATTCCTGTCGAAAGTACAGGTTGAACCCTTCCTATTCCCATAGCTGGCTCGAAGGTTGTAGAAGAAAGCTCGCATGTCACCCTCGATCGAAAGGCGGCCCTTTCGATGGAAACCCTCACCAGTCGTACGGCGGTCACGGTGGCTCGCGCATCCACTGTGGCTCGAGGCACTCGGGCAGCTCCTCGACGCGAATCGGCGTCACGGTCGACAGGACAGACCACCAGCCCCGCGCGCGGCACTCGCGCTCGTGGAGGAGACGAGCCCGACTCTTGATCGTCGAGGTCGAGGCCTCCGACGGCGACGTGGACGGATGGCAGTGCCTTCGTCGCGCACGCGAGCGGCACCCGAGCGTGAAGGTCATCGCCGTCGCGGACGCAGACGGACGATCGGTCGGTCGACGCGGCGTTCGCCTCGGGCGCGGCGGCGTTCTGCAGCAAGGCGGCGGATCCGGAGGACTTCGCGGCTGCCGTCCGGCAGTCGTTCGAGCACTCGATCTACCTCGCGACGTCGCGCGCGCTCCCGCGGCGCGCGACGTGTCCTCGCGAGGCGCGGACCGCGCCGTCGATGCCGGCGCACGACCTGACGCGGCGCGAGCTCGAGATCCTCCAGCTCGTCGCGGAGGGCTACTCGAACTCGCAGCTGGCCCGGATGCTCTGGGTGACCGAGCAGACGGTGAAGTTCCACCTGTCGAACATCTACCGCAAGCTCGACGTCGCGAACCGGACGGAGGCGAGCCGCTGGGCCCAGGTCAACGGCCTGCTGCCGGCGACGCCGGCCGCGAGCCGCAGCGCCGCCTAGGCGCTGCGGCTCGCGCCGTCAACGAGGACAGCCGGAGGACGGCCCGCAGGCCGTCCTCCGAGCCCGGCCAGAGCTCGCGGACGACGTCGGGCCCGGCGACCCGGACGACGTACGCGACGGCAGCGGCGACGAGCAGTGCGTCGTCGAGCTGGCCGAGGACCGGGATGACGTCCGGGATCAGGTCGAACGGCATCAGCAGGTAGGGCACGAGAAGCGCGAGTGCGACCTTCGCCCGCCGCGGCACCCGCTCGTCCCCCAGCAGCCGGCGCAGCAGGACGACACAGTCCGGTACGAACGCGGCGATCCGGCGCGCACGATCGGCGCGGGCGCCCACGTCAGGCGACGACGCGGAGCCGGCCGGTCTCGACGTCGAAGACGAGCCCGGACACGGCGTAGTCGTCGGGGAAGAGCGGCGACTCGCGGATCCGGCGCACGCTCTCCTGCACGCGGTCCTCCACGTCGGTGAAGGTGAGGAAGCGGAGCGCGCTGACCTCGGCCGCGTCCGTCTCGGCTCGCAGCCGGGCGTGAAGCTCCTCGTCGGTGAAGGTCGCCATGCCGCAGTCGGTGTGGCCGACGACGAGCGCCTCGCGCGTTCCGAGCCGCCAGTGCGAGACGACGAGCGAGCGGAGGGCGTCGTCCGTGGCGATGCCGCCGGCGTTGCGGATCACGTGCGCGTCCCCGGCGACGAGGCCGAGCGCGCCGTACGGGTCGAAGCGCGCGTCCATGCACGCGAGCACCGCGAGCCGGCGCGCGACGACGTTCGGCTTCGGCGCGAACCCGGCCGCATAGGCCTCGTTCGCCGCGAGGATCCGGTCGAGCTCGCTCAGGCTGCCAGCGCCGCGCGCTCGAGCAGCAGCTCGGCGATCTGGATGGCGTTGAGCGCGGCGCCCTTGCGCAGGTTGTCGCCGACGACGAGGAGCGCGAGGCCGTGCTCGACCGTCGGGTCGCGCCGGACGCGCCCGACGAGCACGTGGTCGCCGCCGGCCGCGCGGCCGGGCGAGGGGAAGCTCGTCGAGCCGGATCGCGGGCGAGGCGGCGAGCAGCTCCGTCGCGTGCTCCGGCGAGAGCGGCTCCTCGGTCTCGACCCAGACGGCCTCGGCGTGGCCGACGAGCACGGGCACGCGCATCGTCGACGCGCTCACCGGCAGCTCCGGGCAGCTCGAGGATCTTCCGCGTCTCCTCGCGCAGCTTCGACTCCTCGTCGAACTCGACGCCGTCGAAGTCCCAGTCCATGCGCAGGTCGTGCTCCTCGGCCGACTCGCCCCGCAGGCGCTCCATCGCCTGGGCGCCGGCGCCCGACGCCGACTGGTAGGTCGCGACGCGGACCCGCGCGAGGCCGGCGGCGTCCCGCAGCGGCTGCAGCGCGCAGCTCAGCGGGATCGCGCAGCAGTTCGGGTTGGCGACGATGCCGTCGTGCTCGAGCGCGCGGGCGCCGTTCACCTCCGGGACGACGAGCGGGATCCCCGGCTCGAGGCGGTACGCGGAGGACTTGTCGATCGCGACGGCGCCGCCCGCGACGGCATGGGGCACGAGCCGGCGCGAGGCCGAGGTGCCGACGGAGAAGAGCGCGACGTCGAGGCCGCCGGCCTCGAGCGCCTCGGGCGTCGCCTCCTCCACGACGAGGTCGCCGAGCCGCCGCCCGGCGGATCGGGCCGACGCGAACGCGCGGACGTTCTTGTACCCGCGCGCGCGAAGGAGCTCGAGCGTGACGGTGCCGACCGCGCCGGTCGCGCCGACGACGCCGATGCGGGCGTCGCTAGGCACGGGCGCGCTCCGCGGCCGGCGCGTCGAGCTCGAACGCAGCGTGGAGCGCGCGCACGGCCTCCTCCACGTCGGAGGCCTCGAGGTAGCACGCGATCTTGATCGGCGAGGTGCTGACCACCTGCGGCGCGATCCCGAGCCGGTCGAGCGTCGCGAAGGTCTTGGCCGCGATCCCGGGGTGGCTCTTCATCCCGGCCCCGATCGACGCTCACCTTGCCGAGGTCGTCGCGCGCCGACCACGTCGCGCCGAGCTCGTCCAGCACGGGCTCGGCCGTCCGCCGGTCCTCGGCCGGCGCGGAGAAGACGATCTCGTCGCCGGTCTGCACGATCGTGTCGACGTTGACGCTCGCGTCGGCGAGCGCGCGGAAGAGCCGGGCCGCAGGCACGCCGCCGACGCGGTAGAGCGTCTCCTCGGTCGTGTGCGTGACCCCGGAGATCATCGCCTTCTCGAGCATCCGGTCGTCCTCCTCGGTGATCCAGGTCCCGTCCGCGTCGGAGAAGGTGGAGCGGACGTGCAGGGTGACGGCGTGGTTCCGTGCGAACTCGACCGAGCGCAGCTGCAGCACCTTCGCGCCCGACGCCGCCATCTCCAGCATCTCGTCGTAGGTGACGGCGTGGAGCTTGCGCGCGCCCGGGACGATGCGCGGGTCGGCGGTGAAGACGCCTTCGACGTCGGTGTAGATCTCGCACGCGCGCGCGCCGAGCGCGGAGGCGAGCGCGGCGGCCGTGAGGTCGGTGCCGCCGCGGCCGAGCGTCGTCACGTCGTAGGCCGTCGAGACGCCCTGGAAGCCGGCGACGAGGACGATCTTCCCGTCGTCGAGCGCCTCGTGGATGCGCTTCGCACGTACCTCGACGATCTTCGCCTTCGTGTGCGTCGTGTCGGTGACGATCCCGGCCTGCGAGCCGGTGAGCGAGATCGCCTCGTGCCCGAGATCGTGGATCGCCATCGCCGCGAGCGCACAGGTGATCCGTTCGCCGACGGACACCAGCATGTCCAGCTCGCGCGGGACCGGGATCTGGCGAGACCTCGTGCGCGAGGGCGATGAGGTCGTCCGTCGTGCGGCCCATCGCGGAGAGGACGCCGACGACGCGGTTCCCGCCCTCGCGCGCGGCAACGAGTCGCTGCGCGACCGCCTTCACCTTCTCCGGGTCGCCGACCGAGGTGCCGCCGAACTTCATCACGACGGTCGCCGGCGGCGCCGCGGCGCGGTCGCTCGCGATGCCCGGGACGGCCTCGTACTCGGTCGCGGTCATCGCCGGACAGTGTAGGCGGCGTACCTGCGGGCGGCCGTCGCCCGTTGTGGGTGAGGCATGGGACGGGGTCGGATCGGCCTCTGCGCCGTCGCGCTGCTCGTCCCCGGCTGCGGCGGGGACGGGACGCGTCGGCGCAGAGAGGCGAGGGCCCGACGGGATCGCGCGACGCGCGCTCCCGGGACGGCGGCGAGCTGCACCTGGACGAGGGCTCGCCGCGGTTCCCGTAATCACCCTTTCGAGGGATGATGGGTCGAGCCCGCGACCGGTAGGAATGGTGAGCGGGCGGCACCTCTCAGATTGGCCGTGAGACGGGCCGCCCATTTTGTGGGGAGAACCCCACCACGGTCTGCACTTTCGAACGGCGCGCGCTGGCGCGGTCGGTTGTACCCTCCGTCACCTCAGGCGGGCTGGCCGCAGTCCGACCTGACGGGGTCGACGCCGCGTCGGCTCCACCCGGGCGGCGAGCAGCCTCTGAGGCCAAGGGAGGCGGCTCGCCGCCCCTCCTCACCCTTCGTCTAGCGGTGCCCGGGCGACGTCGGGTGGTCGTCGCCCAGCAGGCCGTTCACCTGCGCCCAGCGGCTCGCCTCGGTTCGGTTCGCGACGCCGAGCTTGCGGTAGATGTTCGAGAGGTGGAATTTGACCGTTTGCTCCGTCACCCAGAGCTTCCGGGCCAGCTCCGCGTTCGAGGGCCCCTCGGCTGCGAGTTGCAGGATCTCCACTTCGCGCCGGGTCAGCGCGTCGCCGTTCGTCGTCTGCGGGGGCTGCGGAGCGGGGCGGCGCCGACCGGCGCGGCGACGGCAGGAAGATGGAGCTGCGAAACGCCTGCCGCACCCCGGTTCGGATGTCGGCGGGACGTGCGGTCTTGATCACGTAGGCGACGGCTCCGGCTGTGAGCGCTTCGTCGACGTCCTCGGGATCGCCGGACGCTCCGACCGCGACGATCCGCAGCTCCGGAATCAGCATGCGCGCTTCGAGTAGGAGCTCGGGGCCGCCGACCGCGGGCTCGACGACGAACAGGTCCGGCTTGTGCTCGGCAAGCGCTTGGAGCGCGGTCTCCGGGGTCGTCGAAGTCGCGAGGACTGCGACGCCGGCGTCCGAGAGGATCGGGACCACGGCAGCGAGCCAGAGCGGCTGCGGGTCCATGACCACCGCCGTGCGTTGCTTGTCGCCGCTGACCGTCACCCGTTCCCCGACTCCCCGACTTGCCGCCGCCTCCGCAAAGATTCTCTCCTAGCCTGAACCCAGGGGCGGTGTTCCGTCAACACCTCCTCGAGGGAGGTCAGGCGGGGAAGGCGCGATCCACGACGTGCTGCGCGATCGTGAGCGCCGACGTGGCGGCCGGCGACGGCGCGTTCCGGACGTGGAGCACCCGCTCCGAGCCGGAGAAGAGGAAGTCGTCGAGCAGTGCGCCGCGGCGCGTGACGGCCTGCGCGCGGATGCCGGCAGGGGCGAACGAGAGGTCCGACGCCTGGAGATCGGGGAGGTAGCGGCGCGCCTGCGCCGCGTAGGCCCGCTTCACGAAGTCACGGACGACCTCGAGGGTCCCGAGCCGCCAGTACCGGCGCGCCATGCGGAGGAAGCCGGGATACGTCAACGTCTGCCACGCTTCGCGCGGGGACACGTCACGCCGCCGGTATCCCTCGTACCCGAGCGCGACGACCGCGTTCGGGCCGGCCCAGACGGCTCCGTCGGGCCGCCGGTTCACGTGGACGCCGAGGAACGGGAACTGCGGATCGGGAACGGGATAGATCAGGTTGCGACAGAGGCCCGCAGCGGCGTCGCTCAGCGCGAAGTAGTCGCCGCGGAACGGCAGGATCCGAACGTCTTGTCCGCCATCTCCCGCGAGGTGGTCGGCGTGGACGCCGGCGCAGGCGATCGCCCTGTCAGCCGAAAGCTCGCCGGCCGTGGTCCGGACGCGGACGCCGCGGGAGTCCTCGATGATCTGCTCGACGCGGATCCCGCACCGGAGGGAGCCTCCGCTCGCCTCGAGCCGCCGCGCGAGCGCCGCCGTCACCAGCCGGTAGTCGACGATGCCCGTCGCGGGGAGGTGGAGGGCCGCGACGCCGATGCAGTGCGGCTCGAGCTCGCGGAGGCGTTCCGGCCCGATCCGGTGCGCGAGGACGCCGTTCGCCGCAGCGCGTCGCTCGAGCTCGTCGAGCCTCGGGAGCTCGCCGGCATCAGAGGCGACGATCACCTTGCCGCACGTCTCGTACGGGATGTCCTCTTCCTCGCAGAACGCGACCAGTCGCTCACGTCCCTGCGTGCAGAGCCGCGCCTTGAGCGACCCGGGCTCGTAGTAGACGCCCGTGTGGATGACGCCGCTGTTCCGTCCGGTCTGGTGGAGCGACGGCTCGTGCTCCTTCTCGAGCACGACGACGCTCGCGCCCGGACGTCGCCGGAGCACCTCGACGGCGGTCGCCAGGCCCAGGATTCCGCCGCCGACCACGACGACGTCGAAGCGATCGTCGCTCACATCTCGCGGCGTCCGACGAGGGCGCGGCCCAGCGTCACCTCGTCCGCGTACTCGAGGTCGCCGCCCACGGGCAGGCCGCTCGCGAGGCGCGTGACGCGCACGCGGCCGCGCAGCCGGTCGGCGAGGTAGGCCGCGGTCGCCTCGCCCGGTCATGTTCGGGTTCGTCGCGAGCACGACCTCCTGCACGCCGTTGCGCTCGACGCGCCGGAGCAGCTCGTCGATCCGCAGGTGCTCCGGCTCGACGCCGTCGAGCGGGGAGAGCGAGCCGCCAAGCACGTGGTAGAGGCCGCGGTACTCGTGCGTCCGCTCGAGCGAGAGGAGGTCGACGGGCTGCTCGACGACGCAGATGAGCGCGTGGTCGCGGCGCGCGTCGAGGCAGATCGCGCACACCTCGTCCTCGGTGAGGTTCCCGCACTCGCGGCAGAAGCGGACGCGCTCCTTCACCTCCTCGATCGCGCGCGCGAGCGCGAGCGCCTCCTCCGTCGACCGCTGCAGGAGGTGGAACGCGAGTCGCTGCGCCGTGCGCGTGCCGACGCCGGGAAGCCGCGTCAGCTGGGCGACGAGGTTCTCGACGGCCGGCGAGAGCACGGCCTCATTCTGCCCGTCCGGATCGGACTACCCCGGCTACATCCCGGGCAGGCCCGAGGCCGCCGAGGCCGCCCATCATCCCGCCCATCCGCTGCTCGAGCAGCGACTGCGCGGAGCGGAGCCCCTCGTTGACCGCGGCGACGATCGTGTCCTGGAGCAGCTCCGGGTCGTCGGGGTCGATCGCCTCGGGGTCGATCCAGATCTCCTTGAGCTCCATCGCGCCGGAGACCTTGACCTTCACCATGCCGCCGCCGGCCGAGGCCTCGACGATCTCGTTCGCGACCTCCTCCTGCGCCTGCGCCATCTGCGCCTGCATCTGCTGGGCCTGCTGCATCAGCTTGTTCATGTCGAAGCTCACTGGTCCTCCACGTCTCGGGCGTCGAAGGTCTCCTTCATCAGCTCGTACAGCTCGTCCTCGCTCGGGGCCGTCGGCTCGTCCGCGTGCGGGTCGGCGCTCACGGCCCTTCGGCGAACGCGACGACGAGCTTGCGGCCGGTCAGCTCGTAGAGCGCGTCGCGGAGCAGGCCCGCGTTCTTCGGCTCCTCCGCGAGCTGCCGGTGGAACGCGGCGCTCGGCGGGAACTCCAGGGTGAGCGTGTCGCCGGCGAGCTCCGACGGGCGCGCCTCCCTCAGCACCGATGCGACCGGGATGGATTTGTCCTCCACGGCGGGGACGATCGAGCGCTGCCACGCCTCCTGGAGCTGCTCGAGGTCGACGCTCGGCGGCTCGGCGATCTCCGTGACGGAGTCCTCGGTCGTCTCCTCGGGCGTGGATGCCGGCGCAGCGGGCGGTGGGGGCGCCGGTGCCGTGTGCCCGGAGCCCGAGCCGATCGCCGACACGCGTGCCTCGAGCTGCTCGAGCCGGTACGCCGTCGCCTCGCGCGAGAGGTCGGCCGCGGGCCGCGTCACCTTCACGAGCGCGAGCTCGAGCGGCAGGCGCGGGTCACCGCCCTGGCGCATGTCCTCGACGGCCACGGCCAGCAGGTCGACGAGCCGGAGCACCGTCGCAGCCGTCAACTGGTTCGCCTGCTCGCGCAGCCGGTCACGCGTCTCCTCGGTCACCGGCAGCGACTCGGGCACCTCGCCGAGGTGCTGGACGAGCATGAGGTGGCGCAGGTGCTCGAGCAGGTCGGTGACGAGCCGCCCGAGGTCCTGGCCGTTCTCGGCGAGCTCCTCGAGGTACGTGAGCGCCCCCGCCGTGTCGCCGTCGACGACGAGGTCGCCGATCCGGAAGAGCGCCTCCTCCTCGACCGTGCCGAGCATCTGGAGCACGTCCTGGACGGTGATCTTCGCGCCGGTCGCCGCCGCGAGCTGGTCGAGGATCGACTCGGCGTCGCGGTAGGCGCCGCGCGCGCCGCGGGCGATCAGCGCCAGGGCGGCGTCGGGCGCGTCGATCCCGTCCGCGTCGGCGATGCGCCGGAGCTTCGTCACGAGCTCGGGCAACCGCGGCCGCTGGAACACGAAGGTCTGGCAGCGCGACCGCACCGTCGGCAGCACCTTGCTCAGGTCAGTGGTGCAGAAGATGAAGACGAGGTGGGGCGGAGGCTCCTCGATCAGCTTCAGGAGCGCGTTCCACGCGGCGTCCGTGAGCTGGTGCGCCTCGTCGAGGATGTAGACCTTGTAGCGCCCTTCGGCCGGCTGGAGGACGACGCGCTCGCGGATCTCGCGGATGTCGTCGATCCCGCGCTGCGAGGCGGCGTCCATCTCGACGACGTCGAGCGAGGTGCCGTTGGCGATCGCGACGCAGGCGTGGCAGACCTTGTCCGGCGTCGGCGTCGGCCCCTGCGCGCAGTTGAGCGCCTTCGCGAGGATCCGCGCCATCGAGGTCTTGCCGGTGCCGCGCGGGCCGGCGAAGAGGTACGCCTGCCGCACCTTGTCGGTCGCGAGCGCGTTGCGCAGCGTCCGCACGACCCCCTCCTGGCCGACCACCTCGTCGAAGTCCTGGGGCCGGTACTTCCTGTAGAGGGCGGTCACGCGCCGAGTAAAGCAGAATGCCCGGCCGCGCATCCGTCGTCGAAACGTGTCCCTGGGAGGAACGCTCGTCGCCTGCTCGGGCCAGGCAGAACCGCGGCACCTGAGAGGGAATCCTTAGCGCTGCTTCCTCCCGGATCTGACGCGGTTCGGATGCTCCCAGTGCGCGGAACCTGGCCGTCAACGCCGCGTGCGCGCGCCCAAGCCCCACAAACTCCGTCCCTCGGACGGCCTTCGGCCCTGCTAGAGCGGATTTCAGGTACAGGGAACCGCTACCTCCCCGCCTAGCGCGGACCGGGCAGGGCGAGTGTAGCCCGCCTCGGCGCAAAGGCGTTTTGCGCGACCGGCGCGAAGCTGTTTATGCTTGTGGCAATCGCTACAGAGGGAGGGACTGATGGCGCGGATCGCCGACGTGATGAGCCTGCGGGTGCTGACGGTGACGCCCGACGCGACGGTGCAGCTGGCAATCGCGCGGATGCTCGAGGAGAACGTGGGCTCCGTCGCCGTGTGCGAGGGCAACCACCTCGTGGGCATCTTCACCGAGCGCGACGTGCTCCGGCTTGCCGGTGAGAACTCCGAGCTGCAGGAGCTCAGGGTCGGCGACGTGATGACGCGCCGCGTCCTCACCGTCTCTCCGGACGACGAGATCCTCGCCGCCGGCGCGTTGATGGCCGAGCGGCGGATCCGCCACCTCCCGGTCGTGCAGGACGGGATGGTGATGGGGATCGTCGGCCTGCGCGACGTCACGCGCAGCCTGCTCGAGCTCGTCTGGCGCGAGCACGACGGCGCGGCGCGCGAGACGGCCCGGCAGCTGCTCAAGCGCGCCTGACGCCGGTACAATCGCCGCTCCCGGGCGCATAGCTCAGCGGGAGAGCGCTCGCCTCACACGCGAGAGGTCGGTGGTTCGATCCCACCTGCGCCCATCAGGCCAGTGCGGCCACATGCGGAAACCGCATGGTTAAGCCAGGCAGCCCGTGCGAGAAACGCGGGATTTGCGAAACGGTGCTGCATGGGTGCTGCATGGGAATCTCGCCAGCTCGGGCAACGGCGGCCGTAGACTCAGACTCGTGCGGGCTGTGACGCTCGCCGAGGCCGGAGCTGCTCGAGCTGGTTCTCCGTGACGAGGTCGAGCGCGGCCGCGTGCGCCACGATCGCGACGGCCACCCGGATCGCCCCGACGCGTTCCCGCCCTGAGGCGCTCGCGGGGCTCGTCGCGCCCGCAACGTCACTCGGTGCGGCGAAGAACCACAAACCCATCCTCGGGCTCCGTCTCGCTCCACGAGAAGCCGCTGACGAGCTTTGCCGTGTCTAGCGGTATGTCGTACACGTAGTCGACCTCCGGTTCGCTCCAGCCCTCGGCTTCTTGCTGAGCGAGCAGGTGGTCGCGGATCTGGTCGAAGCCGCTCGGCATCTCGCCCTCCGCCTCGAGATGGTCAATCCCCATCTGTGCGTCGTGCATGACCGCCCAGACGCCCTGGCCGTGCTGCCAACCGCACGAGTACGAGGACATCACGTGCTCCTCAGCGGCCCCCGCGACGACCTCGCCGACCTCCGAGACCCGGCGCAGCGTGTCGTCGTTCACCAGCGCATGCCCGTACCGGTCGAGCACAATGACGTACCAGCCATCCGCGAGCGCGGCCCCCGAGATCGGTGACTCGGTCGGAAACGCGTCGCGCTCATCCGTCTCTACAAGACCAAGAGCGTCCAGAACGACGTCCTTCTCGGCGCCCCGAACCGCCAGCCAGGAGATCGAGATCCCCACGCGGCAGACGATACGCCTGCTTAGTACAGTCGCACCGACGCCCGAGCGCCTCAACTCTTCCGGCCACTAGCGCCGCGGCCGCCGGCTGATACTCCTCGCCCATGCTGGTCTGCGTCGAATGCGGCAACGTCATCGTCGGCGACCCGCATGTCGAACGGGTCGACGACGCCGAGCGCGGCGACCGGCCCGAGCTCGCGTTCTGGTGCGCCCTGTGCGCCTACGTCGAGTTCGTCACCGGGACCGGCCCGACGCGGCTGCCAGGCGTGCCCGGCTGATCGCGAACGTACGACACCTCGTAGACTCGGCGCCGTGCCCGAGCCGGGCCGTCGAAGTGTGAACTACATGAAGGTGATGGGACTGTTCGTGCTGGTCGTCGCGGCAGCACTGCTCGCCAGGCACATCGAGGCTGGGTCACGGTGAAAACCGAGGAGGTGGGATGATGACCGATGCGACCGCGGAGTTCTTCGACGCGCTCGTCGAGCGCGGGCACGAACCGCTGCTCGACAAGGCGACGATCACGGTGCGGTTCGATCTCAAAGACGCGAAGAAGACAGACCGCTGGCTCGTTTCAGTCGTCAAGGGGGACCTCGCGGTCTCGCACCGGAATCTCAGGGCGGACTGCGTCGTTTCGGCGGACAAGGCGCTGTTCGACGACATCGTGAGCGGCAAGACGAATGCACTGGCTGCGATGTTGCGCGGGGCGATGAGCATCGAAGGCGACACCCAGCCGTTGGTGCTCTTCCAGCGGCTTTTTCCCGGGCCGTCGCGCTCCCGCAGACGGCGCCCCACGGCAGCTCCGGCGAGGAGGAAGCGATGAGCAACGGCCTGGTCCAGATCCTGGACGGCAACACGTTCGTCGTCAGCGACTCGAACGGCGACATCGAGGCGTCGCTCACCGACCCGACCGGCCTCTTCTCGTTCGACACTCGATTCCTGTCGAAGTGGATCCTGACCATCGACGGGCAAAGACTCAACGCCCTCTCGATCGACGACCTCCAGTACTTCGAGACGCGCTTCTTCCTGGTCCCGGGAACCGGGGGCGTGTACATCGACGCCAAGCTCTCCGTCATCCGGCGGCGTGCGGTCGGGAACGGCTTTCACGAGGAGCTGACCATCCTCAACCACGAGGACAAGCCGGTCGACCTCGCCGTCCGCATCGAGGCCGGTTCGGACTTCGCCGACCTCTTCGAGGTGAAGGACGCGCTCGCAAAGAAGGGGAAGTACTCGGCTCGCGTAGACCGAGGTCGCCTGCTTCTCGGCTATGAGCGCGAGACGTTCAGCCGCGAGACTGCGATCTCGGCATCGGCTCGAGCGCGCCTCGACAAAAGTGGCCTCACCTTCCGCGCACGTATAGAGCCGCACGGCAGTTGGACCACCGACCTGGATGTCGTCACCGCCGAGGGTGCGGGCGGCTCGTACGTCCGGCCGAAGTACACGCGCGGAGCGAAACGGGCACGGCCGAGCATGGAGCTGAGCCTTGAGAAGTGGGTCGCAAACGCACCGCAGCTCGAATGCGACCAGGATGAGCTCAGAAGGACGTACAGGCGGAGCCTCGTCGACCTCGCCGCACTGCGGTTCTCGCCGCCCGTCGCAGGGGGAAAGAGCCTGCCTGCGGCCGGCCTGCCGTGGTTCATGACCATGTTCGGCCGGGACAGCATCTTCACGAGCCTGCAGGCGCTGCCCTTCACGCCGGAACTCGCGGCGACGACCCTGCAGGCGCTCGGCGATTGGCAAGGCAGCCGCATCGATGACTTCAGGGACGAGGATCCGGGCCGCATCCTGCACGAGATGCGGTACGGCGAGATGACCGCATTCGAGGAGCGGCCGCATTCGCCCTACTACGGCTGCGCGGACGCCACGCCGCTGTATGTGGTGCTGCTCGACGAGTACGAGCGCTGGACCGGTGACAGGAAGCTAGTACGCGAGCTCGAGCACCAGGCCCGGGCGGCGCTCAACTGGATCGACGAGTACGCCGACCTCATGGGTACGGGCTACATCTGGTACCGGCGACGGAACGAGAAGACCGGCCTCGAGAACCAGTGCTGGAAGGACTCCTGGGACTCGATCTCGTACCGCGACGGAACGCTTCCCGGGTTCCCACGGGCGACCTGCGAGCTCCAGGGGTACGCATACGACGCGAAGGTGCGCGGCGCGCGCCTGGCGCGCCTGGTCTGGAAGGATCCGGCTCTCGCTGACAGGTTGGAGAAGGAGGCCGCCGACCTGAAGCGTCGCTTCAATCGCGACTTCTGGGTGAGTGACGGCGAATACTTCGCCCTCGCGCTCGATACGGAAGGGAATCAGGTCGACGCGCTCGCGTCGAACAACGGCCACCTACTCTGGAGCGGCATCGTCGACAAGTCCAAGGCAAAGGCGGTCGCCAACCAGTTGCTCGGACCCCGGCTCTTCTCCGGTTGGGGCGTCCGGACGCTCGCTGAGGGCGAAGGTCGCTACAACCCGATCGGCTACCACGTCGGCACGGTCTGGCCGTTCGACAACTCGTTCATCGCCTGGGGTTTGCGACGCTACGGCTTCAAGGAGGAGGCGGCGCAGATCGCGGCAGGCATCCTCGATGCCGCCGAGGTGTTCAATGGGCGGCTACCGGAGGCCTTCGGAGGCTACGCGCGGACAGTGACGAAGTATCCGGTGCAGTACCCGACCGCGTGCAGCCCGCAGGCCTGGTCGACGGGCACGCCGCTGCTGCTGTTGCGGACGATGCTCGGTCTCGAGCCGCTCGGGGACCATCTCGTCGTCGACCCGGCGCTTCCCCAGGGCATCGGCAATCTGGAGCTGCTCGACATCCCGGGCCGGTGGGGACGGATCGACGCCTTCGGACGTGGCCGCGTGGACGTCGAGGCAAGGTAGGAAGGGGAGGCATCTCGTGCGTTCGAGGACTATGGCTTGATTGGCGACATGCAATCTGCTGCGCTGGGTCGGTCGTGACGGAGCAGTGGATTGGCTGGGCCTCCCTCGCTTCGATTCGCCGTCGTGCTTTCGGCTCTCGTCATTGACACCCGTTCTGATGGTGACATCGCGTGACTGAGAATCCGGTCGCGGCGAGCGAGGCCCTGATTTCGGGCCGTGCGGTGATGTCTCCGCGGAGGTTGATCCTCCCGCTCGCGCTCGCCCAGTTCATCTGCAGCTTCGCCGGCTCGAACATGAACGTGATGATCACCGACATCAGCGAGGACCTGGACACGACCGTGAAGGGCGTGCAGACCGCGATCACCCTGTTCTTGCTGATCATGGCGATCCTGATGATCCCGTGTAGCAAGTTGACCGACCGCTGGGGCCGCAAGCGGTGCTTCATCGGGGGTCTGACGCTGTACGGGATCGGCGCCCTGCTGAGCGCGGTCTCGCCGAGCCTCGGCGTGCTCGATCCTCGGGAACTCGGTGCTCGAGGGCGTCGGTACGGCGCTGTTGATCCCGCCCGTCTACATCCTCGCGACGATCTGGTTCACCGATCTCACCTCGCGTGCCTGGGCCTTTGGCGTGATCAGCGGCCTGGGGGGCATCGGCGCCGCGGCAGGGCCGTTGATCGGGGGTGTGATCACCACGGCAATCAGCTGGCGGGCCGCGTTCGTCTTCCAGGCCGCTGATCGTCGCGACGATCATCCTGCTGAGCCGACGCCTCGTCGATCCGCTCCCGCCGACCCGACGCGCCCCTTCGACGCGGTCGGGGCGATTCTCTCGGCGGTCGGCATGTTCTTCGTGGTCTTCGGGATCCTGCAGGCCGGCACCAACAACATGCTCTTCGTCGTGTTCTTCGTGCTCGGAGCCGCGTTCCTGGTCGGCGTTCTTCTTCTACATCCGCGCTCGGGAGCGCGCGGGGAAGGAGCCGCTGCTGTCGACCGGGCTGTTCAGGAACCGCACGTGCAATCTCGCCCTCGTCACTCAGAACATGCAGTGGCTGCTGCTGATGGGGGTGTCGTTCGTCGTCTCCGTCTTCCTCCAAACCGTTCGCGGGTATAGCGCGATCGGGACGGGCGTCGTCTTCACCGCCGCGACGCTCGGCATCCTGGTCTCGTCCCTCGCTGCGGCAGCGACTGGCCAAGAAGTACTCGCAGCGGACGCTAATCGTGGCCGGCTTCGTCGTCACCCTGGCCGGGATCGCACTCCTGCTCGGCTTCGTCAATGCCTCGTCAAGGGTCGTCGCCTTCGTGCCCGGGCTTCTGCTGATCGGCCTCGGCCTGGGTGCGATGCTGACCCCTTCGGTCAACGTCGTGCAGTCCAGCTTCCCCGAGAAGCTGCAGGGCGAGATCTCGGGCCTGTCGCGCAGCGTGTCCAACCTGGGCTCGACCTTCGGCACCGCGATCGCCGGCACGATCCTGGTGTCGGTCGTCGCCACGGGAACCCGGTCCTACGCTGTCGCGATGATCGTCCTCGCCGTGTTCGGGCTCATCGGACTCGGCGCGGCCTGGCTCCTCCCCGCCAAGCTCGAGCGGCAGGAGAGTTGATCCTCGTGACGGACGCGACCAAGGAGTCCTTCGAAGTGCTTGCGGAGGTTGGGCACGAACCGGCGCTGGAGAAGGCCACACGCACGCTCCGCTTCGACCTCCGGGACAGCGGCGCGCGCGCTCGGCGCTAGCGCAGCGATCACCCGTCGCCCTAGTTGACAACGGAGCCGGGCTCGGGCACGAACCAGTCCCTGCTCCAGCGGATCGGGGGTCGGCTCGCGTGTCCGTGCTCGCTTCTCGTTCGTCTTGGCCGCGGCAGCCCGCAAGTTGCAGACGTGGGCGGCGCCGCGGTAGCCGGCTCTCGGATCGTCGCCAGCGAAGTCGTCCCTGAGGCGAAGCGCCATCTGGTGGTTGTGGGACGGGAAGCGCGAGTGGAAAGTCCGTTCACCAGATCAGCGAACCGCGCGAGCCGTCGACGAGATCTGGAATGACACGCTGCTCAGCCGTCACGGTCGCCGCCTGGTACTCCTCGTCATGCTGGCCTGCGCCGAGTGCGGCGAGGAGACTGAAGACGACGCTCAACGTTGAGGCGGGAATCGACCCGGCCGCGTCATTCTTCTGCTGGCGTAGATCCCGAAGTACGGACTGTCCCTAGACCTGGATGATCGAGGGGTGTGCTGCGCGGCTGTACGCGCCTACGTTGGCTGCGTTCACCGTGGGGGGAGAACGGAGCCGCCTCGCGGCACATGCAGCACACGCGACCGTTGGAACCAGGCCACCGTGTTTCGACTGCGACTCGTCGTTTGCTCGCCTCAGTCGTCGTCGCCGCCGCTGCGGCACTTGTGAACGCTCTGGCCGTAGCGTCGTTGACGCGCAATACAGGCGCCCGTATCAGGCGCGGTGGTGTAGGAGCCGAGCAAGCTTCTCGTTGGCAGTGTCTGAGGTGCGGCGAGCCGATCGCTGATTGCCTCGCGCGGCTTGGCTCGCTGCGCTGCCATGACTGCCGGGGGAATGGCGGATCCCTGCTCTGACGGACCCGCCACTCGTCGGCCAGAGCCGAGATGCCCCGGCCCCGGACACGCCGGCGTAGTTTCAGGTTGCCTGATTCCGCGCACCCAACGTTTAACCGGTCCCGTTTGGACCTCCGATGACAGACACCGCCAACACCAAGGTGATCCGTGTGGCCGTGCTCGTCACCGCCGACACCCGGCTGAAGGTCATCAGCCACGTCCTAGACGATGCGTTCGAGTACCACCCCGAAATCCTCCAGTTCGCCATCGAAGGTTACGGCTGGCCGGGCGACGGCGATCCCACGGAGGAGTCGCTCGTGAACGCGCTCCTCGACAGAACGCGGGCTGCTCGAGGATCCGGGACGCGCCTGACGATGTGACATAGAGGTCGTGCGGGGACCAAAGCCAGTCAGCGAAATGACCCGCGATGAGCTGCTCCGGGGCATCGAGAAGTACGCCGCGAGCGCGCGCGACGCACCTCGACGAAGGCAAGAACCCCTGGACGACCCTGAGCCGGGTCAGGGCGATGATCGAGCGGTTCAAGGATCTGAGCAAGCACGGCTGACTAGGCGGTCGATGATTCGCGCCCGTGATCCAGCGCGTATCGGCGTGTCTCTCGCTCGTCCTCGGCGTGTTCGGGTTCCTCGCTTCGCTGAGCGTGTGGGGAGTGGCGGTAGGCGCTGGCGCGGGCGTGTTCGCGCTGCTGTTCGGATGGGCCGCGCTGTCTGAGCGCCCGCATGGATGGACACGTCGGATGGCGCGAGCCGGGATCGTGGCAGGTGGCTTCGCGCTCGTCGTCTGCGCGGTGTGGGTCGTACTGTTCGTCCTTGACGCCTGAGCAGCGCAAACCCACTGTTCAAGCCAAATCGAGGCTGTTTTTCTGGGCGGACGTGCCGCATGACCCCCGCCCTCTAGGCTTTTCTCCCCCCTGAGGACGATTCGCGTCAACAGCGGGCGAGAAAAGGCGAATCGGCCGTTCGCAAGCTCAGTTACTACAGAGTTGCCTTTATCCCCGACTGCCCCTCGAGCGACAGTACGCTCGCCCAGGCGAGCCTCTACGGTGTCGCCGCGGCGAGGTGGTCGATCCTCGCCGGGGGCTCGTTAGGCTGGGTCGCCTGCTTATAACCCGAAGGAAGACGGCCGAATGAGCGGTTACGCGTTGGCCCAGATTGACGAGATCGACGAAATCAGCGACGGCCGCTGTCCTCGGCGGCCTGTCCGGTTCCACTTCGGTATCACGTCCTTCGGCGTCAATGCGTTCACAGCTCATCAGGTGGGCGATCGGCTCATCAACGAGCACGACGAGTCACAGGAGCATGACCTGCAGGAGGAGCTGTACCTCGTCCAGCGAGGGCGCGCGACGTTCGAGCTCGACGGCGAGCGGGTGGACGCACCCGCGGGCACACTCGTCTTCGTTCGCCCCGCCGTTAAGCAGACAGCCTTCGCTGAGGAGCCGGGGACGACGCTCGTCGCGCCTGGCGGAACTCCGGGGAAGGCTTGCGTGCCCGGGCGGCGAGCTTTGGATGCGGCTCGATCATCTCTACGAGTCGGCGAATACGCCGAGGCTGCCGATCGGGGCGCGAGTTGATCGAAGCTCATCCTGAGTACGCAGGGCCGCTCTACAACCTCGCGTGCTGCGAGAGCCTCGCCGGCCGGAAAGACGACGCGATCAAGCATCTCCGGCTCGCGATCGACCGCCACGAACCGTTCCGTTCGCTTGCTGCCGAGGACAGCGACTTCGACCCGATCCGCGACGAGGCCGCTTTCAAGGAACTGGTTCAGGGCAACGCAGCCGAGCCAACCACGGGGTAACAGACTCGCGTCGGTCGCCTCAGGGGACATTCCCGAACGCTGGCCCAGACGAGAGTCCTCGGCGTGACCACGGAATAGCGGTAATCCCTGACTAGCCGGGAGCGAGGGAGGACGCTTGAGCGCAGACGAGCGTCAGGAATCATGACGCGAATGAACACGATCGAGATCGTGACCGAGCGTCTGAGCCTGCGGCCGTTTCAGGTCGACGACCTCGAGGCTTACGTACCTACAGGAGCGATCCCGAGGTCGCGCGGTATCAGTCGTGGGACGACACGTACTCGATGAGCGATGCCGAATCGTTCCTGACCTCGCAATGCGAACTGGTGTTCGGTCAGCCCGGAGAGTGGCTGCAGCTGGCGATGGTCGATCGGGGGACGGGCAGGGTGTGCGGGGATGCGGTGTCCGAGTCGAAACTGATCGGCCCGCGACCGCGGAGATCGGAGTCACGTCGCGCGGCAAGCCAGAGCGAGGGCCTGGCGACCGAGGCGCTCGCCGCCGTCGTGACAGACTCTTCGAGCAGCGGGGCATGCATCGAGTCTTCGCTGAGGCCGACGACCGCAACGTGCGGTCAAGCGTCTACTCGAGCGCTTGGGCTTCCGCTGCGAGGCGCGTTTGGTCGACGCCGATTGGTTCAAGGGCGAGTGGTCGACGCTGCGCGTCTACGCCATGCTGGACCGGGAATGGCACGGGCTCCAAAACGCGGAGCGGCAGTAAACGTGCGTCGGGCCTGGTCTTACATTCCCGCACGCTAGCCCGACGTCCTGCCGCTGACAACGGGCGAGATCCCCGGATCGGTCTAGTAGATCGCCGGTTGCGCCGGCTTCCCGCTTGGTTTCTGCGCGGGGCCGTTCCGTAGCGGCTACGAGCGCCTCGGCGAGTGATTCGATCCGCGCCTCGAGGGTCTGCACGACGCGCTCGAGGTACTCGTTCTCTCGCTTGAGCTGCGCGATCTGTTCGTTGGCCGTGCGGCGGTTGCCGGCGGCCAGGTAGGCGCCGCCGGAGTAGTTGCAGGCTGCGCAGGCCGAGGCGAGGTTTTCGGTTGCCCAGAACAGGTCGGGCCGTTGCGAGCTCGGCTGGATGTGGTGAACCGTGTTCGCGATCCCGGTGCAGCGCGGCCCTCCGACCATGCACTGGTAGCCGTCCCTGGCGAGGATGGCTTTGCGAAGTCGTTGCCATGCTGCGGTGCTGTAGCGGCGATCGGCCAAGGCCCATACACGATGCCTGACCCGTCGACTGGCTACGTCGTGGGCGTGCTCTAAGCTTCCGGGCGTTCGTCTTCACGGGCAGCACGGCGGCTCTTCGGAGCCCGTCGCCGTGTCGGGGATGTCATCCGACCCTGCTCGTAAAGTCTGCGGTTGCTGCCAATGAAGGCGACCTTCCTCACCGAGTGATCCTGGCGGCCGAGCCGCTGCAAGAGCTGGGTTCTTCAGATGAAGTCCCGGCCGACGCGGATCGTCCGCGGCCGGGTTCAGGCGACCTTCGGCGCGCCGTGGATCGCCCCCGAGCGCTGCGAGCGGTGCGGCGAACGACTCCGAACTACGTAGCGACCCAGATTGCTCTTCGCGACGTCGCTCGGCTCAAGCGCCTTGAGGAGGGCCAATCCCACACCTTGGTACACGGCGCGCAAGACGGCTGCGAGCACGGCGACTCGCCGTATTGTTGACTGCGCGCGCGTTGGATCGCAGACTCGGCGCGTGACCATCCTGGTCATCGTCGGCGTCGCGATCGTCGTTCTCGGCGCCTTCATCCTGTTGCTGTTCCCCGACCGCCCGGGCGGGAGGATCGCGTGGCAGGGCGCCGAAGTCAGCTCGATTGGCGCAGGCCTGCCACTCATCGTCGTGGGCATCGCGGCAATCGCGATCGGGGGCAACGGTGTGATCGGAGGAGGGGATGACGGCGGGTCCCTCGACGGCGAAGGTGGGAGCGGGGTTCCGCAGCGGGAACAGGACTCGAGCTCGATTGTCCCGACCTACCGCAGGCGCGCGTCGTCGATGTCCCGCAAGGGGCGCACGAGTTGACTGTGGCGGGTCCGGTCGAGTCAAAGACGGAGCCGTTCAGTCTCCGATTCATCGACGACAATCAGACGGTTGGCGTGCTCACAGCCAGGAAGTTGCCGAGCGATGTCTTTCAGGTCCAGAGCTTCGTCGACGCCGACTGCCAGACCAGCGCGATTGAAGGCGAACCTGGTGCGGCAGCCCTCGACGCGATCCCGGGTTGGAGGAATGTGACGATCCCCGAATTGATGGGTCGTTCGTACGTCCTCACCCTCGGTTACACGGGCAGTGACATCGTTGTCTACTTCAAAGAAGTTCGCCCGTGAAACGCCAATAGCCCGCTCTTGCCCGCTCTCCGCGTGCGGATCGCGGAAGGCTCTTCCGCGACTCGGGTAGCGCGTAGCCGATAACGGGTCACGATGGCCGATCCCGTACCTCCGCTCCGGCTGCTGACGATGAACGAGACGGCCGCGCGGCTCCGCGTCTCCCGCAAGACGGTTCGGCGCATGCCCGCCTCGTCGGCGTCCAGGTCGAGCGCTTGAACGGCGCGGGCGAGGCGACCCCGGGAACGCCGCCCGCGCCGCGCAGGATCGCCCAGGAACGAGCGAACGCCCGCGCCTCGATACCTGAGTCGTCGCCGCCGACGACGAAGACCTGCTCGGTCTGCAAGCTCGCGAAGCCGCTCGACCAATTCAACCGGGGCCGTCGCGTAGCTCGAAGAGCAGCTCTTCGTCGTTCTTTTCGAGCCGACGCGGACGAACCCGCACTTCTCGAGCACGCGGATCGAGGCGACGTTGCTCGTCGCGACCCACGCGTGCAGCGGTCGCTGGGTCACCTCGCCGGTGAGCTCCTGAAGCGCACGTGTCGCAAGGCCCTTGCCCCAGAACTCCCGTCCGATCCAGTAGCCGACGAGACGCCGCCCCTCCTGCTCCCAGCACCCGATGTTGCCGGCCACCTCGCCCTCGTAGACGATCGTCTTCTTCGTCAACGAGTCGTCGGCAAGGAGCCGCCGCCAGTGCGCGTCGAAGGCCTCGCGGTCGCGGGCCGGAAAGGCCGCCATCCGGTTCGCCTCGGGATCGCGCTGGTGCTCGAAGAACGCGTCGAGGTCGCTGTCGACCACTTCCCGCAGAACACCGTCCACCCCGAGGACGCTAGCGCGATTGATCGGCACACGTCGTCGGGAGAGTCTAGCGCGTCGGGCTTATGCTCTTGCCCGGTCGGTGCTGAGTGTCTCGACGACGCGCGAAACACGGACGGTGCCCCCCTCGATGCCCCCTCGGCGCTCGAGCCCGCCGCGCAAACCCGCATGACGATACGGCTCGCCGATAGCTTCGAGCCCAGTACCGCCCACGAAGGTCGCCCGGGCCCCATCCAGCCTCCTGCGCATGCCAACCGTGGGAAGTACGCCGCCACGTCGTGGTGCCTATCTTTTCGCCCGGCTGCGTCGTGGCGTCGCGCCTCTGCGGCAGTCGCCCGGTTGGCTAACCGGGGGGAGAGAGGAACGGACATGCGGCGAACACGTCTGGCTGTCGTGGCGGCAGCGGCGGGCGCGCTGGTAGCGCTCGCGGCAGCGTCGATCGCGTTGGCTGCTCCCAGCAGCGGCACCGTGGTGATGCTCGATGCCTGCGACCCGGCCACGTTTAATGCGGCAATCGGAGAGGGCACGTGCGAGCGGCCCGGTGGCGGCGTCACGTTCGACACGTTCATCGGGCAGCTGCTCGCGAAAGGCACCGCTCCGGCCTGGCGTTTCTCGGGCCCGGCCACGGTGGCCGCTGGCGGGACGCTGACGGCGGTGAACAGAGGCAGCAGCTCCACACCTTCACGAAGGTGGCCGCATTCGGCGGCGGCTGCGTCGACGAGCTGAACGAGCTGCTCGGGTTGACGCCGGTGCCGGAATGCGCACAGGCGCCGGGGATCTTCTTCAGCACCGGCGCGACGATGGGTGGGTCGGTGACGACCGCACCGCTGGCGGCAGGCACGCACCGGTTCCTCTGCCTCATCCACCCCTGGATGCAGTCGACGGTGATCGCGAAGTAGACCTGCCGTACCCTTCGGCACCGTCAGACGGTGCCGAAGGGTACGAGGGTCGCCGGCGATATCCGTCCGAACCTCCGCATCCTTCGAGCGCGAGGCCGTGTCCGCAAAAGCCCGCCCGTCGAGGCGGGCCCGCGGCTCGCGCGATCCGGCGCCAAATCCCTGTTGTTGCAAATCGGTGGAACCCCCGGATGGAGGCGCGGGGCCATGACATCAATTTCGGGGCGGGCAGACCGGTGGTCGCACCCGGTCACTCCGGGGGCGGGCGGCGGAGTGCCGCAGCTTCGTACGCCCATAGCCGCCGCTTGCCCGCATTCTCCGGAAGGGAACGGGTCCCAGACTTCCGCGACGGAAGGCGAAGGGGAGGTGTACGCCGCCGCAGCCGTGGAAGGAGTGCACGTCCTGCGGCTGGCGCAACTTCCCGTGACCCGCTCCGACGCGGATCGTGCGCGGCCGTCTCTGCAGATACGGACTCGTCTCGGCGCGTAGAGTCGCGGCGATGCCCGAGCGCTTCGACCTCGTCACGATCGCGCTCGACCGAATCGACGTCGTTCTCCGGTGGGCGGCGGGCGAGGCATTGCTCGACGAGGTCGCCCACCTCGAGTCAGACCACGGCGTCAGGGATGCCTTCGAGGCGGCCGGCGCGACGCGGCCGGTGACGCTGACGCTCCAGCAGAAGGCGCAACTCCTTCTCGCGATCGAGCAGTGGTCGGTGCGGACTCCGGGCGGCTTCACTGCCCTTCCCGAAGGGATCTTCGACCTGCGGGAGGGGCTGCACAACGATCTACGCGACGCGAGGTCGCAGGGCAACGCCGACTAGCCGCGGCCGGGCTGGGTTGGGAAGTTCGGATAGGGATCGGGACGCCGGGTGGCGTCGCCGGGGTTGTAGGCGGGGAAAAGCCGCCAGCCGCGTGTTCGAGGTGCCGTCGTTGACCGCGGAGGCGGGCGCGGCCGAGACGGCGAGCGCGACAACGGCGGCGAGAATGGTGAGGACGCGGATCATGGTGAGCCTCCGTAGGAGCTTGCTTCCCAGGACGCGAGAGGAGGGTGTCGTCTTCCTCGACCCATTGCGCGAGGGGCGCGGGGCGCGGTCGCCTGAGCTCGCCTGGTTCCGGGAGGCGTGCGCCGAGCGCGAGTTCGGCGGTCGCCGCGCTGGCACGTCGGAGGCTCGACGCCTCAAGGAAAGGCTGCGCGAGAGACTCGATCCGAAGAGTGAGTCTCCCGCGCAGTGACGAGTCGGGCAGCCCCCGCTGCCTCAGGGGTGCACCGTAGTCTGCGGCCAGCTCCGGCACGCGACTCGCATAGGCCACGGTACGGACGGTTGCGGTGGGGCCGTGCATGACACGAATTGGGCCAATTCTCGGCCGCGTTCCAAGCGCGGCCCGCCCACCTCACGAAACCCCCGCACAAGGGCGGTTTTGCTTTTCCGCCCGACCTATCCGAGTGGCGCGAACAGCGCAACCGTGTTCCCGTCCGGGTCGCGCAGGTATGCGAAGCGCTGACCCCAGAACGCATCCCATGGCTCCGACTTGCCCTCGAACCCGGCGTCGACGACGCGCGCGTAGGTCGGCGTCGACGTCGGCGGGGTCCGTACACCGGAAGGCCAGCACGATTCTCTGGCGAACCGGCGTCGGCAGGTCCGGCTCGATACTGCCTGATCAGTTCCTCCGTGTCCCACATCAGATGCAGCCCGCCGCGCAGCGGCGCCTCGACGTGGTCCTCGCCGGCATCCGGGACGTCGACCCCGAGCAGACCGTAGAAGCGGAGCGAGGCGGCCTGATCGGCGGTCGTGATCCCGATTGCCGCGAGCTCGGCCACGCGCAGACGATACGTGTCCGGCGTCGGAGCTCCTCTAGCCCGAGCTCGGCGCGAGCGGAGGTGCACTCGCGAAGTATCTGCGCGTATCGGCCGGCGCCGCACAGGAGCCAGAGCGCTGCGAACTGACGGCGTTTGGCTTTAGTGCGAAGCGGTACAAGCCACGGAACGCCGGCACGCAGCGGGGAGGAACCGTGAACGGACTGCGTTGGATGGCTGTGGTGGCCTCGGGGCTGATCGCCTCGCTGCTCACCACCGGAACGGCGCTCGCCCAGGAGGCCGATCAGGTCACCGGCGTGGCCGTCGAGCAGGCGGACGGCTTCGCCACGCTCAGCTGGGCGCCGGTGGCGGGCGCGACCGACTACCAGATCGAGCGGACCCCCGTCGGCGCGGACGACGTGCCGACCGGGCCGGCGACGATCGTGGGCGTCTGGCGGCCGAACCGCACGGTCACGCCCGACTCCCCGACCTTCGCGGATGCCGGGTTCAACCCCGGTGACCGCTTCCAGTGGCGGGTCCGCGCGCGCATCGGCACGACGGCGCAGCCGTTCTCGGCCCCGGTGTTCGGCACGACGCTGCCGCAGTGGGGCGACCCGGCCGTGCCGGGGCAGAGCCTGCGCACGCAATGGGAGCTGACCCAGGCGGCGCAGTTCACCAGCGACGTGAACGAGTACGCCTACACCGCCGCGCTCGACGCCGCCAGCGACCGCGTCCGGGTCGTGGAGATCGGCCGCACGATCCAGAACCGGCCGATCAACATGTTCGTCATCGGGTACCCGACCCCGCCGCGCAACGTCCAGGCGGTCGCCGGCTCGACGGCCGCGCTGATCAACTGCAACGTGCACGGCAACGAGCCGTCGTCCCGCGAGGCGTGCCTGATCCTGGCCCGCGAGCTGGCGTTCGCCGACGACCCCCGCACGCTCGCCATCCTGGCGAGCACGACCGTGCTGATCGTCCCGACGATCAACGGCGACGGCCGCGCTGCGAACACGCGCGGCAACTCGACCGGCCAGGACCTCAACCGCGACTACTCGCTGATCCGCGAGCCCGAGACGTTCGCGTTCGTCCAGATGATGCGCGACTACGACCCGGAGGCGGCCTTCGACGGCCACGAGTTCGGCAACAACCAGGCCGGCGACCTGCCCGTGCTGCCGCCGCGGCACCTGAACGTGGCGCAGTCGATCTTCGACCAGTCGAAGAGCATGATCGAGGACTGGATGTACGGGCACGGCTCGGACGACGGCTGGTGGTACTGCCCGTACGGCTGCCAGAACGGCGGCGCGGTCGGGCTCAGCCAGGAGACGATCCTGCGCAACACGATGGGCCTGAAGAGCGTGGTCGGCTCACTGCTGGAGGCGCGCAGCGCCGGCGGGGCGACGCGGCCGAACGAGACGCAACACGCCGAACAACCGCCGTCGCAAGACCTACTCGGCGCTCTACACCTACCAGCAGTTCCTCGACTACCAGCTCGCGAATCAGGCCGCGATCGCGCAGGCGATCGAGGAGTCGATCGCATTCCAGACGTCGAACACCGGACGGATCGTGTTCCGCGGCTCGTATCCGATCCCGGCCTTCCCGGCACCGCATCCGGGCGAGAGCCCGCCGCCGGACGAGGAGCCGACGCCGGAGCAGATCCTCGATCCGCCGCCGTGCGGCTACGTGCTCAGCGAGGAGCAGTACACGGGCCCGCAGCCCGACGGCAGGCCGGTGGGCGAGCGCCTCGTCGCCCACGGGATCAAGGTGGCCCACCGCATGGGGCGCCACGACTACTGGGTGCCGATGGACCAGCCCCAGCGCGGGCTGATCCCGCTGCTCCTCGACGGGCAGGCCGCGGAGCCGATGGTCGCCGCGCAGCGGGTCGCCTGCTAGCGGAGCACGCCGTCGATGACGTGGATCCTGGCGTTGGCGACGTCGTAGTCGGCGCACACGGTCGTGGCGCGGTCGTCGAACCGCGCCATGGCGCCCGCCGGCGCGACGGTGAGCGTGTCGCCGGCGAGCGTGGTCACGCTGCCGGCGTCGCGCAGGGCGGCGAGCGAGAGGCTTCCGTCGACGATGTGGGCTTCGAGGAGGGCCCGGAGCTCGCGCCGTCGCGACAGCAGCAGATCGTCGAGCGTCTGCCGGTCGAACGCGGCCGCGAACGCGTCGTCGGTGGGCGCCAGGATCGTGACGCCGTCGGCCCGGCGCAGGTAGCCGGCCAGTCCCGAGGCCCGCACGGCGGCCTCGAACGTCGTCAGCACCGGGATCCACTGGAGCGCCACGTCGGCGGGCTCGTCCGTGAGCGACGCCGGCGCTCCCGGGTCGTCGCCCGACGGGAGCAGATCGCACAGCGGGCCGCTCACCACCGGCGCGGTCGTGGTCTCGCGCGCCGGAGCCGCCCGCTCCGCCGTGTCCTCGGTGCAGCCTGAGGAGCTCAGGCCCGCGATCGCCACGACCAAAGCGGCGCCGACGCGGCGCCCGAGCATCGCCGCAGTATGCCAGCGCGCCTGGCGTACGCTCACGCGCATGACCGAGCCGACGGGGCTGCGGCGGTACGCGCAGGTGTTCGACCGCGTCGCCGCCGACTACGACGCGTACCGGCCGGGGTACCCGGACGCGATCGTCGACGTCGCGCTGCAGCGAGGCGGGCTCGAGGCCGGCGCCCGCGTGCTCGAGGTCGGCTGCGGGACGGGGAAGCTGACGGAGCTGCTCGCCGCGCGCGGGCTCGAGGTCGATGCGGTCGATCCCGGCGAGGCGATGATCGCGGCGGCGCGGCGGCGGGTCGGCGACGCCCCGAACGTCCGGTTCCATCAGGGCCGGTTCGAGGACGTCGCGCTGCCGGAGGACGCCTTCGACGCGGTCTTCTCCGCCACCGCGTTCCACTGGGTCGAGCCGGAGGTGGGGTGGGCGAAGGCGGCGGCGCATCTCCGCGACCGCGGTCTGCTCGCGCTGCTCGTCTACGCCGGCGTCTCGCACGACGGCTCGGAGGTCGTCGATCGCGAGTTCCGCGCGGTCCTGGAGGAGCACGTGCCGGAGGTGGTCGACGGCTGGCCGCCGATGCGCGACCTCGACGCGCTCCTCCGGGACGCGCACGCGGCGCGCGCGAACGTCTCCGCCGTCTGGGACTCGATCATGTTCGAGGGCACCCACGGCCTCACGGTCGACGCGGCGGCGGCGCTCTTCGAGCACGTCGAGGTCGACCACGTGCTGACGTCGCGCGACTGGACGGCGGACGAGCTGATCGCGCTCTACCGCACCACCTCGCTGCACGCCCGGATCCCCGAGGAGCTCCGTCCAGTGGTCGAGGCGGCGGACCGCGCGGTCGTCGCGCGCCACGGCGGGAGCGTCCGCTGGTGGAGCGCCAACGCGCTCGTGACGGCGCGGCGCGCGCGAACGCTGACCGCGCTAGCGCTCGCTGCGCGGCTTCGCCAGGTAGCTGCGGCCGGCGCGGACGAGCACGGTCTTCTTCTTCACCTTGTCGTAGACGGCGACAACGCCCTGCCGCACGGACGTGAGCGAGCCGTCGCAGCGCTCGACGGTGAGCCAGACCGTGCCGCGGACCGTCGCGCTGCTGAACCGCGCCGTCGTTCGGAAGCTGCCCTTGCCCTGCCCCCACAGGCGCGCCACGACCTTCTTCTCCGACGGCTTCTTGTTGGCCGAGAGCGAGCGCCGGGCCGCGGTCGAGCGGCACGCAGCGCCGACGTTGGCGACGAGCGTCAGCTCGGTGGCCGCCCCGCGCGATCGCGCCTGCCTCAGGGTGAAGCGGCCCGCGGAGAAGACGGCCTTCCCGCTCGTCGTCGTCAGCTCGATCTTGCCGTTGCGCACGTCGACCCGCGCGCCGATCGGGATCTGCCCGAGCGTCTCCGAGCGGCCGTCCGTTCACGAGCACGGTGCCGCTGACCGGGCGCGCGACGGCGGAGACGCCCTGCACCGGCGTCGGCGGCGCCTCGGCCGTCGGCGGCGCTCCGGTGGCGACGACGACCACGACGGCAGAGCCGAAGTTGTTGCCCAGGTTCGGGTCGGCCTCGGTCGCCGACACGCCGACCGAGCCGATGGGGTCGCCGGCGCCGCGGACGACCGCGACCAGCGTGATCGTCGCGGACGCGTTCGCCGCCAGCGCGCCGAGCTCGCAGCGCACGGACGTGCGTCCCCGAGCACGAGCCCGCCTCGACGAGACCGACACGAAGTCGAGGCCGCTCCCGAGCGCCGTCGTCACGACGACCGCCGTCGCGCGCACCGGGCCGGCGTTGCGGGCGACGATCGTGTACGTGACGCGTCCCCCGGCCCCGCCGACGACGGCGAGACCGTGTCGTCACCGAGACGTCGGCCGTCAGCGGCGCCGCCGGGGCGGTCGGCCCCGGGCGCGACCGGCGGAGCGAGCGTGATCACGACGCTCGGTCTCGGTCGCGTTGCCCGCGCGGTCGGATCGCGCGCACGGCGACCGTGTTGGGGCCGACCGCCAGCGTCAGGGGGCAGCTGAAGGACGTACCGCGTGACCGTCGCCGCGGCGCCGTTGCAGGTGACCGACGTCGAGGCCCGAGGTCGCGTCCTGCGCCGTTCCCTGCAGCAGGACGCGCGCTCGCCGAGACCGTCGAGCCGGTGGCGGGCGTGAGCACGACCAGCGTCGGGGCGGTCGTGTCGACGTTCACCGTGACGGAGGCCGACGCCTCGTTGCCGGCGCCGTCGCGGGCCGTGCCCGTGACGACCTGGCCGGCGCCCTCGCTCTCGACGCGGACGGGCGGCGTCACGAAGGCGATGCCGGAGGCGTCGCTGGCATCGAACGAGACGAGCGGCGCGACGGAGTGCCACCCGGCTGCGTTCGCGGCCGGCTCGACGCGGGCGCTGATCGTCGGCGGCGTCCGGTCGGGGGCTCGGCCCGCGCGACGACGATCGTCACCGGCGCGGAAGTGCCGACGTGGCCCGACGACGGGTTTCCCTGGTAGGCGCGCGCGACGAACGTGTGCTCGCCGTTCGCGACCCCTGAGAGGTCGACGGCGAACGTGTGCGAACCGCTCTTCGTGCCCGGCGGATTGGCGAGCTCGCCGACCGCGCCCCCGTCGAGGCTCAGCGCGACGAGCGTGACGTTGCCGGTCGGCTCCTTGGGATCGTTCGCCGTGGCGCCGAACTCGACCACGACGTCCACGGCGTTCCCGTCGACCTGCTCCCGGACGACGGCGACGAGATCGCGACACTAGGGCGCGACGTCGCTCTCGGCCCGCGAGGCATCGCCCAGGACGAGCGCAGCGAGAAGGACGCAGCCGATGACGGCGCGCCGTACCCACCGTAGGGCCGCAGATTGGGTGCCGCGCACGCCGGGACCGCCTCGTTTGAGAATCACCCCGTCCCGCGAGTTTTCGACAGGTTCGACGATTGTCAAGGGCGTCTTGTCAAGACCTCGGGCGCCTCCCAGGCGTCGGCGGCGCGGTCGACGACCCAGACCGCGACGAGCGTGTACGCCCATCCGAGCAGCACGTCGACGAGGTAGTGCTCCGCCGTGTAGACGAGCGCGAACGCCATGGCCGGCGGGTACACCGCGAGCACGGGTCGCAGCCAGCGCGGCGCGAGCGGCCAGAGCACGAGCACGACGAGCAGCGTGTAGGCCGCATGGAGGGACGGGACCGCGGCCACCGGGTTCGCGTACTCGGCGCCGCGCTCGAAGATGGTGGAGAAGTCGAGCCACGGCAGCTGGGCCGACACGATCCCGACCGTCCGCGTCGTCGGCTCGAGCTCCCCGAGCCTGCTCGCCATCCACGGCGGCGCCGCCGGGAACAGCGCGTAGGTGGCGAAGCCCATCAGCGCCAGGAGCGCACCGCGGCGACGTAGCGGCGGAACCGCTCCCGGGCGAAGAACCAGAGCCACGGCCGCGAGGAGGTACGTGGCGAGGAAGTAGCTCACGTAGACGACCCAGGCGGCGTAGTCCCACCAGCGCAGGTCGAGCGCCCCGTGCCACAGGTGCTCCTGGAGCCAGACCGTCGGCGCGGTGCCGAGCCCGAGCAGCCGGTCGGCCTCGAGCTGCGGCCGCACGTGGGTCTCGAAGAGGAGCCCGTCGGCCTGGCCGCGCAGCAGGTCGTACGCCCACAGGATCAGCGCGAACGGGAGCCACTCGAGCACGACGCCGCGCGCCCAGCCGCGGACGTTCGTGATCGAGAACGCGAGCAGCCCGAGGACGATCCACATGAGCAGCCGCTCGCGCGCGGCGGGGATGCCGTCGCGGTACAGGACAAACGAGAGGACTGCGACGTAGAGGACCGGCGCTCCGTAGCGGAGCAGCCGCGTCAGCTCGAGCTGCCGGCGCGAGCGTGTCCGGTCCGCGGCGATTGCCATCGGGCGAGGCTAACGCCTACGGGACGCAGCGCCGCGCGGACGGAAGGGGGCCGACGTCGAGTCGGCCCCCCGGGTGCGCTAGCGCGAGATCTCCTCGACGACCTGGCCGGTGACGCGGTCGTCGCCGAGCTCGGTCGCGATGTCCGCCTGCGCGACGATGCCGACGAGCCTGCCGTCCTCCTCGCAGACGGGCAGGCGCCGGACCTGGTGGCGCGCCATCAGCCGCAGCGCCTCGTCGAGCGGCTGGTCGGGGTCGACCGTGGCGAGGTCGCGGGACATGATCTCGCCGACGTTCGTCGCCTGCGGGTCGCGGCCCTCGGCGACGACGCGGAGGACGACGTCACGGTCGGTCACGATCCCGGCGAGCCGGTCGCCGTTCTCGACGACGGGCACCGGGCCGACGTCTTCCTGCTTCATGACCCGCGCCGCGTCGACGACGGTCGCCGACGGCTCGACCGTCTTCGGGTTCGTGGTCATCAGCTCGCGGATGCTTCTGTGGTGGCCCATGAAATCCCTTTCCTCGCTTGCGAGAATCCCTCTCCATGAGAACGGGCGACTGGGCCGATCGGGTGCGTGCGCTCGCGCTCTCCTGGCCGGAGACGTACGAGGACGAGCCCTGGGGCCATCCGGTCTTCAAGGTCGCGGACAACCGGATGTTCGCGACGATGTCCGAGGCCGACGGGGCCGTGCGCATGAGCCTGAAGCTGACGCCGGAGGAGCGCGAGATCGCGCTCGGGCTCCCGTTCGTGGCGAAGGCCGCCTACCTCGGGCGCTACGGCTGGGTGACCGTGACCGTGCGCGACGAGGAGACGCTCGACGCGGCGCTCGAGTGGTTGCGGGAGAGCTACTGGCTCCGGCCCCGGCCCGACTGCGCGGGGCCGTCGAAGGGGAGTAGGCGCGGGAAGACGCGGCTTGCGAACGTCGTCATGACGGCGACGTTTGTCCCGCTGACTGGAGGGGTTCATGCGAAGTCTCGTACTCGCGGCCGCGCTCGGTGCCGCCGCACTCGTCGTCGTCGGCAGCGCAACGCCGGCCCGTCTTCGGCGACGACCAAGACGTGGCGGATCACAATCGAGAACCTGACCGACGAAGCGTCCTCGACGGTCGGGCAACCGCTGTCGCCGCCGCTCGTCGGCGTGCACACGACCGCCGCCGGCCTGTGGAGCGTCGGCGAGCCTGCAAACGAGATCATCCGCTACATCGCCGAGGACGGCGATCCGTTCTTCGGACAGCCGATCCTCGCCGCCACAGCCGGCGTCCGCAGCAGCACGATCATGCTGGCTCCGGGCCTGCCGCCGGAGCAGCAGCCGATCTTCCCCGGGCAGTCCCGCTCGGCCGTCTTCACGACGACGCAGAACGCCAACCGTGTGAGCATCGCGATGATGCTCGGCGCGACGAACGACGGCTTCACGGGCCTCGACACGCTCCACCTCAACGGCCGGGGCGGCGTGTATTACGTCGACGCCTACGACGCCGGCACGGAGCGGAACAACGAGGACGCCGCGTTCATGGGCGCGCTCGGCGGCCTCGCCTCGCTCTACGTCCGCGACCCGGAGAACGGTGTCATCGCGCCGCACCCGGGCGTCCGCGGCGACAACGACCTCGACGCCGCGATCTGGGGCTGGGACGACCCCGTCGCGAAGATCACGATCGAGCGGCTCTGAGCCTGGACGGGCCGCGGCGGTCCGCCGCCGCGGCCTGTCGGCTACGGTGTCGACGTGAGCATCCGG
>CAVTFO010000023.1:0-55117 GCA_963733995.1 uncultured Thermoleophilia bacterium
CGTCGCGCGCTGCGGCGCGAAGCGCGCGTCCGCGATCTCCGAGTCCTGCGTGTCCTCGGGCGAGCTCGCGTTGTAGCGGGCCGCCGTCTCGTCGGCGCAGGAGAAGCCCCACGGGCCGTCCTTCTGGAACTGCCGCGAGCTCGCGCACAGGATGACGCACGGCCCCGTCCCGGCGCCCACGAAGGCGTGCTTCGTCTCGGGCGGGCAGTGGACGAAGTCCCACTGCTTCAGCGGGCGCTCCTGCCCCTCGACAATCAGCAACCCCTCGCCGGCGAGGACGAGGAAGTCTTCCTGTTCCGTCTCCCAGTGGTAGGTCCCGGTGGGCTCGCCCGGGCTCACGACCCGGATCGCCATGCCGAGCATCGGGAAGAACGTCTCGGCCTCGTACTCGTCGTAGCCCGTGAGCGGGACGCTGTGACCCTGCCCCGGCTTGTCGAACCAGCGGGTGTCGCGCGCGTTGAGGACGAACCAGCCCGGACTGCGCGGCAGGAGCCCCACGTCCGTCTCCTCGAGCTGGGCTTCGGGAACCACGGCTCGATGATACGAAGCCGAAGCCCGACGGGCGCCGATGAGTTTCGCGCCCAGGCGCGGTCGAAGAAAGACATGGCTGCGATCCTGACGGGCCGGTGCGAGTGCCGGACGGTCTCCTACCGCGTACCGGACGAGTTCCGGTACGCCGCGAACTGCCACTGCTCGAACTGCCGTGCGTCCACCGGATCTGCGTTCAAGCCGTTCGCCGGGATCGAGCGCGACAAGCTCGAGGTCGTCACCGGCGCGGACACCCTCCTCGTCTGGGGCGACGACGACGCGAACCACACGCGCTGCGGGATCTGCGGCTCGCTCCTCTACTCGGTCGTCCGCGACGGCGCCTGGGTGCACGTGGCGCTGGGGTCGCTCGTCGACGAGCCGAGCATCCGGCCGACCGAGCACATCTACGTCGGCTCGAAGGCGCCGTGGTTCGAGATCACGGACGAGCTGCCGCAGGCCGAGGAGCTCTAGCCCCGTAGGCTTGCATCGTGGGCGAGCAGCCGTCGCTCTACGGGCCCGAGCAGTCCCGCTTCGCACGACTCCTCGAGCGGCGGGAGGCGCGGCGTCCCGATCCCGTCCACCGCGAGTTGCGCGCTCGCCTGCTCTCGGGCCTGCGCGGGCGGGTGCTCGAGGTCGGCTCGGGCGACGGGCGCTCCTTCGAGCACTACCCGCCGAAGGTCGAGCACGTACGCGCCGTCGAGCCCGACGCGACAGCGCGCGCCGCCGCAGAGCCGCGTGCGCGTTCGGCCGCCGTACCGATCGACGTCGTCGCAGGCGTGGCCGTTCCGCTCGACGCCGCCGACGAGTCGTTCGACGCCGCGGTCGTGATGGGCCTGCTCTGCTCCGTGCCCGATCCGGCGGCCGCGCTCGCCGAGCTGGGTCGCGTTCTCCGCCCCGGCGGCGAGCTGCGCTTCTGGGAGCACGTCCGCTCCCGCAACCCGGGGTTCCGCGCCCTCCAGCGGGGCCTCGACAGGCTCTTCTGGACGGCGTCGCTCGGTGGCTGCGAACGACGCGCGACACCGAGGCGGCGATCCGGGCCGCCCGCTTCCGTGTCGAGTGGGTCGAGCGCGGCTTCCACTCGTCGTCGCTCCTGGCGGTCACGTCTGCGCCGTACATCCTCGGCGTCGCACGCCGGCCGTAGACGCGCCATCATCCCGGCGTGGCCGTCGCGTCCCGCGTCGAGGCCGGCCCCGCGGTCGAGTGGCTGCTCGCGTCCGACGAGCCGGCGATCGCCGCCCTGGCGCGGCGCGACCTGCTCGACGAGGACGTCCGGCCGTCGCTCGCCGAGCTGCGCCGCGGGCCGCTCGTGCGCGGACTGCTCGCCGGCCAGCAGCGCGACGGCGGCTTCGGCGCCACGTCTACGGCAAATGGGGCGGCGCGCACTGGCGCCTGGTCTCGCTCGTCGAGCTGGGCGTGCCGCCCGGCGAACCGCCGCTGCTCGCGGCGCTGGAGACCGTGCTCGCCTGGCTGACGGGCCCAGGGCACCGGAGCCGGATTCAGACGATCGACGGCCTCACCCGGCGCTGCGGCTCGCAGGAGGGCAACGCGCTCGCGGTCGCGTGCCGGCTCGGGCTCGCCGGCGACGAACGCGTCGAGCTGCTCGCGCGCTCGCTCGCGGAGTGGCAGTGGCCCGACGGCGGCTGGAACTGCGACAAGCGAGCGAGCGGCCGCCGCTCGTCGTTCCACGAGTCGCTGTCGCCGCTGTGGGGGCTGCACGAGTACGCCGAAGCGACGGGTGCGGCCTGGGCGCGCGAGGCGGCGGACCGACGGCGGAGCTCTTCCTCGAGCACGGGTTGTTCCGCTCGCTCCACACCGGCGAGCCGGTGCACCCGACCTGGCTCGTCGCGCACTACCCGCCGTTCTGGCACTACGACGTGCCGCAGGCGCTGCTGATCCTCGCGCGGGCGGCTACGTTCGCGACCGCCGCGCCGAGGAAGCGCTCGACCTGCTCGTCGGGCTGCGACGCCCCGACGGCCGCTGGCAGGCCGGCGGCCGCTGGTGGCGGCCCCCGGGCAGCGACGGCGCGAACGTCGAGGTCGTCGACTGGGGGCGGGGGCCGAGCCCGATGCTGACGCTGAACGCGCTCCGGGTCCTCCGCGCAGCGGAGCGGCTCGAGCTCGCGTGAGACTCGTCCTCCTCCTGCGCGGCGTCAACCTGGCGCGCAACCGGCGACTGGCGATGGCCGACCTCCGCACGATCCTGCAGCGCCTCGGGTACGAGGACGCCGTCACGCATCTCCAGAGCGGCAACGCCGTGGTGACCTCGCGAAAGCGGCCGGCGACGGTGAAGCGCGAGCTCGAGCGGGCGTTGGCCGACAAGCTCGGGCTCGAGACGGAGGTGTTCGTCCGCACGCGGGACGAGCTCGCCGACGTGGTGCGGCGCGACCCGCTCGGCGACGTCGCGGACAATCCGTCCCGCTACCTCGTGACCTTCCTCTCCGCAAACCGTCGGCCGCGCTGAAGCGCGAGCTGGAGGCGACGGTGGCGGCGCCAGACCAGGCCGTCGTGCGCGGCGACACGCTCTACTCGTGGCACCCGGACGGGCTGCAGCGCTCGAAGCTGGTGACGCTGCTGGGGCGGAAGGACCTCGGCGTGTCGGCGACCTCGCGCAACTGGAACACGGTGACGAAGCTGCTCGAGCTCGCCGACGGCTGAGTCGCGCCCCCGGCCTATCATCCGCGCATCGCTGGGGTCACACGCCTCTGCTGCTGCCTCCTCGCACTGTCCGCGGCGTCGGCCGTGGGGGCCGCGCGCGCGCTCGCGGCGACGGTCGAGCGCGACGACGTCGACTCGGCCGACGTGTTCTTCGCGGCCGCGCCCGGGGAGGCGAACCGCCTCGTCGTGAGCGTCGAGCCGGCGGGCGTGCGCTTCGTCGACGCCGGGGCCGAGATCCTGACGCGAGCCTGCCGGCGCGTCACGCCGCACGAGGTCCTGTGCGAGGGCCTCGTCGACACGTTGATCGTGGAGACGGGTGACGCGGACGATGTCGTCGACGCATCCGCGGCGCCCGTCGCGTTCGTGGTCGGTGAGGACGGCCACGACCAGATCGTGGCCGCGCGCGGGTCGGGCGGGCCCGGCAATGACGTGCTGCGCGGCCTCGCGGTCGGCAGCGTCCTCCGCGGCGGCCCGGGGAACGACATGGTTACCGGCGGCCCCGGGCCCGACACCCTCGCGGGCGGCGAGCCCACCGCGGTTGGGAGCGACGACGACGTCGTAAACGGCGGCGCCGGGGCGGACGTGCTCGAGCTCGGCGCCGGCGAGGACCGCGTCGACGGCGGCGGGGGCGACGACACCTACGTCCTGGCCGACGGCGCGCGCGGCGTCGACGCGACGATCGCCGACAGCGGTGGCGACGCCGGCGACACGATCCGCATCGCGTGCGCCGGGACGCGCCTCGTCGTGACCGCGGGCACGCGCCAGCGCAGCGGCCGCTACACGTTCGCCGGCGGCGCTGTCGCGTTCTCCGGCCTGGACGGCGCCCTCCCGTGCGCGGCCGCTGCGAGACGGAAGCTGCCGCGCGTGGTCGGATTGCCGCTTGCGCGCGCCCGGCGCGTGCTTGCCGCGGCCGGCTTCCGACTAGGGACGATCCGGTACGTCCGCTCGCGGACGGTCCGCCGCGGTTCGGTCGTCTCCCAGCGGCCGGTTGCGAAGCGCGGTACGACGGCGCCGGTGGGCGCGCGCGTGGCGCTCGTCGTGAGCTCGGGCCGGCGCTAGCGGCAGGCGAGCGAGCCGACCGGCGTCGGCGCGCGCCCGACCAGGGCGCGGATCTTCGCCGCCTCCGCCTTCACCCGGCTCGGCGGGACGTACGTGAAGCAGACCTCGACGAGGGAGAAGCCCGTCGTGTCGTGCGGCAGCGGGCCGGAGAAGTCCTCCTCGTGGTCGACGTCCCGGCCCATCACGAGCCGGCGGTGGAGCTTGACGTGCCTCCGGCTCGTGAGCTGGCGCTGCGTCGGCATCGCCATGAGGTGGGAGGTCGCGCCGCCGATGTCGAGCCCGTCGAGCGGCCCCGTGCGGACGCCGTGCTGCGTCTCGTCGCAGGCCTCGTCGGCCGCCGCGCCGATGTCGGCGATCGCGCGTCCCGGCTCGACGAAGAGGAAGGAGCGTCGCTGCGGGCTTCGGTAGTAACGCGACATGAGGTTCGGCGCGTCCGTCCAGACGCGGCTCGAGTCCTCCTTGTCGCAGTCGCCGCGGGTGACGTGGCCGACGCCGAAGGAGATGCCGGGGCCGTCGCTCCGGGGCCACGGGCCGCCCTTCCGAGTCCACGCGCGCCGGATCCGCGGCCCGGAGCTCGCCATCGAGTACGTGACGAGCTCGCTGTTGCGGAACGTCCACGTCGCGTGCTGCGGCGCGCTCAGGACGACGTCGTCGAACACGGTGTCGAGCCGTCCGGTCATCAGCGTGTCGATGCGGAAGCAGCAGCGGTAGCTCGGCAGCTTCTCCTCGGCGGCCCGCGCCGCGTCGGTCCGCAGGCTGGCGGCGACCCCCGCGACGAGGACGGCCGAGAGGACGAGCGCGAGCAGCGAGATACGAGCCACGGTCCTGGGTGCCGGTCTCGACGGCGCCATCCTAACCATGTTCCTGGCCCTGCCGAAAGCGCTTTACACGGGCGGGTTACAGTCCTGGCTGGAGGCCCATCGCCTCGAGCACGCCGCGCCGCGGCGGGTGGAACACGTCGATCTCGACGCACGGGCTGTCGAGCGTCCGCGCGCCGTGCGGCACGTTCGGCGGGATCGCCACCGCGTCGCCCCGCCGCATGATCCGCGTCTCGCCGGCGACGGTGAACTCGAACTCGCCGTCCATCACGTAGGTGATCTGCTCCTCGTCGTGCCAGTGGAGCGGCGCCTCGGTGTGCGGCTCGAAGGTGACGAAGTTGACCATCAGCGCGTCGCCGAGCACGGGCTGGAAGGTGAGGCCCGGCACCATCTCGAGCGGGTCGAGCGCGTCCCAGCGCACCCAGATGCCGCCGCGGCCCGACTGCGTCCCGGCGTCGCCCGCGAAGTAGTTCTCCGGGTCGCTCACGATGCCCCCTCCCGGACGAGCGCCGCCAGCCGCTCGACCCCGTCGTCGATGAGCTCGTCCTCGACCTTGCTGTAGGAGAGCCGGAGGTTCGCCGTGCCGCGGCCGTCGGGGAAGAACGGGGCGCCGGGGACGACCGCCACGCCTGCGGCCGCGGCTTCGGCGAGCGAAGGCGACCGCGTCCGTGCCGTCCGGCAGCGTCAGCCAGGAGAAGAAGCCGCCCTCGGGCCGCGTCCACGAGACGGTCTCCGGCATCGTTCGCTCGAGCGCCGCGAGCAGGCGCTCGCACCGGCGCCGGTACAGCGCGCGCGAGCGGACGAGCTGCTCGTCCTGGGCGCCGCGGCGCGCGTACTCCTCCCACAGCTTCTGGCCCAGCGGCGAGGCGCACTGGTCGGTGTTCTGCTTGGCGACGACGAGCTGGGCGATCACCTCGTCCGGCCCGGCCGCCCAGCCGAGCCGCACGCCCGGGAAGAAGGTCTTGGACGTCGTCCCGAGCTGGACGACCACGTCGGGCCCGAGGCTCCACAGGCTCGGCAACGCCTCCCCGTCGAAGCCGAGCTCGCGGTAGGCGACGTCCTCGGCGACGAGGAACCCGTAGCGGCGCGCGAGCTCGACGAGGGCGGTGCGCCGCTCGGCCGCGAGGCTGACGCCGGCGGGGTTCTGGTGGTCCGGGATCGTGTAGAGGAGCTTCGGCCGCAGCCCGCCGGCGAGGGCCGCCGCGAGCTCGTCCACGTCGAGCCCGTCCGCGTCCATCGGGACGGCCACGACCTGCGCTTCGAAGCTCCGGAAGGCCATGATCGCGCCGAGGTAGGTCGGCCCCTCGACCACGACCGCGTCGCCCCGGTCGAGGAACGACTTCGACACGAGCTCGAGCCCGTCGATGCCGCCGCTCGTGACGAGCAGCTCGTCGTCGGTCGGGCGCCGGCCCTGCATCGTCTCCAGCCGCTGCTGGAGCGCGTCGCGGGTGCCCGGCAGGCCGCGCGTCGGCGCGTACTGGAAGGCGCCGAGGTCGCCGGTCGCGGCCAGCTCGTCGAGGAGGCTCGCGGCGCGTGCGGCCGGGAACGTCTGCGGGTCGGGGAAGCCGCCGGCGAACGGGATCAGCTCGGTGTCCGCGGCGAGGGCGAGGATCTCGACGATCCCGGCGCCGACGTCCTCGCGCGCCCGGGCCGCGAACAGGTCGCGCCACCGGCGTGCCTCGACGACGGTCATGCGCGGAACCTACCGCGCGCGTCGGTCAGGCGCCGACGCCGACGGGGCAGGAGACGCCCGTGCCGCCGAGCCCGCAGTACCCGTTCGGGTTCTTGGCGAGGTACTGCTGGTGGTACGGCTCGGCGTAGAAGAACGCGGGCGCCGTGCCGAGCTCGGTCGTGATCTCCCCGTAGCCCGCCTCGGCCAGGCGCGCCTGGTACGCGTCGCGGGAGGCGAGCGCCGCCTCGCGCTGCTCGGGCGTCGTCCAGTACAGCGCGGAGCGGTACTGCGTGCCGACGTCGTTGCCCTGGCGGTTGCCCTGCGTCGGGTCGTGACCCTCCCAGAACGTCCGCAGGATCTCCTCGTAGGCGACCTGCGCCGGGTCGAAGACGACGAGCACGGCCTCGGTGTGACCGGTGCAGGCCGGTGCACGTCTCCTGGTAGGTCGGGTTCGGCGTGAAGCCGCCGGCGTAGCCGACCGCCGTCGTGTAGACGCCGGCAGCTGCCAGAACAGCCGCTCGGCGCCCCAGAAGCAGCCCAGGCCGACGACCGCCTGCTCGAGCCCGTCCGGGAACGGCGGCTCGAGCGGCGTGCCCAGCACCTCGTGCCGGGCGGGGACGACCATCCGCTCCTCGCGCCCCGGCAGGGCCTCCGCGGCCGTCACCATCCGGGGCTCTTCGCGCGTGAACAACCGCACGGAGCCAGCGTACCGGGACGGCGAAGGGCGCCGCGTGGCGGCGCCCTTCGGGGAGGGGTGGAGCGGGTCGCGCTACGCGGCCGGTGCCACCGTGGTCGTGACCCTCGCCGTCTCCGTTCCCTCGGCCCAGCGGCGCACCGCCAGGAAGGCGAGGAGGACGAAGCCGATGCCGGCGAGGAGGAGCGCGACGCCGACGACGACGCCGAAGAGCGCCAGCTGCTCCGCCATGAAGGACACGTTGAGCGCGGTCGTGAGCGCCGTCTCGGTCACCCAGGTGTTCCGCGCGGCGTTCGGGACGGGCTGCCCGTCCTCACCCTTGAGGGCGGCGGCCTCGTCGCTCGTGCCCGCCGGGTCGTCCGGCTTGGCGGCCGACACGAACCGGCCCATCTCCGCGTAGGTCAGACCCTCGGAGCCCTCGAGCGTGTGCTCGCGCATGACGAGCGCGAACGCGCGCGCCTGGTCGCCGGTGAGGACCTGCTCCTCCGACCACTGCTTCGCGTGCTCGGCGACGGCCGGGTCCTCGGCCGCGTTGCCGAAGTAGATCTGCTCCTGCTTGAGGCTGTCGCGGACGGTGCTGCGCCCGTCGACGCCCATGTAGATGGCGGCGATGCCGAAGACGATCAGTAGGGCTCCGGAGATGTAGCCGCCGAACTCGAGAATCTTCCTGGGGGTCATTTCCCCTCCTCTGCCTCGTGGTTCCCTGATGGCTCCCACGGTGCCGTGCCGCGGGCGGGACGCCATCAGGGCCGGGCCGACGATCGGTTGCGGGTTGGCCGCAGCCCTAGGTGGAGAGGTCCCGCCGCTCGAACAGCGGAATCGCGGCCCCGGCGAGCACGACGACGGACGCGAGGAGGAGCACGGTGCCGCGCCAGTCCAGGCCGTTGCGGAGCTGGTCGCCGCCCGCGTACCAGTCCCAGGGCGTGAGCGCCTGACCGGCTCGAGTCGCGTCGACGAGGTTCCCCAGGCCGTACAGGAGGTACGAGGCGATCACGAGGCTCGCCGCCACCCCGATCGCGAGCGCCCGCGAGCCGGTGGCGGCGCCGACGAGGAGCGCCAGCGCCGCGAACGCCGCGGCCAGGAGGACGGCGCCGAGGGTCGCCGCCGCGACGTCCGCCGTCCCGACGTCGAGGCCGAACACGGCCGAGGAGACGGTCACGACGAGGAAGACGACCGCGCCGAGGCCCGCGAGCAGGACAACGGCCGCGCCGAGCTTCTCGAGCAGGACGCGCCGCCGCCGCAGCGGGTGAGCGAGGAGCAGCTCGAGCGTCCCGGCCTCCTCCTCGCCCGCGATCGCCCGCGCGCCGGCGCCGATCCCGTAGACGAGCAGGAGCAGCGGCACCATCAGCGAGTACAGCTCGCCGTTCAGGTACCCCGCCCCGCTGGCGAAGTCGAGCTCGCCGCCGAAGAACGCCGTGAGCTCCTTCGGGTAGTTCTCGACCGCGTCGGTGAGGTCGGCGTTGCCCTCGATGCTCGGGTAGATCGACACGGTGACGACCACGAGGAGGACGATCCCGGCCGTCCAGAACACGAGCCCGCGGCCGGCGTCGCGGACGGTGCGGAGGAGGACGTCAGGCATCGTCCGCTTCCTGGCCGTAGTACGCGAGGAACACCTCTTCGAGGTCGGGCTCGTGGCTGACCAGGTCGACGACCTCGTACCGTGCGAGCACCTTGACGAGCGGGTCGAGCGCCCCTTCCGCGACAAGTCGGAGCTCGGTTCCCTCACGGCTCGACTCGCGCACGCCGGGGACGTCTGCGAACGCGTCGGCCGGGCGGCGGCGAGGCGAAGCGGACGACGAGGTGCCGCACGGCGCGCCCGTGCAGGGCGGCGACGTCCTCGGTCGCGACGAGACGGCCGTCGCGGATGATCCCGACCCGGTCGGCGACGTGCTGCACCTCCGAGAGGACGTGGGAGGAAAGGAACACCGTGCGCCCGTCGGCCGCGGTCTCGCGCAGAAGCGCGTTGAACGTCTGCTGCATCAGCGGGTCGAGACCGGAGGTCGGCTCGTCGAGCACGAGCAGTCGGGCCGGTGCGCGAACGCCTGGACGAGCCCGACCTTCTGCTTGTTGCCGCGGGAGAGATCGTGGATGGGCCGGTCGAGCGGGAGCTCGAAGCGGCTGCGCGAGCGAGCGGACGTGTTCCGCTGTCGACGCCGCCGCGGAGGCCGCCGAGATACGCGAGCAGCTCGCGCGCGGTCAGCTTCTCGTACAGCGACAGCTCGCCCGGCAGGTAGCCCAGGCGCCGGCGCAGCTCGACGCCCTCCCGCTGCGCGTCGAGCCCGAGCGCCCGCACCGAGCCGCTCGTCGGCCGGATCAGGTCGAGCAGCGTCCGGATCGTGGTCGTCTTCCCGGCGCCGTTCGGACCGAGGTAGCCGAAGATCTCGCCCTGCGCGACGGTGAAGGAGAGGTCGACCACCCCGCGCTCGCGGCCGTACGACTTCGTCAGCCGGTCGAGGACGATCGCGTCCACGACTCGAGCGTACGGGCTCAGCGCTCGGCGCTGCGGCGGGGGTCGAGCGAGTCGTCGAGCCCGTCGGCGACGATGTTCGCGGCGATCGCGAAGATCGCGATGGCGATGCTCGGGAGCAGGACCTCCCACAGCCGCCCGTCCTCGATCCCCTCGAACGCGAGGTTGCCCCAGGTCGCCGCGGGCGGGTTGAGCCCGAGGCCGAGCGTCGAGACGAAGGCCTCGAAGAGGATCACCGCCGGCAGCTCGAGCAGCGCCGCCACGATCAGCACCCCGAGCGCGTTCGGGACGAGGTGGCGGACGAGCACGTGCCGCCGCCGCGCGCCGACCGCGTGCGCCGCGCGGACGAACTCCCGCTGCCGGAGCGAGAGCAGCTCGGTGCGGACGAGTCGCGCGGTCACCATCCAGCTCACGATCGAGAGGGCGAGGATCAGCGTCAGCTCGTTCGTCCGCAGGCCCGCGATCACGAGGATGATCACGATCACCGGGAAGCGCGGGATCGCGAGCAGCGCGTCGAGCGCGCGCATCATGAACTCGTCCACGCGCCCGCCGAAGGTCGCGGAGATCGCGCCGTAGGTCGTGCCGAGGACGAGGATCACGCCGAGCGCCGACAGGGCGATGACGAGCGACTTCCGGCCGCCGAGCGCGAGGCGCTCGAGCAGGTCGCGGCCGAAGAAGTCCGTCCCGACGCGGATGCTCGGCCGACGGTCCCTGCTGCTTCTGCGCGAAGTCGACGGCGTAGGGGTCGTGCGGCGAGAGCACCGGGACGAGCAGGCACGCGAGCACGAGCGCGAGCAGCACGGCGGCGGCGCCCATCCCGCGCCGGTGGCGCGAGAAGCGGCGGGCCGTCCCGAGCCAGAAGCCGTGGTGGCGCGGGACGTCCTCGTGCGCGAGCGCCGTCAGAACCGCCGCTCCCGCAGGCGTGGGTCGAGGAACGCGGCGACGAGGTCGGCGACGAGGTTCGCCATGATCACGACGAGCGCGAGCACGACCGTCAGGCCCATCACCATCGGGTAGTCGCGGAGCTGCGCGGCGCGGATGAAGAAGCCGGCGGCGCCGGGGATCCCGAACGCGAGCTCGACGAAGAACGCGGCGGTGATGAGCAGCGCCATCGTCGGCACCGCGGCCGCGAGGAAGGGGACGAGCGAGTTGCGCAGCACGTGGACGCCGATCACGCGGCCGCTGCGCAGGCCCTTCGCGCGCGCGGTGCGGACGAAGTCCTGGCCGAGCGTGTCCACGAGCCCGGCCCGGACGACGCGGGCGATGTAGCCCGCGGGCGCGAGCGCGAGCACGAACGAGGCGGCGAGCCGCGTCTCCCACGTGTCCCAGCCGGGTTCGATCACGTGCCAGCGGCGGATGAGGTACGTCGACGCCGATCTCGGCGAAGAGGAAGACCGGGACGACCAGCATGAGGGTCGAGACCGAGGTCAGCAGCGTGTCGAGCCGCGAGCCGCGCTTCATCGCCGCCGCGACGCCGAGCGTCCCGCCGATCGGGACCGCCCAGAGGATCGCGAGCCCGGCGAGCGCGAGGGTGACCGGGATCTGCGTGTTGATCACGTGGTCGACGGTGAGGTCGCGCATCGTCAGCGACGGGCCGAAGTTCCACGTCGCGACGTGGCCGACGTAGTTCCAGAACTCGACGTACCACGGCTTGTCGAGCTCGTAGAAGTTCGTGACCTGGATGACGAGGGGCTCGGGGAGCCCGCCGGACTCGAGCCGGAAGGGGCTGCCGCCGATCCCGCGCATCAGCGCGAACGTCACGAGCATGACGAACAGCAGCAGCGGCGGCGTCCAGAGCAGCCGGCGGAAGACGTAGCCGAGCATCCGGGGGAGGATGCCGACGCGCGTGCGGGCTGCGCGTTAAGAGGCGCGAGCGCGGCGACCCGCGTCGGGGCGGATCACCAGCCGCTCACCCAGGGATCGACGAAGAGGTCGTCGAGCTTCCAGCCGCCCGTCTTCGACTTCACGTCCTTGGCCTTGAACTTGACCGCGACGGCGGTGAAGCCGTCCTCGGACGCGGCGCCGAGCATGTTGACGTGGAGCGGGACGATCGTCGTCGGCGCCCAGTCCTGCCTGCCGCGCAGCTTCGCGACCTTGAGCTTCTTGACCTTCCCGTCGACGTTCTCGTAGAGGATCTCGACCTCGAGCTCCGACTCCTCGTCGGCGGTGTTCGCGGCGAACAGCCGGATCGTCGGGTACGCCGTGCTGACGCAGAACGCCGGCGAGATCGCCTCGCCGTGGTCGGGGAGGAAGAGCGACGACCCGCCGGAGCTGAAGGGCGAGTTCTCGGCGCGGCGCGCGTGCTTGTTCAGCGTCCAGCGCGCCGTCGACTCGAGGTTCCCCTCCGGAGCCGGGAGGTAGGCGCCGCCGTCGCCCCAGGCGGAGAAGACCGGCGTCGGCGCGTCCGCGCCGCACACCGCCGCGGCGGACAGCTCGCCCTCGCGCGCCCAACGGCCGCGCTCCCGGAGCTTGACCGAGCTCCTTGTCGAGGTCCTCGACCGTCTTGCTGACGTCGACGAGCTCGCCTTCGTCCTCCGCTCCCAGCGCGGTGCCGGTGAACGTCGAGAAGGCCGCCAGTCCCAGCACCAGGCAGATCACCACGCGGGCCGCACGCGTTGCCGTCATTCCGTCACTCCTCCAAAGTCGCCGCAGATGCCCACGCATCCTTCCGCTCGGCGGCCGCCCTGCCTCCCCCGGAGGGGGGAAGCACGGCCCGTTCACTCGAACGAGGGTCGTCAGGCGACGGCGAGCAGCGCCTCGACGACCGCGGGGTCGAACTGGCTGCCCGGCGCAACGCGCGAGCTCGGCCCTGGCGTCGTCGAGCGACAGGGCCTTGCGGTAGGCGCGGTCGGTCGTCATCGCGTTGAAGGCGTCACAGGCGCAGACGATCCGCGCCTCGACCGGGATGGCCTCGCCGGCGAGGCCGTCGGGGTAGCCGGCGCCGTCCCAGCGCTCGTGGCAGGAGCGGACGATCTCGCCGACGGCCGCGAGCAGGCCGCCGACCGCTCGAGCATCCGCTGCCCCTCGACCGTGTGCTGCTTCATCACGGCCCACTCGTCGTCGTCGAGCGGCCCGGCCTTGTTGATGATCTCGTTCGGGACGCGGATCTTGCCGACGTCGTGGAGGAGCGCGGCCAGCTCCACGCGGCGCTGCGCCTGCGCGTCGAGGCGGAGGTGCTTCGCCACCGCGAGCGAGAGCGAGACGACGTCGCGGCTGTGGCTGCCCGTGTACGCGTCGTCGGCCTCGATCACGTCGCCGAGCAGGAAGGCGGTGCCGCGGTAGGCGGACGAGAGCTCGAGCGCGGCGTCGAGCCGCGCCTTGCGCTCGCGCGCGAACACGGAGAGCAGGCCGAGGAGCGGGAGCAGGAGCACGATCGCGCCGTCGACCTCGGCCGCGGCGATGGCCGCGAGCAGGCCGACGGGCGTGAGCGCCAGGTCGACGGCCCAGGCCCGCGCGACGAACGGCAGCTGCGGGCGGATCGGCGTCCCGCGCGCGATGCGGTCGCAGCCCGCGACGCTGCGCGAACTCGAGGGCGAACTGTGCGGGGAGCGCGACGGCGAGGACGAGCAGCGCGGACAGCGACGGCTGAGGGCTCGCCGGCCGCCCAGATCACGAGCGCCGGCCCGATCGCGTACCACGAGTTGGCGAGCCGCAGGAACACGCGCTCGACGTCGAGGCTGGCGGTCGTGCACGAGCCACGCGGTCACGAACCCGCCGGCCACCGCGATCGGCACGAGCCCGGGCGGGAGCGCGAACAGCATCGGCACGAGCACGAGCTGCGTCGGCACCGCCCAGCCCGTGCTGATCTCGAACGCCACGCGCGAGGCGAGCGCGTAGGCGGCGACGAAGACGAGCAGCTGCGCCGCGCCGACCTCGCGGTCCGACGGCAGGAGCACGGCCATCGCCGCGGCGACGGCGAGGAAGGTCGCGCCGAAGCCGATCACCGTGAGCAGCCGCCGCCCGCCGAGCCGCGCGACCCGGCTCGCGCGCGTCTGCCTCGATCAGCTCGGCGACGGCAGGGTCGACGTGTGTGGCCGCAGACGTCACAGACGAAGGATGGGTGCCGCGCGGCGCGGTGCTTCCCTCGAAGGAGGGAACTTGCGCCGCCGCCGCCGTTTCACCCCGAAGGGTGATTCACCGTCGTCCCCGTCGGCTTTCACTGAGCGGACTTGCGGTCGAGTCGGGAAGGGGTTGCGGTGAAGAAGGGTTTGCGGGTTCTGGTGCTGGCGGCGCTGGCGGTCGGCTGCGCCATGGCGACGGGGGTGGCGGCGTCTCCCGCGAGCGCCGGTCTCCTCAGCTGCGACGGGCAGACGGCGTCGCCGGCGTTCGTGCGCTGGCTCGACCCGATCCCGTACTCGCCCGTGCCGGGCGGCGACTTCGAGGGCGCGCACGGCTGGAAGCTCTCGGGCGGCGCGACGGTGGTGTCCGGCAACGATCCCTACTACCTCCGTCCCGGGTCGTCCTCGCTCTACCTTCCCGCCGGGTGCGTCCGCGACGAGCCCGCTGACCTGCGTCGGCACGCTCGCGCTGACGATGCGGATGATGGCCTCGAACTCCGGCTCGTTCCTCTCGCCGCTGAAGGTCGAGATCCTCTACACGACCGCCTCCGGCGCGCGGCGCACCGCCCTCGTGGGCCTGCGCTCGGGCGGGGCTGCCTGGAGCCCCGGCCTGCTCCCGGACGTGTACCTGCTCGCGAGCCTCGGGCCGCTGCTCTCGCAGCTCGGCCAGAACGGCGGCCTGATCACGCAGGTCCAGTTCCGCCTGACCGCGCAGTCCGGCCTGCTCGGGTCGGGTCGCTGGCGGGTCGACGACGTGTTCGTCGATCCCTGGGTGAGCGGCTGGTAGATAGCCTCGGGCGATGGCTCTCGCGGACGCCGTCGCCGGACTCTCCAGGTCGAGATCGAGTCGGTCGAGCGCGACCGGCTCGTGCTCGACGTCTCGCCCCAGTTCCAGCGCGTCACCACGGTGGTGCGGCTGCGCGGCGACGACGTCGAGGGCGTCGGGCGAGGACGTCACCTACGACGCGGGCCTGCACGCGCCGGAGCGCTCGCCCGAGCCGCCGGTCGCCGGCTTCCGCGGCACGCTCGGCGAGCTCTCGGAGCTGCTCGAGCCGGTCGACCTCTACGGCGGGCCGATCGGGATCGAAGGGCAGCGCCAGTACCGGCGCTGGGCGTGGGAGAGCGCGGCGCTCGACCTCGCGCTCCGGCAGGCGAACCTCGGCCTCGGCGACCTCGTCGAGCGCCAGGCCCGGCCGGTGAGCTTCGTCGCCTCCACCCGCATCGACGCGGCCACGCTCGAGCCGCTCGCCTCGTGGACGCGGCTCTACCCTCGCTGCGGTTCAAGCTCGACCCGACCGACGGAGTGGGACGACGCGCTCGCGGCGCGGGTCGGCGGGCTCGCGGGCGTCGACGTCGTCGACCTGAAAGGCCAGTACCGCGGGCACCCCGGTCGACAGCGCGCCGACGGCGCGCCTGTACCGGCTCGCGGCCGAGGCGTTCCCCGAGGCGTGGATCGAGGACCCGAACCTGGAGGACGACGCGGACGCGGCGGCCGCGCTCGAGCCGCACCGCGACCGGATCACCTGGGACGCGCCGATCCACTCGGTCGCCGACGTGGACGCGCTTGCCGTTCCCGCCGCGGACGCTGAACGTGAAGCCGTCGCGGTTCGGGTCGCTGCGGGCGCTGTTCGAGTTCTACGAGACGTGCGAGGCGCGTGGGATCGCGCTCTACGGCGGCGGCCAGTTCGAGCTCGGGCCGGGCCGCGGGCACATCCAGCACCTCGCCTCGCTCTTCCACGCGGACGCGCCGAACGACGTGGCGCCGGGCGCGTACAACGGCCCGCCGCGCGACGGGCTGCCGGAGAGCCCGCTGCCGCCGTCACAGATCCCGCACGTTCTCGGCACACACGCGTGACGCGCGGCCGCCTACCGTTGGCGGTATGGCGAAGGCGGCGACACCCTGGGGCCCGGCGAGCCTCGTCGAGCGGCTGAGCGTCCCGCAGCGGGCCGGCGAGCGGCGGTTCGCGAGCGTGTTCGAGCTGCTCGAGACGGAGAAGGGCGAGCGGCTCGTCCGCATCGCGTACACGACCGACGGCACCGCGCGCCGCGGGCCGGTGACGCTCCGGCTGCGCGACCTGGAGAAGCTCCGCGCGGCGCTCGGCGAGCACCCGGCGCTGCAGGAGGCGCTGGGCTGGAACGGGAGCTGATCGACGCGACGAGGTCGCGTCTGACGGCGCTCTGCTCGCGGATATCCTCGACGTGGTGCGTCACATCGACGAGCTGCTGGAGGGCGACGATGGCGAGGAAGCGGAAGAGGCCTGACCCCGAGGCGGTGCGGCGATATCGCCGAGCGGCGAGGCGCGGCGGGACGCTCGAGCAGGCGCATCGCGCTCATCGCGGAAGGCGAGGCCCGCATCGCGCGCGCGGCGCCGCGGAGACGGCGCGACGCGCAGCGAGCCCGACTAGGCCGCGACGAGCAGCTCGCGCCGTCGCCGCGTCCACGAGCCCGGCCAGCAGCAGCCCGCCGTCGCCGGAGCCGAGCATCGGGTCGACGGCGTGCTCGGGGTGCGGCATGAGCCCGACCACGTTCCCGCCGGCGTTGCAGACCCCCGCGACCGCGCCGACCGCGCCCGTCGGGTTCTCGCCGGCGTAGCGGAAGACGATCTGGCCCGCCCACTCGAGCGCCTCGACGAGGGCCTCGTCCGCGTACCACGCGCCCTCGCCGCACTTGATCGGGATCGTCAGCACCTGCCCTTCGGCGCAGCGGCCGGTGATGGCGAGGTCGGCCCGCTCGACCCGCACCGCCACGTCCCGGCAGACGAACGACGAGCGACGCGTTCGGGCGCAGGACGCCCGGCAGCAGCCCGGCCTCGCAGAGGATCTGGAAGCCGTTGCAGATCCCGAGCACCGGCCCGCCGTCGTCCGCGAACCGCCGGACGTCGGCCATCACCGGCGCGAAGCGCGCGATCGCGCCGCAGCGGAGGTAGTCGCCGTAGGAGAAGCCGCCGGGGAGCAGCACGCCCTCGACCTCGGGCAGGCGCTCGTCCGCGTGCCAGACCATGACGGCCTCCGCGCCGAGCGCGCCGAGCGCCCAGGCCGCGTCGCGGTCGTCGTTCGAGCCGGGGAAGACGAGCACCGCGATCCGCGGCCGCCGCTCGGGCTGCGGCGCGACCGTCACGCGTGCACCTCGATCTCGTAGCTCTCGATCAGCGGGTTGGCGAGCAGCTCCTCGCACATCCGCTCGAGCTCGCGGCGCGCGTCGTCCTCGCTGCGCCCGGGGAACTCGAGGTCGATCACGCGCCCGACGCGCGCCTCGGAGGCCTCGAACCCGAGGTGGTCGAGCGCCGTCCGCACCGCCTCGCCCTGCGGGTCGAGGATGCCGCTCCTTGGGCCGGACGAGGACGGTCGCCCTCATCGTCCGCACCACCTCCGGATCGGCGAGGTAGTCGTCGAACGCGATCCCGGTCAGCCGCTCGAACGCCTCGACGTAGCGCGCCCTCGTCCCGGCCACGACGTCGTCCGGCAGCTCCGGCCCCGGCGCGGTCTTGTCCCAGCCCAGCGACTCGCAGTAGTCCCGCACGAACTGCTTGTCGAACGACGGCTGGCCGCGGCCGGCCTCGTAGCCGTCGGCCGGCCAGAAGCGCGACGAGTCCGGGGTCAGCGCCTCGTCGCCGAGGACGAGCGTGCCGTCCGGGTCGAGGCCGAGCTCGAACTTCGTGTCGGCGAGGATGATCCCGCGCGTCGCGGCCCAGTCCGCGCCGTAGCGGTAGAGCGCGAGCGAGATGCGCTCCGCCTCGGCGAACAGGTCGGCGCCGACCAGCTCGGCAGCCTGCTCGCGCGTGATGTTCTCGTCGTGGCCCGTCTGCGCCTTCGTCGCCGGCGTGAAGATCGGCTCGGGCAGCTGCTGCGACTCGACGAGCCCCTCCGGCAGCCGGTGCCCGCAGACCTCGCCGGTCGCGAGGTAGTCCTTCCAGCCCGAGCCGGTGAGGTAGCCGCGCACGACGCACTCGATCGGCAGCATGTCGAGCCGCCGGCACTCCATCGAGCGCGCGTCCGCGCGCAGCTGCAGGAGGTGGTTCGGCACGAGCTCGCTCGTCCGCGCGAACCAGAACGCGGACAGGCCCGTGAGCACGCGCCCCTTGTCCGGGATGTCGGTGGGCAGGACGACGTCGAAGGTCGAGATCCGGTCGCTCGCGACGAGCAGGAGGCGCTCCTCGTCGAGTGCGTAGATCTCGCGGACCTTTCCCGAGGCGACGTGGGTCGCGGCTTCAGACATGGGCGGGCTCCTCCCGGCGGACGAGCGCGTCGAGGCGCTCGAACACCGTGTCGACGTGACGGGTGTAGGCGGTGAGGTCGAAGACGGCGGCGAGGTCGACGCGGGCGGCGATCGCGTCGTCGGCGCGGACGAGGTCCGGGAAGCTTCGCTCCTCCTCCCACGCGCGCATGGCGTGCGCCTGCACGAGCCGGTAGGCCTCGTCGCGCGCGAGCCCCGCCTCGACGAGCGCGAGCAGGAGGCGCTGCGAGAAGAAGAGCCCGTGCGAGGCGTCGAGGTTGCGGCGCATCCGCTCCGGGAACACGCGCAGCCCCTCGACGAGCCAGGCGAACCGGTCGAGCATGTAGTCGACGGCGAGGAACGCGTCGGGGATCGCGACGCGCTCGGCCGACGAATGCGAGATGTCGCGCTCGTGCCAGAGCGGCTGGTTCTCGAGGCGCGACGAGGGCGTATCCGCGGACGACGCGCGCGAGCCCGCAGATGCGCTCGGCGACGACCGGGTTGCGCTTGTGCGGCATCGCCGACGAGCCCTTCTGGCCGCGGCCGAACGGCTCCTCGACCTCGCGCACCTCGGTCCGCGCGAGGTGGCGCACCTCGAGCGCGAACGAGTCGAGCGAGGAGGCGAGGACGGCGAGCGCCGTCATGAGCTCCGCGTGCCGGTCGCGCTGGAGGATCTGGGTCGAGGTCGGCGCCGGCTCGAGCCCGAGGCGCTCGCAGGCCACCCGCTCGACCTCCGGGTCGATCGCGGCGTACTGGCCGACGGCGCCGGAGAGCTTCCCGACGCGGCAGGTCTCGAGCGCGGCGCGCAGCTGCGTCGCGCCGCCGATCGAGCTCGAACGCCCAGCCGGCGAGCTTGAGGCCGAAGGTCGTCGGCTCCGCGTGGACGCCGTGGGTGCGGCCGATGCAGAGCGTGTCCCGGTGCTCGCGGGCGCGCGCCACGACGGCCGCGAAGGCGCGCTCGACGCCGTCCAGCACGAGCTCGCCGGCGGCCTGGAGCTGGAGCGAGAGCGCCGTGTCGACCACGTCCGACGAGGTGAGGCCGTAGTGGAACCAGCGCCCCTCCTCGCCGAGCTGCTCGGCGACCGCGTCGACGAACGCGGCCGTGTCGTGGTGGAGCACGGCCTCGAGCTCGGCCACGCGCGCCGGGTCGGGCGGCACGGCCGTCGCGCGGATCCGCTCGACCGCCTCCGCCGGGACGACGCCGACCTCGGCCCAGCCGTCGAGCGCGGCGAGCTCCACGTCCAGCCAGCGCGCCAGCTTCCCCTCGTCCGACCAGACGCCGGCCATCTCCGGCCGCGAGTACCGAGGGATCACGGGCCGATGGTATCCGCGCTCCCCGACGGCCTATCCTCCTCGCGTGGGCATCAGCCTCGAGGAGCTGCAACTCGCGACGCGCAACCACGGGATGCCGCTCGAGGCGCTGCGCTGGCCGGTGACGCCGCTCGGGCTGCACTACCTGCTCGTCCACTACGACATCCCGCTCGTCGACGCCGACGCCTGGCGGCTCGAGCTCGGCGGGCGGGTCGAGCGGCCGCTGTCGCTGACGCTCGACGAGCTGCGCGCGCGGCCGGCGGTCGAGCTGACCGTGACGATGGAGTGCGCCGGCAACGGCCGTGCGAAGCTCGACCCGCGGCCGTTCTCGCAGCCGTGGCTGGTCGAGGCGGTCGGGACGGCCCGCTGGCGCGGCGTCCCGCTGGCGGCGCTTCTCGACGAGGCGGGGCCGCTCGGCGACGCGGTCGACGTCGCGTTCACCGGCCTCGACGGTGGTGTCGAGGGCGGGGTCGAGCAGCGCTACGCGCGGGCGCTGCCGCTCGCCGAGGCGCTCGCCTCGGACGCGGTGCTCGCCTACGAGATGAACGGCGTCCCGCTCCCGCCACAGCACGGCTTCCCGCTCCGCCTCGTCGTTCCCGGCTGGTACGGGATGACGAACGTGAAGTGGCTCTCGCGCGTCGACGTGCTCGACCGGGCCTTCGACGGCTACCAGCAGGTGACCGGGTACCGCCTCCGCGCGAGCGAGGACGACGAGGGCGCGCCGGTGACGCGGATGGTGCCGCGCTCGCTGCTCGTCCCGCCCGGCGAGCCGGACTTCCACACGCGCGTGCGGCACCTCCCGGCCGGGACGGTGCCGCTCGAGGGCCGGGCCTGGTCCGGACAGGGCACGGTCACGGCCGTCGAGGTGAGCGCGGACGGCGGCGCGTCGTGGTGGGACGCCTCGCTCGAGGACGACCTCGGCTCCCGCTGGGCATGGCGCCGCTGGACGGCCGAGTGGGACGCGAGCCCGGGCGAGCACGTCCTCTGCTGCCGCGCGCGGGACGACGCCGGCAACGAGCAGCCGCTCGAGCCGCCGTGGAACGTCGGCGGCTACGCGAACAACGCGGTGCACCGGCGTCCCGGTCGTCGTCTCCTAGGATCCGGTCATGGCAGCGCGTGTCGCCCGCATCGACGAGCTCGAGCGCATCGACGTCGCCGGCGTCCACTGGCGGCCGATCCGGCGACGGCTCGGCGTGCAGGCGTTCGGGATCAACGGCTACTCGGCCGACGCCGGCGAGCTGCTGATCGAGGCGCACGACGAGACCGGCTCCGGTGCGGGCGCGCACGAGGAGCTCTACGTCGTCGTCACCGGGCACGCGCGCTTCACCGTCGCGGGCGAGGAGATCGACGCGCCGGCCGGGACGCTCGTCTTCGTCCCCGAGCTCGGCGACCGGCGGGAGGCCGTCGGCCGTCGAGGACGGGACGACGGTGTTCGTCATCGGCGGCCCGCCGGCGAACGCGTTCCCGGTGTCGCCGTGGGAGTACTACTTCGCGACGGTGCCGGCGCGCGAGCGCGAGGACTGGGACGAGGCGATCCGGATCGCGTCCGAAGGACTCGAGGCGCATCCCGGCCACGCGTGCATTCACTACGAACTCGCCTGCCTCCACGCCCGCGCCGGACGGCGCGAGGAGGCGCTCGACCACCTCGAGCAGGCGGTCGCGGCCGACCCGGAAGACGGCCGAGTACGCGCGCACTGACGAGGAGCTCGAGTCGCTCCGAGACGACCCGCGCTTCCCGGGCTAGGGGCTCGTCAGCCCGCGGAGCTGCGCCTCGACCTGTGGTGGGCCGGCGTCTGTCGCCTCCGCGAGCAGCCCGGTCACGGCGACGGCGAGCGCGCGACCGAGCTCCGCCGGCTCGACCGAGCGGACGAGCGCATCGTCGAAGCGCCGCGAGCACGTCTGCCGGGAGCCGGTCGAATCCCTTGCCGTAGGCGGTCGGCAGGCCGCGCCGGAGGCACGCCAGCGTGAGCGCGTGGTCGCGGACGCCGCTGACGGAGTACTCGGCGTGCCACGGCTGCCCGCGCTCGATCGCGACGAGCGCGTGCCGCGGCGTAGAGGACGGCCCAGCCGAAGAGCTCGCTCGGCCGATTCCGGCGGCGACGGCCGTCGACGCGCGACGGGCCGAAGAGCGGGCGGAACGCGTCGCGTGCCCGGACGGTGCTCCCGACGCCGAACGACAGATCGAGCTGCAGCCAGCCCGGGAGCAGGAAGACCCGATAGGTCAGCTCGCCGGCGTCCAGGTCGAGCAGCGCGACGGCGTCGAACGCGTCGGCGAGCTCCCGCGTCCAATCCGCGAGCACGTCCGGCTTCGAGGCGTCGTCGGCCAGCCCGAACGTGAAGTCGAGATCCGACCAGTCGTCGCCCTCGCCGAGGGCGAGCGAGCCGATCACCGCGGCCGCAACGACCCGGTCGTCGCGCTCCGCCAGCGCGAGCACGTGGTCGCGGACGCGGTCGCGGAGCGCCGTATCCGGCGTGAGCCTCAGGCGCCGAGGACGCGCGCGGCCAGCACGCCTGCGTTCTTCGCGTTGTCGACACCGACCGCCGCGACCGGCACGCCCGGCGGCATCTGCGCGATCGCGAGCAGCGCGTCGAGGCCGTCGAGCACCGACAGCGAGGAGCGCAGCGGGACGCCGATCACGGGCAGGTCGGTGTGCGCCGCCACCGCGCCGGGCAGCGCCGCGGCGAGCCCCGCGCCGCAGATCAGCACGCGCAGGCCTCGCTCCCGCGCCGTCCGCGCGTACTCCGCGACCGCGTCGGGGGTCCGGTGCGCCGAGCGGACGTCGAACTCCCACGCGATCCCGCGCGCGTCGAGCTCGTCCATCGCGCCCTGCATCCGCTCCCGGTCGGACTCCGAGCCGACGAGGATGCCGACGAGCGGCCCGTCAGGCTCGGACACGTGCGGCCTCCGCGGCGATGTCGGTGCGGAAGCGCATCCCGGCGAACGATATGCGCCCGAGCGCGTCGTAGGCCCGATCACGCGCGTCGCCGACCGTCGGGCCGAGGCCCGTGACCGCGAGGACACGGCCGCCGTTCGTGACGAGCCCGCCGTCGCGGCTCGCCGTCCCGGCGTGGAACACGAGTGCCCCGCCCGCCTCGGCCGCGTCGACGCCCTCGATCGGCGTGCCGGCGTCGCCGCGCTCCGGATAGGTCGCGGCCGCCGCCACGACCGTCACGGCCGCCTCGTCCCGTGCCGCCGGTACGACTCCGGCGAGCTCGCCGCCCGCGGCCGCGGCGATCGCCTCGAGCAGGTCGGTGCCGAGGCGCGGCACGACCACCTGCGTCTCGGGATCGCCGAAGCGGCAGTTGAACTCGAGCACGCGCAGACCGTCCGCCGTGAGCATCAGCCCCGCGTAGAGCAGCCCGACGAACGGCGTCCCGCGGCGGGCGAGCTCCTCCACGACCGGGCGGTGCACGGTCTCCGCGACCTCGGCCGCGAGCTCGTCGGACAGCGCGGGGACGGGGGAGTAGGCGCCCATCCCGCCCGTGTTCGGGCCGCGGTCGCCGTCGTCGAGCCGCTTGAAGTCCTGCGCCGGCGCGAGCGGCACGACCGTGCTCCCGTCGACGAGCGCGAACACGGAGACCTCCTCGCCCTCGAGCAGCTCCTCGATCACGATCGGCCCCTCGAACGCGGCCACCGCCTGCATCGCGCGGTCGAGCTCCTCGCGCGTGTGGCAGACGAACACGCCCTTCCCCGCGGCGAGCCCGTCGACCTTGAGGACGCAGGGCGCGCGGGCGACGGCGAGCGTGTCCGCTGTCGGGACGCCGGCCGCCGCCATGACCTCCTTCGCGAAGGACTTCGAGCCCTCGATCCGGGCGGCCGCGGCGCTCGGGCCGAAGACGGCGAGCCCCGCGTGCCGGAGCTCGTCGCCGACGCCGGCCACCAGCGGCGCCTCGGGGCCGACCACGACGAGCTCGACGTCGAGGCTCCGCGCGAGCGCGAGCAGGCCCTCGCCGTCCTCCGCCCGGACGGGATGGCAGTGGCCGAGCCGCGCGATGCCCGGGTTCCCCGGCGCCGCATGGAGCTCCGTCAGGCGCGGCGACCGCGCGAGGCCCCAGGCGAGCGCGTGCTCGCGGCCCCCGGAGCCGACGAGGAGCACCTTCATCGCCGGGATGCTAGAAGGCGCACCGGCGAGCCTCGATCCGGCGCCGTCGATGACACGGGCCCGCGGCGCCGGTCGCGCCGCGGGCCCGTGCGGCTCAGGGCTGGGGCCAGGGCGGCGGGACGAAGCCCGGGACGAACCCGAGCGCCGCCGGGAACGCGGCCGGGGACGGCCGCACGCCGGTCCGCACCCACGCGTCGAGCTGCGCGATCGCGAGCGGCACCTGCACCGGGGAGAAGCCGCAGTGCGAGGTGCCGGTCGTGTAGGCCTGGAACAGGAGGTCGTCGCTGCCCTGCCGCCGCCACCGTCGCGGCGTAGGCGGACTCGTGCTGCACCGGCACGAGCGTGTCGACGACCGTGTGCAGCGTCAGCACCGGAGCGTGGAGCTTGCCCGTGAAGGTCGCGTACTTCTCGATCCAGTTCCGCTGCGCGGGCGCCGCGGCGAAGCGCGTGCCGTTCATCGTCGCGAGCCACGCGTCGATCTGGGCGCCGGAGACGCCGAGCGTGCCGAGGTAGGCGCGGTCGGCGGCCGACAGCGCTGTACGTGTGGGTCAGGTTCTGCGCGACCGGCCCGCCGGCCCGCCGCTCCAGCTCGCCGCGCGCCTCGGTGATGAAGAACACGTTGGTCGCGAGGCCGCCCGGGTAGTACCCCGGCGACAGCGGCACGCGCGTGACGAGGCGCATGAACTCGAACCGGCCGAGGTTCAGCGGGTTCATCAGCAGCCCGCCGAGGATCGGCAGCGCCTCGGTCTCGAAGTCGACGTCGTCGTCGCCGTCCGCGACGGTGCCCCAGGCGGCCGGCAGCGGCCCGAACACGGCCTGCCAGGCGACGAGGCCTGCCGCGGCGCTGTCCCACGCGCGGGGCGAGCCGGCCGCGACCGCGCACGCGGCGAGGTAGCCGTCGAAGACGCCGTCGCGGCTCTCGGCGAGGTCGAGCGTCGGAATGCTGCCGAGTGAGAACCCGACGAGGAGCGTCCGCTCCGGCCGGCCGATCCGGCCGCGCGCGAACGCGGCGAGGTTGGTGAGGTCCTGGACGGCGTCCTTCACCGCCCAGCCGTTGGACGAGTAGGCGGACGACGCGACGGCGTAGCCGCTCGCCGTGAGCGCCCCGATCAGCGCCGTGAAGCCGCCGTCGGGCGAGACGTCGTCGACCTCCCCCGGATGGTCGGCGAGGTCGCGGTAGCCGTGGGCGAGGACGACGAGCGTCCCGTTCCAGGCCTCGGGCGCCACGAGCCGGTACGGCGCGGCTCCCAGCGTCCCGGTGGTGTCGAGGGGTGCGGCCGTGGCGGTGGTCGCCCCCCAGGCGCAGGCCGCAACGACGGCGGCGAGCGCGAGCATTCTCTCTCGCATGTCTCCTCCAGTCCTGCGAGTCGCCAGTGGGCGGGAGGACGCTAGTGGCGCGGCCCGCTCAGTGCAAGGCGACGATCGCCTCGCGCGCCTGCCCGGTGCCGACGAGCGAGACGGGCACGACGATCTGGTCCTCGACGAAGTCGACGTAGGCGCGCGCCGCCGCGCGGGAGGTGCTCGCCGATCGGCTCCTCCCAGCCGTCGAGCACCTCGAAGACGGGCTCGGCGTGGTGGAAGTCGCTCTGGTGCGCGGGGAACTCGCGGGTCTCCTCGCCGTCCGGCAGCCGGTAGCGGACGCACACCGGGATGCGCTCGAAGTGGGAGAGGACGTCGAGCTTCGTCAGCGCGAGCGTGGTGAGGCCGTTCACCCGCGCGGCGTAGCGCAGGGCGACGAGGTCGAGCCAGCCGCAGCGGCGCTCGCGTCCGGTCGTGGTCCCGTACTCGCCGCCGAGCTCGCGCATCCGCTCCTGGTCGGAGCCCTCGATCTCCGTCGGGAACGGGCCCTCGCCGACGCGCGTCACGTACGCCTTCGACACGCCCACGACCTCGTCGATCCGCGTCGGCCCGATCCCGACGCCCGTGGCCGCGGCGCCCGCCACCGGGTTCGACGAGGTGACGAAGGGATAGGTGCCGTGGTCGAGGTCGAGCAGCGTCCCCTGCGCGCCCTCGAGCAGGACGCGCTTCCCCTGGCGCAGGGCGGTGTCGACGAGCAGCGAGGTGTCGGCGACGTACGGCCGCAGCCGCTGCGCCACGCGCTCCAGCCGCTCGGCGCACTCCTCGAGCTCGAGCGGCGGCGCGCCGTAGACGCGCTCGAGCCAGACGTTCTTCTCGGCGAGCGCGGTCTCGATCTTCTGCCGCAGGATCTTCGCGTCGAGGAGGTCCTGCACCCGGATCCCGAGCCGGGAGGCCTTGTCCGCGTAGGCCGGCCCGATCCCGCGCCGGGTCGTGCCGATCTGCAGCCGGCCGAGCCGCCGCTCGCTGGCGCCGTCGATCGCGACGTGCCACGGCATGATCAGGTGCGCGTTGCCCGAGACGTGGACGTCGGCGGTCGAGAGGCCGCGTGCCTCGAGCTCGTCCAGTTCCCGCACGAACGTCTCGGGGTCGATCACGCAGCCGGCGCCGATCACGCACGCCGTCCCCGGCGAGAGGATCCCGGACGGGATGTGGTGGAGCTTGTAGGTCTCGCCGTCGGTGACGATCGTGTGGCCGGCGTTCGGCCCGCCCTGGTAGCGGCAGACGACGTCCGACTCGCGCGCGAGCAGGTCGACGATCTTCCCTTTGCCCTCGTCTCCCCACTGCGCGCCGACGATCACGATTGCGGGCACAGGCGCATCCTGCCCCATCGGGGCGACGGAGGAACCGGTCGTGGGCGCTGCGCTAGGTGAGCGCGCCGGCCGGCATGCCGGCGTTCATGCGCAGCACGCGGATCTCGTGCCCGCGCGGGCACGTCGCCCAGCCGTGGGCGGCGTCGAGCCGGAGCGCGCCGCTGACGACGGCGTGCGAGCACCCGGCGGCGACCGGGCTCTCCTCCTCGCAGGCCTCGCAGATCTCGGTGAAGGCGGTGGCTCGGGGCGGGAGCCAGATCGTCTGCTCGTGCATCGTGACCCTCCAGGGGTGAGTGCGGGTGTTCTAGGCGGCCAGGTCGGCGAACTTCGCGTAGCGCTTCAGGAAGGAGAGCTTCACCGCGTCCGTCGGGCCGTTGCGGTGCTTGGCCACGATCAGCTCGGCGAGCCCCTGCTGGTCGGACTCCTCGTTGTAGTACTCGTCCCGGTAGACGAAGGCGACGATGTCGGCGTCCTGCTCGATCGACCCCGACTCGCGCAGGTCGGAGAGGATCGGCCGCTTGTCGTGGCGCTGCTCGACGGCGCGGGAGAGCTGGGACAGGGCGACGATGGGGAGCTCGAGGTCGCGGGCGAGCACCTTCAGCTGCCGCGAGATCTGCGACACCTCCTGGACGCGGCTCTCCGCCGAGCTGCCGGAGGTCATGAGCTGCAGGTAGTCGACGACGATGAGCCCGAGGCTCGGCAGCTTCGACTTCAGCCGCCGGGCCTTCGAGCGGAGCTCCATCATCGTGATCGAGCCCGTGTCGTCGACGTAGATCGGCGCCTTCATCAGCTTGTCCCCGGCGGCGACCAGCCGGGGCCAGTCGTCGGCGGCGAGGCGGCCCGACCGCAGCCGCTGCGACTCGACCTTCGCCTCCGAGCAGAGCAGGCGCTGGGTCACCTCCGCCTTCGACATCTCGAGCGTGAACAGCGCGACGGGCGTCTCGTGCCGCACGCCGAGGTTCGCCGCCATGCAGAGCGCGAGCGCGGACTTCCCCATCGACGGCCGCGCCGCGACGATGATCAGGTTCCCCGGCTGGAACCCGGACGTGACCCGGTCGAGGTCGCGGTACCCCGACGGGACTCCCGTGATCTCGGCGCCGGCCTCGTACAGCGCCGTGATCCGCTCGAACGACTCCTTCAGGAGCGTCTCGATGTGGCTGAACTCGCTCGAGACTCGCTGCTGGGAGAGCTCGAACATGATCTGCTCGGCCCGGTCGACGAGGTCCGGCGTCTCCCCGGGCCGATCCCAGCCGAGGCGGGCGATCTCGCCGCCGACCCGGATCAGGCCGCGCAGCGTCGCGGTCTCGCGGACGATGCGGGCGTAGTGGGCCGCGTTCGCCGTCGCCGGCACGAGGGCGGCGAGCTCGTGGACGCGGGAGCGGCCTCCCACGGCCTCGAGCTCGCCTCGCTCCTCGAGCCCGTCGATCAGCGTGATCGCGTCGACCGGCTCGCCCTTCCCGTACAGCGTCAAGGCCGTACGGAAGATGGCCCCGTGGCTGTCACGGTAGAAGTCGCCCGCGTCGACGATCTCGCTGACCGCCCCGATCGCACCGGGGGAGAGCAGCATGGCCCCGAGGACGGACTCCTCCGCCTCGAGGTTCTGCGGTGGGACCGGGGCGGTCATCGGCGAGATCTGGGCGAGCGGCTGGGCCATCGGGCCATCCACGCAGGTCTGCGGGTGGATTGCTGTCCACACGTTCCACAGGCTGGGGACGAGCCTGTGCTCGTTCTCGACACGACGCGCGAGAAAACGAACATGCGTTCGCATGCTATCCACAGGCCGCGGCCGGAGCGAGGCGGCGAAACAGGACTTGTCCGCAAGGGAGGGAGCGGTATCCACAGCCCGTGAACGAGCCGTGGACAACGCGCGAATCCGACGCAAATTGCAGGAATTAGCGGCGAGTGACGTGCCCGGGGAGCACGAAGCTCTCCGGCGTTTCAGCGCTCGTCGTCGGACGCCTCGGCGGCGTCAGCGGCCGGCGCGCGAGGGCGCGTGCGGCATCGGCCGCCGCGCCGCTAGCGCTCCGTCGGCCAGTCCTCGGCGGTGTCGTCGTCGGCGTCGTCGGCGGTCGGCTCGTCCGCTCGGCCGGTCTCGGGCGTCTCGTCGAGCTCGTCCGCGATCTCCACGAGCTCCTCGTCCGCGACCGCCTGCGGCCTCCTCGGCTCGCGGCCTGCTCGGCCGCCTCGGCGGCCTCCATCGCGGCAAGCTCCTCCTCGGGCGGGAGCTCCCCGCCCTCGGGGACGACCAGCGTCTTGACCTCGACCTCGACGCCCTCGAACACCGTGATCGGGATCGCGTAGCGGCCGATGCGCTTGATCGAGTCGTCGAGCGCGATCTTGCGCCGGTCGACGCGGATCTTGCGGGTGCGCCAGATCTCGTCGGCGACGTTCGTCGAGGTGACGGAGCCGAAGAGCGTGCCGGTCGGCCCGGCCTGCACCTCGAACGTGAGCACCGTCTTGCGGAGCGTGTCCGCGATCGCCTCGGCCTGCTCGGCCGATGCGGCCTCGTGGCGGGCCCGCTGCGCCTCGCGCTTCTCGAGCTCGGCCACCTTCGCGCGCGTCGCCTTCTCGGCGAGCCGGCGGGGGAGGAGGAAGTTGCGGGCGTAGCCGTCGGCGACGTGCACGACCTCGCCGCGGAGCCCGAGCTTCTCGACGTCGTTCAGGAGGATGACGTCCATGGCCTACCCCGAGACGTACGGCAGCAGCGCCATCTCGCGGGCCCGCTTCACCGCGGCCGCGACCTGCACCTGATGCCGCCGGCACGCGCCGGTGACGCGCCGCGAGCGGATCTTCCCCTTCTCGGAGATGTACCGACGCAGCTGGTTGACGTTCTTGTAGTCGATCTGGTCGACCTTGTCCTTGCAGAAGAAGCAGGACTTCCGCTTCCCCCCGCGGTCCTTGTCGCCAGGGCGCCTCGGGCGCCGTTCCTTCGTCGCTGCCATGCCTGCCTCTCTAGAAGGGGATGTCGTCGTCGGCCGCGGCGGGCGGGAAGTCCGCCTCGGCCGCCTGCGCGCTCGCGGGCACGAACTGCGGCGAGCGGCGGCGCCGCCGCCCGTCCCCTCCGCGTCGCCGCGGCTGCCGAGGAACTGGACGGAGTCGGCGACGATCTCGATCGCCTCGCGCTTCGTCCCGTCGTTCGCCTGGTACTCGCGCCAGTCGAGGCGCCCGTCCACGGCGACCGGGCGGCCCTTCGACAGGTACTGCGCGCAGCTCTCGCCCTGGTTGCCCCAGACGGTGATCGAGAAGTAGTTCGGCTTCTCGCCCCACTGCCCGTCGGCCTGCTTCTGGCGCGAGTTCACGGCGATGCGCAGCGAGCACACCGGCATCCCGCTCGGCGTGTGCCGCAGCTCGGGATCGCGCGTGAGGTTCCCCACGAGCACGACGCGGTTGATGCTGGCGGCCATGCTTACTCCTCCTCTTCCTCGACCGAACGTCCGTTCGATCCAGCGTAGCTCTCGCGCCCGACGGCGGCGCGTTCGGGCGGCGCAGCCGGCATGGGCGAGGGGGCGGTCGTGCGCGAGCCCTCGATCCGGTGCGTCGGCATGTGCCGCATCACCCCGTCATCGATCTTCAGCACGCGCGAGATCTCGTCGAGCGTCTCCGGCTCGGCGTCGAAATGGAGCAGGTGGTAGGTGCCGTCCGACTTCTTTGCGATCTCGTACGCGAGCCGGCGCCGGCCCCACGGCTCGTGGGCCAACCAGGTGCCGTCGCCGCGCTCCACGAGCTCGCGGATGCGGCCGACGATCTCCGACTGGCGCTCCTCGGCCAGCTCGGGATCGAGCATGAGCAGGATCTCGTACTTCGTCATGGTCATACCGACCCGATCACTCCTTCCCACGGTCTGAGTCGGCTCCGTCTGCGGGCGCCGTGTCGGGTGTGCACGGCGCGATGACGGAGCAGGAAGCGGGTGCGAGTGTAGCATCGGCCCCGTGAAACGCCGGGTCGCCTGGGTGCTCGGAGGGCTCGCCGTCGCCGGCGCGTACACGTGGGGGCGCCTGCGCCGTCCGTACGCCGAGCCGCCGGCCCCGACGCATCCCGGGGCCGCCGCCCGAGGAGGGGCCGGATCCGCGTGCCGAGGAGCTCCGCCGCCGCCTGGAGGAGTCGAGGGCGCTCGTCGAGGAGCGCGAGGCGTTCGAGGAGGGCGAGACCACGGTCGACCGCGCCGAGGCGCCCGACGAGCGCCGGCGCGAGCTGCACGAGCGCGCGCGGGCGACCGCGGACGAGATGCGCGCCCCGACCGACTAGCTCGGCGGCTCGAGCTCGAGGACGACGCCCTCGCCGGGCTCGAGGGTGAAGCGTCCCGTCGACGTGCTCGCCGTCGCGTTCGCGGCGCGTGCCGACGAGGACCGTCCCGGTGAGCCCGATGTCCGCGGGGCCGTCGCCGAGGTTGAGCGCGACGCCGGTCCGCTCGCCGCGCCGCCAGGCCCAGGTCGCGGGTGGGGAGGGGATCGTCGCGTAGGCGCCGCTCGCGAGGTCCTCGCGCGAGCGCCGGAGCGCGATCAGGTCGCGCGCGAGGGAGAGCGCTGAGGCCGGATCGGCGCGCTGCTCGGCGACCGTCAGCCCGTCGCGGTCGCCGGTCGGGAGCCACGGCTCGCCCGTCGTGAACCCGTACGCCGGCCCCGGCTCCCACGGCATCGGCGTCCGCTCGCCGTCCCGGCCGTGCTCGGGGCCGACCGTGGCCGCGACCGGATCGCGCAACGCGCTCGTCGGGCACCTCGACGTTCGGGAGCAGGAGCTCGTCGCCGTAGTACAGGACCGGCGTCCCGCGGAGCGTCAGCAGCATCAGCAGCGCGACCCGTGCGCGCCCCTCGTCGCCGTCGGCCCAGCGCGAGGGGAACCGCTCCACGTCGTGGTTCGACGACGTCCAGACCGGCCACGCGCCGTCGGGGAGCGCCGCCTCCGTGCGCTCGACGCAGTCGCGCAGGACGTCGGCGTCGAGGTCGGCGTGGAGGAAGGTGAAGTTGAACGCCAGGTGCAGCTCGTCGCGGCCGGTGCCGTAGAAGGACGCGAGCCGCTCGAGCTCCATCACGTACGTCTCGCCGAGGAGCGCCCGAGACGGCTCGTACCCGTCGGCCAGCCGGCGCCAGGCGCGGTAGACGTCGTGCACCTCCGGCTGGTTGAGGCTGCGGTCGAGCCGCTGGCCCATGCGCTGCAGCGTCGCCGAGTCGCCCGGCTCGGCCGGCGAGTTGTCGCGCAACTGCCGGTCGTGGACGAGGCCGTGCGCGACGTCGATCCGGAAGCCCGCGACGCCGCGGTCGAACCAGAAGCGGAGGATGTCCTCGAACTCGGCGCGCACGCCCTCGTTCCACCAGTCGAGGTCGGGCATCGAGCGGCAGGAAGTTGTGGAGGTAGAAGCGCCCGTCCGGCTCCGACCACTCCCACGCCGAGCCGCCGAAGACCGACCGCCAGTTGTTGGGCGGGCCGCCGTCGGGCGCCGGATCGGCCCAGACGTACCAGTCGCGGTGCTCGCCGCTGGAACCACGGGTGCTGCTCCGAGGTGTGGTTCGGGACGAGGTCGAGGAGGACCCGGATCCCGCGCGCCTCGGCTTCGGCGAGCAGCGCGTCCATGTCCTCGAGCGTGCCGAGCTCGGGATGGACGCCGCGGTAGTCGGCGACGTCGTAGCCCCAGTCGTCGTTCGGGGACGGGAAGGTCGGGCTCAGCCAGAGCGCGTCGACGCCGAGCCACTCGAGGTACTCGAGCCGTGAGCGGAGGCCGCGGAGGTCGCCGACGCCGTCACCGTCGGAGTCCTGGTACGACCGCGGGTAGATCTGGAGGACGACCGCGCGCTGCCACCATTCCATCGGCGCGCAGTCTCCCGGATTCGCCGGCGCCAAACCGCCTAGCCCTTGCCCTTGTCCTTCTCCTTGTCGCGGCCGTTCCCGTTCCCGTTCCCGTGGTCCTTGTCGTCGCCGTTGCCGTTGCCCGGCGCGTCGTCGCCCTCCTGGGTGGCCGGCGCGGGGGAAGGCGCCGGGGTGGGCACCTCCCCCACGGCCGGCACGGGAACGGCGGGAGGCGTCGGGGAGTCCTCCCGGCCGCGGCCGGTCCCGGGCTTGTCGCTCTTCGCGGGCTTCTCGTGCTTCGGCTTGTCGGGCTTGGGCGGCTTCGACGGCTTGTCCGGCTTGCCCCGCGGCTTCGTCGGCGGGGGCGCCGTGGTGGGCGTCGGCTGCGGGGCGGTGGGCGTCGGCGTGGTCGTCGGCGTGCGCGGCGGCTGGGGCGCCGGCTCCGCGGCGGGCTCCGGATTGGAGGCGGCCGGAGGTGACGGCGTCGGCGCCGGGCCGGGCGTCGGTGTGGGGGCGGGGGTGGTGGGAGCCGGGCCTGGGATCGGGGTCGGGGCGGGCGCCGGGCCCGGCGAGGGCGTCGGCCGGGAGGGCGGCGGCGTCGGGCGGCGCGGCGGGGTCGTGTCCCGCGGCGGCCGGTCGCGCATCGAGCCGCGCGCGGAGCGGCCCTCCGAGCCGCCGGCCGCCGGAGGCGGCGAGGCCGAAGCCGGACGACCCGAGCACGACGTCGCCTCCGGCCGCGCCGTTCGCCCCGCCCGAGCCGGAGGCGCCGTTGGACGAGCCGCCGCCCACCGCGCCTGCGTCCGATCCTTGTCCAGCGGCCGAACCGGCACCGAGCGCCCCGGCGCCGAGAGCGGGGCCGGCCACGATCGACGAGTCGACGTCGTCCGCGGGGAGGTCCGGTACGCGCGCGTCGGACAGGCCGCCCTCCTCGAGCAGCATCCACGGCAGGACCAGGGCGCACGCGATCGCCGCGGCCGTCGCGCTGCCGGCCGCGAGCGCCTGCCACGGCACGGGGCTGGGAGCGCGGCGGAGGACCGCGGCGGCCGCGGCCGGTCGTGCGGGCAGCGGGCCGCGCGTGAGCGCCATCCGCATCGCACGCGGCCAGAGGGCCGGTGCAGCAGCCGCCGCGGCGAGCAGGATCTCCCGCGTCAGCGGGTCCTCGCCGGCGGTCTGCGCCCGCGCCGCGAGCACGGTGACCGCGCCGGCGGCGTCACCGGCGAGCAGGTGGACGTGGGCGACGTCGACGGTGTGGCGCGTGGCGCTGTTGAGCGCGGCCGCGCTGCCGAGGCCCAGCTCGGCCAGCGCCGAGTCGAGCCGCCCCTCGACCGCCAGCGCGAGCGACAGCGCGCGGGCACGTTCGTAGGTCTGGTCGGGACCGAGCCCGTCGGCGAGACGGCGCAGGCCGACGACGTCGCGCGTGCGCGCGAGCTGCGTGACCGCCGCTTGGGTGTCGAGACCAGTCGTAGCCATTTGCCGATCCCCCCGATCGGGCCGCTGCTCGCCCGGGCGTCGCTCCCTTCCTCTCTCCCGGGCAAGCCCGGATCCTGGGTACGAAAGGTCAATCGAACATACTGCGTGCATCGGCTGCCGGGAAGAGATTCTCAAGCGCTTTCCGCACCGCTAGGCTCGCGGGCGGAGCGGCAGGGCCCGGTGGCCCAGCCGGTCTTCAAAACCGGTGAGGTCGTGCAACCCACGGCTGGCTCGGTTCGACTCCGGGGCCGCTCCGTTACGTCTGCCGCCGCACCGGGTATCGACGCCGCGGCGCGCCGTCGAGCAAGAGGGGGATCCCATGGCCCGGTCGAGGACGTTTCTGGCTCTGCCACTGGTGTTGGTCGCGCTCGTGGGCGGCGGAGGGGCGAGCGCTGCGCCGACGGCGGCGCCCTTCGGCCCGAACGTGATCGTGTTCGACCCGAGCATGCCGGTGGCCCAGATCCAGGCGACCATCGACGCGATCCATGCGCAGCAGGTCGACGCCGAGATGGGCACGAACCGCTATGCGCTCCTGTTCGAGCCGGGCGTCTACGGCAGCGTGGGGCAGCCGCTGCAGCTGAAGGTGGGCTACTACACCGAGCTGGCCGGCCTGGGCGCGTCCCCGACGGACGTGACGATCAACGGCAAGATCGAGGTCTACAACCGCTGTCTCGACGGCGGCGGCACGAGCAACTGCGTCGCGCTCGTCAACTTCTGGCGCACGCTCTCGAACCTGTCGCTGCGCATCGACGCGGCCGGTCAGGACGGCTGCCGCGCGTCCGCGAACTTCTGGGCGGTCTCGCAGGCGGTGTCGATGCGCCGGCTCGACGTCAGCGGCGGGAACCTCTCGCTCATGGACTACTGCACCGCAGGGCCGCAGTTCGCGAGCGGCGGCTTCATCGCCGACTCGAACCTCCCGTTCGTGATCAACGGCTCGCAGCAGCAGTGGCTGATCCGCAACAGCCGCATCGGCGGCTGGTCGAACGCGGTGTGGAACCAGGTCTTCGCGGGCGTCGAGGGCGCACCGTCGGACGCGACCTTCCCGAGCCCGCCGTACACGACGTTCGAGACGACGCCCGTCAGCCGCGAGAAGCCGTACCTCTTCGTCGACGCGCGGGGCGCCTACCAGGTGCGCGTGCCTGCGGCGAGGACGAACACGCGCGGCCTCTCGTGGGAGACCGGCCCGACGCCGGGGCGCACGATGCCGCTCGAGGACTTCTTCGTGGCCACGCCGGCGGACTCGGCGCAGCGCATCAACAGCCGGCTCGCGCGCGGCGAGAACCTGCTGCTGACGCCGGGCGTCTACGACGTCGACCGGAGCATCGACGTGAAGCGCGCCGACACCGTCGTGCTCGGCCTCGGGCACGCGACGCTCACCGCGGTCGGCGGAGCGACGCCGCTGACGGTCGCCGACGTCCCGGGCGTGGTCGTCGCCGGCGTCACGATCGACGCGGGCACGGTCGAGTCACCCGTGCTGCTGCGGGTCGGCACGAAGAACGGCAACTCGAGCCCGAAGAAGAGCGATCCGGCGAACCCGACCACCCTGTCGGACGTGTACTTCCGCGTCGGCGGGCCGCACGTCGGCAAGGCGGACATCGCGCTCGAGGTCAACAGCGATCACGTCCTGATCGACCACACCTGGGTGTGGCGCGCCGACCACGGCGTCGAGGGCCTCTCCGACACCGAGCGCTGGAACACGAACATCGGCCGCAACGGTGTCGTCGTGAACGGCGACGACGTGACCGCGACCGGCCTCTTCGTCGAGCACTTCCAGGAGTACAACACCGTCTGGAACGGCGAGCGCGGCCGGACGATCCTGTACCAGAACGAGCTGCCGTACGACCCGCCGACGCAGGCGGATTGGATGCACGACGGCGTCGAGGGCTGGGCCGGGTACAAGGTCGGCGACGGGGTGCGGGCGCACCGGCTCGACGGCGGCGGCGTCTACGTGTTCAACCGGAACGACCCGACGATCCACACCGAGAACGGCTTCGAGGTGCCCGTCTCGCCGGACGTCCGGCTGCACCACGTGATGACGGTCAATCTCAGTGCGGGCACCATCGACCACGTGGTCAATGGCGTGGGCGGACCGGCCGACACCACACGGATCGGCCAACCCGTCTTCGTCGTCGACTACCCGTAACCGCGGTCCGATCGCGTCGGGTTTGTGATCATGCGGGCATGGCGGCGCCCGTTCGCGTCTTGCTCGTCGACGACTCGGCTCCCTTCGTGGAGACCGCGCGGGAGCTCCTCGACGCAGACCCGCGCATGGAGGTGGTCGGCGTGGCGGCTGACGGCGCCGAGGCGGTCGAGCTCGCCGAGCAGCTCACGCCCGACCTCGTGCTGATGGACATCGAGATGCCGCGGCTGAACGGCGTCGAGGCGACGCGCGCGATCCGCGACCGCTGCCCGACGGCGCACGTGGTCATGCTCACCGGCCGCAACGAGCGGGACGACGAGATCGGCTCGGGCGAGGCCGGCGCGATCGGCTTCCTGCGCAAGGAGCAGCTCGGATCGCCGCGCCTCGCGGACGAGCTTCTGGCGCTCGTTGAACTGGCGTAGCGTGGGGGAACCGATGGTTCCCCCACGAGCCCCCTCCTTCTCCTGAGTGGCTGATTCGGACGTGGGGGCTTGGCCTCCCGGGCGGATGAACCGCCCTCCGGCCAAGGAGCATCTGCTCACAGCAGGACGTTGGGGGCGTGGTCGTGTGGCCTGCGCGCGCGCACCTGGCGGTGCGGACGCTCCGGCCAGAGCCTGCTCTCAGAGCACGTGGCGTGTCGTGACGGTCGGGATGCGCTGTGCCCCTGGACGGGGCACGCGGCGATCCCGCCCGTCCGATCGCTCCGGGGACCGGGATACGGCTTGAAAGCGAATTAGTAACAGACTGTTGCTTTGTCGCTTTCGAGTCGGCTTCGTGCGGCGGTTCTCAGGAGTGACGTCAGGCGCGGGCTGCCCGCCGGAGCACGCGTGCGTCGCCGGTTCGGCGCGTGATCCCGTCCGCGTCGAAGCGTTCGAGAAGCAGCTGCGTCGGGCGGCGCGAGGTGCCGAGCAGATCGCGGAAGCGGGCGAGGGTGATCGAGCCGGCCGCCTCGCACTCGGCGACGAGCAGGCGGCGCGCCTCCTCGTAGGCGGCCCGCGAGAGCGCGAGCCCGTCCCCGACGCGGACGGCCGAGCCGCGCTCCTCGAGGAAGGCGGCGAGGCGCGCGTCTCCGACCGGCACGGGCTCGTAGCCGGCCGTGGCGAGCTCCGCCTCGACCCGGTCCGCCTCGGCGGCGCGGGCGCCCAGCTCCGGCGTCGCCCCCGGGAGGACGAGCTTCGCGCCGCGCCGCTCGAGGCCGAGGAGCGGCACGACGGCCGCGCTCCACGGCTCGGGCGGCGGCGGGACGCCGGGGTCGAGCGGGTCGGACGCCGCGATCCGGCGGCGAAGGTCCTCGCCGAGCTCGTCGAGCCACGCCTGCGAGAACGCCCAGCCTCCGGCCCGGACGAGCCCGGACGGGTCGAGGCCGCGCAGCGCGAGCTCCCGCTCCCGCACCGGCTCGTGGACGACGGCCCGCGCGTCGCCGCGCGCCGCCGCCGCGACGCGCGCCTCGTCCCGCGTGCGCGGCGGGTCGGGGTCGACGACGAGGCCGCCGCCGAGTGTCGTGTCGCCGCGAAGAACGACCCGGTCGCCGCGGGCGGTCACGAGCGGCCGATCGAGCCGGAGCTGCGCGTATCCCGTGCCGATGCGCGCGACGCGGGCCGGCACCGCCGTCGTGCCGTGGTGGACGACGACGCGCGCGCCGTCCGCGACCGGCTCGAGCTCCCGCAGCGCCACGTCGAGCCGGAAGCTCGCCGGGAAGGCGCCGGCGCTGACGAGCGCGTCGCCGCGGCGGATCGCCGTCCGCTCGACGCCGGCGAGCGCGACCGCGACGCGCTGACCCGCCTCCGCGCGCGCGACCTCCTCGTCGTGGACCTCCACGCTGCGGACGCGCGCCTCGAGCCCGCGCGGCTCGACCCGGAGCACGTCTCCGGCCGCGATCGTCCCGCTCCAGAGCGTCCCCGTCGCGACCGTGCCGATCCCCGGAAGGCTGAAGACCCGGTCGACGTAGAGCCGGGTCGGGGCGACTTTGTGGCTCTGAGCCACTAGCTCCTCATCCGCCACGCGCCCGATCGCGGCGACGAGTTCCTCGAGGCCGGCGCCGGTCTTCGCGCTCACCGCGACCGCCTCGGCGCCGGGGACGAGGTCGCGCGCCTCTTCCAGCGCCAGCTCCAGCGTCTCGTCGTCGACGAGGTCGGCCTTCGTCACCGCCACCACGCCGCGCTCGATTCCGAGCAGCCGCAGGATCGCGAGGTGCTCGTGGGTCTGCGGCCGGGCGCCCTCGGCGGCATCCACGACGAGCAGGAAGCGGTCGATGCCGGTCGCGCCGGCGACCATCGTCCGGACGAAGCGCTCATGCCCGGGCACGTCCACGAGCGAGAGGCGGCGGCCGTCGGGGAGGATGAGCGGCGCGTAGCCGAGCGCGATCGAGATCCCGCGCCGGCGCTCCTCCGGGAGGCGGTCGGTGTTCTTGCCGGTGAGGGCCTCGACGAGCCGGGTCTTGCCGTGGTCGATGTGCCCGGCGGTGCCGATCGTCAGCGGCATGCGAGGACCGCCGCGGCGACCTCGTCGGCCTCGGCGTCGCTGAGCGTGCGGCAGTCGAGCAGCGTCCGGCCGTCGCGCACGATCGCGACCACGGGCGGGTCGCCGGCCCGCAGCCGCGCCGCGAGCTCCTCCTCGACCGCGCACGCCCAGCTCGGCACCTCGGCGAGCGGGAGCGCGCCGCCGCCGGCCCGCGCCACCGTCTCCTCGATCTCGCCGCCGACCGCCGCGGCCAGCCGCTCCGCGCGCGCGCGGACGTCCTCCGCCGGCTCGCGCAGCATCCGCACGACCGGGATCTCGTCGGGGGCGTCGAGGTAGAGCGCGAGCGTCCCCTCGAGCGCGGCGAGCGTGAGCTTGTCGGCGCGGAGCGCGCGATGGAGCGGATGCCGCCGCAGGCGCTCGACGAGGTCGGCGCGTCCGACCACGACCCCGGCCTGCGGCCCGCCCAGCAGCTTGTCGCCCGAGAAGCACACCAGGTCGGCCCCCGCGCGCAGGCTGTCGCGCGCGTCCGGCTCGTCCCAGAGATCGGTCAGCGCGCCCGAGCCGAGGTCGTCGAGGAGCGGGACGTCGTGGCGCCGGGCCACTGCCGCGAGCTCCTCCACGCGGGGCAGCTCGGCGAAGCCGACCACGCGGAAGTTCGACTGGTGCACGCGGAGGAGCAGCGCCGTCGCGTCGCCGACCGCACGCTCGTAGTCCTCGGCCCGCGTCCGGTTCGTCGTCCCGACCTCCACGAGCCGCGCGCCGGACCGCGCCAGCACGTCCGGGATGCGGAAGCCGTCGCCGATCTCGAGCAGCTCGCCGCGGGAGACCACGACCTCGCGCCCCTCGGCGAGCGAGGCGAGCGCGAGGAGCATCGCCCCGGCGTTGTTGTTGACGACGAGCGCGGCTTCCGCGCCGGTGAGCCGCTGCAGCACGTCGGCGACGTGGTCCTGGCGCGACCCGCGCCCGCCTTCGGCCAGGTCGTACTCGAGGTTCGAGTAGCCGCGGCCGACCTCGAGCACGCGCTCGAGCGCCGCCTCCGCCAGCGGCGCGCGGCCGAGGTTCGTGTGGACGACGACGCCGGTCGCGTTCAGGACGCGACGCAGGCGCGGCGCGCGGGCCCGCTCGAGCTCCCCCAGCGCGCGCTCGACGAGGTCGCCTGGGTCGCCGCCTGCCCGTATCTCTTCACGCGCGCGCGAGAGCGCCGCCCGCGCGGCGGCGACCGCGAGCGGCCTGGGAGCGGCCGCGAGCCGTTCGTCCCGGAGCAGCTCGTCGACCGAGGGGAGGTCGCGCAGGCGCATGTCCGGAGAGTGTAAGGAGCGCCCTCGGCCGACCGGAATTCCGCCTACCATGGTCAACGGCCGTGGCCGTTCTCGAGGCGAGCACCCTGCGCCCTGCGCGCCGTCTGCGCCGCACGCTCCGTGGAGGCGCGGCGCTGGTCCTGCTGCTCGGACTCGTCGCCGCGCTGCTCGTGAGCCGCGCCTCGCTGCACGCGGGCGAGGCGATGCCCGGCGTCCACGTGCTCGGAACCGACGTCGCCGGCACGCCGGAGGCCGAGCTCGGGCCGACGATCCGCTCGCTCGTCGCGCGCCGGCTCGCCGAGCCCGTGCCGCTGCAGGTCTCGGGGCGCACGGTGGAGATCCCGGCCGCGAAGCTCTTCCTCCTCGACCGGCAGGCCACCGTCGACGCCGCCATGGACGCGGGCCGCGGCTCGGTGGGCGGCCGCGCCGAGTCGCTCCTCACACCGCTGACGGACGGGGTCGAGATCGCGCCGAGGCTCGTCGTTCGCCCGAACGCCGACGAGCGCCTCGTCGCGCTGCTGAAGCCGTTCGCACGCGCGCCCGTTGACGCGAGCGTGCGGATGGCCGGCCTGACGCCGGTGACGGCGCCGGCACGCGTGGGCACCGAAGCCGACCTCGACTCGCTCCTCGCCGGGATCGAGGCGCGCGTCGCCTCGGGCGAGGGCGCGGTGCCGGTGTCGTTCGTCCCTGCGCGCCCAGCGATCGAGGACGATGCCGCCGCAGCCGCCGCTGAGGAGGCGAAGCTCGTCGTCTCGGCGCCCGTGGCCGTCAGCTGGGAGGGGGAGACCGTCGGGACGATCGCGCCCGAGCGCCTCGGCCGCCTCGTCACGTTCGAGCCGCGCGGCGACCGGCTGCTCGTCCTTCTCGACCGTGAGCGCCTCGCGCGGGTGCTCGACCCGGCGATCGCGCCGCACAAGCAGCGCGCCCGCAACGCGCAGTTCGTCGTGAACGGGAGCGCCGTCTCGATCGCCCCCTCGCAGACCGGGACGACGCTCGACGCCGACAACGCGGTCGTCTCCGTCCTCACCGCCGCCCACCGCACCGAGCGACCGGACGGCGCCGCTCGCCCTCAGCGCGATCGAGGCCGACCTCACCACCGCCGAGGCGCGCGGCCTCGGGGATCACGGAGCGGATCTCCAGCTTCACCACGGAGATGGGCCCGTCGTCGTCGAACCGGATCCACAACGTGCATCTGATGGCCGACTACATCGACGGGACGATCGTCGCGCCGGGCGAGACCTTCTCCTTCAACGAGTCGGTCGGCCCGCGGACGCCCGAGCGGGGCTTCCTCGAGGGTCAGATGATCGTCGGCTCGATCCTGCTCCCGTCGATCGGCGGCGGCGTCTGCCAGACGGCGACGACGCTCTTCAACAACGCGTGGGAGCTCGGCCTGCCGATCGTCGAGCGCCACAACCACAGCTTCTTCATCTCGCACTACCCGACCGGCCGAGACGCCACGGTGTCGTGGGGCGGCCCCGACTTCAAGTTCCGCAACGACATGGAGCGGGCGATCCTGATCAAGACCTCGTACACCGACGCGACCCTGACGTTCTCGTTCTTCGGCACCTCCGAGGGCCGCATCGTCGAGTCGCGCGAGGGCGAGAAGGTCAACTGGAAGCAGCCGTCCGTCTCCTACGCGCTCGACCCGGCCGCCCCGAGCGGCTCGCGGCGCGTCGAGCGCGGCAGCCACCAGTCCGGCTTCGACGTGACGGTGTCCCGCACGGTGAAGCGCCGCGACGGCAGCGTCCTCCGCGAGGACGCCGTCACGAGCAACTACATCCCGGTCGGCGACACCTGGATCTACGGCCCCGGGTCGTCGATCCCCGGGAGCTACTTCGTCATCCCGTCGACGTAGCTCGGCTGCGGCGCTGCTCGTACCAGGCGACGATCGTGTCCACGGCTTCGGCCGGGTCGTCGGTGAGGAAGAGCAGGCGCTCGTCCTCCGGCGAGATCATCCCCTCGGCGAGCGGGCGGTCGCGGATCCAGTCGAGCAGCCCGCCCCAGAACTCGGTGTCGAAGAGGACGACGGGGAAATCCATCACCTTGTCGGTCTGGATCAGCGTGAGCGCCTCGAACATCTCGTCGAGCGTCCCGAAGCCGCCGGGGAAGAGGACGAAGCCCTCCGACGCCTTCACGAGCATCACCTTGCGCGCGTAGAAGTGCTTGAAGGTGTGCACCCGGTCGAGGTAGGGGTTCGCGTCCTGCTCGTGCGGGAGCTCGATGTTGAAGCCGACCGACTGGCCGCCCCCTTCCTGGCAGCCGCGGTTGGCCGCCTCCATCACGCCGCCCCCGCCGCCGGTGACGACCGCGAACCCCGCCTGGCCGAGGAGCCGGCCGACGATCCGCGCCTGCGCGTACGACCGGTGCTCCTCGTGGATCCGGGCGGAGCCGAAGACCGTGACGGCGGGCGCGGCGACGGCGTCGACCGCCTCGAACCCGGCGCGGAACTCCTCGGCGATCAGGTCGACGTGGGAGCGCGAGCGCCCGTCGTGCGGCTGCTCGAGGATCTCCCGGTCGCGCGTGGCCACGAGGAGCGCTCGGGCTAGAGCTCGCGCTCGATGAACGTCACGCTCGTGAGCACGCCGAGCGCGACCACGAGCCCGAGGTAGATCACGCCCGCGAGCGTGCGCTTCCGACGCGAGATCGCGAAGTACCGCTGGTTCTCCGGGGCGCCGCGGTGCCGCCACCACTCGAACGCCTGCAGCGCGCCGAGGGCCACGACGATGATCAGGATCGGGCTCGGGAAGAACCAGAGCAGCACGACGAGGCCGGCGAGGCCCGGGATCCAGAGGAACGGGTGGATGGCCGAGATCATCCGGCCGCCGTCGAGCTGCCAGACCGGGGCGAGGTTGAACAGGTTCAGGAAGAAGCCGACGAACGCGAGCGCCAGCCAGAATTCGCGGCCGGTGAGGCCGTAGATCCCGAGCACGGCGAGTGCACCGACGCTGCCGAGGATCGGGCCTGCCGCGGCCACCTTGAACTCTCGCCAGACGTCCTGCGGCTGCTCCTTCAGCAGGATCGCCGCGCCGAGGAACGGGATGAAGATCGGCGCGCTCACGTTCAGCCCCTGCCGCCGCGCCTCGAGCGCGTGGCCGAGCTCGTGCACGAACAGGAGCAGGACGAAGCCCGCGGCGAAGGGGAGGCCCCAGAAGAGCGCGTACGCCGCGATCGAGACGAACATCGTCGCGGCCGTCGTGAACAGCTTCAGCTTGAAGACGGCCGCAAGCGCGAACTTGAACTTCCAGAGCGCGAAGCCGATTGCCGCGATCGGCGCCCAGAGGCGGCGCAGCAGCACGCGCCAGGCGGGCTCGGGGTTGATCGGCCGGTACCCGCGCGGATCGTCCTCCGACAGGGTCGACTCGTAGAGGCGCTCCCAGTCGCGTGCGGCGTACTCGTCGCGCTCCTCGACCTGCTCGCGGTCGCTCATGGTCTCACCGTAGCTGCGAACCTCTTCCGATCCACCCCTCGCCGCCTGCCTAGCCGCCAACTCGCCGGTGAGCGTCATGCAGAGCTCAAGCAGGACTGGCGCACGCCCGACGAGGCCGCCCCGGCGCCGGTCGCGAGCCGCAGCCATCGTCACGCTCGTCTCGCGTGGCTGCGGGCGCAGCTCCGATCGGCGGGAAGAACCCCGGCCCGGCACGCCTCTTGATGACCATGGACGCGCGGACGATCGCCGAGCGGCTTGGCCTCCCCGAAGACGTTGTTCGCGCCGTGCAGCGTCACGGCGTCCTGCAACGGCTCGACCTCGACGACGCCGAGATTCGCGAACGGCTGTGGCGGGCCCACCTTCGAAGCGGTCTCCCGCCGCAGTCTCCAAGCGACCCGCGTCCCGTGGGCAGGGGTCATCCGGACGAAGGAGCGGTTCCATGAAGCACTCCTAGCCGGCAGCGAAGCGTCCCGTCGCGTTCCCCGGGAGACGTCATCCTGCAAGAGGCAGACGCGAGCGCCGCCAATCTGGTCAGATGCCAGGGATGGCCGCCAACGTCGAACTCCGTGAGATCACCCGGGACTCAGTGCGCGCGGTGCTCGATCTCGCGGTCGAGCCCGAGCAGGAGCCGTACGTCGCCACGAACGCACGCTCGATCGCCGAGGCTCACTTCGAGCCGCGGGCGTGGTTTCGTGCCGTCTATGCCGATGACGATCCCGTGGGGTTCGTCATGGCGTTCCGCGATCCGCCGAAGGAGTTCTGGGTGTGGCGCTTCATGATCGACGCCGGCCATCAGGGCAAGGGGTACGGCCGTCGCGCACTCGAACTGCTCCTGGGAGAGGCACGGCAGGACGGCTTCAGGGAGGTCAAGCTCAGCTACCACCCTGGGGAGCACTCCCCGCACGCGTTCTACGCGGGCCTTGGCTTCGTCGACACCGGCGAGGTCGAAGACGGGGAGATCGTCATGCGGCTCACCCTGGAATAGCTCTCAGCCGCAAGGCGGCGGCGGCCTGACCGTTCGAGCGAATGTTCTCCCCAAACGGGGGACCTCGGCGCGCTACAGGTCGGGCTAAGTTTCCGCGCTTCGTAACGCGATGCGGTTGGGGCGGTCCCGGCCGTGAGAACAGGGGAGATATGGGAAAGAGATTCTTGGTGGCGGTCTCGGCGTGCGTGCTTGGCCGTCTCGGTGGTCGTTCCGTCGGCGCTCGCGCACGACTGTTTCGTCGCGAAGAAGCCGGCCACTGCCGGCGCGGTCGTGGAGGTCAACGTCGTGACCGGGGAAGACGACGGCCCTGAAGCCGAACCCGGGGACCGACGAGAAGCCGCACGGTGCGTTCGTCGCGTTCACCGACGGCGGCGACTTGAGCGCGTCCACGTTCCTGCATGCACCCGAAGGTGTGCTGCCTCCTGCCCGCGAGGGTGGTCCGCAGCACAACTGCGACGGGAAGGGCATCGACTCGATCGAGCTCTGCTTCCCGGAGTGATCCGATCGGCGCGTGGAGCCGGGCTTGTCCCGGCTCCACGCGCCTCCCTTGCGGCAGACGAACACGGAAGCGGCTGGCACCTGGGCCTCGCGATGAATTGCGGCGACGGAGCATCCCGGTGGAGCCCGCGCGGGCGACAGGTGATCGGGATGCGCAAGCGCACTGTCGCCAGGGTGGCGGTCGGCACTGTGGCGAATAGTGTTCGGACGTAGGAGACTCCGGCGGCCTCCGAAATCATCGCGGCCGTAGCCTTCAGCCGGCGATTCCGCGCCGGCCAGAGGTGGCCGAGCGGGGTCCCGCGACGTGCCGCACGGAGCTAGGGTCGATCGTCCGCGTCGATGCCCAGGCGGGCCGACGGCGGCGGCTCGTCGAACTCGTCGTGGCGGCGGAACCAGAACGACCACGGCGCCCGCGGCCACCCGTCGGGCAGGTCCTCGTCGTCGCCCTGCCCGCCGTAGGGCGTCAAGGACCACAAGCTCCAGAGGCTGCCGATCCACTGGACCATCGCTCCGTGCTGGAGGAAATAGGTTCGGTAGACGTTGTTGCCGTCGCGTAGGAAGACGTTGAAGCCGAACCACTCGTCGACCCCGAAGTCCGCCGAGAAGCGCTCGCTGCGGATCGTGTACCAGGGCACGTCGCTCCAGCCCATGCGCTCGGCGTAGCGGCGGAGGTTCGCCTGAGGTGCCGGCGATGCCATCGCGAAGGTGATGTCGCGAGCATGCAGGAGGCCGAGCTCGGGGATGCCGTCGGCGACGGACGAGCATCCGACGCACCCGGCGTCGGGCCAGCCGCGGACACCCTCCTCGAAGAAGAACCGGTAGAGGATCAGCTGGCTGCGCCCGTCGAACAACTCGGGCAGCGACCGCTCCCCGTCGGGACCCTCGAACACGTAGTCGCGCTCGACCCGCACCATCGGCATGCGCTTCCGTGCGGCGGCGAGCTCGTGCATCGCGGCGGCGACGTTCCGCTCGCGCTCGAGCAGGGCCGTCAGAGCCGCGTCCCATTCGGCCTGACTGACGACAGGCGGACGAGCAAGGGTCGCCTCGGTTTTCTCCATGCCGGTCGTTTACCCGGACTGTCGCGGGACCCAAACGATCCAGAGCCTCGGGGGACTCCGGAGAAGTGGACGCGGCCATCCGAACAGCGTCGCGATCCCTCGCGTGCTCGAACAGCACGCCGAGATCACGATCTTCGATCTCACGAAGGACAAGCTGCCCCGAGCCCTCCTGCACGGCCGTTAACGCTCCCTACCCGCAAACTCACGCGACCTTCCCGAACACTGGCCTAGGCCGAGGTACTTCACCCGGCCACAGAGTTGTCCTAATCCCGGATTACCTCCCAAGCGGCAGCACGCTTGCCCAGAGCAACGTCCTACTCTCCGACGAGCAACGCGGCTTCATGGTTCAAACGCCCACGCCACCATCAGCGGGAACTCTTCTCGCCAGAACGCGTCGCCGTGCGACCCGACGCGCTCGGTCATGACGACCTCCGCCCCTGCGCCGCGCAGCGCGGTCGCCCACCGCCTCGCGTTTTCGAGGAAGAACGGCTCCAACGTTCCGGCAACGAGGTACGCGCGCGGAACCGGACTCGGCATCACACCAGGCGGTCGGTAACCACCGCCCGGCGAAGCGCAGAAGACCGCACCGTAGAGATCCGGGTGTCGAAGCCCCATAGCGAGCGCCAGCTCTCCGCTCGCCGACACACCGAACACCGCGGTGCGCTCGGCAGGCAACGCGACTCCGAAGCGCGACCGCACCCACCGGCGGACTTCCTCGACGAAGAACTGCTCGTGAGCAGCGAACCGCTGCGGTTCGAAGCCTGGTGAGTACTCCCGGAGCCGCAGCGTCTCGTCGTCCAACCGGTGTACACCGACGATCATCGTCGGCGGTACCTCGGCCGCCTCCAAGAAGCCGCCCACTGCGAGATCAGCTGCCCGTCACCCGCGAACACGATTCCCTGGGGCGAATCCGGCGGGATGTAGACAGTGACGGGCCGTCCGTCGTCGTACTCGAACGCCTCAGTGACCAACTGTCCCGCGATCGACGTCATCGTGGTACCTCCTTATCAATCCCAGCGGCCGCGCCCGGGCTCGACGGATCGTCGAACAACGACAGCGGTCGCATGATGCTCCGCTCCGGTGCGGGCTCAGGGTCATTCGTGGACGCTGGCCCAGCGCAGTACGTCCGCAGCGGCCGCTATGCGGGGTCGATCTCGCGGCTCACGATCCAGGCGTGCTTGCCGACCTGCCGTTCCCTCGTGAACCCGTACTGCTCGAACAGTTCGGCGGTCGCGCTGAACAGGAACCGGCTTTGAGCCTCCCGTCCGGCGGTTACCTCGGAGATCGCCTCGACGAGACCGCCGCCGCCGGCGGCGATCTGGGCAAGTGCGCCCTCCAGCCCGGCCCTCGCGACGCCGCGGCCGCGATGGCCCTTGTCGACGAAGACACACGCGATCCGCCAGCGGGCTCGAGGCGGCGGGTTCTTCGCGTACTCACGGGTGTGCTTGAGCCCGATTTCCTCTGGACTGCCGTACTGGCACCAGCCCTGCGCGAGGTCATCCTCGTCGAAGACCAGCGCCGCATGTGCGCGGCCCGCCCTGACCAGCTCCTCCTTCAGAGTGCGGGGATCGCTGACGCCGCGTTGGTACTCGGAGTGATGGGCGATGCACCAGCACCCTCCGTAGACCCCGTTGTTGCGCTCGACCAGCTCGGCAAAGGCGTCCCACGTGGACGCGTCGAGCGGACGGGTCCTGTAGGAGGCGCCCTCGGCCGGGCTCACCCCTCCGGATACTGTGCTGGGCGCTTGGCCATCGGCGCTTCAGCCAAGAGCTTAGTCCGGGTCGTCCAGAGCAGACGAGTACGACTGCTCATTCCGCGGCTCCACGCGGTGCTTGGGCACACGACCGCTCAGCCGAGTAGCTGAGAGCCGCCAACCTTCAGGGGACATTCCCGAACACTGGCCCAGTCAGCCGAGGAGGACCCGCGTCGGACGACGCGGCCGTGCGGTTCGGCCTCACACCGCGCTCTCTGGCGGAGCGATCGGCTCACATTGCTCCGTTCTCTTGTAGGGCGAGCGGCGGCGAAGTAGCGTCCTTACTTCAGTCAACGGAGGGAGCCTGATGAGATTGAGATCGTTCCTGGCCTTGGCCGTGCTGGTGCTGCTTGCAGTGCCGGCGACCGCCTCTGCGGAGAACCCGAAGACGTGGCGCGTGACGATCGACAACCTGACCGGCCCGCCTGTCGCGTCGCTCGGCCAGCCGCTGTCTGCGCCGCTCGTCGCGGTGCACTCGAACCGAGCGGACATGTGGAGCTTGGGCGAACAGGCGAGCGAGACGATCCGCTACATCGCCGAAGACGGCATGCCACAGTTCGGCCTCGCCGCGCTGACCGGGCAGCCGGGTTACCGGAGCGTGGCGATCGAGCACTTGGGGACTTTCCCAGGGTTTCCGGGCCTGAATCCGATCCCGATCTTCCCCGGCGCCTCGCGCACGTTCGAGGTGACCTCGAGCGGCAAGTACGACCGTCTCAGCCTCGCGATGATGCTCGGGCTGACGAACGACGGCTTCACAGGCCTCGACTCCGTGCCGCTGCACGGCGACGGCGGCGTCTACTACACGTCCGGGTACGACGCCGGAACCGAGCGCAACAACGAGACGTTTGGGTTTCTGGCGAACCTCTCGCTCGTGTTCTTCGTCCGCGATCCCGAGGGCGGCGTCATCACACACCATCCGGGCATTCGCGGCGGCGCGGCGCTCATTCCTGCCGCCCACGGCTGGAACGACCCGGTCTCGCGAATCACCGTGACCCGGCAGTAAGTAACGATCGTTCGTTCCGAACGGGCTGAAGGCTCCGCGCCTCAGCCCGTTCGGCACCGGCTCGGAGTGTTCGATCCGACGAAGACCGGCCCGAAACAGGGGCGAAGGACCTCGATCCGCCGCCCCTTGGCAGCACGGCTACTGCGTCGTCGTGCCCGACACCGTGGCTGGTGCCTGTGCATGCTCGACCGCCCAGTCGAGGGCGTAGTCGGCGATCTCCTCCCAGCCGGTCTGCGAGGGCATGAGGTGCGCGCGGCCCTCGTACTCGACGACCTCGGTGATCGTGCCCTCCGCCTTGTAGTGCTTCGCGTTCGAGCGCTGGAGCGACGGGGGCATGAGGTGATCCTCGCCGCCAGAGATGAAGAGCAGCGGCGCCCGGTTGGGGTTCTTGTAGTCCACGTGCGTGTCGTCGGGCCCCGGATGGATGTTCGCGAGCGCACTGGCCCAGAAGACGCGGCCCGACGCGGGGATGTGGTAGCGCTCGTACAGCCTTCGCGCCTCCTCCTCGCTGAACGTGTTCGTGAACGCGTAGCGCCATTGCTCGAAGGTGAACCCGACGGCCCTGTGCCGGTTGGCGGGGTTCTTGAGGACGGGGAAGCTCGACCTGATCTGTGACAGCGGCACGCGCTTGACGCCCTCGGTCGGCGCCGAGTTGATCGCGACGCCGGCGGCGCCGTAGCCGCGATCCATCAGAAGCTGCGTGAAGACGCCACCGGCCGAATGACCCATCAGGATCGGCGCCGGCTCGATCCGCGAGACGACAGACTCCAGATGCTCGATGACCGCCGGCACCGTGAGGTCCTGGATCGGCGTCGGGTCCGCATTCAGCGCCTCGACCTCCACCTCGAAGCCGGGGTATGCAGGAGTCAGGACGCGGTAGCCGCGGCTCTCGTAGCGAGCCTTCCAGTCCTCCCAGCTTCGCGGCGTCACCCAGAAACCGTGGATCAGCACAATCGTGTCCGGCGTGGTGCCCATAACCGCTCCTTCCCGTGGGATCGGCAGCCACGCTACACCCGCAGGGGCGCGGGCAGGTGCCTTCTCAACGACCCGCACGGGGGACATTCCCGAACGCTGGCCCCGGCGACGGACTTCGACCGGGAGACCTATCGTCCGAGGGTGTCCAAGCCCCCGACCTCGCCCTCCTCTTCCGAACTCGCCGACTGCCTTGGCTAGGAGCCCCTCCCGACCCACTCCTCGCCGCCCTCGTAGACCTCCTTCTTCCAGAGCGGCACCGTCTGCTTGAGCGTGTCGATCGCCTCGCGGCAGGCTTCGAGCGCGGCGGCGCGGTGCGGCGCAGAGATCGCGATCACGACGCTCGTCTCGCCGATTTCCACGACGCCGACGCGGTGGTGGATCGCGATCTCGTGGAGGTCGTGCTTCGCGCGTAGCTCGTCGGCGATGCGTGACATCTCCGCCTCGGCCATGCCCTCGTAGGCCTCGTACTCGAGCCGGACGACGTCGCGGTCGCGCGAGCGCCTGCGTGTCGTGCCGACGAACGTCGCGATCGCACCGGCGTCGGGCGAGGCGACCTCGTCGATCGCCGCCTGCACCGACAGCGGCTGCTCCGAGAGCCGGAACACGCCGCCGGAGACCGGCGGGATCAGCGCCACCTCGTCGCCGTCGGTGAGTGGGGCGTCGCGGCCCGCGTACGCGCGGTTGACCGCGAAGAGGAGGCCCGGCGGCTCGTCTCCGAGGCCGAGCGCGCGCCAGACGTCGGCGACGACGGCGCCGTCCACGAGCTCGAGCGGACGCGACGACGCGCCAGCCCGCTCGCGCAACCCTGCGAAGAGTCGAACCGTGACGTGCACGACCGGAGCGTACGATGCGGGCCATGGCGACGGCCGAGGATCGGCGCGAGACCGACTCGGGGATCGAGGTCAAGCCGGTCTACGGGGCGCAGGACGTCGGCGGCCGCCAGCTCGAGCCGCCGGGCGAGTTCCCGTTCACGCGTGGCCCCTACCCGGACATGTACCGCGGCCGCCCGTGGACGATCCGTCAATACGCGGGCTTCGCCTCGGCGGAGGAGACGAACACCCGCTTCCGCTACCTGCTCGAGCGCGGCCAGACGGGCCTCTCCGTCGCGTTCGACCTACCGACGCAGCTCGGGCTCGACTCCGACGACCCGACCGCGGTCGGCGAGGTGGGGCGCACCGGCGTCGCGATCGACTCGCTCGACGACATGGAGCTCCTCTTCGCCGGGATCCCGCTCGCCGAGGTCTCGACGTCGATGACGATCAACGCGCCCGCGTCGCTGCTCCTGCTCCTCTACGAGCTCGTCGCCGAGGAGCAGGGCACGCCCGCCGATGCGCTCCGCGGCACCGTCCAGAACGACATCCTCAAGGAGTACGTCGCGCGCGGGAACTACATCTTCCCGCCGCGCCCGTCGATGCGGCTGACGACCGACCTCTTCGCCTACTGCCACGAGCGGCTGCCGCGCTGGAACACGATCTCGATCTCCGGCTACCACATCCGCGAGGCGGGGTCGACGGCGGTGCAGGAGGTCGCGTTCACCCTCGCCAACGGGATTGCGTACGGCGAGGCGGCGGTGGCCGCCGGCCTGTCGCCCGACGAGTTCGGCGCGCGGCTCTCGTTCTTCTTCAACGCGCATAACCACTTCCTGCAGGAGGTGGCGAAGTTCCGCGCGGCCCGGCGGCTCTGGGCGGAGATCATGCGGAACCGCTTCGGCGCCACGAACCCGAAGGCGCTGGCGCTGCGGTTCCACGCCCAGACCGGCGGCTCGACGCTGACCGCACAGCAGCCGGAGAACAACGTCGTGCGCGTCGCCATCCAGGCGCTTTCGGCCGTGGCCGGCGGGGCCCAGTCCCTGCACACGAACGGCTTCGACGAGGCGCTCGCGTTGCCGACCGAGCGCTCGGCCCGGACCGCGCTCCGCACGCAGCAGATCCTCGCCAACGAGGCCGGGGCGACCGACACGGCCGACCCGCTCGGCGGCGCCTACGCGGTCGAGGCCCTCACGGACGAGATCGAGGAGCGCGCGCGCGAGTTGATCGCCCGCATCGACGACCTGGGCGGCGCCGTCGCGGCGATCGAGGCGGGCTGGGTGCAGGAGCAGATCGAGGAGTCGGCTTTCCGTTACACGCGCGAGGTCGAGGCGGGCGAGCGCGTCATCGTCGGCGTCAACCGGTTCGAGGAGGAGGGCGCGGAGCCGATCGAGCTCCACCGGATCGACCCGGAGGCGGAGCGGCGGCAGCTCGAACGGACCGCACACGTCCGTGCGCAGCGCAACGCCGAGGACGCGGCGCGCGCGCTGGCGGCGGTGCGGGAGGCTGCCGAGAGCGACACGAACCTGCTTCCGCCGCTGCGCGAGGCGCTCCGCGCGCGGTGCACGATCGGCGAGCTCTGCGGCGAGCTGCGCGAGCTCTGGGGCACGTACGACGCCCGGCGCGCCTGACGTGGCCGAGCTCCTCGCCTTCCTGGGCGTCGCCGCGATCGTCATCTGCACGCCCGGACCGGACACGGCGCTGACGATCAAGAACACGCTCGCGGGTGGTCGGCGCGGCGGGATCGCGACCGCGCTCGGCGTCGCACTCGGCCAGGCGACGTGGACGGTCGCGGCGAGCGCCGGCGTCGTCGCGCTGCTGCGCGCCTCGCAGCCGGCGTTCACGGCGCTCCGGCTCGCGGGCGCGGCCTACCTCGTCTACCTCGGGGTCCAGGCGCTGCGACACGCGCTTGCGGGGAGCGGCCTGGTCGAGCTCCGCTCCGGCGGCGGGGCCGTACCTGCGGCCGTCGCGCTCCGGCAGGGCCTCGTCAGCAACCTCGCCAACCCGAAGATGGCGGCGTTCTTCACGAGCCTCCTGCCCCAGTTCGCGCCCTCGGGCGGCGGCGCGTTCGCCGTACTGCTCGGCCTCGGCCTCCTCTTCAGCACGTTCACGTTCCTCTGGCTCGCCCTGTACAGCGTCGCCGTCGCCCGGGCGCGTGAGCTGCTCGAACGCACCGGCGTCCGTCGCGCCCTCGAGGCGCTGACGGGCGTCGTCCTCGTCGCGCTCGGGTTCCGGCTCGCCGCCGAGACGCGCTGACGCCGTGGCGCGCGTCCTCCTCGCCTACTCGAACTTCCCGCGCTTCGTCCGGATCGACCGCGACCTGCTCGCGGAACGGCACGCGGTCGAGGAGTACGGCCAGCCCGGCGTCGTCCCACGCCCGCTCGAGGTCGTGCGCAAGGTGCGCCGCGCCGACGTGCTCGTCGTCTGGTTCGCGTCCTGGCACGCGTTCCTGCCGCTGCTCGTCGCCCGCCTCCTGCGGACGCCGGCGCTGCTGATCGTCGGCGGCTTCGACACCGCCGCGATGCCGGAGATCGGCTACGGCTTCCAGCAGGGCGGGATCCGGCGCCGTCTCGCCCGCGCGTGCATGCGGCTCGCGACCCGGCTGATGACGAACTCGGAGTACAGCCGGGAGGAGCTCCTGCGGACGGCCGGCTTCGAGGCCACGGTCGTCCATCACGGGCTGCCGGACCCCTTCGGCGCCCTCCCCGAGGGGCCGCGCGAGTCCCTCGCGGTCACCGTCTCGAACGTCGCCCGCATCGCGCTCGAACGGAAGGGGCTGCGGCGGTTCGTCGAGGCCGGCGCCCACCTGCCCGACGTCGAGCTCCTGCTCGTCGGCGCGTGGACGGACGATGCGGCGGACGAGCTCCGTACGCTCGCGCCGCCGAACGTGCGCCTGACCGGCCGGCTCTCCGACGAGGAGCTCGACGACCTGCTCCGCCGCGCGTCGGCGTACGTGCAGGCGTCGCGGCACGAGGGATTCGGGATGGGCGTGGCGGAGGCGATGCTCGCCGGCTGCATCCCGGTCGTGACCGCGGCGGGCGCGCTGCCCGAGGTCGTCGGGGACGCCGGCGTCGTCGTCGGGCCCGAGCCGGAGGCGATCGCCGAGGGTGTGCGGCGTGCGCTCGAGCTGGGGCCGGAGGCGCGAGCCGCGGCAAGGGAGCGGATCGTCACGCGGTTCCCGCTGCAGGTGCGGCGCGACGGCCTGCTCGGCCTCGTCGACGACCTGTTGCGCTAGCGGGCGAGGCGGTCGAGGTCCGCGAGCCGGACCTCCACGAGCGGCCGGACCTTGTCCTCGATCCCGGCCTCGCGCGCGAGTGCGAGCGCCTGCTCGTAGCTCTCCCGGGCCTTCTCCGGCGCGACGCCCTGCTTCAGCCGGTTGTCGCCCGTCACGAGCAACCGTTGGATCCGGGCCCGAACCTCGTCGCCAGCGGCGGCCACCGCCGGAGCGTAACGGCCTCGGCTACCCTTCCGCCCCGATGCTCGCCGTGTCCGCCATCATCCAGGTGCTGCTTGCCTTCGCCCTCATGGGCCTCGTGCTCATGCATTCGGGACGCGACACGGGCTTCGGCGGCATGGGCTTCTCGCCGGCGTCCCAGGGCGGGACGCACATCGTCGAGCGGAACCTCACGCGGCTGACGGTCGTCGTCGGAGTCCTGTTCTTCGTGAACACGATCGCGCTCTACCACCTGCTGGGCTGACGGCTACACTGGCGGCGCCCTTGCGCTGGTGGCGGAATTGGTAGACGCGCTAGGTTGAGGGCCTGTGGCCGTTGGGGCCGTGGAGGTTCAAGTCCTCTCCAGCGCACTGCAGCCCCCGCTCGCCGGGGGTTTTCTTTTTTGAACTCCATTCGGAGTGCGGGCTTCGCAACCCCCTCTCTCCCTCCCTCCCCCCGGGTTGACGTCGTCCGAAGGACTCCCTACCCTGGTGTCGAACACACGTTCGCAGGTACGGGCGTTCGAGCGAAGGAGACGAGGGTGCTGACCGGCCGCCAGCAGGAGATCTGGGACTTCGTCGTCGAGTACGTCGATCGTCACGGCTACCCGCCGACGGTTCGGGAGATCGGCGAGGCGGTCGGGCTCGCGTCGCCGTCTACCGTGCACGCGCACCTCGCGAACCTCAAGCGCGCGGGGCTGCTCAAGCGGGATCCGACCAAGCCGCGGGCCCTCGAGCTCGTCGGCCGGAAGGCCGAGCGCGCGAGAGCGCGGAGGTGGTCGAGTTGCCGCGCCTGCCGCTCGTCGGCCAGATCGCCGCCGGCGGGCCGCTCCTCGCCGAGCAGAACGTCGAGGACGAGATCGCCGTCCCGGAGCCGCTCGGCCGCAACGCCGATTCCTCCTCCGCGTGCGCGGCGAATCGATGATCGAGGCTGGGATCCTCGACGGCGACATCGTCGTCGTCCGCCGCCAGGACACGGCGCGGAACGGCGAGATCGTGGTCGCGCTCGCCGGCGACGACGAGTCGGCTGACGAGGCGACGGTCAAGACGTTCTACCGCGAGGCCGATCGTGTCCGGCTCCAGCCCGAGAACGCGGCGCTCGAGCCGATCTACGCCCGCCACGTCCGCATCCTCGGCAAGGTCGTCGGCGTCTTCCGCACCCTGCAATGACCGAGCTCCTGAATCTCCACCGCACGCTCGAGCAGGAACTGTTCGCGCTGCTCCGTGGCGCGTCGATGGAGTGCCTCGTCTGCGGCGAGTTCGTGATGAAAAAGGGCGCGCACCTGCATTGCCCGGAGTGCGGCGCGACGCTGCGCGCGCATGCCGCAGCCGGTCGACGGGAGCTCGAGCGCGACACGGGGTGAGCCGGCGCTTCGAGGCGGTGCTCGAGGGCAACGGCCCGGGCGTCGTCTTCGAGTTGCCGTTCGAGGCCAAGGAGGAGTTCGGGCTGGCGCGGGCGCCTGTGCGGGTCACGATCGACGGGTTCACCTTCAGGACGACCGTGGCGGTGTACAGCGGCCGCGCGATCGTCGGCGTCAACAAGGCGAACCGCGAGGCCGCGGGCGTCGAGGCCGGCGACCGTGTCACGGTAGAGATGGAGCTCGACACGGAGCCCCGCGAGGTCGAAGTCCCGCCGAGCTGGCCAAGGCGCTCGAGCCCGAGCCGGAGCTGCGCGAGCTTTCTTCGACGGCCTCTCGTACACGCATCGTCGCGAGTACGCCGAGTGGGTCGCGGAGGCGAAGCGGGAGGCGACCCGCACGCGCCGCGCGGCGAAGGCGGTAGAGC
>CAVTFO010000024.1:0-54952 GCA_963733995.1 uncultured Thermoleophilia bacterium
AGCTGCGGCCAACCCGCAAGCGGTCGTCGGCCCGGCCCTGATGGCGTCCGGCGCGCGGCACGGCACCGTGGGAGCCATCAGGGAACCACGAGCCAGAGGAGCGGAAATCGCTCCCCCAGAAAGATTTCGAGTTCGGCGGCTACTCGCCGGGGCCGTGCTCGATCCTGTTCGGCATCGTCGCGATCTTCATGGGCGTCGACGGCGCGGACCGTCGGGACTCCGTCAAGCAGGAGCAGATCTACTTCGGCGAGGCGAGCGACCCGGCCGTGGCCGAGTACGCCAGCCAATGGGCCGGGGAGCAGGTCGCGACCGGCGATCAGGCGCGCGCCTTCGCGCAAGGTGATGCGCGAGCACACGATCGAGGGTCCGAGCGGCCTGACGTACGCCGAGATGGGCCGCTTCCGGCGCGGCCGCGCCGGACGACCCGAAGGGCACGAGCGACGAGGCCGCCGCCATCAAGGACGACGACGGGCAGCCCGTCGCCAACGCGGCGCGGAACTGTGGGTCACCGAGACGGCACTGACCACAGCGCTCAACATGAGCTACATGGCCGACCAGCTGGCCCTGTTCGGCATCGTCGTCGGCGTCGCGCTCCTGCTCGCCGGCGTCGGATTCGTGGTCCTGGCCTGTCTCTGGGGGTGCGCCGCTGGGCCGAGGGGACGGAGACGGCGAAGGTCACGCCCACGGTGGCGAACGGTGGCGTAGCGCGACCCGCTCCACCCCTCCCCGAAGGGCGCCGCCACGCGGCGCCTTTCGCCGTCCCGGTACGCTGACGTCGTGCGATTCTTCACGCGCGAGGAGCCGCGGATGGTGACGGCCGCGGAGGCCCTGCCGGGGCGCGACGAGCGGATGGTCGTCCCCGCCCGGCACGAGGTGCTGGCACGCCGCTCGAGCCGCCGTTCCCGGACGGGCTCGAGCAGGCGGTCGTCGGCATGGGCTGCTTCTGGGGCGCGGAGCGGCTGTTCTGGCAGCTGCCGGGCGTCTACACCAGCGCGGTCGGCTACGCCGGCGGCTTCACGCCGAACCCGACCTACCCGGAGACGTGCACGGGCCGACCGGCCACACGGAAGCGGTGCTCGTCGTCTTCGACCCGGCTCAGGTCCCCTACGAGGAGATCCTGCGCACGTTCTGGGAGGAACACGACCCGACGCAGGGCAACCGGCAGGGCAACGACGTCGGCACGCAGTACCGCTCGGCGCTGTACTGGACGACGCCCGCGCAGCGCGAGGCGGCGCTCGCCTCCCGCGACGCGTACCAGGCGCGCCTGGCCGAGGCGGGGTACGGGGAGATCACGACCGAGCTCGGCACGGCACCGCCGTTCTACTACGCCGAGGCGTACCACCAGCAGTACTCCACAAGAACCCGAACGGGTACTGCGGGATCGGCGGCACGGGCGTCTCCTGCCCCGTCGGCGTCGGCGCCTGACCGGCGGGCGCGCTAGGTTCCGCGCATGACCGTCGTCGAGGCACGCCGGTGGCGCGACCTGTTCGCGGCACGGGCGCGCGAGGACGTCGGCGCCGGGATCGTCGAGATCCTCGCCCTCGCCGCGGACACCGAGCTGATCCCCTTCGCCGGCGGCTTCCCCGACCCGCAGACGTTTCCGGCGGCGCGCGCGGCGGGCCTGCTCGACGAGCTGGCCGCGACCGGCGACCTCGGCGCCTTCCAGTACGCCCCGACGCGCGGCCTGCCCGGCACGCGAGACGCACTGCAGCAACGGCTGGAGGTGCTACAGGGCCGCCGTCCCACGGACGACGAGCTGCTGGTCACGAGCGGCGGCATCGACGGCCTCGAGCTCGTGTCGAAGTCGTTCCTCGACCGGGGCGACGCGGTCGTGGTCGAGGGGCCGACCTACCTCGGCGCGATCATGGCCTTCCGCAGCTTCGAGGCGCAGGTCGTGGCCGTCCCGATGGACGCCGACGGGCTCGACGTGGACGAGCTGGCTGCGGCCCTCGTCGGTGGGCTGCGGCCGAAGCTCCTCTACACGATCCCGGACCACCAGAACCCCGCCGGGGTCAGCCTCGCGGCCGAACGGCGTACCGCCCTCGTCGACCTCGCGCGCCGCTACGGGTTCCTCGTCGCCGAGGACGTCGCCTACCGCGAGCTGGGATTCGACGGCGACGCGCTGCCGAGTCTGTGGAGCCTCGGCCCGGACGTGGTCGTCCAACTCGGGACGACGTCCAAGACCTTCTTCCCTGGCGTGCGGCTCGGCTGGGCGGCCGGGCCGGACGAGGTGATCGCCCAGCTCGTCGTCGCGAAGCAGAACACCGACCAGTGCGCCTCGCCGCTGGGCCAGAAGCTGTGGGAGGAGTACGCGCGCCGCGGCTGCCCAGGACGAGCAGCTCGTCCGCTCGCGGGGTCTGTACCGGCGCCGGTGCGAGCGCCTGCTCGCGGCGCTCGAGCGGACGATGCCCGAGACGGTCTCGTGGACGCGGCCCGAGGGCGGTTTCTTCTCCTGGCTGACGCTGCCGGACGGCACGGATGCCGTCGCGTTCGCGCGCCGAAGCGCGGCCGCGGCGTGGCGGTCGTCCCCGGCGCCCCGTTCTTCCCGGACGGCCGCGGCACCGCGAACCTCCGGCTCTCGTACAGCAAGGTCGAGGACGAGCTGATCGACGACGGCGTCGAGCGGCTGGCCGCCCTCGTCCGCGAGGGAGTGTCGTGAGCGATCCCGAGAGCTACTTCGCGGGCGACACCGAGGCGCAGTCCGGCCGCACCGGGACCTGGGTGCGCTGGGACGCGCTCGACCCGCTCGAGATGGTGCCGGGCCTCACCTTCCAGCCCGTGCTCGGCGACGCGCTGATGGTCAACTTCGTCAGCTTCGAGCCACACACCGAGGCGCCGCTCCACTGGCACGACGAGGAGCAGATCACCTACGTGATGGACGGCGAGTTCGAGTTCACCGTCGCCGGCGAGACGCGGACGATGCGCGCGTGGCGACGCGGTGGCGATCCCGCCGAACGTCCCGCACGGCGCACGGACGCTCGACAGCTCGTGCGTCGAGATCGACGTGTTCCACCCGCCGCGACGCGGGGTGCTCGAGGCGATGGGCCTCGAGCCCGGCCCGTAGCTGTACCACGCCGGGTAAAGCGCTTTCCGCCGGGGCACGAACATGGTTAGGATTTGCGCCGTGAGACCGGCATCCAGGACCGTGGCCCGCGTCTCGTTGCTCGCGCTCGTCCTCTCGGCCGTCCTCGTCGCGGGGGTCGCCGCGAGCCTGCGGACCGACGCGGCGCGGGCCGCCGAGGAGAAGCTGCCGAGCTATCGCTGCTGCTTCCGCATCGACACGCTGATGACCGGACGGCTCGACACGGTGTTCGACGACGTCGTCCTGAGTGCGCCGCAGCACGCGACGTGGACGTTCCGCAACAGCGAGCTCGTGACGTACTCGATGACGGGCTCCGGGCCGAGGATCCGGCGCGCCTGGGCGCGGAAGGGCGGGCCGTGGCCCCGGAGCGACGGCCCCGGGATCTCCTTCGGCGTCGGCCGCGTCACCCGCGGCGCCTGCGACAAGGAGGACTCGAGCCGCGTCTGGACGGACGCGCCGAACCTCATGTCGCGCTACTACCGGAGCCCCCAGCGGCGCTCCTTCACGTCCTCGTCGAGCCGGGGCGCGCGATCGCCGACATCGGCGTGGCGGCGGACGAGGCCTGTGACGAGACGCAACACGGCGTCCGCACCGGCCCACTCGACGGGCTCGACATCGGCGGCGCGACCTCCCACCTCATGGCGATGCCGACCCAGCGCCAGCTCACAAGCCGCACGCACCTCAAGGTCCGCCGCCGGCTCGTGATGGGCCGCGACGTCGACCACGAGGAGGACTTCTCGGGGCCGCTCCCGCACGACACGACCGGCTTCTCGCTCGTCGAGGTCTGCTTCACGTACGTGTCGCCGGGCCGCGTGAAGGCGGAGTCGGCGAGGATCCGCGCCCTCGTCGGGCACGCGCCGACGCAGGTCAGCTCGCTCGCCTGCCGCTAGCGACCGGAACTGACCACGAGCGTCACGCGCGCGCCCACCGGCGCCGTCGCACCGCGCCTCGCGACCGGCCGCTGCGAGACGACAGAGCCGCGACGGACCGTCCGCGAGCGGACGTGGTGGCAGCGTCCCGACGCGGAAGCCGGCCGCGGCGAGCACGCGCCGCGCCCGCGCCAGCGGCAGCCCGACGACCCGCGGCACCGCCCGTCTCGCTGCCGCCGCGCACGGGAGGGCGCCGTCGAGCCCGGAGAACGCAGACGACGCCGCCGGCGAACGTGTAGCGGCCGCTGCGCTGGCGCGCGCCCGCCGTCACCACGAGGCGCGTCCCGGCGCACGCGAGGCGGATGGTGTCGCCGCCGTCGCCGCCGCTGTCCGCGATGCGTCGCGTCCACGCCCCGCGCGCCGGCCGCCAGGACGTAGGTGTCGTCACCGCCGCCGCCGTCGACGCGGTCGGCTCCGGCGCCGAGCTCGAGCACGTCCGCCCCGGCGCCGCCCTGGACGACGTCGTCGTCGCTCCCGGCTGCGACGGCGGACTCGCCGCCCGCGAGGGTGTCGGGCCCGGCGCCGCCGGTGACGGAGTCGTTCCCCGGCCCGCCGCGGAGCGACGCTGCCGGCGGCGAGCCTCGGAGCACGTCGTTGCCGGGCCCGCCCGACCCGCGCGCGGCGACGATCCGGTCGTTGCCGTCCTCGCCGACCGCGAACGCGGCCGGGCGCCGCGGACGCGTCGATCACGTCGTCGCCGTCGCCCGTCTCCACGATCAGCGTGTCGACGAGGCCCTCGCACAGGACCTCGTGCGGCGTGATCCGCCGGCAGGTCCGCGTCAGGATCTCGGCCCCGGCGTCGACGAAGCGGACGCCTCGCCGGCTCCACGCTCACGACGAGGCCGTTCGCCTCCCCGGGCGCGGCGGTGAAGAACACGTCGGCCGAGTCGACGTCGTCGCGCTCGACCGTCGCCGCGAGGGCGGGCGTGCTCGCAGCGGCCGATGACACAACGACGGCGAAGAGACAGCAGAGGAGACGGGCGACCCCGGCGATGGGGCCGATGATAGGCGGGTGCCCTCAGCCGTCCGCGAGCTCGAGCAACCTCGTCACGGTGTTCCAGTTGCGCGAGGTCGCCGACACGCCGAGGTCCTTCCGTCCCAGCAGCGTCACCAGCTTCGAGCGCTGCAGCCCGTTCGGGTGCCACGAGTAGAGCGTGTCGCCGCGCACGACCGCCCGGTCGGGCGCCGCCACCGCCGCCTGCAGCTCCCGCTTCAGCGCAGCGGACGGCGTTGCGGAGAGGAACGTCACGAGGTAGCGCGACGGGTTGGCCGCGACGTCGCCGAGCGGGTCGCGCTTCACGACGCCGGCGAGCTCGTCGCGCGTCCGCACGAACACCTCCGTCTCGAGCCCGAGCTCGTCGGCCAGCGCCCGCTCGAGCTCGCGCTTCACCGTCGCCGGCCGCTTCTCTCGAGGTGACGACGGCGTTCCCGCTCTGCAGGTGCGTGACGGCGTCCTCGTACCCGAGGCCCTGCAGGATCGAGCGGAGGTCGGCCATCGCCAGGCGGCGGTTGCGCGCCAGGTTGACCCCGCGCAGGAGGACGACGAGCCTCACGCGAGGCTCGAGCCGCCCTGCGGCGCGGAGGATCCGGAGCGCGTTCAGCGTCAGCATCGGGCTCGGCCCCCGGCCCCAGTCGACGACCTCGACGTTCGCGCCGGCGCTGCCCGGAGGCCGCCACCAGCGGCCGCCGGCCTGCCAGCGGCCGTCGGGGCGTCGCAGTCCGGCGAGCAGGTCGAGCGCCTCCTCCGCGCGCGGGTCGCGAACGTGGCCCGCCCGCGCGAGGATCAGCAGCGCCTGCGGCACGTCGTAGTGCCAGAACGGCGGGTAGTGCGCGACGAGCCAGGTCGGGTGGATCGGCTCGCCGGTGCGTAGCGAGCGGAACAGCCCGTGCTCGAGGAAGAGCTCCGCCGTCCGATCCGCGGCCTCGCGCGCCCACACCGCGCCCGTCGCCTCGGCGTACTCGTGCAGCCCCCACAGCGGCGGCAGCGACTCGTGGAACGACGAGCGGCGGCCGCTCGCGCGCTTGTCGCAGTTCCAGCCGCCGTCGGGCCACTGCCACTCCGCAAGCGAGCGGGCGAGCAGCTCGACGCGCTCGTCATCCGCCAGCCCGAGCCGGCACGCCACCGCGAGTGCGTTGCCCTCCTGCGAGCCGCAGCGGCGGGTGAGGCCGTCGATCGTCCCGGATCCGGCTGCGGTGGCCGGCTCCCGTCAGCCAGGCGAGGACCGTCTCCAGCGCCGCGAGCAGCGGCGGCTCGCCGGGCGGCACGCCGAGCTCGACGAGCGAGACCAGGCGCCAGTGCGCGCCGCCCCACTTGCCGTACGCGTGGACGCCGAAGCCGCCGTCGCGCCGCTGGCCGGCGAGCAGCCCGCCGACAAGTGGCCCGCGGCGCAGCTCGTCGAGCGACGGCCGGACGTCCTCGTCGAGCAGGTCGCGCCGCGCGAGGGCGACGATCGCCGGCTCGTCGGACGCGAGCAGCCACTCGACCGCGGGGCCGGCCTCGACGCGGGACGCGACGGCCACGGCTGGATGATGGCGAGTCCTAGGCCCGGCGTGCGATGCCCAGGATGTACGGCGCGCGACGTGACCGTCAGGAGCGACGACGAGTGGAAGCCGCGCTCGATCGTCTCGATGCGGAAGCCGGCGGCGCGGATCGCCGCCTCGGTGTCGCGCGTCGTGCGGCAGCCGCCGAGCGACTTCGTCCAGAAGAGGCGATCGGCGCTCCGCTGCACGGCGCGGAAGACCGCGTTGCGGGAGCGGACGTGCTCCCAGAAGCGCAGCTCGCCGCCGGGGCGGAGCACGCGGCGCAGCTCGGCGAGCGCGGCCGCCGGATCGGGCACCGAGCAGAGGACGCCCATCACGACCGCGGCGTCGAACGACTCGTCGGCGGCGTCGAGCGGGACGGCCACGCCGGCGACGACGTCGATCGGCACGGCGGCCGCCCGCGCCCGCGGCTCCGCGGCGGCGCGCGCGGTCGGGTCGGGCTCGACGGCGCGGACGTGCTCGACCTCCGGCGGGTAGTGCTCGAAGGAGCGCCCGTCGCCCGGAGCCGACCTCGAGCACGCGCCCGCGCAGGCCCGAGAGCAGGCGCGCGCGGAGCTCGCGCTGGACGGGATCGGGACGGCGAGCCTCCCGCCGCTCGAGGAGCCGCGCGAAGCGGGACTGCTCGGCCCGTAGAGCGACGGCTGCTCGCCCACGACCCAAGCCTACGGGGCTAGAGCTCCTCGGCCTGCGGCAGCTCGTCCGTGATCTCGAACCACGGCGCCTTCGAGCCGACGAAGATGTGCTCGGTCGGCCGGATGCTCGGCTCGTCGACGAGCGACCCCAGCGCGACGTGCACCCAGGCGCCGTCGCGGACGACCGAGTAGAGGAGCGAGCCGCAGATCCCGCAGCGCGTGTGGTTCGCGTCGTCGTCGCCCCAGACGAGGAGCGTGTCGGCGCCGGCGACGACCTCGAGCTTCTCGCGCTCGATGCCGGCGAACGGCTTGAAGGCCGACCCGGTCGAGGCGCGGCAGTTCGAGCAGTGGCAGTTCGCGGCGTACCGGAACTCGTCCGGCACGCGGTAGGAGACCGCCCTGCACTCGCACCTGCCCGTCAGGATCGCAGCCATCTCCTCCTTCGACTGCGCATCGCCCGCGAAACTCATCGGCGCCCGGTCGGGCTTCGTATCATCGAGCCGTGGTTCCCGAAGCCGAGCTCGAGGAGACGGACGTGGGGCTCCTGCCGCGCAGCCCGGGCTGGTTCGTCCTCAACGCGCGCGACACCCGCTGGTTCGACAAGCCGGGGCAGGGTCACAGCGTCCCGCTCACGGGCTACGACGAATACGAGGCCGAGACGTTCTTCCCGATGCTCGGCATGGCGATCCGGGTCGTGAGCCCGGCGAGCCGACCGGGACGTACCACTGGGAGACGGAGCAGGAGGACTTCCTCGTCCTCGCCGGCGAGGCGCTGCTGATCGTCGAGGGGCAGGAGCGCCCGCTGAAGCAGTGGGACTTCGTCCACTGCCCGCCCGAGACGAGGCACGCCTTCGTGGGCGCCGGGGACGGGCCGTGCGTGCTCCTGTGCGCGAGCTCGCGGCAGTTCCAGAAGGACGGCCCGTGGGGCTTCTACTGCGCCGACGAGACGGCGGCCCGCTACAACGCGAGCTCGCCCGAGGACACGCAGGACAACGAGGTCGCCGACGCGCGGTTCGCGCCGCCGCGGGACGACGCGCTACCGGGCGGCCTGCTGCCCGGCTGCGCAGCCGGACCGAGCAGCGGCTACGGCCCGCGGTCGATCAGCTCGATCCGGTAGCCGTCCGGGTCGCGGACGAAGCAGAGCAGCGAGCCGCCCTCGCGCACCCGGTACGGCGGCGCGCTCCGGCTCGATTCCCTGCTCCGCGAGCCGCGCGAGCGTCTCCTCCATGTCGTCGACGGTGAGCGCGATGTGGCCGTAGCCCGTGCCGAGCTCGTACGAGTCGACGCCGAAGTTGTAGGTCAGCTCGAGCCGGTCGCCGTCGCCCGGGAGGCCCATGAAGACGTTGATCGCCTCGTCGCGGATCGGCATGCGCCGGCGCTCCTCGAAGCCGAGCGCCTCGTAGAACGCGACCGAGCGGTCGACGTCGGTGATGCGGTAGCAGGTGTGGATCAGCTCCATGGCCGGATCCTAGGTCAGTCGTCGACGTCGTCGACGACGAGCCCGAAGAGGACGCCGTCGACCCATTCGCCGTGGCGCAGGTAGGCGCGGCGCTTCACGCCCTCGCGGACGAAGCCCGACCGCTCGGCGTGGGCGATCGCGCGCTCGTTGAAGCCGTAGATCTCGAGCTCGAGCCGGTGGAAGCCGAGCTCGTCGAAGAGGAGCCGCTGGAGCAGGCGCGCGGCCTCGTCGGCGGCGCGGCGGCCGCGGAAGGCCGGATGGATCGCCAGCCCTCCGAGCCGGGCGATCCGGCTGCGGACGTTCGCGCGCTCGTACCGCATCGCGCCGGCACGCTCGCCGTCGACCTCGACGATCATCCGGCCGAACGCCTCCGGCTCGCGCTCCGAGCGCTCGATCTCGGCCGCGAGCGTCTCCCGGTCCGCGTCGCGGCTCGCGGCGAGGAACGGGTCGACCTCCTCGTGGGTCAGGAGCTCGACGAGGAAGTCGAGGTCGTCGCGGGTGGCCCGGCGGATCGCGACCGTCACGGGTGCGGGGTGACGGGCTCCGTCTCCGGCGCGCGCCGCGGCAGCCGCAGCGCGCCCGAGCCGACGGCCACGCCGCCGAGGATCAGGGCGAGCCCGGCGATCGCGGCGGCGGTGATCGCCTCGTCGAGCAGCAGCGCGCCGTACACGAGCGCGATCGGGGGCATGAGGTAGGTGACGAGGCTCAGGCGGGCCGAGCCGTGCAGCCGCAGTGCGCGGAAGAGGATCAGCTGCGCGAACGCCGTGCCGAGGACGGCGAGGGCGAGGACGGAGCCGACGGCCTTCCAGCCCGGCACGTCGGCCGGCGCCTGCACGACCGCGAGCGGGAGCAGCCAGAGCGAGCCGCCGACCATCGCCGCCGCCGCGAGCACGGGCCCCGAGGTGCCGTGGACACGCTTCTGCCCGTAGATCCCGCCCGACGCGTAGGCGAGCGAGGCGGCGACGACCGCGAGCGTCCCGGCGACGCCCCACCAGCCTCCGCCGGGGTGCCCGCCCGCGAGCACGGCGACGCCGACGAAGCCGAGCGCCACGCCGGCGAACCGCGCGCGCCGAGAGCCGCTCCGAGGGGAGGAAGCGGATGACGAGCAGGGCGTTGAAGAGCGGCACCGTCGCGTTCGCGATCGCGGCCACGCCGGAGTCGATGTGCGTCTCGCCCCAGGCGATCAGCGTGAACGGCAGCGCCGCGTTGACGAGCCCGAGCACGAGGCCGGCGCGCCACGCGCCGCGCAGCTCGCGCGAGGCCCTCGCGGACGCCCTCGCGCCAGAGCACGACCGGGACGAGCAGCGCCGCCGCGACCGCGAGCCGGACGAACATCGCCGGCGCCGGCTCGATCTCCTCCACCGCGACCTTGATGAAGAGGTACGACGCGCCCCAGACGAACGCGAGCGTGCCGATCAGGACCGGGTACGAGCGGGTCACGTCCGCACCGTAGCGGGCTGCCTGCGCCGCACCGCCCCGGTCCCGAGGGCCACGCCGCCGAGCACGAGCGCGAGCCCGGCGACCTGCCACGCGCCGACCGGCTCGTCGAGGAGCGTGGCCGCGTAGACGAGCGCCGTCGCCGGCACGAGGTAGGTGACGAGGATCGCCGTCGACGGCCCCGCGCCGCCGATCAGGCCGAAGTAGAGGAGGTACGCGATCCCCGTCGCGACCACGCCGAGCGCGAGCACCGAGGCGCCCGCCTCCCAGCCGACCTCGTGCCCGCGCAGCGCGACGAGCCCGGGAGGCAGCGTCAGGACGGTGGCCCAGGCCATCGTCCCGAGCGCGATCTCGAGCGCCGACAGCCCGCGCAGCCGCGACGAGGTGAACAGCGCGCCGACGGCGTAGAAGGCGGCGGCGAGCACGACCGCGAGCGCGCCGAGCACCGCGCCGGTGCCGGCGCCCGGCTCGGCGCCGACGACGAGGGCGACGCCGGCGAAGCCGAGCAGGAAGCCGACGAGCCGGATCCCGGTCACGCGCTCGCTGTGCATCGCGACCGCGGCGAACAGGACGGTGAAGAGCGGCGCGGCGGCGTTGAGGATCGCCGCCGTGCCCGAGTCGATCTTCGTCTGCCCGAGCGGGATGAGGATGAACGGCACCGTCGTGTTGAGCACCGCCGCGATCCCGAGCGGGACGACGTTCGCGCGCAGCCCCGGGAGCACGTCCGCGCGCCGGACGAGCGCGATCAGCGCGAGCGTGAGGGCGGCGAACGCGATCCGCCCGGCTGCCACGCTCACCGGCGCGAGGTCGCGCAGCGCGATCTCGATGAGCATGAACGCCGCGCCCCAGATGGCGGCGAGCGCGACGAGCATCCCGAGGTGGAGCCGGCTCACCTGCGGTCAAACGCTGGACGACGGCGGTTCGTGAGACCCCCCACGCGACTCGCAACGAGGCCGGGCGAGCCCGTGTTCCCGGCGATCAGCGCCGGGCGACGAGCGCGTAGTCGAGCGGCGCGAAGAGGAGCTCGTTCAGGCGGCGCACGTTCGCGGCGAGCAGCGGGTCGTCGGGCTCCGTCAGGCGCTCGGCCGGCGGGTTGGCGAAGCGGAGCGAGGGCTCGCGGAAGCCGGCGGCCGAGCGCGAGCAGCTGCAGCGTCTCCGGGACGAGCGGCTGCGCGTGGGTCAGGTCGGCGAAGAAGTTCCGCAGCGCGAGCGGCGAGAGCGGGTTGATCGTCTCGAGCACGAGCACCCCGTCCTCGCGCAGGGCCGCGTGCGCCAGCCCGAGCAGGCGGACGAGCGAGGCCGGCGGCAGGTGCTCGACGAGCTGCGCCGCGAAGACGCCGCCGAGCGACCCCGGCTCGAGGCCTTCGAGGTGGTCGAGCGCGTCCGCCTGCGTCACGTCGAGGCCCTCGCCGCGGGCGAACGCGACCATGTCGCCGTCCGCGTCGACGCCCGTCGCCTCGATGCCGGCGTCGCGGAGCAGCGCCAGGAACTCGCCGCGGCCGCAGCCGACGTCGAGCACGGGCGCCGCACCGGTGAACAGCTCGACGTAGGGCCGCTGCTTCTCGCGCGTCTCGGCGGTCGGCGCGCGCATGCGGCTCTCGAAGGCGAAGTAGTCGGGGATCGCGTCCGCCCGGGGCTGGGCGGCGACCGTGGCGGGCGCGCCGGCCGGGCGGCGCTCGAGCCGGAGCAGGCGCTCCTCGAGCTCGGCGAGCGCGCCGCCGCTCGGCCTCGAGCTCGCGCACGGCGGCGTCGAGGTCCTCCGAGAGCACGTCGACGAGCTTCAACGTCGCGTCCGCGAGCGCGCGCTCACGGGCGGCGACGTCCTCGACCGAGGAACGAACGGCGCGGCGGACGAGGCGCTGCCGCACGCCGGCGGGAGCCGTGCGCTCGGCCGCCTCCTCCCAGGCCCGCTCCGCCTCGGCGCGCCGCGCTGCGCGATCTGTCGCCCACGGGCCGGAGTTGTAGCGGCGGCGGGGCCACGTGGACGGGAAAGCGCTTGCGGTGCCGTTCGCGGCGCCGCGTAGGATCCGTCTCGTGGCAGGACTCGATCGCGCGCACGCCGTCGCCGAGCGCCTGCTCGCGAACGTCGAGCAGGTCGTGCTCGGCAAGACGGAGCAGGTCCGGCTCGTCGCTCGCCGCGCTCGCCTGCCGCGGCCACGTGCTGTTCGAGGACGTGCCCGGCACGGCGAAGACGGTGCTCGCGCGCGCGCTCGCGGGCTCGATCGAGGGCGTCGTCCACTCGCGCGTCCAGTGCACGCCGGACCTGCAGCCGACGGACGTCACCGGCCTCTAGCGTCTTCGACCAGCGCACGCGCGAGTTCGAGTTCCGGCCCGGGCCCGTCTTCGCGAACGTCGTCCTCGTCGACGAGATCAACCGCGCGATGCCGAAGACGCAGTCGGCGCTGCTCGAGGCGATGGCCGAGCGGCAGGTCACCGTCGACGGCGTCACGCGCCGCCTGCCCGAGCCGTTCCTCGTGCTCGCGACCGAGAACCCGCTCGAGTACGAGGGGACGTTCCCGCTCCCGGAGGCGCAGCTCGACCGCTTCTTCCTGCGCACGACGCTCGGCTACCCGGGCACCGAGAACGAGCTCGCGATCCTCCGCGCGCAGCGGCGCGAGCCACCCGCTCGAGGCGCTCGAGCCGGCGATCGAGCTCGAGGAGCTGACGCTGCTGCAGGACGCGGTCCCGGACGTGTACGCGGACGAGCTGGTCGAGCGCTGGGTCGTCGCGCTCGTCGAGGCGACGCGCTCGCTGCCGGAGGTCGCGGTCGGCGCCTCGGTGCGCGGCACGCTGGCGCTCGACCGCACCGCCCGCGCCTGGGCGCTGCTCACGGCCGGCACTACGTCGTGCCGGCGGACGTGGAGCGAGCTGTTCCTGCCCGTGCTCGGCCATCGGCTGCTGCTCGAGCCGTCGTTCCTCGTCGAGGCGGAGGAGCTCGAGCGCGACGAGGCGCTCGCGCGCGTGAAGCGCGCGCTGCCTCGAGCTCGCGCCGCCGCCGGACGTCGCCGCGCCGACCGCCGCGGCCGCGTCCTGACCGTGGCCGCGTCGCGACGGCGCACCTTCCCGCTCGTCCCGCGCCGCCGTCTCGTCGGCGTCCCGTTCGGCGAGCAGCGCGAGCGCGCGGCGCGGCGTCGGCTCCGACGTCGCGGGCTCGCGGCCGTACGAGCCCGGCGACCCCGTCTCGACGATCGACTGGTACGCGACGGCGCGGCTGTCGGCGGCGCGCGGCGGCGACGAGTTCGTCGTGCACACGCGCTACGCCGACGAGGCGCCGCGGGTCGCGCTCGTCGTCGACCGGCGCCCGGCGATGGCGCTGTACCCGCCGGCGCTGCCCTGGCTGTCGAAGCCGGAGGCGCGTCGAGGCGGCGACGCGGCGTCGATCACCGCGAGCGCGCTCGCGGCGCGCGCCGAGCTCGGCTACCTCGACCTCGGCGACGGCCAGCCGTTCTGGCTCCCGCCGGGCTCGCGGGCCGCACGCGTCGCCGGCTGCGCGCGACGCGAGACGTCGTTCGACGCGCCCGAGGACTCGGTCGCCCGCTCGCTCGACTTCCTCCTGCGCCACGAGCCGCGACCTCGCCGCCCGGGCACGTTCGTGTTCGTCGTCTCGGACTTCCTGCGTGCCGCCGCCGACGGCGCCTGTGGCTGCGCGCGCTGCCGGCGCGCTGGGACCCGGTGCCGGTCGTCGTCCAGGACCCGACCTGGGAGCGAGCTTCCCGGACGTCGGCGGCGTCGTCGTGCCGGTGCTCGACCCGGCGGACGGGACGCGTCCGCGACGTGCGGCTGCGGCGGTCCGAGGCGCGGCGCGCCGGCGCGCGGCGAACGAGGAGCGGTTCCGGCGGCTGCTCGCGCGGCTTCGCGCGGCTCGGGCTCGACCCGGTCGTGCTCGACGGCGCCGCGGAGCTCGAGGTCGCGCAGGCGTTCCTGCGCTGGGCCGAGCGCCGGCGGCCTGCGCGCGGAGGGCGCGCCGGTGAGGCGCTCGCCGTCGTCGTGCGCGGCGCTGCGTCCTGCGCCCCGGCCGCGGGCGCGGCGCCGCTCGTCGTGCGGCACGTCGCTCGACCCCGGCACGGTCCTGTTCGGCGACGCCTGCGACCGCGACCGTCGACGGTCGTCGCCGATCACGGCGCTCGTCGACCCGGACACGGTCCGGATCGAGGCGGACGTCGCGCCGCTTCCGCCGCCTCGGGACGTCGCGTCGGCGCGGGACGGCGCGGCTCGTCGTGCTCCGGCGCACGCGGATCGCCTGCGTCACCGACGCGTGCCGCCCCGGCGACGGGCTGCGGCCGGTGCGGCTCCCGCCCGTGCGCGTCACGGCGCGCGGCGCCGGCGGGCGCCGTTGCGTCGAGCGCCGCGCTGGCCGCCGCTCCTCGTCGCGCCGCGCGTGCCGCAGGACGCGGCGGCGGGCGAGCCCGAGCTGGCGGGTCGACACGGCGCCGCCTGCGACCACGACGCGTCGCTCCCGGGACGCTGTCGCGGCTGCTCTGGCTCGCTCGCCGCGGCGCCTCGCGCTCGGCGCGGTCGCGCTCGTCGCGCGCGAGGTGCGCGCGCGTCCGGCCGCCGGCGCGCGAGCGCGCGGACGCGAGCTCGAGCGCGCGCTCGCCGCCGTGCGGGCCTCGGCCGAGGCCGCGACGCGGCCGAGCGGCGTCGTGCCGTGGGCGTGCTCGCCGCGCGCTGCTGCGAGCGCGGCGCGGCGACCGCTCGACGCGCGGCGCGAGCGCTGGCCTGGGTCGGAGCCCGAGCCCGAGCCGCGAGCGGGTGCTCGACGCCTCGCCGACGAGGTCGAGCGGGAGGTGCGCGCATGAGCCGCGCGCTCCCGCTCGCGGACGCGCGGCGCTGCGCGGCGCCGGCGCGACGGACCGCTGCTCGTCCGTCGCCGCGCCTCGCGGCTGCTCGCCGTGGCCGCGCTCGTCGCCGCCGCGCTCGCTCGGCGCGAGCCCGGACGCTCGAGCGCGCGCGCGCTTCGTGCCGAAAGGCTCGTCCGGGATCGTCGTCCTCGACCTGTCGGCGAGCATCTCCGTCGGACACGTTCGAGCGGATCGGGAACACGCTCGCCGAGCTCGCGGACGGCGGCGGCCGCTACGGGCTCGTCGTCTTCTCGACGACGGCCTACGAGGCGCTGCCGCCCGGCACGCCCGGCGACGGAGCTGCGGCCGTTCGTGCGCTACTTCACGCTGCCGCGCGCAGGACCAGCCCGGCTTCCTCCCGGAGTTCCCGCGGAACCCGTGGCAGGACACCTTCTCGCCGGGACGCGGATCTCGACGGGGCTCGAGCTCGCCCGCGACGTGATCGCGCGCGACGCGGCTGGAGCGGCCGGCGATCCTGCTCGTCAGCGACCTCGACGACGACCCGATCGACCTGCCGCGGCTGCGGCGGACGATGGCGGAGATCGAGGCGGCGGGACGCCGCTGTCGGTGGTGGCGCTGAACCCGGCGCCCGAGGACGAGCGCTTCTTCCGGCGCCTGCTCCGCGAGCCCGAGGAGCTGCGGTTCGCCCGGCTGCCCTCCGAGCGCGCGACGGCACCGGCGAGGCGCCGTTCCCGCTGGCCGCTCGTCGCTCGCCTCGCTCGCGGCGACGGCGGCGCTCGCGGCCGCGCTGGCCTGGGGCGCGCGACTCGGTGGCGGACGGCATGAGGGCCGCTCCGGCTCGCTCGTCGCCGCCGGCGCTCGCGGCGCTCGCCGTCGTCGCCGGCCTGCTCGCCGCGCGCGGCCGGCGCCTGGGACGAGCGCATGCGCCGAGGACGACGCGCGCTTCGTCGCCGGGCAGCGGTCGCGTGGACCGCGGACGCGCCGCTCGCGGGCGCGTCGCGAGCGCCTCGCTCGGGCTCGGGGACGACCTGGACGCCGCGCCGCGCGCTCGCGCTCCACCGCCGTGCCGCAGCCGGAGGGCCGGGCTCGGCGGCGGCCAGGAGCGCCAGGGCGTGCGCTCGGCGGCCGAGACGGCGCTCGCCGACGTCGCGCAGGAGCACGGACGGGCCGCCGGGCGGCGCAGGCATCCGTCCTCCTCGGGACGCTGCTGTTCGCGGACGCCGGCACCGGCGGCGGCGAGGGCGACGCCCGCCGAGCGCGCGCTCGCCGCGTTCGGGAACGCGCTCGACGGCGGAGCCGGGGGACGACCGAGGCCGCCTACGACCTCGAGCTGCTGCTGCGGCTGCTCGAGGCCCGCGGCGAGCGGCCGGGGACGAACCCGGGCGCCGGCCCGCGCGGCGGCGGCCGGCGGGGCGCCGGCGGCGGCACACCGGGGCGCGGGTACTGATGACGCTCCTCTCGCCGCTCGGGCTCCTCGTCGCGCTCGCGGCCGTCCTGTCCCGCCGCCGCCTGGGTGCTCGCCGAGCGCCGCGCCGCCCGCGTCCGCGCCGACGCTCGCGCTCCCGGCCCCGCCGCGCCGCTCCGTACGGCGGCCGGCGGCCGCCGTCGCGGTCGCCGCTCCTCCTCGCGCTCGCCGTGCGCCCAGCCGGCGCTCGTGCGCGAGGAGCGAGCGCCGCGTCCGGACGGACGCCGCGGTGATGGTGGTCGTGGACGTCTCGCGCTCGATGCAGCGCCGCCGCGGCGCCGGGCGCGCCGACGCGGCTCGACCGCGCGCGCGAGCTCGCGGTGCGCGTGCGCGACGACCTCGGCGACGTGCCGGTCGGGCTCGCGAGCATGACCGACCGGACCGTGCCGCTCCTCTTCCCCTCGGCCGACCCGGACGCGTTCGAGCAGACCGCGCGGCGCGCGCTCGCCTCGGAGGCGCCGCCCCCGCGCGAGGTGAACACCGTCGTCGACGACGCTCGGCGCGATCGGCGAGCCGCCGGCGCGAACCTGTTCCTTCCCGCCGACCGGCGCCGCGTGCTCGTCGTGCTGACCGACGGCGAGTCGCGGCCGTTCGCCGAGGGCGAGGTCGCGCGGGCCCTCCGCGCCGCGAACATCGACCTCGTGACCGGTCCACGTGGGCGACGCCGACGAGCGCGTCTTCCGCCGCGGCGGGATCGCCGAGCAGCTGTACCGCCCCGACCCGCGCGCGGAGCAGACGCTCGAGGCGCTCGCGGCCGCCGCGGCGGCGCGGCCGTCGAGCGAGGACGACCTCGGCGGCGCCGCCCGCGACGCGGTCGCACGGGCGCTCGGCGACGGGCCTCGACGCGCGCGTCGGAGGCGAGCGCCGGATCGTCCCGCTCGCCCCCTGGCTCGCTCTGCTCGCGCTCCTCCCGCTCGCCGTCGCGCTCGAGCCGCGGCTCCCGCGCGCAAAGGGCTTGCGACCGGTTCGCCAGGAGACTACGATCGGCGCTCGATGAGGCCGCGGACGGGCTCCTCCTCCTCGGCGTCGCCGCTCGCTCGCCGGCGTCTCGGGCTCCGCGAGCGACGGCGACGGGCGGCCGTCTCCGGCAGCGGCGACTGGCTCGCGTTCGGTCGGACGGCCGACCAGAACCGGTACTCGCCGCTGAGCCAGATCACGCCGGCGAACGTCGACAACCTCGGCCGCGTGTTCAAGGTCGACTTCCGCCAGATCGACGCGACCGTGAGCCGCGGCGAGCAGAGCTACCCGCTCGCGATCAACGGCGTCCTCTACATGACCACGAACGACAACAGCGTCTGGGCGGTCGAACGGCGACGACCGGCCGCGTCCTCTGGCGCCACGACCCGAACAAGCTCGCGCTCTACTCGAACTTCGGCATCGTCGCGAACCGCGGGCTCGCCTACTGCGCCGGGCGGCTGTTCCTGCTCACGCTCGACATGCACATCGTCGCGCTGAACCCGCGCAACGGCAACGTGATCCGCGAGGTGCCGATCGCCGCCGCCGTGCCGGGCGCGTCGATCAACTTCGGCTACTCCGAGACGAGCGCGCCGATGTGCGCGAACAACCGGGTCGTCATCGGCGCGGCCGGGCTCCGAGTTCGGCGTGCGCGGCTTCGTGATGGCGTACAAGCCCGACCTCTCGCCGGCCTGGGCGAACCCGTTCTGGACGATCCCGCCCGACGTCCAGAGCTGGCGGCGGCCGAGCCGCGTCGTCGGCGGAGGCGTCGTCTGGACGCCGACGACGATCGACGCGCGGACGAACACGCTCTACTTCGGAACCGGCTCGGCGACGCCGCTCTACTGGCCGCAGCTGCGCCCCGGCCGCAACCCGCGGACGAACTCGCTCGTCGCCGTCGACCTCCGCACCGGCCGGCTCAAGTGGTGGCAGCAGCAGATGATCCGGAACCAGTGGAGCTACGACACGGCGCAGCCGCCGCTCGTCTACAACGCCCGCGTCGGCGGCAGGCGGCGGCGCGTCGTCTCGGTCGGCGACGATGGAGGGCGTCTGGTTCGCCTACGACGCGCGGACCGGTCGCCCGATCTACTCGCGCGTGCGGGTGATCGACCGGACCGAGCACCCGCCGCTCCGGCCGGGCCAGCCGGTCGTCGTCTACCCGTCCTCGATCGGCGGCCTCAACTACTCGCCCGCGTCGTTCCACCCCGGCCGGAACATCATCGTGAACGCCGCGGCCGAGACCTCCGCGATCCTGACGCAGCAGCGGCTGACGCCGACGCAGAAGCGGCGGAAGCTCGTCCTCGGCGACGTCTTCCTCGGGCTCGAGATCGGCAACTTCGGCACGGTCAACCCGAACTGGAAGGACTACGGCTCGATCTCGCGCGATCGACGTCAACACCGGCCGCCGCGTCTGGAAGTTCAAGACGCCCGAGCCGGAGCGCGGCGGCGTCACGACGACGGCGAGCGGCCTCGGGTTCGCCGGCGGCGGGCGACGGCGTCGTGCGCGCGTTCGACCTCCGCAACGGCCGCGTCCTCTGGACGTTCCAGACGAGCCACCCGATCGCCGCCGGGCCGACGATCTACTCGGTCGGCGGGCGGCAGTACGTCGCGATCACCGTCGGCGGCACGCCGACGTCGTCGAACGGCGGCACCGGCGACCGAGCTGCACGTCTTCGCGCTCGGCGGCTCGAAGAACGCCGACCCGCCGCCGCCGCGGACGCTCGCCGCGCGCTCGGCGCAGCCGCAGCGGCTCGCCTCGGAGCGCGTCGTGAACGTCCTCCGCACGCCCGCCGCGCCGCAGCGCGCGCGCCGGACGCAGGCGCAGGCGTCGCCGGCCCGGATCCTCACGCAGAGCCGCCTCTTCGTGCAGCAGTGGAACCCGAACAGCTCGAACACGCCGCTCGTGAGCGGCCGGGTCGTCCTCCGCGGCGCCCCGGTCCGCGGCGCGAGGGTGGCCGTCGGCAGCTACGTCCTCCCGGCCGCGACCGATGCCAGCGGGCGCTTCCGCTACCCGATCAACATCACCGAGCCGCGGCGCTACGTCGTGCGCGTCGCCGGGGCGTCGGGCGCGACGGTCAACGGCCGGCGGCTCGGAGCGGGCGAGCGGGCCGCGCTGCTCCGGGCGCGCGGCGCCTTCACGGTCTCCTACCGGCTCTCGAACCTGAAAGCGACGGTCGAGCGCAACGGCAACGTCGTCGTCACCGGACGCGTCGGCGGCGCCGGCAGGGCGGGCGTGCCGCCGGTCGTCCTCTACACCTACCAGCTCCGCGGACGCGTGCTGAACGCCGCCGGCGAGCCCGTCCGCGGCGCCGTCGTCATCACCCGCACGCTCGACCGCGACTTCTGGACGATGTCGACGCCGGCGGACGCGTCGGGCCGCTACACGTCGTTCTTCGCCGCCTCGGACCGCACCGAGGCGAACCCGGTCCCGATGAACGTGCAGGTCGCGGTCGGCAACACCTCGTACGTCTTCCCCGCTGCGCGCCCCGTCCGCTTCCAGCGGCTGCGCAGCGCCGAGCTCGACATCCGCCTGCCCGCGAGCGGAACGACGATCACGACGCCCGACACGACGTCGTACCCGGGCGCCGTCTACCAGGGGATGCTCGTGGGCGTCTCCGGCCGGAACGGCGTGATCCGCCCGGTGCTGGCGCGGTGGCCGGACCGACAAGGTCGCTTCACGCTCGTCCTCCCGCGCTCGGCCCAGGGCCAGACGCTCCGGTTCTGGCAGAACGCGCGGACGTTCTTCTCGCGGACGTCGGCGGCGCCGGGCCGCAACGTCGACCTGCAGTCGTGGCCGAGCGGGCTCACGCAGCGCGTGCCGCAGAACCTCGGCTCCGTCCGCGCACCGCGCCGCTAGCCCCTAGCCGGCAGCCGGAACGCGACGAGCTCGGGGACCGACGACGGGCCGCGCGGGACGCCGGCGCCCGACAGCAGCGTGTCGCCGACGACGGCCGGGCAGGAGTTCGTCCGCGCGCGCAGGCCGCGCCGCCAGAGCGGCCGCCCGTCCTCGGCCGCGAACGCGTGGACGATCCCGTCGTAGTCGGCGGTGAGGACGACGTCGTTCGCGACGGTCGCGCACGAGAACACGGGCTCGGCAACCGCCGCTCCCAGAGCGGCTCCGGCCGGTGGCGAGGTCGAGCGCGACGAGCCGTCCCGTGCCCGCCGCGGCGTCGAGTCGTCGAGGTCGTCGTAGACGTCGCGCTGCCCGAGACGCAGAGGTCGACGACGGGGACGAACACGCGCCCGTCCGCGACGGCGACCGGGGTCTCGACGCCGCCGAGCAGCCCGGGGCAGATCGGGCTCGGCCGCGCGGGGAGCGGGCCCTCGTCGTTCGCGGTGGAGCCCGACCTTGCGCTCCCAGACGCGCTCGCCCGCGTCTCCCGGTCCCACGCGATCACCACGCCGGCCTTCCCCGAGCCGACGACGAGGTCGCGCCCGCCGTCTCGACGAGCGCCGGCGAGTTCTGGAAGTCGTAGTCGCGGATGTCGTGCGGCGTCACCTGGTCGGCCCAGACGAGCCGCCCGAGCCCTCCTCGAGCACGAGCAGCGACGACGTCCAGCGCGCCGGCCCCGGGAACGACGCCGCCGTTCGGGAACTCGCGGCGTCCCGCCCCACGGGCCGGGATTCGCGTTCCCCGCATAGACGCGGCCGTCGCCGTCGACCGTCAACGGCTGCCAGGCGCCGCCGCCTCCGCCAAGTCGGGGAAACGCCAGGGGTCGATGACGGTGACGAACTTCCAGCGGATCGCGGCCCGTCTCGCGGTCGAGCGCGTAGAGCGCGCCCTTGCCGCCCGGCGCGTAGCCGACCGTGCTCGTGAGCACGAGGTCGCCCGAGACGACCGGCGCGACTCGACGAACTGCTCGAAGCGGTTGATGAGCAGGCGGAGCCAGCGTCGCGGCCCGTCTCCGCGGAGATCGCGAACGCGCGCGTGTCGGTGGCGCCGTAGATGCGTCGTCGGCGTACGCGATCCCGTTCGGGCCCGTGTTCGGCGCGCCGAAGCGGCGGAGCCACAGCTCGCGGCCCGTCTCGAGCTCGAGCGCCGCGACGTCGCTCCGAAGCGTCTGCACGTACACCCGCCCGTCGACCGCGAGCGGCGTCGAGGCGTGGAGCCCGGAGTAGACCACCGGGCCGGGAGCCGGTACGCCAGGCGGGCCGCAGCGTCGCCACATTCGCGCGTCGATCGTCGAGCCGCGGGCGGCGCGGGTCGAGGCGAGGTCGCCGTTCGGCTGCGCCCAGTCGCCCGGCGTCGCTGCGACCGCCGCACGCGGTCAGCGCCAGGACAGCCGCGAGGACGAGGGCGGGCCTAATAGATCGTGATGATCCGCCGCACGACCGGCCGGCCCCGGTACGTCGAGGCGGCCACGAACTTCCCGCGGCGGAACAAGTTGATCAGGATCTTCTCCGTCTGCCCCGGCCGGAGCGCCCGCTGGAGCGGCACGCCCTGGACGACCCACCCGTACAGCTTCGTGCCCTTGTTGGACACGTGGTACCGGATGATCGCGCCGCGGATGTAGCGCGTCATGCGAGATCGTCATCCGGTTGTCGAAGATCGCGACGTTGACCCGGTAGACGACGCCCGGCCGGGTGGTGTCCGGGGTCGCGGCAGCATGGGCGTCGCCCGCGCCCGCGAGGGCTGCGGTGACGGCGGCGAGGGCGGTCGCGAGAGCGAGTTTCATCGAGTGCGATGGTAACCGGGCCGGCCCCCAACGGAGGCCGGCCCGGCGGTCCCGGTTACTTGACGACGAACGAACCTGCCATGCCCTCGGCCGCATGCCGGCCGACGGTGCAGAGGTAGAAGTACCGGCCCTTCTTGGCGAGCGTGAGCGTGAACTTCGCGCTCCGGCCGTTCAGGATCACGGGCGTCTTCTTCGTCTGCGGGCGCGTGATCTTGAAGTCGTGGGGCTCGACGCCGCGGTTCGTCAGCGTGAAGGTGACGACGTCGCGCTTCTTGAAGGTCGACTTCGAGAGGGTGAACGGTACTCCTTCGCGGACACCTTGACGGCGACCCGGGCCGTCGAGGCCGAGGGCCGCGCGGCCGCGTAGGACGCGACCGCGAGCGCCGCGACGAGCGCTGTGACGACCGCGAGGATGAGGCGGGACCGATGCACGTGTGAACTCCTCGGGTTCGATTGTTCGACAGTGAAGGGCGGCTGGCATCCTGCTGCCGTGCCAAGCGCTTTACAGGATATCAACGCGGCTTGAAAACGGGAAGGAGCGGCGGCCGCGCGAGGGCGGCCGCCGCTCCTCGAGTCGTCGGCTACGGCAGGGTGTACGTGTAGACCGCGTCGTTGCCCTTGATCCCGCGGGCAAGGACGGTGACGTACTGCTTGCCGTTCACGCTGTAGGTCATCCCCGGCGCGTTGATGATCGCGTCGGTGACCTTCGGCGACTGCCAGAGCTGGTCGCCCGTCTCGGTGTTGTACGCGAGCAGGTCCCGCGGTCTGACCGACGAAGACAAGGCCGCCCGCCGTGTTGAACGAGCCGCTGTAGCACGGCGCCGCCCAGGCCTTCGTCCACTTGATGGAGTGGTCACGCATGTCCACGGCCGCGAACACGCCGGTCGTCTTCCCCGTCGCCCCGCCGCCGAAGTTGACGCCCAGAACCGTGAGGATCTGCCCCGGCTGCGGGTCGATGAGCCGCTTCGGGATCGCGCCGAGCCCGGAGCCGGGACTCTCGGTCGCGCAGACGTACGCGTACTTCGTCTCGGTGCTGAAGCTCGTCGGCGGCCAGTCGGTGCCGCCCGACGCGCTCGGGCGCGAGGCGTAGAACCGGCTCGGGTTGTACGGCGTGAAGATGCAGCCGACCTTGTAGAGCTTCCCGTCGGGAGCCGGCTTCCGCCAGTCCTTGCGGGTCGAGCACTGCTTCACGTACGGCGTGCCGTTCACGTGCGGCTGCGTCTTCCACGTCTCCGAGTAGCGGTCCTGCGGGACCTTCTTCTCGCGGATCCCGCCGGGAGCCGCGGACCCGTAGAGCGGGAGGCCGGTGACACGGTCGAGGATGTAGAGCCACCCGGTCTTGCCGGAGGCGGCGACCGCCTTACGCTGCACGCCGTTGACCTCCATCTCGAAGCTGAACGGCGGGTTCGGGAGGTCGTAGTCCCAGATGTCGTGGTGGACCGACTGGAAGTGCCAGCGGTACTGACCCGAGTGGGCGTCGACGGCGAGGATCGAGTCGGTGAACAGGTTCGATCCCGCTCCGCGGCCGTTCCACGGCACCGGGTTGCCGGTGACGAAGTAGATCATGTCGAGCTCGGGGTCGACGCTCGACGCCAGCCAGATCGCGCCGCCGCCGATCTCCCACTCACCGGGCCGCCACGAGCCGGCGCCGAGTTCGCCGGGCTGCGGGATGATGTAGAAGCGCCACAGTTCGTGCCCGTCCTTCGGCGTCGAACGCCGCGAGGAAGCCGCGCGCGCCCCAGTCGCCGCCGGACATGCCCTGGATGACCATGCCGTCGTAGTAGAGGGCGGAGGAGGTCATGCCGTAGCCGTCCTGCGGGCGGCCGAGCTTCGTCTTCCAGACGAGCGCCCCGGTCTTCTGGTCGAGCGCGACCAGGTTGCCGTCGAGCTGACCCATGTACAGCTTGCCGTCACCGAGCCCGAGCCCGCGGTTGGACGAGATGATCGGCTGGAACGACTTCGGCGTAGCCAGGCTTGTAGCGCCAGATGATCTCGCCGGTCGCCGCATCGATCGCCTGGACGGTGTTGTCGCCCTGCGGGAGGTAGAGCACCCCGTCGTGCTCGAGCGCGTTGGCCTGTCCCGACGCACGAGACGTGCCGAACGCACCGCCGAACGAGGTGACGCCCGGGAGCTCCGTCCGCCACGCGAGCCGGAGATTGGCGACGTTGGTGCGATTGATCTGGTTGAGGGTCGAATGGCGGTCGTTGGTGAGACCGCCGCCGATCGTGATCCAGTCGGCGCCGGCCTGCGGCAGCTGCTGCGCCGGTGTGAACGCCGGCGCCGGCGTGATCGTCTTCGCCACCCCCCGGATGGCGGCGTCCGGCTGAGCGGACGCGACGGCACTGCAGATGAGAAAGGCCCCTGCCGCAACGGCAAAGGCCGAGAAAGTGCGACGGCGATGCAAGGTGTGAACCTCCTGCGGAGAACACCACGAAAAGACCCTGACCGGACCGAGCCTAAGCCACCGGATCCCGCATAGTCAAGCGTTTTGGCAAGCGCTCTGCAAAGACGGCAAAACGGGTGCTACTGTCGCCGTCCATGCGCGTCGCAGTCACCCTCGCGCTGCTCGGCGCGCTCGTGTTTGCAGCGGCCGCGTCACCACGTCCCGCGGCGCCGATCGACCGGTGCGGGACCGCGGCCGTCGGGAAGCGGCTCGGGTCGATGGTCGCCGGTCTCAACAGCGCCCGCGGCGACCGGTTCGCGGCGGGCTTCACGCGCAACGGCCGCTGGCAGCCCTACACGCAGACGGTCGCGCCCCCGGGCGTGATCGGACGTCGGAAGATCACGCAGCTCGGCCGTCCTGAGCATCGGCTCGGAGGTCGAGTGGAGGCTCTCGCGGCTCCATCGCACCGCCCGCGGCGCGTACACCGTGCGCGTCGCCGTCACGGCGCACGACCAGCGAGCGGGCGGCGGCTCGACGAAGGTGCGGCGTGGACTGCGCGACCGGGCTGGTGCGCTCCTGGGTCGGCCCGGCGATGATGCTTCCGCCGCCCGGTCGACGACGACTGAGCACGACCGGCGCCGCCGCTAGAGTCGGACACCTGAGCACGGTCGAGGAACAGCCGCTCCACCGGGCGCTCGGTCTCACCGACGGGGAGCTCGACCGTATCCGGGAGCTGCTGGAGCGCGATCCGAACCACTTCGAGCTCGCCGTCTTCTCGCTGCTCTGGTCGGAGCACTGCGGCTACAAGCACTCGGCCCCGCTCCTGCGCCGGCTGCCGTCCCGCGGCGACGCCGTGCTCCAGGGCCCCGGCGAGAACGCCGGCGTGATCGACGTCGGCGACGGGCTCGCGGTCGCGTTCAAGGTCGAGTCGCACAACCACCCGTCCGCGGTCGAGCCGTTCCAGGGCGCCGCCACCGGCGTCGGCGGGATCCTCCGGGACATCGTCGCGATGGGCGCCCGGCCGATCGCGCTCCTCGACGGCCTCTTCTTCGGCGAGCCGGGCTGGGCCTTCGACCGCGCCGTCGGCGGCATCGGCCACTACGGCAACTGCGTCGGCGTCCCGACCGTCGGCGGCACGACCACCTTCGACGAGGCGTACGCGGACAACTGCCTCGTGAACGCGATGTGCGTCGGCGTCCTCCCCGTCGACCGCGTCAAGCGCGCCGGCGCCGTCGGCGCCGGGCAACGCCGTCGTGCTCTTCGGCGCCACGACGGGCCGCGACGGGATCGGCGGGGCCTCCGTGCTCGCGAGCGCCGAGCTCGGCGAGGACGACGCGGACAAGCGCCCGAGCGTCCAGATCGGCGACCCGTTCACGGGCAAGCGGCTGATCGAGGTCTCGCTCGAGCTCGTCGAGGGCGGCCTCGTCGAGTCGCTGCAGGACTGCGGCGCCGCCGGGCTCGCCTCGTCGCTCGCGGAGATGGCGCGCGACCTCGGGATCGACGTCCACCTCGACCGCGTGCCGCTGCGGGAGGAGCTCGAGCCGTGGGAGATCATGATCTCGGAGTCGCAGGAGCGGATGGTCGCGGTCGTCCGGCCGACGATGCTCGACGCCGTCCGCGCGGTGTGCGCGCGCTGGGAGCTGCCGTGCACCGTCATCGGCGAGGTGACCGAGACGCGCGAGCTGCGGGCGTTCCACGACGGCGACGAGCTCGGCGCGATCCCGGCCGCGTTCCTCACCGACGAGGCGCCGCGCTACGAGGTGCCGCGCGCGCCGCGGCCGTCGCTCCCGGCCCCGCCTCCGCCGCAGGCGCCGCCACACGGTCAGGCGCTGCTGGAGCTGCTCGCCTCGCCGAACGTCCGCTCGCGCGCGTGGGTCTTCCGCCGCTACGACCACCTCGTCGGCTCGCGCACGCTGCGGCGCCCCGGCCTCGACGCGGCGGTGCTGCGGCTGCGGCCCTCGCTGCGCGGCCTCGCCGTCTCGCTCGACGCCGCCCCGCGCACCGGACGGCTCGACCCGCGGACGGGCGGCGCGCTCGCCGTGCTCGAGGCCGCGCGGAACGTCGCCTGCGCCGGCGGCCGGCCGCTCGCGCTGACGGACTGCCTCAACTTCGGCAACCCGGAGAAGCCGGAGATCGCGTGGGAGCTGGCCGAGGCGATCGAGGGCATGGCGCTCGCGGCCGAGGCGCTCGGGACGCCGGTCGTGTCCGGGAACGTGTCGCTCTACAACGAGACGGACGGGCGGCCGATCGACCCGACCCCGGTCGTCGGCTGCGTCGGGCTGCGTCGAGGACGTCCGCGCCGTGCCCGCGCGGCTGGCGCGAGGGCGACGTCGTGCTGCTCGCCGGGGCCGGGCCGGTGACGCTGAACGGCTCGGAGTACCAGGCGCGCTTCGGCGAGGTCGGCGGGCCGCGGCGCCGCTCGAGCTCGAGGCCGAGGCGGCGCTCGTCGCCTTCCTCTGGCGGAACGCGGCGCGGCTCTCGCTCGCGCACGACGCCTCGGAGGGCGGGCTCGCCGTCGCGCTCGCCGAGGCGGCGCTGTGGAGCGGGGTCGGGGCCGAGCTCGAGCTGCCGGACGACGCGCCGCGCCTCTTCGGCGAGGGCGGCGGCCAGGCGGTGATCGCGTGCGCACCCGAACGACGTGGCCTCGCTCGAGGGCGTGCCGCTGCGACGGCTCGGGATGGTCGGCGGCGACACGATCATGGGCCTCGCGCTCGACGAGCTCGCCGCGGCCTGGGGACCGCGCGACTGATGTGCGGCGTCGTCGGCGTCCGGTCGCAGACGCGGGACGTCGCCCGGCTCGCGTACTTCGGCCTCCACGCGCTGCAGCACCGCGGCCAGGAGTCGGCCGGGATCGCCCTCTCGGACCGCGGCCGGCTGACCGCGCTGCGCGAGCTCGGGCTCGTGACGCAGGCCTTCAACGAGCGCACGCTGCGGGGCCTCCGCGGCGACCTCGCGATCGGCCACGTCCGCTACTCGACGACGGGCGGGAACAAGTGGGCGAACGCGCAGCCGCTCGTCCACCACGGCCGGACGAGGACCGTGGCACTCGGCCACAACGGCAACCTCGTCAACGCCGCCGAGCTGCGGACCGAGCTCGGGCTGGCCGGCGCCGCCAGCTCGGACTCCGAGGCGATCGCCGCGCTCGTCGGCTCGGCGGAGGGCCCGCTCGAGGACGCGGTCGCGGCCGCGATGGCGCGGCTCGACGGCGCGTACTCCTGCGTCGCGCTCGCCGGCGGCGAGCTCGCGGCCTTCCGCGACCCGCTCGGGTTCCGGCCGCTCTGCCTCGGCCGGCTCCCGGAGGGCGACTGGGTCGTGGCCTCCGAGTCGTGCGCGCTCGACCTGCTCGGCGCGACGTACGAGCGGGAAGTCCGGCCGGGCGAGGTCGTGGTCGTCGGGGCCGACGGCGAGCTGCGCTCGCTGCAGGCGCGTCGAGCCGCCGGCGGGCGGCGCGCTCTGCATCTTCGAGTTCTTCTACCTCGCCCGCCCCGACTCCCGGCTGTCGGACGTCGAGGTCCACGGCGCGCGGATCCGCATGGGCGAGCGGCTCGCGGCCGAGGCGCCGGCCGCCGCCGACCTCGTCCTCCCGATCCCGGACTCGGGCACGCCCGCGGCCGTCGGCTTCGCGCGAGCGAGCGGGATCCCGTTCTCCGACGGGCTGATCAAGAACCGGTACGTCGGGCGGACGTTCATCCAGCCCGACCAGGGCCTGCGCCAGCTCGGCGTGCACCTGAAGTTCAACCCGGTCGCAGAGATCGCCGGACAGCGCATCGTCATCGTCGACGACTCGATCGTGCGCGGGAACACGACACGGCAGCTCGTGGCGATGCTCTTCGACGCCGGCGCGGCCGAGGTGCACGTGCGCGTCTCGTCGCCGCCGATCGTGGGCCAGTGCTTCTACGGGATCGACCTCGCCGACCCGGAGGAGCTCGTCGCCTCGTCGCGCACCGTCGAGGAGGTGCGGGAGCTGATCGGCGCGACCTCGCTCGCCTACCTCTCGCTCGAGGGCCTGCAGGCGGCGACGCGCCGTCCCGCGAGCGCGCTCTGCCGCGCCTGCCTCACCGGCGAGTACCCGACCGCGGTGCCGGTCGAGTTCGGGAAGCTCCGGTTCGAGCCCGCGCGCGCCTAGCCCGAATCGGCCACGGCACAAGGATCGAAAGCGACAAAGCAACAGACTGTTACTAAGTCGGTTTCAAGCGATCGGTCCCGGAGCGATCGGACGGGCGGGATCGCCGCGTGCCCCGTCCAGGGGCACAGCGCATCCCGCCCGTCACGACACGCCAAGTGCCGATCGAGAGCAGGTGTCTGGCCGGAGCGCCCGCACCGCAGGTGCGCGCGCGCAGGCCACACGACCACGCCCGGCCACGTCCTACCGTGAGCAGACGGCCCCTCGGCCGAAGGGCGGTTCATCCGCCCGGGAGGCCACACCCCAGGCCCGAATCAGCCACTCAGGCAGAAGGAGGGGGCTCGTGGGGGAACCATGGGTTCCCCCACGCCTACACCTCGTACACGCGCGACGCCTTCGCGATGCCGCGGCTGAGCAGGTACGCGACCGTCGTGAAGAGGAAGAACTGCATCCAGTCGCCCGTGCCCAGCGTGTCCGCGATCCAGGTCACGAGCATCGCCACGAGGAGGGCGAGGATCCAGACGACGAGCTCCGCGTTGCCGGGGAAGAAGCCCATCCCGATCGGCGGCGTGAACTGGCTCGCGGCGGCGGCGTGACGGTCGAATCGGGCTCCGGCGTGGTGGACATGCGTGCCTCCTAGGGGTTGTGGACGATCTCGAGCTTGATCCCGTCGGGGTCGGCGAAGAAGACGGCGTAGTAGCCGGGCGAGTACGGGTACTCCTCGGGCCCGCTCTCGATCTCCGCGTCGTGCTCGCGCAGCCAGCGGCGCGCTCGTCGACCACGGCGCGCGACTCGGCGCGGAACGCGAGGTGGTGCAGGCCGACGCGGTAGCGGTCGACGCCGTCGGGAGTCTGCGACTCGCGCAGGCCGACCGCGTCGTCGCTCGCCGACGAGGTACCAGACCGTCTCGCCGCGCTCGCCCTCGATCTCGGCGACGCGGTGGTAGCCGAGCGGCGCGAGGAGCTCGCGGTAGAAGGCGAGGCTGCGCTCGACCGAGGAGACGCAGAGGTCGACGTGATCGACGGGCACCAGGCCCGCCCATTCAGCGGCCCTGCGACAACTCCTGCCCGCGCCCGTAACGAACGGCACGATCGACCGAGCGGCGATCGAGGCCGCGCTCGAGCAGCTCCTGCCGCAGCTCGCCCTCCTGCGCCAGCCGCAGGAACAGCCACGCGAGCGCGGCGATCGTGACGAGCGACCCCTCGACCATCATGATCCCGCCGGCGTAGCCCTGGTCGGCGAGCGGGCTGATCCCCCAGATCCGCTCGGCTCGCGCGTAGGTGCCGTAGACGGGCTCGCCCGACCAGAAGAAGACGTTGCCGAGCACCGTCTCGAGCAGCCGCACGACGACCACGTACGCGAGCTTCCAGCCGGTGCCGAACCAGGCCGGGCCCGGGGACGACCTCGACGACCGCGGCCCACATCAGCATCCCGAAGCCGAGGAAGCAGGCGTGCTCGAGCGCGTGGAGCGCGTCGTGGCGGATCGCGCCCTCGTAGAGGACGGGCAGGTGCCAGAGGTACGAGGTTCGCGGCCCAGAGCGGCAGCGCCACGAGCGGATGGGCGAGGACGCGCAGGCGCCCCAGCGACCGGAAGCGCGAGCACCGGCCGCAGCATCGGCCCGGTGAGCCCGAGCGACGAGCGCGAGCGCGGCCAGGTCGCCGAGGACGACGTGCTGGAGCATGTGGGCGCGAGAAGAGGCGCTCCTCGCCGAGCCGCTCGAGCGGCGGCGACACGGCCAGGAGGTACAGGACGAGGCCGAGCGCGAAGCTCAGGCGCCGCAGCGCAGGGACCGGCGTCCCGCGCCGCGCGAGGCGCAGGGCACGCCGCCCGTAGAGGAAGCCGATGAGCGCCACCGGCGCGAGCTGGAGGGCGAGCGCAGGCCACGGGGCGAGCGTACAACGGGGTTGCCTTCTATAGCAAACACGCTATGGTAAGCACATGAGGCTGCAGCGAGCTCGAGCACGAGCTGGACGCCTGGACGGCCGAGGGGCTCGTCTCCCCGGAGCAGGCCGCCGCGATCCGCGGCCGCTACGCGCGCGAGGCGCCGGCCGCGACGCGCGAGCGGATCGTCCGGGTCGTCTCGGCCGTCGGCGCCGTCGTCGGCGGGGCTCGGCGTCGTCCTCTTCGTCGCCGCGAACTGGGACGGGATGCCGCGACCGACGCGCGTCGTCCTCCTGCTCGCGCTCGTCGCGGCCGCCTACGGCGCCGGCTACGTCCTCCGCGAGCGGCGCGGGACGCATCCGCACGTCGGCGAGGCGCTCTACCTCCTCGGCGGCCTCGCGTTCGCGGCGGAGATCTTCCTCGTCGGCCAGATGTACCACGTCGATGCGCACTGGCCGCTCGCGTTCCTCGCGATCGCGCTCCTCACGGGCGCGGTCGCCGCCGTCGTCCGCGCGCAGGCGCTCGCGGCGCTCTCGCTCGTCGCCCTCGGCGTCTGGCCGCTCACGGAGCTGCTCGAGCTCGACGGCGACGCCGGGCTGGTACGCGCCCGTCGCCGCGGCGCTCTACGGCTGCGCGCTGTACGGCCTCGGGACGGGCGACCGCGGCGTGCTCGACCGGGCCGGCTTCCGTGCGCCGATGCGCGCGCTCGGGCTTCCGCTGCTGCTCCTCGGGACGTTCGTGTTCACGTTCGCGCCGGCGCACGAGCCGTCGACGACGCGGCGTCGACGGGCGCGCGCTGGCCGCGCTCGTCGCGCTGGCGGTCGCCGCCGGCGCCGGCGCCGCGGCGCTCGCGCTGCTCGCCGCGGCCGACGGACCGCGCCCGTGGGAGGCGGCGGGGCTGCTCGCCGTCGACGTTCCTGGTCGTGCTCGCGGTGCTCGCGCCGCTCGGCTCGCCGGACGGCGGCGCCGTCGTCTCTACCCGATCCTGTTCAACCTGCTGTTCGCGGCGCTCGCGCTCGGGACGATCGTGGTCGGCTACGTCGAGGACGAGCCGGCGCTCGTCGCCGCCGGGATCGTCGCCGTCGGCGTCGACGTGCTGCGCGCGGTACTTCGACTTCTTCTGGGACTTCCTGCCGCGCTCGATCGGCTTCGTCGGCGCCGGCGTGCTGCTGCTCGGGCTCGCGTGGCTCCTCGAGCGGCAGCGGTCGCGGCTCGTCGGGAGCATGCGATGACGCGACGGCGCCGGCTCGCTGTTCGTGGCGCTCGTCGCGGCGCAGGCGCTGCTGCCGCTCGGCCTGATCGCGTGGAACGAGCAGGCGCTGGCCTCCGGAACCGACGTGACGCTGAAGACGGCGCCGGTCGATCCCGTCGACCTGTTCCGCGGCCGCTACGTGACGCTGAGCTACGAGATCTCGGCCCTCCCGACGCCGTACGACGCCGGCGACGACCGTCTATGTCCCGCTCACCGACGGCGGCGAGACATGGCTCGGCGGCACGCCGACGCGACGCACGCCCGGACGAGGGAACGTTCATCCGCGGCTACGTCGCGCCGTCCGGGCCGGATCGAGTTCGGGATCGGGCGCTACTTCACCGACGAGGACGAGGCGCGGCGGCTCGAGGCGGCGGGCCCGCTGCTCGTCGGACGTCGTGCTCGAGCGACGACGGCGTCGCTCGGATCGCGGGGGTGAGACCCGTTCGCTAGCCTCGCCGGCGGGTGTTCCTCTTCCACTACCACCTCGTGACGAGCCGCGTGCGCGAGGTGGAGGCGCGGTACGTGGGGAAGCTCGGGTTCGACCTCGTCGCGCGGTACGGGCGGATCGGCGACGAGCAGACGTCGTTCGAGGCCGGCGTCTCCTGGGACGACCTCGACGAGCGCGGCTTCAAGCTCCGGCTGTCGGAGCTCGAGCGCGGCGCGGTCAACGTCGTCGTCCAGCCCGGCCAGTGGCCGCTCCCGCGCGTCGACCACATCGGCGTCGCCCTCGACGACGACGAGTTCGAGCAGGCGCTCGAGCACCGCGGCGGCCCGCGACCTGCGCGTGCAGGAGCACGGCGGCCGCCGCACGTTCGTCTCGACCGGCGTCGGCTACCGGCTCGAGCTGCATCCGCCGCGCGACTGGCTCGAGGACCTGATCGGCGAGAGCGACGAGTTCCGGCTCGGCGAGCTGCAGCTCAAGGCGGACGAGCCCGAGGAGAAGGCGCGCGTGCTCGCGGAGCTCCTCGACCTCGAGCGCGAGGAAGGGGCGGTGCTGGTCGGCGAGACGGTCGTGCGCTTCGTTCCCGGAGGCCCGCAGGGACGGCCCGAGCTGTTTGCCGAGCAGTTTCTTTAGCGTGGGGGAACCCATGGTTCCCCCACGAGCCCCCTCCTTCTGCCTGAGTGGCTGATTCGGACGTGGGGTGTGGCCTCCCGGGCGGATGAACCGCCCTTCGGCCAAGGGGCGTCTGCTCACGGCAGGACGTTGGCGGGCGTGGTCGTGTGGCCTGCGCGCGCGCACCTGCGGTGCGGGCGCTCCGGCCAGGAACCTGCTCTCAGTCGGCACGTGGCGTGTCGTGACGGGCGGGATGCGCTGTGCCCCTGGACGGGGCACGCGGCGATCCCGCCCGTCCGATCGCTCCGGGACCTGGAGTACGGCTTCAAAGCGACCTAGTGACAGTCTGTTGCTTTGTCGCTTTCGACGTAGGGTCACGCCGAAGGTCCTAGACTGACTTTGGGCGCCCGCTCGACGACCGGAATCGGCTCTAGACTCGGCCCGTGACGGAGGAGCGCCTCAGCTACGAGGCCGCCGGGGTCTCGTTGGCCGTCGCCGAGTCGGTCGTCGACCGACTGCGGACGGCGGTCGAGTCCACCGGCGCGACCGGCTTCGGCGCCTTCGCCGGGCTCCACCCCCTCGGCGACGGCCGCTTCCTCGCCGCCTCCACCGACGGCGTCGGCTCGAAGCTCGTCCTGGCCCGCCGCGCCGGCCGTCTGCGCTGGTGCGGCGTCGACCTCGCGGCGCACTGCATCAACGACGTGATCACGACCGGCGCAGAGCCGCTCCTCCTGCTCGACTACGTCGCCGCGAACCGGATCGACCTCGAGCAGGTCGCGGAGCTCGTCGACGGCGCCGCCGCCGTCTGCCGCGAGGCCGGGTGCGCGCTCGTCGGCGGCGAGACCGCCGAGCTGCCCGGCATCTACCGCGAGGAGGAGCTCGACTTCGCCGGCACGTGCGTCGGGATCGTCGACGCCGACCGCGTGATCGACGGCTCCCGCTGCCGCCCCGGCGACGTCGTCCTCGGCTTCCCCTCGGCCGGGATCCACGCGAACGGCTTCACCCTCGTGCGGCGCCTCGTCGGCGACGACGACTTCGACGCCGACCTGCTGCTCCCGCCGACGCGGCTCTACCTCGACCAGGTCCGCGAGCTGCGTGCCGCGGGCCGACGTGAGGGCGCTCGCGCACGTCACCGGCGGCGGCATCCTCGGCAACCTGCCGCGGGTCCTCCCCGACGGCGTCGAGGCGCGCATCGACTGGGACTCGTGGGAGCGGCCGCCGGTGTTCGCCTGGCTCGCCGAGCAGGGCGTCGAGGAGGAGGAGCTGCGGCGCGTCTTCAACTGCGGGATCGGCTTCTGCGCGGTCGTGCCGCCCGAGGACGCCGACGCGGGCCACGTCATCGGCCTCCTCGTGTGATCGGCGTCCTCGTCTCCGGGAACGGCACGAACCTGCAGGCGCTGGTCGACGCCGGCCTGCCGATCGCCGCGGTCGCGTCGAACCGCCGCGACGCCCACGCGCTCGTGCGCGCGCGCGAGGCAGGAATCCCCACGGCGACCTTCGCCCTCGACTGCCACGCGAGCCGGGAGGAGCGCGACCTCGCGATGGCGACCTGGCTCGAGGAGCTCGGCGTCGACCTCGTCGTCCTCGCCGGGTACCTGCACCTGCTGACGAGGCCCGTTCCTCGACCGCTTCCCGGAGCGGATCGTGAACGTGCACCCGTCGCTCCTTCCCGCCTTCCCGGGCCTCCGCGCGATCGAGCAGGCGCTCGAGGCCGGCGTCGAGACGACGGGCGTGACCGTGCACGTCGTGGACGAGGGCCTCGACTCGGGGCCGATCCTCGCGCAGGTGCCGGTCCCGGTGGAGCCGCGCGAGACGCTCGAGACGCGGATCCACGCCGCCGAGCACGTGTTGCTCCCGCGCGTGGTGGGTGAGCTGTGCGCGCGCTGATCTCGACCTCGGACAAGTCCGGGCTCGACGCCTTCGCGCGCGGCCTCGCCGAGCTCGGGTGGGAGCTCGTCGCGAGCGGCGGTACGGCCGCGCACCTGGAGGAGCTCGGCCTCGAGGTGACGCGGGTCGAGTCGCTGACGGACGTGCCGGAGCTGCTCGGCGGCCGCGTCAAGACGCTCCATCCGCGCATCCACGCGGGGATCCTCGCCCGGCGCGACCGGGACGACGACGTGGCGACGCTCGAGCAGCACGAGATCGCGCCGTTCGACCTCGTCTGCGTGAACCTGTACCCGTTCGAGCAGGCGACGGCGCGGCGCGGCGTGACGGAGGCCGAGGCGGTCGAGCTGATCGACGTCGGCGGGCCGTCGCTGCTGCGCGGGGCGGCGAAGAACTTCGCCCACGTGGCCGCGGTCTGCCGGCCGGAGCAGTACGAGCCCGTGCTCGCGGAGCTGCGCGAGGCCGGCGCCGTGTCGGTCGAGACGCGCCGGCGCCTCGCCGCGGACGCGTTCGCGGCCACCGCCGCCTACGACGCGGCGATCGCGGCCTGGTTCGCCGAGATCGAGGAGTTCCCGACGCGCCTCACGCTCGCGTTCACGAAGGAGCTCGACCTCGCGTACGGCGAGAACCCGCACCAGCGGGCCGCCTTCTACCGGGAGAACGCCGCGCGCCGCCACCTCCTCTCGCGCGTCGAGCAGCTGCACGGCCGCGAGCTCTCGTTCAACAACCTCAACGACCTGGCCGGAGCGGTGCGGCTGCTGCACGAGTTCGCGCTCCCGGCGTGCGTGATCGTGAAGCACGCCAACCCGTGCGGCGTCGCGGTCGGCGCGAGCGCGCTCGCCGCGTACGAGCGGGCGCTCGCCGGCGACCCGACCTCGGCCTACGGCGGCATCGTCGCGTGCAACCGGCCGGTGGACGAGGAGCTCGGGGAGCGGCTCGCGGAGCAGTTCGTCGAGGTGCTGATCGCGCCGGGGTACGCGGAGCGGGCGCTCGCGGCGTTGCGGCGCAAGCCCGCGACGCGAATCCTCGTCGACCGCGAGCGCCGCGGCTGGACCGCCGGCGAGCTCGACCTCAAGCGCGTTCCCGGCGGGCTGCTCGTCCAGCACGGCGATTCCGGCGTCGGCGAGCGGGCGTCGATGGAGGTCGTCTGCGGCTCGCCGAGCGAGGGGCAGTGGGGCGACCTCCTGTTCGCGTGGCGCGTGTGCAAGCACGTGTCGTCGAACGCGATCGTGCTCGCGAAGGAGCTCGGGACGGTCGGTATCGGCGCCGGCCAGATGAGCCGCGTCGACGCAGTGCGGATCGCGGTCGAGAAGGCCGGTGCGCACGGGCACGACCTGGCCGGCGCGGCCATGGCCTCGGACGCGTTCTTCCCCTTCCCGGACGGCCCGCGGCTCGCGCTCGCCGCGGGCGTGACGTCCGTGATCCAGCCCGGCGGCTCGAAGCGCGACGCGGACGTCGTGGCCGCGGTCGACGGCGCCGGCGCCGCGATGGTCTTCACCGGCCGTCGCCACTTCCGCCACTAGCGCGCGAACGCGAAACGTCATCCCCCCATGGGGGCTCGCGGCGCCCTTGCCGAATCGTCGCACGCGCCCTCGCACGCGCGTGTGACAGGACCGTGCCGAGTCAGAACAGCTTGCGACCGCCGCCCCCGCCGAGCGCGAACGCGATCGCCATCAGCGCCAGGCCCGCGGCGAGGAAGTCGACGTCCGAGTCGTTCCGTCCGAAGGCCTGAATCGCGAACAGCACCGCGGCCGCGAGGAACAGGAGCGGGCGAAGACCGAGGCTCATGCGCGGGTCGTTGCCCGCGGCGCGGATCACTAAGCTTCGCGCGGGATGGCGCGCGAGTACCCGACCGTCCTCGACCTCGTCGGGGACACTCCGATCGTCCGCCTCGACCGGATCGCGCGCGACGTCCAGCCGCGCGTGCTCGCGAAGCTCGAGTACCTGAACCCCGGCGGCTCGGTGAAGGACCGGATCGGGCTCGCGATGATCGAGGCCGCGGAGCGCGAGGGACGGCTGAAGCCGGGCGGCACCATCGTCGAGCCCACCTCCGGCAACACCGGCGTCGGCCTCGCGATCGCCGCGGCGATCAAGGGCTACCGGTGCATCTTCGTCATGCCCGACAAGATGAGCCAGGAGAAGATCGCGATGCTGCGCGCGTACGGCGCCGAGGTCGTGATCACGCCGACCTCGGTCGAGCACGACTCGCCCGAGTCGTACTACTCCGTCTCGTCCCGCCTCGCCGAGGAGATCCCGGGCGGGTTCAAGCCCGACCAGTACTCGAACATGTCCAACCCGGAGGCCCACTACCGCCTGACCGGCCCCGAGATCTGGGAGCAGACCGGCGGCGAGCTCGACGCGATCGTCGTCTCGGTCGGCACCGGCGGCACGATCTCCGGCGTCGGCCGCTACCTGAAGGAGCGGAACCCGGACATCCTCGTCGTCGGCGCCGACCCGGAGGGCTCCGTCTACACGGCGGCGGACGACAGCGACCTGCACCCGTACCTCGTCGAGGGGATCGGCAAGGACACGTGGCCGGCGACGATGGACCGCGACGTGGTCGACGAGTGGATCCGCGTCTCCGACCGCGACTCGTTCCTCACCGCGCGCCGCCTCGCGCGGGAGGAGGGGATCCTCGCGGGCGGCTCGGGCGGCTCGACCGTGTGGGCCGCGCTCGACCTCGCGAAGCGGCTCGGCCCCGACACGACGATCCTGACGATGATCCCCGACTCGGGCCGCTCCTACATGTCGAAGTTCTACGACGACAACTGGATGCTCGAGCACGGCTTCGTCGAGCGGCGGGTGCCGGCGCCGAGCGTCGAGGAGGTGCTCCGCTCGAAGCGGGTCGAGGAGGTCGACCTCCCGGCGCTGATCACCGTCGGCGCGCACCAGAAGGTCGGCGAGGCGATCGACCTGATGCAGCGCTACTCGGTCTCGCAGCTCCCCGTCGTCCGCAACGGCGACGCCGACTCGCTCACGGACGTGATCGGCTCCGTCCAGGACCGCGACGTGCTCGAGCGCGTGTTCAGGAACCCGGACGCGCTCCACGAGGAGGTCGCGGCCGCGATGCAGCCGCCGCTCGCCGCCGTGGACGCGTCGCAGTCGCTCGACGAGGTCTTCGCCACGCTCACCGGCCGCACGAACGCGGTCGTGGTCGCGCGCGGCGGCCGGCCGGTCGGCGTCCTCACGCGCGCCGACCTGCTCGACTTCATCGCCCACGCGGGCGCTCGTAGCTCAGCAGCCGCGGCGCAGCGTCAGGGCGAGCGCGAGCTTCACGCTCTCCGTCGCCATGTGCCACGGCCGCCAGAGCGGGCTCGACGGCGCGTCCTCGAGACGCAAGCCGGTCGCCGAAGCAGCGCTCGAGGATCAGCCGCGCGCGGAACACGTGGAAGTCCGAGGTGACGACGACCACGTCGTCCCAGCCGCGCTCGCGGGCGAGCCGCTCGAGCGCCCGGGCCTCGCCCCTGGTCGAGATCGGGTCGGCCCGGAAGCAGACGAGCCGCGGCCGCGGGTCGCCGGCAGAGCTGCTCCGACTCGCGGTTGTTCGGCGAGCCGTCGAGCGAGACCGCGAGCACCGGCGCGACGCCGTCCGCGACGAGCCGCTCGGCGACCGGGAGCCGGCTCGCGCTCCCCGCGAGCGACACGACCGCGTCGGCTCGGCCGGCGATCGGGCCGTCGTCGTGCGGCCACACGAACAGCAGCCGAGGCCACGACGAGCCACGCCGCGAGGAGCGGCAGGCCGACCGCGAGCGCCTTCCTCACGCGGCGCGCTCGCCGACGTACCGGAAGCCGAGCGCGCTGGATCGCGTCGGCCTCGACGAGCGTCCGCTCGAGCGCCTCGGAGGCGACGCCGTCGAGGTAGCGGTACAGCGCCGGCTGCCACGAGAAGGAGCGCTGGCGGAACCGCGCCGCGAGCTCGCTGCGCATCGTCGTCGGCGCCGTGCAGCCCGACGTGCTCGTCGTCCCACTCGCGGCGGCACTCCGCCACGGTCTTCGGCCCGGACGGCAGTCGCCCGGCCGCCACCAGCGCGCGGCGCTGGCCGTGGAACCACTCCGCCGTCGGCTCGTCGAGCCGGTCGAAGCCGAGCTCCTCGACGAGCACGAGCCCGCCGGGCCGGAGCACGTCGCGGATGCGGTCGAGCCCGACGCTCAGGTCGATGACGTGGTGGAGCGAGAACGCGGCGACGACCGCGTCGAACCGCTCCGCCGGGGTCGAGCTCGTCGAGCTTGATCCGCCGGAAGATCTCGCCGTCGGGTGCCGCCGGGTCGATCGCGACGACCTCGTATCCTGCGCCGTCCATGGTCCGGGCGAGATCGCCGGCGCCGCAGCCGACCTCGAGCACGCGCGCCGGGGGCCGGCGGCAGCTCGGCCAGCACGAAGTCGGTGAGGGAGCGCATGTCCACGGTGGGGGTCGCCGCCCTGCGGCGGCACGTCATAGGGTGGCAGAGGCGACGCGTGGAGACGCTGACCCTGCAGCAGGCGCGGCGCCTCGCGGTGCGGGCGACCCGGCTCGACCGGCCGCAGCCGCGGTCGATCCTCGAGGTCGTCCACGACACCGGCGCGCTGCAGCTCGACCCGACGCGGTCGATCGCGCGCTCCGAGCAGCTCGTCCTGTTCTCGCGGCTCGGCCGCTACGACGTCGCCGAGCTCGACCGGCTGCTGTGGGAGGAGCGGGCGCTCTTCACCTGGCGCGCGTTCCTCTACCCCGTCGACGCCTGGCCGCTCGTCCAGGCGGTGGGGCGCAGCTATCCGCCCGCCGACGCCCGCGGCGTCGTGCGTCCGCGCGTGGCTCGAGGACAACGCCTCGTTCCGCCGCTACGTGCTCTCGACGCTGCGCCGCCGCGGCCCGCTGCGCCAGAGCGAGCTCGAGGACCGCTCGGTGCGGCCGTGGGAGTCGACCGGGTGGTCGCACGGGAAGAACGTGAGCCAGCTGCTCGAGTTCCTCTGGGCGCAGGGCGCGGTGCTCGTCGCGGGCCGCGCGGGGCAGGAGCGGATCTGGGACGTCGCCGACCGCGTCGTCCCGCCCGCGAAGGCGCTGCCCACGGCCGCAGCCGCGCGGCACCACGTCGAGCAGCGCTACCGCCAGGTCGGGCCGATGACCGCGTCGGGGTGGAAGCGCATCCCCAACCTCTGGCTGCTCCCACTGGAGGAGGCCTTCGCCGGGCTCGTCCGCGACGAGGTGCTCGTCCCGCACGAGGTCGAGGGGCTGAAGGGGCCGTGGTACGTCCACCGCGACCTGCTCGCCGACCGCCGCCCGTTCCGCGGGCGGACGACGGTGCTGTCGCCGTTCGACCCGCTGATCTACGACCGCACGCGCGCCGAGCGGCTGTGGGGCTTCCGCTACAAGCTCGAGATCTACGTCCCCGCGGACAAGCGGGAGTACGGCTACTACGTCCTCCCGATCCTCCACGGCGACCGCGTCGCGGGGCGGATCGACGTCGTCCACGACCGGAAGGCGAACGTCCTGCGCGTGAACGGCGTCTGGTGGGAGGACGAGCCGGTGGACGAGCTCGACGGCGTCCTCGAGGACCTCGCCGCGTGGGTCGGCGCCGCTAGCATCGAGCGCTAGATGGACTTCGAGACCCGCGCGATCCACGAGGGGCAGGAGCCCGATCCCGCGACCGGCGCCGTCATCACGCCGATCTACCAGACGGCGACGTACGTGCAGGAGGAGGTCGGGCGGCACAAGGGCTACGACTACTCGCGCGTCGCCAACCCGACGCGGACGGCGCTCGAGACGGCGCTCGCCTCGCTCGAGGGCGCGGAGTTCGGGCTCGCGTACGCGTCCGGGATCGGCGCGAGCTCCACCCTCATGCACCTGCTGAACCCGGGCGACCGCTGCGTCCTCGTCGCGGACGTCTACGGCGGCGTCTACCGGATGACCTCGCAGGTGTACGAGCCGAAGGGCTACGCGTTCGAGTACGTGCCGGCCGCCGAGCTGAACGCCGACGCGGCCGCGCACATGGACGAGCGCACGCGGCTGGTCTGGCTCGAGTCGCCGTCGAACCCGATGCTGAACGTCCTCGACCTGCGCGCGATCTCCGACGCCGCCCACGCCGCCGGCGCGATCGTCGTCGTCGACAACACCTTCGCGACGCCGTACCTGCAGAACCCGCTCGAGCTCGGCGCCGACGTCGTCCTCCACTCGACGACGAAGTACCTCGGCGGGCACTCGGACGTGATCGGCGGCTTCGTCGCCACGAACGACCCCACGATCGCGGAGCGCCTGCGCTTCCTGCAGAAGTCGCTCGGTGCCGTGCCCGGGCCGTTCGACTCGTGGCTCGTCCTGCGCGGGATCAAGACGCTCGCGCTGCGCATGGCGCGGCACTCGGAGAACGCGCGCCGCGTCGCCGCCTTCCTCGAGGAGCACGACGCCGTCGCGCGCGTCCTCTACCCGGGCCTCGCCTCGCACCCGATGCACGAGCTGGCGGCGCGGCAGATGCGCGACTTCGGCGGGATGGTCTCGTTCCTCGCGCACTCGCAGGAGCAGGCGCTCGCAATCTGCCGCTCGACGCGGCTGTTCCAGCTCGCCGAGTCGCTCGGCGGGGTCGAGTCGCTGATCGAGCTGCCGGCGGCGATGACGCACGCGTCGACGGCCGAGGCGCCGTTCGCCGCGCCGGCGGAGCTGATCCGGCTCTCGGTCGGGATCGAGTCGGCCGACGACCTGCTCGAGGACCTGGAGCAGGCGCTCGTCGCCTCGGCCGCGCTCGCGTCGTAGCCCCGTGTCGACTGGCCTCGAGCCGATCGACCTCCACCACCAGGGTCGCGACCGGGTCATCGGCGTCTACCTCGTCGAGACCGAGGACGGGCCCGCGCTCCACGACTGCGGCCCGGCGTCCGCGGCCGCGAGCCTGAAGGCCGGCCTCGCCGCGCGCGGCCTCGCGCTGACCGACATCCGGCACCTGCTCCTGTCGCACATCCACCTCGACCACGCCGGCGCCGCGGGCGTCCTCGTGCGGGAGCACCCGGGGCTGCAGGTGCACGTGTCGGAGGTCGGCGCGCCGCACCTCGTCGACCCGTCACGGCTCGAGGCGAGCGCGCGCCGGCTCTACGGCGACCGCTTCGACACGCTCTGGGGCGAGCTCGCGCCGGTGCCGGAGGCGAACGTCCGGGTCGTCGGCCCGCGCGTCGTCGGCCTCGACTGCTTCCCGTCCCCCGGCCACGCGAAGCACCATGTCTGCTACCTCGACCGCGACGGGACGCTCCTCGCCGGCGACGCCGCCGGCGTCCGCATCCAGCCGACGACGTTCGTGATGCCGCCGACGCCGCCGCCGGACGTCGACGTCGAGGCCTGGCACCGCACGCTCGACGAGATCGAGCGCCGCGACCCGGAGCGACTCGCGCTCATCCACTTCGGCGTCGCGACCGACGTCGCGCGCCACCTCGCCGACCTGCGCGCGCGCCTGGACGAGTGGGCCGCGATCGCGCGGCGCGTCCCGGACGCCGACGCCTTCGCCGCCGAGGTCGAGGCAGGCCTCGACGTGGACGAGGAGACGCGGCGCGCGATCGACTCGGCGATCCCGTTCTGGCAGTCGTACCTCGGCCTCGCCCGCTACTGGAGCACGCGTGCTGCGTGAAGCGTCGGCCGCGCTCCGCGAGCGCGACTTCCGCCTCCTCTTCCTCGCCCGCACCGCCTCGCTGCTGGGGAGCAGCTTCGCCCCGGTCGCCCTCGCCTTCGCGGTCCTCGACGACCTCGACGGGAGCCCGACCGAGCTCGGGCTCGTGCTCGCGGCCGCGTGGGTCCCGCAGATCCTGCTGACGCTCGTCGGCGGCGTCTGGGCCGACCGCCTGCCGCGGAACCTCGTCATGGTCGGCACCGACCTGACGATGTTCGCCGTCCAGGCGACCGTCGCGACGCTGCTGCTCACGGGGACGGCCGAGCTCTGGCACGTGCTCGTGCTCCAGGCCGTGCGCGGCTCGGCGGAGGCGTTCTTCTGGCCCGCCGCCGCCGGGCTGACGCCGCACGTCGTGAGCGAGAGCCGGCTGCAGGAGGCGAACGCGCTCCTCCGCCTGTCGAACAGCATGACGCGGATCGTCGGCGCCGCCGCCGCGGGCGTGGTCGTCGCCGCCGTCGGCTCCGGGCTGGGCGCTCGCCTTCGACGCCACGACGTTCCTCGTCAGCGCCGCCTTCCTCGTCCGGCTGCGGCTCCCGCGCGCGCTCCACGCGCAGGCGCAGAACCTCGTCCGCGAGCTCCGCGAGGGCTGGGACGAGTTCCGCTCCCGCACCTGGCTGTGGGCGATCGTCCTCGCCGCGGCGCTCGGCAACCTGGCCTTCGGCGCCGCGATCACCGTGCTCGGGCCCGGCGATCGCCGACCGCGACCTCGGCGGCGCCGCGGCCTGGGGCGCGATCGTCTCGGCCGAGGCGGTCGGCTTCCTCCTCGGCGGCCTGCTCTCGCTGCGGATCCGGCCGGAGCGGCCGCTCGTCGTCGCCGTGCTCGGCATCCTCCTGAGCGGGCCGCTGTTCGTCCTGCTCGCCGTGGCGGCGCCGCTGCCGCTGATCATGGCCGCGGCCGTGGTCGCCGGGATCGGGATCGAGGTGTTCGGCGTGCTCTGGGACACGGCCCTGCAGCAGCACGTCCCGCGCGACCGCCTCTCGCGCGTCGCCGCCTGGGACCAGCTCGGCTCGTTCGTCGTCATCCCGATCGGGCTCACCATCGTCGGCCCGATCGCCGACCGCGCATCGGCGTCGACCGAGACGCTGCTCCTGTTCGCCGCCGTCGTGCTCGTCGCCGAACGCGCTCGTGCTGCTGAGCCGTGACGTGCGCACGCTCCGCCGCGTGGAGGTCGCGGCGCCGCCGCCGGCAATGCCGTCGCGGCCGCTCCCTCAGACCGACTCGGCGACCGAGACCGCCGCTTCGTAGGCGGCGAGGTAGTCCCGCACCATCCGCTCCGGCGCGAACCGCTCCTCGACGGACGACCGGATCGCGGCGGGATCGAGCGCGTCCGTCCGCTCGAGGGCGGCCGGCATGTCGCGGTAGTGGTCGACGATCGCGCCGTTGACGCCGTCCTCGATGACCTCCTCGACCGCGCCCCAGCGGGTGGCGATCACCGGCGTCCCGCACGCCATCGACTCGATCATCACGAGCCCGAACGGCTCCTCCCACTGGATCGGGAAGAGCGTCGCGCGCGCGTTGCCGAGCAGCTCGACCTTCTCGCCGTGGTTGACCTCGCCGAGGTACTCGATCTGGTCGTCGAGGTGCGGCGCGACGAACTCGTCGAAGTACTGCCGCTCGAGCGGCTCGCGGTTCTTGCCCGCGATCTTCAGCGGCAGCCCGGCGGCCCGGGCGACGGCGATCGCGCGGTGGCAGCCCTTCTCGACGCTCATCCGGCCGAGGAAGCAGAGGTAGTCGCCGCGGTGCGCGGTCCCCGGGTAGAGCGAGAAGTCGAGCGCGTTCGGGCAGTTCGCGAGCCACGGCAGGTCCGGGCGCGGCTTGCGCTGGTTCAGCGAGAGCGAGATGAGCTTCGCCGCCGGGTTGAGGCGACAGACCGTCGCATAGAGCTCTCCGGGCTCGCCGTTCATCGGGCCGTGGACCGTGTGCACCGCCGGCGTTCGTGAGAGCCCGGTCAGGGTCAGCCCGAGCAGGCCGGTGTGGTCGTGGAGGATGTCGAACTCGTCGGCGCTGTCGAGCGCGTACATGAAGTGCCGCAGCTCCCAGAACGTGTTCCCGATCCACTCGCTCGGCGCCCGCTCGTAGACCGCGCGCAGCTCGGCCTTCGTCCGCGAGTCGCCCGAGGCGAAGAGGGCGACGTCGTGGCCCGCGTCGACGAGCCCGTCGGCGAGCAGCGAGACGACCCACTCGATGCCGCCGTAGCCCGTCGGCGGGACGGGGAACCAGACCGGGCTGACGATCGCGACCCTCACGCCGGAGCGATCTCCACGCGCCCCTCCCGTGTAACCACGTCCCAGCGGCGGCCGAAGGCGCGGACGCCCTCGAGCCGCACGTCCCCGACCCACGACGGCAGCTCCGGCGCCACGCTCTCGAGCGCATGCCGCGCGCCGTTCGGCCGCAGCCCGAGCATCAGCTGGAGCAGCAGCACGGGCGTCCCCGCGGCCCACGCCTGCGGCCGCGCCGCCGTCGGGTACGCGATCGGGAACGGCGTCTCGGAGCGCGGCAGCCCGGCGAAGACCTCCGGCAGCTGGTAGTCGAAGAACTCCGACGCCTCGAGCATCCGCCGCGCGATCCGGAACGCCTCGAACCAGCGGCCCGCAGCGGGCGAGCCCCGCCGCGATGAGGGAGTTGTCGTGGGGCCAGACCGTGCCGTTGTGGTAGCTGAGCGGGTTGTAGCCGGCGTCGTCGGCCGACATCGTCCGCACGCCCCAGCCGGAGAAGAGCGCGTCGCCCGCGAGCGCGTCCACGATGCACTCGACGCGCTCCTCCGGGACGATCCCGCTCCACAGCAGGTGGCCGACGTTCGAGGAGAGCGAGTCGACGGGCCGCTTCTCGCCGTCGAGCGCGAGCGCGTAGTAGCCGCCGCGCGCGTCGACCCAGAAGGCCTCGTTGAACCGCTCCATGAGCGCGTCGGCCTCGGCGTCGAGACGCTCGGCGAGCGGCCGGTCGCGCCACGCCAGGCGCGCCAGCTCGGCCATCCGCCGCTTCGCGTCGTAGACGTAGCCCTGGACCTCGCACGGCGCGATCGGGCCCTCCGCGATGCGCCCGTCGGCGAAGCGCTGCGAGTCGCCGGAGTCCTTCCACGACTGGTTGAGGAGCCCGCGCGGCGTCCGCCGCTCGTACTCGACGAACCCGTCGCCGTCGCGGTCGCCCCACTCGTCGATCCACGCGAGCGCGCGCAGCGCCGGCTCGTGCAGCTCGCGCGCGAGGCCGAGGTCCTCCGTCCAGCGGATCACCTCCGAGAGCAGGACGAGCCAGAGCGGTGTCGCGTCGACCGAGCCGTAGTAGACGGGGAACCAGCGCTCCGCCGCCTTGCCGTGCCGCACCTCGTGGCAGATCTTCCCCGGCTCGGCGTCGATCTCCGGGTCGTCGACGTCCGCCTGCAGGCCGCGCCAGCGCGCGGAGCGCCCCGATCGCGAGCTCGGGCCCGAAGAGCAGCGTCTGGAACGAGGTGATGAGCGTGTCGCGGCCGAACACGGTCATGAACCACGGCATCCCTGCGGCCGGGAGCTTGTCGAGGCCGCGCTTCGTGCGGATCCGCAGGGCGGCGAGGTCCGCGACCGACCGCGCGAACGAGCGGACGAGCGGGTCCCACGTCCCGCGCAGCTGCGGCACCTGGAGCTGCCAGGCGGAGAGCGAGTCGCGGACGTGGTCGAGCTCGCCGCCGAAGTGCTGCTCGGCGTGGCGCGGGTTCAGCAGCGTCCCGTCCGACGAGACGTAGACGTCGAGGTCGAGGTGCCACTCCTCGCGCGGCTCGAGCTCGATCGTCCACGCGACCGAGTCGCCGTCCACCTCGCCGGGCCGCGAGAGGATCACCTGTGTCTGCGCGTGCCACCCGGCGCCGAGGTCCTCCATCACGAACTGCCCGTGCTCCGGGTCCCACTCGACGCGCGCCGGGTCGGGGAGCGGCGCCGCATGGAGCGGGTCGCCGAGCGAGAAGTCGCGGTCCTTCACGGTGAAGATGTCCGCGAAGTCCGCCTCGAGCTCGAGTCGGACGACGAACGCGGCGGCCTCCATCGACTCGTTGCGGATCCGCAGCCGCTCGCGCATCCCCTGGCCGACGAAGCGCTCGCGCGCGATCGAGAGCGCGTCCGGCGGGAGCCCGCCGGCGAGCGGGTTCCGCAGGAAGAACGCGGCCGAGTAGTACTCGACCTTGGCGGACGAGAGCAGCAGCGGCCGGTGGCCGTTGACGCTGAGCCGGAGCGCCGAGAGGAAGCGGGTGTCGTCCGCGAAGAAGCCGGTCGTCCCGCCGCCGATGTCGCCGCGCTCGTCGCAGATGCAGAAGGTCGAGCCCTCGAGGATCGTGAGGGTCACGGCTCCGACCGCAGGATCCTCGCGCCCGAGGACTGCGCGAGCGCCTTGACCACGATCTCGTCGACGTTCACGTGCGGGGGCCGCGTCACGGCGAAGACGACGCACTCGGCCACGTCGTCCGGGGTCATCGCCTCGACGCCCGCGTAGACCGCCTTCGCCGCCTCCTCGTCGCCGCGGAAGCGGACGCGCGAGAAGTCCGTCTCGACGAGGCCCGGGTCGACCGTGGTGAGGCGGATCGGCCGGCCGAGCAGGTCCTCGCGGAGCGCGTAGGTGAAGCCCCGCACGGCGTACTTCGAGGTCACGTAGAGGGACCCGTTCGGGTACGCCTGCCGCCCTGCGATCGAGCCGATGTTGACGATGTGCCCGCCGTCGCGGATGTGCGGCAGGCAGAGGCGCGTCATCCGGATGAGGCCGTTCACGTTCGTCTCGAGCACGATCCGCTCGTCCTCCTCCGACGACTCCCAGAACGGGTCGCGCCCGAGGGCGAGGCCGGCGCCGTTGACGAGCAGGTCGAGGCCGCCGAGCCCGTCGACGGCCTGGGCGACGAACGCCTCGCAGCTCGCCGGGTCGGTGACGTCGAGCTCGAGCGCGACGTCGGCGTCGATCCGGTCGGCGCGGCGCGCGCCGCCGGCGACGCGCACGCCCTCGGCCCGCAGCCCGCGCACGATCGCGGCGCCGATCCCGCTCGAGGCGCCGGTGACGATCGCGGTCTTCCCCTCGAGCCTCACCGCGTGATCTCCAGCAGGCCGCCGGTCGCGTGCTCCACCTGCAGCGTCGTGTGGTCGAGCCCGTAGCGGTCGTGGAGGAGCCGCTCGAGCTCGGCGCGGAGCCCGTGGCAGTCCGCGCCGCTGGTCGACGAGCACGTGCGCCGACAGAGCCGGGAAGCCGCTCGTGATCGTCCAGATGTGGAGGTCGTGCACCTCCCGGACGCCGTGCAGGCTCACCATCGCGCGCCCCACCTCCTCCGCGTCGATGCCGGGCGGCGTCGACTCGAGCAGGATCCCGACCGACTCGCGCAGGACGCTCCACGAGCTCGCGAGGACGAGTATCCCGATCAGGACGGACACTGCCGGGTCGGCCTCGACCCAGCCGGTCGTGAGCACGATCAGCGCGGCCAGGATCACGCCCGCGGAGCCCAGCAGGTCGGCGAGCACGTGCCGCGTCGCGGCCCGGACGTTGAGGCTGTCTCCGCCGGAGCGGATCATGAGCCAGGCCGCGAGGACGTTCACGCCGAGCCCGACCACGCCGACGAGCAGCATCCAGCCGCCGAGCGGGTCGCCCGGGTCGCGGAACCGGTCGATCGCCTCGACGAAGATCCAGACGGCGATCGCGACGAGCAGGACGCCGTTCGCGAGCGCGGCGAGGATCTCCGCGCGGTGGAAGCCGAAGCTCCGCTGCGAGGTCGCCGGCCGTCGCCGCCGCCCACGCGGCGAGGAGCGCGAGCGCGAGCCCGCCCGCGTCGGAGGCCATGTGCCCCGCGTCCGCGAGCAGCGCGAGCGAGTCGGCGAGCGCGCCGGCGACGACCTCGACGACGCCGAAGGCGACGATCAGCGCGAGCGACAGGGCGAGCGCACGCATCCCGGCCGCGCGGGCAGCGCCGTGGTCGTGCCCGTGCGCGTGCAACCCGGCGCTACTCCGCGATCTCGACCCGCTCCATCGTCACGTCGTCGTGCGGCCGGTCGCGGCCGTCGGTCGACAGCGCGGAGATCGCGTCGACGACCTCCATGCCGGAGGTGACGCGCCCGAAGACGGTGTGCTTGCCGTCGAGCCAGTCGGCCGACTCCTTCGTGACGATGAAGAACTGGCTGCCGTTCGTGTTGGGGCCGGCGTTCGCCATCGCGAGCGCGCCGCGGACGACCTTGTGGTCGTTGAACTCGTCCTCGAACTGGTAGCCCGGGCCGCCCGCGCCGGTGCCGGTCGGGTCGCCGCCCTGGATCATGAAGTCCGGGATCACGCGGTGGAAGACGACGCCGTCGTAGAAGCCGTCCTTCGCGAGCTTCACGAAGTTGTCGACGGTCTTCGGCGCGTCGTCCGGGTAGAGCTCGAGCTCGATCGCGCCGTGGTTCGTGTGAATGGTGGCTGTGGTCATGCGCGCACCGTAACGAACCGCCGCCCCGCCTCGATCCGCTCCGGCAGCGGCGGGTGCGTGAGCAGGAGGACACGGGCAAGACGTGGCGGGTCGAGGTCGGCGACGTTCGCCTCCGCGAGCGTCCGGAACGCCCGCTCGAACGCCGCCGGGTCCGCGGTCACCTCGAGCGCGATCCGGTCGGCCTCCCGCTCGTAGCGCCGCGAGAGCCACGCGAACCCGGGCGTCGCGAGGAGCTGCAGGACGCCGAGGACGAGCAGCACGGCCGGGAGCCAGGACGGGTCGGCGACGCGGTCGCCGAGCACGGCCCACACGGCCACGACGCCGACCGCAGCGCCCGCCATCGCCGAGCGCCGTCAGCTTCACCACGTGCCGCTCGCGCCGGTGCGCGAGCTCGTGCGCGGTCACGACCGCGATCGCCTGCGGGTCGGTCGCGTCGAGGAACGTGTCGTAGAGGACGACCCGACGCGTCCTGCCCGATCCCGGAGACGTACGCGTTCGCCTTCCGCGTCCGCCGGGACGCGTCCGCGACGAGCACGTCCTGCACCGGTGCCCCGGCCCGCTCCGACAGCGCCAGCAGCGACGCGCGCAGCTCGGCGTCCTCGAGCGGCCGGAAGCGGTTGAACACCGGCTCGAGCAGCACCGGCGCGAGGAACCCGAGCAGGAGCACGAGCAGCGCGGCCGCGACCGCCGCGACGAGCGGCCACCACGCCGTCCATCGCGCAAGGCCGACGAGCGCCGTCAGCGCCGTCGCCGCGAGCACGATCCCGATCGCGAGGCCCTTCACCCGGTCGGCGAGCCAGCCACGCGGCGTCTGCGTCGAGAGGCCCCAGCGGTGCTCGTGGACGTACCCGCGCCACCACGACACCGGCAGCTGCACCACCGCCGTCGCCGCCACCACGAGCGCGACGATCGCCGGCGCCTCGAGCCACCACGGAAGCCCGAGCTCCGGCCGCGCCAGGACGAACGCGACCTGCGACCGCCAGCGCGAGCACGAGATCCACGACGAGCGCGACGTACAGCGGCCGGTGGTAGCGCCGTCCGCGCTCGATCTCCTCGGCCGAGAACAGCGGCTCCTTAACCGACACGCAACTCAAATCCCATCGGCATTTCGTTCCATCTTTCACTACCCTTTGGCGATGGCGACTGCCGAGCCCGCGCCTCTGACCATGGGCGAGTCCTCGCGGGCCCTCGCCGAGCAGTGGCGGCGCCTCCGCTGGTCGGCCACCGCGGTCGCGCTGCTGACGAGCCCGGCCGTCGTTCATCTGGCTCCACGAGGTCGAGGGCTGGGGACTCGGCTGCGTCGCTGCTCGCCACCTTCCTGATCGTGATCGCCTTCCGCGGGATGATCGACCTCGCGTTCAAGCGCGCGATCCCGTGGCCGAGCCTCTTCGGCGACGACAGCCGGAAGCTGCGCGAGGAGGACGTCGTCAACCGCCGCCGCGTGTGGTTCTGGCGCTTCTGGCTCCGGCGCGGCGATCTGGATCGCGATCATCGCCATCCCGATCTCGCTGCTGGTCCAGCGAGCCGGCCAGGATCTGCTCATCCAGGTGCTGCCGCTCCTGATCATGCTGCCGCTGTTCCTGGTCTTCAACTTCGTCATCCTGTTCGGGCCGCTGCTGCTGATGAACCTGTCGCAGATCCGCGGCTTCGAGCCCGGCGACGCCGAGTGGGGCGTCCGGCTCGAGGACGTGCGCGGCCAGGCGGAGGCGAAGGAGGAGGTGCGGCGTGTCGTCGCGCTGTGGCAGTCGGGCGAGGCGTTCGAGCGGGCGGGCGGCAAGCGCGAGCGCGGGCTGCTCTTCCTCGGCGCGCCCGGCACCGGCAAGACGATGCTCGCGAAGGCGATCGCGACCGGCTTCAACTCGCCGTTCGTCTCCATCCCCGGCTCCGGCTTCGCGGCGACCTTCATCGGCATCGACGCGATCGTCGTCCGCTACGTCGCGTGGAAGGCGAAGCGGCTCGCCCGCAAGTGGGGCGGCCAGTGCATCGTCTTCATCGACGAGATCGACGCGGTCGGCATGCGCCGCAACTCGCTCAACCCGGGCATGGGCGGCGCCGGGACGTTCGGCCCGGTCGACCTGCAGGAGCTGCTCTTCTTCGGCCCGAACGGCGCGCTCAATCCCGAGCGGCGACCTCATCCTCGAGACGCGCGCCTGGCGCGAGCGGCTGTTCGCCGAGCGGGCGGAGTCGCCGCACGTGCGCGGAGCGGCGTTCGCACAGCGCGTCAACGGGCTCGTCGGCTTCATGTTCCCCGGCGGGATGCAGGGCGGCGGCGGCCTCGCGCTGAACCAGCTGCTCGTGGTGATGGACGGGATCGACAACCCGCCGTTCGGCAAGCGCGTGATGACGAACCGGATGAACACGTTCCTCGACGCGACGTACATCGTCCCGCGCCGGATGGGCAGCACCTCGCTCCGGCTGCGCCCGCCGCGCCCGCGCGCGGAGCAGATCTACTTCATCGGCGCGACGAACGTGCCGATCGACCGGCTCGATCCGGCGCTGATCCGGCCGGGCCGGATGGGCCGGCACGTCTGGTTCCGGACGCCGACGAAGCACGACCGGCTCGACGTCTTCGACCTCTACCTCGGCAAGGTCGACCACGACCCCGACCTCGACACCGACGCAGCGCCGCGACGAGCTGGCCCGGATCACCAACGGCTACTCGCCGGCGATGATCGACCAGGTCTGCTCGATGGCGCTGACGATCGCGCACCACACCGGGCGCGAGCGCTTCTCGTGGGACGACCTCGTCGAGGCGATGACGACGATCGAGTCGGGCACGGCGATCGGGATCGAGTACATCCAGAAGGAGACGGAGGCGGTCGCGATCCACGAGGCCGGCCACGCCGTCGCCGGCCACGTCTTCATGGAGGGCGCCGAGTCGACGCGGCTCTCGATCCGGATGCGCGGCGGCTCGCTCGGCCACCACCAGGCGCTCGACAAGGAGGAGCGCTTCAGCCGCTTCCGCAGCGAGGAGATGGCGCGCCTCGTCTGGACGCTCGGCGCGATGGCCGCGGAGCGCGTCTTCTACGGCGAGAACTCGAGCGGCGTCGGCGGCGACGTGATGAGCGCCACCACCCAGGCCGCGTTCATGGTCGGCGCGTCCGCAATGGGCCCTGAGTCCGTCCCGGTCGTCGCGCTCGACGACGAGAACGAGGACGAGGCCCGTGAGCGCGTGATGAAGCGCTTCGAGAAGATCGGCATGCAGATCATGAACCGCACCGGCACCGGCGGCGGCCCGTTCGAGCAGAACCCGATCGGCGGCGTGCTCTCCGACCCGTCCAAGAAGGCCATGGCTGCGCAGATCCTCGGCCAGGCCTACGTGCAGGCCTACAACCTCGTGCAGCGAGAACCGCGAAGGGGTCAGGGCGATCGCCGACGAGCTGATCGAGCGGAAGGAGATCTTCGGCGACGACCTGGTCGCGCTCCTCGACCGGCAGAAGCTCAGGAAGCCCGACGTCGACTTCGCGAACGAGGCGTCATGGCCGAAGGTGTGACCGAACCGACCCAGGAGGAGCGCGACTCGCTCATCCGGCGCCCGCGCGAGGAGGTGCGGGTGCACCGCCTCCGCTTCGCGATCGCATACCTCGTCGCTCGCCGTGCTCGCGGGCATCGCCGTCGGCGCGACGGTCCTCGCGATGGACGACTCGCGGAAGGAGTCGAGCGTAGCCTGGTCGGCGTGGCAGCCCGAGGAGACCGAAGCGGCTCGCCCGAAGGAGATCGGCGACTACGTCGCGACGCGCTACACGCACCCGAACGGCTCGCCGCTCGTCCTCGTCTTCGCCAGCGAGCCGTCGATCAAGACGGCCGAGACGGACGTGCCCGATCCGCTGGGTCGCTATCCGCGGCGACGAGGCGGCGGGCGAGGAGGACGAGGTCGTCGAGACGTCCGACTCGGTGATGTACGTCCTCTGCGGGGCCGGCGACAACTGCGCCATCACCGAGGGCGAGCCCTCTGCCGACCGCTACCGGCTGCTGCGCCGCGAGGCGCTCGAGCTCGCGCTCTACTCCTTCAAGTACACCGACGCGGACTCGGTGATCGCGCTGCTGCCGCCGAGCACCGACACCGAGAGCGAGAGCGAGACGCCCCAGGCGACGACGCTCTTCTTCCAGAAGGACCACTTCAACGCCGAGCTCTCGCGGCCGCTGCAGATGACGCTCTCCCGTCCCGACACGACGACGCCGGTCGCGCTCGACGCGACCGAGAGCCTCACGGTCGACCGGCTCACGCGGCCGCACCTGTTCACGTACGAGTACCGCCAGGCGCAGGAGGGCAGCGCGGTCATGCTGCTCGCGCCGGTCGCCCTCGCCGCGAGTCGGTGACCGCCGCGCACCGCGCCGCGCTGGCGCGGGCGAAGGCGCGGCTCGACACGCTCGACCTCTACCCCGAGCCGGTCTCGCTGCGGCGGGTGCGGATCGTCGTCGCGCCGTGGTTCTTCCGCATCCCCGGCTTCCGCCGCTACCACGGCTACGCGCTCGTGCGGACGATCCTCGTCCGGCGCCCCGGACCCGTCGGACGACCTGGTCACGCACGAGCTCTGCCACGTGTGGCAGATGCAGCAGCGCCCGCTCCACGTGTGCTGGAGCTGGCTCGTGCACTCGTACCGCGGCAACCCCTACGAGGTCGAGGCGCGCGCGGCGACCGCGGCGACGAGGGCGACCGCCGACGACCGCGCCGAGCAGCGCCGCCTCGGCGGCGACCTCCCACCAGGCGAGACCGGGGACGCCGAGCGCGTCGTAGAGCCACGCGCGCCGGAGCCCGGAGGCGAGCGCGAGCAGCGCCGCGAGACCCAGCGCGATCGCTCCCGGCACCGCGCGGCGGAGCAGCAGCGCGAACACCCCGAACGCGCCGAAGAGCAGCGCCAGCTGCTGCGGCAGCCGGATGGATGCAGGCGTGGCGGCCGCGCTCGGCCAGGGCGCCGGCGGGAGGATGTTCTCCGCCGCGCCGAACGCGACGGCGAGCCCGACGGCGGCGACTGCACCGCCGAGCAAGCCCCACGGAGGCGGGTAGCCCGCCGCGACGGCGCGCGCCGTCCCGAAGCGGCGAATCGCCTCGTCCTCGCCTACCGCCTCCGCGGACTCCCGCAGGTGCGCCTCGACCTCGTCGAGGATCCGCCTACGGGCCAACGGCCGGTGCCGGAGGCGTCGGCGAAGCTCACCGAGGTAGGCGTCGATCGTCACGTCCCCACCACGGCCTCGATCGCGCGGGCCAGCAGCGCCCATTCCTTCCGCTCGCGCACGAGGAGGGAGCGGCCGCCCGGCGTCAACTCGTAGATGCGCCGGCGCCGTGCCGCGCCGGTCGACCACTCGCTCGTGACGAGGCCGTCGCGCTCGAGCCGGTGGAGCGCGGGATAGACCGTGCCCTCCGGGTACTCGAAGAAGCCGCCGCTGCGCTCGCGCATGAGCTCGATCGCGCGGTAGCCGTGCGCCGGGCCGCGCCCGAGCGTGGCGAGGAGCAGGAGGTCGAGCTGTGGTCGCGCCTCGCGAGCCATAGACCGACTATGCCTAGATCATCTATGTATGTCAAGCGCGCTCGTAGACCGAGACGTGCGACGGCGCCGAGGCCGTGAACGGCGACCGCGCCCAGTCCGCATAGCGCGCGCGGAGCCGGAGGCCGGCGAGCCTGGCCATGAGGTCGAGCTCGGTCGGCCACGCGTACCGCACCTGCACGGGGAAGAGCCGTCGTCCCCTCGTCGGAGATGAGGATGTGCTGGCGAGAAGACGGTCTGCGAGGCGGCATCCAGCTGCGACACGTCGAGCACGATGTGGTCGAGCTTCGTGCGGGTCGTCGACACGCGCTGGCCGCGGTCGTAGCGCGCGAGGTCGGGCACGAACGCCTCGAGCACGAACACGCCGTTCTCGTCGAGGTGCTCCGACACCCGCTCGAAGCAGCGGACCTGCGCCTCCTGGTCGGGGAGCGCGAAGAGCGTGTTGAAGGCGACGAAGACGACGCGGAACGTCCCCTCGACCGGCACGTCGGCGAAGTCGCCCATCGTGACCGGGATCGCCTCCCCGCCCGGCTTCGCACGCAGCCGCTCGACCATGCGCTCGGAGGCGTCGATGCCGTGCACCTCGACGCCACGGGCGGCGAGCGGGAGCGCGATCCGCCCGCTGCCGATCGCGAGCTCGAGCACGCGCCCGTCGCCGGCCAGCTCGGCGAGGAGCTCGACCGCGCTCGCTGGATCGAGCTCCGCGTACCACTCGTCGTAGACGTCGGCGATCCGGTCGCCGTAGGTCGGAGGCTCGTATCCCTCCACGGGCCAAGGCTATCCTCACTCCGGGCCCCCATCGACTAGCGGCCCAGGTCGCCACCCTTTCAAGGTGGTAGCGCGGGTTCGAATCCCGCTGGGGGCATCAAGCCGCTACCCCGCATCGCTCCAACGGA